>NZ_BMHM01000002.1 GCF_014640815.1 Vreelandella lutescens | reverse complement strand
AAGCGCTGCAAGGCGTTGAGCTAACGTGTACTAATGGCCCGTGAGGCTTGACCCTATAACACCCAAGGGGTCTGGTCGCAGTAGTAACGATGAGTGTGAATGCACTCAGAGAACCGGATACGCAGCAGTGAGCCAAGATGCTTGCTGACAAGAGACGATCACAAAACACGTTACCGACGCATCAGCATGATATGCATTACCCGTTACGCCTGACGACCATAGCACGCGTGAACCACCTGATCCCTTGCCGAACTCAGAAGTGAAACCGCTTAGCGCCGATGGTAGTGTGGGGTCTCCCCATGCGAGAGTAGGTCATCGTCAGGCACTTATACTGCAAAAAACCCAGCCAATAGGCTGGGTTTTTTGTTGCGCCGAAGAAAAGCCCCGAACACGCTGTGTTCGGGGCTTTTTGCTATGGGCGTTAGCCCCGTGCGGAAACTGCTGATAAAAAAGCCGCCCGTTAGGGGCGGCTGGGTTGACCATCAAACAGTCGCTGGTATTAATCCCTGCGGTGTTGGCAGCGGCCTCCCGCCCAGGTTTCATAAATAGCGCGATCGTCAGCCAGCATCATTAAGGCAAATAAACGTTCTCCAAGCGTCGTGCAGTGTTGAGTGCGACGTTTAAGGAGTGAGGTGGCCTGAGGGTCAATGACGACAAAGTCTGCTTCGTAGGAAGGTGCCAACTGGCCAACATGATTGTCAAGTGAAAGCGCCTTTGCATTGCCATGGGTTAATCCATAGAAACCCTGCCAAGCAGTTAGCGGTTGACCGCGCAGTTGGCCGACCTGGTAAGCACTTTTTAAGGTGCCAAAGCCTGATAAATCAGTCCCTGCACCTATATCACTGGCGTAGGTATACGCCATTCCAGTCTCATGGGCAGCCTCCCTATCAAAAAGGCCGCTGCCTAAAAACAGGTTCGAACTTGGACAAAAAGCAATGTTAGCGCCACGTTCTGCCAAGCGTTTACGCATGCCGTTATCAAGATGAATACCATGGGCAAACGTGCTGCGTGGGCCGACTAAGCCTGCTTGTTCATAAACGGATAGGTAGTCTCGGCTGCCAGGAAAAAGTTCAGCCACCCAGTCGAGTTCTCCACTGTTTTCGGCTAGATGCGTTTGTAGCCAGAGAGTAGGATCATTGCGTAGCAGTGCGCCTGCCGCATCCATCTGAGCCTTGGTGGAGGTGGGGGCAAATCGTGGAGTGACACTGTATCCGAGGCGTTGGTTACCGTGCCAATCTTCGATTAGGCGCTCCGTATCCACAATGCCTGATGCGCCATCCATCAACGCGTCAGGTGCATTGCGGTCCATCAAGACTTTTCCTACCAGCATGCGCAGCTGACGTTTTTGGCAAGCAGTAAAGAACGCATCTACCGAGCCCGGATGGCTGGAGCCAAAGACCTGGGCGGTTGTTGTCCCAGCTCGGAGCATTTCATCTATAAACGCATTGGAAAGTGCCTCTGCATGAGCATGGTTTGCAAATCGGCACTCTTCAGGAAAGGTATAGTCATTCAGCCAGTCCAGCAGTTGGCGACCGTAAGAGGCCATGATATCTAGCTGAACGTAATGCACGTGGGTATCAATAAACCCCGGCATGATCAGTTTGCCGCGATAATCGAGTACTTGGCTGTCTGTAGGTAATTGGCTAATAAGATCAGCGTAGTGCCCCACCCCATGTATATGACCACCTTTTAACCATAATAGGCCATCACCGTAGTGTTCAAGGCTGCCTGGTTGAGGCAAGTTGTCTTCGCCGGGGTCTCTGGCAAAACTCACCAGTTCAGCACGAATAAACGTATCGGTAAAAGAAGTCATATCAACTCTGATGTGTCGCAGTATCGTTAAATAGGGCACGCAGGGCAGCAGGCTTAAGCCCGCGTGTTTGATCAAGTGTGGGTTGATCGGTTAGCCAAAGAAGCTCAGTCACTACCGTCATCGCAATCGCGTAGGGGGTTTTATTGCTGAGCTTTGTGTCATGAACAGCACCGATAGGGCAGCGCACCCGTTGTATGGCTTCAGGCGTATGGCCATCACGCTTCAGTCGGCTTTGGAAGCTAGACCATTTGCTGTCGGAGCCAATGAGCCCAATAGACGCAATATCCGGGCGTTGAATCAGCGCTGCGATCAGAGCGTAGTCTTCATCATGATTATGGGTGAGCACTAGCACATGGCTGTGGGGTGGCAGGGCTGAAACGCTCTCTTGAGGGCTAGTCAGTGAGTGGCAGTGCAGCCTCGGCTGCTGTTGATCCTGTATGCCAAACATATTGTCGCGACTGTCGTACCAATCAATATGCCAGGGTAGCGGCGCGCTGAGTTTGGCGATTTCGCGCCCGACATGACCGGCACCAAACAGGGCAATGTAACTAGATGCACCAGGAAATACTTCTAGCAGCACGTTCACAAAACCGCCGCAACACTGACCACTGCGCCCGCCTAGTGAAAAGGCTTCTAAGTGGAAGCCAGAACTGCCTTGCTGCAACAAATCTCGAGCCGCTTGGGTGGTTTGCCACTCAAATGTTCCGCCCCCTAAGGTGTCGAAAATCTCATCGGCGGTCACCACCATTCGCGCACCCGGCTCCCGGGGAGTCGATCCTGCACTGGTCACCTGCGTTGCCAGCACATGGGGTATCCCGCTCCGTTGCAAGCGATGCAGCGCCGCGTGCCATGTTTCGGTCATAGTGCCTTCTTCCTAATCGCATGGGCGGCTAGCATCACTCTTTCGGGCGTGGCTGGCGTGTCCAAGTGAGGAGAGGTGCGGTAATCCGTCAAACAAGCAAGCGCATCTCGTAGCGCAGACCATACGCATATACCGAGCATAAAAGGCGGTTCTCCCACTGCTTTTGAACGGTAAAGACTCGCCATGGAATTGGGGTGGCCTTCTAGCAGGTCAACATTGAATACGCGGGGTAAGTCGCCGTAGGTGGGGATTTTATACGTGGCTGGGCCATCGCTCACCAGTACCCCCTTAGCGTTCCATTTCAACTCTTCACTGGTTAGCCAGCCCATGCCTTGAATAAAGCCACCCTCTACTTGGCCAATATCAATGGCAGGGTTCAGCGAGTTGCCCACATCGTGCAGTATGTCGACACGATCAACCAAGTACTCGCCGCTGAGCGTGTCAACGCTCACTTCCGCCACTGCCGCGCCGAACGCGTAGTAGTAAAAAGGGCGGCCTTGACCTGTCGCTCGGTTGTAATGGATTAACGGCGTGGCATAAAAGCCTTTTTCAGACAGCGAAATACGGTTCAAGTAGGCGGTTTGAACGAGCTCCCCCCAAGGGATCCGGCGCTCACTTTCGCCCATGCCAGCGATGAGCATGCCACCTTCTAAGCGCATACCTTCTCTATCTAAGCCGCCGTCAAAGTGCTCAGCGGCAAACTCAAACAGCCGCTCGCGCAGTTTGCTTGCGGCATCACGCGCAGCCATGCCGTTGAGGTCGGCACCGCTCGACGCGGCGGTGGGTGAGGTATTAGGCACTTTATCCGTGCGGGTGGCGCTGATTCTCACGCTCTCTAAATCTAGGCCCAATTCGCGAGCAACCACTTGGCAAATTTTGGTGTGCAACCCTTGGCCCATTTCGGTGCCGCCATGGTTAATCATGATGCTGCCATCGGTATAGACATGTAGCAATGCACCTGCTTGATTAAGGTGCTGGGCCGTGAATGAGATCCCAAATTTAACGGGCGTCAGCGCGAGGCCCTTTTTAATCACGGGGCTGGCGGTGTTGAAATCGCGGATTTGCTGGCGGCGCGTCCAGTAATCGCTACTGGTTTCTAGGCTTTCAACCAGCGTGTGCAATAGTTTTTTTTGATCGACCTGCTGACCATAGTGGGTAACATCTCGCCCCTCACGATAAAAGTTTCGCTTTCGAATCGTTAGAGGGTCTTCGCCGACGCGGCGGGCGATATCATCCATGGCCGCTTCAATCACCATCATGCCTTGTGGGCCGCCAAAGCCACGAAAGGCAGTGTTCGATGCCGTATGCGTTTTGGCACGATGCCCGGTTACCCGCGCGTCTCCTAACGAGTAGGCGTTGTCGGCATGAAACATAGCCCGGTCAACAATCGCATCAGATAAATCGGGTGAGTAGCCGCAATCGCCAATCACGGTGATATCACCGCCCTGGATAACGCCTTGGCTATCGATACCTAATTGGTAACGGTTATGGAAAGGGTGGCGTTTTCCTGTAGCGCGCATATCTTCGCTGCGTGGCAAGCGTAGCCGGGTAGCTTTTCCGGTGCGGCGGGCAATAAGGGCGGCGATACACGCCCAGGGGGATGCCTGGGTCTCTTTGCCACCAAAGCCGCCCCCCATGCGACGTACTTCTACGGTGACAGCGTGAAAGGGGATGCCCAACACTTCAGCAACGAGTTTTTGAGTCTCACTGGGGTGCTGGTTAGAGGTGTAGACCATGACCCCTTCATCTTCAGTGGGCACGACGATGCACGCCTGTCCTTCCAAATAGAAGTGCTCTTGCCCACCTACAAACAGGTCGCCTTCAATGATCTGATCGGCCTGCTTTAAAGCAGTCTGCCAGTCACCGCGCTGCTGGGTATGGGTGGGACGAACAACGTCATGCCGCTCAGCCGCAGCCACGGGGTCGAGGCTTGCCGGCTGTTCGTCGATGTGTAATGTAGCGAGCTTAACGGCTTGGCGAGCGGCCTGTAAGGAGGTCGCCGCCACGGCGAAAAGACACTGGCCCGCGTAGC
This sequence comes from Vreelandella lutescens, assembly GCF_014640815.1. GTDB lineage: Bacteria > Pseudomonadota > Gammaproteobacteria > Pseudomonadales > Halomonadaceae > Vreelandella > Vreelandella lutescens. The sequence continues at coordinate 687,099 of NZ_BMHM01000002.1, read as the reverse complement.
TGATCTCCTGCTCGACAAAGATAGGGTCGCCTGGAAATACTGGCCCTATATCCGTGTGCCCCGGTACATCGTGAAAGGTAATCACATCAACAACGCCAGGGGCTTGCTTAACGCTTTCCAATTCAAGTTTTGTCAAAAGACCGTGAGCGACCGGCGAGAGGGCAAGGGCCACGTGTAGGGCATCTTGAGGCGTTTTAATGTCGTCAATATAAGCGGCTTTGCCGGTGACGTGCTTTTCTGCGCTTTCGTGGAAGCTAGAAGTGCCTGCTTGGCGCTGCCCTTGGCTATCAACGGTATGGCGTGCCAGCGGACTAGAGCCTTGGATATGGTCATGCAGCTCGCGGCGTGCGCGGCTGCTATCACCGTCCAGCTTAGTGAGCGTACGCATGGAGCATGACCTCTTGTGTGGGTGCCGAAAGCGAAAGATATAGGCGCTCAAATAGATTGGCTGCCGCTTGCTGACGATAGTGCTGACTGCCTCTAACATCGCTCATCGGCTGAAATTCGTCAGCGAGTGACCGCTGTGCGGCTTGAAAGCTTTCTCGCGTGACAGGCTGCCCTGTTAACGCGGCTTCTGCCTTTAACGCTCGTTTAGGAACACCCGCCATGCCGCCAAACGCAATACGCACATCGCTTAATACACCATCAACGAGCCGGTAATGAAAAGCGCCTAGTACGGCAGAGATGTCATCTTCACGCCGTTTGGAAAGCTTCCATACCTTAAGCGTCGCATCCTCAGCCATCCGGGGTATGAAAATTTGGCTCACGACTTCATCGGCGGCTAACGCTGTCTTTTTATAATCGAGGAAAAAATCGCTAAGCGGGAGCGTGCGGGTGCCATCCTGATTAGCCAGCTCAACCCAAGCGTTGAGCGCCAGCAGTACCGGCGGGGTATCGCCGATAGGGGAAGCGTTGGCAATATTGCCACCTAGCGTGCCGCGGTTACGCACCTGCTGAGAACCTAGCCGATGAAGCAGGTGGGCGAAGGCCGGGTAATTAGCCGCGAACAAAGGCTCGAGCTGTGAATAGGTCACGCCTGCGCCGACCCACCAGCCTGGCTGTTCATTAAAGGGGCTCTCTTCAATACGGCCAAGCTCTTCGACGCGAGTGACGTCAATCAATTGATTCAGCACCGCTAAGCGCTGCGTGCTTTCCAACCACAGGTCAGTGCCACCTGCCACAAGGCGCGCAGAGGGGTAGCGTCGACGTAGTTCCGTCAGCTCACTGAGCGTGCTGGGTTGGGCAAAGAGGTCGATGTCATTGGTATTCGATTGAGGGGCTGAAAGCAGCGTTTGAGTGGGCTGGCAGGCATCAATCCACTGCGGGGCGTTCCAAGGCACTTCCTGCATGCTAAGCGCCGCATCACGAATAGGCCGATACCCTGTGCAACGGCATAAGTTACCGCCTAGGGCCGCCTCAAGCCGCTCTGGAGTCAGTGGGGCGGGGTGCGTTTGCTGCTGAGTATGTAGCGTAAATAGTGACATCACGATGCCGGGGGTGCAGAAACCGCACTGGCTGCCGTGGCACTCCACCATGGCGCGCTGTGCTGGGTGTAGCTCTCCGTTAGCAGCCAAACCTTCTACCGTCAGCAAATGCTGACCATGTAACTGGTGGGCGGGCGTAATACACCCATTGATACTCGCAAAGTGGGGGTCGTTATTGCCTTTGATCGCAACGGTACACGCGCCGCAGTCACCTGATGCGCAGCCCTCTTTCGTACCTGTCATCCCCAAATGATCACGTAACAGCGTTAGAATACTGGTGTCAGGGGGCACGTGACATTGGGTCGGGGTGCCATTGAGCAAAAACTCAATTGTAGCCATGCCAAACTCCGTTATGATTGTTCTGACCGATCGGTCAATAATATTGAGCTTGGGACAAAATGGCGCACCTTGCAAGACTTTGTTAAATGAGATCTGACATGCACGAGAAGCGGGCATTTAACAGACCATTGCACGCCTATAAAGCATGCCTTCTCAAACACATTACCTCGACAGCATGCCGCAGGGATTAAGACAGGAGCTTATGGAATGACAGCGGATACCGCGAACCAAGAAAACGCCAGCAGAGATCGTATTGAACAGACCATATTAAGCGCTGCGGAGCAGGTGTTTTCTCAACATGGGTATCGTGGTGCCAGCCTCCAGGCGATTGCAGACCAAGCCAAGCTGCCAAAAGCCAACATCCTGTATTACATGGGCAGCAAGCAAGCGCTGTACGTGCGTTTGCTCAACCGCATGATGAGCCGCTGGAATGCGGTGCTGGAAGATATTACGGCGGAGAGCGACCCAGGGCAGGTGCTTAGCGATTTTATTCGTACCAAAATGGTGCTTGGCCAACGTTATCCCGAAGGGTCAAAGCTGTTTGCTGCTGAGATATTGGCCGGGGCACCTTTTCTAAAAGAGTATTTGTCGGGCGAGCTGAAAGAGTGGGTGACTTCCCGTGCGGCGATTATTCGTCAGTGGTCTCAGCAGGGAAAAATGGATGATGTCGATCCGCGCTGGCTGATTTTCTTGATTTGGTCTGCCACTCAGCACTACACCGAGTACAGCGCGCAAATTAGCGGCATTCTGGGCGAAGAGGTGCTCAGCGATGCTGATTTGGCCTCTATCTGTGAGTTTTTGGAGCACGTGATCCTGAAAGGTTGCGGTATCGCCCGAACTCCCCCGGTCGCACACGCTTACCTATGACGACATCGCTTCCTATCGAGCAGCATTTAGCCGCTATTCAGGCGTCGTTAGCAGAATACCCGCGACTTATGCTGGTAGCGCAGCCGGGTGCCGGTAAAACGACCCGCGTTCCGTTAACGTTGCTATCAAGCGAATGGGCGAAGGGGCAGCGGCTGTTACTGCTTGAGCCACGTCGTGTCGCCGCTCGCCTTGTCGCCACGTTTATGGCAGCTCAGTTGAATGAGCAGGTGGGTGAGACGATTGGTTATCGTATGCGTGGCGATAGCCAGGTGGGCCCCGCGACTCGGCTTGAAGTGGTGACTCAGGGTGTGCTGACGCGGATGCTGCAAGATGACCCTTTGTTGGAAGGGGTGGCGGGAATTATTTTCGATGAATTTCATGAACGAAGCATCGAGGCAGACCTGGGACTGGCGCTAGCGCTTGATGTGCAGGAGAGTGTCCGCGATGACCTTCGCCTCGTCGTCATGTCAGCCACGTTGGATGTTACGGCGTTAAAAGACGTATTGGGGCATACCACACCTGTGATTGAGTGTGTTGGCCGCGAATTTCCAGTGGAAACGCATTATCGCCCCGTGGCCGCTTCAGAACCTTTGGAGAGGGCTGCGCTGCGCGTCACTCAGGAAGCAGTGGCACGCGAGGGCGGTGGCGATGTGTTGATCATTCTGCCGGGTGTTGCGGAAATTTCTCAGCTCGTAAACATGCTTGAACGCAGTGGTATGGACATTGAGGTTCGAGCGCTGCATGGCAGAATGCCAATCGATGCCCAGCAATCGGCATTAAAGCCTCATGCAACACGCCAGCGAGTGATTGTGTCAACCGCCATTGCTGAATCCAGTGTGACCGTTGATGGTGTGAATAGCGTGGTTGATGCTGGTTTGGAACGGGTGCCGCTATTTCATCCTCGCACTGGGCTGACGCGACTCACTACTCGGCGGGTCAATCGGGCGAGTGCTGACCAGCGGCGAGGTCGAGCGGGTAGGCAGCAACCGGGCGTTTGTTATCGCCTGTGGGCATCCGAGCAGCCATTAGTGCCTTATGGTGAGCCTGAGATGCTGCAGGCGGATCTATCTAAACTAGCATTGGAGCTGGCGCTATGGGGGGCGCGTGACCCTCGGGAGCTTTCTTGGGTCTCGCCACCGCCAGAGGGTGCATGGAATAGCGCCCAATCGTTACTTCGCCAGCTCCACTTGATTGACGCGGCCGGTATGCTGACGCCGCTAGGCCGGCAGAGTGCTCAATTACCGCTCGAGCCTCGTTTGGCAGCGATGCTCATAAACGCTATGTCTCTAGAGGCGATGCCGCTTGCCTGCGCACTAGCAGCCTTGCTAGAGGGAAGAGAGCGTATCCAGGGCAGCTTGCGTGATGCCGTGCAACAGCGTATTGACCAGCCATCGGCCTTTCCCCAATGGAGACAAGAGGTTAAGCGGCTTTCACGGCTCATGAATACATCATTGCCAAAGAGTCTGGCTTTTGAACCCCTAGGTGCGCTGCTTGCCGTAGCGTACCCAGACCGCATTGCTCAACAACTCCAACCAGGGCGGTTCAAACTTGCTAATGGCAAAACAGCCACACTGCCCACGAGCCATCCGCTGGCCCAGGCTGCTTTCATAGTGGCGGTTAACGTAGAGAGCGCGACAAGTGAAGCCAATATCTATGTCGCTGAAGCCATCACTAAAGAGACTTTAGTCAGCCTTTATCCCACCACCCAAGCGTGGGAAGAGCGTATTACGTGGTCGGAGGAGCAGGGCAAACTGGTGGGCGACGCTGTTCAGCGCTATGGAGAGCTTGTGTTAGCCTCGCGCCCACTGCAGCAATTGCCTGCCGAAGCGGTTGAAAGCGCATTAATAGCGGCACTTAAACAGCGACCAACGATGCTGCTTAACGAACATGTATTGCAATTGCAGGGGCGCATGGCACTACTGAAGATACATGATGAGCGGTGGTATGACTGGTCAACGCCTGCGCTACTAAGCATCCTGACGACATGGCTAGGCCCCTACATGGCTGGCGTTACTCGCTTAAGTCAACTGGAAAAACGGCCCTTTCACACCTACTTACTGAACACCCTCGATTGGGAGCAGCAGACTGAATTGGAGCGGTTAGCGCCTGTTTCTATCGTCGCACCCAGCGGCAACCGCATTAATGTAGATTACTCACCCTGCCGCGAGGGTGGGGCACCTGTGCTCGCGCTAAAGTTACAGGAAGCCTTTGGCTGGCAAGCAACGCCCACGGTCGTCGGTGGGCGTGTGACGGTAACGCTTCACTTGCTCTCTCCTGCACGGAGGCCGCTGCAAGTGACACAAGATTTGCACAGCTTTTGGTTAAACGGTTATTCAGAAGTACGCAAGGAGATGCGTGGTCGCTATCCTAAGCACCCCTGGCCAGAAGACCCCTTCACTGCTCCAGCGACCGCGTATACCAAGCGTCGTCTGGGTCAATAATCAGTTGTTTTACTCATCTTCTGAAGATGATTGCGGGATATCGCCCGGCTTGCGATAACGAACGCCATCGGCACGGGGCTCTTCATAGCGGCGGTTCTCATCTTCAGGTACCACGCCCAGTACGGTCTCTTGAGAGCCATCTGGCCATGTATATGTGGTACAGCCAGCGAGGGATAAAAGCAGCAACAAGGTGAAACACAAGTGGCGGGAAACCACTCCACGAGGTGTGGGCATATACGGCTCCATTAACAGTCCATTGCGATTTTAGCGAGGTAATGCGCGTAGTGTGAATTGCCTCGCTATCCGCCGCAAGCTTAATTGCATCGCTAGATTTCCTCCCACAGGCAGCGTCGAAAGTCGTGCGACAGCTGGGTTACTCCTGCGATACGCTCTGCATGGGCATCGGTCAACATTTTTGCCCAGGAGTGATAGTGTTCGTTCATTTCAGCGTGTGTACAACGCTTGGGGTTTTGCGTGAGGCACTGCATCAACGTAATGTTGCTTTGGGTAATGGCGTGAAATAAATCAGCCTCGAGCTGTATAGCCTGTGTCATGTTCTCAAGCCAGATTAACTGCAGTCGCAACAGTGGTTGCGCACTCTGCAAATAATAGTCTTGCCACTCCCTGGGTGTCAGCTGAAAAAAGTGGGTGGGAGATGGCACTGCTTCTTTCGCCTTCATGACGTACTCCTTTCTTATCCCGCTGCTTTTTAGGGCAGCACGATTCAAAAAATTGCCTATCCTCAACTATAGCTGAGTGCTTCAGGCCAGTTGCCAAATTGAGAATGAAAAATTCCAGTCTTAAGAGGGGGCGCTATGTGGCCAGTGGTCAAATCAGTGTTGGCAGCGTTGCTAGGCGTTCAGAATGACCGCCAGCGCCAGCATGATTTCTCAACCGGTAAGCCGGCAGTTTTCATCATTGTGGCGGTGCTGGTGACCCTTATATTTGTGCTGCTCTTAGCAGGTATTGCGATATTTGCTGCAGGATGATGCGTTGAGACACATCACGCTAGTAGTACGTGACGAATGCCACATGTTTTCTATACTGATCAATAACACTTAATCCTGACCTAATAAAAAGGTTGGCGAGCACAACAATAATAAAGGAGGTTTCTATGCGCCTACCGTGGCGATGGCTACTGTCCGTTACCAGTGCTGCAACTCTCTCTCAAGCCCACGCGAGCAGTTGGAATATGCCGGTGGGTGTTACTGACATCAGTCGCGATATTTTTGGCCTACACATGACCATATTTTGGGTTTGTGTCGTGATTGGCGTCATCGTGTTTGGTGTGATGTTCTACTCATTGTTTCGCTATCGCCACTCTAAAGGCGCGAAAGCTGCACAATTTCATGAGCATACGTCGGTCGAAGTGCTCTGGACGGCTATTCCCATTTTGATTTTAGTGGGCATGGCGGTACCGGCGACTGCCACGCTTAAAAATATGTATGACACCTCCGAGGCAGACCTGGACATTATGATCACTGGGCAGCAGTGGCGCTGGCGCTACGAGTATCTCGGCGAGGATGTTGCTTTTACCTCCAATCTCAGCACGTCTCGTGAGCAGATTCGCGGCGAGGCCGAGCGGGGTGAGCACTATCTATTAGATGTCGATGAGCCGCTGGTGCTGCCCATTAATCGCAAAGTACGTTTTCTGATGACCTCGGATGATGTTATTCACTCATGGTGGGTACCTGAGCTAGCCGTCAAGCAGGACACCATTCCTGGCTTTATTAATGAAAATTGGGTCCAGATCAACGAACCCGGTATTTACCGTGGTCAGTGTGCTGAGCTGTGCGGTGTGAATCATGGCTTTATGCCAATTGTTGTGCATGCCATGGAGGAAGCTGATTATGAAATATGGCTTGCAGAGCGCAAAGAAGCTGCTGAGCAAGAAGCGATGGGCGTTGATCGCGAATGGGCTCTGGAAGAGCTAATGGCACGAGGCGAGACGGTGTATCAATCCATTTGTTCTTCTTGCCATCAAAGTGAAGGCCAGGGCGCAATGCCTGCTTTTCCAGCACTGGCCGGTAACGAGCAGCTAATTGATGATCTTGATTGGCACTTGGATCGCATTATTAACGGCGTATCTGGTGCGGCTATGCCAGCTTTCCGCAGCACACTCAATCCCGTAGAAATTGCATCTGTTGTGACCTATACACGTAACGCCTGGGGTAATGATACTGGCGACGTCGTACAGCCAGCTGCAGTAGCCGAGCTGATCACCCAATAAGTATTGCTTAATTTCCACTAATAAAACAATAACGTATGCGGAGAGACACATGGCGCCTAAACTACCTCCACAACACTCCCTGCAGCATAGCTCGACTGCTGTGGCTGGTGGACCGTCTCAAGAGCACCATGCCCACGTCGCTCACCCTAAAGGTGTCATGCGTTGGCTGTTAACCACCAACCATAAAGAAATTGGCTCGCTATACCTGATCTTCTCACTCACGATGTTTTTTGTCGGCGGTATTTTTGCACTTGTGGTGAGAGCAGAGCTATTTCAGCCTGGCTTGCAGTTAGTAGAGCCTGAGTTTTTCAATCAAATGACCACCATGCATGGTTTGATTATGGTGTTCGCTGCCGTCATGCCTGCGTTTACCGGCTTAGCTAACTGGATGATCCCGCTGCAGATTGGGGCGCCTGATATGGCCTTGCCGCGGCTAAATAATTTCAGTTTTTGGCTGTTGCCCATTGCTTTTACCCTGCTGCTTTCTACTCTGCTAATGCCCGGCGGTGGGCCAAATTTTGGCTGGACTTTTTACGCGCCTTTATCCACGACGTATGCGCCTGCATCTACGACATTCTTTATCCTAGCGTTACACATTGCCGGAATTAGCTCCATTTTAGGCGCTATTAATATCATCGCTACCATCCTGAACATGCGTGCTCCCGGCATGCGCATGATGGATATGCCACTCTTTGTTTGGACATGGCTGATTACTGCCTTCCTGCTGATTGCGGTTATGCCGGTACTGGCAGGCGTCATTACCATGATGTTGATGGATATTAACTTTGGTACGAGTTTCTTTGATGCGGCGGGTGGGGGAGATCCTGTCTTATTCCAGCACTTGTTCTGGTTTTTTGGGCACCCAGAAGTTTACATCATGATCTTGCCAGCATTTGGAATTGTATCGGCGATTATTCCTACGTTTGCTCGTAAACCCCTCTTTGGCTATGCCTCGATGGTATATGCCACTGCAGCCATTGCCCTGCTCTCATTTTTGGTGTGGGCGCACCATATGTTTATTGTGGGGCTGCCACTGACGGCTGAGCTTTTCTTCATGTACTCCACCATGTTGATTGCTGTGCCTACAGGGGTGAAAGTATTTAACTGGGTGACAACGCTGTTTCGTGGATCCATCAGCTTTGAACCTCCGATGCTATTTGCCCTTGCGTTTGTGGTGCTATTTACTATCGGTGGTTTTTCAGGACTCATGCTCGCCATTGCTCCTGCCGATTTTCAGTACCACGATACCTATTTCGTGGTAGCACATTTCCATTACGTGCTCGTTCCTGGAGCGATCTTTGCCATTATGGCAGGGGTGTATTATTGGTTGCCCAAGTGGACAGGCCACTATCCCAATGAGCGCTTAGCGCAGTGCCACTTTTGGTGCTCAATTATTGGTGTGAATCTCACGTTTTTCCCTATGCATTTTGCGGGTTTGGCTGGCATGCCCAGGCGTATTCCTGACTATGCACTGCAATTTGCTGACTTCAATTTACTTTCCAGTATCGGTGCGTTCTTCTTCGGCGCTTCGCAGTTGCTCTTTGTTCTAGTAGTGGTGCTGTGTGTTCGAGGCGGCCAAAAAGCACCTGCGAAAGCTTGGGAAGGTGCAGTTGATTTGGAGTGGAGCGTGCCTAGCCCAGCGCCGCTGCACACCTTTGAAACGCCGCCAGTATTTCACCGTGCGCAATCACATGATTAATAGGCAAGTGCATGGTTGGGGGGACGTGAAATGACAGAAAATGGCGCTCAACAAGCTGGCGTTAAACGCACCGTGATTCGCACCGTGGCAGTCCTTATCGGCATGTTCGCCTTTGCCTTTGCTTTAGTGCCGCTATATGACGTGTTTTGTCGCATAACGGGATTAAATGGCAAGGTGGACACCACAGCGAAGGCGATTATTCACGAAGAAATCGATCAGTCGCGCTTCATCACCGTACAGTTTATCACCCGTGGTAGCGCAGGATTGCCGTGGCAAATGAGTGTTGAAGCACGCCAGATGCGAGTACATCCAGGCCAAACCGCTGAAGTGGATTTTACGTTTACCAACAATAGTCAGCGGGAGAGTTGGGGGCGAGCGGTGCCCAGTGTCTCTCCCTCTAGCGCCACAACGCATCTGCGCAAAGTTAGCTGCTTCTGCTTTCAAGAGCAGCAGTTACAAGGGGATGAGCGGCTAACTATTCCACTGATATTTCAATTAGCGAGGGATTTGCCGGAAGATATTCACACCATCACCTTGGTATATACCCTTTATCCAGTTCAGCGCGTTGCGTTGAGTCCAGTCAATAACAATAAGTCGGCGGGGGATAGCATATGAGCAGTGGCAGCTACTACGTTCCGGCAACTAGCCGATGGCCAATTTTGGGGTCGCTTGCGCTGGGCGCTATGATGGTAGGTATTGGTCTTAAGCTGGTATTTGATACAGGAGCACCCTTACTCATTATTGGCTTATTAGGCGTGATCAGTGTGATGGGGTTGTGGTTTCGCGATGTGATCCATGAATCCATGGGTGGATTATACGACACGCAAATGGATCGCTCGTTTCGCTGGGGAATGGGTTGGTTTATCTTTTCAGAAGTGATGTTTTTTGCGGCTTTTTTTGGTGCCCTGTTCTATATACGAACCTTTACGATCCCATGGCTAGGCGGGGAGGGGGCAAAAGGCGTTTCAGCCCTATTGTGGCCGGGGTTTGTTCCTCAGTGGCCGCTACTCAACCCACCTGATGCGGCCGTGTCGGGTCCTACTAGCGTGCTTAGCCCTTGGCAGCTACCGCTGGTCAATACACTCATTTTGGTCACTTCGAGCATTACCCTGACGGTTGCCCATGAAGCGTTAAAGCTGGGTTATCGCCAGACCTGTCGCAATTGGTTAGCAGGTACCGTGATGCTCGGGCTTTGCTTTATTGTGATCCAAGGCGTGGAATATTACGAAGCTTATCATCATTACGGCATCACCCTTGAGGCCGGGATTTTTGGCGCAACGTTTTTTATCCTTACAGGATTTCATGGTATTCACGTCATTATCGGTACGCTTATTTTAGCCAGTATGTTGGTGAGAATTATCAAAGGGCACTTTGCCAATGACCACCATTTCGGCTTTGAAGCTTCCTGCTGGTATTGGCACTTTGTGGATGTGGTGTGGGTGGGGCTCTTTATCTTTGTTTATGTTTTTTAGTCGGCTACCCAAGTTTGCCTGATAAAAAGCCAAAGAGGAGTAACCCCATCAGCACGCACCCTAACGCAATTCGCCATTTAAGCGATGTGATCAGACGTCGAGAGGCGCTATCGTCGTGAAGTAAAAAGCCTGCACCAGCGGCTAAGCTGGCCACCATTCCTATAAACACGAGTGCAATGAGCAGTTTTAACCACATGACGAAGCCCTCTTATTTTCCTGCGCGATTGTACGCATGGTATGTGTTTTGGAGTGTTGTAGTGGTGTTAGGTTTGTTCCTAGGACTATGGCAGTGGGAAAGGGCGGATGACAAGCGCGAACTGCTAGCAATGCGAGACGCGGCCCCTATGCTGGTTGAGCCAGAACAGACTCCATTAGAGGGTTCGGAGGTACATCTGCGAGGCGTGTATCTAGAGCAGCACACGCTTTATTTGGATAACCGTATTGTTGAAGGTCGCTTAGGCGTCGCCGTACTGACACCATTACGAGATACACACGGGCAGCTTTGGCTGGTGCAGCGTGGTTTTATTGAAACAGGTACCAGCAGAGCCTCGCCTTCTGTGTCAACCCCTGAAGGGATGGTTGAAGTATCTGGTGAGTGGCAACAAGCACATTCAATGGGGCAGCTTTATGGTGCCAATCAAGAGGGGGTGAGGCTTCAGCAGTTGAGCTTAACGCCTTGGGAGGCCGAATTAGGTGCGTTTAGTCACGATGGCTGGCTTCATGCTACACAGGGTACAGGCGTCTTTTCCCCTTGGTGGGAGGCAAATGTTATGCCGCCGAGCCGTCATATTGGCTATGCTTTTCAGTGGTGGGGGCTGGCACTAGCCGCGTTTGTCATCATGCTGTTGGGAGGGTTCCGACTAATAACGGATTGGCGTGATAATTATAAAAGGGGGTTCTAGCGTGCATCATTATCAACCTGTACGTTATCCAAGGCTTAAGGTGGCTCTCCTATTTGTCATTTTTGCCGCTCCCATTGTCACAGCATGGGGCATGATAACTTGGAGTGTAGGGATACCTCAGGATCATACGGCGCACGGGAAGGTCATCTCAAATGTGCCTCTCCTTGATGATTGGCCGTTGACCGCCTCCGTCGTTGACGCAGAGCAGTGGACGCTGGTACTTGACTGCGGCACTCGTTGCGAACAGCAGCAAGACGAGCTGTGGCGGTTGCACCGTGCTCTAGGGCGTGAGGCTGCTAGACTGCAACGGCTGAGAATAGGCGGCAGCAACGCCGCGCTACCAGGCGAAACCGTCGTTGCATGGCAACATCAACCCGCTTGGAGCCATGATCACACCGTTTGGTTATTTGACCCGATGGGTAGGCCTGCGCTTGCCTTCAGTCCCAACGTATCGACCTCTGACATCCTAGACGATATCCGGCACCTATTTAAAGTAAATCCGATTTAGCCTACGTTCGGTTGATCATAGCCGTAAGGAAACGCAATGCAGACCTACCAAGAGCGCAGACTTCGCTGGCTTGTAGGAATCACACTGGCTGGAACGCTATTGACCACGTGCGTCATATTAGTAGGTGCATGGACACGTTTAGTGGATGCTGGCCTGGGCTGCCCCGATTGGCCTGGATGTTATGGGCGCTTAGTGGTGCCTGATAGCGAGCATGCTGCGCTTCGTCATCCAGATGCGCCTTTAGAGCCTTTCAAAGCATGGGTGGAAATGGCTCACCGTTATGTGGCTAGCTTTTTAGGGCTGATTGTCCTGAGTGTATTAGCGCTTGGCTGGTCGATGCGAAAGCATGCAGGTTATCCATGGCGATTAAGTCTGGCGCTATTAGTGGTTATTCTTTTTCAAGGTGCGTTTGGTGCTTTTACGGTGACATTAAAGCTATGGCCGCAGGTGGTAACGCTACATTTGCTGGGCGGGCTTAGCGTTTTGATGCTGTTTTTTTGGCTGCATTTTCGTATGAGGCGTGTTTGGCGTGGCTCGATAGGGCAGCCTCAAAAAGCCAGTGGGCTTTGGTATATCGCTGGAGCGATGTTGGTACTCCAGCTCGCGCTGGGTGGCTGGGTCACTAGCAACTATGCTGGTATTGCTTGTCAAGGATTCCCCACCTGTAATACACAGTGGTGGCCGAGCATGGATTTGAGCGAAGGCTTCCATTTGACACAAACCGTTGGGCCTAACTATTTGCATGGTCAACTGCATGCAGATGCACGTACGGCTATTCATGTGGTTCACCGCATAGGGGCTATATTGTTAGGCGCTGCGTTGATAGCACTCTGGTGGCGTCATCGAGGTTTGAAAGCCGTCGGTACTGCCCTGAACGTCGTCATGGTTGCTTACTTTGCTCAGGTAGCACTTGGAATTGCCAACGTTTTACTGTGGTTGCCACTTTGGTTGGCACTCTTGCATACGGCGGGCGCTGTACTGTTAGTGCTCAGTATGGGCTGGGCATGGTGGTGCTGGCGGTATCGATATTCAGAAGAAGCGATGCATGTGCAACCACAGCGTGGAAGCATGACCTCCTTGTACAGCTAAATGGATGCTTTTTTACGAGTTAATGAGGCCGTGAAGATTGAGGTGCATGAATCAGATTGGTCTACGTGAGGTGATTCGGTGTACAATTCTCGTTAAGCTATTTATTACTGAAGAGAAGGAGCTCTATGAGTTCTACGGTTGCACTTGTACTGCTTGCCATTGCCATTGCGGTCGTTGCTGCACTTGGTGGTTACGCTTTCTCTCTGCGTAAGGAAGTAAGACGACGCGATGCGTTCCGGCTCGATGAAGAGCAGCGCGCACAGCAAAACAGTCTTGAAAATCTAGATTACGTGGTGAGTGCGCTTGTTCAAGAGCAGGTCGATATCACCGAGGGATCTTGGCGTTGTAAGGTGCTGCTCGAAATTGTTGATCCCAGCTTGACGGAGCGTCCTGAGTTCGAGGCATTTGCTCAGGTATACAACCGTACTCGCCATTTAAAAACACATTCTGCCCGTAAGCAGTTGACGCCTAGGGAAAGAATGCAAGAAGACAAAGAGCGCTTAGCGGTAGAAGAGGAAATGCGCCCGGCGGTTCTGGCGGCGGCTGCAGAGGTCATCAAGTGGCGCACCAAAGGACCCTCGGCACTTCATTAAAATTTTTTAATGTCAACGATGTCAGCTTTGCTATGCTGGAAGGGTCGGTATAGGCAAGAAGTTGATATCTCGGCATTGTTGCCTTCTAACGCTGAAACGTTAATGATAGGCACCTTGTTCGGTTTCAAGGGGCAGGGATTCCTAATCCTGAAGCAGAACAGCGAAAAATGGATGCTCTCGCGATAAGAAGCATTGGATAGATTTGGTCTTTAGACCATGTCAGCATTGGATCAAGAAGGAGTCTTGCATGAAAAAATCAACAACTGGCCTGCTAATCGGTTCTGCACTAGTAGTAGGTCTTTCTGGCTGTGCTAGCTCAGCCTCCCAGTCTTCCGGCCAGGCGAGCGCTAGCAGCGGTCAAAGCTGGTATCAGCACCCGGCAGTTTGTGGTCTTGCTGGCAGCATCATCGGTGGCAGCATTGGCTACGCGACGAGCAGCAGCTCTGATGAAGACGCTGGCGCAGCCACGGGTGCAGCAGCAGGCGCTGCTATCGGCGGTCTGCTGTGTGCAGATCGTACCCCTGAGCCGGTAGCTCCTCAGTGCCCGAGCTACGGCGAAGTGCCTGCTGGTGTTGCTGTTGACGCTGAAGGCTGCCCGCTGGACTCCGACGGTGACGGCGTGCCGGACTACCGCGATCAGTGCCCAGGCACCCCTGCTGGCGTTGAAGTGAATGCCAATGGTTGCCCGCTGGATTCTGATAACGACGGCGTTCCGGACTATCGTGACCAGTGCCCCGACACCCCGGCTGGCGTTGAAGTCAACGCACTGGGCTGCCCGGCAAGCGTTGTTCTGCGTGAAGTGAACTTTGAGTTTGACTCAGCTCAACTGACTGCTAACGCACAAAATGTCCTGAATGGTGTTGCTGAGCGTCTGGTTAACAACCCTGACGTTCGTGTAAGCATCGAAGGTCACACCGATTCTCGTGGTTCTGATCAGTACAACAAAGACCTGTCTCAGCGTCGTGCTGAATCAGTGGCTGCTTACCTGAACCAGCGTGGCGTTGAAGCTAACCGCATGCGTGCAGTTGGTTACGGTGAAGAGCGTCCGGTGGCGACTAACGACACTGAAGAAGGTCGTTTCCAGAACCGCCGTGTAGAACTGGATGAGTGGAACTAATCCAGTCATTCATCGCGCCATCAATAGGTAGCACCAGCTTGCTGGAGTGATCTATCTTTTGATACAGAACGGGAGGCTCATTGCCTCCCGTTTTATTTTACCAAGTCATAAAGTCTGATAGGCTTGGCAGCCTTCAAGATGTGCTTAATTCTCCGACCATTGATAGCGAAATGTGATCCTTGGTATGGATCACCACTGCGCTCAAGGAATACCTGAATGCCCATTGTAACACTGCCCGATGGCAGCCAAAGAACGTTTGAAGCTCCCCTTTCTATTATGCAGCTGGCAGAATCCATTGGCCCTGGTTTGGCCAAGGCCTGCGTAGCCGGCAAGATTGATGGTGTGCTGGTTGATGCTGCCGATATCATTGAGCAGGATGCAGACGTTTCAATTATTACTGCCCGTGATGAAGAAGGGCTTGAAATTATCCGCCACTCCTGTGCTCACTTAATTGGGCACGCGGTGAAGCAGCTATACCCCGATGCCAAAATGGCGATCGGTCCAGTCATTGATGATGGCTTTTACTACGATATCGATTTTGGTAAGTCGGTAACGCCAGAAGATATGGAAGCCATTGAAAAAAGAATGCAGTCGCTGATCGATCATGAATACGATGTTGTTCGTGAGTATGTCGACCGCGAGCAAGCGATGGCAGCCTTTGAGAAGCGTGATGAGACCTATAAGCAAGAGATCATTCGCGACATTCCCGAAGGTGCGACCATCCGTCTTTATCACCATGAAGAGTACACGGACATGTGCCGTGGCCCGCATGTGCCTAATACTCGGCATTTAAAAGCATTCAAGTTGACCAAGCTTGCGGGTGCTTACTGGCGTGGTGACTCCTCTAATCCGATGCTGACGCGTATTTATGGCACGGCATGGGGTGATAAAAAACAGTTAAAAGCCTACCTGAAGAGGCTGGAAGAAGCGGAGAAGCGTGATCACCGTAAGCTAGCGCGGAAAATGGATTTATTTCATCTTCAAGAAGAAGCGCCGGGCATGGTCTTTTGGCACCCTAATGGCTGGACAATGTACCAGGCATTAGAAGAGTACATGCGTAAAATTCAGCGTGAACACGGTTACCAAGAGATCAAAACGCCGCAAGTGGTGGATCTCTCTCTTTGGAAAAAATCAGGACACTGGGGACACTACAGTGAACTGATGTTTACGACAGAGTCGGAGAAACGTGAGTATGCCGTTAAGCCGATGAACTGCCCATGTCACGTGCAGGTTTTTAATCAAGGCTTGAAGAGCTACCGTGATCTGCCGCTGCGCTTGGCC
The DNA here is from genome assembly GCF_014640815.1 of Vreelandella lutescens. Lineage (GTDB taxonomy): Bacteria > Pseudomonadota > Gammaproteobacteria > Pseudomonadales > Halomonadaceae > Vreelandella > Vreelandella lutescens. Next base: position 671,077 of record NZ_BMHM01000002.1, on the reverse strand, counting down.
GAGTTTGGCAGCTGCCACCGTAATGAACCTTCAGGTTCACTCCATGGTTTGATGCGAGTACGTGGGTTTACCCAGGACGATGCGCACATTTTCTGTACCGAAGGCCAAATTCAAGCTGAAGCTGAAGATTTTATAGCGTTAACGCTGCAGGTGTATAAAGCGCTTGGCTTCGAAGATGTTGAGCTGAAGCTTTCAACGCGCCCTGAAGACTTCCTTGGTGAAGCCGAAATGTGGGATCAGGCTGAGCAAGGTCTAGAGGCGGCATTGAATGCGACGGGCTTGAAGTGGGATCTGCAGCCGGGTGAGGGAGCGTTTTATGGCCCTAAAATTGAGTTCGCATTGCGTGATTGTCTGAATCGTGTTTGGCAGTGTGGTACCCTACAGCTCGATTTTAACTTGCCAGGACGTTTAGGGGCTCAGTACGTTGATGAAGATGGCGTGCGTAAGACCCCAGTGATGCTTCACCGCGCAATTTTAGGCTCCTTCGAGCGTTTCTTGGGGATTCTGATTGAGCACTATGCGGGCGCTATGCCATTATGGCTTTCGCCACAGCAGGCGGTTATCATGACCATCACCGATTCACAGCGTGAATATGCGCTTGAATTAGAGAATCGCCTGCAAAAAAGTGGCTTGCGTGTTAAAGCGGACTTGAGGAACGAGAAAATCGGCTTTAAAATCCGTGAGCATACGTTACAGAAAGTTCCCTATCTCCTTGTGGTAGGAGATAAGGAAGTCGAAGCTGACTCAGTGGCCGTGCGAACACGCAGCGGCGAAAACCTCGGTACAATGACGGTCGATGAATTTATTGAACGCCATACTGCCGAGAGAGCAGCCCTGGCGACATCGTCAATTGCCTAAGGAGACGGAACGATCAAGAGAAGCAACCAGCGCGGGCGTCCAGCAGACAAACGCCCACCAATGAACGAGCGTATTATCGAAGAAGAAGTGCGTCTAATTGATGCCGAAGGTGAGCAGTTGGGTGTTGTGCCCACCACCGAGGCTCTTGAACGTGCGGAAGCTGCCGGTTTAGACCTCGTGCAAATTTCGAATGCCGACCCCATCGTCTGTAAGATTATGGATTACGGCAAATTCGTTTTTGAGACCAAGAAGCAGAAAGCGGCTCAAAAGAAAAAGCAGAAGCAAATCCAGGTTAAGGAAGTTAAATTCCGTCCTGGCACCGACGAAGGCGATTATCAGGTTAAGCTTAAAAACCTGATCCGCTTTTTGGAAGGTGGTGACAAGGGTAAGGTCACATTGCGCTTCCGTGGTCGTGAAATGGCGCACCAGGACATTGGCCGTAAGCTAATGGAACGGATCGCGGCAGACCTGGAAGAGATCGGAGCGGTGGAGTCTTTCCCCAAAATGGAAGGCCGCCAAATGATCATGATTCTTGCCCCGAAAAAGAAGTGATCCAACGGCGAAGTTAACGGGCCAGCGCGAAGGCGCTGGTCGGCCCTGGGTTTTCTAAAAAATATCGAGCGGAGTTCTCTCATGCCGAAAATCAAAAGCAACAGCGGCGCTGCAAAGCGCTTCAAAAAGACCGCTAACGGCTTCAAGCACAAGCAGTCTTTCCGTAGCCACATCTTGACCAAGAAGTCGACCAAGCGTAAGCGTCAGCTGCGTGGCATGAAGCAGATTCATGCGTCAGACAAAGCGCTGATTCAGCGCATGCTGCCGAATCTGTAAGGTCGATTTATCTTATCTGAGCGCATTTAGCCTCAGTCATAAAGTCAGGAGTGTGTTATGACCCGTGTTAAGCGTGGCGTAGTTGCCCGTCGTCGCCATAAAAAAGTACTGAAGCAGGCCAAAGGTTACTACGGTGCCCGTTCGCGTGTTTTCCGCGTAGCCAAACAGGCTGTTATCAAAGCCGGTCAGTATGCGTACCGTGACCGCCGCAACCGTAAGCGCCAATTCCGTGCGCTGTGGATTCAGCGTATCAACGCTGGTGCGCGCATTAACGGCATGTCTTACAGCCGCTTTGTTGGCGGTTTGAAGAAAGCCGGTATTGAAATTGACCGTAAAGTATTGGCCGACCTGGCAGTACACGAAAAAGCGGCGTTTGCTGCTATCGTGGAAAAAGCCAAGGCTGCCCAATAAGGCAAATCACACTGATCCAGTATCAGTGTGAAATGTCCGAGGTCATTTCAGTGTGACCCATGCAGGGGAAGAGCAGCCGCTCTTCCCCTGTTTTTTTGTCACCTTCAACATGCCAGCCATCCTTAGAGATGGAACCGCTTAATTCGGAGTAAATCGGATGGACCACCTTCCTACTCTGGTGTCAGAGGCCCGCGATGCTATTCAAGCTGCGCAGAGCGTCTCAGCGCTAGATGAGTTGCGCGTACGTTACTTAGGTAAAAAAGGCGAAGTGACGGCCTTATTGAAAGGGCTGGGCAAGCTATCGGCTGAAGAGCGTCCTGCGGCTGGTGAGCAAATTAACCAAGCCAAGCAAACGCTATCAGCTGAGATCGACGCCAAGCGTCAGCAGCTTGAGAGCGAGGCGCTGAATGCTCGTTTGGCAGCAGAGCGGATCGATGTCACATTGCCGGGACGTGACCTGGAGAGTGGTGGCTTGCACCCTGTGACGCGCACGCTTGAGCGTATCGAAGGCTTGTTTACCCGCATTGGTTATGATGTAGCGGTGGGTCCTGAGATTGAGGATGACTACCATAACTTCGAGGCGCTCAATATCCCCGCCCATCACCCTGCGCGTGGGATGGCCGACACGTTTTATTTCGACGCCACCCGCTTGCTGCGTACTCATACCTCTCCCGTGCAAGTGCGCACAATGAAGAGTAGTGAGCCGCCCATCCGTATCGTGTGCCCGGGGCGCGTCTATCGCAGCGACTCGGACCTGACGCATACGCCGATGTTCCATCAGGTAGAAGGCCTGTTGGTCGATGAGGGCGTGAGCTTTGCCGATCTGAAGGGGACCATTGAAGACTTCCTCCAGGCATTTTTTGAGCGTGATGATCTATCGGTTCGCTTCCGTCCCTCCTACTTCCCATTCACTGAGCCCTCTGCTGAGGTCGATATTCAGTGCGTGATGTGTAGTGGCAACGGTTGTCGTGTTTGCTCACATAGCGGATGGCTTGAGGTCATGGGTTGCGGCATGGTGCACCCTGAAGTATTCCGGCACTCCGGCATTGATACCGAGCGATACACCGGCTTTGCCTTTGGTATGGGCGCTGAGCGTTTGGCGATGCTGCGCTACGGCGTTAATGACCTGCGCTTGTTCTTTGAGAACGACTTGCGCTTTCTTCGTCAATTCACCTAAGACCGCTGCCAGCGACGGGAATCCCTATGAAATTTTCAGAACAGTGGCTGCGTGAATGGGTAGCCCCGCAGCTTAATACGCAGGCCATTGCCGATCAGATCACCATGGCGGGCCTGGAAGTAGATGCCGTAGAGGCCGTTGCCGCTGCGTTTAGTGGCGTTGTTGTAGCTGAAGTGCTTACTAAAGAGAAGCATCCTGATGCTGATAAGCTTAACGTGTGTACCGTGAATGACGGCACAGGTGAGCCAGTGCAGGTGGTGTGCGGTGCGCCCAACGTCGACGTAGGCCAGAAAATTCCCTTTGCTCAGGTAGGGGGCGTGCTGCCGGGCGATTTTAAAATCAAAAAGGCAAAGCTGCGCGGCGTTGAGTCTCGCGGCATGATTTGCTCGGCATCCGAGCTGGGGCTGGAGGAAGAAACTTCGCCTGGCATTCTGGTGCTATCAGTGTCCGCGCCCGTCGGAACAAGCTTTCGCGAGTATATGCAGCTTGACGATATGACCATTGAGGTCGATCTCACGCCGAATCGTGGCGACTGTCTCAGCGTTAAAGGTCTTGCAAGAGAGGTGGGTGTTCTCAACCGTCTACCTGTCAGTGGCCCTGAGATCATTGCTGTTGAGGCGAGTATTGATGATACCTTTCCCATCAGTATTGAGGCTCCTGAGCAGTGTCCGCGCTATTTAGGGCGTGTCATTAAAGGCGTTAACGTTAGTGCAGAGACGCCGCTGTGGATGGTTGAGCGGCTGCGTCGTAGCGGCGTGCGCTCGATTGACCCGGTAGTGGATGTCACCAACTACGTGATGCTAGAGCTGGGTCAGCCGCTGCACGCGTTTGATCGTGATAACTTGCAGGGCGGTATTACTGTCCGTTTGGCACGAGAGGCTGAGCGTTTAACACTGCTGGACGGCCAAGAGGTGGCGCTGCGCCCTGAAACGCTGGTCATTGCTGATGAGCGTGGCCCCTTGGCCATGGCTGGCATCATGGGGGGAGAAAATTCAGGGGTAAACGAAAAAACCCACACGATTTTTCTTGAGTCGGCCTTTTTTGCGCCGCTTGGCATTGCCGGGCAAGCGCGTTCTTATGGTTTGCATACCGATGCGTCGCATCGCTTTGAGCGAGGCGTTGATCCAGAGCTTCCTGCCATGGCGGTGGAGCGTGCGACAAAGCTCCTTATAGACATATGTGGTGGTCAAGCGGGGCCGGTGGTGGAGTCCCTGAGTCAAGAGCATTTGCCTGCGGCTCGCTCTATTTTGCTGCGCGAGGCTCGGTTAGAGGCCGCTCTGTCCAAGCAGCTGCCTGCTGACGATGTGACCGATATCCTTCAGCGCCTGGGCCTTCAGGTCGATAAGCAGGTAGAAGGTTGGTCAGTTGTAGCGCCTAGCTGGCGTTTTGATGTTGCCATTGAAGAGGACCTCATTGAAGAAGTCGCTCGTATTCATGGCTACAATAATCTGCCGGTTCGTCGTCCAGCCGCTCGGTTATCGCTGCGGCCAGCCAATGAAGCAGTGCTGACGCTGTCACAGTTACGCAACCAAATGGTGGCACGTGGCTTCCAGGAAGCAGTCACTTATAGCTTTGTGGCACCTGACCTGCAGGCAGCGATGCTGCCCGAGGCGGTGTCTCCGGTGCTCGCAAATCCGATTTCATCGGATCTTTCGGTGATGCGGGCGAGCCTGTTTCCCGGCCTAGTGCGTGCTCTTGAACATAACCTCAATCGCCAGCAAACACGTGTGCGTCTTTTTGAGAGCGGTTTGGTGTTCAACGGCCATCTTGATAACTTAACCCAGGTGCCGATGATGGGGGCCTTGGTATGTGGTGGACGTGAAGCAGAGGGATGGAGCGGTGCCAAGGCCCCGGTAGATTTTTATGACCTGAAAGGGGATTTAGAGAGCCTGCTAGCAATGGGCGGTGCCTTAGATCAATGGCGTTTCGAGCCAGGTGAGCATCCTTCGCTGCATCCTGGGCAAACAGCGCAGCTATTCCATGAAGGCAAGCCAGCAGGTTGGATTGGCACGCTACACCCGCAAGTACGTGCCAAGTTAGGGCTCAAGGTGGATGCGGTTCTCTTTGAGGTTCGCCTTGATGCGTTGAGTCAGGGGGCCATTCCAGCCTTCGAGCCGCTTTCCCGCTACCCAGAGGTGCGTCGCGATTTGGCTTTTATGCTAAAAGAGGCAACGCCCGTGCAAGCGCTGCTGGATTGTGCAAAAGCGCAAGCAGGCGATTACTTGAAAGACATTAAGCTATTTGATGTCTATGCTGGTAAAGGCGTCGCCGATGGGTATAAGAGCATTGCATTGGGCTTGACCTGGCAGCACGCTTCGCGCACGCTAAATGATGAAGAAATCAACCAGTTGGTTGATTCGATCGTCACTAACGTGCGAGCTGAACTAGATGCCGAGCTTCGCGGCTGAAAAGCTATGTCATAACAAGCTATACCATGACACAGCGCTTATCACGTTCTTGGCAATGCGTTTGCTACACCGTTTGCTACATGGAGGAGCCATATGGGTGCGTTGACCAAAGCAGAGCTAGCTGAGCATTTGCATACTGAGCTTGCGCTGTCAAAGCGAGAGGCTAAAGCGATGGTGGAGGCTTTCTTTGAAGAAATCCGCGCCTGTCTGCGTGAAAACGAGCAGGTAAAACTGTCGGGGTTTGGTAACTTTGACTTACGTGATAAGCGCGAACGTCCTGGGCGAAACCCAAAGACGGGTGAAGAGATTCCTATCTCAGCCCGCCGGGTAGTGACGTTTCGTCCGGGGCAGAAGTTAAAGCAGCAGGTAGAGTGTTATTCAAGTAGCCAGTGATGGCACTGTTGATACTGTGAGCTTGCTCTATGTGAAGGAGTGCCATGTGGCACTCCTTTTTCATGATGGATAAGCGATGATAAGGAACCCGCTAGACGCCTCTACCCTCAATTAGCCACGTGATCACTACTTTTATGACATAGCCCAACATTCCCGCGCCCAATACGACAAACAGCATAATGGTGCCAAATTTACCCGCATTCGATTTCTTTGCCAGATCCCAAATAATAAAACACATAAAAATCATCAAGCCGCCAACCATGATGGGCGTGATCCATGTCTCAAAGGCCTGTTGCATAAGCGCTCCTCTAGAACGATTGTCGGTAGCCCATGGTGGGGCGTGCGTCATTTTTGCTAGTCGTGTTAATATTTGAGCAAATTCATCAGGTATTTGTCGACTCAACTTTGCTAGCTTCACAAAGTGCAGAGCGACACCTTTGCCGAGGAGTAGCCCGTGCCTAAGTTAACTATCCTGGTCGGCACCATGTACGGTGGTGCATTAGACGTTGCAGAGCAGGTCAAGCCGCTGTTTGAACAGGCGGGGTATGCGGTTGATATCTCAGAACAGCCCTCTGTTGAGGATGTGGTGCAAGCGAATGACCTAACGCTTTTTTGTGTCTCTACCACCGGGAGCGGTGATTTTCCTGGAAACTTTGTGCCTTTCGTTCGCAATCTTAAAACCCAAAGCCCTTCGTTGGCAGGTATGCGCTATGGGCTCATCGCGCTAGGCGATAGCTCCTATGGTGATACATTCTGTGGTGCGGGTAGGGCGTTGGACGATCTACTCCAAGACCACGGTGCCCATCGCTTGGGTGAGCGTTTGGAAATTGATGCGATGGAAACATTTATGGCGGATGACGCAGCAGTTCCTTGGGTAGAAGAGTGGATTAATACGCAGCAATTGAAGGTCGCGTGATTATGCAGCGAACGCTTTACTCTCCTCAGCGTGTGAGCGTGGCGATTGGATTATGTATCGTCATGCTCTCTGCGCTGCCGCGTTATATGGTGGGTGGACATGAAACTCGGCAAACGCTGTTGCTGATGGCCTTGGCCTTAGTGGCCGTGGCTGCCGCTGTTCAGTGGAAAATGTTGCCCTTATCTGCCCGGCAAGCACTGCCAGCCTTGCTGAAACGTCTTGCCGCGATGCTAGTGCTTGGTGCAGTAGTCATGGGGGCTTGGCACGCGGTGTTCACCGACTGGATCAGTTGGCAAGTATTTATCTCGCATGCGGCTACCTGCGGTTTATTGCTTCATGCTGTGTCACTATGGTGGTCGTCGCAAGAGTAAATGTTTTACAGTCATTAAGTGTCCAGATTCCATAGAAATGACTAAAAGCGGTGGTTTTCACTGCTTAAACCCTTGTAATTGATGCTTGCGCCCCCATCTTGCGAGCATGGCGCTTGCCACCATGCGTCAGGGTTCTTAAAATTGCCCCCTTGAACATATTTTACGCAATCAACACAACGCCCAGCCGCTAGAGGACAATTCATGCAAGTTTCCGTCGAGACGACCTCCCAGATCGAACGCCGCATCACTATTCAAGTGCCGGCAACTGAAATCGACGAGGCCGTCAGCGCTCGCTTGAAAGACACCGCGAAAAACGCTCGTTTGAACGGTTTTCGCCAAGGCCGGGTGCCAATGGCCGTCGTGCGTCAGCGCTATGGCGACAGCGTCCGCAGTGAAGTGGTCGGTGAAGTAATGCGTGAGCGTTACGTGCGTGCGATCACTGAAGAGGGCCTCAATCCCGCTGGTTTTCCGCAAATTGAGCCAAAGGTCAACGAAGAAGGTAAAGACCTTGAGTTTGTAGCGGTAATGGAAATTTATCCGCAGGTTGAGCTAGCGTCTATCGAAGGCACTGACGTTGAGCGCCCCGTAGTATCTGTTAGTGAAGCAGACGTCGATGAAATGATCGACACGCTGCGTAAGCAAAACGCAGGTTGGGAAGAAGTCGAGGCAGCTGCCGCTGACGGCGATCAAGTGACAATCGACTTCCAAGGCTTTTTGGGCGACGAGCCGTTTGACGGCGGTAGCGCAGAAGGGCACGCGCTAGTGATTGGCTCCAATAGCTTCATTCCAGGCTTTGAAGAGCAGTTGATCGGTGCTAAAGCTGGCGAAGAGAAGACTCTTTCTGTGACGTTCCCGGCCGATTACCAAGCCGAGCATCTGGCTGGCCAAGACGCTACCTTTAAAGTCACTGTTCATAAGGTAAGCAGCCAAAAACTGCCGGAAGTTGACGCTGCATTCATTGAGCGTTTTGGTGTGGAAGGCGGAGACGAAGCCAACTTCCGTGCTGAGATTAAGAAGAACATGACTCGTGAAGCCTCACAGGCGGTCGATAATCGTGTTAAGCAGCAGGTATTGGACGCGCTCAAAAAGGCGAATGATATCCCTGTGCCTAGCGCCCTTGTTCAGCAAGAGACGGATGGCATGAAGCGCCAAGCCGCTCAGCAGTTTGGCCTGGGTGAAGATTTCGACGTGAGCCAGTTGCCTAACGAGCTTTTTGAAGAGCAAGCTAAGAGCCGCGTCCAAGTAGGTTTGCTGCTGGCTGAAGTGATCAAAGCTAATAAGCTGGATGCAGACGACGCGGCCATTAAAGCTAAAGTAGAAGAGCTGGCTGAGCAATATCAGGACCCCTCTGAAGTCGTTGAGTACTACATGGGTAATGAGCAGCTGAAAACGCAGGTAAAATCTGCCATTCTCGAAGAGAAAGCCGTTGAGAAGCTGCTGGAGCAAACGAACGTTAAAGACGTAGAAATGTCTTACCAGCAAGCGCTGGCTGCTGCTCAGCAACAAGCTGAGCAAGATGAGAACGCCGAAGAAGGCGAACAGGCAGGCGCCTGATCTCATCGCGTGGCGCACCCTGTCGGGGTGCGCTTTTCCCTTACCGGACGCAAGGAATCACCCGAATGAGTGAGTTTGAAATTCAAAACGCCGGCGGTTTAGTGCCCATGGTGGTTGAGCAGAGCGCCAAAGGGGAAAGAGCCTACGACATTTACTCGCGTCTTCTTAAAGAGCGCGTGATCTTTTTGGTAGGCCCGGTAGAAGATTACATGGCCAACCTCGTCGTGGCGCAGCTGCTGTTTCTTGAGTCTGAGAATCCCGATAAGGACATTCACCTTTACATCAATTCACCCGGTGGTTCGGTAACGGCGGGTATGTCGATTTACGACACCATGCAGTTCATTAAGCCGGATGTATCTACTGTATGTATCGGTCAAGCCGCCAGCATGGGTGCACTGCTGCTAACCGCTGGCGCTGCTGGTAAGCGTTACTGCTTGCCTAACTCCCGCGTGATGATTCATCAGCCGCTGGGTGGTTATCAAGGTCAGGCCTCAGATATTGAGATTCACACTCGTGAAATCCTCGGTATCCGGGAAAAACTCAATCAAATTCTGGCCCATCACACTGGGCAGGATATTGAGAAGGTTGCCCAAGACACTGACCGCGACAATTTCATGAGCGCCAATAAAGCAAAAGAGTATGGCTTGATTGACGCAGTGCTGGATAAGCGGCCTACATCCTGATAGCGTGATAGGATTCTGCTTTTCTAACGAGCTTTTTAGGCGGCGTCAGCCGCCGCAGTGACAGAGGTACGCGAATGGCCGACGGCAAAGGCAAGGACGAAGGTGGCAAACTGCTTTACTGCTCGTTTTGCGGCAAAAACCAAAACGAAGTACGTAAGCTAATTGCTGGCCCGTCCGTGTATATCTGCGATGAGTGTGTCGACTTATGTAATGACATCATTCGCGAAGAAGTTCTCGAAGCCGATGCCGAGAGCGATGAGGAGCGTTTACCTACGCCTCGCGAAATACGTCATACATTAGACGACTACGTCATCGGGCAAGACCGCGCCAAAATGGTGCTGTCAGTAGCGGTGTATAACCACTACAAGCGCTTGAAGTCAGAAGTGCGTGAAGGCGATGTAGAGCTAGGTAAATCCAACATTCTGCTCATTGGTCCTACGGGCAGCGGTAAAACGCTGCTTGCTGAGACTATGGCGCGGCTATTGAATGTACCTTTCACTATTGCTGATGCAACGACGCTGACTGAAGCAGGCTACGTGGGTGAAGATGTTGAAAACATCATCCAAAAGCTGCTGCAAAAGTGTGACTACGACGTTGAGAAAGCTGAGCGCGGCATCGTCTATATCGATGAAATCGACAAAATCTCACGTAAATCGGATAACCCATCGATTACTCGTGATGTTTCTGGCGAAGGCGTACAACAGGCGCTGCTCAAGCTGATTGAAGGCACAACGGCTTCCGTTCCTCCTCAAGGTGGTCGTAAGCACCCGCAGCAGGAGTTTGTGCAGGTCAATACGGCCAATATCCTGTTTATCGTGGGTGGTGCGTTTGCTGGCCTGGATAAAGTCATTCGCGACCGTGCTGAAAAAGGCGGAATTGGCTTTAATGCCAGCGTGAAAAGTAAAGAGTCTTCGCGCGGTGTTGGCGAGCTGTTAGCGGACGTTGAACCAGAAGATTTGGTCAAGTTTGGCCTGATCCCAGAGTTCGTTGGCCGCCTGCCGGTCATTGCGACGCTGACCGAGTTAACAGAAGATGCATTGGTACAGATTTTGACGGAGCCTAAAAACTCGCTGGTCAAACAGTACGCTAAACTCTTCGAGATGGAAGATGTGGGACTTGAGTTTAGAGACGATGCACTACGTGCTGTAGCTACAAAAGCAATGGAACGTAAGACTGGTGCACGTGGCCTGCGCTCTATCCTAGAGTCTGTGCTGCTAGATACCATGTATGAAATTCCTTCTTTAGAAGGTGTCAGTAAAGTCGTCATCGATGGTTCAGTTATCGCTGGCGAAAGCGAGCCACTGTTGATCTACTCGCAGCAGGAAGACACCCGTGTCGACGGTACTGACGGCTAGCCCTTCGGTACGCTTCACGGCCTAGCTTTCACCGCTTGCGCCAAACCAAGGGGTCGCCTAGGCGGCCCCTTGTTGTTCATTGGTTATTGATGAAACGGCTGGCCTGCACACGGTTGGTGCACCAGGTCGTGCCTTTCACACTGTGAGGTACTTGGCTAAGTACCCTTCAAGTACTCATCCGAATTTGAGGAACGTCTGCGATGCAGCAGAACGCCGATCAGACACAATGTCTACCCCTGTTGCCTTTGCGGGATGTGGTTGTGTACCCGCAAATGGTTATTCCACTTTTTGTTGGCCGTGAGAAGTCCATCCAAGCCTTAGAAGCTGCGATGGAAGCCGACAAGCGTGTACTGCTGGTGGCTCAGCGCGAGGCCTCACAGGACGATCCTGATAATGCGGATCTCTATGCCATGGGGACTGTCGCGGACATCATGCAGCTGCTCAAACTGCCCGATGGCACTGTTAAAGTGCTGATCGAGGGTAGCTTCCGTGCTGATGTTATTGAGATTGAAGAAAACGAAGCGGGCTACACCCAGGCGCACTTAACGCCCCGTGAAAGCGAGCCCCTCACCAGCCGCGAGCAAGAGGCACTGGTGCGTGTTCTGCTCAATCAGTTCGAGCAGTACGTCAAGCTGTCTAAGAAAGTGCCCAATGAAGTGCTGAATTCGCTATCTGGCATTGAAGACCCAAGCCGCTTAGTCGATACCATCTGTGCCCATCTGTCGCTCAAAATTGGTGACAAGCAGGAACTGCTTGAAATGGATCGCGTGCGTGATCGTATCGAGCACTTGATGGCGCTGATTGAGTCAGAAATCGATCTGCTTCAAGTTGAGAAGCGTATCCGCTCACGGGTTAAAGAGCAGATGGAGAAGACCCAGCGCGAGTACTACCTCAACGAACAGATGAAGGCCATCCAGAAAGAAATGGGTGAGCTGGATAACGTTCCTAATGAAGCCGAGAAGTACGAGCAGGCGATTAAAGAGTCGGGGATGCCCAAAGAGGCGTCTGATAAGGCGACTCAAGAGCTGAATAAGCTCAAAATGATGGCGACCAACTCTGCTGAGGCGACGGTTGTCCGCTCATATCTGGATTGGCTGATTGCGGTGCCGTGGAAAAAGCGCACGCGCGTGAAGCACGATTTGGTTAAAGCCCAGCAGGTGCTGGATGAAGACCATTATGGTCTGGAAGAAGTGAAGGCGCGCATTTTAGAGTATTTGGCGGTACAAAAGCGCGTTCGTAAACTAAAAGGCCCTGTGCTGTGCCTCGTAGGCCCGCCTGGGGTGGGTAAAACCTCGCTAGGGCAGTCGATTGCCCGCGCAACCAATCGTAAGTATGTACGCTTGGCTCTGGGCGGCGTACGAGATGAATCAGAGATCCGTGGTCATCGCCGCACTTACATCGGTTCACTGCCCGGCAAGCTAATGCAGCGCATGAGCCGTGCTGGTGTAAAAAACCCGCTTTTCCTATTGGATGAAGTCGATAAGCTCGGCATGGACCATCGTGGTGATCCGGCATCAGCGCTCTTGGAAGTGCTAGACCCCGAGCAGAATAATAGCTTTAGCGATCATTATCTTGAGTTAGATTATGATCTTTCCGAGACGCTATTTATCTGTACGGCGAACTCGATGAATATTCCTGGGCCCTTGCTTGATCGCATGGAGATTATTCGTCTGCCCGGCTACACCGAAGACGAGAAGCTCGCCATCGCAAAGCGCTACCTGCTGCCCAAGCAGCTAGAGGCGAACGGGCTCAAAGCAGAAGAGTTAGCGCTGAATGATGACGCACTTCTTGAGCTGGTGCGCTATTACACGCGTGAAGCAGGCGTGCGCGAACTAGAGCGTCAGATCGCAAAAGTGTGTCGTAAAGTGTTGCGTGAGCGCTTAGAGGCCGAGCGCACTTCTGAAGATAAGTCGGGTAGTAAGCTTCAAGCACAACAGGTGCTGTCGGCCGATCACATTGAGACTTACGCCGGGGTTCGTCGTTACAGCTACGGCTTGGCGGAGCAGGAAGATCAAGTGGGTCGTGTGACAGGGTTGGCTTGGACATCGGTGGGTGGTGAGCTACTTAACATTGAATCCGTCGTCACACCTGGTAAGGGGCGCATTAATAAAACGGGCTCTCTTGGCGATGTCATGAAAGAGTCGGTCAGTGCGGCGCAAACCGTCGTCAAGGCGCGTGCGCAAGCGTATGGTATCGATCCACAGCGTTTCGAGAACGAAGATCTGCATATCCATGTCCCAGAAGGTGCCACGCCGAAAGACGGGCCCAGTGCGGGTATTGCCATGGTAACCGCGATTGTCTCCGCCTATACTCAGCGTCCGGTTCGTTGTGATGTGGCCATGACCGGGGAAGTGAACCTGCGTGGTGAAGTATTACCGATTGGGGGCCTAAAGGAGAAATTGCTGGCGGCCCGGCGGGGTGGTATAAAGACCGTCCTAATCCCTGAGGAAAATCGTCGAGATCTCAAGGAAGTACCGGAGAATATCAAAGGAGCGCTTGATATTCGTCCCGTACGGTGGATAGATGATGTGCTGGCCGTTGCGCTGGCGGAGAACGTAGCCGAAGGTGCCTCGTTAAAGGGCGCAGATAAGTCGTTCAATACAAATGCTGTAGCAAGCACCCATTAAGCATTAAAGCAGTTTTGCTTTAATTTTACTTAATAAATTTGCCCAATGCCTTGAGCGGCGGGCATTTCACGTCTCGGTCGCTTGACAGGTGTTTCAAGGCATTGCTATAAAACGCAGCTATGCTTTGAGGTTGATGCACTCGGTGACCGTGCCGTTCAGAGCCATTTTTTTGAAACAGTTAAGGGGTGAAGTGTGAATAAGTCCGAGCTGATTGAAGCTATTGCCGCGTCTGCTGATATTCCTAAAGCAGCGGCAACCCGCGCATTGGATGCCATGGTGGAGTCTGTCACCGATAGCCTCAAAAAAGGCGAGAGTGTTTCTCTGGTAGGTTTTGGCACTTTCGCTATCAAAGAGCGTGCTGCACGTACTGGTCGTAATCCCCAAACGGGCCAGCCGATTGAAATCAGCGCGGCAAAAGTGCCCAGCTTTAAAGCAGGTAAAGCGCTGAAAGACGCCGTCAACTAATTGGCTCGCGTTTGCTGTAACCTAATGGGCGCATCGCATCCGCGATGCGCCCATGTTCTTTTCTGGCCCGATGGTTTGGGCGATAGATGGCTTTGATGATCTGAGGCTAGCATGCTGCAAAGTATACGAGATGGCTCCAGAAGCTGGGGTGCCAAGATAATTATTGGTCTCATGGTGGCTGCCATGGCACTGTTTGGCGTGGAGTCGCTGTTTAGCGTATTTGGCAGTGACCCTAATGAGGTTGCAAGCGTTAACGGCGAGCCGATTATGCGCCAGCAGGTTGAGCTGGAAGTACAGCGTGCGCTGCGCTCTGGACAAGTACCTCCCGAGCAAGAGCGCGCTCTGCGCAACGATATGCTCGACCAACTGATTACCCAATCACTGTTGACTCAGTACGCTGAAGACGGCGGTTTCCTTGTCTCCGATGCGCAGCTGGATCAAATGATTGTTAGCCTCCCTGAGTTTCATGATCAGGATGGCCGGTTTTCGGCAGAGATATTCCGTAACCGCTTAGCCGGTGCTGGCTATACGCCGTTATCTTTTCGTGAAGAGCTGCGGGTTGATATTAAGCGTCAGCACCTGCAGCAGGGGCTCGCGTTTAGTGACTTCAGCTTACCCAGCGAGGAAGAGCGTTTAGCCGAACTGCAGCGTCAGCAGCGTGATTTCCGCTATGTAATGTTGAGTGCTGATGATGTCGACATCAATGTGGCGGTGACGGAAGAACAGCGACAAGCGTATTACGACGATAATCAGGATCGGTTCGAGCGTCCAGAGCAGGTCCGCGTTGAGTACGTCATGATTGACCGTCAGACCATGGCTGAAAATGTTGAGGTCGATGAGCAGGCACTTCGGGATGCATGGCGTGAGCAGAACCAAAGTGCTGACCGTCGCGTGTCGCACATCATGGTCACCTTTGGCGATGAGCGTAGTCGCGAAGAAGCCGAGACGGTAGCGAATGAAGCGTTAACTTCTCTCGATGATGGTGAGAGTTTTGCAGACACTGCGTTGCGCTACTCTGACGACACGGCCAGTGCTGAAAATGGCGGTGATCTTGGTGTCATCAGTCGTGGTTTCTTCGGCGATGCGTTTGACGAGGCGGCATTTTCATTAGGCGTGGGTGAAACCTCGCGACTGGTAGAGATGGATGGTGCTTTCCATATTCTGCAAGTAACCGAGCTATCAGGCCCATCGTTTGATGAGCAGCGCGATATGCTGGCTCAAGAGGTTGCTCTGCGTAACGTCAGTGATGAGTTTAATCAGCAGGTGCAAAGACTGATTGACGAAAGTTTTGCTGCCGATGACCTGCAAAGCGTGGCTGATGATCTTGGCCTGACGCTCAACCAAACAGACTGGCTGGCGCGTGGTGAGGGAGAGGGCGCGCTGTCCGAGCCGGGAGTATTGGAGGAAGCTTTCAGCGCTGACGTATTGGGAGAGGGTTACAACAGCGAAGTGATTGAGCTCGATAATGACCGCCGCCTCGTGCTGCGTGTCGCCGAGCACCGCGATGCTACCGTCTTGCCGCTAGAGGAAGTGCGCGAGGAAGTCGAGCAGGCCGTTGCTGCTCAGCAGCGCCAAGAAGCATTGCAAGAGCAGGCAGCAGAATTGATTGCCTCTCTGCGTGCAGGTGATGTCACGGAACTGGAGTGGCTGGAAGCCAATAACGTCTCCCGTCAATCGGATAGCACGTTGCCTCAGGCGCTGGTGGGAGAAATTTTCCGCATGCCTCGCCCAGAAGAGGGTGAAAGTGTTTATCGTGCCGTGAACATGCCGCAAGGGGTTGCTGTGGTTGCATTGGACAGCGTTTCTGTTGGCGACGTAGATGAGCAGATGACATCGTTTGTCGCGCAGATGGCCGAACAGCTGCGCGCCCAGTCGGTGATCCAGGGGTTGGTGGATGATCTGCGTAGCGACGCGGAGATCGAACGTTAAGCGTGATGGATGTTGACGCTAACGCATGAAACGAAAAAGCCGATCGAAATGATCGGCTTTTTTGTGGCTATCCGTATGGTGATTACGGTGGAGTGCTGAGCGTAAACTGGCGCAGAATAGGTTCTGCGTGGCGATCATCCGAGCGTTCAACCACCACATCCCAGCCGTGCTCGCTGTCCCAGTCACCTAGCACAAAGCGTTTGGCCGGCACGTCTTCCACCGTCAGGTCGTGTACTTTTGGCCGATGGGTATGACCATGAATCATGATCGATACGCCACAGCGTTGCATCAGCGAAACGACCTCTTCCTGAGTAACGTCCATGATGTCCTCAGCTTTTCCTGCATTGGCATCACCCGACTGCATACGCAGGCTCTTGGCGAGTTCAAGCCGCTGCTCTAGCGGCAGCGCAAGAATTTGTGCTTGCCACTGTTCACTGCGTGACTGTGCACGAAAGGCCATGTAGGCATCGTCTTTGGTGCACAGGCTGTCGCCATGCAGAATGACAACGGGCACGCCTTGCAGCTCGACCTGTTCGCTTTCAGGTAACAGCGTGGCTCCGCAGTCATTGATGAAGCGTTCGCCCAACAAAAAATCTCGATTGCCATGAATGAAATACACAGCCGTCCCCGCGTCGCTTAACACACGCAGGCGCTGAGTCACCTCATGAGCCACTGCGCTCAATGGGTGGGGAGTGTCTAGCAGGTCGTCGCCAATCCAGGCATCAAAAAGATCGCCCAAAATGTAGAGCGCGTCCGCACCTTGAGCGGTCTGTTCCAAGTAACGATAGAACCCCTGATTGATCTCAGGGGTATCGTGACTTAGATGCATATCAGCGATGAGCAGAGTACGCATAAAGCTCCTAACGGTTATTCCGCTTCCTTCACGTAAGCGCGCTCGATGATGACATCTTCCGCGGGCACGTCGGCATGCATACCACGACGCGTAGTGCTAACGCCCTTAATAGCGTTAACCACATCCATGCCTTCAACGACTTCACCAAATACCGCGTAACCCCAGCCTTGCAGGCTTTTGCCGCTGTGGTTAAGGAAGCTGTTGTTACCCACGTTGATAAAGAACTGCGCAGTGGCAGAATGCGGGTCTTGGGTGCGGGCCATTGCCAGGGTGCCGACAGTATTCTGCAGGCCGTTGTCCGCTTCGTTTTCAATCGGATCGCGGGTGGCTTTCTGGTTGAAATCCTGATCGAAGCCGCCGCCCTGAACCATGAAGCCATCAATGACCCGGTGAAACAGCGTGCCGTCGTAAAAACCGTCGCGCACATACTGCTCGAAATTCGCCGCGGTGGCCGGGGCTTTTTCATGATTAAGCGCAATGGTGATGTCACCGTGGTTCGTCTGTAATACGATCATAGATAAATTCCTGTTCAATAAAGGCGTTCGCCTTGGCGCTGTGCATCGGCGTCACGTTATAATAGCGGTTTTGCTCGGCACCGCGAAGCGCAAACCCGGATTGCGTTCGTATCGTTTGCCCAGCACGCCATCCACCATGAGGTTATTAACACCACCATGACCAACGAGACCACCCCAGCGCCGAACTTCATTCGCAACCAAGTACGCGACGAGATAGAGGGCGGCCAGGTCACCAAAATTGTGACGCGCTTTCCCCCCGAGCCTAACGGTTTTTTGCATATCGGCCACGCCAAGTCGATTTGCCTTAACTTCGGGTTGGCAGAGCAGTTAGGTGGTGAGTGTCATTTGCGCTTTGACGACACCAACCCAGCGAAAGAAGAGCAGGCGTACATTGACGCTATCAAAGAGGACGTCAGTTGGTTGGGCTTTGAGTGGGCAGGCCCCGTGCGCTTTGCCTCCGACTACTTCGACCAGCTTTACGCCTGGGCTCAGCATCTGATCCGTGAAGGCAAAGCCTATGTGGATGACCTGTCTCCGGATGAAATCCGGGAGTATCGCGGTACCCTCACTGAGCCGGGTAAGCCAAGCCCGTATCGCGAGCGCAGCGCCGAGGAAAACCTTGATTTGCTAGAGCGGATGCGTAACGGCGAGTTTGGCGAAGGTGAAAAAGTGCTGCGTGCCAAAATTGATATGGCATCGCCCAATATTAATCTGCGCGATCCGATCCTGTACCGGATTCGTCACGCCCACCACCACCAAACCGGTGATAAGTGGAAAATCTACCCCTCGTACGATTTTACCCACGGCCAGTCGGATGCCATTGAGGGCATTACTCATTCCATCTGTACGTTGGAGTTTGAAGACCACCGCCCGCTGTATGAGTGGTTCTTAAATAACCTGCCGGTGCCCGCGAAGCCCCGTCAGATCGAGTTTGCACGCCTTAATCTTGACTACACCTTAACCTCTAAGCGCAAGCTGAAGCTGTTGGTGGATGAGCAGATTGTTGATGGGTGGGACGACCCGCGGATGCCGACCATCTCCGGTATGCGTCGTCGTGGCTACACCGCCGCTTCCATCCGCAAATTCTGCGAGATGATTGGTGTCACCCGTTCCGACGGTGGTTTGGTGGATATTGCCATGCTGACCCATGCCATCCGCTCAGACCTGGAAGATAACGCGCCGCGCGCCATGTGCGTGATGAAGCCGCTGAAAGTAGTGCTGACCAACGTTCCGGAAGATCATGAAGAGGTCTACGAGGTGCCTGGGCACCCGGCGCGTGATGATATGCCAATGCGTAAAGTGCCGTTTGGTCGCGAGCTCTATATCGACCAAGACGACTTTATGGAAGACGCGCCGAAGAAATTCTTCCGCCTAGCACCGGGCAAAGAAGTGCGCCTGCGTAACAGCTACGTGATTCGCTGTGATGAAGTGATTAAAGACGACGCGGGCGAGATTGTTGAACTGCGCTGCTCTGTGGACTTCGACACCCTGGGTAAAAACCCGGAAGGACGCAAGGTGAAAGGGGTCATTCACTGGGTAAGCGCAACTCACGGTGTGCCGGTAGAAGTACGTCTGTATGACAACCTGTTTATGGTTGAACAGCCGGATCGAGATAAAGATGTTGATTTTCTCGAACATTTGAATCCGGAGTCCCTGGTGGTATGTCAGGCCATTGGTGAGCCAAGCCTCGCCCATGCGGCACCTGAAGACCGTTTTCAGTTCGAGCGTATGGGGTACTTCTGCGCAGATCGCCATGCCTCCACCGCTGAACACCTCGTATTCAACCGTACCGTCGGTCTGAAAGATAGCTGGGCGAAAATCAAACAGAAGGGTTAAGGAAACGTCATATGCACATTTACAATACGCTGACACGCCGCAAAGAGCCTTTTAGCCCACTGGTTGCTGGCAAGGTCAGCATGTACGTTTGCGGCATGACGGTGTATGACTACTGTCACCTTGGCCACGCCAGGGTGATGGTGGCCTTTGACGTGATTACCCGCTATCTGCGCCACCGTGGCTACGACGTAACCTACGTGCGTAATATCACGGATATTGACGATAAAATCCTCAAACGGGCCGAGGAGAATGGCGAAAGCATCAGCGCGCTCACCGAGCGCATGATTGCTGCGATGCACGAAGATGAGGCGCGCCTGAACGTGCTGCCGCCGAGCCAGGAGCCCCGTGCCACGGGGCATATTGGCGATATCGTTGCCATGATCGAAACGCTCATCGAAAAAGGCTTTGCCTACGCAGCAGCCAATGGTGACGTATATTACCGAGTGCGTAAATTTGCCGACTACGGCAAATTGAATAACCGTCAGTTGGATGACATGCGCTCTGGTGCACGGGTCGATGTTGATGTGCACAAAGAAGACCCGCTGGATTTCGTGCTTTGGAAAGCGGCCAAGCCCGGTGAAGCCCACTGGCACTCCCCTTGGGGAGACGGGCGACCGGGTTGGCACATTGAGTGCTCCGCGATGTCGACCTGCTGCTTGGGCGATACCTTCGATATTCATGGTGGCGGGCCAGATTTAACTTTCCCCCACCATGAAAACGAGATTGCCCAATCGGAAGCGGCGACAGGGAAAACCTACGTTAATACCTGGATGCATGCCGGAGCCGTTCGCGTCAATCAAGAGAAAATGTCCAAGTCGTTAGGCAATTTCTTCACCATTCGCGACGTGCTCGCCGAGCACGACCCAGAAGTCGTGCGCTACCTGTTGGTGGCCAGCCACTATCGCAGCGCTATTAACTACTCGGTGGATTCGCTGGTCGAGGCACGCAAGTCACTAACGCGGCTTTATACGGCATTAGACGGAGTTGACGCTGATGAGCAGGCAGCCGCCAGCGACGCGTCAGAGCGCTTCACAGCGGCAATGGACGACGACTTCAATACGCCCATCGCCTTGGCCGCGCTATTCGACTTGGCTCGTGATCTCAACCGTGCAAAAAGCGATCAGCCAGCAGAGGCACCACGCCTGGCAGGCGAATTAAAGCGTTTGGCCAGTGTGCTGGGGCTATTGCAGCAAACGCCACAAACGTTCCTGAAGGGCGCTCAGCAGCAGGTAGCCCTGAGCGAATCGGAAATTGAAGCGAAAATCGCTGAGCGACAAGCGGCAAAAGCCAATAAGGACTTTGCCCAGGCTGATGCCATTCGCGATGAGCTGGCTGCCCTTGGCATCATTCTCAAAGATTCTCGGGAAGGAACCACCTGGGTCATCGAAGCGCCTTAATCGTTGTAAACGGTCAGTCGTCGTTAACGCGGCGTCTGACTTCAACGCAGCAGGCTCTTATACTGAAACGATACGACCAAGACGCTCATTGAAAAGGACGACCCCATGCGCTCACTGTTTACACCTGCCATGGCTGCCTGTTTATCGACGGTGGCCTTTTCTGTGGCGACCCTCTCTACGGCCAATGCCAACGACCCCGTAGTGGTCTCCTCTAAAATCGACACCGAAGGCTCTGTACTAGGCGAGCTGATTATTCAGACGCTAGAGCGTAACGGTATTCCCACGGAAGATCGGCTTCAGCTTGGTGGTACCAGCGTGGTACGCAGTGCGTTGCAGGCGGGAGAGGTTGATCTTTACCCCGAATACACCGGCAACGGTGCGTTCTTCTTTGATATGACAGATAGCCCGGTATGGAACAGCGCTGAAGACGCCTACCAAACCGTGCGCGAGCGTGATGCGGAACAGGGCCTAATCTGGCTTCAGCCAGCCAGTGCCAACAACACCTGGGCCATGAGCATTCGTCAGGATGTGGCCGAATCCAACAGCTTAACCACGCTGGATGATTTGGCCGCTTACCTTGCCGACGGCGGGGAGTTCAAGTTCGCCGCCAGCGCTGAGTTTGTGGAATCCGCCCAGGCGCTACCTGCTTTCCAAGAAGCCTACGGCTTTGAGTTAAGCGATGACCAACTGCTGGTACTGTCTGGTGGCAACACGGCTGCGACGATGCGTGCAGCGGCTCAGCAAACCAGCGGCGTCAATGGTGCTATGACGTATGGCACCGACGGTGGCTTAAGCGCTTTAGGCCTTGTTGTGCTTGAAGACTCTAAAGGCGTCCAGCCGGTGTATCAGCCAGCGCCAGTGGTGCGGGAAGAAGTGTTGAATGCCTATCCGGAGATGGAAGCGCTGCTGAATGAGGTATTCGCCACGCTAGACCTTGTAACGCTGCAAGAGCTCAACGCAGATGTCGCGGTGAATGGTTTCTCGCCGGATCAGGTCGCCAGCGACTACCTCGACGGCCTGGATGACTAATGAATGTCGTTAATCGACGCCTTGCCATCGCCCGCCCTCCGTCGCCGTTCATGGCATCCTAATAGTGTATTGTTATGCCTAAGCGGCGTCATGTTGGCGTCCGCTTGGCTATTCAGCCTTGTCAGCGTTGCTCCTAATCGTATTGTCACCGGTACGTCCTTTGGCATAGTGGATGCCATTGGGTGGCCGGGTGCCGCGCTAATATCCATGCTCTTTATGGCTATTGCCGCGTTGGCTACTGTGCCAAGCCAGGGTCACTACCGTGCCATATTAGGCATTATTATGTTAACGCTGCTGCTCATGCCCTTTGGCTTGATGGTGGCTGGACACTGGCTGGTGGACGCCTCAATGCCCCAAGCGCGATTGGGAATCGGGGCAGCTTATTGGACGGTGCTCTTTGTTTTGCTGTTGTGCTTAGTAGAGCTGCGTTTGCGGTTGGGGCTATCACGGTGGTGGCCAACGCTGATTCTAAGTGCCATCGGCGCGGTGTGGTGGGGGTGTGCCGCATTGTGGTTGGGTAATCTGGCCCTAGTACAAGAGTTCCAGGCACGAGACACACAGTTTTATCAGGCGGTGAAACAGCATATTGCACTAGTCAGTATCGCGGTCGGAGTTAGCGTTGTACTTGGGCTGCTCTTAGCGATGCTGATGCGCCGGTATCAGCGCCTGCAAAAGGTGGCCTTCGCACTGCTTAACTTCCTGCAAACGATTCCCAGCTTAGCGTTGTTTGGTTTGTTGCTTGCCCCGTTGGCCTGGCTTGGGGCTAACGTGCCTATGCTGGCGGCGTTGGGAATTAGCGGTATTGGCAACGCTCCAGCTTTGATTGCTCTGATCGCTTACAGCCTGCTGCCTATGGTGCGTAACACCTATATTGCCCTGGAAGAGGTCAGCGTTGAGACACTTCAGGCGGCAAAAGCGATGGGCATGCGCACCGGGCAGCGTTTCTGGCAGGTGCGTTTTCCGTTAGCGCTTCCCGTATTATTGGAAGGGGTGCGTATTACGGCGGTACAGGCTGTCGGGTTAACCGCCGTGGCGGCGCTGATCGGTGCTGGCGGTTTAGGAACGTTTATTTTTCAAGGGTTGGGACAGGCCGCGATGGACATGGTGTTACTTGGTGCGCTGCCTATCCTGATCTTGGCACTGATGGTGGATGCAGGTTTAGGGGCATTGGCCGACGCGCTGCGCCCCGGAGGACAGGAATGATAGAGCTTTCCCATGTTTCAAAACGCTTTGGTGACGAGACAGCGGTTGATGACATTACGTTGCGGGTTGCGAAAGGAAAGTTCTGTGCGTTGGTAGGAACGTCTGGGTGCGGTAAATCCACCACCTTGCGGATGATCAACCGACTGATTGAGCATAGCAGCGGCGATATTATCCTGGATGGGCAGTCGATTGAGCAGTACGACCCGGTGAAACTGCGTCGACGCATTGGTTATGTGATTCAGAGCACGGGGCTTTTTCCACATTGGAACGTTGCGCGCAATATTGGCTTGGTGCCTCGGCTGCTGAAATGGCCTGCAACAGAGATCACCGCGCGTGTAGAGGAACTGATGGGTGTGCTTGGCCTGCCGGTGGGTGAGTTCGCCCATAAATATCCGCATCAGCTCTCGGGTGGCCAAGCGCAGCGGGTAGGCGTGGCCCGGGCCTTAGCCGCAGACCCCGATATACTGCTGATGGATGAGCCGTTCGGCGCACTCGATCCTATTACCCGTGAAAAACTGCAAGATGAGCTTGCCAAGCTTCAGTCCCGACTGCATAAAACGGTCGTGTTTGTGACCCACGATATGGATGAAGCGCTGAGGCTGGCTGACCACCTAGTGGTGATGCGTGATGGCCGCATTGTTCAGCAGGGCAGCCCGCTAGCACTGCTGCAACAGCCTGCTGACCCGTTCGTGGATTCACTGCTAGGTGGGCTTGAGCGAGGGTTGAAACAGGCAGCGTTAACCCGAGTGAAAGATCATATGACATCGCTTGGCCCGACGTTGCCGGCGCAATCTCGAATTCCTACCGATTTCTCGCTGCGCCAAGCGCTTTCCATGATGCTGCGCGACCACTGTGATCGCTTAACCGTGGTGGATCAAAACGACATGCCGATAGGAGAGCTTTCACTGCGCCGTATTGTGAAAGAGGCGCAGTTGGATAAGGTGAGCCAGCGTGACGCCTAATGCTAACGTGGGGAGCGTGACGAATGTGCCCAACACTCAGTGGCTCCTGCCATTTGGCTGGGCACTGTTGCTGCTGATCAGCATCATGGGAATGCCGCTTCTGGAGAGCGTGTTTCGCTGGGTGGAGCCCGACGCGCGTCAGGTGATTTACAGTCGCGCAGCGTTTTACGAATTGCTCGGGCGTCATGTATTGGTAGTAGGAGTCGCGGCGGTAGTGACGATAACGGCCGGAGTGCTGGCAGGGATTGCCGTGACCCGTGAGCGCGGGCGTGATTTTTTACCGCTAGTGGGGCAGTTGGCGTCTCTTGGGCAAACGTTCCCCCCGGTGGCAGTGTTGGCACTGGCGGTGCCCGTTCTGGGGTTTGGTACGCTGCCTATTATCGTTGCGCTGATGCTCTACGGCCTGCTGCCGATTGTACGCAATACGCTGGCAGGAATTAACGACGTCGACGCGACCATCAAAGAGGCGGCCCAGGCGATGGGCATGACCCCTTGGCAAGTGTTGCGTCATGTGGAGTTGCCCCTGGCAGCCCCTGTTATTCTGGCGGGTGTGCGTACTTCGGTGACTATTAATATTGCCACGGCTGCACTCGGTGCCACCGTAGGGGCCAGTAATCTGGGAGATCCCATTATCGCGGGCATCGTCAATGGCAACATGGCCTACGTGCTGCAAGGCGCATTATTGATTGCACTGCTGGCGCTGAGTGTGGACAGCGCCTTTAACGTCTACCAACAGCGACTTCGACGCCGCCTCTCTGCGTTCTAGGTGCTCTCTGCGTCTTAAGTTGAATCCCTAAATGGCGTGCACTGAGTTACTGTCCAAGTGTTGCGTTGACCCGTGTCAGATAAATCCACTGGCACAAACGGTCATCACCGACAACACTGCCCTCAAAAGGGGTAAAAACAAGGACAATAATGATGACTCAGTACGTACACCAGCCGTCCTTCATGACTGGCGATGAATTCTCCATTGAAACCTTCTGCCTACTGAACCCCGACGGGGAGCTATACGAAGGTGCCGAGGAGCCTGCACTCACGCGGGAACATGCCCGCAAGCTCTACCAGGCCATGCTGGCCACCCGTATTCTTGATGAACGCATGATGGCCGCACAGCGCCAAGGGCGGCTAAGTTTCTATATGCAGTGTACCGGCGAGGAAGCCGCCGTGGTGGGTGCTGCCGCTGCACTTGATGACGCCGATATGATCATGGCCCAGTACCGTGAGCAAGGCGCTCTAATGTATCGCGGTTTCTCTATTGATGAGTTTATGAATCAGCTGTTTGGCAACGAGCTTGATTACGGTAAAGGCCGCCAAATGCCGATTCATTACGGCTCTCGCAAACTGCACTACATGACCATCTCTTCCCCATTAGCGACCCAGATTCCTCAAGCCACCGGGTACGCCTATGGCCAAAAGCTGGCGGGTGAAGGCCACTGCACGCTGACCTTTTTTGGTGAAGGGGCGGCCTCAGAAGGGGACTTCCACGCCGCGCTCAATATGGCCTCGGTGCATCAGGTGCCGGTGATCTTCTTCTGCCGCAACAACGGCTACGCTATTTCTACTCCCTCCACAGAACAGTTTGCTGCCGATGGCATCGCTCCTCGTGCCTTTGGTTACCATATGCACGTGATTCGTGTGGATGGTAACGACGCCCTAGCGGTGTATGAAGCGACCCGGCAGGCGCGAAAAATCGCCGTTGAACAGAACCAGCCGGTGCTGATTGAAGCCATGTCTTACCGGTTGGCCGCTCACTCCTCCTCGGATGACCCGTCGGGCTATCGTGCTAAGAGCGAAGAGGAAGCGTGGCGCGTAAAAGACCCACTGCTGCGTATGCAGCGCTGGCTGGCTAAGAAAGGCTGGTGGAGCGATGAAGAGGAGGCTACCCAGCAAGAGACGCTGCGCCGTGAAGTGCTGGAAACCATGAAACGTGCCGAAAAACGCCCGCCGCCGCCGCTTGAATCGTTAATCAGCGATGTTTACGCCGATGTGACGCCTGCGCTACAGCGTCAGTTGGATCAGTTGAAGCGACATATTCGCCGCTACCCAGAAGCCTACCCGCGTGGTGCAAAATCGCTAGATCTGACGCTTTCGTCAGCCACTGATTCCCAGGGAGAGGCGTAATATGGCAACAATGAACATGCTCCAGGCGATTAATAACGCGCTGGATATCGCCATGGCGGAAGATGAAAAAGTCATCTGTTTTGGTGAAGACGTCGGTATTTTTGGCGGGGTTTTCCGTGCCACCAGTCATCTACAAGAAAAGTACGGAAAAGCGCGCTGCTTCAATACGCCGCTGGTTGAGCAGGGCATTATTGGCTTTGCTAACGGTTTAGCCGCCCAGGGCTCAGTGGCTGTCGCTGAAATTCAGTTTGCGGATTACATCTTCCCTGCGTTTGATCAAATTGTTAACGAAACCGCCAAATTCCGCTACCGCTCGGGGGATCTTTTCAACGTGGGTGGGCTCACCATTCGCACCCCTTATGGCGGCGGCATTTCGGGTGGGCTTTATCACTCACAGTCTCCTGAAGCCTACTTTACCCATACACCTGGTTTAAAAGTGGTGGTGCCACGCAACCCCTATCAAGCCAAAGGGCTGCTGCTAGCGGCGATTCGTGACCCTGATCCCGTGCTGTTTTTAGAGCCAAAACGACTTTATCGTGCGGCGGTAGGGGAAGTGCCTGAAGAGGATTACCAGCTCCCGATTGGTGAGGCAGAGGTAATCAAAGAGGGCACCGATATTACCCTGGTGGGCTGGGGGGCGCAGATGGAGGTGATCAGCAAAGCCGCCGAGCTTGCCGAAGAGCAGGGCATTGCCTGCGAGGTCATCGACCTGCGCTCGCTGCTTCCTTGGGATGTGGATACCGTGGCAGAGTCGGTATTTAAAACCGGCCGTATGATTGTTAGCCATGAAGCGCCGCTTACCGGCGGTTTTGCCGGTGAAATTGCTGCAACGATACAGGAGCGCTGTTTTCTCTATCTGGAATCGCCGATTACTCGGGTGACCGGGCTAGATACGCCTTTCCCGCTTGTGCTGGAGAAGGAGTACTTGCCCGACCACCTGAAAATTTTTGAAGCGATTCGCGAAAGCGTGAACTTTTAGCGCCAGGGAGAACAGCCATGAGTGATTTTTTACTGCCGGATATCGGCGAAGGCATTGTTGAGTGTGAAGTGGTGGAGTGGCGCGTGGCCGAGGGCGACACCATCGAAGAGGATCAGCCGATTGTCGAAGTGATGACCGACAAGGCGCTGGTGGAAATCACCGCCCCTGAAGCCGGTACGGTGACCAAACTGTATGTGCCCCAGGGAAAGATCGCCAAGGTGCATGCGCCGCTTTATGCATACCAAACCGCCGGTCAGTCGAACAGCGACACTACCGCTACCGAGCAGGTACCTTCAGCGCCGCCCAGTAGCCACGGGGTGGCCGCTGATGAAGATAGCCAGCCGCCTACAAGCCAAGCCGTTACCTCTATTGCTTCAAGCAAAGTGCCCGCTAGCCCTGCGGTACGGCGCTTAGTACGCGAGCACAGCCTAGCCCTGTCGGAAATTTCAGGCAGTGGTAAAGATGGTCGAGTGCTGAAAGAAGACGTGCTAGCACACCTCAACGCGCCAGCGGTATCTACCCAAACGGCCAGCGTTTCGGTGCCTTCAAGCACAGGCTTAGCACCCTCAAAAGTAGAGCCGCTACGAGGCGTGCGGGCGGTAATGGCCAAGCGTATGGTAGAAGCTGCCAGCTCCATTCCCCATTTTCACTACGGTGAAGAGATTGATGTGACGGAGCTGTTAGCGCTGCGCGAGCGGCTCAAGCCTCAGGTAGAGGCGAAGGGCGAACGGCTCACGCTGATGCCGTTCTTTATGAAAGCGATGGCGCTGGCCGTGGCGGAGACGCCGATCATCAATGCGCAGTTAAACAGCGAAGCCAACGAGCTGAGCTACTACGACCAGTGCAATATCGGCATGGCGGTGGATAGCAAAGCGGGGCTTTTGGTCCCTAACGTGAAGGGTGTCGAGGGCTTAACGCTGTTTGAGATTGCCAAAGAGGTCGGCAGGTTAACCAAGGCGGCACGGGAAGGGCGCGTGGATCAGGCGGATTTAAAGGGTGGCACCATCAGCATCTCCAACATAGGTGCCCTTGGGGGCACCTACGCCGCGCCGATTATTAACGCGCCAGAAGCCGCCATTGTGGCCATTGGCAAAACCCAGTGGCTGCCGCGCTTTGATGAGCACGGGGCTGTGCAGCGCCGGGCTATTTTGACGGTCACCTGGGCAGGCGACCATCGCTTTATTGATGGCGGCACCATTGCACGCTTCTGCAACGCCTGGAAAGGTTTTCTAGAAGCGCCGGAAAACATGCTGCTTCATTTGGCTTAATTGTGTAGGCACCTTGCTATGAGCCAGGCACCGCTGCAGCAGTTTTACATACCCGAAGAGCAGTCGGTTTACCTGCTAAGCCATCACGATGCCCGAAAGCTAAAAGACTGGGTAGCGCTGTGCCAATCACAGCTTGCCCAGTTGGGTTACTCAGATATCGAGCTGATTGGTAAGGGGGCCTACGGGTTTGTTTTTGCAGGTAGCGCCTGGCAGCAAGGGGCCATGGCGCACTATGTTTTCAAGTTTTCTCGGATCACGCTGCCCACCCACTTACAAGAGCGCCTCGAAGAGGAGGCGTTTATGTTGGATCAGGTGTCTCATCCGAGAATTCCAAAACTGATTACGTATCAGCGTGCCCGTGGCCAGTCGATTCTGGTCATGGAGCGTGCTCCAGGGTGGAATCTAGAACAAGTCTCACTGAAGCAGGGGCGTCTCTCGCCCCGATTGATAGTGCGTATTGCTGCTCAGTTGGCAGATATTTTATTGGCCCTACGTCGTGAAGCAGGTCCTCATGCGCGACCGGTGGTTCATGGCGATATCAAACCTTCCAATCTGGTCTTCGACGCCGTCAGCGAATCCATTGCGCTAATTGATTGGGGCTCTTCGGTGTTTGCTCAGTTGGATCAAACGCTGCAGTTTGTGGGGGCTAACGTAATGGAGCTGATGTCCGACAATCTCCAGCAAACCAATGCGCGGCTGGGCGATGTCTACTTCATCGGTGACGAACAGCTCAACGGGGCGCTCTCATCACCTCGGTTTGATGAGCAAGGGGTGGCGGGAACGTTGTATGCATTGGCCTCTGCACAGTCCTGTCGTTTTGGTCATCGAGCCATACCGGCAAGCTCCCTAGGTCTGCCCATAGAGTTCGCCCGAACTCTGGATGGCCTGCTAGACCCAGACCCATTGATGCGACGCAAGGCAGGGGATCACTTTATCCGTGAGATGCCGCGTATGGCGAAGGTCGTGATGGTCGACTTACCTTCGCTACCACAAAGGCCGTTAGTGCCGGTTTGGGGAAAAGGACCACGCCGGCCGTCCAGTCAAGAGATCGATACCGTGGTGTACAGCTCGCGCAAGGCATTCTTGCGGGAGGCAAGCGCTGAAGAGACGTTAAACGACGTCAACGATGTGCAGCTTGATCGCTACTACAAACAGTTTATGCAAGGTATGGGAGAAACCGAAAAAGCCTTTTTGGCCTCGGTGAGTCGGCTAGGCAAGTACCCCGTAGTGGGCGGTTTAGCGGTGCGCTGGGAGCGAGAGGGGGTCTATATCGATTCGTCACTCAACCTGCATGACCCGGCGCTAAAACCCGCGTTTATCGAAGCCGTGAATAATATGGTGCACCTGGCGCGGGCCATTCATCGCCAGGGGGTATTTAAAAGCTGTCTGTTCAATGCCCGGCAGACGCTGCACTTAGAGCGCACAAGCCCTGAGGAGGCGTTTCACTGCCAGCCAGAGATGGCGATTAACTACGAAGTAAGCGCCGTGCCGGAAATGGAGGATCGCACTCGGCAGCATAGCTACTTTGAGGATGGTCCAGACCCAGAGGAGCTGTTGGTACTGCCTGATACGATTATGCAGCTACTAACGCGGCTTAACGAGATCCACCATACCGGTATGATCATTTTTGAAGCGCTGCCCAAACACCTTAAAATTCATAGCTACTATCGGCTGCTTGATGGGGGCCGAGAGCCAGAGTTTCGTAGTCTGCTAGACCAAATGCTCGCCGCTGTCAGCCAAATTGAGGGGCTGGGCGTGTCAGGATTTATGAAGATGCCCTATAAAGACACGCGCTTTTTTACTCACTTAGAGCGTCAGCCGGCGCATTTTTATCCCAAAGATCCAAAAGAGTATCTCAGGAAAAGCACCTTGCCTTCACCGCAGCGCTAGGGGCGCGCCAGCCTCAATCAGCCACCTGGGTGGCTAACCAGCGTGCCAGCTGCTCGGTTAACTGGTCGGCCGCACGACCAAAAGCGTTCACTACATCGGGTATTTCTGTACTGGCAGCGCGCTCACGAATAGCAAAGCTGGTGGATGCCACGGGCTGTTGGTCATTCCCCACTAATTGGACATCTAGCTGCAGATTGATGCTGGGGGGGGTGGTGTCGTACTCGCTTTGGAAGTGGCGTAACTCGCTTAATAGCTGCAAGTCATGAGGCAGGCGGTCGCTGCCTACATTAGCGAACAGCTGGCGCTGTTGTAGGCCGCTAATAAGCTGAGCTTGAAGCATATCCGGCGCATCCTCATGCCAGCGAGCGCCTTCATACACGTTCACCACATTGCCATCGGGAAATACCACGATACGGTTACTGCTCAGCAGATGGCCCGCTTCTGGCGTTGCAATACCCAGTCGCGTGGGTAGCGTGGCTGTGCTGGTATGGTTCGTGACGTTGGCCGCAGGTAAGCGGTAAAGGGTTGAAGGTGCCTTTTCCGGTAAAATAGAGCAGCCCGTCAGCGTTAGTAGAGCGCTTAGAAGCAGACTGAGACGTAATGCGGGGGTTTTCATGGGCGGAACTCCTCTACTTGGTCGCGGCCCAGGAAAAAGTCAGTTGGGCTCTCTTCAAGCTGGCGGGTGATGCGATCGAGTGTCGTGAGTGTTGAACGCAACGCGGCAAGCGCCGGGGCAATGTCTCGGGTACTGTTTAACGTGCCTTCAACAGCTCCTGCGTTATCATTCACCAGTTGCTCTATGCGCTGGGCAGCGCTGGCGACATCGCGGCTGGCACTTTCGGCGCTGCGCATCACCTGCTGACCTTCTTGGCTCAGCAGGCGGTTCGCCTCCAGGCTGAGTGATTCGATGCTCTCAAGCGTGGTGGTGGCTTGGCGTGACACATCGCCAAAGAGCGCCATGTTTTCATCCAGGGCAGACTGTTGAGAAGCAATCATCTCGGTAATTTTGGCAATATTGGTCAGGATGTTGCCTGCCTGCTCACGATTATTGTCATCAAAAAGCTCGTTCACACTCTGCAAAATCGCGTTGAGGTTTTCGACCATCTCTTCGCCTTCGTCAAACAGCGTGGCAATAGGCGACGGGTCGGCTTGAATGAACGGCGTATCGTCGCTGTTTTGCGCTAGCAGGCGTTGGCTTTCTGGGGTGCCGCCGTAGAGCTGCACCGACATGCTGCCGGTAATGCTGGCAAAGGCTAGCTTTGCGCGGGTATCGACTTTGATCGGAGTGTCTTCATACACGCGGATGCGAGTGATCACCTGGCGTGGGTCGTCAGGATTGAGAGAAAGCTCGGTGACATCACCCACTTCAATGCCGTTGTATTGCACCTTGCTCCCTACCGAGAGGCCGCTGACGCTGCGCTCGAACAAAATCCGATAAGGCTGATAATCACGCTCGCCTGCGGCGTAGCTCATCCAGAGCGCAAACAGCAGGGCACCCGCCGCCGTCAATACGGTAAACAGGCCAATCAAAATATGGTGCGCGCGGGTTTCCATGTGCGTCACTCCTGGGGAGATGTTAAGCCGGCAGAGCGCTGGGCGGCGCGTCCACGGGGGCCATTAAAGTAATCCTGGATCCACTCATCGTCGGTTTTGGCGACGTTCTCAAGGGTATCCACTACGAGGACACGTTTTTGCGACAGCACAGCGACTCGGTCGCAGGCTGCGTAGAGAGTGTCGAGATCGTGGGTCACCAAAAATACGCTGAACCCCAGGGCATCTCTTAGCGTGACCAGCAGTTGGTCAAATGCGGCGGCACCGATGGGGTCGAGTCCTGCGGTAGGCTCATCGAGAAACAAAATATCCGGGTCTAGGGCCAGTGCCCTGGCCAGTGCTGCGCGTTTCACCATGCCGCCTGACAGCGACTCTGGAAACTGGCGCGCGGCATGCGGTGGCAGGCCGACCAGAGAGAGTTTAATCCGCGCTAGGTACTCGGCCTCTTCCCGGGGGAGTTTTGCGTGCTCAATGAGCGGCAGGGCTACATTTTCCTGCAAGTTGAGCGAGCTGAACAGCGCCCCACGCTGAAACAGCACCCCAAAGCGTCGCTCTACCTGGCTACGCTGTGCTTCACTAAGCTCATTGAGTCGCTGACCGAGCACATCCACCGTGCCGTCGTTGGGCCGTTTTAAGCCCACAATGCTCCGTAGTAGCACCGATTTGCCGGTTCCTGAACCACCCACCACGCCAAGGATTTCTCCTCGGTAAAGGGTTAAGTCCAGCCCCTCATGAACGACATTGTCGCCAAAGCGATTAACGAGCCCCTGTACATGTATAACCGCTTGGGGGCTGGAATCTGTTGGTGAAGTGTTTGTCTCTGTCACCAGCCCATCTCCATAAAAAATAGCGCCGCTAGGGCATCTATCAGAATGACCATAAAGATGGACTGTACGACGCTTGATGTGGTGTGAGCGCCCACCGACTGAGCGCTTCCGCTGACTTTAAATCCTTCCAGGCAGCCAATGACCGCAATTACAAAGGCAAACACCGGCGCTTTGCTCAAACCGACCAAGAAGTGAGTGACCGACACATCTTTCTGCAATGTGGTCATAAACTGGCTAATCGAAATATCCAGCGATAGGGTAGCCACCACCGCGCCGCCCACTAGGCCGCTCAACATACCTACAAAGGCCAGCAGAGGGAGACTAATGAGCATGGCCATCACCCGTGGCAGTACCAGTAGCTCAATGGGATCTAGTCCCTGGGTTTTGAGCGCATCAATCTCTTCGTTGGATTTCATTGCGCCTAGTTGAGCGGTAAAAGCGCTGGCGGTACGGCCTGCTAATAAAATAGCCGCCAGCAATACGCCAAATTCCCGTAAAAATGAAAATGCCACGAGATCAATGGTGTAAACCGTTGCACCGAAGTCTTGGAGCACTGTGGCACCTAAGAACGCGACCACGGCACCTACCATAAACGTCAACAGCGCCACAATGGGGACCGCGTTTAAGCCGCTCTGCTGGATATGCGCGACGGTAGCGGTGATACGCCAGCGAGTAGGGTGGAGCAGAAGGGAGACAAACGTTGCCAGTACAAGCCCAATAAACGCCAAGAGCTGGCGCTGCTGAGACCACAACGCCGACATCTGTTGGCCCACCGTGGCTAATGCCGAGATGACACGGTTGGCGCGTGGTTGATCACTTTCCAGCGGGCTGTCCATAGCTTCGGCAATGCGAACCAGCAGCGCTTGTTGAGCGCGAGGCAGGTCATTGGCCCAATCGCCAACCTGTTTGGCTTTATCAACGCCAATCAGCTCGACAATCAGCGCTGCGCCCGCGGTATCCAGCCCATCAAATCCTGGCAGCGCCACCGATGTGCCGCTAAGCGTGCCCTGCTGTTGTACTTCGCGCTTAAGCGCTACATAGTGGCGCAGCGTCCATTCACCATGCAGCGAGACACTCTCATTACGTTGAGTGATCCACTTGTTAGGCATCCCTGCTCTCCCTATGCCTTTACCTCGGCGTGAGAGACTATGATGCAGTCAAACGGGCGTTAGTGAAAGCGCCGTTACAGCAACTTAACGCGATGCACGATATTTGGGCGCTAATTCCTGCTTAATTTTTGCCGCGACTTCTTTCAGGCGTGGGCCTAGATTATTGACCAGGCGGTCGTGATCCAAGCGCAGGCTGGAACCCCCGCAGTTGATGGCCATGACTTCGGCACCGTCTTCTAAAATGAGCGGCATGGCCACGGCGCTGATATCCCGCTGCCAATCCTGTTCGGATAGGCAAAAGCCATACTCGGCGTAGTCGCGCAGGCTCTGCTCAATACCGGCATGAAGGCGCGGCCAGTCGTTGCCATGAAAGTCAGCAAGTTCTTGCATCACCTGATGGCGCCGCTCGCCAGATAAGCCGCATAGCCACGCCCGGCCAATGGCTGAGGTGGCGATGGGCAGCCGCGAGCCAACATCTAAGCGAATAATCAGCGGGCCGTGGCCATGGCAGGTTTCTAGGTACACCATGTCGCTGCGATCCGCGCTGCCCAGGCTGACGTTACAGTCGGTGGCATCGGCAAAGTGCTGCAGATGAGGGCGTGCAACCTCGCGAATCCCCATATTAGCTAGAAAGCGGTAACCCAACGCCAGCACACCCGGCCCGAGGCGGTACTTCTCCAAGTGACGGTTGTGCTGCAGGTAGCCTAACTGGGTCAGCGTATAGGTTAACCGGGACACCGTGGGGCGGGGGATGTGGGTGCGGTTAGAGAGCTCTGCATTGCCCAGGTACTCTTCCCCTGTTCCAAAAGCGCGGAGCAGTTCTAACCCCCGCGCAAGCGCGGTGACAAAGTTGCGATCTTTTTCAGGTGATTGCGGCTCTTCAGCAGCGGCGTCAGTGGGTTCCATCAAGCGTCTCGGCTAATCAATCATTGAGTGGCAAGTATCGCATACCTGCGCTGGGGCGTTGCAAAGCGCGATGACCAAGCTTAGTCAACGCTTGGCGCGTGGTTAGCTGTCCAGGCGCTC
Organism: Vreelandella lutescens; assembly: GCF_014640815.1. GTDB lineage: Bacteria > Pseudomonadota > Gammaproteobacteria > Pseudomonadales > Halomonadaceae > Vreelandella > Vreelandella lutescens. The sequence continues at coordinate 636,536 of NZ_BMHM01000002.1, read as the reverse complement.
AATAATGGTCGCAATACCCTGGCCAACGCCAATGCACATGGTGACCAGTGCATAGCGCCCGCCGGTGGCTTCTAGCTGACGTAGCGCAGTGAGCGCCAAACGTGCGCCCGATGCACCCAGCGGGTGGCCAATGGCAATGGCACCACCGTTAGCGTTTAAGCGCGGGTCGTCGGCGGAAAGCCCCAACTGTTGAACGCAGCCCAACACCTGCACCGCAAAGGCTTCGTTGATTTCAATGACGTCCATCTGCTCAAGCGAAAGGCCGGCCCGAGCCAGCGCTTTTTGCGAGGCGGGCACCGGCCCAAGGCCCATAACGCGGGGAGCAACGCCCGCCACGGCGCTGGCAACAATACGCGCCCGCGGAGCAAGCCCAGCCCGCTCGCCTGCTGCACGCGTGCCGACAATCAGCGCGGCAGCCCCGTCGTTTAAACCAGAAGCGTTGCCTGCGGTCACGACACCGCCTTCAAACAGCGCGCCGAGTTTAGCCAGCTTCTCCTCGGTGCTTTCAGCCCGGGGGTGCTCGTCTTTATCTACCAACAGCGGCGGCTGTTTGCGCCCTTGAGGCACTTCCACCCCAAACATTTCACCTTCATAAAAGCCGTTTGCCAGCGCCTTGGCATAGCGCGCTTGGGAGCGGGCGGCAAAGGCGTCGCTGGCCTCGCGGCCGATGTTTAGGTCGTGGGCAATGTTATCGGCAGTTTCCGGCATGCTGTGGCTGCCGTACTCTTTGGCAATCCACGGGTTGGGGAAGCGAGAGCCAATCACGGTATCAAACATCGGCTGATTGCGAGCGTAGGGGGAATCGGCTTTGCCTAGCACGTAAGGCGCGCGGGACATGGACTCCACACCGCCAGCTAAAAATAGCTCACCTTCGCCTAAGCGAGCGGCACGGGCGGCATCCATCATGGCGGCTAAGCCACTACCGCACAGGCGGTTGACGGTTTGGCCTGCCACCTCAATCGGCAGGCCCGCCAGCAGCGCACCGTGACGGGCCACGTTGCGGGAATCTTCCCCCGCTTGGTTAGTACAACCCGCCAACACTTCTTCGTAGCTTTCTGGGGCAAACGGATTACGCGCCACCAGTGCTTTGAGCGTTAGGCCCAGCAGCTCATCTGGGCGAATGGCCGCTAGGCTGCCGCCATGGCGACCAAAAGGGGTGCGTAATCCGTCGTAAATGTAGGCGTCTTGCATGGTTATTCTCCTTATTTGTCTTAGCCTTACTTGAGCCGTAGTTGAAACTGAGGTGTGTCAGCCCGTTGGCCCGTCAGTGAGGGGCATACCCAGCGCAGCGCGACGGCGCAGCCAAGGGCTAGGGCGATAGCGGGGGTCACCGGTGGCGGCTAATAGGTTGTTCAAAATGGTCAGGATGCGCGAAGCGCCATAATGGTCGCCCATGCGCAGCGGGCCAAATGGGTAGCCCAGGCCAAGTTCCACCGCACGATCAATAGTGGCGGGTGCAGCGACGCCTTGCTGTGCGATATCTGCCCCAACGTTGACGATGCAGGCCACCACGCGCTGCAGTACAAAGCCGGTGCTGTCTTGTAGGGTGCTGACCGGTGTGCCGTCAGCATTCAGCAGGTTGGCGGCGGCATTGACTAGTTCGGGGCGGGTAATGGGGGAGGCCATCAGGCTGCGGCGCTTATCCAGCCCCGCCAGCATATCCACCGCGACGCACTGCTCGGCATTCAAGCCTTGGCGCAGGGCGCACTGCGTGGTGTCTTCGCCCAGCGGTGTCAGCAGGCACAGCGCCTCTGAGGAGGGCTGGTCCGCACTTTCTAGTGGCCAGCCCGCCGTGGTGACCAGTTCGGCAAGCTTGGCGGCGCTACCTGGGTCGTCTTGGCTGATCCACACGGGGCAAGGCGAGGCTGACGCAATGGCGGGCTCTTCCGGCATCTGCTGCTGGCCATCCACGTAGCGATAAAAGCCTTCACCGGTTTTGCGCCCCAGCAGGCCTGCTGAGAGCCGCTGGCGGGTGAGCGGTGAAGGGCGAAAGCGCGGCTCTTCATAATACTGGTGGTATACCGATTCCATCACCGCATGGGAAACATCCAGGCCGGTCAGGTCCAGCAGGGTAAACGGCCCCATTTTAAAACCACCTTGATCCACCATAATGCGGTCAATGGTGGCGGGGTCGGTCACGCTCTCACTCAGAACGCGCAGTGCTTCGGTGCCAAAAGCGCGCCCGGCGTGATTGACCAGAAAGCCAGGGGTGTCGGTGGCCTGGGCGGTAAAGTGGCCCATGGCCGTGCCCAGGGCATTAACCCGCTGGGTGACATCGTTAGCGGTACGTAACCCTGGAATCACTTCCACAATTTTCATCAGCGGCACGGGATTGAAAAAGTGAAAGCCAATCACGCGCTCTGGGTGCTGGCAGGAGGCAGCAATCGCGGTAACAGACAGCGAAGAGGTGTTGGTGGCGAGCACGGCATCCTGGCGAACAATGCCCTCTAAATCGCTAAACAGCCCCTGTTTGGCTTCCAGCTTCTCGATAATCGCTTCAACAACGATATCGCATGTGGCGAGGTCGGCGAGGTCGCGGGCTTCAATCAATCGTTCGCCGTACTGCTCGGCTTGGGCTTGGGTAATCCGCTGTTTGTCGGCGCTGCGCTGCCATAACCCATGAATAAAGGCAGTCGCTTCCGCCACCGCGCCTTCTTTAACATCAAATAGCATGACGTTCAGGCCTGCCTGCGCGGCGAGCTGAGCAATCCCTCTACCCATGGCCCCGGTGCCGACAATGCCAAGAGTGTAGAACGAATGGGCGACTGCGTCGTTGGACATAGGTCAAAATCCTCGCTGCAAGGGTTTGTTGTTCTGCATTGCAAAATAGTATTTCGTTTATTGACTGCCATCCTAGGCTATGCAAAAGTGCCTGACAAGAGAGTGAACGCTAGTTTCGCTATGCAGAACTGTTGCAGGCCTCACTGCCCGCGCGAACGCCAACCATAAAAATATCGTTGCCACCAGGAGCCGTTATGATCCGTGATCCCGAACTGCTGAATCAGTTGGTTGATACCATTGCCCGCTTTGTCCGGGAGCGTTTGATTCCCAATGAGGCACGGCTTGCCGAAGAGGATGCAGTGCCCGCCGAGATCCTGGCGGAAATGAAGGAGATGGGGCTGTTTGGGCTATCCATTCCTGAGGAGTACGGCGGTTTAGGGCTCACGATGGAAGAGGAAGCCTTAGTGGCTATGGAGATCGGCAAAACGTCTCCCGCGTTCCGCTCGGTATTCGGCACCAACAACGGCATCGGTGCCCAGGGCATTCTGATTGATGGCACTGAAGAGCAGAAAGCCAAATACGTGCCGCGCTTGGCCACCGGCGAAATTCTCAGTTCGTTCTGCTTAACTGAACCGGACTCTGGCTCCGATGCCGCCAGCCTGCGCACCACCGCCGTGCGCGATGGCGACCACTACGTGTTAAACGGCACCAAGCGCTATATCACCAACGGCCCGGAAGCGGACCTGTTCACCGTGATGGCGCGTACCGACCCAGACAACAAAGGCGCTGGCGGTATCTCTGCCTTTATTGTTGAAGGCAATACGCCTGGTCTGATTCGCGGCCCGGCGGATAACAAGATGGGCCAGAAGGGCGCGCATACCTGCGATATCATTTTTGATAACTGCCGCGTACCGGCTGAAAACATCATTGGCGGCAAAGAGGGGCAAGGCTTTAAAACCGCCATGAAAGTGCTCGACCGTGGGCGGCTGCATATTTCTGCGGTGTGTGTGGGCGTAGCCGAGCGTTTAGTCGAAGAGTCGCTGCGCTACACCATGGAACGTAAGCAGTTTGGTGCGCCGCTGGCGGAGCATCAGCTGGTGCAGGCTATGCTGGCAGATAGCAAAACCGAGGCCTACGCAGGCAAAACCATGGTAATGGACGCCGCACGCCGCAAAGATGATGGCGAAAACGTCTCAACCCTAGCCTCCTGCTGCAAGCTGTTCTGTGCCGAGATGGTGGGTCGCGTCGCGGATCGCGCCGTGCAGGTGCACGGCGGTGCGGGCTATATGTCGGAATACGCCGTTGAGCGTTTCTACCGCGATGTGCGTTTGTTCCGCATTTACGAAGGGACGACGCAAATTCAGCAGCTGGTGATTGCCCGGAACATGGTGCGGGAGGCGTCCTAATGGCTCTGTCGGTCCCTTACCAAGCGCCAGATGAGAAGATCTTTGGCCGTCTGGCAAGCGAGCTGTTAGCAGAACTCCCCGAGCGCTTGAGCACCCGCGTGCTGGAAAACGCGAAACGCCTAGCGGATCACCCCGCGCTTGTGGATGGCAGCGTTCGCTGGAGCTACGCCGAACTGGGGCAAGAGATCCACGCTGCCTGCAATTGGTTGAGCGCCCTGGGCGTACGCCCCGGCGACCGGATTATGACGGTCAGTGAAAATTGCCGTGCCCTGGTGGTACTGCTCTTGGCCGCTAGTGAAATGGATGTTTGGGTCGCGATTGTCAATTCGCGCCTCTCCGCTCAGGAAGTGGATCTAATCCAGGGCAACTGCCTGCCTCGCCGAGTGTTTTACACCTGCGAAGCCTCCCAAGAGGCGAGCCAGCACGCCGAGCGCCATGCGGCCGACCGCTATCAACATCCGCAGCTCGGCGGCCTAGCGATTTCACCGCTGTTTGAAAGTGAGCCAGAGCCCGTGCATGCCAGCGGTGCTGATCAAGTCGCAGCGATGATCTACACCTCAGGTACCACCGGCACGCCGAAAGGCGTCATGCTGACCCATCGCGGTATTCTGTATATCGCCTCTATTTCCGGCGGTATGCGCCATCTGAGCGAAGGGCAGCGGGTGTATGGCGTGCTGCCCATGTCTCATGTGTTTGGCCTCTCATCGGTGTGTATGGGCTCGCTGTATAACGGCGCGTGCCTGTACACCGTGCCCCGCTTTGACGCGGCACAGCTGCTGACAACGCTCAAAGAGGAGCGCATTACCGTGCTTCAGGGCGTGCCCGCCATGTATGCCCGCGCCCTGGAGTACCTGAAGCGTGAGCAGCGCGCGTTAGAAGCGCCTGCGCTGATCTATATGTCTGCAGGCGGCTCGCCGCTGGATAGCGATACCAAAACCCGTGTTGAATCCGCCTTTGGGTTAACGCTTCATAATGGCTACGGCCTCACCGAAGCTAGCCCAACGATTAGTCAAACCCGCATTGAAGACCGTCACCAGAGCAGCACCGTGGGCCGAGTGCTGCCGCTTTTGGAGTATCGGTTAGAGCCCTTAGGCAGCAGCGGCACGTCAGAAAAAGCGGGCGATGAGATCGGCGAGCTGTGGGTGCGTGGCCCCAATATCATGAAGGGCTACTTCCGCCAGCCGGACGCCACCCGCGCCACCTTAACGGAAGATGGCTGGCTCAATACGGGTGATATTGCCAAGCTGGATCACGACGATCAGCTCTATATCGTGGGCCGCAGTAAAGAGCTGATTATTCGCTCGGGCTTCAATATCTACCCGCCGGATGTGGAAGCGGTGATTAATGAGCATCCGGCAGTCACCTTAACCGCAGTGGTTGGGCGACAGGTGGCAGGCAATGAAGAGGTGGTGGCATTTGTGCAGTGTGAGCCGGGTATTGAGGTTGATATGGCAGAACTCAAAGCCTTTATTGCCGAGCGGCTTGCGCCCTATAAGCGGCCGACCCAAATTGTGTTAATGGATGCGCTGCCCTCCACCGCCAGCGGTAAGATTTTAAAAGGGCTGCTACGCGACTTGGCCCAGCAGGAGAGCGCTTTATGAGCGAAACAGACAGCGCGAACGCTTCCACTACGCCCCAGGCGCTGATGGGCTATCACGAATTGCTGGGCATGCACGTGGTGGAGTGGGAAGAGGGGCGCGCGGTGGTGGAGCTCACCATTGAGCCCAAGCACCTTAACCGTAGCGGCAATGTGCACGGCGGCGTATTGGCCTCGATGCTGGACAGCGCCCTGAGCCTAGCGGGCCTGCACTGCGATGTGCCGGGGAATATTCGTCGCGGGATGACGCTGTCACTCACTACCACCTTTGTGGGGCCTGCTCGGCAAGGCATGCTGCGGGCCACGGGCACGCTGCGCGGTGGCGGGCAAAAAACCTTCATGACCAGCGGTGAAATTGTCGATGAGCAGGGCAACCTGGTGGCTATGGGCGAAGGCGCGTTTCGCCGCCGTAGCGGCAGCGAATCGTCACAAGGTACTCCCGACCCGCAGTTGAGGGAGCCTGGCGAGTGAGCCCAGCCCGTCTGCGGGTTTCCTTTTTGCTGTTGGCCACCCTCGCCACGTTGACCTACCTAGTAGGCGGCGGCGTGATATGGCAAGCCGCCGGCATCGTTGCGCTGCTGCTCTATTTGATGACCCTGAAAGGTCAACTCACCCGCATGGCCAAGGGGCTGCTGTGTGCCGCGGGTGTGCTCACGCTGCTCGCGCTATGGCGCTCGCCCACGCCAGGGCAGCTGCTGTTTGAGGCGAGTGGGCGTTTTGCGTTTTTTGCCACCTTTGTGGTGGCGCTGAGTATGCTGCGCTTACCTGCCTATCGTTCCCGTTTAGTGCGCCGCTGCGGGCAAAGCATGCTGCTTCAGCCCCCCAGCCGCCGCTACCCAATTTTATCGCTGGGTTCGGCGCTGTTTGGCATCATTCTAAACATTGGCGTGCTGAATCTGTTCGCTGCGATGATCGAAAAGAGCAATACCCTGAGTGCTGCCCAAGGGCGCGCCTGGGTGCGCGAGGCCCGTCAGCGGCGCATGATGCTGGCGCTGCTGCGCGGATTTTCGCTGGCCCCGCTGATTTCGCCCATGGGTATCGGGGTGGCCGTGGTGCTGTCAAGCCTTCCTCAGGTCACCTGGCTACAGCTGGCACCCTATATTCTGGGGGCCGCCGCGCTGATTTTTATGGCGGGCTGGGCGGTGGACTACTTCACCGGCCCGCACCCACCCGCCAATAAGACCTATGTCACCCCCTCGCTGCGTCCGTTGGCGCAGTTTAGCGTTCTGCTAATCGGTATCGTGGCGCTGGTGTTTTCCATTGCGTGGCTGCTGGAGTTACGTTTGCCGATTGCCGCGCTGCTGGGCGCGCCTACCGGGGCGCTTTTATGGCTGGCTTGGCAGCGTCGCCGGCTGGGTTTTGGCGGGCTGCCTGCGGCAGTCACGGCGGTACATCGCCAACTACCTTGGCTGTTGACGCCCAGTGCCAATGAGATTGTGGTGCTGGGGGCGGCAGGCTATTTGGGGCATGTATGCGTGGGCTTGGTGGATACTCAGCAGCTCGCGCCGCTATTGGCAGTGCTTGGCCCGCTAGGCGCGTTCAATGCGGTGTTGGCCATGCTGATGGTGGTGGGGCTCGCGCAAATAGGCGTCAACCCGATTGTCACGGTAACGCTGTTGGTGGGCCTGTTACCCACGCTGGGCATTGAGGGGTTAACGCCTGCGTTGATAGGGGCATCGTTAATGGTAGGCTGGGCGCTGGCGCTGATGTCATCGCCAATGACGGCTTCCATGCTCATCCTCTCGCGCTTTACCGGCGTACCCGCCACACGAATCGGCTACCGCTGGAACGGGCGCTTTCTGATCGCGGTGATCCCGCTGCTGGCGTTATGGTTTGGTTGGTCACCTTTCTGAGACTGGAGGTTCAATGAAACGCTTGACCTTTGGCAGGCGTTTTTTTATTGTTCTTTTTATAAAGTGAAATATTATTTTACTGTGCGGAATTAAAAGCCGATGGTTCAATCGCTGGAGCATGCCTAATGAAAATCCTCGTCGCGGTAAAACGCGTCATCGACTACAACGTCAAAATCCGCGTTAAAGCGGATCATTCTGACGTGGATCTTACCAACGTCAAAATGGCCATGAACCCCTTCTGCGAAATTGCCGTAGAAGAAGCCGTGCGCCTGAAAGAGAAGGGCGTGGCCACCGAAGTCGTGGCCGTGACCGTAGGCCCCAAGGCCGCCCAAGAGCAGCTGCGCACCGCGCTGGCGCTGGGGGCCGACCGCGCCATCCACATTGAGACCGACGAGCGTGTCGAATCGCTGGCGGTGGCCAAACTGCTGGCCAAAGTGGTGGACGAAGAGCAGCCCGGTTTGGTGATCCTCGGCAAACAGGCCATCGACACCGACAACAACCAGACCGGCCAGATGCTGGCAGCCCTCACCAACCTGCCGCAAGGCACGTTCGCTTCGGAAGTGGCGGTAGACGGCGACAAGGTGAATGTGACGCGTGAAATCGACGGCGGCCTGCAAACCGTCGCGCTGACGCTGCCCGCCATCGTCACCACCGACCTGCGCCTGAACGAGCCGCGCTACGCCAAGCTGCCGGACATCATGAAGGCCAAGAAAAAGCCGCTGGATGTTAAAACCTCCGCCGACTATGGCGTGGAGGTGGCCTCCAAAGTCACGCTGCTCAAAGTGGAATCTCCTGCCGAGCGCAAAGGCGGTATTAAAGTTGCCTCGGTGGACGAGCTGATCGACAAACTGAAAAACGAAGCCAAAGTGCTTTAAAAGGAGCTGATCTCATGAGCATTCTGGTACTTGCCGACCTTCATGAAGGTCAGTTAGCGGGCGCGACCGCTCACGTCGTGGCGGCGGCCCAGGCCATCGGTGGCGATATTGATGTGCTGGTCGCCGGTGAAGGCGTCCAGGCGGCTGCCGAGGCGGCCGCTAAACTCGACGGCGTGAGCAAAGTACGCGTAGCGGATAACGCCGCCTACGCCCATCAGTTGGCCGAGCCCATGGGCGCGCTGCTGGTCGAACTCGCTGGCGATTACACCCACGTGCTGGCCAGCGCCTCCACCACCGGCAAAAACGTCCTGCCGCGTCTGGCGGCCCTGAAAGACGTCAGCCAGCTGTCGGATGTGATTGGTGTCGAAAGCGCCGATACCTTCCTGCGCCCGATCTATGCCGGTAACGCCATCGCCACGGTCAAAAGTGACGACGCGCTGAAAGTCATCACCATCCGTACCACCGGCTTTGATGCAGTCGGCACCAGCGGCAGCGCCACAACGGAAGCGGTGGATTTCGTCGCAGACAACGCCCAGTCCAGCTTCGTCAAACAAGAGCTGGCGCAAAGCGACCGCCCGGAACTCGGCGGTGCCAAGGTGGTGATCTCCGGCGGCCGCGGCATGGGCAACGGCGAGAACTTCAAGCTGCTGGACGGCATTGCCGACAAGCTGGGCGCGGCCATTGGCGCTTCCCGTGCGGCGGTAGACGCTGGCTTCGTGCCCAACGATATGCAGGTCGGCCAGACTGGTAAAATCGTCGCGCCGGAGCTCTACATTGCGGTGGGTATTTCAGGTGCGATTCAGCACTTGGCAGGCATGAAAGACTCCAAGGTGATCGTCGCGATCAACAAGGATGAAGAGGCACCGATCTTCCAAGTGGCCGACTATGGTCTGGTGGGGGATCTGTTTGAGATTCTTCCTGAGCTGGAAAGCAAGCTGTAAAAGCTTCTTGCATCCACGTCTTGGTCGGAATAACCCGTAGCGGGGGTCTTTCGCCATGGATGGCGAAAGTAGCGCCCATGGATGGGTTCACAGCGCCCCCGCGTAGGGTTGTTCCGACCATGCCACTGCAGTGTGACATCTTATTGAAAGGCCCTGTGGGGCCTTTTGCAGTATTGCTTCAAAATAATAACTAGCGAGTTTTCTATGCTAACCCAACTGACTGCCTCGATGACGCTGCCGGTTATCGGCTCCCCCATGTTTATCGTTTCTGGCCCTGAGCTGGTCACTGCCCAGTGCCAGGCGGGCATCATTGGCGCGTTTCCGGCGCTGAACGCCAGGCCTGCGGAAGTGCTTCGGGAGTGGCTGCAGCAGATTACCGATACCTTAGATGACTATAACGCGCAGAACCCGCAGCAGCCCGCCGCGCCGTTTGCGGTGAACCAGATCGTGCACCCCACTAATGACCGCCTGGCTCACGATTTAGCGCTATGCGCTGAGTTCAAGGTGCCATTGATCATCACCAGCCTGCATGCGCCCAATCGGGTGGTCGAGCAAGTGCATGCCTATGGCGGCCTGGTGTTTCATGACGTGACCACGTTGAGGCACGCTAAAAAAGCCATCGATGCCGGGGTGGATGGGCTGATTTTGGTCTGCCATGGCGCAGGCGGCCATGCGGGGCGGCTTAACCCCTTCGCCTTTGTTGCAGAGGTCAGGCAGTTTTACGATGGCCCGCTGGTGCTGGCAGGGGCGATAACCAAAGGCGAGCAGATCGCCGCCGCCCAGGCGCTGGGTGTGGACATGGTGTATATGGGCACGCGCTTTATTGCCACCCAGGAAGCCAATGCTCAGCCCGCGTACAAGCAGATGGTACTGGAAGCCGCTGCGGGGGATATCGTCTATACCAACCTGTTCACGGGTGTGCACGGTAACTACCTGCGCCAAAGCATCGAGCTGGCCGGGCTTGACCCAGAGGCACTGCCAGAGGGCGACAAAAATGCCATGCGCTATGGATCAGGCGGCAGCAGTAAGGCAAAAGCGTGGCGGGATATTTGGGGTGCCGGGCAGGGAGTGGGGGGCATTACCACACTGAACAGCGTGGCCGATGAAGTAGCCACGCTGCGTACGGATTATCAGCAAGCACTGGATCAGTTACGACGGCGCTGACGAAAAGCAGCCACGCGAGCGTGAAAATCCTCGGTGGCCTTACACTCATCCTGCAGTGCGCCTTCAAGCGTTAGCGTGTCGTCAAGCGACAAGTTCGCCGCCTGTCGCATGGCCCGTTTTGTTGCTCCCAGCGCTTGGGGTGACTGAGCCACCAGGGCCTGTGCCAGCGCTCGTGCTTCCGCTAACACCTGATCATCTTCCACTGCCCGGTTGGCCAAGCCCAGCGCCACACAGCGCTCGGCATCCATTGGGGTAGCCAGTGCCGCCATCTCAAAGGCTTGGGCGTGGCCAAGCTTGCGTACCAAATGCCAGCAAGCGCCGCCGTCGGGAATCAAGCCAATATTGATAAAGGCCAGTTTTAGGTAAGCCGAGCGGCCCATCACCACCATATCGCTGGCTAGCACGTAGGACACACCAATTCCCGCAGCAGCGCCGCTCACCGCGGCGATCACGGGCTTTTCCATCGTCATCATGCTGCGCAGCGCAGGCAGAAACAGCGTTGCCAGCCGCTCGCTGGCAGGCTGAGTTGAGGCTTTTTCGAATTCTGCTAAATCGGCACCGGCGCAGAAGGCGCTACCTTCACCGCTCAGGATCACGCAGTGCACCTGCGGGTCAGCTGCCACGGTGGCTAATGCGTCATTGAGCGCAAGGGCCGTGGGCTCGTTGAGGGCATTGCGCACCGCAGGGCGCGCAATGGTCACTTCGGCGATACCGCCCTCGGTAGTCTCAAGGCGTACAAGTGACGTTTCTTCACTGTGCATAAGCTTCTCCTCAGGCGGCGTCGAGCTGTTCGCTCACCGTCTCAAGGTGATAGTCGCTGTCGCCCAGGTAGTGGTCAAACATCACCAAATGTTTGGCGTAGTGGGCCACGTAGCACTCTTCGGTCATACCCATACCGCCATGAAGCTGAATGGCTTGTTCCGCAATAAAGCGCGCAGACTCGCCGCAGTAAGCCTTGGCCGCGGCGATTTTATAGTCCCGCTCGTCAGCAGGCAGTGAGAGGCTGGTGGCGGCGAGAATCGCCATGGAGCGCGACTGCTCCAGGTGGAGGTGCATATCCACCATGCGGTGCTGCAGTGACTGGAACGTGGCCAGCGGCAGGCCAAACTGCTTGCGCTCTTTTAAATAGGCGAGGGTTTGGTCGCAGGCAGTTTCCATCGCACCAATGGCCTCGGCACACAGCGCCGCGCGGCCCAGGGCCAGCACCTCTGCCAGTGCGTCACTGACGTCTTCGCTTAGGCAGTTCTCTAGCGGCAGTGCCACGCTGTTCAATGTTAGGTCACCGGCGGGCTGTTCATCCATCGTGCGGTAGGTCTGCAAGGTGACGCCTTGAGTATTGGCAGGGACGATAAACACGCCGAGCTTGCCGGTAGGCAGTTGGGCGGTCACCAGCGTGGCGGCGGCACTGCCTAGATTCATCACGACATCTTTGCGGCCATTAAGCTGCCACTGGCCATCTTGTTGGCTCGCTTGGGTGGAAATACCGAAAGCGTCATAGCGGGCGGTGTGTTCTTGCCAAGCCAAGGCGAGCTGGTGTTCACCTTCCAACAGCGGGTCCAGCCAGCGCTCCTGCTGTGCTGAGTTGGCGCATAGCGCAAGCAGCTGCCCGGGCATGACTAACCCAAACAGGTACGCCTCTGGCACTAAGCCGCGCCCCAACGCCTGCATGATGATCATTACATCGGTGCCGTCGCCGCCAAGCCCGCCTGTGTCTTCGCTAAACGGCATATGCAGCAGGCCTAATTCTGCGAACGTGCGCCATAGCGGGCTGGCCCCTTGGGCAGGCGCTTCCAGCATAGCGCGGCGCTGCTCGGGCGTTACCTGGTCGGCCACCAAGCGTGTCAGTGTCTCTTCGAGCATGCGCTGCTCGTCGGTGAGTGCAAAATCCATGGTGACCCCCTTACATTCCTAAAATGGTTTTAGCGACGATGCTTTTTTGAATCTCGTTGGCACCGCCATAAATCGACAGCTTGCGACGATTAAAATACTGGGCGCTGGCGGCAGCGCCTTGGGCGTACTCGTCATCCAGCGATTCATCACCCTGGAGAAATTCGGGGAAAAACGGCAGGGCAGCAGGCCCAAGCGCACGGCGGGTGAGCTCGCTGATCTCTTGGCGCAGTTCAGAGCCGCGTACTTTTAGCAGCGAGCTCTCCGCACCCGGCACGCCGCCATCTCGCGCTGCGGCAATCACGCGTAGGTTGGTCACTTCCAGCGCCATCAGCTCAAGCTCGGCTTTGACCACCCGCTGGCGAAAGCTGGGGAGCGATAAAAGCGGCTTGCCGCGATGCTGCATACGGGAGGCGAGGGATTTCAAATGGCGCAATGCCTGCTTAGCGTGGCCAAGCCCGGCAATGCCGGTGCGCTCGTGGGTAAGCAAGAATTTGGCGCAGGTCCAGCCTTGGCCCTCCTCACCCACGCGGTTTTCTACCGGCACGCGCACATTATCGAGAAACACTTCGTTGACTTCATGAGCGCCGTCGAGGGTGATAATCGGCCGTACGGTAATGCCAGGGGTCTGCATATCCATCAGTAAGAAGCTAATACCCGCCTGCTTTTTTGCGTTGGGGTCGGTGCGCACCAAACAGAACATCATGTTGGCGTGCTGGCCTAGGGTCGTCCAGGTTTTCTGCCCGTTGACGATGTAGTGGTCGCCATCGAGCACGGCGCGGGTGGATAAGCCCGCCAAATCCGAACCAGCGCCCGGCTCAGAATAGCCTTGGCACCACCAATCCTGGTTATTAAGAATCCGCGGCAGGTAGTGCTGTTGTTGCTCCACGCTGCCGAATTTCATAATCACTGGCGCGACCATATTGACGCCAAAGGGCACCACTGTGGGGGCGTGGGCGGCGGCGCACTCTTCATCGAAAATATGCCGTTGCACCGGGCCCCAGCCGGGGCCGCCGTGCTCCACAGGCCAGTTGGCGGCAAGCCACCCTTGATCGCTAAGAATATTCTGCCAGCGGATGTGGTCATCGGCGCGCAGATGCCGCCCAAGGCGCACGCGCTCACGAAGTTCGCTCGGCAGTGCATCGGCTAAAAATCGGCGGACTTCCTCGCGGAATGCCTGCTCTTCAGGGCTAAACGTCAGGTTCATGAGTGTGTGTCCTTGGAAGGCGTCTTTTTGTGAATCGATAAATGGGATGGCAGCGTGGCTTGGCGGTGTGGCCCGCCTAAATGGCGGGGGTAGCCCAGCGCTTCCACCGCCAGCAGATCAATATCGCCCTCGCGGTAGCAGGTACCTTGCTGCGCTAGCGTCAGACTCGCCTGCTCCATGGCTGACTGAGTGTCGTTGGCGGGCGTTTGCTCTGTGGCGTTGCAAAGCGTGCTCAGCACGCTTTGAGACTGAGTGACCACGACATTAGCCCGCAGCGCTTTGAGCGTTAAGGCAACCCGCTGCTGGTCGGTCGCGCTGGCGCTATGATTAACCAGCTCATGGAACGGGCCGCGCTCGGCAAGCACTAGGCTGAGAGGTGATGCGGAGGCATTTCCGGTCAGTAACTGCAGCGCTACGGTGACCGCTTGAGAAGGGCAGGCGCTGGCATCTTCGCCAGGGGCGAGCAGGCACAGCTCAGTGCTATCGTTTGGGGTATCGGTAAGCGTTATGTTGGCGCGCTGGGCGGCGGTGTGAAACGTCTCAAACAGCGGGTTCTCACCGATAAGGGCGATCTGCGCAAAGGGCTCAGCATTGTCTACGCCAGGGACGACATGGGGATTTCTGGCGGCAAAAAAGAGGTGAATCAGCCCCGCGCGCTGTGGCGAGTCCATACAGGCAAGAAACAGCTCACGCTCGCGGCGCAAGCCCTCTTCCAGAGATGCGGCTTTGGTACAGGCGTCAATGGCTTCCACAATGCGAAACGGTGAAAACAGTGCCGGTGCGCTGGTTTCAAGCTGTTCGTGCATGGCGGCAATGGCCTGGGGGTTGGCCTTTGGAGCGGGTAACTGGCCGGTGATGCGCGCCTTCTGTTGTCCCGCTAATATCTCTTTTGCCGCTGCCAAACCTGCCTCCAGCGGAGTTTGGGCATCGCTGATGGCATCAATAATGCCGATATCCTGCGCTTCAGCGGCTTCCACAAAGCGCCCGCTGGTGATGATCTCTAATGCTTTTTCTACACCTACCAAGCGGGGCAGCCGCTGAGTACCGCCTGCGCCTGGCAGTAAGCCAAGCTTCACTTCCGGTAAACCAACGCGGGTGCCTGCCAGCGCAATTCGATAGTGGCACCCTAGCGCAACTTCCAACCCGCCTCCCAGCGCGGTGCCGTGTAGCGATGCGATGAGCGGTTTAGGGCACGCTTCTAGCTGTGTAATGACATCCGGTAGCAACGGCGCTTGGGGTGGCTTACCAAATTCACGTATATCGGCACCGGCAATAAAGGTACGCCCCTCTGCCATCACCACCAGTGCTTTGGCCTGCTGATCGGCCAGCCCCTCTTTAAGGGCGCTGAGCAAACCGCTACGCACCGCTTGGCTCAATGCGTTGACGGGCGGGTTAGCGATACTGATGACCCCGACCTCGCCATGTCGCTGGTAGTGAACACTCATAGTGGCTCCCGTATTTCGCTATATGAAATTTGAAGTTGTTATTCGGAATTCAGTGATCATGGCGAAAGACGCCGTTGGAGTCAATAATGCAAAACAGCGTTCTGCATTGCGGAATATTGCTGGCTAAACAAAAGGCCGCACAGAGGCGGCCTTAGGTAATGACTTCCGTCGTGATTGAAGCAACATCAGAAAACGGGGTTTAACCCAGCTTCTTGTAAGGCGGCGCGCCGAGTTTCCATCCAACCGTCGATAAACGCCGCTTCGTCTTCGGGTGCATTGGCTTGATAGGCGTCCCAGGTGTCCATTAGCAGCTGTTGCCGCTCCACCAAGGCGTTTTGGTGGGTGTCCATTTCATCGGTCCATACGCCGCTTTCTTGGTAGTACGCCACCACGGCATCGTGGAACGGCACCACCCAGGTCATATTTTGATTCTCAAGGGCATAGCCGCTAGCCCCTGGGGCGTTATCTTTATAGTCGTCAAACGACTCCACAAGCGTAGTGATCAAGCCGGTGACCGTTTCAGGCGCTAAATCGGCGTTGCTCACCATAATCGGGTAAGGGTAGCTGGCGCTGGCTAGCGGCTGTTCGGCGTTAATACCCGCACCTGACGTTACATCGTGGGGCTGGAAGTAGGGGGCCACTTCCAGCATCTGTGCCCAGCTTGCTTCATCGTCCGTGGGCAGTTCAGGCCACTGCAAGCCACGGGGGCTAGCCGCTAACCGCTGCGCCGCCGGTGTCACGGTGGTGGTAATAGCGGCATCGGCACGGCCGCTGATAATGCCGTCGAAGGCGGCGTTGTAGCCGGGGAAGTCGACGCGTTCAACGTCATCCCAGGTTAATCCCGCAAACGCTAAATACGCCTCGGCGGCTTTATTCAACGCATCGTCGCCGCGCAGGTAAGCAAGCCGTTTACCTTCCAGATCGGCGATGGTGTCCATCTCCACATCGCCTGCCACTGCCATACCTAACCCAAAACTCGCCATGGAGGTTGAAATCACCCGAATAGGCTGTGGGCCCCAGTCCGGCCCGGCGAACATCATGACGCCTTCCGAGCCGTAGTAGCTGGCAATACCGCAGGCGCACAGATCCACGCGGCCGGTTTTCAGCGGCGTCATGCGCATGGTGTCGTTTTCACCCGGAATAACGCGAGACTGAGTGCCGTGCTCCTCCTGTAGCAGCTGGCTGATCGCCATAATCTGCGCATGGCCACTGGTGCCGGTGCCATAAGCTGTCCAGTTCAGCGTGCTCGGCATAGCGCTGGCGCTTCCAGCCGCCAGCAGGCCTGCCGTTAAACTACTGAGTACGAGGGTGAGGGTTGTTTTTGTGCTCATAAAGTTCCTCGAGGGTGGCATTAAGCGTTTGCAGTGAGCGAACGCTGGTGATGGCGTTGGCTAAGCCGCGCAAGCGCAACGCCTGGTAGCAACGCCGCTGCGGCCAAGCCAATTAATTCCCACTGGCTGAAAGGCACCATACCGCCACCGGGTAGCGCTAATAGTAGGCCAGCCATCAGCACGAGTGCGCGAATGACGATTTCCTGAAGCGCACCGTAGCCCAATCGCCCAACTCCCATCAGATATCCTTGCATGGCCGAGGCAAACAGAATGATGCCGATCACCGCCTGGATAAACACGGCAACGATCATCAGCGGCTCGCCCTGCATGATCAGCGCGGGGTTCAGCACGAATAGGAAGGGAATAAAGTAAATCACGCTGCCCAAACGCATGGCCTGAAGGCCAGTTTCCATCGGGCGGGCACCGGCCACGGTGGCCGCCGCAAAGGCACCCAGCGCCACCGGCGGCGTGATAAAGCTGAGCATGCCCCAGTAGAGGATGAACATATGCACCGCCATGGGGTCCAGGCCGCCGCCTTGAATCAGCGCAGGGGCCAGGGCCACTGCCAGGAAGATATAAGCCGCGGTGACGGTCATGCCAATGCCCAACACAAAGCTGGTGACCGCGCCCATCAACAGCAGCAGCGGCACGCTGCCACCGGCAATATTGATAAAGTCGTTGGCAATGGTGCCCGATAGGCCGGTCATCGAGAGCGCGCCGACCAGCATGCCGACACCGGCCAGAATGGCGATGAGTTCCGCAAATAGCTTGGCCGCCGATGACAGCGTCTCGGTGACATCCTTCCAGCCCCAGCGGTTGTGCTTGGAGAGCTGATTAAGCACTAACAGCAGGGCGGTTGCGTAAAAAGGCGCAACGGCTTCACGTTGCATCACCAGCAGCATCCAAACGAGAAGGCCGAAGACAAAAATGAAATACCAGCCTTCTTTCAGCGTTTGCCAAACTGACGGCAGTTCGACAGCAGGCAGCCCCTTGATGTCGTTTCGTGCAGCGTAAGCGTCGATTTGGATGAACAGGCCTAGAAAATAAAGAATGGAGGGGATGACGGCGGCCAACGCAATGGTGGAGTAAGGCACATCCAAAAACATCGCCATCACAAAGGCCGTTGCCCCCATGACCGGGGGCATGAGTACACCGCCCGTGGATGCACAGGCTTCGACACCCCCTGCAAACGAGCGGCTCATGCCGATTCGGCGCATGGCGGGAATTGAGAGAACCCCGGTGGTCAGCACGTTGCTAATCACGCTGCCGCTCATGGAACCCATTAAGCCGCTTGAGAAAATCGATACCTTTGCGGGGCCGCCGCGCACATGGCCTAGCAGCGCAAAGGCTAAGTTAATGAAGAATTTGCCGCCGCCGCTTTTTTGCAGCACCACACCAAACACTAGAAAGCCAATCACCAAGCCCGCAAAGGCCTGTAGCGGAACCCCCATGATGCTCTCAGTGCTCATGGTGTGGTACATCGCCGTTTCAGAGAGGCTAGACGGAAACGCTTGAATAGGGCCGGGCACAATATCGGCCACTAATGGATAAAGGGAGAACACGCCCGCAATGATGGCAATGGGCAAACCACCCGCTCGGCGGGCGGCTTCAATAATCAGCACCCAATAAGCGTAGCTGGCATAAATGGCGGTATCCGGTGCCGCAAATGCCCAGCCGCGCTCAAGAATAGGCACGGCGTTGTAAACAAAGTAACCACCGACGATGAGGGTCGCGGCGCTCAACAGGTAGTCATACCAGGGAATCGATTGCTCCTGCTGGCTGCTGCGTAGGGGCCATAGCAGAAACACTAACGGCAGCAGCAGCGCTACCACGGCATAGTAAAACTGGGTTTCTAGCCCTGTCACAAACGTGAGCCAGCCCAAGTTAAACAGGTAGTCCAGCGTCATCATCATTAATAAAACGGTGACGGTGGCGGGCACCCAACGAAGAGCCGCAGGCAGCTCGCGGATTTGGCTGATTTTTTCTTTAACCTGCGCCGTGTTGGCAGGTGGTGTTTCAGTGGTCATAGGGCGTTCCATCAATCAGCAGGGGCGGCGAGCGCCGCCCCATGGCGAGTTACTCGAAGATCGGCTCGAACCCAGCATCGGTGAGCGCCGTGGCGCGGGCGGCCATCCAGTCAGTGGTAAACGTATCGGCATCGCTGGGGGCGTCTTGCATAAACTGCTCCCAGGCCTGCATTAATACGTTTTGCCGCTCAACGAGCTGGTCTTGGTGGGCCTGCATCTCGTCGGTCCACACGTCGATCTCTTTGTAGTACTCCACCACTGCGTCGTGGAAAGGCACCACCCACTGCAAATCTTGGTATTCAAGCGCGTAGCCCACTGCACCCGGCGCGTTATCTTTATAGTCGTCGTAGTTCTCCTGCATCGCTTTAATCAAACCATAAGCGACGTTGTCATCAAGATCCTGGTTGGCCACCACAATGGGGTACGGGTAGCTGGCGCTGGGCACCGGGTTGTTGGCGCTAATACCTCCTGCACCCGCAGTGACTTCATGAGGTTGGAAATAGGGAGCAACGGCTGCCATACGCTCCCAGCCTGCTTCATCGTTAGGGTCGAGTACTGGCCAGCTAATACCCCTTGGGCTACTGGCAAGCTGCTGGGCGGGAGGCGTTACGGTAGTGGTAAACGAAGCGTCCACGTCGCCAGCAATAATGCCGTCAAAAGAGCGGGCGTAGCCTGGGTAGTCAACGCGCTCAACGTCATCCCAGGTTAAGCCGCCAAAGGCAAGATACGCTTCGGTGCCTTTGTTCAAGGCATCGTCACCGCGGATATAGGCAATGCGTTTGCCTGCTAAATCGGCGGGGGTTTCAACGTCCAAATCACCCGCCACGGCCAGTGAAAGACCAAAAGATGCGGTAGAGGTGGTTATCACGCGCAGCGGCTGCGGGCCCCAATCGCGGTCGGCAAACATCATGACCCCTTCAGCGCCGTAGTAGCTGGCGATCCCGCAAGCGCATAGATCCACCCGGCCCTGCTTAAGCGGCGTCATCCGTGAAACATCGTTATCGCCGGGCAAAATGCGTACCGAAGAGCCGTACTTGTTTTGCAGCATATTGCCGATAGCAACGGCTTGGGCGTAACCGCTGGAGTTGGTGCCGTAGGCGGTCCAGGCCATGGTGCTGGGAAGTTCTACTTCGTTGGCTTGGCTAACCGCTGCACCTAGAAGAGAGAGGGGAAGGGCAGCGATGAGTAGGCGGTGAGCAAACGGATGCATTGAAATGCTCCTTTATTGTGGTTGCTTCTATTGTGATTGTTACTGTCGGGCTCGTTACGTTCAGTTACTTTATGTTTTGCTGTGCGGTATTTGGTTTTGCTAAGTGGTCGAGTGATAGTAGGTAAGGCCAGAGAGGCTGTCAACGCTGTTCTCATAGGCGGCTACAAATAGTCCTTAGCACAACGTAAAAAGCCAGGCGGTTGCCTGGCTTTTCAGTAAGTTATGATTATTGAAGCTAAGAAAATTCGCGCCATGCGGCGTAGGTGCTTAAAAATACCCGCCCGGTTAAAGCCTCCAGGAAGTCACTTTTTTTCAACTGGTCCATCACCGGCCCTTTCACTTCTGACAGGTGTAGTTTGACGTCAGAATCCTTCAAGCGAGCATTGATAGCATCCAGGCTTTCTAAGGCAGAGGCATCAATCAGATTGACCGCTGAACAAATCAATACCACGTGTTCAAGCTCCGGACGACTCGCCACCAAGTTGTAGACGGTGTCTTCGAGATAACGAGCATTGGCAAAGTAGAGGCTCTCATCAATACGCAGCAGAGCTGCGTTGGTTACCGTCTCCACATCGTGGCGCTCCACGTTACGAAAGTGCTCGGTATCCGGCACCCGGCCCACTAACGCGCTGTGGGGGCGGCTGGTGCGGTACAAAAAGAGCGCAATGGAGAGCGTCACACCGCCGATAATGCCTGCTTCGATCCCTTCCACCAGCGTTAATAGAATGGTGACCGCCATGGCGGCAAAGTCGCTGCGGGAGTAGCGCCAGGTTTGGCGCAGCATGGGGATATCCACCAGCGTTAAAATAGACACCGTGATAGTGGCGGCAAGTGTTGCGATGGGTAGATAGTAAAGCCAGCCAGTGAACGCCATCGTCACCAGCGCAATGCCGAGCGCGGCAAAGGCCCCGGCAGCTGGCGTTTGCGCCCCAGCATCATAGTTGATTACCGTGCGGGATAAACCGCCTGTGACGGGCATGCCGCTGGTAAACCCAGCCGCTAAGTTGGCGGCCCCTAAGCCAATCAACTCCTGGTTGGGGGAAATACGTTGACGCCTTTTTGCCGCAAGCATCTGCCCCATAGAAACCGACTCCACAAACCCTACTAGGCTAATCAGCATGGCGGGTATTAATAGCGCTCGCCATAGCGAGGCATCCCCCCAGGGAAAGCTTAGGGCGGGTAAGCCGCTGGGAATGGTGCCCACAACGGCGACGCCTTGGTGATAAGCCAGCTGCCAGTACCAGGCGGCCAGGGTGGTGACTACCACGGCCAAGACAGGCCCTGCTTTGGTGATTAAATCGGCAAGGGCGGCGGGTATTCCTAGCTTTCGCAGGCTCTGTTTGCCGTAGCGACGCATTAGCACAAGAAACAGCAGCGTTCCGCCGCCAATCGCCAAGGTGTAAGGATTAAAAGTGGGCAAGTTAGGCAGCAACGTCATCAGGCGCTCAACCAACGTAAAGCCGCTGCTGGAAACGCCTAGAAGGCTGCCCAGTTGACTTACGGCAATCAAAATTCCCGAGGCGGTCAAGAAACCGGAAATAACCGGGTGGCTTAAAAAGTTGCTGAAAAATCCCATTTTCATCGCGCCCATTGCCACCAAAATGGCACCTGAAAGCAATGAAAGAACCAGCGCGGCCTGCAAATATTCGGCGCTGCCAGGCGTTGCAACAGAGGATAACGCGGCCCCGGTCATCAGCGCGATAATAGCCACAGGCCCCACTGCCAGAGTTCTACTGGTGCCTAAAAAGGTATAAAGAAGCTGAGGCAGGATGCTGGCATACAGCCCGACCACCGCAGGTAACCCAGCTAGCAAGGCATACGCCAGCGATTGTGGAATAACCATCACGGTCACAATCAGGCCTGCCAAGAGGTCGGCCCCAAGCAAGCGCTTATGGTAGTGGGGCAGCCAGTTAAAAATAGGCAAATAGCGCTTAAACATAAGCTCCTGAGGCGTCGGCCGAGTGTGTAAACAACAGCGTTAAAAATAAGGCCATTAGTTTAGCGCGTTACGCCATTAATTACGGCATTTAGCATGTTCATTGTCTGCCGTTCATCGTGCTCTTCCCCCAAAGTGCTACTTATTTCATTAGCATAACCCGTTAAGCTGAGTGAGAAAGAGGGTATGACTCCATCGCATCGTTTTACAGCTCAATAACGTCAACTAAAAAAGAGTGCCTTATATGCGACTACTCCGTTGGCTGATGCCACTGTTTCTTCTGCTAGCCGCTATCTGGTTAGTGTCGCTGCCCAGTGCGTGGCAATACGCTGGGGTGCTGTGTGCTGTGTTCGCCGGGATGGCCGCCGTGGTCAGTGCGCTCTACGGGATCTACAACGCGGGCCAGCACCACCTGGGGAAATCTGCGCTGCTGAAGCCATTACGCGATTATGGTTCGCTGCGCGCCATGGCGTATCGGCTCATGAACCGTGCCAGTCGCACGGCCATTGCCTCTGCCGAAGTGTCTCACTATGCCGACTTGATGGCCCAGCGGCTCGGCAAACAAGAAAGTATGGCTAGTGACGCGTCCTCTAGTATGAGCGCTATCAACACAGCGATTATGCAAGTGAGTGCGAGTGCCTCTCAGGTAGCTACGCTGGCGGAAAATGCTCGTCAGGCCAGTCATCATAATCATGATGAGCTGACTGATATCATCCTCGACATGAGCGAGGTGGCCGAACGCTCAAGCCAGGCGCTAGAGATGCTCAACGCGCTCAATGACAAAATTGAGCGGGTGCGCAGCGTTACCTCAATGATTGAAGATATCGCTGAGCAAACGCATCTGTTGTCGCTTAATGCCTCCATCGAAGCTGCCCGGGCCGGGGAGCATGGCAGAGGGTTTGCCGTGGTCGCGGGTGAAGTGCGTAATCTTGCCTTGAAAACATCCACGGCGACGCAAAGCGTTGATGAATTGGTCAAGGACATGCATCAAAGCGGGCAGAGTGTGGTCGCCACCATGGGGGACTTAATGACGCGGGTTCGCGAGCGCTCCCAAGGCATGCAGCGGGTGGGCAGTAGTTTGGCAACGATCACCGAAGAGTTTGATCAAGTACAGCAGGAAATTACCAGCGTGGCGGACGCCATGAGTAGCACCAAAGAGCACAGTCAAACCGTGGCCGATAGCCTGCGTCAACTCGAAGACGATGTGGATGAAGGCAACCGCAATATGCATGAATTAGCGCTGCAAGCGCGCGCATTAATGGATGCCGCAGAGGGCGTTGATGGCGAGCTGGCGCAGCAGCGTTTATTGGGGCGGCATCAAACGGTGTTCTTAGCCGCACGGCAAACCGCCGACCGCATTGGCAAATTGTTTGAAAAAGCCATTGCCCGAGGAGAGCTGTCAGAAACCGCGCTATTCCAGCCTGACTACGCCACTATTAAGGGTACAAAGCCGCCGCTGTACCACACCGGGTTTGATCAGTTTACGGATCAGCAGCTACCCACGCTCCAAGAGCCCTTACTCAGCGAATATGGCCTTAGCTACGCCATTGCCTGTGATAGAAACGGCTACGTGCCGACGCACAATACAGCGGTTAGCCAAGCGCCCACCGGCGATTACGACCATGACCTAAAGTTTTGCCGCAGCAAGCGTATTTTTGATGACCCCACCGGTAGCCGGTGCGGTGCCCACGAGAAGCCACTATTGTTGCAAACCTACAAACGCGACACGGGTGAAGTGATGCATGATCTATCAGTGCCCATCTATATTAATGGTAAGCACTGGGGAGGCTTCCGGGTGGGCTACCAGCCTGAAAAGGAGGTAACCCCCAGCGGCGTCCCCTCAGAACAGGCAGCGCTGCCAGCTTCAAGCAGCCGCTTGGCGCGTGCGTGATTGCCAGGATGACCAGGAGTAGAGTGCAAGCCCTGTCCAGATCATTAAGAACGTGGCCAGTTGGATAATGCCCAGCGGCTCACCAAAGACGGTCAGGGCAATGACGAACTGAATGCTGGGGTTGATGTACATTAAAAACCCTAGCGTGGCCAAGCGTAAGCGACGGGCTGCGCCTGCAAACGCCATTAACGGCAGAGCAGTTAACACGCCACTCACCACCAACAGGGCCGACATAGGCACATCGTGAATAAAGTGTGATTCGCCCTGCCAGCTCATCCATGTCAATGCCATTAGCGCGAGAGGGAAGAGCAACAGTGTTTCCACAAACAGCCCCGAAAGCCCGTCTAGTGGTACCTGTTTCCTAAATAGCCCATAGCTGCCAAAACTTAGCGCCAGCAGCAGGCTAATCCACGGCAATTCACCCAGCATGATAAATTGAATAGCGATGGCGAGGCTGGCAAGGCCAAGTGCCACCAGCTGAAGCTTTGCCATGACTTCACGCAGCACCAGCATCCCCAGCGCTACATTTACCAATGGCGTGAGAAAGTAGCCTAAACTGGCCTGCAATACCTGCTCGTTTTCCACCGCATAGATATAGATGCCCCAGTTAAACGCGATCAGTAGCGCGCAGGCTAATACGCGACCCAAGCGTTTAGGCTGCACCAGCGCCGCCACCACCGGCGGCCAGCGGCGCAGTACGCTAATAAGCCCGACTAAAAACAGGCACGACCACAAAATTCGGTGAATCAAAATTTCAAACGCGGGAATGCCGTCAAACAGAGCGAAGAACAGCGGGAAGCAGCCCCACATGGTATAGGCCGTTAAGCCAAACATAACGCCTTTGACCGCTTCAGGGTCCCGTGGAGCGGATGGAAGCATAGCAGCCTCATTAAGTAAAAATGCTAATCTAGCACACAATTGATAAAGACACTGATGCAAAGGAGACGCGGCATGAGCCAATTAAAAACCAGCTTGGTGCAGTGCGATTTACGCTGGGAAGATCCTCAAGCCAACCACGACCATTTAGCCGCGCTGTTGGGTGATTTAGATAGTCGCGATACGGACTTAATTGTCCTGCCCGAGATGTTCGCCACCGGTTTTACCATGAACTCTCGGGAAATGGCCCAGCCCATGGCCGAGAGCCAGAGCGTTGCCTGGCTACAGGCCCAAGCGAAGGCAAGAGGCTGTGTGATCACCGGCAGCGTTGCTATTGTCGACGATGGTCAGTACTTCAACCGCATGGTGTGGGCTACGCCGCAGGGTGAACTTAGCTACTACGACAAGCGCCACCTGTTTCGCATGGCCGGTGAGCACGAGCGGTACGGGATGGGTAAAGAGCGCCATATCGTCGAGCTGAAGGGGTTTAAGCTACAGCTGAGCGTGTGCTACGACCTGCGCTTTCCCGTATGGATGCGCCAGCAGCCAGCAGAGGGTGAGCATTTCGAGTATGATGCCATTCTGTGCGTGGCTAACTGGCCCGCTCCTCGGCGGCATCCGTGGCGTACGCTATTGCAGGCGCGCGCGGTAGAAAACCTCGCCTATGTGGTCGGTGTGAACCGCGTAGGGGAGGATGCCAAGGGGCTGTCCTATAGTGGCGACTCCATGCTGGTCGACTTTAAGGGCGAACCGCTCATCGACCGACCTGCCCATACTCCGTTTATTGAAACGGGGACGCTAGATAAAACGGACCTAGATGCCTTTCGTGAAAAATTTCCTGCCTGGCAAGATGCCGACCACTTTTCGTTACTGCCAGGAGTGGGCCAATAATGCGACTTGATCGTTTTTTAAGTGAGACTTCGCCGCTCACCCGCAGCTTGGCAAAACGCGCGCTTAAAAACGGTGAAGTGACGCTCAACGGTGAGCCGATTAAACAGTCGGCCACCCAGATTGATACCGAGAATGACGAAGTGAAATTAAATGGCGAGAGGCTTGCCTTAGTGGGTCTTCGCTACGTAATGATGCATAAGCCGGTGGATGTCGAGTGTACCGCACGCCGGGGGCTTTACCCGCGAGTGATCGATATTATCGATTTGCCTAAGGTAGAGCGACTGCAGCCCGTTGGGCGGCTCGATGTGGATACCACTGGCCTATTACTGCTAACGAATGATGGGCAGTGGTCTCACCGAGTGACCTCACCACGCCATCGCTGCGCCAAAGTGTATGTCGCGGAGTTAGCCGAACCGATGGAAGGCGAGACTGCCCAATGGGCGGTAGAGCAAGTAGCGCAAGGCATCCTCTTGGACGGTGAAGAAACACCGACACAGCCTGCCACGCTGCGATTTGTGACTCCACAGCAGGCGGAACTGACCATCACGGAAGGGCGTTACCATCAGGTGAAGCGCATGTTTGTTGCCTTAGGCAACCATGTGAATGCGTTGCATCGCCGCTCGATTGGCGATGTGGTGCTGCCAGATGACTTGGCCCCTGGAGAGTGGCGGGAGCTGACGGCAGAAGAGATCGCCAGCTTTTAAGCGTTGATGATCCTCAAGACGCCGCCATGGATTCTATATCCATGGCGGCGTTTTTGTAGTGAAGTAGGCATGAATTTTTATACCGTTATCTTATAGCCATCACTTTCAATTTGCCTGCCCGATTCATTGACCCAATCGAAAGTAAGCGAGGCAGAAACCTAGTGCAGGTGTGCGGCTTCGATCAGCGCTTTGGTGTAGGCATGCTGAGGGGCGGCGAGCACTTCCAGGCAGTTACCTTGCTCCACTACTTCACCATCTTTGAGCACCATGATGCGGTGAGCCATAGCGCGCACAACGGCAAGATCGTGGCTGATAAACAGATAGCTGAGCTGGCGGCGAGCCTGAAGCTCTCGCAACAAGATCACCAGCTGCTTTTGCACGGTGCGATCAAGGGCGGACGTGGGTTCATCAAGCACCAGTAGCTCTGGCTCTAAAATAATTGCCCGCGCCACGGCGATGCGCTGGCGCTGTCCGCCAGAAAACTCGTGGGGGTAACGTGCTGCGCAGCTCTCCGGCAAGCCGACTTCACGCAGGGTGCGGTGAACCCGCTCGGTGACTTCCGCTTCACTCAGCGTCGGGAAGTGAAAACGCAGCCCCTCACTGACAATATCAAATACCGGCATGCGTGGTGACAGGGCACCGTAGGGGTCCTGAAACACCATCTGCAGACGATGGCGTTGGCGGCGCAGCGCATCACCCGACAGCTGGCTGAGCGTGGCATCGCCCAGCTGCACCTCTCCTTGGCTAGTCACCAAGCGCATAATCGCCGACGCTAACGTCGTTTTTCCGGAACCTGATTCACCGACTATCCCAAGCGTTTCCCCTGGGGCGATGGTCAAGTTGGTGGTTTTTAAGGCCTCAAACGCCGGCGGTTGCCGCTGAAACAGACCTGTCTTGGGGCGTTTAAAACTGACTCGTAGCTGCTGAGCCGTCAGTAACGGTGTGGTATTCACTGGCTCAGCGGGGCGGCCTTCGGGCTCGGCGGCAATCAGCGCTTTGGTGTAGTCGCTTTGTGGATGGCTAAACACCTGGGCCACGCTGCCGGTTTCCTGCACCTTGCCTTGGTACATCACGCAGACACGGTCGGCATGGCGGCGAACAAGGTTCAAGTCGTGGCTGATCAACAGCACGCCCATGCCGTGGTGGTCACGCAGCTCTTTCAACAGCGCAAGTATGTCCTGCTGTACGGTGACATCAAGCGCGGTAGTCGGCTCATCAGCAATCAATAGTGCGGGGTTGTTGGCAATGGCCATAGCAATCACTACCCGCTGGCGCTGGCCGCCAGAGAGCTGATGGGGCCAAGCATCCAGCAATTCTTCAGGGCGGGGCAGCTTGACTTGCTCAAGCAGCATTTTTGCCTTGCTGCGAGCGGCTGAACCGCTGAGGCCTTGATGAAGCCTCAGGGTTTCGCCAATCTGCTTACCAATGCGGTGCAGCGGGTTGAGCGATGTCATTGGCTCTTGAAAAATAAACCCCACGCGATTGCCGCGAATGCCGTTCCAGTCGCGGTTGCTGAGCTTATTCAGATCGGTCTCTTCTAGCCAGCGCTGGCCGCGAACTTCCGCGTTACTTGGCAAAAGGTCTATGGAACAGAGCGCGGAAACCGACTTGCCCGAGCCTGATTCCCCTACAATGGCCAGCGTTTCACCAGCGTTAACCGTGAGCGACAGAGCGTCTACAACGACCTTGCCATCGAAGGCTACTGTTAGCTCATCAAGTCGCAGTAGCGGTTTGGCAGTAGGCTCAGACATGAGACGTTTCCTGGGCGGAGGTTTTCTGGACAGAGGTTTGCTGGATAGAGTTAGGGCGCTGTTTAACGTGACGTGGGTCGAAGGCATCGCGCAGGCCTTCACCAATAAACACCAGCAGGGAAAGCATGACGGCCAGCGTCATAAATGCGGTAATGCCCAGCCACGGGGCGTGCAGGTTATTTTTGCCCTGCGCCGCGAGTTCACCCAGGGAGGGCGCTCCCGGCGGCAAGCCAAAGCCCAAGAAATCCAGCGCAGTTAAGGTGCCAATCGCGCCGGTAAAAATAAACGGAATAAAGGTCAGCGTAGCCACCATGGCGTTGGGCAGAACGTGCCGCCACATAATAAGCCGTGATGGCAGCCCCATGGCTTTGGCGGCGCGTACATACTCCAAGTTGCGGGCGCGCAAAAACTCGGCACGGACAATGTCCACCAGCCCCAACCAGGAAAATAGCAGCATGATGCTTAATAACCACCAGAAACCTGGCTGCACAAAGCTGGCCAGAATGATCAATAAAAACAGTACCGGTAGCCCCGACCAAATCTCAGTGACTCGCTGGCCAATGAGGTCCACCTTGCCCCCGAAGTAACCCTGTACGCCGCCTGCGAAGACCCCAATCACCAATGAGCCCGCTGTCAGTACCAACGCAAAGGCCACGGAAAGCCTAAAGCCGTAGATGACGCGGGCCAGCACATCGCGGCCCTGGTCATCCGTGCCTAGCCAGTGGCGGCTGTCCGGCGGCGCAGGTGAAGGCTGCGTCATCTGCATGTCGAGGGTTTGGTAAGAGAAGGGAATGATCGGCCAGATCGCCCAGCCGTTATCACTGATCTGCTGCTGAATAAAGGGGTCCAAATAGTCGGTGCGAGTGGGCAAGAAACCGCCAAATTCCGTCTCGGGGTAGTCCACCAGCAGAGGAACGTACCACTGCCCGTCGTACTGCATCACGATGGGTTTGTCGTTGGCGATGAGTTCGGCAAACAGGCTGGCAATGAAGAGCGCGCCGAACAGCCAAAGCGATACCTGGGCGCGGCGGTTGGCTTTAAACGCTGCCATTCGGCGCAGAGTGATCGGGGAGAGGTGTGAGGTAATAAAGCGCATATTAAGACTCCCTCGATGCAAAATCGATACGCGGGTCTACCCACACATAGGTCAAGTCCGAAATCAGCTTGAGCAGCAGGCCAATCACGGTGTAAAGAAACAGCGTGCCGAAAATCACCGGGTAGTCCCGCTGCATAACCGCCTCAAACCCTAAAAGGCCCAGCCCATCCAGGGAAAAAATCACTTCAATCAATAGTGCGCCGGTGAAGAAAATACCGATCATCGCAGAAGGCAGCCCCGCGATAATAATCAGCATGGCATTGCGGAACACGTGCCCGTATAAAATGCGCTGCTCATCAGCCCCTTTAGCGCGGGCGGTTAGTACGTACTGCTTGTGGATCTCATCCAGAAAGCTGTTTTTCGTCAGCATGGTCAGCGTGGCGAAGCTGCCAATAGCCGCGGCAATGACCGGTAGAGTGATATGCCAGAAGTAGTCTTTTACCTTGCCCCAGGTGGAAAGCTCGGCAAAGTCGGGCGAGGTGAGGCCCCTCAGCGGGAACCAGTCTAGATAGGTGCCGCCAGCGAACAGCACAATCAGTAGGATAGCGAACAGAAAACCGGGGATGGCGTAGCCGACAATGACCAGCCCTGATGTCCATACATCAAAGCGAGAGCCATGGCGCAGTGCCTTGCGAATCCCTAGAGGTATAGAGATTAAG
Source organism: Vreelandella lutescens (assembly GCF_014640815.1). Taxonomy (GTDB): domain Bacteria; phylum Pseudomonadota; class Gammaproteobacteria; order Pseudomonadales; family Halomonadaceae; genus Vreelandella; species Vreelandella lutescens. Next base: position 607,068 of record NZ_BMHM01000002.1, on the reverse strand, counting down.
TAGACCAATAGAGTGGTCCATAAACCTAGGGAAATTGACACTGGCAGTCGCTCAATCATTAGATCAATGACCGGCCGGTCTCGAAAAAAGCTGGTGCCAAAATCGAAGGTCAGGTAATCCGCCATCATGCCAAGAAAACGCTCATGGGCAGGTTTGTCGAAGCCAAACTGCTGCTCTAGCTGCTCAATAAAGCGCGGATCAATCCCCCGCGCTCCACGGGAGTCGTCGTTGATCTGTACATCAGCACCGCCCATGTCGAGCCGGGTGCTAGCCATAGCATTGGCTCCTTCAAAGCGGGCCAGCATTTGGTCAATGGGCCCGCCGGGAGCGGCTTGAACAATCATGAAGTTAAGCAACATGATGCCGAACAGCGTCGGAATCATCAGTAGCAGTCGGCGTAGGGTATAACGTGCCACAGCGCACTCCACGAGGTTAAGCAAACAAGCCGTTGTTAATTAGCGACGCTCAGCGGCATTTAGTATCAGCGGCGGCGGTTACGTCGCTGAAGAGCTGTTTCACGATCGGTATCTACCCACCAAGCGTCTAGGTCCATGGCATAGGCAGGGAAAGGCTCGGGGTAACCGAATTTATCCCATACCGCGATGCGCGTCTCGCCAGAGTGATAGTGAGGAATGACATAAAAGCCCCAGCGCAGCACACGGTCAAGGGCTTGGGTGGCGGTATCCAGGGATTCGCGATTATCAGCGCGAATGATCTGTTCCACCAGAGCATCAACGGCCGGGTGAGCCAATGCCATGCGGTTTCGGCTTTGGGGCGCTTCTGCCGCGGCGCTGGTCCAGTAATCCCGCTGCTCATTGCCGGGGTTGTTGGATTGCGGGAAGTGGCTAATCACCATGTCATAATCGTAATCACGTACCCGGTTAAGGTACTGGTTAATATCGACAATACGCAGTGATGTTTGAACACCTAAGCGCGCCATATTGCGCAACATAGGTTGTACGACTCGTTCTAAGCCAGAGTCGTACAGCAGCACTTCCAGCGACAGTGGGCGGCCATCGGCATTCACCAAAACGCCATCTTCAACGCGATAGCCTGCGTCATGCAGGAGGTCTAACGCTCGTCTCAGCCGCTCGCGTAGTTCTACAGGTTGTTCGATAGGGAGGGCGTCGGTAAAGAGCCGCTCTGAACGGTGAGAGGCCAGCAGCTCTTGACGAAACGGTGCCAGCAGCGCCAGTTCCTCTTCCGAAGGGGGGCCAACGGCTTCCATTTCGGAGTTCTGGAAAAAGCTCTCTGTGCGCGCATAGGTGTTGTAGAAAATATTGGTATTCAACCATGGAAAGTCGAACGTCAGACTCAAGGCTTCGCGCACCCGTGGGTCTTGGAACTTCTCTTCGCGCAGGTTGAACACAAACGCCTGCATCATCGACGGGTTCACGTCGGGGACGGTGATGCGCTTAATGAGGCCGTCCCGGTAAGCGGGGAAGTCGTAGCCAATGGCCCAAGTGGCTGCACGGGCATCAGTACGAAAGTCCGTGAGTCCGGCTTTAAATGCCTCCCAGGCGATATCCCGGTCTCGATAATACTCATAGACCACGCGGTCAATGTTGTAGCGCCCCACGTTCACTGGGAGGTCTTTCCCCCAGTAATCTTCGTTGCGCTGGTACACAATGCGCCGTCCTGGGTCGACCTCACTAATGCGGTAGGGGCCTGAGCCAGGGTGGGCAGCCAGAGTTGGTGCACTAAAGTCACGGGGCTCCCAATAGTGGCGTGGGAGAATGGGGAGCTGCGCTACTATCAGCGGTAGCTCTCGCGACTCTGCATCATTGAACTCAAAGCGCACCTGGTGTTCGTTTAGGGCAATAACCCGCTCAACGCCCGCGTAGTAACTGGCATAGAAGGGGTTACCCTGGTCGCGTAGCAGATCAAATGAGAACACCACGTCGTAAGCCGTCACCGGCTCGCCATCCTGGAAGCGGGCCTCTTCGCGCATATCGAACTCAATCCACTGGCGCTCAGGATCTAAACGCACCCCTTTGGCTAATAACCCGTAAAGGCTAAAGGGCTCGCCTGGGTTGCTGGCCATTAATGTGTCATAAATTTGCGAAATGCCCGTGGCAGGGGTGCCGCGAATAATAAAAGGGTTGGTCGAGTCGAAGCTACCGCCTACGGCGGTATGAGTAATAGAGCCGCCTTTGGGTGCCTGGGGGTTCACGTGGGGAAAGTAAGCAAATCCATCCGGCAGTTCCGGACTATCGTAAAGCGATAGGCCGTGAACGGTTTCAACAGGGGATGCTGCGGTGGCCTCAATGGACACTTCGGAGGCAAATAGCGACAAGCTCAGCAGTAAGCCGCTCATCAGCAACAGCGTTTTAGTAAACATGACACCGCGTGGCATTGGTAACTTCCTGTAGTGACAAAACCGGGTAGTAACAAAACCGGGTGGTAACAAGCTAATCATTAACAAAAATATCTGCTAGCACCCCAAGTGCTAGCTAACCCAATCGTCATAACGTCCACGTGTCACCCAGCAGAGCGCTTGGCTCCGCTACTGGCCAGAAAGAGAAAGCAGTTGTCCTGGCTGCAGTGCCTCTGGGCGCTCTATGGCATTCCACCTGATTAAGTCTTGCTGATCAAGATTATACTGTGCGGCAATCGCGGAAAGATTATCGCCACTTTCTACACGGTGCACGGAAGGTGTGCTAGCTGACGCGAGCGAGGTATTGTCGGATTGCGAAAGCTGAGCTAACACCTGTGTATCCACTTCTTCCGGCACTAAGAGGGTTTGTGCACTGCTTGGGTCGAGGCTGCCGTTTAGCAGGCCAGGGTTTAGCTCGGCCAGCGCGGACTGGCTTACATCCAGCAACTGAGAAGCCTGGGCTAAGCTCACCGGCTGTTCCAGCTGCACTTTGGCAAACGCGGGGTCTGGATGGATATCCGGCAGGCTAACGCCATATGCTTCGGGGTCGTTGATGATGGTTGCAATCGCTTTGAGCTTGGGCACGTACTGCATGGTTTCTTGGGGCAGCGATAGATCCCAGTATTGGCCTTTTAAGCCTTGGCTCTGTGCTTGGCGCTGAGCGCGATTGACGGTGCCCGCTCCTGCATTATAAGCAGCTAACGAAAGCATCAAGTCTCCTTCGTACCACTCATCTGCCTGCATTTCTAGATAGTCCAGTGCAGCATCGGTAGAGGTCACTACATCTAAGCGGCCATCATAATTCCCGTTACGAACCAGGCCCAGAGCATCGCCGGTTCCTGGCATAAACTGCCAAAGGCCTGCAGCCCCTAAATGGCTTCGGGCATGAGGGTCAAATGAGCTTTCAACAAAGGGAATAAGGGCAAGCTCGCCTGGCAATCCGCGGTCACTCACCTGCTGGGCAATCCAGGCAAGCCATGGCGTGGCACGCTCGGTGATGGCCGCGATGTTCTGTGGGCTAGAGCGGTAGTATTCGATCCACTCATCAACTCTCGCCTGGGCATCGGCGGGGAGATTTTTTTCTTGCCATTGAAAGCTCGAACGCAGTGAGCTCCAGGCATCCTGGGGTTCAAGCACAAGGGCTTCCCAGAAATGGTGATGCAGGGCCGTCGGCTGAAAACGTGAAGTGCTATTCACACTGCCATTGTTGGCGGTGGCATCATTCACAGTGGTATAGGTGTGGTTTGGGTCGGTGGCAGAGGCTTGTGAACTTGCCGCCGCGGCCAAAAAAAGGCCCATAATTACAGTGCTCCCAGCGCTTAGTAGTAAGCGCTGGCGAATCGTTCGATAGGTCATAGTGGGTTCGTTTCTATTCGATAGCGTTCTTAAAAACGGTTCTTCCACTCCCGCAGAGTGGTGAACGTGGCGAGATCATCATCATTTTCTCCCTGGGTGCCTGCCGCTTGGCGCACGCTATCGGTGCCCACGCGCAGGTAGGGATTGATTTTCAGCTCGCGTCCTATCGTGCTGGGTAAGGTCGGCCGGTCCAATGACCGTGCCTTCTCACACTCCTGAAGTGCGTGCGTAACAGCATCATTCTCAGGGTCGGCAGCACGTGCAAACGTCAGGTTCGCCTGCGTGTATTCATGCGCTGCAAAGACCAGCGTATCCTCAGGGAGTTCCGCAAAACGGTTCAATGAGGTAAACATCTGTTCTGGGCTTCCCTCAAATAAACGCCCGCAACCGGCGCAAAAGAGGGTGTCGCCACAGAACAGTAAAGCGGGGATGCCCGGTGTAAAGTAGCTGATGTGGTCGAGCGTATGACCGGGTGTGGCCATCACTTCAAACAGGCGGCCCATAATACGTACTTGGTCACCTTCACCCACACGCTCATCGATGCCGTTGATGTCGGGATTGGCGGGACCGATGACTCGAGGAGAGTAGCGATTGATCAGCGTCTCAAGTCCACCAATGTGATCCTGATGGTGGTGGGTAATCAGGATCGTATCCAGGGTAAGCGCTTCACGCTCCAGAAACTCGATGACGGGCGCTGCTTCACCGGGATCCACTACGCAAACGCTTTGGCTGGTATCTTGTCGGATAAGCCAAATATAGTTGTCGCTTAGGGCGGGAATCGGTGTCACGCTCATCATGGGCGAGATCCTTTAATGTAAAAATGTTCAAAAAGCCTAACGATTCAAAACGCTTAAATGTTCAAAAAAGCGCTGCTGTGCTTGGAATATGACGCATAGCGTCGCTAAAAAGCAGTTACTGTGGAGGGAAGCGCCGTTTATGTCAAATTCGCCAAAGGCCACTAGCCTTGCCCAGCGTATGACAGACGCGCAGTCATACTGGCAAACAGACGCGGGCCGCGCCCTATGGGAAACCCAGCGCGCCTGCTTGGGCCCTGTGGTGGAGGGCCGCAAAGGCAGGCACAGTCTAGAAATGAGCATAGGCCCAGCGCTGATGACCATGTCTGCGATTGCCCACCCCATTCGTTGGTCGCCAAGTCTTGCCTTGGCCCAGAGCGACTCCACCCTGGTATGCCCGCCGGATCAATTGGCACTGCCTGATCGTTGTCTGGATACCGTCGTCATACACCACTGGCTTGAATACCTTCCTGATGCCCATTTCACACTGCAAGAAGCTGCCCGGGTAACCGCTGATAACGGTGTGTTGGTGCTATTTGGCTTTAACCCCATAGGGTTAAATGGGTTGAGCCGGCGCTGGAGAAAGCAGCAGGATGACTTCCCATGGAGCGGCCAGTGGCGCTCGGCAAACCGCCTTAAAGATTGGCTGGCGTTTGTCGATTTTGAGGTGGAACGCGTAGACTATTGTTGTTTTCGTGGCCCAATGAGTACCGCCTGTGGGGAGCGTTGGGAGGCACTTGGGCGTCGGCATAATTTGCCGCTTGGCGAAAGTTATATGATTCAAGCCCAGCGCCGTCAGCGCCATGCACCCATTCAGCGGGTCAAGTTTGGTCTGCGTGCGCCCGTTTCGCCTTCATCATTGGGGGCGACCCGTACGGGTGCCCCGATGCGATACCCGTCAGGTCATCGTCGTCTAAAAAAGGATAGTGAACGTGAGTAAGCAAGCAGCCGAGGGGCTGCCCCAGGTGACGGTATATACCGATGGGGCCTGTCGAGGGAATCCAGGCCCGGGTGGCTGGGGGGTGGTGTTGGAAAGCGGTACCCACCAGAAAACCTTAAAAGGCTATGAAGAGGATACGACCAATAATCGCATGGAGCTCATGGCGGCGATAATGGCCCTGCGTACGTTGAATAAGCCCTGCGATGTGGCGCTCTGGACCGACTCACAGTATGTGCGCCAAGGCATCACCCAATGGATTCATAACTGGATTAAGCGCGGCTGGAAAACAGCGGCCAAACAGCCGGTTAAAAATGCCGAGCTTTGGAAAACCCTTCATGAAGAGACTCAGCGCCACCGGGTGGAGTGGCATTGGGTGAAAGGGCACAGTGGTCACCCAGGCAATGAGCGTGCAGATGAACTGGCGAATGAAGCCATTGATGAACACCAGAGGAGATCGGCATGCGCCAAGTAATTCTGGATACGGAAACGACGGGCATTGACCCCAAAGATGGCCACCGGTTAGTAGAAATAGGTGCCGTCGAGATGATTAATCGTCGGTTTACCGGGCGTACTTATCACCAGTACATTAACCCAGAGCGCCACATCGACGCTGAGGTAGTGGCGGTACACGGCATCGACGATGCCAAGGTGGCGAATGAGCCGGTGTTTGCTGAGGTGGCGGATGACTTCTGGGCGTTCATTGAAGGGGCCGAGTTGGTCATTCATAACGCGCCCTTTGACGTTGGGTTTATCGACCATGAGCTAGGCATGCTCAACAAGCGCCGCCAAGCACCGGCGCTTGGCCCCGTGCGAGACCACTGCCGTATTTTAGATACGCTGGTCATGGCCCGGGAGATGCACCCCGGCCAGCGTAACAATCTAGATGCGCTGTGTAAGCGTTACGATATTGATAATGGGCACCGGGTGCTCCACGGGGCACTGTTAGACGCCGAAATTCTTGCCGATGTTTATCTGGCAATGACCGGCGGCCAAACAGCCTTAACGTTAGATGCCGATAGCGGTGGCGATAAAAAACAGCAAAACCAAGCCAGCGAAGGTCTGTCGGTGCAGCGTCTGTCGTTAGCGCCGGGGCAGTTGCGGGTCGTGCGGCCCAGCGCTGAAGAGCGCGCTGCGCATCAAGCCAAGTGCGAAGCGCATCAGTTGCGCTGGTTTCAAGAGTCGTTAGACGGTACCACTGCCGATGCTTAAACGTGAGATTCCTCATCATGCCAGGGAAGGGCGGGTGATCCGTGTTTCCCGAAGCCATATTGCGCCAGCGCCTTTAACCGGCGAGCTAAATCCGCTGCAGCCGTTTCAGCCGTGGAGTGAGCACATGCAACCGCTTTGCTACTGGCACGATGAGCCCGTAGCGCTGCTGGTGGAGAATAAGCCAGGAGATGACTGGATTGAAGGAAGGCAGTGGCTAGGGGAGCTGCCGGCCTCTTGGTTTGGCCTGCTCTCTACCGCGTTGCAGGTAGGCGCTTGGCTTGAGAATCATCGTTTTTGCGGTCGTTGTGGGGAAAAAGCCACCAAGCTCGAAGCAGAGTTTGCCATGCACTGCTATGCCTGTGGGCATCGTAATTACCCACGTATCTCCCCCTGTATTATTACCCTGGTCACCAGTGGTGAAGCGATGTTGCTCGCGCGTAGCCCGCGATTTCCCCCTGGACGCTACTCCACGTTAGCGGGATTTATTGAGCCGGGCGAGTCTGCTGAAGAGGCTGTGCATCGTGAGATCTTTGAAGAAGTGGGGGTGCATGTCGATCAGTTGCGTTATCACCATAGCCAAGCGTGGCCGTTTCCCCATTCGCTGATGTTTGGCTTTTTCGCTGAAGCCACCACGCGGCGCATCAAGATTGATGGCGTGGAAATTAGCGATGCCGCGTGGTTTTCGCCACGGCAGTTACCTTCACTGCCGCCGCCGTACTCCATTTCACGAGACTTGATCGAAACTCACTTGGCCAAGTGGCGCTGATAGAGCAGCTTACTGGCCAGGGAATAGGCTAGTCAGCTTGGTGGCCAGCATCACGTTGCCGGTGGCTTTTAGCTTGCCGGTCATAAACGCAGTCATGCCGTTGATGTCACCGTTCATAATACCTTTCAAGGTGTCAGTGCTCATGCTCAGGCTAACCGAAGGATCATCGTGTTCGCCTTCATGTACCCCTAGCGTACCGTCCTGAATATCCAGATAGTGGCTACCGGCATCAGAAAAATGAAACTGGAAAACCTCATTCATACCTTTAGCAGCCTCTGGGTTGAAGCGGGACTGCAACTTTTCAAGCGTATTGGATGACATAGGTAAGTTCCTAAGCGTTAATTGGGTAACAAACAGGTGATGCCTCAGGTGAGACTATTTCAAACAATTGTTTTAATCAAGTCTGATGAGCAACCTGTGCCGAGTATGTGTGCCGAATAGTAAAAAAGCTAAACGTTTTAAACGTTTAAACACAGCAAAAGGAGAGTAACAATGGCTGAATGGCTCGCAGAGATGGGCACATTCTTACTACAAACCACCCTGGTGATGGTGGCCGCTGGGGTAGTGCTGTTAATGGTCATGCGCAGCAAAGAGAGTAACGACCATGGCTTGAAGCTACAGGTCGAGTCGCTAAATGACCAGCGCCGACATCGGCATCGTCGACTGCGTGTCACCACTACTGCGCAAGGCGCACGCAAAAAGTTATTAAAAGCGTTTCGCCAAGAAGAAAAGGCACGACAAAAGGCGGCCAAGCAAGACAAAAGCGATAGCCAAAGCCGTCAAAAAGTGTGGGTGCTGGATTTTCATGGCGATATTAAAGCTTCTCAGGCCGAGCAGTTCGCCCAGGAGGTATCGGCAGTCATCGATGTGGCCAGTGCCTATGATGAAGTGATTGTGCGTTTGGAATCAGCCGGTGGCCTAGTACATGCCTACGGCTTGGCTGCCGCCCAGCTAGACCGGTTACGAGAAGCCGGGCTGACCACGACGGTCTGCATAGACAAAGTTGCGGCCAGCGGTGGGTATATGATGGCCTGCACTGCTCATCATATTAAGGCAGCGCCGTTTGCGGTGATTGGCTCTATTGGTGTAGTGGCGCAAGTGCCTAATATTCACCGACTGCTCAAGCGTAATGATATCGATGTGGAGCTACTCACCGCAGGCAAATATAAGCGCACGCTCACCGTACTAGGCGAAAACACTCAAGAAGGGCGTGAAAAATTCATCGATGATTTGGAAAATACACACCGCCTATTCAAAACGTATGTGTCGAGTCACCGGCCTGAGATGGATATTGAAAAACTAGCCACCGGTGAGATCTGGTACGGCAGCGAAGCGCTTGAGCAAAAGCTGGTGGATAGCGTGGGCACCAGTGAAGCCTACCTGGTAGAGCGCATTGCGCAGGCCCAGGTGTACCGTGTGAAGTTAGAGCCGCCGAAAACCATCAGCCGCAAAGTAGGGCTTGCGATTTCGGCGGGTGTGGAGCATGCCGTGGTCAAGTCGTTAGGGGTAATAGAAGCAGCAGGGTGGCAGCGCCGTTGAGGGCTTGATAAACAAGCAGTAACAGCACGTTACGCTGCGTAATGTTGCGCCAGGGTGGCAATGATCGCCTTGGCGCTTTCGCTGCTCAAAGAGTAGTAAATGGTTTGAGACTCTCGGCGCGTATTCACTAATTGGTCACGACGCAAAATTGCCAGATGCTGAGACAGCGCCGACTGGCTTAGCGACAGCTGTTGGTTGATCTGGGTAACCGACAGCTCTTTTTCCGCCAGTAGACACAAAATCTGAAGCCGTTTCTCGTTCGCCAGCGCTTTCAGCAGGTTGGTGCCTGCCTCAATGGCATGACAGTTATGTTCCAGAAGACGTGCAGCGGCGCTAGTAGAAGCAGACATGAGGATCTCCTTGCCTACACTGTTGTGACAGCGTTGTTATAGATTATGTAGCCATCGTCGCGTCGCGAGGATTGGGTTGTTTAATGATCAGTAATTTAGCGGTTTTTGTCCAAATGTGGGTTTAACGCTCTATCAATGGTAGTGCACGTGTATTTGTCGACAATGTCTGCGTTTTTATACGGCTTTGGTCGCGTTTTATCCCATAGTATGAGGGTGTGATCGGTAGTTACTTTATAAAGTGTCAACAATCCATCTTGACTACTAAGATGCTTCTTCACTGACACAATAATCACAAGGTCACCATGAGCCTCTACCAGCACACCTACCAGCACTCTATCGAGCAGCCAGACATCTTTTGGGCCGAGCAGGCCAAAAAACTGCCTTGGTACACGCCCCCCAGCACTATCCTCACTTACGACGATCAGCAACACGCCCGCTGGTTTGGCGATGGTGAGCTGAATATGTGCTATGCCGCCATTGATTACCATGTAGAGCAGGGGCGTGGAGAGCAGCCCGCCATTTACTGGGACTCCCCGGTGACCCACTCCAAGCAAACGATTAGCTACCTTGAGCTGCGTGACCGAGTCGCGCACTGCGCGGGAGGGCTTGCCCAGCTGGGGGTCACCAAAGGCGACCGTGTCATTATCTATATGCCGATGGTGCCTGAAGCGCTGATTGCCATGTATGCCTGTGCCCGTTTAGGGGCGGTGCACTCGGTAGTGTTTGGCGGCTTTGCGCCTCACGAGCTCGCGGCTCGCATTGAAGACGCTGAACCGAAAGTGGTGATTGCTGCCTCCTGCGGAGTAGAAGTCGATAAGGTGCTGCTCTATAAGCCGATTGTGGAAAAGGCCATTTCGCTGAGCAGCTTTAAGCCGGAGGCCTGCGTGGTGTTTCAGCGTGAGGCGCACCGGGCCGAGCTGCAACCTGGCGATGTTGACTGGCAGGCGCTGGTGGCAAACGCACCATTTGCCGACTGTGTCCCGGTGAAAGCCACCGACCCGCTCTATGTACTCTATACCTCTGGCACCACCGGCAAGCCCAAAGGCGTAGTGCGCGATACGGGCGGCTATGCAGTCGCCCTGGCTTACTCCATGGAGGCTATTTACGCCCTTAACCCAGGCGATGTGATGTTTACCGCTTCAGATGTGGGCTGGGTTGTCGGGCACTCCTATATTGTTTACGCCCCGCTGCTGCGTGGGTGTACCACGGTGGTGTATGAAGGTAAACCGGTGAAAACACCGGATGCGGGTGCATTTTGGCGATTGATTGACGAGTACAAAGTGAAGAGCTTCTTCACCGCGCCGACAGCGTTTCGCGCCATCAAAAAAGAAGACCCCGACGCCAAGCAGCTAGAAAAGTACGATATCAGTAGCCTGCAGCACTTATATGTGGCGGGTGAGCGCTTAGATCCACCGACTTTCCACTGGTTGGATGACTTGCTCGATGTGCCGGTCATTGACCACTGGTGGCAAACGGAAACCGGCTGGCCGATTGCCGCCAACCTGCCGGGCATTGAAGCTGTCGCCACTAAGGCGGGTTCTGCCACGTACCCTGTACCCGGTTTCAATGTCCAGATTCTGGACCGCGATGGTGAGCAGGCTCCCGCCATGCAACAGGGCAGTGTGGTAATCAAGCAGCCGTTGCCGCCTGGCTGCTTGGTAGGTGTTTGGCGCGACCCGCAACGCTTTCATAGCGCTTATATGGCCGCTTACCCAGGCTATTACTTGACTGGCGACGGCGGTTACTTTGATGAAGAGGGTTACCTATTCATCATGGGGCGCACCGATGATGTCATCAACGTGGCGGGGCATCGCCTTTCCACCGGAGAGATGGAAGAAGTGGTGGGCGCACATCCGGCGGTGGCTGAATGTGCCGTCATCGGTATTCACGATGAGCTGAAAGGCCAGCTGCCGGTAGGATTGGTCATTCCTAAAGACGGCTTTAACGGTGATGAAGCCACTTTAGAGGCCGAGCTGATTGAGCGGGTGCGCGAGCATATTGGCCCCATTGCCTGTTTTAAGCAGGTGCTGGTGGTCAACCGGCTTCCCAAAACCCGTTCGGGTAAGATATTGCGAAAGCTGCTGCGTAATATTGCCGATGGGAAATCCTTTGGTATTCCTTCCACTATTGATGACCCTACCAGCCTAGACGATGTGCATGCGGCAATGCGTGAGCATCATGTGGGCGCTGCCGACAGAGCTACTCCTACCGATAGCTAAGTGCTTGCTTAGCTGATGCGCCAGAAGCCGCCCACAACGATGGGCGGCTTTTATTCACGGCTATCCTTGATTCGACTGCTGCATTCCCTCCTTTTATTACACAGAGGAAGGCGTATAATGCGCGCCCCAGTGGCGCTTACCGCGCTTGTTCGAGGGTTCCCTAACCCCTCTCTCTTCCAAAAAAAGGCCCATCTGTATGTTTGCATTAACTGAGGCTCAGCATCGTCGCTGCCTTTTGGTGATGGTTGTTTTCCATATTGCGATTATCGCCGCCAGTAATTATCTGGTTCAGCTTCCTTTTACGTTGTTTGGTTTTCATACCACCTGGGGAGCGTTCAGCTTTCCGTTTATCTTTCTAGCGACCGACTTGACGGTGCGCCTGTTTGGCAAAGGGCCAGCTCGCACGATTATTTTGCGCGTGATGTTTCCGGCACTGCTGGTCTCTTATGTCGTGTCGGTCATTTTCCCTCGCGGTAGTTTTGCCGGTATTGAGGCGCTGGGCGAGTGGAACCTGTTTGTCGCACGCATTGCGGTGGCAAGCTTCCTGGCCTACGTGCTTGGGCAACTGCTGGATGTGCAGGTGTTTGACCGCCTTCGCCAGTGGGCCTGGTGGGTCGCGCCGGTCTGTTCGACCATTTTAGGCAATCTGGCAGATACGTTTGCCTTCTTTGCCACGGCCTTCTATAACAGTCCTGACCCCTTTATGGCTCAGCACTGGGTAGAAATTGCCGCCGTCGACTACGTCATTAAGCTAGCGATCAGCCTGCTGTTTTTCTTGCCGCTCTATGGCCTGTTGCTCGCATGGCTTACCCGCCGTTTATTGGTATGGACAGGCCAGGACGACGCTGCGCCGCGAACTGCTTAACTAATAAGGAATTAGCATGACCGACCATGCCCCTGTGGATCTCTATGCGATGGATTTGCCTGCCGAGGCGGAAGCCGATGCCGATAGCCAGCCGCTTGTGGTGATTCATGGCCTGCTCGGCAGCGCCGATAACTGGCGCTCGCATTTGAAAGTGTGGCAGCGCAAGCGTCGGGTAGTGGCGGTGGACCTGCGTAATCATGGCCGCTCCCCACACGCAGAAGGCATGAGCTACAGTGCCATGAGCCAGGATGTGCTGGCCGTGCTGGATAAACTAGGTATTGAGCAAGCGCACATTTTAGGCCACTCCATGGGCGGCAAAGTGGCGATAACGCTGGCGCGCCAAGCGTCACAGCGCTGCCTTTCGTTAATGGTGGCGGATATTGCCCCTGTGGCCTATCAACATGGTCATGACGATGTGTTTGCCGCTTTGGAACAGGTGCGTGAAGGCAAACCCACCAACCGCCGCGAAGCAGATGCCTTGCTCGCAGAACACGTCGACTCGCGTCCTACAAGGCTCTTTTTAGCAACTAATCTCGTGCGTAACGAGCACGGTGTTATGGATGTTCGGGTTGGTCTGGATGAAATCCAGCGCGGCTATGAAGCCATTATCGGGAAGCCCGATGGTGACGCTCCGTATGAAGGGGCGACGCTCGTACTGCGCGGTGCCGAGTCTCACTACGTGAGTGACGAAATGCTGCCCGCGCTGCGTGAAGTGCTGCCGCGAGCGCGGCTGGTGACGCTGAAAAATGCTGGCCATTGGCTACATGCAGATCAGCCCGATGCGTTCCAGCAGGCCATCGATGCGTTTATAGCGGCGCAATCGTAAGCTGATGCTGTTCTGGAGCGTTTAAAAACCGGTTCAGTATGCGGTAGGTATCTACATCAAACTGCGGCGCGTCGCCTTTTAGCGCTTGGGCGCGCCGTTTGGTGGCCGCGCTGCCCAAGTAGCACCAATGGTCGACGACGTGGTGCGCTACCGGTCCACCTTTGCGGCTTTTTTCACGCACCACGATTCTGCCGGGCCAAGGCCATGCGCTTACCTGTAGCTTGGCAAGCGCCTGCTGTGCACGCTGTGTGTGCTCGTCAAGCTGCTCTCGCTGGCAACATGCTCCTCGGCACTTGCCCAACTGGTGGGCAAAGCAGCGGCCCTTGCCTTTCTCTAAGCCCAATACCTGTGGGCAGAGTTGATACTCTTCCGCTATGCTCCGCAGCGCCTCTTTTGCTTCTTTGGCACTTCTAAATAGCCCAAACAGCTTGCCCGGCTGGGGCTGGCTGATGGCTTTACCGCTCACCAGCGTGGGGCAAGCTGTGTCGCTTGGCCAATACCACGTTTTTAAGCTGCCTTGGCGGCGCAACTGCCGGTTCATAATCGGCATAAGCGTTTTTACGAGCTGCGCTTCCCGCAGCTGCGCGCTTAAATCTCCGGCGGTCTCTTCCCACTCAATGTGCTGGATCTGCTGCGCTAGCCGCATCTCTTTGTCATCTTGATGATCACGCTGAAAATGCCCTAACACTCGGCTGCGTAGATTGATGCTTTTGCCCACGTAAAGCGGCAATCGGTTATGGCCATAAAAGAGATACACGCCCGGGGCACTTGGCAAATCAGCTAACTGCTCGCTAGAGAGGTGCGCAGGCAGGCTACGGTGACGCTGCTCCTCGGCCAGCGCTGCTTTCCAGTGCGCTGGCTCATACTTGGTTTGCCACGCCTGCCACAACCTCCATAGTGCCGTTGCGTCATCTTCTGCCCGATGTTGGCGCGCGCGTGGTATATCAAAATGGGCGAGTAGCGCGGCAAGATTATGCTTAGGCAGCGTGGGGTGTAAGCGTCGTGAAACACGCAAAGTGCATATCAGGTGGGGCCGGTAGGTATAGCCGGCACGCTTAAATTCGTTGCGCAGAAAGCTGGCATCGAACCGGGCGTTGTGCGCCACCAAGCAGGCGCTGCCTAGCCAGTCGTGCAGCTCCTCAGCGATGGCTGAAAAATCAGGGGCGTCGGCCAGCATATCGTCATAAATTCCGGTTAACTGGCTGATGTGTGCGGGGACGTTGATGCCTGGATGCACCAAGCTCACAAACCGCTCAACGACTTCTCCCTCTACCACCTTAAGTGCTGCAATTTCGGTAATGCGATCTCGGGTGGCACGGGTGCCGGTCGTTTCCACATCGATAAACACTAACGGGGTATCGTGCATGCTGCTCCAGCGCGTTGATAGGTCGTGCGTCGTTTAATACGCGGCGTTTTAGCGTTCTATTAATAAATGGGGGTTCACTGCTAAACGTGCCACGGGAAGGCTGGTGGTCGTCACGCCTGCGTTTTGCAGGTAGCTTTCAAACGCTGCATAGCGCCGCTCGTCTAGTGCTGCAGGGCTTAATGCAACGCGGCGGAGTAGGTCGCCCCACGTGCTCTGGTTGATGGGGTTGTCTAGCACTGGGTGTGTCGTTATTAGTAGCGACCACGCGTCTTCAGGGTTCTCAATCATCCAATTGCTAGCCTCTTCTAACGCAATCAACACCCTCGACCAAGTAGTCGCCCGACGGATCATTGAGTCGCTGTTAGCCAATAAAATGAGGCCATCGTGGCGTGGGATATCGATATCGCTATAGCGCACGGTATGGGTAACGATGCCATCGGAAGCGAGCTGTTGGGGCAACGTATGGAAAAAACCGTCCGTGACGGCGTCGACTCTGCTCGAACGTAGTGCATCGGCGGCATCAAAATGCACGCTTTCAGGGGGCACAAAGTCATCTACCTGACGCACCGAGAGGGGCAGGAGTTGTCCTGCCAACATGTCGCGCCCCTCACGGGTGGAAAAACCGTAGTGCAAATCCGCCAGGGTATCCTCAACGGCTGCCGGTGGTGGGGCTTCGCCTGCCACAATGACCGCATTGAGCGGCGTTTCAATGAGTGTGGCGATGCGTGTGATCGGCGTGCCGTCGTGGGCATGTAAATGCAGCAGTGGCTGACGGGTGAGCGCTAAATCCACTTCTCCAGCCGCCAGCAGCTTAATCGCAATGGAGGGGTCGGCAGGTGTTAACAGCTCGATTTCAAGGCCTTGGGCGGCGAATAAACCACGCTCTTTCGCTACAACAAGGGCAGCATGCTGAGGGCTTAAGTACCAATCCAGCATCAGCGTGAGCTGTTTGAGCGGCGGTGGGTCAAGGGGCGGCGGGGGAATCACCCCCATACTAGGCGCTTCTTCCAGCTCTTCAGGCACGCTGTTGTCGTCAGTAGCCCATAACCCTTCAGGAACTGTCACATCGCTTTGTAAAGAGAGAGGCGTTTCGGGGATATCTGCTTCACGCTCTTCGTTTGCGTAAGTCGCTGAAAATGAAAATAATAAAAGAAAGACCAATGACAGTGCTAGCAATGAACGGCCACGCAAAAAAGCGTTCAACATAACCTCAACTCCCGATGGTATGACGGCGGAGTTTAGCTTTCAGGCAAAGCACCTGGCTAGCCCCTTGCATAAACCCTTTACACAAACCAAGTGAACACGCTCAGTAAATTCAGCACTGGCATGCAATAATAGAACGGCATTGATGTAGAGACGGAGAGACATGGACGCAATTTATACGTTCTTCCTAGTAGGTGGTTCCTTGATGGCGCTCAGCATATTAGCGAGCCGCCTTTCTTCCATGATGGGCGTACCGCTGCTGCTGATTTTCTTGGGCCTTGGCATGCTAGCGGGCGAAGAGGGCCTGCTGGGCGTCGAGTTCGACGACTACTCCATGGCATTTACCATCGGCCACCTAGCGCTGGCCATGATTCTGCTGGATGGTGGTTTACGCACGCGTCTTAAAACCTTCCGTGTTGGCTTTCGTCCGGCCCTTTCGCTGGCCACCTTTGGCGTCTTTATCACCAGCGCCATAGTGGGCGTGATCGCCATGTGGGTCTTTGACCTCACGTTGGTGCAGGGGTTGCTGGTCGGGGCGATTGTGGGCTCTACCGATGCCGCCGCCGTTTTTTCCATGCTTAGCGGCAGAGGTGTGAACCTCAACGAGCGGGTAGGGGCCACGCTTGAAATTGAATCGGGCACCAACGACCCGATGGCAATTTTCTTAACA
The DNA here is from genome assembly GCF_014640815.1 of Vreelandella lutescens. Classification (GTDB taxonomy): domain Bacteria; phylum Pseudomonadota; class Gammaproteobacteria; order Pseudomonadales; family Halomonadaceae; genus Vreelandella; species Vreelandella lutescens. The sequence continues at coordinate 590,588 of NZ_BMHM01000002.1, read as the reverse complement.
TTGATGCTGGTAGAGCTGCTGGTAGGGGATATCGGTGGTATTACCGAAACCCTGCTGTTCTTTATTTCTCAGTTTGGTATTGGCCTAGCCGTAGGGATAGGCGGCGGCTGGTTGAGCGCCAAACTGCTGCGCTGGCTGGATTTAGCCCCTGGCCTCTACGCCATGCTGGCACTGGCGCTTGGGTTTAGCGTGTTTGGATTAACCAGCGTGCTGGGTGGCAGCGGTTTCCTGGCAATCTATTTAGCGGGTTTGATGATTGGTAACCAGCCCGGGCGGCACCTTAACTTTATTCTGCCGGTACACGATGGGCTAGCGTGGCTCAGCCAGATAGGGCTCTTCTTAGTGTTAGGCCTGCTGGTTACCCCCAGCCAGTTATGGGAGGTAGCCTTACCCGCCGGGTTTGTGGCACTGGCGCTGATTTTCGTTGCGCGCCCGCTCGCGGTGCTGATTACCATTAAACCCTTCTTTAAATTTCGCTGGCGAGAAACTTTCTTTATTGCCTGGGTAGGCCTACGCGGGGCAGTGCCGATTGTATTGGCGATTTTTCCTTTAATTGGGGGGGTCGAAAACGCCTCGCTCTACTTCAACGTGGCTTTTGCGGTGGTGCTGATGTCGCTGCTGATTCAGGGTGGCTCGCTTACGCTGATGGCCCGCTGGCTAAGGGTTGAAGTGCCGGTAGGCACCACGCCCAACCGCCGAGGCCCGCTGGGCATTCTGCCGGATAACGACTTCGAGATGTTCGTGTACGTGGTGGAAAACGAAGACCTTGAAGACGTTCCCATTCGTCTCCTGCGCTTCCCCTCTGGCGCGCTGATTTCGGCGCTGTTCCGCAATCACGTCATGCTGCACCCCAAAGGCAGCACGCGCTTGAAGCTAGGTGATGTGATTTGCGTGATTGGCCGCACGGAAGATCTTGTCGCGCTCAACCGCCTGTTCAATGGCGACGCTAAGCTCAAACAAGAGCGCGCCTTCTTCGGTACTTTCACCTTAGATGGCAGCGCGCAGATGCAGGATATCGCCCAGGCCTATGGCTTAACCCTAAGCCCCGGCGAGCAGGATATGACACTGGCAGAGTTTGTCTCGCTGAGGGTAGGCGGGCACCCCGTAGTGGGCGACGACGTGGATTGGCACGGCATCCATTGGGTCGTCAGCGAAATGGAAGGCGGCGAGATAACCCGCGTAGGCTTAAGGCTCTACTAATTTATTCAAAAGGCGTTGACTTACAAGGGGAAGCTGTTATTATACGCATCCATAAGCCGGAGGGATGGCAGAGCGGTTGAATGCACCGGTCTTGAAAACCGGCATAGGTTAATAGCCTATCCAGGGTTCGAATCCCTGTCCCTCCGCCACTTATCTCGAAAAGCCCCTGATTCGTCAGGGGCTTTTTTCGTTGAGATATATCCACTACATGTTTAGTCTGTAGCTTTTAAGCTACGCTAGTGCTATGACTGAACTTACTCATTACCTTACCGCTGATGGTCATGACCCGTTTCAAGCTTGGTTAGATGCTACCAAAGCAAAAGATCGTCAAGCCGCTATGCGAGTTTTGACTCGCCTTAATAGGCTGGCAGCGGGTAATGCTGGGGATACCAAGACGGTAGGTGATGGGGTATGGGAACTACGCATTGCTTATGGGCCAGGCTACCGTGTCTACTACGCCAAGGTAGGCACACGCTTGGTAATGCTGCTAGTAGGCGGCACCAAACAACGCCAGCAAGCTGATATTGAGCAGGCTAAAGCGTTTTTGGCCGACCACAAGAGGAGGGCACGCCATGAGAAGCCATGATGAAGCGGTCATTGAAATGCTTCGTAATGACCCTAGTATGGCGTTGGATTACTTGCGCACCGCCTTTGATGAGCTTGATGAGGACGGTGGAGAATCAGCGTTCCTGATGGCACTACGCCATGTCGTTGAAGCGCAGGGTGGTATGGCACTGGTGGCAGAGCGTGCCAAAGTGTCTCGTGAAAGCCTATACCGCGCTTTATCACCTAAAGGTAACCCAACACTTCGCACCATGACGGCGGTGATTAAAGCCACAGGCATCAATTTCCATGACCTGACCCATCAAGCGCCTGCGGGCTAACACCTCGCAACATGTTTAATTAGTATAAAAGCAAAAGGCAGCATTTCTGCTGCCTCATACGCAAGTGAGCTAAAGAAAAGTTGCGTCATCACCCTTAAATCTTAATATCGTAATCCACGTACTTGTTCATAAGCTCGTCGTAAGTCCCGTCTTCCTTAATCTCACGTAGCGCCTCATTGAACTGCTCTGCTAAAGCCTCGTTACGTGGGTGGAAAGCAGCGGCTACGCCGTGGCCGAAATAGCTTTTGGGTTCACGTATTAGCGGTGAGCTAGTCACTACATTGCTGCCGTCCTGGTTAACCCGAAGTGATGACAGCGCCAGCGGGTAATACATAAAGGCTGCGTCTAGGCGGCCTGAATGAACGTCGACCGCTAAGTCTTCGCCGGTTGCATAGCGGCGCACATCCACCAAGTCGCCGTAGGTATCGGTGATGTAGGCATCACGAATAGTGCCGCGCTGTACGCCTACCGATAAGCCTTCAAGTGCGTCTTGGTCTTCAATATCAATCTCTTTGCCTACCTGAGTCACCCACACACTGGGATTACTGTAGTAAGGCTCAGAGAAAAGCACTTGTTCTCGACGTGCATCGGTAATTGCCATGGAGGAGACGATCGCGTCGTATTTGCGTGCCAGCAACCCAGGAATGATGCCATCCCAACCTTGCTCGACCCATTCACACTCACGCTCAATGCGTCGACATACCTCTTCGCCCAGCTCGACCTCAAAGCCAGTCAACGTGCCGTCGGGCAAGCGATATTGAAAAGGCTCAAAGGGAACGTCAACCGCTAGCCGCAGTGGGGAGTCGGAATAGGCGGGAAGGGCGAACATCAATGATGTTAAGGCGGTTGCTACACCTAGGGTCACTCGAGACATGCCGTTTTTCCTTCTTCTTTTTATATAAGTGTTCATGAAAACTACCATGCTGTCTGGCAAGGCACTACTACGTATGCACCTCTGTTTTATGCAAATGAGCCAGTTGGCCTGTTGAGCACTGCCTGTCAATCGAGAGACTTCGCCTGCAGGAAGAGCGAGTAGAAGTAAGGCGTGTGAGCACAAAAGAAAACGAGCTGCCCATTAGAAAGGGGCAGCTCGTTGCGGGCCAGTAGCTTTAACCAGCGAACCTACAAATCATATTGCTCCCTGGCATAATCCCCCAGCCCTACCTCATCAAGCTTGGCTAGAGGCGCTAAAAACGTCACCTGAATAACCCCCGGTGCCCGGCCAATTTCAATGGCACCGTTAACGGTGGCTCGGTTGCGGATCTCCGCCACGCTCACCTTCAGCAGTTTGGCTGCCCGTTCCAGGCCGTTTTCGATGGCGTCGTTCAGGGTGGCGGCAGTGCCGACTACCGAAATAGGCGCTAGCGGCTCGATATGAGAAACGCCCCATTTTTCCGCAAGCCGTTGCCCCTTGGCCTTTTCCGAGGCGCTGAACGGTTTGGCTAGAGGTGGCAAATCTTCCAGTAGGGGAAAGAGTACCGGGCCATCTAACGGGTAGTGTTTGACGACTTCCACCTGCAGGGTAACGCTGCCGGCAACGTCCATGGTGTGCCCGGCAATTTCACCATCGCCTTGGCCTGCGTGCATATCGCCCATATAGACGCCCGCGCCTCGCACTTTGACTGGCGCAATCAAAATGGCGCCTGCACGTACGGCATCAATGTCCATATGACCATCGGTTTTGTGCTCCGCTAACTGCTCGGGCGTGATCGCGTACTCATGGGGCGCGCCTACCAAAAACGCGCCGAAATCTCCGGCGTTGTGGCTATCCGGCATCGGCATGGAAGGGCACGTACCTAGCTGGCCCATAAACGGGCGTGTGCGAATGAGCGTGCCCGGCATATCAGAAGGTGCATAGTTAAGAATCGAGTGCTGCTTGCTGCCGTCGGGTAGCGCTGAATAGTGATCAGCACGCTGTGCAAATGTGGCGGCGACATCGCTAGGCACGGTGAGGCCAACGGTGCGCGTGTCGTCAAACGTGACGGTATAGCCATGCACAATCTCGAAAGGCTTGACGGGGTTGTTGCACACATCACATTTCACCGCGTCTTGCCCGATACCTTCAATGTGCGTTTCAGGCCACACGGTGTCGCAGGTAGGGCAGCGCGCTGCCACGTAGGGGTCGCCCAGGCAGAAGCCTTCCGGTGAGCTATCGTGGCCAGAGGCTGTCGCAATCGAGGTCACGGTAATCTCGCGTATCCGTATCGCCACGCCGTCGCCTACTTCTGCACCCTCGATAAACACAGGCGTGGTCACTTCATGCCCGCCACGCAAACGGGGCGTAATCATCGGCCCCCAGCAGCCGGGGGCCGTGTTCGCGATGATGGTGCCGCCACTCTCCACCGGCCCCAGCATCGGGGCGTTGGGGTCTAATACGCTGTTGGTAAACTCTTGAACCACAACGCTTCTGCGTACAGGGGTTGAGCTTTGATCATGTTGCATGTTGGCTATCCTTTTGTTTTTAATGCAATTAATGCGCTGTGGAGTGAAGCGCGTCCCGGTAAGGCCCGCCGTGTGGAGATAGGAAGTTAGCGTGGTTATTAACTATTAACCCAAAGTGGGTGGTGTGTACAAGGGTTGTCTATAGTGTCGTGGCTATTAGCCATCCTTGGCGGTATACGGAACGAAGCGCATAAAAAAACCAAATTGGTCATTTCTGTGGTGTGGTCGCGTTGTGCCTTAACAAAGCCGGGCAGTAAGCTCCGAACACAGCCTTACGAGTCTGTAAGCCAACAACAATTAATAAAAACGCTAGGAGAAACAAAATGTTCAATAAAACCGCTATTGCTGCATCGGTCACATTGATGTCGATTGCGACAGCGCACGCCGAAGGCCCTTATCGTATAGGTATTACTCAAAACAACGTGGGTGTCGATAGTTATCAGACGACGTATGAAAGCGCGTTTGAAGCCGCTGCAGAGCGTGAAGGTAATGTGGATGTCGTGGTGCTGGACGCCGGTGGCGATGTGGCCCGACAGATTGGTCAAATGCAAGACCTTATCCAGCAGCGTGTCGACGCCATCATTATTTGGCCTACCAATGGCCAAGCGGTTATTCCCGCTATTCGCCAAGCTCATAGTGCTGGCATTCCTGTCATCGTGACCAACTCTAAAATCGCTGAAGCAGGCATGGAGTTTATTGCTGCTTTCTCTGGGCCGGACAACGTTCAGCAGGGCATTTCCTCTGCTGAAATGATGTGCGATGCCTTGGGGGGCGAGGGTCAAATTGTTCAGATTTCCGGCCAGCCTGGCTACACCACGGCCATGGAACGTGCAGGTGGGTTTGAGGATCGACTGGCTGAAGCTTGCCCAGGTGTCGAACTGTTGGAAACACAGCCCGGTAACTGGAACCGTGAGCGTGCCCAGCGGGTAATGGAAGATTTTCTAACGAAATATGACCATATCGACGGTGTGTATTCTGGCGACGACAACATGGGCGTAGGCGCTTTAAATGCCGCTAAAGGCGCGGGGCGTGCAGACGGAATTATCTTTATTGGAGCCACAAACTTCGCTGTTGGCTACGACGCGATTGCACGCGGTGAATATTATGGCTCTATCTACCAATCCCCGGTGGATGATGCAGAAGCCGCGCTGCAAACCGCACTGGATGTGTTAGCGGGCGAAGATCTTCCGAAAATGAACTTCTTTGACACCCCGAAAATCACCGCAGAAAACCTTGAAGAGTTTGATCGCCCGGTTTTCTGAAGGTAGGGCGTATTACCCAGTATTGATGATGTGAAGACAACTCAATACCGATGGGGTGCGAACCTGAATGCAGGCTTCCTGCGCTGGGAGGCACCGCCAGTGTGACGATAGACATCGTGCATCGTCACCTTCATAGGTGCCTCCCTAGGTGATTTTTTACAGGTGAATAGCATGGCTTCCACAGAACAAACAAAGGTTGTAGTGCCGTTAGGAAAGCTGAGCAAAGCAGGTGTGCTGAGTTTTTTATCGGCTCAGGGCATTCTCATTTTTTTCCTGATCGGCATGTTCGTTTTTTCGTTTTTTTCTGAGCAGTTCCTCTCTCAGTCAAACATTATGACCGTTGTCCGCCAGGCATCCATTATTGGCATTATCGCGGTGGGTGTCACCGTGGTCATTATTGGTGGCAACTTAGATCTTTCTGTTGGCTCAATGCTGTCGTTCTCCACCGTCCTGGTGGTTGATCTACATGACAAAATTGGCCCCACTAACGCCATTCTGTTGATGTTCGCGCTGACCTTGATGATCGGTGCCGTTAACGGGTTTTTGATTGGTTTTCTACGACTCAACTCGCTGATTGTGACGCTGGCTATGCTGTCAGCCATACAAGGGTTTGTGCTGATTTATAGCGGCGGCCAGAACGTCGATATTGCCAATCAAGAGAATACCTGGTTTGCCTTCTTTGGCCGTGGGTTTGTGGGGGGTATTGCGGTGCCTGTTCTGATGTTTGGACTGCTGGCTATCTTGATTCAAGTAGTGATGTCTTACACCGGATATGGGCGACGTATCTTTGCCGTCGGCGGTAACCCGATGGCCGCCGTTTACTCTGGAATTCGTAAAAACTGGTGTGTATTCAGCACATATTTGATCTCTGCTTTCTGTGTGGCGTGCGCCGCTCTGGTGCTTGGCTCGCGGGTCATGGGCTCGCAAAACAACGTGGGGCAGGGATACGAGTTACTGGTGTTGGCCGGCATCATCCTTGGCGGCACAAGCTTGCTAGGCGGTGCAGGCAGTATCTGGAAAACGGTGATTGGCGTGTTGATCCTAGGCTTTATCCAAAATGGCCTTTTGTTGATGGGCTACCCCTATTACATCCAGTGGATCGTGACCTGGGTAATTATCATTCTGGCCGTATGGCTGGACCTCGCTAACAAACGTAAGCGCTTGTTTACGAGCCACTCATAACGCGGAGGAATGCAAGATGACATCAATGAAAGGGTTCTTCCGTGGTAGAGCGAAAATACAGCCGATCTGGGTATTCGTTATCGCGCTCTTTATCTTCTTTAGCGTTATGTCTGAGTACTTCCTGTCATTTGGGAATATCAGCAATATTCTGGTGCAGACCTCAACGATAGGCCTGATAGCCCTAGGCATGACCTTCGTGATGATTAACGGCAACATCGATTTGTCGGTGGGCGCGATACTGGGGCTTTCCGCTTCTCTGGCAGTGGGTTTGCAGGCAATTAGCATGACGCTGGCCATTCTAGCCGCGTTAGTCTCAGGTATTTTGCTGGGAGCCCTCAATGGCTTTGTTGTTTGGAAAACCGGTGTTAACGCGTTCATCGTAACGCTAGGAGCCATGCTGGGTGTGCGTGGCTTAATCTTTCTATACACCGGTGAGCAGTCTTTCTTCGCCATGAACTTTGCGTTCGCCGACTTCGGCACGAGCACGATCGGGCCGGTTCCCGTCTTGGCCATCATCTTTCTGATTTGTGCACTAATCATGCATCTAGTGCTGACGCGTACCAGCCATGGCCGCAACACCTTTGCCGTAGGCGGCAACCCTGAAGCATCGATTGATGCGGGTATCCGCCTAGGCCGACACATGATGATCAACTTCATCATCGTAGGGTTTTTCGCGGCACTCGCGGGTGTCCTGCTTGCCAGCCAAATGGGGGCGGCCACGCCTAATCTAGGCCGAGACTATGAGCTTTGGGTGATCACGGCGGTAGTGCTGGGCGGCACGAAGTTGACCGGTGGTTACGGCAGCATTGTCGGTACACTAGGCGGCGTACTGGCCATCGGTATTCTGCGCAACGGTATGAACTTAATGCAGGTGCCCGCTTTTTACGTACTCGTTATTCTCGGCGCGATTCTCATCTCTGTTCTGATCATTGATAAGAAGCTTAATGCACCCTCGGCCAAGGAGGTGCGGATATGAACGCCTCTTCACCGCAATCACGTCAGCCCATCGATGCGGCACCCATCCTGGAACTTAAAGGCATCACGAAACGATTCCCCGGAGTGGTCGCGCTCAACAACGTTGATTTTGACGTTCGCCCTGGTGAGGTGCATGCCTTGCTGGGTGAGAACGGGGCTGGCAAATCGACCCTGATGAAAGTGCTGGCCGGTAAGCACCAGGCCAACGAAGGCAAGATTATTCTAGGCGGCCAGGAAATGGCCTTCGAGAATCCTAAGCATGCCAAACGCGCGGGGGTCGTACTGATCCATCAGGAGCAGTCGTTGGTCTCTGAAATGACGGTGGCCGAAAACATCTTTCTCGGCAGTCTGCCCAGAAAGTCGTTCAATCGCGTGGATTGGCGAAAACTGCGTGAGGATACCAATAAGATTCTTGAGCGGCTTAAGTGCGGTTTTCAGCATGACGATCTAGTGGGCTCGCTATCGATTGCCAAAAAGCAGATGGTGGAAATTGGCAGGGCGCTTGCCTTTACTCCGCAGGTTGTTGTGTTTGACGAGCCGACGGCATCGCTCACCGACCACGAAAAGCCGGTGCTCTACGACGTGATCAATTCGTTATGTGAGCAGGGCGTGGGCATTGTGTATATCTCCCACCGCATGGATGAGATTTTCCATCTATCACACCGCATTTCAGTGCTGCGAGACGGCGAGTACACCGGCACGGTCAACACCGCAGATACCAACGAAGATGAAATCACGCGGATGATGATCGGCCGCAGCCTAACGCTTGATCATGCCAGCAAGCCCACGGATTTCGGCGACAACATGCTGGAAGTGCGCCACCTGTCAGTTAAGCGTGTTTTTGAAGATGTCAGCTTTAACGTTCGCAAGGGCGAGATTGTTGGCATGTATGGTTTGGTCGGCGCAGGGCGCTCAGAGGTGGCCGAAACTATCTTTGGCCTGCGTAAGCCTTCGGCTGGTGACGTCGTGCTTGATGGTGAGGTGGTGAATTTTCGTAACTCCCACGATGCGGTGATGAGCGGCGTCGCATTAGTACCGGAAGACCGCAAAGATCAGGGCCTGATTCTGGGCATGAACTGTCGTGACAATATGACATTGGCAAGCCTCTCTAGCGTGTCGTCATTAGGCTTTATGACCAGTGCGAAAGAGCGCGAAGTCTACGACAAGTATCACCAAGCCATGAAAATCAAAACCCCCAGCTGGCGCCAAAAAGTCGGCAATTTAAGCGGCGGTAATCAGCAGAAGATCGTCATCGGCAAGTGGCTGCATACCCAGCCTAAATTGCTCATCCTCGATGAGCCAACGCGGGGTATTGATGTCGGTTCTAAATCTGAAATCCACACCCTCGTCAAAGACTTAGCCAAATCCGGCTACGCCGTGTTGGTGATCTCGTCAGAGATGCCCGAAGTGCTGGGCCTGAGTAACCGCATTATTGCGATGTACGACGGCCGCGTCACCGCGGAGTTTGATGGTGACAACGTCAGTGAGGACGCGCTGGTGCAAGCCATTACCGGTATGGGAAAGCAGGCGCAGGCGAGCTAGCTCACCTGCTGCGATAAGTGTGCCCGCTAGCAGGTAGAGGGTAGCGAGCACACAGCCCACTTCAAACGACTAAGGAATGTTTTATGCAACCTTTTGTTTATGATGGCCTGCCATCCCGGGTGGTATTTGGCCAAGGTACCCTGGCTCAGCTGAGAGAAGAGCTTGAACATCTCGGCTGCTCACGCGCCCTGGTGTTAGCCACGCCTCAGCAGCACGAGCAAGCAAGCCGCGTACTAGAACTTCTAGGCGATAAGGGCATCGGCGTTTATGCAGATGCCGTGATGCATACGCCCGTTGAGGTGACCAAACATGCCCTGCAGGTAGTTAAAGAGCTCAGCGTAGACTGCACGGTGGCCATCGGTGGCGGTTCAACGATTGGCTTGGGTAAAGCCATTGCCTTACGTACTGGCTTACCTCAGATCGCGATACCCACCACCTACGCGGGCTCGGAAATGACGCCGATCCTGGGTGAAACAAGCGACGGCATCAAAACCACCCAGCGCACCCTGGACGTACTACCGGAAACGGTCATTTACGACGTTGACCTGACCTTAACGCTGCCTGCGGTGATGTCGGGCACCAGCGGCATTAACGCAATTGCCCATGCCGTTGAGGCGCTTTATGCCCGTGACTGCAATCCGGTGATTGCGCTGATGGCAGAAGAGGGGATTGCGGCGCTGGCGCGAAGCCTGCCGGTAATTGCCAACGAACCCGCCCATATTGAAGCGCGTTCTGATGCGCTCTACGGCGCTTGGCTGTGCGGCACTTGCCTGGGTTCGGTGGGCATGTCGCTGCATCACAAGCTGTGCCATACCCTCGGCGGCTCTTTTAACCTTCCCCATGCGGAAACGCACACCATTGTGCTGCCTTATGCGCTGGCCTATAACGCGCCAGCGGTGCCGGAAGCGATGGCGCGTATTGGGCGTGCGCTGGGCTGTGACGACGCAGCGGCTGGCCTTTACGATTTAGGGCGTGCTGTCGGAGCCCCAAGCGCACTCTCCGAACTAGGCTTTAGCGTAGACGATGTGGTACGGGCCACAGAGATTGCAACCCGCAACCCTTACTGGAACCCACGCGATGTGGAAGCGAAGGGTATCCACCGTTTGCTCAGTGATGCTCAGTCGGGGAAACGGCCCCAGGCGGAGAGTGGAGGTGGCCTATGAGCACGCTGTTTGTTAACGCCACGATTGTCACCATGGACCCGCAGTTGGGCGAACTGAGCGATGGCCAGGTACTGATCGAGGGTGATCGTATCGTCGCCGTGGGGCATGACCTGACCGATCACCCCAAGGCACACGCAGCCGAGGTAATCGACTGCGGCGGCGGTATCCTGATTCCCGGGTTGGTGAATGCCCATATGCATACCTGGCAAACCGGCCTGCGCGGCGTTGCCGCCAATTGGACGCTGCTGGAGTATTTTCGCCATGTTCACCGTGGCCTCGCGGCGCTATTTACGCCCGAGGATATCTACATTGCTACCCGGATGGGCGCGATAAACCAGCTTAATTGCGGTACCACCACGTTAGGTGATTGGTGCCATAACAACCCGACCCCGGAACATACTGACGCCGCTGTGAAAGGGCTAAAGGAATCGGGCATTCGCGCGCTGTTTCTGCATGGCTCCCCAAAACCTGACCCTAAACCTGGTCAGCCGCACTTTAGTGAAATTCCTCATCCTCGTCATGAGATAGAGCGCTTATTAAACGGCGAGCTGGCAAACCCAGAAGGGCTCGTCACCTTGGGCATGGCTATTCTCGGCCCTCACTACTCAACCCTAGAGGTGACGCTGCAGGACTTTGCTTTGGCCAAAGAGTTTGGCCTGGTCGCCTCCATGCACCAGGGCGGCGGTGAGGCCGTGGCCCCCGGTGCCTGGGATGAAGTGGAAGCGCGTGGCTTACTGAGCCCCGATATCAACATTGTGCATGGCCAAAGTTTGGACGAAGGCCAAATGTCCCGGTTCTGCGCAAGCGGCGTGACGTTCTCCATTGCCCCTGAAAACGAGATGACCCAAGGCCACGGTTTCCCGGTGACTGGGCTGGTTCGTCAAAACGGCGGCGTGGTGTCTTTGGGTGTGGATCTCGAATCGGTGCTCTCTGGAGATATGTTCAGCGTCGCCCGGGCAGCGCTGGGGATGCAGCGCGCTCTTGATAACGACGCCTCCCGCCGTGAGCAGGGCAAGATCCCCGATACCTCCACCATTACCACTCGGGAAGCGCTGGGCTGGATCACCCTCGATGGGGCAAAAGCACTGGGTCTTGATGACCGTATTGGCAGCCTCACGCCGGGTAAGCAGGCCGACATAGTGCTGCTGGATAGCAATCAGCTCAACATGCAGCCGGTGAACGACCCAGTTTCTACGGTGGTCATGCAAACCAGCCTTGCCAACGTCGACAGCGTGATGGTGGCCGGGCAGTTCAAAAAACGTGGCGGCCGTCTGCTCATGGAGACTCAGCAGGGTATCGCTGAGCTGGCCAAGTCTGGCCACCGTATTCACGCCGAACTGCTGGCGCGTGAAGCGCAATCAACACAGGAGGTCACCCCATGACAACCGCTTCTGCAACGCCTTCAACGACCCCAAAAGTGGCATGGGTAGGCTTGGGTAAACTGGGTTTGCCAATGGCCGCCCGAATTGTTCAAGCCGGAACCCCTGTTCAAGGCTTTGATCTGTCGGCGGACCGCCTTGCTCTCGCCGCAGAGATCGGGGTGACGCCTCATCAAACGCTGGCAGAGGCCGTGGCCGGTTGCGACTTAGTGTTTGTGTCGATTCCCGATGACCGCGCATTGATCAGCCTGTGCCTTGAGGCTGGCGAGCTGATTAGCCACATGATGCCCGGAAGCACCTTAATTGAGACAAGCACGGTGAGCGTGGAAGCCTCTACGCGAGTGGCCGAGGCGGCAACGGCTCACGGTGTGGTCTATCTGCGCAGCCCGGTATCCGGTAACCCCGTTGCGGCAGAGGCGGGCACGCTTTCCGCGATGGTCTCTGGCCCACGGGAAGCGCTGGAAGCGGCCAAGCCCGTGTTTGTAGCGTTTACCAAAGCGCAGTACTGGCTGGGCGATGAAGAGCAGGCCCGGGTGGCCAAACTGGCCATCAACCTGATGATTGCCGTCAGTGCCGGGATGATGAGTGAAGCGCTGACACTGGCGCGTAAAGGCAATATTGAGTGGGACGCTATGCTGGAGCTGATCTCTGACAGCGCGGTGGGCTCACCCATGGTGAAGTACAAGGTACCGCCCCTGTTAGCGCGGGATTTTACCTCGACGTTTTCCGCCGCGCAGATGGCCAAAGATCTTGATCTTATCCTCGACTGCGCCCACGGCACTGGGGTCTCGACCCCGCTAGCAGCGCAAATGCGCGAAGCCTACACCGCCCTTATCGCCACCGGGCACGGCAACGATGACTATATCGCCACCGTTCATCATACCGAGCGCCTGTCAGGGTTGGGTGAACCTTCGCCCGTCACGCAGGGAGGCCACACACATGCGTAATCTCACCACTGATAATATTACTGCCGCCGTGATGGATGAGTTTTCACGTTGTGAAGATGAACGGCTGAAAACGCTGCTGAATGGCTTGGTCAAACACCTGCATGCCTATCTACGCGAGGTGAAGCCCACCGAGAAAGAGTGGACTCAGGCGATTGAGTTTCTCACCCGAGCCGGGCAAATGTGCGACGACGAACGCCAGGAATTCATCCTGCTATCAGATACCCTGGGCGTCACCATGCTGGTGGATGCGATTAATCACGCCAGCAGCGACCCTAAAATCACCGAAAGCACCGTGTTGGGGCCGTTTTACGTCGCAGACCCTCCCCAAGCCAACCAGGGCGACGCCATTAACTGGGGCGTGGAAGGGGAGCCCCTGTTCATCGAAGGTTACGTACAAGACGCCCATGGCAAACCCTTGGCAAATGTCGCCATCGATGTTTGGCAATCAGACAGCGAAGGCTTTTATGACGTCCAGAAGCCTGAACTTGAAGGCGCTACGCTGCGCGCTCGCTTTCATACCGACCGCCAGGGCCGCTACGCCTTCTGGACGGTAACGCCGTCTCCTTATCCCATTCCTACCGATGGGCCGGTTGGCAAAATGCTTGAAATTACAGGCCGTCATCCTTATCGCCCCGCCCATGTGCACTTCATGCTGATGGCCCCAGGCTACGAAACCCTGGTGACCCAAATCTTCGCGGAAGACGACCCTTACCTTGATTCTGACGCGGTATTTGGCGTGAAAGATTCCCTAGTGAAGGAGTTCATTCAAATGCCCGCGGGGCTAGCGCCCGATGGTCGGCAGATGGACACCTCATACCGCTATTTTCAATACGATTTCGGCTTAAAGACGGCCTGAACGACTCACCCTGAACGCCTGGCTCCTACTGAGCGGGTTAAACCGAAAGAGGCAACACCATGACAACGATTAACCAAGCAGCGATAGCCACCCTATTCACAGAAGCGCGTACCCATAACGTTTGGCAGGATCGAGAGGTGAGCGAGGAAACGCTGCGCGAACTGTATAGCCTGATGCATTACGGCCCTACCTCGATGAATTGCCAGCCAACGCGGATTATCTTTCTGACCACCGATGCGGCGAAAGAGCGCCTGAAGCCTGCTCTATTACCGGGCAACCAGGAAAAAACCATGAAGGCACCGGTGGTGGCAGTGCTGGGCTTTGATACCGAGTTTTACGAGCACCTGCCGCGCATGTTTGCCCATAACAAAGATGCCAAATCGCTGTTTGAAGGCAAGCCAGACTTCATTCACTCCACGGCGTTCCGCAACAGCTCGATTCAAGGCGGCTATTTGATTTTAGCGGCCCGTGCGCTTGGCTTGGATGCAGGCCCTATGTCGGGCTTCAACAACGCCGCGGTGGATGAAGAGTTCTTCCCCGATGGAAAAGTGAAGAGCAACTTCCTGTGCAACTTAGGCTATGGCGATGCCAGCGCCTTGTTCCCGCGTGGCGACCGCTTCTCCTTCGATGAAGTGTGCACCGTACTGTAAGTACGCCATACGCACGCATATTGGTTGACTTACCGAAAAGGGGCCGTGCCTGTCATGGCCCTTTTTTCTGCGTGTGTGGCACGGCGTAAAGGCGCAATCTGAAAGGGGTGTTCTGATGGCATTTGATTGGGTATTTGTGGCACTGATGATCGTGGCCGTGTTACTGACGGGGATTTCTAAATCAGGGTTTGCGGGTGGGGTGGGAGTGGTCGCTGTACCGCTGATCTCGCTAAAGGCAAGCCCCACCTTTGCGGTGGCGGTGATGCTTCCGCTGCTGATTGTCATGGACGTGTTTAGCCTAAAAGCCTGGTGGCGACAGCGGGTGGATCGTTTGTTATGGCTGATGTTTCCGCCTGCGATATTGGGCGTTGCGGTGGGCTACTTCACCTATGGCTGGTTTGATGAGGCGCTGCTGACACTGCTGCTGGGTATTTTTTCCGTGCTGTTTGGCCTGTGGGGGCTGCTTAAACCGCTGCGCGGACGACTGCTGCCCACTTGGGTGGGGCGTCTGTGTGGAGGAATCGCCGGGTTTACCAGCTTTATTGCCCATGCGGGCGGCCCACCGCTGAATTTTTACTTGCTGCAGTGCCAACTCACCAAGCAGCAGTTTTTAGGCACTGCGGTTGTGTTTCTTGCGATCACCAACTTAGTGAAGCTGGTGCCCTATACGCTGCTCGGCTTGGTGACGTTCGATAATCTCACCATCGCACTGCTGTTGATGCCGGTGGCATGGCTGGGCATCCAGTTAGGGTTAATCATTCAGCGACGGATGGATGGGGAGCTGTTTTTCCGGGTGATTCTTTGCCTACTCATTTTGTTAGGTATCCGCTTGATCATCGATGGAGTAAGTTAAAGCCACCATGAAAAAGAGGCGAGTGGGCTGACTATGTTTGACGATACGCATCCTGAAGGGCCTTACGACAAGCTATCGCAAACGCCCGTTTCTAAAATCTCGAACACCGAGTTAGCGCGCTTCATCGAGTTCATTGAGAAGTTTGAAAACGAGACTGAATCCACGCTCTCGATGTCGCTGGGGTATCGTGAGATGCGGATGTTGCTGCACGTGATGCGCAATCATCTGGCGGGCCGATTAACCACGCCTACCTCGCTGGCGGATGCCTCAGGGCTGACCTACGGCACCGCCAAGCGCGGTATTGAAAGCATTATGCAGCGCGGCCTTCTGATTTCGCGCCCACGCACAAAGACCGGAAAAACCGTCTCGCTGCATCCTTCCCCACAGATGATAGAAGAGTGGGAAAGCTACGCGGAGCGCATTAAAGGCCTGCTGGGCCCGCTGTTTGGGATCGACCCCGCCTCAGAGTCTGGCAGCAAGATATTTTTAGGCACGTCAGCGTCTCAGCAGGTGATCTCGACACCCGCTGTGCTCTCCGCGCGGCTGGAGCTGAAAGGGGGCTTACGTGTGCTGGCGCATGCGGACCCTACCTTTATGGCGATGCATAATTTAAAACGGCAGCTAGAGTCCATTTTCGGTCTGGAAATTCGCAATAAAGCACGCTCCATTGATAACTTGCTGGATGATATTCTCGATAATGCCCGTTTAGCGAAATCCCGCTACGACATTGTGGCCTGCGACTTGCCCTGGTTTGGCGACTTGGTTTCGCAGGGCGTTTTGATGCCGTTAGACGCGCTCATCCAGCGCGATGGCTACGATCTTTCTGACTTCCACCCGATGGCGATCCAAAGCGCCGGCTATGCGGGTTGCCAGTACGGCATACCTGTGCAAACCACCCCTGAACTGCTCTGTTATCGCAAGGATATTTTGGCCGCAGCGCAGTTAACGCCCCCCAGCACCACCGAGGCTTTGGTAAAAGTCGCACGGCAGTTGCACGACCCTGCCAAGGGGCGATACGGCATCGCTTGGAACGCCGCCCGTGGCACGCCGCTGGGGCATACGTTTAGCTTTCTGATGGCTAAATTTGGGCAACCGATAGTAGATCTACCGCTACATGCAGGCGGCTTCGATTTTCAAAACGCCAGCGGTGAGCAGCTGCGCCCCATGTTTCAATCAGATGCCGCTTACCGAGCCTGCGAGTATATGCTGGATATTCTCAAATACTCCCCGCCGAATATTCTCAATATGTCTTGGTATGAACGGGCGCAGTCCTATGCCTCGGGCGAGTCGTGCATGGCTTACTGCTATACGCTACTAGCCCCCTTGATCGAGTTCGATAAGCGATCACCGGCATACGGCAATACCGGGTATTTATCACATCCGGTGGGCAATCACGGCAGGGCGATTACGCCCATTGGTGGGTATGCGCTGGCGATACCTGCCAACTTATCCAAAGAGCGAGTGGAAGCCGTGTGGACGGCGTTAAAACACCTCACGTCGCCCAATATGTCTAAGCTCTACATCATGAACGGTAGCTTGGTCACGCCACGTTTTAGCGTTAGCCAAGACCCGGAAGTGTCCGCGCTGTCGCCGTTGATTACGATTGTCGATGATATGGCGAAACAGGATGTTTTGCAGGCGTGGCCACGTCCGCCGGTTCCGGGCATTACCGAGCTCATCAGCATTGCAGGTAATGAAATTTTCGAGGTGCTAGACGGGCGGCGCTCGATAAAAAAAGCCCTTTCTATCGCCCAAGAGCGCGCTGATAACGTTATGCGGGAAAAGGGCCATTATTGAGCAGGTAAAAAGGAGTAACCCCCATACCTGAGAGGCAGGTATGGGGGCGGTGGTTTCTTGGCTGGAGGCTTACTGCATGATCATACCGCCATCGATCATCAGCAGCTGGCCGGTCATGTAATCAGACTCTTGGCTGGCGAGGAACGACGCGGTGCCGACCACATCTTCGGGGTAAGAGTAACGCTTCATCAGAATCATTTTTTCAGCCAGCTCGTCCATCGACTGGCCCTGCTTCTCGAATTTGCCGATACTGACTAAGTCTTTATCCAGCTGTTCCCAAAGCTCGGTGCGCACTACGCCTGGGGCATAGCCGTTAACGGTGATGTTGTGATCAACCAGTGCTTTTGCACCGCCATTAATCATCGCCAGCACGGCATGCTTGCTGCAGGAGTAGGGCACCACATCGTCAAATGCCTGACGGGAAAGAATCGAGCCCACATTAATGATCTTATAAGGGCCGCTTTCTTTACCTTGGCTAATCATCTGTTTAGCGGCTTCCTGCATGCCGAGTAAGCAACCCAGCGCATTAACATCCATAATTTGATGCCAATTTTCTTCAGTGATATCCAGAAACATTAACGGCTTATTGATACCGGCATTGTTCACCATCACGTTTAAACTACCAAACGCTTCTACTGTGGCTTTAACGGCTGCCTGCACTTCTGCCCGGTTAGTTACATTCAACTTAATGGCAATAGCATCGCCACCTTTTGATTTGATGCGCTGAGCGACCTCTTCGCACCCCTCAATGTTGAGATCCGCCACGCAGACCTTTGCCCCTTGCGCGGCATAATGCTCAGCGACAGCCGCCCCCATACCACGCGCAGCACCAGTAATGAGACAGTGTTTACCTTTGAGTCGAGTGTTATCCATGAGGTCACCTTGTAAGTTTTGTTGTGGGTCAGTATGCGCTGCCACCTTTACCAGACCGTGCTGGTGGGGTGCCGGTAGCCAGCGCTAACAAGGACGTGCGTTGTTAAATCGGCGTTGCGAATAACAGAAGTGCAACCTTGTGATAGGCATTCTCAGGCCGTTTTGACTCTAAGGACAGAGCGCCTCGTTGTTAATATGACCAGATTGGACTTTTTTACATTCCCCGCATTATGAAAAGCAAAAGGGGCGGTGTTTTAATCGCCCCAGTGTCAGTGAGTGCAGCCGTTAATAGCTAACAAGAACGTATACAAGTGTTTGGCGCGCTTTTATTGACTGCTTTTCTTAATGTTAGGTGTTAGCCGTAGTGCATCTAATGTTTATTTCTATCTTGATTTCTTCTTATAAAAATAAAGCGAGGTTTTTATGTCTCAGCCATGCATTATCTGTGTTGCCATTACGGGAAGCCTGCCACGTAAAGAAAACAATCCTGCCGTGCCGATTACCGTTAATGAGCAAATAGAGAGCACCCAGGCAGCCTTTGAAGCCGGGGCCAGTATTGCGCATTGCCATGTGCGTAACGACGACCAAACGCCTTCCTCCGACCCGGAGAAGTTTGGCCGCCTGATGGAAGGGCTCAAGAAACACTGCCCGGGCATGATTATCCAGCTTTCTACCGGAGGCCGATCTGGTGCTGGCGAAGCTCGCGGAGGCATGCTGCCGCTAAAACCAGATATGGCCAGCCTATCGGTGGGTTCGAATAATTTCCCCAGCCGCGTTTACGAAAATCCTCCCCAACTGGTGGAGTGGCTGGCAGACGAAATGCTCAAGTACAACGTGAAGCCTGAAATTGAGGCGTTTGACCTCTCACACATCCATCAGGCGGTTGCGCTCTCAAAGCAGGGCAAGCTGAAAGCGCCGTTATACGTTCAGTTCGTTATGGGGGTTAAAAACTCAATGCCCGCCGACAAACACAGCTTTGACTTCTTTATTGAAACGCTCAAACGACTAGCCCCCGACGCCCAGTGGTGCGGCGCAGGCATAGGAGCCAACCAATACTGGCTTAACGAATGGTCGATTGCAGCAGGCGGCCATACCCGCACCGGGCTTGAAGATAACGTGCGGATAGATCGCGATACGCTAGCCGCCTCAAACGCCGCCCTGGTCGAGAGAACCGTCGCGCTGTGCGAAAAATACCAGCGCCCGGTCGCCACCTGGCAGCAAGCCCGCGACATACTCGGGCTGCCAATGGTGTAAAGCTATGAGTGGGTGCTGCTGTAAAGGTTAAACAGTGGCAGCAAGCGTAATGTGTCGGTTCTATCTATCTCAAAAGTCCTTTCTCGAAAGGGCTTTTTCTTTTTTGTTCTATGCCTTCTTGCAGCCAGTCCTTAGCGCAGAGGATGAATGCATGCAGTGTGCGTTCGCCCATTGGATTGCACGGTAAGCGTGACAGAGGCCGCTGACTTCGCTAGTGTTGGTTAAGGATGGTGAAGCTTGTGGGCTTTGTTTGCTTGCGATTTTTTGCGGTTATTCTAAGCAAACATTGATGTCACGGTGATTGGTGTTGTACTGGTAATTAATTTTTAAATTTCAATAAGTTAGGTTTCTGGTGCGCTCATTTTTATCACAGCGTTTTATATAACAACTGCTCAGCGAGGAAAGTTATGACTAAGGTACAAAGACCACCAATACCTCCTGAAATTAAAAGAGAAGTGCGAAAACGCTGTGGCTTTGGCTGTGTAATATGTGGAATGCCATTATACGAATATGAGCATATGCTCGAATGGGCCGAGGTGAAAAGGCATGTTGCAAGTGAAATTACACTCCTGTGCAGGCTGCATCATGGAGAAAAGACCAATGGTTTGTTACCAAAAGAAAATGTGATTGAGGCAAATAAAAATCCGTTCAATCTCAAGGCTGGAGTATCAAAAAATCACTTGCTGCATTACTCAGGTAAGAATGTCCAGCTTGTTTTAGCAAATAGTGTTTTTCAGTTTAATGACTTCCCTGAAAATTCTTTCTTTGCTCCGTTAGTTGTAGATGGTTTGGCTATTGTTGGTTTTCGCGTAGAAGATGGTAAGTTATTACTACAGTTCATAGCGTTTGATGAATTCAATGTTCCTGTTTTAAAAATTGTAGACAGCGAGTTGATATATAGGACAGAACAATGGGATATAGAATGGATAGGCCAAAAGCTGACTTTCCGACAAGGCCAGAGAAAAATTTTACTTCAATTGGTTTTTGAACCACCTCATACAATTCGTATGGTGAAAGGAAGAATATTATTCAACGGGATAGAGTTACTTATTGGTGCGGATTTTCTCTTTTGCTCAAATAACTCAAGTTTTTTTAGTGGTATTTCGACGACTAATTGTCCGGTAGGTTTAGCAATAGGTGATCCAGTACCCAATGCGGGTGCTGGTATGGTTTTTTCTGGGATTCCTCGGTATGGATTTGATAGAAAAGCCGCGCGGAAATTTCTGAGAAAGTGTCAGAATGAGGCACGCTTAAAAAAACCATCAATTTGAACGCATTCTGGACGGCAGATGGTGGTGGCATTAAAACTGAACACTGTGACCACCAATAGCGAAAAGATTGCAGCATTTCCTTGAGTAATTTGCACAAGGCCTTGTGTAATGCGTCTTCCCTTTTCGCGCATCGCTTCGACGTCACCCCATCTTCAGTAGCACCTGGATTTAGAGTCTTAAGTTACTTTATCGTTTTTTAACACTAGTTGCTCGACAGTCGGTTGATAGTTTTTGCCACGCGTATGGGTTTCAAGGGAGTCGGCAATCTGCTGCATGAGATGTTTGCTTTGGAGAACGTGAAGCGTTTCCTGTCCTTGCTCCCAGTCGTCGGCACTTATCACAACAAAAGCCGCTCCGGCTCGTTGTGTTACCTTGATCGGCTCATGCCTACTAGCCACTTGCTCTACAACGCTTTCCAGATTGTTTCTGAATTTGTTGGCACTGATGGTTTCCATAACAGCCCCTAATGTGCGGTAATTTCGTACAAGTACAGGTCAATAGCCCTAACAAGGTCAAGCCCCAAACCTCACCCAACTAAGCTATCCTCCCAACCCTAACTCACCACCGAGACCTCTTCATGCACACAACACGCATCGCCATCGTGGGCGCTGGTTTGGCGGGGCTGTATGCCGCTTATTTGTTGGAACAGCGGGGCATCACCGATTACGTGGTGCTGGAAGCGCGGGAGCGGGTGGGTGGGCGTATTGCGGCGCTGGTGCCGGATGCGGCCAGGGCTTCTGAGGCGTTTGATCTGGGGCCTTCGTGGTTTTGGCCGGGGTTTCAGCACGCGCTGGGGGCGCTGGTGGAATCGTTGGGGCTGTCGTCGTTTGCCCAGCATGAAACCGGCGATATGGTGGTGGAGCGCTCTCACCAGATGCCGCCTGTGCGCATGCAGGGCTTTGCGAATCAGCCGCCTTCGATGCGGCTGCAAGGCGGCATGCAGGCATTGATTGATGCGTTGCGTCAGCGTGTTGAGCCTTCGCGACTTCACACCGGGCAGGCGGTTCAGGCTATGTCGCTCACCGGCAATGGCAATGTGGCACTGCAGTGTGCGAGCGGGCAGCGTTTTACCGCACAGCACGTGCTGCTGGCGGTGCCGCCCAGGTTGGCGGCGCAGTCGATAGCCTTTACGCCGCCGCTGCCGGAGCGGCTTGCCCACCAGTGGGCCAATACCGCTACCTGGATGGCACCCCACGGCAAATACGTGGCGCTGTATGCCACACCTTTTTGGCGAGAGGAGCAGCTTTCGGGAGAAGCGCGTAGCTTGATCGGCCCGCTGGGTGAAATTCATGATGCGTCCCACCCGGATGGTCACGCAGCGCTGTTTGGCTTTTTTAGCTTACCTGCCAGCGCACGGGCACAGATTGGCGACGAGACGCTGCGCCAACACTGCCGCGCACAGCTAGCCAGGCTGTTTGGCCCTGAAGCGGCTAACCCAACGCGGGATGTGATTCAAGATTGGGCGCAGGAGTCATTTACCGCTACCCACGGCGATCAACAACCTAGCGAGCATCATGGCATGGCACCGCCCGTTCGCGCTGCTGATGGGCCTTGGCAGCCTTGCTTAACCGGCATTGGCAGTGAGTGGGGCGAGCAGTATGCCGGTTACTTGGCAGGTGCCATTGAAGCCGCCGAGCGCGGCGTGGCAAATGTGCTGGCGAAGTAGGCCGCTGGTGCCAAGCGCTAATCCAGCAGCGATTCGCCCGAGCGCGTGAGCAGCGCTTTTAGGCTGGGGGATTCAAAGCGGCGCTGAATGGTAATGGCGTAGAACTCCTCCCATACGCCTGGCAGCGCGCCGTAATCTTTTAGCGTGCCGTTGTGCAGCTCGTCGCGCACAACGACGGGGGGCATAACGGCAATGTGCTGAGTGTCCCGCGCTAGTAGACGCATCATCGCCATATCGTCTACCTCGGCGGCAATTTTGGGCGTTAGCCGGTAGTGGCTGCACAGCTGGTCAAAGGCGTGGCGCGTGGCGTTTTCAACCCCGGGCAGAATAAACGCGTGGCCGCTTAAGCCTTTGGGAAAAGCGGGGGGCGGCGAGAGGTGGGGCGCTGCAATTAAACTTACCGGCTGGCGCGCTAACCGCTGGGAGCGCCAGGGGTGTTCGCTATCACCGCGTACGGGCTGGTTAGAGAGCACCACGTCTAGCTTGTGGGCCGAAAGTCGCCTTAGCAGGTCATCCATGCCACCGCTTTGCAGTATCAAATCCAGGTCGTCTCGGCCCAGCAGCGGCCGTACAAACCCTTCCTGAAAGTTGCGCGATAGCGTGGCCACTGCCCCGACGCGCACCACTTCGCGGTGGGCGTGACCGCCTTCAGCAAACAGCGCGCTCAGCTCTTCGCCTTGGGTGAAGATGGTTTCCGCGTAATCAAACGCCAGCCTGCCCGCTTCGGAAAGATGCAGCTGCCGCCCTTCGCGAATAAACAGCGCTTGGCCCAGGCGCTCCTCTAACTGGCGAATTTGCTGGGAAAGCGACGACTGTGATACGTGCAGCGCTTCGGCCGTGCGCGTCAGGTGGCCCGATTTCGCCACTTGCCAAAAATAGTAAAGATGATGGTAGTTGAGCTTCATGGCAGAGGGGTCTCAGGCTGCGTGTTGGCTGTTCGTTCTGTTTTAAAGAACGATTTATCAAAAATAAACTATTTTTTATATGGTGACGAGCTGGGCATAGTCGGTGGCATACGACTAAGGGGGAAAGGCTATGCCAAATTTCGTCGACATAACGGTGCTATCCATATCGGTGCTATCACTACTGGCGCTGTGGTTACTGGTCCCGGTTTCGCTGTTAGTGATGGCGGGCGTTAGCGCACGGGCCAGCACGCCCGCATCGCTCCAGCGCGCTTGGAAAATAGGCCGCTGGTTAACGGCAAGCGCGCTGGTCGCAAGCCTAGCGGTGGGCGGGCTGCTGGTGCTGGATGCGCTGGGTGTACCTACCGGCCTGCCCGAAGCTGCGCAGCCGCTGGGCTTGTATCCAGATGGTTTGGCCGTGTGGATGGCGCTACTCATCAGCTTGTTAGGCACGGTGCTGCTGCGTTTTGCAGAGAACTACCTAAAGGGCGACCGTGGCGAGCGTCGGTTTTTGCCCTGGTGCTTGGTGGTGCTAGCGAGCGTGATGCTGCTGGTCTTTACCCATCACTTGGTCGTGATGCTGATTGCTTGGGTGGGCGTGAGTGTGGCGCTGCACCACTTGCTAACGCTCTACCCAGAGCGTGTTGAAGCCCAGCGGGCGGCATGGCAAAAATTTGTGGTAAGCCGCTTAGGCGATGCCGCGCTAATCGCGGCGGTCGCGCTTCTCTACGCACGTTTCGGTACCTTTCAACTACCTGAGCTGTTTGCGGCCGCCGAGACTGCTTCTGGCGGCTGGCAGGTGGAGGCCGCCTCGGTGGCGTTGGCCATCGCGGCGCTGTGCAAATGCGCCCAGGTGCCAATGCATGGCTGGTTGATCAAAGTCATGGAAGCCCCCACGCCAGTTTCCGCGCTGCTGCATGCGGGGGTGATTAACCTGGGGGGCTTTGTGTGGCTGCGCCTGTTCCCGGTGTTTGAGGGCCTAACGCTGGGCCACTACCTGCTGATTGCGGTGGGTGGTTTTACCGCGCTGGTCGCGGTGATGACGATGCTGACCCAAACCTCCGTCAAGCATGCTCTGGCGTGGTCTACCTGCGCGCAAATGGGCTTTATGCTGTTTGAAATTGGCGTAGGTGCGTACACCTTGGCGCTGGCCCACCTGCTGGCGCACTCACTTTACAAAGCTCACTCCTTCTTGGCGTCTGGCCGTACCGTGCGGGCCTCGCGCTGTGAGCGCTTGCCGCTTGCGCCGCTGCGTCAGCGTCTTTCTCTTGCGCTGCCTGCGGCCGCCGTCGCGGCGATGGTACTGATGATGTGGCCATCTCTGGTTAGCCATAATCCACTGCTGGGTGCACTGCTTAGCTTGGCGGTGGGCAGCACGCTGTTGGGTATGCCGGTGGGCACGGCCAAACCCAAGCGTTGGGCGTTGGTAGGAATGGCGCTTGCCTTGGTGCCGCTGTATGCCTTGCTACATAGCGTGTTGGCACCGGCGCTGCCCAGCGCCTACACGCCCTTAACACTCACGGCAGGCCTTTTAGGGGCACTGATGCTGGCAAGCTTAGTGCTGGCCGCAGGGGCCGTGACGCTGTTTCCTCAGGCTGCCTGGGTAGCCCGCTGGCGCGTTCACTTTAGCCAGGGGCTTTACCTGGCACTGCCGTTTCAGCGTGGGGTGGATGCGGTGGCCCCTATTCGTGCCTGGTCGCGTCCTTCATCGCTTGCCCCTGGTTTAAAAGGAGAGTGGTCATGAGTCAGCCTGTTGCCGTAGACACATCCTCACGCCATTCATCAGCGCCGTCGCCAGAGCAGTACCATGAAGCGCTAAAACGCGCGACCGACGCCATTGCCCCGGTATGGCCGCTGGACCAGTGGATCGCGGTGAACCCTTGGTGGGGCCAGAGGCATCAGCCCATTGAGCAGGTGAGCCAAGCGCTCAGCCGCCGGGCCGGGCAGCCGATGACCATGCCAGCCGAGTTTTATCGTAACGCCTGGGAATCGGGCCGGATCACTCCGCAAGACCTACAGCAGGCGCTGCGCCAAGGCGGCTACGCCTATAGCGAGCAGAGCCTAGTAAGCTACTTGGCAACACCGCCAAAGCCGGTAACGCCGCTACGCAGCGCCTGGGATTCCCTGGCAGGGCATGATGGGTTTGACCCGCTGGCGGAGAGCTGTGCGAGCTACTTCGATCACCATCAACAGCGCTGGGCAAGCCGTTCTGTGCCTTCGCTTTATCACTTCTGGAAAACGGCGGCACAGCACGATCTGCGCTGGCCTAAAGCGCAGCGCCAGGCGCTACAAACTCTGCCAGATGACCCTGCCGCTGCGGTTGAGCAAATAGCCGCAGATTGGGCGCTCACCCCAGAAGCGTTTGAGGTGCTGGCCCACACGCTGCTGCTAAGGGTTAACGGCTGGGCTTCCTGGTGCCAAGGCATTGGTTGGCATACCGCCCACCAGCAGGCAGAGGCGGGCATTACCCAGCTGGCGGCCATGGTACTGGCGTGGGAGTGGTTAGCGGTTAACCAACTGACCAGCATTCAGCAGCGCGAGTGGTTTGCCCAGTGGCAAACCGCCGATGCCGCCATTGCTTCTGCGCAT
Source organism: Vreelandella lutescens (assembly GCF_014640815.1). GTDB lineage: Bacteria > Pseudomonadota > Gammaproteobacteria > Pseudomonadales > Halomonadaceae > Vreelandella > Vreelandella lutescens. The sequence goes on along the minus strand of NZ_BMHM01000002.1, from coordinate 564,901 downwards.
GAGGCGCTGTGGTGCTGGCAGCACGCCTATGAGCTGGGCTACCAGCGGGCGCTAGCCACAACGTTAGCCGCGCCGGGTGCCGAGCTCTTCTCCGCCCCTAAGGTGCAGGCTGCGTTCTGTATCGACGTGCGCTCTGAGCGGTTTCGTCGCCATTTAGAACAGGCCACCCCTACCGTGGCCACGTTAGGGGTGGCGGGGTTCTTCGCTATGCCGGTGGCCGATGCGGCTACAGGGCCCGAGCGTGCCCAGCCCCGCGTGCCGGGGTTGTTGAAACCTGCTTATTGGGTGGGCTCGTTGCAGCCGCAGCAGCGGGGCGTTCAGCGCTATCAAAAAGAGAGCCAGCGCCAAAGCGTGCGCCACGCGAAGTACGCGCCGCTTTCAACCTTCACTCTGGTGGAAACAACCGGCATTGCCTGGGGCTGGAAGCTGATTAAAGACAGCCTGCGCAAACAGGCAACCGTGCCCCAGTGCGAAGCCCCCGCCGGGCTTTTCCATACCTACGACGGCGAGCCAATTGCCCGTCATGAAAAAATAGCGCTGGCGAAAAACCTGCTAACGCTGCTGGGAACCCCCACGGCACCGCTGCTAGTGCTGGTGGGCCACGACTCCCAAAGCGAAAATAACCCACATCATGCCGGGCTTACCTGCGGTGCCTGTGGCGGGCAGGGCGGCGGCATGAATGCGCGAGTGGCCGCTGCGCTGTTGAACGACCCAGACGTACAGCAGGCCGTACAACACGCGGGTATCTCGTTGCCTAGCCCTTTTTATGTATTGGCCGCCACCCACTGCACGCTTACCGACCGCGTGCATGTCTACCGGGATGAGCAGATGCCCAAAGCGTTAGAAGATGCGTTGGCCGCATTTGAAAGCGGTGTACACGTGGCGGGTGAGGCTACTCGTCTTGAGCGGGCACCTGACCTGGGGGTGGATGACGCCGACCCTATTGAGCGTCTGAAAACCTTCGCTATGCGCGGTGCCGACTGGTCGCAACCACGGCCTGAGTGGGGGCTGGTAAATAATGCCGCGCTTATTTTAGCGCCACGGGCCCGTACCCAAGGGAAAGCGCTCGAAGGGCGCGCGTTCTTGCACGACTACCACCCAGAGCAAGATTCGGAAGGCAAGGTGTTAGAAGGGCTGATGATGGCACCGATGCTGGTGGCCAGTTGGATCAACCTGCAGTACTACGCGTCTACCGTGGTGCCTGGGCTGTACGGCGCGGGCAATAAGCTGCTGCACTCGGTGGTGGGTGGCCATGTGGGTGTTATTGAGGGGAATTCGCCCCAACTGCGCATTGGCTTGCCGGAGCAGTCGCTGCGCGATGGCGAGAAGCTTCATCACGAGCCGCTGCGTTTAACCGTGGTAATCGACGCGCCCAGAGAGCGCATCGAAGCGATTATTGAGCGCCAGCCGGTGGTGGCGGATTTAATCAACCACCGCTGGCTGTGGCTCACCCGGATGGGGGATAAAGGCCTAGAGCGCTACTCGCCAGAAGGCTGGCAGTTGGTTGCCGTTTGAGGGGCGAGCTACTCAGCGCTGAGATCTTCATAGCCGGTCATCTCTAAATAGCCCACCCCGAGTGCTGCCTGTGTGGCGGTGTCGCGCACCGTCACATCGCCCTCCCAGTAGGGCACGGTGGTGGGCATCCAGCGGTTGGGGTCGCGGGCTTCAATGGTGAGGTCTAGCCCAGCGTTGGGCAGTGTTAGCTGCCAAGTCGTGGGTATATCGCGTTGGGCCACTCGGCTGGTGGTGAGTGGCGTCAGCGTGATGTGGTCAGTGCCCATCTGTTGAGTCGTGCCTTCAGCGTCAAACAAGTGGGTAAACAGATAGTCACCGCCGTTCTCGCCACCGCCACGTAAGCGGTACGCCATGAGCTTACGGCCATCGTTCAAATGCAGCGAAAACCAATCCCAGCCGGTTTGTTCTGCCGTTAATAGCTGGCTGCTCCACTCCCGGTCTAGCCAGCCATTACCTGTGACGGCTTTTTGCTGGCCATTGAGCGTGACGCTGCCTTCAATACGTAAAAACGGCTGGCTGTAGTAGTGAGAGCCCTGGCCTTCAACGGTTTTGGCGTTAAAACCGTTCTCGCCGTGCCATACCAGCGGGCCTTCTGCTGAAAGCGTTAGCTCGTAGCCAAAGCGCTCAGTGCCTTCACCGCTGTAGGCGCTAAGCGTGAATTGCTCAAAGTTGGCCGTGGCAGGGCTTTGAAAAAGCCAGTCGTCTATCCATGCTTGAAATGGAGCCGCTATCACACCTGCCTGTCCTTGGGGCTGCTCGCTGTGGCTGCGGGCAAAGCGTTCCGCCGCAAGGTGAGTCTCACCTTGAGAAAGCCCCATATGCGCCATCCATACTTGGTCGCTGGCCCACGGGGTAGAGGCTGGTCGCTCTTCCGGGGGCACTAGCGCTTGGCGAAATAGCGTCCATTGAAGCCCTAGCGGATGGCCAGATTCATCTTCTAAGTTAGCGGTGAGATACCACCACTCAATACGGTAATCCGGGTGGGGGCCGTGGTCTTCCGGAAACGCGAGTGGCGCGGCGGCGCTGGCTTGGGCATAGCCTTCTGCCTGTGCGCCCAGCCCGGCAAAGCCCTCAGTGGGCGTGTTGGCGTCTTCGTTGCTGCAGCCTACAAGACCAGCGCTTACGCCAGCCATCCACGCTGCCATCCATGTTGTTAATAAGACGCGTCGCATACGTGATTTCATGCATCCCCCTCGTTCAGCAGTGCGCGAGGCGAGCTGCGCCATAGTTTCCAGCAGGGCAGCGCGGCGGCCAGTAGCGCCACCGCGAGTGCCGTGAACAGCATCATGACTATTTCACTTGGGAACAGCTGCAGCGGTAGCCGCCAGCCAAAAGCCGCTACGTTGATGACCGCTACCAGCAGCCAGGTAATCGCGATACCGAGTGGCAGCGCAAACAGGCCTGTGAGTAGGGCAAGGCCACCTAGCTGCATCAACGGTAGAGTGACTAGCGTTCGCCGTGGCACGCCCAGCGCCCATAAGGCGGCCAGTTGGCGCTGGCGCTGATGCGCTTGGGCCAACAGCGTAGCGAGCAATGCTAAGGCGGCCACGCCGAGGGTAAGGCCATTCAAAGCGCGGGTAATGCTGAAGGTGCGCTCAAAGATCTGCGTGGCCAGCTGCTTCACCTCCTGCTGATTGATCAATGCGTCACTGGAAAGGTTGAACTCCTCCATTAGCGCTTGGCGAAAGCTTGCCTCGTCAGCGCCATCCCGCAAGGCAACGCCTACGGTGGCCAGCTCGCCCTCAAAACGCCGGGTTAATACCTCGACGGTCATCACCATTTGCGGCTGGGGGTTGCCGTAATCCGGGTAAATAGCGGCAATAGTGACATCGCTACGGCCTTGGCGGGTTGCTAGTGTCAGCGTGTCGCCGGGGGTTAGGCCTTGCGCGAACGCCATTTGCTCGTTGATGAACACGCTGCCTTGGCTGAGCGCCTGCCACGCGGCGGTGCTGCTGTGCTGCGTTTCTAGTAGCGGCCATTGGTCAGTGAGTAGCGGTACGGGGTGAATGCCAAACAGTGAAATGTTGCCTAGCGTGGGTTGTTCACTGCCTGAAATAGAGCGAATACCCAGTAAATCTGTATTTCCCCTGGCGGTAGGCAGAATTTCCAGCACGCTCTCTTGATCGCGCAGCCAGTCGTTAAGCGGGGCCAGGGTAGAGGGCGCGGCATTGATATACAGCGGTGCGCTTAAGCGCTGGTCCAGCCAGTCTAAAAACGTCAGCCGAAAGCCGCCCACCATGCTGCTTACCCCCAGGTTAGTGGCCAGCGAAATCAATAGCGCCATCATGGCCAGCGATAAACGGGGAAGCTGTAGCTGCATATCCGCCACGGCCCACTGCAGCAGAGCAACGCGACGAACAGCGGCTTGTAAGCCGTTCAATATTGCATTGAGTAGCGGCGGCAAGCAGAGCGCACAGGTGAGTAGAAGCGCCGCGACCAGCCCAAAACTCAGCATTAAGCCGCTGCCGCTAGGCAGCCTGCTCAGCCAGAAGGCCAGCCCAAGGGTAAGCAGTGCCGCTAAGCCGCCCGCTATCAGCATGCGCTTTAGCTGGCGCTGGTAGCCGCTGCGCCAAGCATAGGCGTGCCCAAGGGCGAGCACGTTAAGTCTTGCCGCTCGCCACAGCGTACCGCTACCGGCCAGCAGTAGGCCGCCCAGCGTGATCGCAATGCTCCCCAGCCAGTAATGCCAAGGCAGGGCGAGTGACTGTTGAACATCTGCTCGGTAGAGCGATGTCAGCGTACTGGCGACATCTGGCAGCAGGTTTCCGGCAAGCCACAGCCCGCTAAGTAGCCCGGCGGCTGCGCCTATGCCACCCAATACCAGTAGCTCAATTAATATAGCGAGGGTAATGGTGGCTGCGGGTACGCCCAGGGCACGAAGAGTGCGCAGCGTCGTTAGCCGCTGCTCCATGGCTAAGCCTAGCGCGGCCTGCACAATAAATAGCCCCACCACCAGGGAAAGAAACGCCAGCGCGGTTAAATTGAGGTGGAAGCTGTCGGTAAGCTGTTCAGGAGAGGCAATGCTGGCCGCTCGGGTGATTCGGTAGCCGCTGGGCGGCTGTTCAATGGCATCTGGTGCGCTCACCAAACTGAGTGTGGCCTGTTCACCGTAGAGTGCGGAGAGCGCGCCGATATCCATCACTAGCGTGTCTGGCGGCAGGTCGTTACGCAGTTGCAGAGGCGGTAGCGGTTGCCCACTCAGTAGCGGCGTTGCGCCTGGGGCATCTTCGCGAGTCAGCCCTAGAGTGGGCAGAGTGTCGGGGGCGAGCTGAGTTTGCCAAGGGGATGTGATGAATTCAGTGAGTGAGCCGCTGCCCTCGCCTGAAGGCAGCGTAAAGGGGTCAATGCCTAATAGCGTTAGCGGTTGGTCTTCATGGGTGAGCCTCGCTTCCAGCATCGGCGAAACCGGAAGCCCCGCTCGCCGCAGCGCGATGTAGTCGTCCACGCTGAGTGGCGCGTTGTCTAGGCGGTCTAGCTGGTCGGTGTCGGCGCTGAACAGTGCATTAGCTCGGGCGTAGCTCTCTTTCGCCGTGGCGTTAATGGCTTGCACGCTGCTCCACAGGGCGCTGGCGACCCATAGCCCCACCAGCAGCATCGCCAGCTGCCCAGGGTGGCGCTTGTAGTGGCTAAAGAGCGTGATGAGGACGCGCTTCATCATCAGCGTGCGTCCTGAAGCTGGCCGTGATGCAGTCGAAAGGCGCGGTCCAACGGCGCGGCAACCCGCTCACTGTGGGTGACCATTAACAGCGCACACTGGGTCTCTTTCACCAGCGATAGCAGCAGGCTTAGTACGCTATCGGCGGTGTGCTCATCGAGGTTGCCGGTGGGTTCATCGGCCAGCAGCAGCGCAGGGCGAACGGCCAAGGCGCGACCAATCGCAAGCCGCTGTTGCTGGCCCCCAGAAAGCTGTTCAGGGTAAGTCGCTTCCCGGCCGGCTAACCCCAGCCGCTCCAGCAAATAGGTGCTCCACGCCGGGTCTTCGCGGCCTGCAAGCCGCGCCTGGAGGCGCAGGTTATCGGCAACGTTCAAGCTGGGCACTAAATGAAACTGTTGAAATACCAGGCCGAGCTGTTGGCGACGCAGCGTTGCACGCTCGGTTTCATTCAGCGCGGAAAGCGTGTGGCCATTGATGACCACGCTGCCCTGGTCAGGAGTATCCAGCCCGGCGGCTAAGTGCAGCAGGGTAGATTTACCGCTGCCTGACTCGCCCATCAGCGCCAGGCTTTCGCCTTGTTTAAGCGTGAGGTTTACGTGATGGAGCACATGCAGTTCGCCCTGAGGGGTACTGAAGGTTTTACTAAGCTGATGCAGGGCAAGCATGCGCGTCTCCTGGGTGACTAATCGTCGTCACTATAGCAAAGTGCTCACCAAAAGGGCGGTAACTTGTACGCATCTTTTGCAGTTTTTGTTTGCTGGATAGCTATGGGTTAGGGCGGCTTGTGGCGCAATGTTGGTCTAGTCCCGTTGGTCTAGACTCAAGGCGAACAGTGCTCATCACGAAGTGCAAACCAAGGAGAAAACATGGATAGAATTTACGCGTGGGATCACAAGCACGAGCGAGTGGTGTATCGCATTCCTGGGCATACCCATAAAAACGGCCGTGAAGATAGCGACCTTTCCCCAGTGTGGCTGCCTGCCCAACCGGAGGACTTGCCCGAGGGAGTGGGCATTGATGACCTGCGCAAGGTGGATGTCCAAGAGTAGCGGGAATTGAGGCGTAACGAGAAAGCCATTCGGCGCGGCCACTGCGTTTTGTTAAAAGTTTGCTAAGCTATCCAGCGGTTTTCTTAGCGGGTACGCAATGGTATGAGTTCGCTTCACTCCCTCTTTCGCCCCACGCGCTGGCTGCCCGGCGGGCATTTGCAGACCCTTTACAGCCCGTTATTCCGCGCTAAACCCAGGCTGCAGCGCCAACGCGAGCGCTTGACGCTGCAAGATGGCGATTTTATTGATCTGGATTGGTACGGCCCGCAAGGCGAACAGACCCGCTGCGCCATTCTGCTTCATGGTTTAACGGGTAGCTCGTCATCGCTGTATATTTTGGGCCAGCAAAAGGCGCTGGCCGCGCAGGGTTGGCAGAGTGTGGCGGTGAATTGGCGGGGGTGTTCCGGTGAGCCTAACCACCGTGCCCGAGGTTATCACTCCGGCGCCAGTGAAGACTTGGCCGATATTGTGACGCAACTGGTGGCGCGCTATCCCGGTAAGCCGCTGGTGGCCGTGGGTTACTCACTCGGTGGCAACGTACTCTTAAAGTATTTAGGTGAGACGGGCAGCCAGTGCCCTTTGCGTGCGGCGGTGGCCGTCTCAGTGCCGTTTCGTTTGGACCACTGTGCGGATCGGATTGGTCAGGGGTTCTCCAAGGTGTATCAAGCGCGCTTTCTGCGTGCTCTGCGCCATTACGTGGAATCTAAGCAGCATGCATTTCGCCAGCAGGGTCGCACCGATGAGCTGGCGCGGCTCATGTCCCTTGAAACGCTAGAAGGCATGAAGACGTTTTGGGATTTTGATGGTCGAGTGACGGCCCCTTTGCATGGTTTCGCAAGCGCTGATGAGTATTACCAGCGCAGCAGCAGCGCTTATTTTGTCTCGGCCATTCAGGTGCCTACGCTGATCGTGCACGCGCAAGACGATCCGTTTATCTACCCGCATAGCGTGCCCAAGGCGGCAGCCTTACCGGACTGTGTTGCCCTGGAGCTCTTTCCCAGCGGCGGGCACGTAGGGTTTATAGAAGGTAGCCCTTGGCGGCCGCGCTACTATCTTGAACACCGGTTGCCAGCCTGGCTAGACGCCCAGGTGCCTCATGCAGCGCCTACACATAACGCGCAGGCGATAGCATTCTAATGAATCACCCTTGTTGAGGTTTTCACATGTCTGGGTTTTATGAACGTTTGAAGGAAGTCGCATCGCCACGTATCGGGCTTGGCTGTATGAACCTTTCTCACGGCTACGGCCAGTATGTGCCGGAAGAGGAGGGTATAAGAGCGCTGAACGACGCCTTTGAGATGGGCTATCGCCATTTTGATACCGCCACGCTTTACGGCGGCACGGCTAATGAACGCCTGTTGGGAAAAGCGCTCGCCTCTAAACGCCGTGAGCTGCTGCTGGCTAGCAAGTGCGGTATGGCCATGGACCCTGTGAGCGGTAAGCGAGTCATCGATGGTCGCCCTGAGACGCTTCGCCGTCAGTGCGAAGAGAGTCTGACTCGCCTAAACACGGATCATTTGGATCTCTACTATCTGCACCGGATGGATCGCCAAGTACCCATTGAAGAGAGTGTGGGGGCATTGGGCCGGTTGGTGGAAGAGGGCAAGCTGCGGGCTGTGGGCTTATCAGAAATCTCCGCTGACACGCTACGCAAGGCACACGCTGAGTACCCGGTAGCGGCGGTGCAGTCAGAGTACTCGCTGTGGACGCGTAACCCCGAGATTGCCCTTAGCCAAGCGTGCAAAGAGCTGGGTACCGCGCTTGTGGCTTTCAGCCCGCTGGGTCGCGGGTTTCTCTCTGGCGCTATTCACGCCCATACCGCTTATGCGGAAGGCGATATGCGCGCCGGGATGCCGCGCTTTAATGGCGATAATCTGACCCATAACCTAACGGTGTTGGCGAATTTCACTGCGATGGCGAACGATTTGGAGATGACGCCTGCCCAGCTGGCGCTGGCTTGGGTGAAAGCGCAGGGTGACCATGTCATTCCCATTCCTGGGTCGCGCTCCGTTAGCCATATGCAGGAAAACCTATCCTCAGAGCAGGTGCTGTTGAGCGAAGCAGCGTTAGTGCAACTCAATAAAATGATGCTGCCAGGCGATATCGCCGGAGCTCGTTATAACGAAGCACAGCAGGCAGATATCGACACAGAAGAGTTTGCCTAACGAATAAATAGAGAAGAAATAGAGAAGAAGTAACTGAGCGCTAGCCAGGGCATCCATAGGCCGTGAGTTTATTTTCTGTGGCCCGTTGCTTTCTTTTTGCGCTGAGCTACTATTCGATGAATTCAGGCGAGCTTTTCGCCTTATCAAGGGTTACCACCATGTTGAAAGGTTTAATTATCTGTTTCGCGGTACTGTTTGCGCAGCTAGCGGTGCTTAATGTGATTGATGCACGTCTTTATAATGCGCAGGACGCTCGCCAAGTGGCTGCTACCGTCACGCCCCCGCACAAAGAAGATGAAGAAGACGATAGCCAAGCACCTTCGCTGTAAGCTGATCATTGTAAAACAGGGGTAGCCGCGGCTACCCCTGTTTTTTATGGCACTTAGAGCATCTCTTCTAGCCATTGATGAAACGTTGCCCACGACTGTTCATCGGCCCGCTGGTGATAGCGCTCGCTGCCAAACACGCTAAACGCGTGCGGGGCGCCGGAGTAGATGCCCACTTCATAGGTAACCCCGGCGGCTTCCAGCTCGCCTGCCAGCGTCGCAACGTCTTCCAGACTCACCGCATCATCGGCTCCGCCATGAGCGATAAAAATGGGGGGCGTATCGCTTGCGTAGGCTTGGCCTTCGGGGGTGTCTAGCCCGCCATGGAAACTGGTGTATGCCGCTACATCGCTTGCTTCACCAGAGCGCGCTATTTCTAACGCCACCGCGCCACCAAAACAGTACCCCATAATTACCGTATTGGTGTCAGCTCCTGCTTCTCTGGCCTTAGCCAAACCTGCCAGGGTAAGCTCGCGCATGCGTTCACGATCTTCATAAAGCGCTCGGGTAGCGGCCTGTTTATCTTCGGTTGCCTGGGGGCGGTTGCCTTCACCAAAAAGATCGACTGCAAAGGCATCGTAGCCTTGTTCTGCCAGCATGTCGGCGCGCTGGCGTTCGTAGTCATCTACGCCGTCCCAGTCGTGCACAATGAGCACACTCCCTTTGGCGTTTTCTCCAGCGGAGACGAAATAGCCCTCAAAGCGTTTGCCATTGACATCGTAAATGATGTCTTCGCCGCTTGGGGTAAAGCCGTAAGCCGTTGTAGAAAGGAGGAGCGTGGAAAGGGCCATGGTAGAAAGTGCAAAAATACCCGTTGTTGGAAGTGAGGTAGGGATTTTATAGCGCATTGTTGTGTCCAAATCGGTGTGGGTGTTAAAGCATAGTCAACCTTACCGAAAGGAGAGCGACAAAAGCATACGCTTAGCGTGGAAGACAAAGACTTGCGTCTGGAACTAGGTAACGGCATGCTTGTCCGTTGTTAGTACGACTATTAGGGAGCATAGATACATGGCTTTTAACGATTCGAACATGGCAAGAACGCAAACCCACAGCGCGGTAGGTAGCGTTAGTGCCAACAAGGTTTTGCGTAATACCTACGCACTGCTGGCAATGACGTTGTTGTTTTCCGCTGTTACCGCTGGCGCTTCTGTGGCGATGGGCGTCCAACAGCTGAATATTTTTGTGTTCTTAATCGGTGCCTACGGCCTGATGTTCTTGGTCCACAAAACAGCTAATTCTGCGGCGGGTCTGCTAGCTACTTTTGCCTTTACAGGCTTCATGGGATTCACCCTTGGGCCAATCATCTCTGCGTACCTAACGCTGCCTAACGGCGGTGCGCTTATTATGAATGCGCTCGCCATGACCGGCCTGACGTTCATCGGCCTCTCTGCGGTAGCGTTGACCACTAAAAAAGATTTCAGCTTCCTCAGCAATTTCCTGATGGCGGGCGCCATCGTGCTGATTTTGGCCATGGTCGCCGGTATCTTCTTCAACATCCCAGCGCTGTCGCTGATGGTCTCCGCGGGCTTTGTGCTGTTTGCGTCTGCCGCGATTCTGTACCAAACCAGCGAGATTGTGCACCGCGCTGGCGAGACCAACTACATTCTCGCTACCGTGACGCTGTACGTGTCTATCTACAATCTGTTCGTCAGCCTGCTGTCTATTTTGGGCATTATGAGCAACGATTGATTGGGTAGTACGAACGCGATCACTTGATCGAAGTGATATCAATGACAGACCCTACTCGGTAGGGTCTGTTTTTTTTCGTTGAATTGGCACGAGACAACGCAATGGAGTACGGCTTATTAGTCATGGGTGCCCCCTATACAAGTGCGGCACCTCATTCGGCGCTGCGCTTTGCTAAGGCGGTTATCAGCAGAGGCCATCAGGTAGCGGGCGTATTTTTCTATCAAGAAGGGATTCATAATGCTTCCATGCTAATGACGCCTCCCCAGGATGAGCTCAACATGCGCGATGCTTGGATAGCGTTGCATCAAGAGCATGGCGTTACGCTGGATGTGTGCATTGCGGCGGCGCTTCGCCGTGGCGTGATGAGTGACGCTGAGGCAAAACGCCATGGCCAAGTGCACTTTAATCTGGATGCGCCATTTGAGTTGACCGGGTTAGGGCAGCTGCTAACGCTTGAGCAGCGCTGCGACCGTATGATCACGTTTGCCTAGGGAGAGACGCTAATGAGTCATGAACATGAGCGGCTAGTGATTATTCGGCATGCTCCCTATAGCTCCAATGCCTTGAGGGAAGGGCTGGATGTAGCGCTTGTCGCTGCGGCTTTTGGCCAGACGGTGAGCTTATTGTTTCTTGGCCAGGGAGTGCTGGCGCTTCTCAAAGAGCAGGTAGCCGGTGCGCCAGGTCAGAAGGCGACGCTACCGACCATTGACATGCTGGAAATGTATGATATCGACCAACTGTTGGTGCCTCAGAGCACGCTGGATGCCTTGAACTTGCAAGTGACCCAGCTAGTGGATGGGGTGACGGTGGTGGCCAACGATACGCTACCTGAACTGGTGCAGCGTCATTCCTACGTCATGAACTTTTAAACGGGCAGTGACATGTTACATATCCTGAATAAGCCCCCGCACAGCGAAGCGGCCACGCAGATGCTCTCTACCCTTGCGAAGGGCGATAGCATTTTGCTGATTGAAGATGCCGTACAGGCGCTACTGCATGCTGATTGGCAAGGCTGGAATGCGGCAACTGACGTGAATGTGTGCGTGCTGAAAGAGGATGCCGCTTCTCGTGGCTTGAGTGCAGCCGCCCTCAATGGGCACGCAACGCTGGTGGATATGGAAGGCTTTGTCGAGCTGACCGCGCAGCATACTAAGATTCTGTCCTGGTACTAATCAATGAGCGATGAAAGTTTATACCGTTATCTTGCTTCTGGCGAAAAAATTCTACTCGACCCCGAAGGGTATTTGGTAGAGCAGGCGAACTGGAACGAAGGCGTGGCTGAGTTGTTAGCTGAAGATGAAGGGCTAACACTTACAGAGGAGCACTGGGAGCTCATTCGCGTGGTGCGGGACTTCTATGCTCGTTATGAGATGGCCCCCGCGATGCGGCCACTAGTCAAAGCCACTAAGCAGGCTTTAGGCGATGAAAAAGGGCGCTCGGTCTATCTGATGAGCCTATTTCCTGGCAGCCCGCCAAAACGTTTGGCTCGCATTGCGGGTTTGCCGAAACCCACAAACTGCTTGTAGTGAGCAGACTTGGCGCTAAACCAAATCACCCCGGGTACACACCGACAGCACGACAGCATCCTCTTGGCTAGTAGAGACTAGGGCATGGCCCATGTCGCTATCAAAGTAGATGCTGTCTCCTTCGGCTAGCACTAGGGGGGCATAGAATTCTGTGTAAAGCATGATGTCGCCGTGCAGCACCATCAAAAACTCCTCACCATCGTGACGCACCCACTGGTGATACTCTTCAAAACTGCGCGCTCTCACGATGGTTTTAAACGGAATCATGCGTTTTTGCGCGAGCTGATGGCCTAGTAACTCATGCTCGTAGGTAGGAGTAGGGTGCAGCTGACCTTTCCCTTTGCGTGTGAGATCGCGCCGACCCATGGTGTAGCGTTCGCGTTTGGGTGGCGTAAAGAGTTGGGGCAGGTCGATATTGAGACCGCTAATCAGTTTCTGTACCACGCTAAACGTCGGGGAGACCTGATCGTTCTCTATTTTGGAGAGCGTAGAGCGAGCAATGCCCGTGCGTTGGCTCACATCTTCCAGGGTCCACTGATTGGCCAAACGAATCTGTTTGAGCCGTTCACCCAGACGGAGAGGCTCAACAAAGGGTTTACGCCCTGACGCGATGCGCAGCGCTGCGTGCTCTTCAGAAGTGGCGGTCATAACGGTCACGTAAAAATGGAGGGCAACATGGAAGCCGCATAGTATCACAGCTGCCCATCCGCAGGTGGCGCTAGGGTGTATTGGTAAAAGGTAGGCCGAGCAGTGCTTTTATATGTGCCTCAGCCCCGCTGGCAAGTGACGTGGGGTTATAGCCGCCTTCCAATACAGACACCACGCGGTTTTCCGCATAAAGCGCCGCAATTTCCATGGCTAGATGTGTCACCCAGTAGAAGTCCTCATCTTCCAAACAGATATCGCCCATGGGGTCATCTTTATGCGCATCAAAGCCTGCCGATAGCATTACCAAATCGGGTTTAAACGCGTGTAGCGCGGGCAACCATTGGCGTTCAATCACGCGGCGATACTCTTGGCTCGCAGTGCCTACTTCGAGTGGGGTGTTGACGACATTTTGCCATTCGCTACGCAAGTAGCGCCAAGGGTAAAAAGGGTATTGAAAGCTGGTGCAAATCAGTACGTCGGGGTCGTTCTTAAAGATATCGATGGTGCCGTTACACTGGTGCACATCAAAATCGAGGATGGCAATGCGTTTAGCGCCATATTTCGCTCTGGCATGAGCCGCGCCTACGGCAATGTTGTTATAAAAGCAAAACCCCATCGCATCCGAGGCTTCCGCGTGATGTCCTGGCGGCCGCACCGCGCAAAATACGTTGTCCGCTTGGCGCTTAAACACCTGATCCACACCGCGAACCACTGCGCCGGCGGCCACTCTGGCGGCTTTTAGGCTGTCTGGATTCATCATTGTGTCGCTATCCAGCGTCACGATACCCTCTGAAGGCAGACATTTCTCCAGTGCATTTAGGTGGCGAAGCGGATGCACACGGGCCAGTGCTTCATCGCAAGCCTCTTTAGCATCGGCCTGCATGGTTTGCTGCAATAGCCCAGAAAGAGATAGGCGCGCACGGATCGCCTCTAGCCGCAGTGGACTTTCAGGATGTTCTGGCCCCATGTGGTGCAATGCGCAGTGGGGGTGGGTAAGGTAGGCAGTGATCATGCAAGCGCTCCGGTAACGTTAAAGCCACCTTAATCGCCACGGGGGCTTGCGCGACAGTGTCAATAAGTCGTACACAGTAGTCATTCACTTCAGGGGAGACGCATCCGTGAGCACACGCTTTCTGCATCATTTTTTTGAACCTCGCTCGGTTGCAGTGTTCGGTGCCTCTGAAAAGCCCGAGTCTCTGGGTGGTTTGGTATTGGGCAATCTTCAAGAGGGCGGTTTTAGAGGCAAGCTCTGGGCCGTTAACCTGAGGGGCTACGAGACGGTCTTTGGTGTTGACTGCGTGCGCACGGTGGAAGAACTGCCTGAAGTACCAGACCTAGCCGTCGTCTGCTCTCCTATTGATGGTGTGCCAAAGCTCATCAAGAAGCTGGGGAAATTCGGCGTGAAAGCTGCGTTGGTGCTCTCTGGCGGAGCTTACCTGGACCGCGATGAGGGGAATAAAGGCTCTATTCGGCAGCGCATGTTACAAGCCGCTCTGGAATCAGGCATTCGTGTGCTTGGGCCGGAGTGTATGGGGTTGATTGTTCCCGGTAAAAAGCTCAACGCTTCTTATGCCAGTCAGCCGGTTAAGGCAGGCAAGGTGGCGTATTTAGGCCAGTCAGGCATGTTGGCCAACGCGATGATCGATTGGGCGGCAGGCCGTGATGTCGGCTTCTCGCATTTGATTACCGTGGGCGACAGCGTCGATGTGCTGCTGCCCGATTTGATTGACTATGTGAATCAGTTTTCCCCGGCTCAGGCCATCCTACTGCATCTTGAACGAGTCACCGACGCCCAGCACTTCATGACGTCTGTGCGGGATGCGTCTCGGAACCGATTGGTGGTGGCCATTAAAAGCGGGCGCACGCCGCAGTCGGATATTTCTGGCATGCCACCCACGCCGGGCATTGCCAACCGCGATGTGGTGTTTGATGCCGCCTTTGCGCGGGCGGGTGTTGTCCGGGTAAACGACTCCGACGAGATGCTCGATGCGCTTGAGACGCTGTCACGCATGAAGCCACTACGCGGCGACCGTTTGGCGATTGTGTCTAACGGCCTTGGGCCTGCCATGCTAGCCATCGATAAGCTGATCAGTGCCGGCGGTAAGCTCGCTGAATTCAACCAAGAAACCCAAATGGCGCTGCATAAAAGCCAGGTTGATATGAGCAAGCCGGGGGAAAACCCTGTCGATTTAGGCGGTAACGCAACGCCTGAACGCTTTGTGGAAGCGCTGCAAATCGTCACCGCTGACCCTAATGTCGATGCCGTACTGGTCGTTCACGCGCCCACGCGTTTAGCACCTTCTCAGATAACCGCCCAGGCTCTGATTGATCAGCGTAAAACGTTTAAACGTAATTTATTGACCAGCTGGATGGGGTTGAAAGAGGCGCTCAACGCCCGTCATGTTTGCAATATTGCCGGTATTCCTACCTACACCTCGCCTGAAAAAGCCGTTAAGGCGTTTATGCATATGGTGGACTATCAACGCGTTCAGGCGCTGCTGCATGAAATCCCGCCCAGTCTGCCATTCTCCACCAGCCCGGAAATACGCGCAGAGTGCAGGGCGCTGATCAAACAGGCAAAAGAGCAGGGTCGCCAGACGCTTACTCACTCTGAAACCGCCCAGGTGCTGGAAGCTTACGGTATTCCTACCGCCACTAGCGTCTATGTCCACTCCCCAGAAGAGGCCCTAGTCGTGGCAGAGCGCTTTGCTGGGCCCAAAGCGTTAAAGGTCGTTCACGAGGGTAACTGTCGACCATACCGCTACCGCAAGCACCCGCATAAAATTTCTGCCGGGTTACTGCAGGACCTGGAAACGCCAGAGCAGGTCGCCGACGGCGTTCGGCGACTGGGCGATAAGGTGCAAGAGAAGTTTCCTGAACATGCCATTCACGAATACTGCTTACAGCCTATGCAGCGCGGTAAGCACTCTATGCAGATCTGTGCCGGCATCACGCGGGACCCAGTGTTTGGGCCTTTAATTGTGTTTGGAATTGGTGGGTATAAGGTGAACGTACTAGCGGATCGACAGGTCGCGCTGCCGCCGCTAAATATGAGCCTTGCATCCGATGTGGTAGGCCGCACTCACGCGGCATCCTTGATTCGTGAACACTCAGCTGACCCTGAACGGGATATTCAGCACCTTTGCCAGTTACTCGTAAAGCTATCGCAAATGGCTTCTGACTTAACCGACTTGCGTGGCCTTGAACTTAACCCGTTGCTGCTGAATCGCGATGGCATGCTGGCCGTCGATTTTGCGATGGATTTAGGTCATCCAGCCCGTTTTGCGATTATGCCTTACCCAGAAGAGCTGCGAGGGTGGGTCACGTTGAAAAATGGCTGGCAAGTGGAAGTGCGGCCGATTCGTGCCGAGGATGCGCCGCTCATTACCACCTTTCATCGACAGCTATCGGAAGAGAGCATTCGTTTTCGCTACTTCCATAACAAATCAAACCTTACTCAACGGGATCTCTCTATCCTGTCGCATATTAACTATGACCGCCAAATGGCCTTTATCGCCGAGCATCAGCATGATGACGGCAGTAAGGAGATGTTAGGGGTCGTGCGGGTGTGGAACGACCCGGATAACATTCGTACCGAGTTTTCCATTATTATTCGTGATGATTTGCAGGGGCTTGGGATTGGCAGCCTGCTGATGAAGAAGATGATCGACTACTGCACCAGCATTGGCACGCTAGAGATGATCGGTAAAATCATGGTGGATAATCACCCCATGCGAGCACTCATGAAGCATCTTGGCTTCCGTTGTCGTTACAATATGGAAGAGCAGGTGATTGACGCGGTGTTGCGCTTAAACGAGCCCGATAGCGAATGGCAGCGCCACCGCTTGGAGAGCCAACCCGATTAACGCGTTGCTGATAAAAAAGCCTGCTGACAAATGTCAGCAGGCTTTTGCGTGTAGGCAAAGCGGCGAAAGGGGGCTAAGGCGCTAGGCGGAAACGGCTCCATTCACCACCGTCGCGACGCTCATAGCGCAGTCGGTCGTGCAGGCGGCTGGGCTGACCCTGCCAAAACTCGATCATTTCCGGATTTACCCGGTAGCCACCCCAGTGAATAGGGCGTGGAATATCCTGGCCCTCATAGGCTTGCTCAAAGCGTTTTTGCCGCTCTTCAATCCAGTTGCGGTCAGGAATCACTACACTTTGAGTCGCAATCCAAGCGCCTAACTGGCTGCCACGGGGGCGGCTGCTAAAGTACTCATCCGACTCTTCAGCGGAGACTTGCTCGACGCGACCTTCGATACGTACTTGACGCGATAGCGATGGCCACCAGAACGTGAGCGCCGCAAAAGGAACATTGTTTAATTCGCTACCTTTATGGCTATGGTAGTTGGTGAAAAACACCATGCCCTTTTCATCAAACCCCTTGAGAAGTACAACCCGTGCGTGGGGGCGACCCTGGCTATCCACTGTGGCAAGCGTCATGGCATTGCCATCTTTACCTTCGTTTTCAAGCGCTAGGCTAAACCACTCATCAAACATCACAAACGGGTTGTCTGGGGTTTGCGCCTCGTCTAAACGCCCGCCCTCATAGTCACGCCTGACGTCGGCAATATTACGTGTCATCGATGAAGCTCCCTTGCAGTTATAAGTTGCATTATGGTCATGTTCGCTGGTCTACCGATAAAGCTCAAGTGTTGTTCGGTGTGTCAGTTCAAACGATCGTCATATTGTGAAAGCGTTGGCAGGCGTGCGGAATCCTTCTATGAGAAAACAGCAATAAATGAGAAACTCTACCAGTATGACGATAGAGGATAGCTTGATGCAGAGTCGCACTACACGCATAGCTGTATGGGATAGGTTGATCCGCTTGTTTCACTGGTCCTTGTTGGCAGCGGTGGTGATCTCCTTTTACACCACTAAAACCACGGGAGCCCCGTTTTTATTCCCCATTGAGGTGCATGCACAGGCCGGCTATATCATTATTGGCCTGCTGGTTTTTCGATTTATCTGGGGGTTAGTAGGCACCACCTACGCTCGTTTTAGTAGCTTTCTCTATGGCCCCAAAACGACCGCGCACTATGCCAAGGCGCTGGTAATGCGCCGCGCGCCGCGCTATGCAAGCCACAATCCGCTCGGCGGATGGATGGTTGTTTTGTTGCTATTGTCATTGGGATTTCAAGCGCTTAGTGGGCTATTTCTTAGTGATGACATTTTCTTTCAGGCACCGCTTTACGGGCTATTTGGCCCAGCATTGGGCGATGTAATGCCAAGGCTACACTCGTTGAACAGCGACCTGTTATTGATCTTGATTGGCCTACATCTAGCAGGTTTGGTGTGGCATACCCTGCAGGGGGAGCGCTTAGTACCCGCGATGCTGACGGGCGTGAAACGCTTCACAAACGCGCCAGCCGATGAGAAACCTGCCGTTTCTCGTGCGCACAAGCGCTATGCGATTGGCGCGCTGCTGATCGCGGCAGGGATTAGTGGCTGGCTGTGGTTTTATTAGTCAACGTTAGCCATTGAGACGCTGCTGACGGCTGCGAAAGCGCGCATAGCCCATACAGCCTGTAAACAGTATTAGCGATACAACGGCTTCTAGCACGCCACGCATGCCTTGCCCCGGTAATGTGGCGAGCATAACGCCTTGCGTAAAGTAGAGCAGACTGACAAAGGCAAGCCATGCATGCCCGCGTGCTCGCTGGCCAATGATAGACGGTAAGAACAGTATGAGTGGCAGTACAAAGGCAACGACCGGTCGCCAGTTAAAGGTTTCTCCTTGAATAAAAAAGCCGCGATAAATCACCAGTAGCAGCAGAACAATAAAGCTACCAATGACCAGTTGTCGCGTTAGCCGGGTCAGCTGATCAAGGCCATGCTTATCTTCAAGCCCTTCTAGCCATTGCCTCATTATTTCTCTCCTTGACGCATGTGATGGAGTGCAAGCGCCAATCTTGCTAACCGTTTTCCTTGTGCCTGACACAGGGCGCGTTCATGTTCATCCACCGGCCGGTCGCTGCGAGCACCGGCTACATGGCTGGCACCGTAAGGTGTACCGCCGTGCTGCGTGCTCAGCAGTTCAGTTTCGCTGTAGGGAATGCCTGCATACACCATGCCGTGGTGGAGAAGCGGTACTAACATGGTGAGTAGCGTACTTTCTTGACCGCCATGCAGGCTGGACGTGGAGGTGAACGCACAGGCAGGTTTATCGATTAACGCCCCATTCATCCATAGGCTGCTGGTCGTATCGAGAAAGTACTTCAGCGGCGCGGCCATATTACCAAAGCGAGTGGGGCTGCCTACAGCAAGGGCGCTGCAGTGGCGTAAATCGTCCAGATCGGCATACACCGCGCCTTCCTCAGGAATCTCAGGGTCGACTGCCTCGCAGGTCGGCGATACGCCAGGTACAGTGCGCAAACGTGCTTCAATGCCTGGGATGCTCTCAACGCCAGCAGCTAGTTGGCGTGCCATGTCTGCAGTGGCTCCTGAACGGGAGTAATACAGAATTAGTACGTACGGCGTGACTTCACTCATGGCGTGTCCTAAGCAGTAGGGATGACAACCGTGTGTAGCGCTTCACGGTCATTAAAAACTAATCGTATGTTAACAGAGCTACTCCTTGGGCAGGAGAGGGGATGTTTAACTGCCCTACCATGGGAAGGCGCATATAGACCCAGGCAGAGCTGCCGTCGGCGAGAGTCTGTTTGACGCGCTCATAGCGAATGCCCAACTGCTCATAGCGGTCCAACCGTGCCAGTGCTTCTGGTGTCACTGTGAGTAGCAAGCCATCAACATATTTGCCTGTGCTCGCAGTAAGATCCAACCCTTGGCGCTCAAACCCATGAAGGCGCGCTGGCTCAGGCGAGCCGGAAGAACCCATTACCACCCAGCGTACGGGCAGGTAACGCAGCGTGCCATAGACAAATACTTGATGCGTGCGCTGCTCAATAGCGGGTAGCTCCTCTGGGCGATCATAGAACCACGGGCTCAACATGGTCAGCCATAGCCATACGGCCAATCCCGCCAGGCACAAGAGTGAGCCAATCACTAACCGCTTTAACCAAATCATGCCAATATCCTACGCAAACAGTGACGTTGTAGGGTGCAGAACTGTTAACCACAAGACAAGTCTTAAGCAGCGTCGGTGATTTTGCTACGATAAGCATTGTCGCCTAGGTAATAGACTGGGCATTAGACCCTATCGGAGGAGCCTGTTATGAGCCAGACACTTCGTGATGAGATGGACTTCCGCGCGCTGGTGGGCGATGTGAAGCCTCTTCCCCAGCGTAACCGTGCAGATACAGGCCCCCAACGTCAGCGGCCCTCAGAGGCCCAGCTAGCCAGACGTGAAAGCGCTGCGGAGCGCTTAGATGAGCGTAACTTTTTATCTGACGACTTTGTTGACCTGCTCCCCCCATTTGATCCGATTGAGTTTCGTCGTGAAGGGATTCAACAAGGTGTGGTCGATAAATTAAAGCACGGCGGTTACAGCGTGCAGGCGCAGCTGCATTTATTAAGACGGCCACTCGCCGAATGCCGCAGGATGCTGTTTCCTTTTATTCACGAAGCCTACGCCCATGATCTGCGTTCGGTATTAATCGTGCACGGAAGAGGGCGGGAGCTCGATAGCCCCGCCAACGTGCTGCGCTCTTATATGGCTAAATGGCTGATGCAATTCGATGAAGTGCAGGCCTATGTATCGGCCCAGCCTTCTGAAGGAGGGTTAGGAGCAACGTGGGTAATGCTGCGTAAAAGCGATCGCGCCAAAGCCAATAACCGAGAACGCCAGCAGAAACGGCGTGGTTGATAAGTCCATAAAGTGCTATATTTGGAACATTACACATATTTTTAAGCGTTATGTCCCTTTTTTTGCACTTTATCAATCAATGCCCATAAAGTGCCATTATTCGGGCAATAGCGCTAAAATAATCTTTTAGGTGCTTAAAAAGGTACTTTATGTGGATGAGTGATGCCACGCCTGCAGCTATCGCCGAAGAGCTTGGCCAGCGGCTGAAACAAGCAAGACTTAACAGTGATTTGACACAAACTGAGGTCGCTCTGCAGGCAGGTGTGTCTCGTAAAATCGTGATAAATGCCGAAAAAGGGCAAGTCCAACTAGAGGCACTGTTGGCGATTATGCAGGTGTTGGGGCTCACCTCGCAGTTAGACCTCTTTTTGCCCCCAGCGGCTGTCTCACCCATTCAACTTGCCAAACTACAAGGCAGACAACGACAACGTGCCTCTGGGCAGCGTAAGCATAATAGTGATGAGGGTCCCGCTGAATGGTAATGGAAGTTGTCAAAGTTAACTATCAAGGACAGCTAGTGGGGGCCGTGAGCTTTGACTCTCAGCGAGGTGAGGGCGCTTTCGAATACGACTCTGCGTTTATCAAAAAAGGGATTGAGCTCTCGCCCCTTAAAATGCCGTTGGCTAACCGCATTTACGCCTTTCCTGAATTAAGCACTGCAACGTTCAGAGGCTTGCCTGGCTTAATCGCAGACTCGCTGCCGGATGATTTTGGTAACGCAGTGCTCAATGCCTGGGTGGCCAGTCGCGGCGGGCAGCCAAGTGATATAACGCCTCTTCAACGCTTACAATATACGGGCAAAAGAGGCATGGGGGCGCTTGAATATGCGCCTGCTACAAAGCTAAAGAGCCTTAATGCGTCATCTCAGCTAGAAATAGCCTCTCTCGTGAGTATCGCCCAGGATATTTTAGATAGCCGCTCATCCTTTTCAGTAGAGCTTTCAAGAGACGGGCAAGAGGATCGTGAGGCAATGATGGCGCTGCTATCGGTAGGTATGAGTGCAGGAGGTGCGCGTCCAAAAGCAGTACTAGCGTGTGACGACACTTTTTCTCAAGTACGTTCTGGCCAAACCGATATTCCAGAGGGGTTTACCCATTATTTAATAAAATTTGATGGAGTAAGTGACCAAAATAAAAATCGCGAGACCTTTGGTGACCCTTTGGGCTATGGAGCCATGGAGTACGTCTATCATTTACTAGCAACCGAGTGCGGTATCGACATGATGCCTTGCCGGTTGCTGAATGAAGGTGATCGTCGTCACTTTATTACTCAACGTTTTGACCGTATCGGCAACCATAAACAGCATGTGCAGACGCTAAATGGAATTGCTCACGTTGATTATAAGCAGCCGGGATCTTTCTCATACGCGGAGTTATTTGCTGTTGCACGACAACTGCGGCTAAGTGCGAGAGACGCGGAGCAGCTGTTGCGTAGGATGGTGTTTAATATTGTCGCTAGAAATCACGATGATCACGCCAAGAACGTTGCTTTCATGCTGAAAGGAGATGTCTGGGAGTTGGCGCCCGCCTATGATCTGGCCTATAGCTACAAGCCGGGTAGCCCTTGGGTTAACCAGCATTGGATGAGCCTGAATGGCAAACGCGACAATTTTGTCCGGGAAGATATCTACTCCCTTGAGCGGCTTAGCCCACTATTTACACGCAAAAAAATCGACACCATCGTGAATGAGATCACCGCCAGTGTGGCGCAGTGGACATTACTGGCTAAACGTCACTCTGTCCCTGACTTTTTGATTGATGAAGTGGCCAACCATCTGCGTCTAAAGCTTTAGTGCGAAGAGCGCTATCCATTAAAAAGCCGACAAAGGCGTACCTTTGTCGGCTTTTATATCACTACCTAAACGCTCAGTGATTCGCGGTTAGCCGCTTCTCAAACAGCGCTTGACGCTCTTCCACGTCAGTTTGGTAACGAACGCTGAAGGCATTGAGGGCGCGAAGGGCGTCTTCAGGATGTTGGTCATCACGCAGCGCCATGGTGGTGAAGCCGCAGCGGCGCATGTAGTCCAACTGATCCACGAGCACATCGCCTACGGCACGAATTTCGCCTTGGTAGCCATAACGCTCACGCAGTAAGCGGGCAATGGTATACCCCCGGCCATCGGTGAACGCAGGGAAATCCACGGCAATGGCAGCGGCTGCTTGCAGTGTGCTGCCTAGCTCTGACGTTAACTCCGTGTCGCTGGTGAGCAGAGGCGCGAGTTCTGCGTCGTTTTGATTCGCCTGCCACAGCGCCAGCGGAACAAACGCAGGACGCTGTTCGGGAAGTGTGTCGGCATCGTAAGACACGCACCATGCATTTTCAGCGGCCAGGTCGCCATTTTCAATCAAGTGATCCACATGAACCGGAGCTTGAACGGCATCGGCTTGGGTGTCGTTACTTGGCATACACACGCTCCTTAAAGGGTTTTAAGCCAATACGTCGATAGGTATCGAGGAAGCGCTCCTCTTCATGGCGCTCGGCCACATAGACTTCCAGCACCTTCTCAACGACGCCCGGGACGTCTTCACGGAAGAAAGAGGGGCCCAGAATTTTGCCCAGCGAGGCATCATCGGTGGAGTTACCGCCAATAGAGATCTGGTAGTACTCTTCGCCTTTCTTATCGACACCCAAAATGCCGATATGGCCGACGTGGTGATGACCACAGGCGTTCATGCAGCCTGAGATATTAAGATCCAGCGGGCCTAGGTCATAAAGGAAGTCCAAGTCTTCAAAACGCTCTTGGAGTGCCTGGGCAATCGGAATAGAGACCGCATTGGCAAGGCCGCAATAGTCACCACCTGGGCAGCAGATGATGTCGTTTAGCGTGCCGACGGTGGGGTTAGCCATACCCAGCGCATCCAGCTCTTTCCAAAGCGCTTCCAGCTCATCTACGGGTACATCCGAGAGCACCAGGTTCTGCTCGTGAGTGACGCGTACTTCACCAAAGCTGTAGCGGTCGGCCAAATTAGCGACGGCTTCCATCTGGTCAGCGGTCACGTCTCCAGGCGCATGCTCGCGGCGCTTGAGTGACAGCGTCACTGCTTTATAACCCGGCACCTTGTGGTCGGTGACGTTATTAGTCACAAAGCGTGCAAAGCTGCGGTTTTCGCTGCGTAGCTTGTCAAAATCTTCGGTGGCACTTGCAGCCACTGGGCGGCGGTCAGGCTCTGGGAAGTGCACCTTAGCCGCATCCACGGCGGCCTGGTTCAATGTTTGCGGACCATCTTTCAAATGTGCCCACTCTTCATCGACGCGGCGGCGGAACTCTTCAATGCCTAGTGCTTTGACCAAGATCTTAATACGCGCTTTGAACTTATTGTCGCGGCGGCCAAACTGGTTATATACCCGCACGCACGCTTCCAGGTAGGTCAGCAGGTGCTGCCAGGGCAAGTCTTCGCGGACAACATCCGCAATCATGGGCGTACGACCAAGACCACCGCCGGCTAGCACCTTAATACGCAGTTCGCCCTCATCGTCACGCCATAGACGTAAACCGATGTCGTGTACCTGAATGGCCGCGCGATCCTGTGCCGCACCGCTGACGGCAATTTTGAATTTGCGCGGCAGGTAGGCGAACTCAGGGTGTAGGGTAGACCACTGACGAATCAGCTCGCACCAGGGGCGTGGGTCTTCCACCTCATCGTTGGCAATACCCGCGAACTGGTCGCTGGTGGTATTACGGATGCAGTTGCCGCTGGTTTGGATGGCGTGCATTTGCACTTTGGCCAGCTCGCCCAGAATATCCGGCACGTCTTCCAGCGCGGGCCAGTTCAACTGTAGATTTTGGCGCGTCGTGAAGTGGCCATAACCGCGGTCGTAGCGGCGGGTAATATCGGCCAGTGCACGCAGTTGAGCGCCCGCTAGCATCCCGTAGGGGATGGCAATGCGTAGCATGGGGGCATGCTTTTGAATATACAGGCCGTTTTGAAGCCGCAGCGGGCGAAACTCTTCTTCTCCCAAACGTCCTGCTTGGTAGCGTTCCATCTGGTCGCGGAACTGAGCAACCCGCTCGTCAACCAGGGTTTGGTCGTGAATATCATAACGGTACATGTGGCACGATCCTGCTAAAAGCGAAATGGTCACGTCGAGACGGACGGTAATGTGCCGTCACCTTAACGCGGGCGTCATATTCTACAAAAGAATATATAATTATCTTTTTATCGTTAAATGCTATTACAGACATCTATTTGAAGCCATGGGCTAACCAACGACGGCGTTGCCATACCCACAAGAAGCTACTGGAGTTCAATAGTCGATAAATAAGCTGTGCCAGCCAAACACCTACCAAACCGTAGCCCATGCCGATCCCCACCCACCATGCCAGCGGCAAGAAGATCAGCCACTGCATACCCAGGGTTAGCATCATAACGGTGCGTTGCGCGCCGGCTCCCATTAAAGCCTGCGCCAACACTAATGCGGCGGCATCTAATACAATCATCAACCCCGTGATTTGCAGTGGAAGTTTGCCTAATTGCACCAGCGCTTCATCGGTAAAAAAGATGCTTAAAATGAGCTCGGGCATAATGAACATGGGGAGCGCCAACACCGTCAGCAGCATACCGGCAACGCTTAAGGCGTCAATACCCCAGCGATGAGCCGCCTGCTGATCGTCGCGGCCTAACGCTTCGCCTACCAGGCTCATGGCGGCAACACCCACACCCACGCCGGGCAAAATGAGCAATAAGGACAAGTTCACCAGTACATGACCGACGGCGACACTTGACGTACCCAGCTTACCGAGTAACCAAAACAGTACCACGTAGCCTGCGGCAAACCAGAGCTGTTGTAGCGAGTGGGGAGCAGCAAGCATCAGCGTTGCTTTTATGCTCTGCCATGAAGGCCACACATACGCACTCAGGTAACGTTGCTGCCAGGTGATCACCGTCCAAATGATGAAGCCAAGCAGTAGCGACAGGGTAGTCCCTATGGCAGCGCCATTCACCCCTAACGCAGGCAGACCTGCAAATCCGTAGATCAGCGCGGCGCTAAGCAGCACATTCACGGCATGCACCGCAACGATAATACGCAGGTAAAGATGAGTGTGCTGCCGCCCGTTCCAGTAGCCGCGCAAGCACAGCGTCAGCGCAATAATGGTCAGTGCAATCACGCGCCAGCGAAAGTAATCAATTGCGATCTGCGTGACCTCATCCGAGGATGCCATTAGCTGAATCAGCGCAGGGGCCTGCCACCAGGCCAAGCAAGATAGAGGTAGCGCTAACGCGATACCAATCGTTAAGCCCGCCCGAAGTGGCTGAGTAATACAGACCGTTTCGGCACCAGAGGCATGCGCCGTTTGCGACTGCACGCTAGAAGAGAGCCCAAAAACCAGGGCCGTCATCATGAACATGGCGTAGCCGCCGATGCCGACGCCTGCCAGCGCCTCCTGGCCTAAATGACCGACCAAGGCAGCATCAATAAGGTTAAGCACGCTCTGAGAGAGCATGCCTAACATAATGGGAAAGGCCAAGCGCATGACCTTTCCCTGACGACGTACCACCGGTGACATTCGCTGAGGCTATTAGCTAGGGTCGTAGGAGAGTACCGGCGACAGCCACCGCTCCATGTCGGCCAACGGCATCTGCTTACGCTCGGCCAGCGCTTCAACTTGGTCGCGGGTAATTTTGCCGGTAGAGAAGTACTTCGACTGGGGGTGAGCAAAGTACCAACCCGATACGGCCGCTGCAGGCCACATGGCAAAGTTTTCTGTCAGCGTAAGGCCTGTGTTATCAGGCGCGTTGAGCAAGCGGAAGAGCGTTGCCTTTTCGGTATGGTCGGGGCAAGCGGGGTAACCCGGAGCCGGACGAATACCTTGGTACTTTTCTGCAATCAGTGCTTCGTTATCCAGCGTTTCTTCGGGTACGTAGCCCCAGAACTCTTTACGTACCCGCTCGTGCATTCGCTCGGCAAAGGCTTCGGCCAAACGGTCGGTCAGCGCTTGCACCATGATGGCGTTGTAGTCATCGCCCGCTGCCTCATAGGCTTTGGAAAGCTCGTCAACTCCGTGGCCAGTAGTGACGGCGAAGCCACCAATCCAGTCCGGCTTGCCGCTCTCTTTAGGAGCGATGAAGTCGGCCAGGCTGTAGCAGATGCCGTCGCGGCCTTTGGTGGTTTGCTGACGAATATGGTGTAAGCGTTCGACAACCTCAGTGCGGCTCTCATCGGCATACACTTCGATGATATCGTCATCCACGCTGTTGGCGGGCCAGAAGCCAATCACGCCCCGTGCCTGCACGCGCTTTTCATCAATCAGTTTACGCAACATGACTTTTGCATCGGCAAACAGGTTTTGGGCCGCTTCGCCGACCACGTCATCGTTGAGAATTTTGGGGTACTTACCGGCAAGCTGCCAGCTCATGAAGAAGGGCGTCCAGTCGATACGCTCGACTAACTCCTCCAAGTCATAATCATCAAAGGCTATAAGCCCCAAGGTGTTGGGTTTGGCAGGAGTGTGGTTCGCCCAATCGGTGCGGAAGCGGCGTTTACGCGCCTGGGTGTAATCCAGGTCAGCCGCTTTTGGGCGACGCTTGGCATTACGCTCGCGCACTTTTTCGTACTCTTCGCGAATTTCGGCCACGTAAGCAGGTTTCAAATTGGGTGCCAGCAGCTTGCCAGCCACGCCGACCGCACGGGAAGCATCGGTCACGTAAATAACGGGGTGCTCGTACTGTGGCTCGATTTTCACGGCCGTGTGCGCTTTTGAGGTGGTGGCACCGCCAATCAGCAGCGGTAGGTTCATACCACGACGCTGCATCTCTTTGGCCACATGCACCATTTCATCCAGCGAGGGCGTAATCAGGCCAGAGAGACCAATGATATCGGCATTGTGCTCAATGGCGGCCTGGAGGATTTTCTCGGTGGGTACCATCACACCCAGGTCAATCACTTCGTAATTATTACACTGCAGCACGACGCCCACGATATTTTTGCCGATGTCGTGTACATCACCCTTCACCGTGGCCATGACGATCTTGCCTTTGGCTTGGGTGTCTTCGCTTTTTTCCGCTTCAATATAAGGGATCAGGTAAGCGACCGCTTGCTTCATGACGCGAGCCGACTTGACCACCTGGGGCAGGAACATTTTGCCCGCGCCAAACAGGTCGCCGACCACGTTCATACCGTCCATGAGCGGGCCTTCGATCACCTCAATGGGGCGCGCGGCCTGCGCACGAGCCTCTTCGGTATCTTCCTCGATAAAGGCAGTCACACCTTTCACCAGCGCGTGTTCAATACGCTTGTTGACGGGCCAGCTGCGCCACTCCAAATCTTCTTTTTTAGCAGGGCCGCTACCATCGCCTTTGTATTTGTCGGCAAGGTCCAGCAGACGTTCAGTACCGTCAGCGCGACGATTCAGTACCACGTCTTCCACTGCATCGCGCAGTTCGGCGGGCAGGTCATCGTAAACCGCCAGCTGGCCGGCATTCACAATACCCATGGAGAGGCCGGCGCGAATCGCGTGGTAGAGGAACACCGAGTGGATCGCTTCGCGTACCGGGTTGTTACCCCGGAACGAGAACGAGACGTTGGAGACACCGCCCGAGATCATGGCGTGGGGTAGGTGCTCGCGAATCCACTGAGTGGCTTCGATAAAGTCGACGGCGTAGTTATTGTGTTCTTCGATGCCGGTCGCAATCGCAAAGATGTTGGGGTCGAAAATAATATCTTCTGCAGGAAAGCCAATTTCATCGACCAGCAGGCGGTAGGCCCGCTCACAAATTTCGGTTTTGCGGGCAAAGGTGTCTGCTTGACCCTGTTCATCAAACGCCATCACCACAATGGCTGCACCAAAGCGGCGGCATTTGGTGGCCTGCTCGCGGAAGGCGGCTTCGCCTTCTTTAAGGGAGATTGAGTTAACGACCGCCTTGCCTTGAACGCACTTCAGGCCCGCTTCGATGATGTCCCATTTTGAAGAGTCGATCATGATGGGCACGCGGGCAATGTCCGGCTCGCCCGCAATCAGGTTCAGGAAGCGCACCATGGCTTCCTTGGACTCCAACATGCCTTCGTCCATGTTGATGTCGATAATCTGTGCGCCGCTCTCGACTTGCTCAAGGGCAACTTCCAGTGCGGTGGTGAAGTCCTCTTCAACGATTAAGCGCTTAAAGCGGGCGGAGCCAGTCACGTTGGTACGCTCACCCACGTTCACAAACAGGGAGTCGGCTTCGATGTTATAAGGCTCAAGCCCTGACAAACGGCAAGCCTTACTGCGTGTCGGTATCTTGCGCGGTGCCATCGGGCGTACGGCATCAGCAATCGCGCGAATGTGCTCAGGTGTCGAGCCACAGCAGCCGCCAATAATGTTGACTAAGCCGCTTTGAGCAAACTCACCCACAATAGCAGCCATCTCTTCGGGCGTTTGGTCGTACTCACCGAACTCATTAGGCAGGCCCGCATTGGGGTGGGCAGACACAAACGTATCGGCTTTGGTTGATAGCTCTTCTAGATAGGGGCGAAGTTCTTCCGCGCCCAGTGCACAGTTCAAGCCAACCGACAGCGGCTGAGCGTGACGCACGGAGTTCCAGAAGGCTTCCGTTGTTTGCCCGGATAGCGTACGGCCGGAGGCATCGGTAATAGTGCCAGAAATCATCACCGGCAGGCGGCGGCCCAAATCATCAAACAGCTCTTCAAGCGCATAGATAGCGGCTTTGGCATTGAGTGTGTCGAAAATGGTTTCGATCATGATGAGATCGGCACCGCCTGCGATCAGCGCATTAGCGGCTTCGTAGTAGTTTTCCCGCAGCTCATCAAACGTCACGTTGCGTTTAGATGGGTCGTTCACATCAGGGGAAAGAGACGCTGTGCGGGACGTGGGGCCGAGTACCCCGGCTACATAGCGTGGCGTATCGGTTTCTGCCGCGACGGCATCACACACTTCACGCGCCAGCCGGGCTGATTCGCGGTTGAGTTCTGGCACCAAATCTTCCATGCCATAATCAGCTTGCGATAACCGGGTGCTGTTAAACGTGTTGGTTTCTAAGATATCTGCGCCTGCCAATAAGTAGTCGCGATGAATACGCGCAACTACATCGGGGCAGGTAAGCGCCAACAGATCGTTATTGCCTTTTAGATCAGACGGCCAGTCGCGAAAGCGTTCACCGCGAAAATCGTCTTCGCTGAGCTGGGCATTCTGCAGCATGGTACCCATGCCGCCATCCAGAATCAGGATGCGTTGGGCAAGGCGTTGGGTGAGGGATGCAGTCAAATCACTAGCGGCCATGGCAGGGGAAAATCTCCAGCGTCTCAGTCGAAAAGGATATTTTTATAGTCGTCGTCATTAGGTGAGCGGCGGCTATCATACCAAAGGGTGCCCCATAGGGCAGCAAACGCGGGCGTGAAGTTATTGCAGCATCCTTATTAGCCGCACTCATGGGCGTGAGCAATAGCCGACTAAAACACTCGGGATTGTGTCGGCACGCGGTTTTGCTTACCATAGGCACAAATGACATGTGATGTGGCCTTGCCACTACCACGGGAGGATAACATCCCTTATGACCACGACTATCGAAGCGCCCGGCATTAACATTACCGACAGCGCACAAGACTACTTAGCGGAACTGCTGGAAAAGCAGAACGTTGAAGGCATCGCAGTACGTATCTTCATCACTCAGCCCGGCACGCCCTACGCAGAAACCTGCTTAGCCTATTGCCGCCCTGGGGAAGAAGAGCCCACCGACGTGAAGCTGGAGCTTGAGAAGATTGGTGTATTTCTCGACAAAAACAGCTTGGCGTTCTTGGAAGAGGCCGTTGTTGATTTCAATGCAGACCGCATGGGCGGGCAGCTGACAATCAAAGCGCCTAACGCCAAAATGCCCAAGGTGAATGCGGATAGCCCGCTAGAAGACCGTATTAACTATACGCTTTACAGCGAAATTAACCCTGGACTGGCGGCTCACGGTGGCGAGATCAAACTCGTTGAGCTGACAGAAGACCGGGTGGCGATCCTAGCGTTCGGCGGCGGTTGCCAAGGGTGTGCAGCAGTGGATCTAACGCTCAAAGATGGCGTAGAGAAAACACTGATGGATCGCATCCCTGAATTGGCAGGTATCCGCGACGTGACCGACCATACTGATACGACGAACGCTTACTACCGCTAGAGCATCATTCAGATGCTTTAAGCTAGCGTCGCAAAAGCCCAGCAGGCCACTGCTGGGCTTTTTTGTGTGCGCTTTGGTATGCGAAAACGATAGGCGATAGAAGCCGTTGCTGGTGGTTAACGTTTATTCCATGTAAAACTATTGTAAAGCTATTGCCTCGACTCGCAACGGGTTAGAGGCTTCCTACAAAGTGTCATGGAGAGACGGCCATTAAACGCCCATCTGTGTTTTCTAACATTCATAAACCGATCTTTTTTGGCTCCCTTGGCCTGCTGCTGGCCGTTACGCTGCCGCTCATACTGTTCCCAGAGATGGGGCGTGTCTGGGTAATGGCGGCGCAAAGCTTCGTCACAACCAATTTTGGCGTGCTCTATCTGGCCATGGGCGTCGCGTCGCTAGGGTTTATGTTCTACATCGTGTTTAGCGATATAGGGCAAATCAAGCTGGGTGATGTAGACGCGGAGCCGGAGTTTTCGCTGCTCTCCTGGGGTGCGATGCTATTTGCAGCAGGCATCGGCGGGGCGGTTGTGTTCTGGGGCATGGTGGAGTGGATGTACTACCTGCAAAACCCTCCCTTTCATGTCGAGCCCTTTTCTGAAGAGGCAACCGCATGGGCGGCGACGTACGGTATGTTCCACTGGGGCCCTATTGCCTGGTCGATCTACCTCGTGCCTGCGCTCCCTATGGCCTATTTTCTTCACGTTCGTAAACATAAAGTGCTGCGCATCAGCGAAGCCATTCGCCCCGTGCTGGGTGAAAAACTGGCCAGAAGCTGGCTAGGTAACATTATCGATATTCTGTTTATTTTCGGCATGCTGGGCGGCGGCGCAACGTCGCTGGGCATTTTAGTGCCGCTAATTAACGAAGGGCTGGGTAATCTGTTCTCTTTTACCCCTAATGCAACCAGTCAAATTGCCGTACTGATCGGCACCACGGCCATTTTTGCCGTGAGCGCATGGCGTGGTTTGAAGGGCGGCATCGAGATGCTTTCTGACATCAATATGTGGCTAGGCTTGTCGGTATTGCTGTTTGTTCTGGTGATGGGGCCTACGGTATTTATTCTGGATACCGGTCTGAACTCTATTGGCCTAATGCTCAGCAACCTCATTCAAATGGCGACCTGGACTGAACCCTTTGGCGACTTAAACGGCTTTGAAGACACAGGCTTTCATCAGTCATGGACGATTTTTTACTGGGCGTGGTGGCTAGTGTTTGCCCCAACAGTGGGACTGTTCATTGCGCGTATTTCTAAAGGTCGTCGTATTAAAACCATGGTGGCCGGGTCGATCTTCTTTGGCTCACTTGGCTGCGCGCTGTTTTTTATCATTCTGGGTAACTACGGTCTTTATTTACAGCTTTCAGGCACGTTAGATGTCATCCAGGTAATGAATGATCAGTCTGCGAATGCTGCGTTTTACGCCGTACTGAGCCAACTGCCGCTCTCCTGGTTAGTGACGTTGGCGGTGGTGATTTTGCTGTCTATTTTCACTGCCACCACCTTTGATTCGATTGCCTACATTCTCTCTTCTGCTGCGGAGAAGAAGCTCGATAAAGAGCCTGCACGTTGGCACCGCCTGTTTTGGGCCTTCACGCTGTCCCTGCTACCAATGTCTCTGCTGTTCTTGGGAGGGCTGCAAACACTGCAGACCGCCAGCATTGTGAGCGGTGTGCCGTTGTTGCTGATTTCAGTGCTGCTAATGGTGTCGATGGTAAGGGCGGCGCAGTACGATTTGCGCTACCAACCCGACTACGATGAGCCTGAAATTAATATTGAAGAGTTCCCGGAAAACGATCCATGGACAGAAAAAGGTACGTGGGAGCTACCCGATGATCAGAGTAGCGAACCCAGCAAATCATAGCCTGTATACATAGCCTGCCTGTATAGCTTCTGAATCCTGCATACTGAGTAGCCATCCCACTATTGGGATGGCTTTTTTGTGTCAGCCGTTTCGTCGCTGTTGCTGGCTAGTGTATTAGGTAGCTCTGCCAGCTGCGCTTGCAATGACGCCATGCGCTGCCATAGCTGCTCTTGCCAGTGCTCACTGTCTCGCGTTTGCTGCTGCTGTGTTTCCAGCGCTTGATGCGCTTTCTCTAACGACGCTTCTAGCGTGCTGCGATGTGTGTGCAGCTCACTATTTTGGCGCTCAAGCTCGGTGGTGCGCTGTTTGAGCGAGCTACACTCTTGCTGGTAACCCTGAAGAGCGTCATTTTTTTGCTTCAGCTCGTGGCTCAGCGCGTCTGCTCGTTGCTCCCACTGCTGCAGGCGTTTCTGCAACGCTTTCTCTTCCTGGGCGCGCTCTTGTCGTAACGTATCCAATAGCGCCATTAACTTGCCTTCTGATGCCTCATTGCGCTGCTCTTCTTGGGTTAAGCGCTGCTCCCAACTCTTCTGCAGCTCTTCGAGCTTTTCAGTGTAATGCGTTTGCACTTCTTTTAACGCTTGCTGTGCTTGGTCGAGCTGATGTCGGTGTTGGGCGGCCTCCTGGTGGAGGTTTTTAGCTTGCTGCTGCCAGTGGCGCTCATTGGCGTGGCTCTCTGCCAGTTCTCGATTGAGCGTTTCAAGACGCTCCTCGGTTTGGCGAAAGTGAGCAGCCAGTGCGCTTTCACGCTGTTCGGCGTTTGCTGTCTGCTGTAGCGCCTCGGCGGCTGCCTGTTGAGCGCTTTCTACTTGGCGGTTGGCATCTTCACGGTAGTGAACCAGCGCTTGATTGGCGACTTCTTGAGCCTCTCGCCACAGCTCGCTAGCGACATTAACGACCACTTCAGGCACGCCTTTGGGGGGCGGTACATCACGGTTGTGCTCACGCTCAGTGCGCCATAAGCGAAAGTGCTCGCTGATCGTTGTAAAGCTTCCTGTGCCCAGCACTTCACGAATGCGCTGCACGCTGGGCGTGTCTCCGCGAGCAAGCAGCGTATCGATTGCTTGCTGAACATCACTGTATTGAATGCCACTGCGCGCCATGATCACCGTCCTAGCCTAATGAAGAGAGGTATTGTCGATGTTATTCTTGAAAAACACAATAATTACGTAATATGTAAAACGTAATAATATTTATCAAACTAACATAAAATTCAAGATTACCCCTATTATCTTGAATTTTATGAGCCGTAGCGTCACACTTAAGCCATTGAATTAAAAAGACGCGATAGGGCACAGCTATGCCAGATAAATCCTCGATACCGACCTCATATGCGTTAACCATGCATCGAGATGATGGCCTGAACGCCGAGCGTCACATCGGCGTGCCTACAGACGTGGCTGCGCTTAGCAACCAGGCCGTTGGCAAAATGGAGGTTGGGTCAGGAGTGCGTAGCCATGCGGCCCGCATTGAAGCAAATAGTGATCACCAAGCAGTATCGATGTGGCTTGTGGAGTATCGCGATAGCCCACAAACGCTTAAGAGCTACCGGCGAGAGGCCGAGCGGCTGCTGCTTTGGCTAGGCAGCCAAGGGCTCGGCTTACATGATATGAACCGTGAGGTGTTACGCCAGTTTGAGACGTTTCTACAGGACCCTCAGCCGCGTTCGCAGTGGGTGGGCCCATCAAAACCGAGAGAGCATCCTGAGTGGCGACCCTTCAGAAGCGGACTTTCACCCGCTAGTCGGCGGCAGAGCATGATTATTCTGCAGGGGCTTTTCAGTTGGTTGGTCGAGGCGGGCTGGGTAGGGCACAACCCCTTTATGCTGATGCGCGACAAAGCGCGACGACTCAATAATCAGTCGCAGACCATCGAGCGGTATCTGGAGCAGCCACTGTGGCATTGGTTTTGGCAGTGGCTGAACCAACCCCTGAGCAGTCACGATGAGCGCCACGTGTATGAAAGTGCCCGTCGGCGCTTTATTTTTAGCTTTGCGTACCTGCTGGCTCCCCGCATCAGCGAAATGGCCAACGCACAAATGGACGATTTTCACGAGCAGGAGGGGCGCTGGTGGTGGAGCGTGGTGGGCAAGGGGAGCAAGCAAGCGCGCATTCCAGTGCCTGACGACATGCTGTTATATCTCAAAGCGTGGCGAAGCACACTGGGCCTGCAGCCGTTACCGGCGTACAGCGAGCCTACGCCCGTGATCCGAGCGCTGGATAAGCGGCGCGCTATTAGCGATAACCAGCTCTATCGCCTCATCAAGGAGACCTTTGCCAAGGCGGCTAATGCGCTAGAAGAGGAGGGCGGCAAGCCTGCGTATGTGGACGCCCTGCGCCGCGCAACGCCGCACTGGCTGCGGCATACGGCGATTACGCATCAGGCCCAGTCTGGCGTTAGCCTGCGCTACTTAGCTGAAAGCGCTCGCCATACCAAGCTGGATACCACTAACCGTTACTTGCACACAGAAGCCGATGAGTGGCACCGAGAGCAACAGCGCCATCGATTGAAAACACCCCCAAAAGCGGCACCCGAAACGTTATAATGCCCAGACCGTGACTCATTAACCCAAAGGATACGCCATGGCAACTTCAGGCGCAGAGCTAGCCCAACAGGAGCTGGTTGAAGAGTTTGAAATGTTTGATAACTGGATGGATCGCTATCAATACATTATCGATATGGGTAAACAGCTGCCTGACTTTCCCGCTGAGCGGCTAACCGATGAGTATAAAATCCAGGGCTGTCAGTCCAATGTATGGATGTGCCATGAAGAGCAGGCAGGGCGCTTGGTGTTCAAAGCAAAATCGGATGCCGCGATTGTGTCAGGTTTGATTGCTGTCCTGCTGCGTATATACAGCGAACGTACCGCGGCAGAGATCACCCGTACAGAGCCTCACTTTTTACAAGACCTGGGGCTTGATAAGCACTTATCGCCCACACGCAGCAATGGCTTGCATGCCATGCTAGAGCGTATTTATCAGGTGGCTAAATCAGATAGCTAGATATAGATTTGATTAGTGATGGCAGGAAGAGCGGCAGCGGTCAGAGGAGTCGTCTTTATCTTCACGGCATAACTGTTCGCTTCTGCCTCCTGGTACAGGATCCATGCCGCCCGGATTGCCCGGGTGGCATTTGATAATACGCTTAGCCGCCATCCAGCCGCCTTTAAACGGCCCATGTACCTGGATAGCTTCAATGGTATAAGCAGAGCAACTAGGCCAAAACCGACAGCGGGGGCCTAATATTGGGCTGATGGTATATTGATAAACGCGTATGCAACCTATCATAAGTACCGCGAGCAGTTTACGACAGCACTGCTTGACGGCCATCAGCCAAGTTTTCAAGGTGACTTCTTACCGTATAACGTTTTCGGGTCAATCAATGGCTCACTGGTAATCGCTGGGGGTTCTGTACTCAGTGATACATAAAAGCAGCTGCGACGTCCGGTATGGCACGCTGGCCCGGTTTGTTCAACTTGAACCAGCAATGTATCGCCGTCACAGTCCAGGGCGGCGCTTTTGAGCTTCTGCTGCTGGCCGGAAGTTTCCCCTTTGCGCCATAGTTTTTGACGAGAACGTGAGAAGTAACAGACCTGCTGTGTGCGCAATGTCTCTTCCAGCGCTTCTCGGTTCATCCACGCCATCATTAACACTTCGCCCGTGTCGTGCTGCTGGGCAATCGCGGGAATAAGACCATCAGCATTGAAGCGTACGGCATCGAGTAATGCAGATAACTCGGGCAGTGCGTCAGTGGGCTTCGCTGATTCCAGCGCTTTAAAAAGAGCAGTCGGTTCAAGTTGGTCAAAAGGGGACATTAGACATTACTCCCTGGCCGACATGCTTGGCATAAGCCTTGCAGCTCAATAGTTTGGCGCTCAACGTTAAAGCCTTGACGCTGTGCAAGGGCAGCCAGTTGGTCGCTAATTTCATCAAGATGCAGCTCTTCCACATAACCACAGTGGCGACAGATTAAAAGCTGGAAGCCGTGGGTATGCTCAGGGCAGGCGCAGGCCACATAGGCATTTTGCGACTCAATACGATGCACTAGCCCCTGCTCAATCAGAAACTCCAGTGCGCGATAAACTGTGGGTGGGCGCGCAGCCGCATGCTCTGTGGAGAGCTGATCCAGCAGATCATACGCTTTCAGCCCGCCGCCGTTTTCAGCGATAAGCTCCAGCACACGTCGACGTATCGGAGTGAACCGTACACCGCGCGTATGGCACTGAGATTCTGCTTGCTGCAATAGCGTATTCGCTTCAGTCATTAGGTCACTCGTTGAACGTCTCGCGTGTAGTCTACGCCGTTGCCGAAGGGGTGTCAGGCGTATCGGTCAGCTCACTCTTACGCGCAAAGTGATGTTGGGCAAAGGCAACGCGCTTCGCCACCGGGACGTTATCCGGCTGACGCTCAATCAAATCAAGCCGGCGCCGCAATCCCTCACCATTGGTCATTTGGATCGCCAAGCCGGGGCGAGCGTTGAGCTCCAGCAGCATAGGGCCATGTTTGCGATCCAGCACCATGTCGGTACCCAGATAGCCCAGGCCCGTCATTTCATAGCACCCAGCGGCTAGGTGAAGCAGCGTTTCCCATTGAGGGACGACAAGGCTTGCCAAGTCATGGCCGGTATCCGGATGGCTGTAGCAAGGGCGGTCGAATTGAACGCCGCGCAGGGCTGCACCGGTGGCGATATTCAAACCCACCCCCACGGCACCTTGGTGAAGGTTGGCTTTACCATCAGAAGCCGCTGTGGACAGGCGCATCATGGCCATCACGGGGTAGCCCTTGAAGACGATCACACGAATGTCGGGCACACCCTCGTAGGTGTACTCCAGCAGGCTTTCATCGAAGTTAATCAGCGTTTCAATGACCGCTACATCAGGCGAGCCACCGAGCGAATAGAGGCCCGAAAGAAGATTTGAGACGTGGCGCTCAATATCTTCCATCGTGAGGCTCGCCCCGCTGGGCTTATAGAAAAGGCCGTTTTCGACCTTTTCGATGACCAGAATACCCTTGCCGCCACTTCCTTTCGCTGGTTTGACCACAAAGCCATGGTGGCCGATAAGCATCTCACTCATATGCTTGACGCCAAACTGCGTGGTCACCGTACCAATAAGCTCTGGCGTGGTAATACCGTACTGCTGGGCCAGTAGTTTCGTTTTGAGCTTATCGTCCACCAGCGGGTATAACCGACGGGCATTGTACCGGCCAATGTAGCGAATATTACGCCGGTTCATGCCCACAATACCCTTATCCCGAAGGCGAGTCGGCCAGGTCCAATTTTTTAACCAGCTCATGAAGGCTTCTCATCTTCAGTAATGGGTTTGAAACGGCGAAGTTCCAGCAGGCGGTAGCCCGTGTAGTTACCCAGTAACAGAATGAAGGCCATCAAAATAAGCTGAACACCCAGGAAGTTGAAGGTGATATGACGCACCCAGGGGTTATTCATCGCAAGGAACGCTAGCACCGCTGTTAGCAGGCTACCACCGCCTTGAATCAATACCTGTTTTGGACCTTCTTCTTCCCATAGAATCGAC
The DNA here is from genome assembly GCF_014640815.1 of Vreelandella lutescens. Classification (GTDB taxonomy): domain Bacteria; phylum Pseudomonadota; class Gammaproteobacteria; order Pseudomonadales; family Halomonadaceae; genus Vreelandella; species Vreelandella lutescens. The sequence continues at coordinate 527,080 of NZ_BMHM01000002.1, read as the reverse complement.
ATCCGCTCAATGGTCCACGCTAGGATAATCATCGGGAAGAAAGTAACCGTCAGACCCGCACTCAAGCCCATGCGATAGGCCAGCACGGTAAAGATCGAGATAATCGCAATAACCGTAATAATGACCGCCGAAACCCTAGCCACTAAGAGCAAATTAAGGTACGAAAGGTAGTTACGGATAATTAAGCCGACCGCGACGATAAGCAGGAAGCCAATCAAACCGGTGAGCAGGGTGGTTTGAATAAACGCCAGAGCAATGAGGACAGGCATAAAGGTACCCGACGTTTTGACCCCGACGAGCACCCGCAGGAATACCACCACCAGTGCGCCGATGGGGATCAATAGAATCGTCTGGAACAGCGCCTGCTCTTCGAGTGGTAGGCTGTGAATTGAGAAGTTCAGCAGCGTATCTTCAGAGTAGTGGTTACGCACGGCTGCAGAAGCTGGCTGGTAGTGCGTTAGCATCGAGAAGGAAACACGCGAGTTAGTGCCGCCTTGTACTTCCAACACCGCACGACCGCCCGTTTCCCACAGCAGTAGGTTGTCAGGTTGCCCTTGCTCACCGGTTGCGGGGTTAAATAAGGCCCACTCTTCAGCTGTTTGATCAAACACCTGAATCCAACTGCTCAAGGTTTGACGGCGACGCCCATCCTCCAGCAACAGTCCACTGACTTCCCTTGCTTGCACGCCTGCTTGGTTGAGCAAGCGCACGATGAGCGCCGATGGCTGCATCTGTGTGAGAAGCAGTCGTGCATTTTCCCCCTGGCGCTCTCCATTGATATCCAGGATGAGCTCACGGGCGAATGTCGCGTTATTGGCGCTGCGGTCCCAGGCACGATCGATCAGCTGGCTGGCCGCCGTGTCGTAGGGGCTTTCCCAAGGGGTAACGGAAGGAATGCCAGGCGGCGTTTGTATGGGAGCGCGTGAATCAGGCGAGACCAGCATCTGAACGGAGTAATAGAGCTGCTGGCTGCCTGCGGCTTCACGAATGGTCCACTGCGCCTGACGTCCCAATTCGTCTGCTTGGTAGGCCAACCCATAGCCAGAAGAGGCGGTATTTTCGGTCAATACGCGAAAGCCTGACTGATGAGAAGGCAGCGCTAGATCCACTTGAACCGGACCATTTTGGGCATTGAAGTTAATGACGGCTTCAATCTCCCATACTTGGCGCTGCTCGCCTGGAAACCAGGGGATCTCAAACTGCACATGGCGATGCACACTGGCGACAATGCCTACCAGCAGCAGCAATCCAACGATAAAATAAAATGGCAACCGTGACATGGTGATTCCTTTCAGCGTAAAGCGGCAGGGGAGTGTTGTTACTCTTCGGTATCGTCTTGATCGGCCGCTTCATCTTCAGCCGCTTCTTCAGATGGCTCACCACCCGGAAATTCGGGGCGGTCGTGCAGGTACGTTTCAGCGACGTCAATCGTGGCAATGTCTAACATAAAACGACGGCCTAATAGCACTGGGTAGTCCAGATGTGTACGGTCGTTGAGTGTGAACTCGACATTTTCACGAATGGGGCCCAAGGTCATAAGCAGTGAAATGACGGGGCGAGACTCTTCACCAGACGCCTGCACAATTTTAACGCGGCGCTCTATGGGGGCTTCAATCCATTCGTCACGAACCTGCTCAACGACCACATCGTCCTCATTCAGGGCCAGCTTGAAGCGCACCCAGTCTTCGCCATCACGCTCAAAGCGAGTAATTTCGGATGCAGACAAGGAGGAGGTATTGGCACCGGAGTCAACCCGCGCCTTTAAGTAAGTCCCAATGCTAGGCAAACCAACCCATTCGCTACGACCCAGCAGCGTTTTGTTGTCTACGGCCGTTTCAACGCGGCACTCTTCGCGGATAATGACAGGCTCTTCGCCACGGGCTTCTAAGCTTGCCACCTCTTGACGCAAATGACGCAGCAGGCTGCCCACTTCACGAACATCCGCTGTCAGCACCTGTTGCTGGCTAAGCTGCTGCTCATTAAACGCAGTGGAAACCTCACACTGCTGGGAAAGAGCCGTCTCAAGTTCAAGGATACGGGCATTGAACGACGCCTCGCTTAACGGCGGCGGCTCATTTGACTCTGGCTGTGTCACTGCGCAGCCTGCAAACGACATCGACAAACCGGCCATTAGCCATAAAACACCTGAGCGCATAACGAGGGATATCCTTGGACAATAAGAGCACGAATGATAAGGAGAAGGGTGACCGCTTGTCCAACATGGCAGCGGTTTTTCATCGGTTTAGATTATCTGATTTAACATAATATATATTATGCGAACCAAAGGAGCATTGGTTCTATCAATCAAGCCTACTGTGTTGCATGACTTTCTCCTACAATAGCTATACGCACCAAACAATTCATACAGGAATTCTCTAATGAAGACCGTTCGTCAACGACTTTTGATTCTCTCACTGCTCTCTACTTTTTTGCTGCTGGCTGGTTGCGCCAATGTGGACGTTGAGGATTATGCAGATACCACGCCTCGACTAGATATCGCTGACTACTTTACCGGCCAAACGAGGGCTTGGGGCATGGTACAAGACTACTCTGGCGAAGTGCAGCGCCGTTTTACTGTCGATATTACAGGCACCTATGAAGGCAATACGCTCACGCTAGATGAAGCCTTTGTATTTGCCGACGGAGAAACAGACCAGCGCGTATGGGAATTTGAACGCGTTGACGAACATCACTGGATTGGTACCGCAAATGACGTAGAAGGCCAAGTAGATGCCCGGCAATACGGACACGCCTTTCATATGCGCTACCCGCTCGATATTGAGGTCAGTGGTCGTACCTTAAGCTTCACGATGGATGACTGGATGTACCTGCAGCCTGATGGTCGGCTGATCAACCGCACCGCTATGCGCAAATTTGGCCTGACGTTGGGTGAAATAACGCTGGTGTTTGAACAGGTGGACCGTTAAAAGTTGCGCTTAGCTCTATAACGAGATCAAAAAAGCAGCCTAGCTAGACGCTAGGCTGCTTTTACACATTAGCTGAAACGTTGACGCTTAATCTTCAGCCGGCGCGTAAGAACCATCATCACGGTGTACTTCGTTACCTGTGATAGGCGGCGTAAACACACAGGCTAGATGCATGGTCTTGTGAGCGCGCAACAGGTGCTCATCGTGCTGATCCAGAATGTAAATATCACCTGGCTTAATGGGCCAAATTTTGCCATCTGCCAGTGTTTCGACTTCGCCTTCCCCTTCGATGCAGTAGACTGACTCGTAGTGGTGCTTATAGTGGATGTGCGTCTCGGTGCCTTCAAAGATGCGCGTAATGTGAAACGAGAAGTTTCCGCCATCGTTGGCCAGCACAAGCCGCGTGCTGTCCCAGTTGCCATTTTCAGCAGTGACGAGACGGTCAGTTTGACGAGCTTCTTCAATATTACGAACGATCATAAACGTGCTCCGTTGCATGGCAGCCAGTGACTGGCTGCCTATTCCTGTAAGGGACGTAATGGCGTGTGGCCACTTAGCCTAACGCTAAACTAGCCGTTAATAACAGACTTAACTGACGCTTCAAGAATATCCAGTGCTTCTAACAGATCCGCATCGGGAATGGTCAGCGGGCACAAGCACTTCACTACTTCACCGTCTTGGCCACTGGTTTCAATAATCAAACCGTGCTCAAAGGCAGTGCTGGTGATCTTGTCGGCAATATCACCATCAACGACATCAATACCGCGCATCAGGCCTCGGCCGCGTTCGGTAGCAGGCATGCCATTGTCCGTCAGCATAGCGGCCAGCTTTTGGAAACGCTCTTCAACGATACGCGCTTTACGCTGAACATCCCGCGCAAACGTGTCATTGGACCAGTACTTTTTCAGTGCTGCCGTCGCTGTTACCATCGCTAAGTTAAAGCCACGGAACGTACCGTTATACTGGCCAGGTTTCCATTTATCGAGCTCGGGGCGCATCAGTACGTGAGCAAAGGGTAAGCCAAAGCCAGAAAGCGATTTTGAATTCGTGACGATGTCTGGCGTAATGCCTGCATGCTCGAAACTGAAGAATTTGCCAGTACGACCGCAGCCTGCCTGGATATCATCAACAATCAGCAGAATATCGTGAGCATGGCAAATGCTTTCCAGACGCTTGAGCCAATCAAGCCCTGCAACGTTAATACCGCCCTCGCCTTGCACGGTTTCCACAATAACGCCTGCCGGAATATCCAAGCCGCCTGACTTGTCATTTAGCAGCTTTTCAAAGTAGTCCAGCGTATCGGCGTGCTCACCCATATAGCCATCAAAGGGCAGAAAGCTTGCACCTTGTGTCGGGATACCGCCGGTTGCTTCTCGGAATTTACGGTTACCTGTAGTGGCCAGCGCGCCCATAGTCACACCGTGGAAGCCGTTGGTGAAGGTCACAATATTATGGCGACCTTTAGCAACACGGGCCAAACGGATGGCCGCTTCCACTGCGTTAGTGCCGGTTGGGCCTGGCAGATGGACTTTATAGTCAAGCCCACGGGGCTTCAGAATGACGTTTTCGAGCGTTTCCAAGTAGTCACGTTTTGCGCTTGTCCACATATCCAAGCCATGAACTACTCCATCGCTGGAGAGATAGTCAATCATGGCTTGTTTGAGATGCGGGTTATTGTGACCGTAGTTCAGCGTGCCTGCACCGGCGAGAAAATCAATATATTCACGGCCGTTTTCATCTGTCAGGCGCGCATTCTGTGCCTTGGCAAAGACAACGGGAAACGAGCGTGAATAGGTACGAACATTAGATTCCATGCGTTCGAGTGTTTGGGTCTGCATTTGCGACCTCCTTATCAAGTGTGTGAGCCAAGCGAGTTAAGCAGCAAGGTCAACACGAGCGGGAAAACAGTTTGTCTAAACGTCCTTTAAATATGGCCTGTCTGGAACGGCCCAATACGCACTAAGTTTTCCGGATCGTGCTCTCCACCAAGCTGTTCGGTAGAAAAGTATTCACGACTGTTCAGAGGAGCCTGCCAGCGTGCCGCTAGCCGACGGAACAGTCCCCACGACGCCTGGTTATCAGGAGTAATCGTGGTTTCTAAGTGATGAACATCATCTAATTCAGGACGCGACATAATCGCCTCCACAAGACGACGCGCTAAGCCGGTACCCCGTGCTTTTTCACCAACGGCGACTTGCCATAAAAAATACGTGTCTGGGGCGTTATCTTTGACATAACCAGATACAAACCCAACCACTTCACCCTCTTCGTTGGTCGCCACTGCGCAGGTATCGCGAAACTGGGTGGCTAACAACAGATAAGCGTAGGCTGAATTTACGTCGAGTGGCGGACACGCTTTAATCAGCTCGTAGATTCCCCAGCCGTCATCGGCGTTGGGTTTACGAATGAAAAGCGGCATCTCTGCATGGCCCACTACCGCATCAGCAACGGTTGGACGTGCCAGTTCGACTGACGATGTAAACGGCTTGATTGGCGTACTCATGGTTATGCTTCGCTGTAGCGAATTTGAGTTTCATTATAACAGCTGATTATGAGCAATTCAAAAGCCATATTATTCATCTCCGCATTTTCCATAATTTTTGGTTATCAAACGGGGTTCACCTGCCTTTCCAGCACTCAGTTTAGATCAGCCTGCTTGGGGAGCGAGACAAAAAAGGCGAGCCAATGCTCGCCTTTTTGAGTAGTCCCATTTTCCTAATAGCGCGAGGGCGTTCGCATGGTCACGAATTCTTCAGCCCCGGTTGGGTGAATACCGATAGTGCGATCAAAATCTTCTTTCGTGAGGCCCGCTCGAACGGCGATAGCAATGCCTTGTATGAGCTCCCCTGCTTCTTCACCCACCATATGAGCACCGACAACAACATCACTAGCGTCATCTACGATCAGCTTCATGAGCATACGCTCCTGACTTCCCGAGAGCGTGTGCTTCATGGCTCTAAAATCCGTGCGATAAACCCGTATTTTGGGGAATTCATCTCTCGCGGCTTCTTCCGATAGCCCTACTGTCCCGATATTGGGATGACAGAAAACAGCGGTGGGAATGGTGGCATAGTCCAGCGGCCTGGGCGCTTTTTTATGAAAGTGAATGTCCACCAGCTGCATCGCCTCTGCTAGCGCGACCGGCGTTAATTCGGGCCCCGCCGTAAGGTCGCCAAGCGCTAAAATAGAGGGCACCTGCGTTTCGTAGCGCTCATTAACGGAAAGCTTTCCTTCATCGTTCAATGCAATACCCAGCGACTCAATGCCTAACCCTGTTATGTTGGCTTTTCGGCCGGTTGCGGAAAGTACAGCATCTACCTCAAGGATTTCACCAGTGGTTAACTCCACCTTTAGCGACCCTTCCGGCAGCTGCTCAATGCGGGCAATGTTGGTCGAAAAGTGGAGATTGACGCCTTTTTTGGCCATTTCATCACGGGTGAACTCGCGTACTTCTTGGTCAAAACCTTTCAGTAACAGATCACCGCGATAAATCAGGTGGGTTTCACTTCCCAAGCCGTTAAAGATGCTAGCAAACTCGACGGCAATATAGCCGCCACCCAACACCAAAAATCGTTTAGGAAACGTATCTAAATCAAATACCTGATTAGAATTTAATGCAAGGTCACTGCCTGGAAATTCTGGCACCCAGGGCCAACCACCCGTTGCCAGTAAAATTTTCTCAGCGCTAACATTCACTTCCCCATCGGCAGTGGTTAACGTCACTGTGTGAGCGTTGGCGACGCGCGCTCGGGCGTTAAATAACGTAACTCCAGCGCCTTCAAGCATACGCTGGTAAATACCGTTAAGACGTTTGATTTCGCTGGTTTTATTATCCCTAAGGGTTGGCCAGTCAAAGGTGGCTGGAGAATCAAGGTGCCAGCCAAAGCCAGCAGCATCATCAAAACTATCGTGAAAATGTGCGGCATATGAGTACAGCTTTTTGGGAACGCAGCCCACATTGACACACGTGCCACCTAAATAACGGTCTTCTGCAATGGCGACTCGCGCGCCGGCCGCTGCCGCCATACGTGCTGCGCGTACTCCACCTGAACCCGCGCCAATGACAAATAAATCGACGTCATATTCAGCATCTGATGACATGCTTATCTCCTATCCACTGCCAGGCTTACCCACGGATGGCGTAAGCGCTAAGATTGACCTTCTTTGCAAGGGAGGTTAAAACGCCTACCTTGTGTTTAAAACGTTGTGTTTAAAACGCCGCTGCGCGACGCGAAGCTTGCCCTACTCTGATAATGCCACTGCACGGAGACTCGATGTCTGACCAAATTGCAACGCTGCTAAATAATAATCGCGCATGGGCGGAACGTATGTGTGAAGAGGATCCTGACTTCTTTAAACGCCTCGCGAACCAACAATCCCCCGACTACCTTTGGATCGGCTGCTCAGATAGCCGCGTACCCGCCAACCAAATCATCGCACTCCCGCCTGGCGAGGTGTTTGTTCATCGTAATGTTGCCAACCTCCTCCACCATACCGATATGAATGCTTTATCGGTTGTCCAGTATGCGGTGGATGTCCTCAATGTTAGCCATATCATGATCGTCGGACATTATGGCTGTGGCGGTATTAAAGCGGCTGTCACGGGTGGTGAGTGCGGCGTAGTGGACTATTGGCTGCACTCTGTTCGCGAGCAGTACAATCGCCATCGTGACTCGCTGGAACACTTACCACTGGAAGATCAGATTGACCGCATGTGTGAGCTGAACGTGAAAGCTCAGGTTAACAGCTTATGCCGAACGAAAATTCTGCAGCGTGCTTGGCAACGGGGCCAATCTATTTCAGTGCATGGCTGGGTATATGGACTAAGCGATGGCCGCGTGAAAGATTTGAACTGCACTATCAGCGGCCTTGAGCAGGTTGAAACGCTTTATCGTATTGATCGTATGCAGCCTAGCGATTAATGACGCACCATGGCCTACCGCTAATCATAGCGGTAGGCACGATGACAGCTCCGGCAGCTCAGGCTAACATCTGAAAACGCTCGCGTTGCTGCTCGGTAATCTTCTTGCTCAGCAGCCTCCACTAAGACGCCCACTTTTTCCTCCAAGTCGATAAATCCCGCAGCGAAGTTATCCCACTCTTCCCAAATCTCAGGCTTTGCGTCTGAGCCGCGGCCATGAGTCCCCTCTATGAACGCAGGTAGAAAATGTGCTTGAGTCGCTTTCTCTTGCAATTCTGCTAAACGCGGAGCTGCGCCTCGAGCATCTTGGTTATTGACCAAGTCAAAGCGTAGCTGCCTCAGTAGACGCTCTAAATCTTTCAGCTCATCCTGACGCCAGATAACCGCTTCCCGATCACTGCCAAAGGGAGTGTCGTCAACCGATTGAGGCATCACCGGCATTTGCTCAGCGTGCGTCCCGATACTGAATAAACCGAACACCGCCATGGCGGCAGCAGATTGGGCAAGCCGCAGTGGTTTTGTGAGGTGAAGCAGCATTGTTTAACTCCTCAACCAATGGCACATGTCACACCGGTACCTTTTAAGCCGCAGTAACCACCTGGGTTTTTATCTAAGTACTGCTGATGATATGCCTCTGCATAGTAGAAGACGTCCAGAGGCTTAATTTCAGTAGTAATAGCCTCTTTGCCCGCACGGTGAAGGGCCTGCTGAAACGCCTCAGCGCTCTGCTTGGCGGCTGCAAGTTGGTGATCTGCGGTAGTGAAAATGGCAGAACGGTACTGACTGCCAATATCATTACCCTGACGGTTACCCTGAGTGGGATCGTGCTGTTCCCAGAATATTTGCAGCAGGGCATCCAGAGTGACTTTCCTTGGGTCATAGACGACTCTCACCACTTCGGTATGCCCGGTTAAACCGGTGCAAGTCTCTTTATAGGTAGGGTTAGGCGTGGAACCACCTGCGTAACCTGCCGCCGTTACAAAAACCCCCGGCTGCTGCCAAAAAAGACGCTCTACCCCCCAAAAACAGCCCATCCCAAATACAATTTCCTCATGCCCTTCAGGAAACGGCGGGTGTATGGAGTTTCCAGTGATGGTATGAAGGTCACTGGTCTCAATGGGTGTGTTACGCCCTTCTGGTACTTGCGATTTCATAAATAGCGTCATAACACCCTCTTCTATTGTTGGGGGTAAATGTAGGGTTTGCCGGAACGCGTAAATCTGTAAATCAGATCCACGGCCTGGTTAGCACCAGACACTGCCTGCACATACAGGTTCCGCCAAAGTGTATAGCGTAACGTTAGCTCGGCAATGGGAGAAAAAATACCCACACCGTAACTGATGCGAAGATCGTCGGTTAGCTGCCCACTCACGGCCACTTGGCTATCATCACCGGCCCCGGTGGTATCTAGGGTCAAATCATCAATACCAAAAGCTTCACCGATCGACCCTACAGCCCCACCTGTTCGGCCAAGTGACATGCCGATAAGCGCCGTTGTCAGGGCGCTATCTACGCCGCCTCCTGATGCATCAGGCGCACGCCCGCGCAGTAGATAGGAGAGCGCGCGGGTTTCGTCCATGGAGGGCTCTGAAAAGATCATGACATTGGGCTGTTCAGCATTACCGGTGACACGCAGTCCGGCGATTACCTCGTCTTCGGTCACTTCTGGATTTCGGATGGCTTCAAAATCGAGAACCGGTAAACCGGGTGGGCCACTGAAAATCAATTGACCACGGCGTATCAACAGATCCTGCCCAAAGGCTTGGAAGCGACCATTCACCAGATTGACATCACCAAACAGCTGCAGTGCCCCACTGTCTTGACGAATTTCCAAACTTCCACCTAATCCTGACTCTAGGCCGTAAGCAGAAATTTGCATATCACGCCCCAGAGTAAGGGTAATCAGCACGTCCAACGCCATACCCGTCGCTGCAAGTTCATCTGCCGCACTTGGGTCGTTGCCTGCTTCCGCAGCCAACTGAGCCTGGCGCTCTGCCTCACGGTCATCGCGTTCGGTAATGATAATTTCATCCGAGCTTGGGGAAGTGGCTGATGAGGGAAGATCGCCCACTTCCAAGCGTGCCCAGGGTAGGTCAACGTTGCCCCGTACCTGCAGACGCTCAGGCGTAACACGAATGCGAATATCCGGCGCGGCCTCTAAACGGCCAAACTGCGGTAGTACGACGAGCAGTGGCTCTTGTGTGGCATTTAAATCTACCCCGATACGCCAAGCTTCATCGGCAGGCCAGTAGGCATTACCACTGATTAACAGCCGACCACGCTCCGCGGCCACAAAACCGTCTATATCGCCCTCCTCACCATCAAAGGTCACGGCCAACTCACCATCCACGATGGCCACCGGAATATCCGGCCCGCTAACGCGTAAGCTGCGCAGCGCCAGTTCACCTTGTAAGTCGGGCTGACTGGTTGAACCACCAATATTAACGGTGCCATTCAGGCCGCCTTCCAGCTCGTCCATCCCTACCACCATGGGACGATAGGGAGCGAGCGTTACATTATTCGCGCGTAATTGGCCTTCAAGCGTTCCCTGACCTAAGGGATCATTGATCGCTAGATTCAGCGTTAGCTCACCGGCTTCCGATAGCGAAAGCTGAACATCAGCCTGAGCCTGTGATTGGTTAGCTTCAATTTGGGCGTCCAAACTAATAGCGGGAAGAGCGACGGGCTGCCCATAATCATTGACCGCTGTGATGGCGAGTTCGCTCAGAAGCTGGAGATTCGTTTGCCACTGAGCACCGCCCTGCCGCCAACTGACCGCAAGATCTGCCGTTGTATCGCCTTCAAAACTCCACTCTTCTGGGAGGAAAGGTTCCAGCATTTCCATTGGAACTTCGCGAATACTGAGCACTGCGCGGCCTTGGTCAGCGGATGCGTTGATGGGCTCTTCAGAACATACCAGCCCACCCTGCAGCCTACGTAGGCAGAAGGGTGTCAAACGTGCCTGACCATTCGCCAAGTTGTAGCTAATATCTAGCGGTGCTTCCAGACGAATATCGCCTGCTTCTGAATCAATCTCCAGCGGCGTCAGGCGTGCCTGATACTGCTGAGCCTGTTGGTTGAAACGCCCCTCCAGAGCAACGTTAGCTTGGCTTAAAACGTTATCCTGCTCGCCTGTCGCACTGAGCTGCAATGCATGCTGGGAAAGTCGTCCAGTGAGATCTAAAGCAATCGACGCCAGTGCTTGTCCGCCCGCATTGACACCTTGCGCATCTAAATCAATATTGAGCAGCGGGTCGTCTAGGCCTTGAACACTGCCTGAAAGAGACAGGGAAGCGAGCCTATTTTCTGCAAAGCGCAGGCTGCTACCGTTCAGATCCATGACAACTTCTGGCTGCGCGAAGCTGCCCTGCGCTTGGATATCGCCAGTTAATGCACCGGCTAAATCGGGGTGCAAGCTTTGCAGCTGATTTAGGGCGATATCTGCTTCTAAGGACATTGCTTGCTGAGATACTTGGCCTGATGCGGTTAAGCGGTTATTGCCCTGGGTAAAGAGGAGCTCTTGAATGTCCACTTCGAGATCGCTATTGGCTTCGAGCGCCGCTTGCAGTGTTAAAGGATACTCCTGTAACTGGCCTTGGATATCGAGCTCCGGAAGGCTAACGTCCCAACGTTCGCCACTTTGGCGCACGCTAGCCACTATGTCACCACTGAGATTACCTTCTAGTTGAGGCACAAACAGGGCTGGGTCGATATCATCCAAACGCACACGAGTATCGACAGAAATTGCTTCTGCCCAGCTTACTTCACCCTCACTACTCAGCGCGCTATCGGCGATGGATAGCGTAAGCGGTGACCAGCGGAAAGAGGTGAGATTCCCTTCCCCCTCTAGCCCAATAGTAGTGCCGGGCACCTGCGGCCCTTCGGCGTACGTGGCCAGCGTTACCTGGTAAGCCTCAAGACTGCCATTGACGACTAAATCTAAATTTTCAAGCACATACGGATCGCTTGATGTGCTGTCGGCAACACCGCTGTCCTGTTCCTGGGTTGCTGGTTCATCGCTTTCAGAAGCAGCGGCACCATCGCTGGATGCTGACATTTCAGTGTCAGCATCCAGCGGCCACTGGACGCGTTCGCTCTCAAGCCTAGCTTCAAAAGGCAGCGTTGGAGATAGCGCATCAATCTGTGCCGTCAGCGAGGCAGTAACAGGTCCTGATACATTGAGGTTGGCCGTTAGGTCCGCAAGGCTGCCAGAAAGATCCAGTGATACTTGCTCACCGCGCAAGGCGGGGAATAATTCTGGCAACCACAGCTCAGCTCGAAGCGCTGCGCTTAGAGGATAGTCGCCGCTGAGCGTGACGTTAGCAGACAAACGAGCGTCTGCGTCCGGCGTCGCCAGTTCCAACGTGGTCAGCGTAACGTCACTGCCGTGCGCTTCGGCTTCTACCCGTAGACGATCAACCCGATACTCAAACGCGCCTGTGACTTCCACATCCGTCGCTAAAAACGATGTTAGCGCTACGTTAATAGGGAGCTCGATATCGGGCAGTGCAAGCCTCTCACGCTCATTCACATCAAGCGTCGTCTCTACCGCCACCACCACAGGCTGTGACACCTGTATGGCTGCATCAATGCCAGCAGCCTCTAAGGGCGTGGCAGTGTTTTGTGTCAGCAATACTCCGTCACTAGGCGGCAAGTAAAGCGACAGCGACTCCAGCATCGTTGGCGCAATAGTGACCTGCTGCTGCTCTGCGGTGATGGATGTAGCAAAGGCTTCCCATCTAATCCGTGTACCGTCAGCCAGCGTCACCGCCACGTTATTCAGCGCGATATCGCGCAACTCAACCGGGAAGGGCAACGTGATATTAACTGGCCCGCTCTCTTCTTGAGGAGGCTCCTCGACCTGCGACCCCTCTGTTAAGTGAATATCAGCCCCTTCCACCCTTAGCGTATCCAAACAGAGCTTACCGGATAGCAGGCAGTCCTCTGCCCATGCCAGCTCAAAATCGCTCACTTCAATGCGGGTGCCCGCAATGACCATTTGGAAGCCTTGAAGACGAAAGCTATCCAGCAATGCGCCTTCCTGATGCTCATAGGTGAAAAAACCGCGCTGCTCGCCTTGAGAGAACAGTTGCCCTGTTCCCCATGGCGACAAAGCAACGCCCACCACGATCGCCACTAGGCTAAACAGCCAAAGCGGTAAGATGATGATGAGCCTTAGCAGGCTCCAAAGCGCTAACCAGGTGCGGCGTTTACCTGAGAGCTTCTGACGGTTTTTGGATGTTTTTTTTTCAACCTGAGTCAAAGCGCTCTCCTAGAATTCCGGACCGATAGAGAAGTGCACGCGGAAAGCGTCATCAACATCGAAGGGGTGGGCAACATCAAAACGAATAGGACCCACTGGGGATACCCACCGCACCCCCACTCCAGCACCGGTTTTAAGGTCGTTGGGGCCCCAGTTATCAAAAGCATCACCGGTATCGATAAAGGTAGCGCCCCACCAGTCACCGGTCACACGACGCTGATACTCCAATGTTGAGGTCAGCATCTGCTGACCACCGCGCAAACGCCCTTCTTGGTTGCGCGGAGACAAGCTTTCATAGGAGTAACCACGCACGCTTCTATCACCACCAGCGAAGAAGCGCAGTGATGGGGGCAATTTGTCAAAGTCTTCGGTTTCAATGGCACCCATGCTCAGCCGAGCAGAAAAGCGGTTGTCGTTACCGATCATACGAATCCATTCAGTATCCCCTGTCATGCGAGCGAACTGGGCATCCGATCCCCACGCGCGGTCAGAGTATTCAATAGAGAGCTGCTGACGGTCCCCCCATAACGGGAAGCGCTGAGGGCGGGTGCGAGTCCTCGACCACTGAATCCCGGGATAAAACAGCCACACTTCATCCGCTTGACCACCCTGAGTAAAGTCTTCGTAGGTGGTTCTAAAATAGAGCGTTTGTACCCAGCGGTTTTCAAACTCCCAACGACGCGCCACCTCAACCGTGCCTTCTAACGATTGGGTATCGCTGTCATCGATATTTCGTACCCCGTACTGCAGGCGGTAATTATCTCGGATGGGGTCTTCAAGCGGGATATTGTAAACACCGGTAAATCGCTGCTCGGGGGCAGATACATAGAGGTCATGGTCAAGGCTGTGACCAAAGCGATTAATCCAGGGCTGTTGCCAACCAAAACGAAGCCTTGGGCCTACATCTGTGGCAAACCCTACCCCTACCTCAAACTGATGGCGATCTGCTGGCTCTACATTAATGTCAATGGGTAGGCGGGTATCATCGCTACTGTGGAGGCTAAGGGCGCTGGCCAACGCTGCGCTGCTTACCCGTGGCCGCTGGGGCTGTGACGCGGTCGCTTCACTCCACCATGGGTCACCTCCACTAGGCGGCGCAATGGTCAGTTCTTGAGCCGTTTCTAAACGAGGCCGAACGGAAACAGAGCTAAACCAGCCTGTCTCCGCCAGACGCTGATTATAGCGAGCCAGCGACTCCGCCAGATAAGGGTCGCCCGCCTCGAATGTCTGCATTTCTCTCAAACGTTCAGGTTCAATATGGCTACCGGTAATCAGCGTATTACCAAACTGATAGCGAGGGCCACTATCAAAGGTCATGTAGAGGCGTGCACTTTCTAGATAGGGGCGCACTTCCATACGCCTATCTGAAAAGCCCCAGTCAAAGTAGCCTCGTTCAATAGCCAAGCCAGAAAACTGGGAGCGTAGATTATCCCAGGGGGCATGCCTTAATGGGTCGCCCTCTTTGAGCGGAAAGTCATCTAGCGCTTCTTGAAAAGGCGGGTCATTGCTTGCGTCGCCATTCAGGTTGATATCTAACACTTCGATGATGACTTGTGGGCCTGGCTCAATACGTACGGTGATAGGAGACTGCTCTAACTCGACGGTAATGTCAGGCTCGTAGTAACCATACACCCGCATCGCTTCTTGGGTGCGCTGGCGTATCTCGCCTTCTAGGCGCGCATCGGTGTACTGCTCCTCATCGATGTTTTGCAAATACGCATCGATGTTGGCTGACACTTGTTCATTAACACCGCTAATGGCAGCTTCAAGCGCCCATGCGGAGGATGATGCAGAAAGTAGTGGCAACACCAAACAACACGCCACCTGTTTGGCCGTAGGCCATCGCCGTTGTCTTCCCATACTGTTTTATCCCTAACCCCATCACCGGCTTGGTGGCTTATTCGTTCCGCAGCATGCGGCTGCTGGTTAATTACGCAGCATCTCCATCTGCGCACTGAAGGCTAGCTGAGCTTGCCTTACTTGCCGCACATCGCTCTCCAGCGTATTTAAGCGCTGCGTCCACTGCGTTTCTAGGGCTGTCAGCGCAGCTTGGCTTGCGGGCTCTTCCTGTGTGTTAACGTCGGCAACTGCCGAAGATAGCTGTGATAATTGCTGCTCGACGTCTTCCTGCCACGCTCTGAATTGCTCTTCAAGCGCGGTTCGATCGCTGGCCACCTGCCGCTCCATGGTGTCCAGTCGCTGCGTCATGATGCCTTCCAGGTGAGACACTTCTTCAACTAAATTTTGCCGCCCAGAAGTACCAGCCTGCTCTAGCGCATCTAATGAAGTACGAATGGCCGTTAACTGGCGATCACGTAGAGCAGCTTGCTCCTGAAATTGAGATATCTGTTGTGACAGCGTTTCTAGTGCTTCATCAGATACAAGTTCTTCATTGTTCGTTAAAAGCCCATAAAGCTCTTCGCGCGCATTGGTGAGTGCAACGGCAAGCTGTTCTTGCTCTTGGAACAATGTTTCCATTTGAGCTTGTACAAAGGTTATCGCATCCTGAGCATCCGTGTCACCTGAGTCGAGCCTTGCATGCAGGTTAGATACTTCACCACTGACACGATGCACTTCATCAAGCAGCCTTTCTCGCTCGTACCAAAGCCCAGCCGCCGACGCACCCAGTAGTAGCAGTACTAAGATCAATATCAGCCAAATTGGCCATAACGTTGGCCCCCGCCGATGACGCAGATGCTGTGCAGTTAGGCTTTGATCCACATCAGGAACGATACGTTGAGATGAAGTGGCGTCAGACATGAGTTTTCCTTAGAGCATCGTCGGATCGGCGCGTCGCCCAATCCCTCGGTAGTGCAGGCCGCAGCTGGATACAAAAGCGGGGTCATAGATATTGCGTCCATCTAATACTAGCTTTTCGTTGAGCATGGTGGCTAAACGGTGCCAATCAGGGTTCCAGTAAGCTTTCCATTCCGTTACCAACATCAGCGCATCCGCCCCTTGGCAAGCAAGGTAGGGGTCTTCCTCAAACACCACTAAATCACTGCGCTGTCCAACGGCCGCAAGGAGTGCCGGAATCGCCGCTGGATCGTGTAGTTGCACCTTCACACCTTGTGCCCAAAGTGCCTCAAGCAACGTCAACACCGGCGCATGATCGATACGGGCTGTTCCAGGTTTAAACGCCGCTCCCCATATCGCCACGGTTTTGCCTACTAAATCCCCTTCAAAAAATCCCCATAGCTTTCTGAACAGTGTCTCTTTTTTCTGCTCATTAATATCCATCACCTGCTCAAGCAGAGCCGAGTAGCGGCCACTTGCAGATTGAACATCGGCCAAGCGCATTAAATCGCGTGAAAAATTAGGCCCACCAAACCCGCATCCTGGGTATAAATACTCAAAACCTATGCGTGTATCAGCCCCCATGCCTTGGCGTACATGCTCAACATCCACGCCTAAGGTATCTGCAAGCCCTGCAATTTCATTCATATAACTGATACGGGTTGCCAACATACCATTGATCGCTAGCTTGGTCAGTTCAGCGGCTCGACAAGGCATGCACTGAAATACTTCGCTGCGCCGATTGAACGCGCGCAGCAACTCTCTGGTCATCTGCTCACCTAACGCGTCATCGCAACCCAGTAGCCAGCGCACTGGGCGAGTAAAAGAGAGCCAAGCACGACCTTCTTCCAAGGTGTCGGGCAGTGCTACCCGGCTATGCTGCTGTCCCATCAAGGAATGCAAACGTTCAGTTTCGCCCACCGGAAACGTCGAGTTATTTACTAACACCGCGCCACTGTAGGCATCAAACATGGCGTGCTGAAGTAACGCACTGGCGGATGACCGCTGGCTGGGAGAAAGTGCTAACCAGACAATATCAGGTGACTCAGAGGCGTCAGGAGAGGCGATAATGGTTAAATTGCCCGATGCCATGGCCTGCTCAAGCTGCGTCATTAGCGATGGTTCTCGACGCAGCCAGTCAGCCGACGCTAGCGTTGACCATGGAACGCTTTCGTGGAGTAGCCAGTCGACACGGTGGCCTACCCACGCCAGCGCCGCTGCCGCTGTCGCAGCACTTAGTTCACTACCATGCAGCAATACACGCATTTAGGTGCTCTCCCTGGCCAATAAGCGCCGATAAAATAAAGTGTTAGGCGTCATGCTGCGTTCCTTTCCATGCGTTCCGCGTCAGGAGTGGTTAGAATAACCATAATACTCAACGTTTGAGTGGATGCCACCTTGCCGAGAATACCGCTAACTGGCAAACCACGTTCATATGTCACTCAATACCAACTGCAGAGGGGGTTACACCATGCCAGTGACACTTCAGGATAGCACCACTCGTCGCTATCAAGACAACGTCGATGCCGCAGAAGTTGCGAAATTTGAAGCACTTGCCAGCCGCTGGTGGGACCCTGACAGCGAATTTAAACCGCTTCATGACATTAACCCTCTTCGCTTGGACTTTATTGATGCACGGGCGGGGCTTGCGGGCAAAAAAGTGTTAGATGTGGGCTGTGGTGGCGGTATTTTAAGCGAATCCATGGCGCACCGAGGTGCTAGTGTGACCGGCATTGACCTAGGCGAGGCACCGTTAGGAGTGGCGAGGCTTCATGCCGAAGAGAGCGGCGTCACCGTCGATTATCGCCATATCAGCGTTGAAGGCTTAGCCGCAGAGCAGCCAGGCCATTATGACGTGGTGACCTGCATGGAAATGCTGGAGCATGTGCCCGATCCTGCCTCGGTGATTCGTGCCTGCAGCACTTTGGTACGGCCTGGGGGTTATGTCTTTTTCTCTACGCTTAATCGCACGCCGAAATCTTATGCCTTTGCTATTTTAGGGGCTGAATACGTGCTGAAATTGCTTCCCCGAGGTACTCACGATTATGCGAAATTTATTCGCCCCTCTGAGATGGCTAACTGGGCGCGTCTGGCGACACTCGAAGTCCGTGAACAAACGGGACTGACGTACAACCCTCTCACACGCCATTACCGGCTGGTTCCCCACGATGTCTCGGTGAATTACATGATGTACTGCCGAAAAGTGAGCGAGTAAATGCTGATGCCCTCCCCTCAAGCCATCTTGTTTGACTTAGACGGCACGTTGGTCGACACCGCCCCAGACTTGGCCGCTGCCACCAATGCACTCAGGGCCCATCACGGCCTAGCTCCCCTGCCGTTTCAAGACATTCGTGGGCAAGTGTCGAATGGCGGTAGCGCCCTGGTCACGCTGGCACTTGGCCTTGAAAGTGGCAGTGCCGGGCACGACGAAGCACGTCAGTTTTTACTGGACGCATACGAACAGGCAGTGGCTGTGCATAGCAAGCTGTTTGAGCCACTAGATGAGTGGCTGATTGCATGGCAACAGGAGGCGCGCCAGTGGGGGATTGTCACTAATAAACCACGGCGTTATACACTGCCGCTTCTTGAGGCGCTGGCGCTAACGCCTGGGGCCCTGCTGTGTGCTGATGACTTGAGCGTTAAAAAACCCGCACCTGAGCCGCTTTGGGAAGCGGCAAAACGCTTAGGCGTTTCTCCCGAGGCATGCTGGTACATCGGTGATCATGTGCGTGATATGCAGGCAGCAAAAGCGGCCGGCATGACCGCCGTGGCGGTGGGCTATGGGTATATCAGCAAGGAAGACGACTACCAACACTGGCCTGCCGACGTGTGGTTTGCCACCTGTGAAGAGCTAGTGGCCGCCTTAGACGGCCACCGCACTGTTTGACGCTAACCTGCATTAAACGCGTGGCGGCTGAGCATCAAATTTCTGGCCGCTAACGCCCTTGCTGTCGGGGCCCATTAGCCACAGGTAGGTTGGCATGATCTCCTCTGGAGTACGCAGCGTAAACGGGTCTTCTCCCGGATAGGCCGTACGTCGCATTTGAGTACGTGTTGCCCCTGGATTAAGCGTATTCACGCGCACATTGGGTTGATTGCTCAACTCATCAGAGAGTACTTCGACAAACCCTTCTGTCGCGAACTTCGAGACAGAATAGGCCCCCCAATAAGCTCGCCCTTTGCGGCCAACGCTTGAAGAAGTAAAGATGACCGATGCATCATCCGATGCTTGAAGCAGCGGCAGCAGTGCCTGAGTCATCCAGATGGGGCCATTAATATTGACCTGCATCACCTGTTCCCAAAGTTCGGGATTGTACTGTTCAAATGGCGTAATGCGCCCTAGCAACCCAGCGTTATGCAACACACCATCTAAACGGCCAAACTCTTTGTCCAGAGTTTCTGCCATATCATGGAAATCTTTAAGGGTGGCGCCTTCAAAATTGAGCGGGAAAATAGCAGGCTGTGGCCCACCAGCTGCCTCAATGTCGTCGTAAACGCGCTCAAGCTTAGCGATGGTGCGGCCCAGCAATATTACGGTAGCCCCATGACGGGCATAGGTTAATGCCGCCGCGCGACCAATCCCATCTCCCGCACCGGTTACCAACACGACGCGGTTTTCTAATAGATTGGGCGCTGGTTGATAGTCGATTTTACAACTCATGAGGGTTCCTTGAAGCGTCAATATTAAACCGTATTAACCTGCGGACTGGCGTAAGAAATCATTAGCCAACCCAGCGGCGCTGCTTTGCGGATAGTCATCGCGCACTTGCTCTAGCAACTCACGACTGCGCTCTGCCTCACCTTTACGTGCCTTCACCAGGCCAAGCTTATACAGCGCATCAGGCACTTTGGTGCTACCGCTATACTGCTCGATGACTCGGGTAAAGGCTTGATCTGCTGAATCTAACTCACCTTCTGCAGCGTATAGTTCGCCAAGCCAGTAGTGCCCGTTTGCCGTCAGACTACTGTCTGGATGGTCAGCGACGAAGGCTTCAAAGGCGGCAATCGCATCACCGAACTGTCGCGCCTGCACATGAGCAAAGGCAGCCTGATAATCTGCCTGCGCATCGTCGCTGACGTTGCGAGTAGACGGTGCTTGCACTACCTGCTCCGCTACTTCTGGCTCAACTTGAGGCGTTGCCTGCTCAATTTGACTGGGCGCGCTGCTCATCAAGCGGTCTTCAATATCCAGGTATTGCTGCTGCGATTGATTTCGCAGTTGCTCTAACTGGTGACGCAGTTCTTCAATCTGGCCACGCAGCTGTTGAATTTCCTGCTGGTGCTCTTGCACTTGGTTAAACAGGACAAGATTACCGCCTGACGACTCTTGCCGCTGAGTTTGCT
Organism: Vreelandella lutescens; assembly: GCF_014640815.1. GTDB lineage: Bacteria > Pseudomonadota > Gammaproteobacteria > Pseudomonadales > Halomonadaceae > Vreelandella > Vreelandella lutescens. The sequence continues at coordinate 506,829 of NZ_BMHM01000002.1, read as the reverse complement.
GATAAAAGCTATTGGACGAACCTGAGGAGAGGTCTTGGACCAGCGGCTGCTGCGCCAAGGCGGATGCTGACAGAAGGGATAAGGGCAATACGGACAGCGGGAGCGCTATGGCTCCCGCACCGCACAGCCTCTCAAAATAGCGTTTGAGACTGTGATTCATGATAGCTCCGAGTGATACAGTTGGCGTGCCAGGGCACGCCAATACTATCAGTAGTTAAAGACGACGCGACGGTTTTGCGAGTAGGCGCTTTCGTTTTGGCCACTCGCTGCCGGACGCTCTTCACCGTAGCTAACCACGCTCATTTGTGAAGGAGATACACCCTGAATATTCAGGAAACGCTGTACAGCTCCCGCACGACGCTCACCTAGTGCCATGTTGTATTCACGGGTACCGCGTTCGTCGGTGTGACCGTGAAGAACAACGCGGGCGTTCGGGTTAGCACGCAGGTAGCGCGCATGAGCCATTACCACAGATTCGTAGTCGCTCTTGATGGTATCGCGATCGTAATCGAAGTAAATAGTGCGTACTTCAGGAATACGAGAATCCGCCTGCTGACCAGCCGCGCCAGAACCTGACGTTGAGCCATACTGACCACTGGTGCCAACACCAGACGTGCTAGACCCCATACTGCTGCCATCCTGGCTTCCGTAAGAGTCACCGTCTTGTGTTCCGCCGGTGCTGGAACAGCCAGCGATAACTACGATAGATAACGCGACTGCTAATGAGCGAGCCAACGGCTTAAGTTGCATAATCAGACTCCTTGCCTGAAAACAGAAATTAGTGCTGTTCATCTATTAATTTAAGAAAGGTGACCACGCGGGATCACGTACATCACCTTGTGCTGCGGGTAACCTAAATGACGAGCGGCCATCGGCTGACACGGCACTAAGTACACCACTACTACCCTGTTGGGTAGCGAAGATTACCATGGTACCGTTCGGCGCAACACTAGGAGATTCATCTCTTGTTGAATCGCTTAATACTACTAGGCGACCACCATCAAGATCCTGTTTGGCAACTTGGAAACCCCGGCTGGAACGGTGGATCAAAAAGATCTGCTCACCGTCCGGTGAAAAGCGCGCGCGGGCGTTATAGTTGCCAGTAAATGTTAAGCGATTAGTTTCACCGCTACCCATCACATGCTGGTAAATCTGTGGACCACCGCTACGGTCGGACGTAAAGATGATGCTGCGACCATCAGGAGACCATGCGGGTTCGGTATCGATGCTGTTGCTCTGGGTAATACGGTCCAATGACCGATTGGCTACGTCCAGCACGTAAATTTCCGGCTGACCGTCTTTGGAGAGCGACATAGCGATACGGCGGCCATCGGGTGACCATGTCGGCGCGCCGTTGATGCCATCGAACGACGTCGCTTGAACGCGCTGACCGGTGTTGACGTCTTGGATATAGATAGAAGCCTTACCCGTCTCAAACGAAACATAGGCCAATTTACGGCCATCCGGCGACCATGAGGGCGACATAATCGGCTGATCAGATGTCAGCACTTGCTGGCTGCGTCGGCCATCGGCATCGGCCACGTAAAGGCCAAACTGCATGTTGTCGCCTAAGCCCTGAGCCGTCACGTAGGCAATGCGCGTCGAGAATGCCCCACGAATATCAGTGATCGCTTCAAAAACCTGATCGCTGATATAGTGAGCTGCACCGCGAAGATCATTGCCACTAACGGTCACGGTCTCGCTAATCATCGGGCGCTGGCCGCTAATATCGACGAGATCAAACTGTAGTTCGTAGCCGCCGCCTGTCTGCTGGGCACGACCTACCACCAGATAGCGCACGTCCAGCGAACGCCACGTGCCAAACTCCACGTCGGACGCTTGGCTTGGGCGATCAAACATTGCGCTGCGCTCCAGTGGCTCGAAGAGCCCGCTACGCTCTAGATCATCTTGCACAATTTGCGCAATGTCTTCTGGAAGGCCCTCACTGCCTGCAAAAGGTACCACACCGATCGGTAGTGCCTGATCGCTACCGCGTGTTATCTCAATGGTTAAATTGGCGTTAGCCACACTGCTAATTAGTAGCAGTACGCAAAAAAGCCACACTTTGCTTAACGTTTGCATCAGCGAACATCCCCCGGGGTAAATCGCAGATTAAATTGACGTAAAGTACGTTGCTGCTCCGCTGCTAAGTCACGTAATTCGCTGAACGGAGCGGCGTGTTCAACCGCTTGCATGGCTGAGCGATCAAAAGCACTGTCGCCGCTGGATGACACTACGGATGTCGCTAATAGCTCACCCGATGGCCCAAGCCTTACCTGTATCGTAGCACTCATCGAATCACTCGCTGCAGGTGGAATGAGCCAAGCCTGCTCAACAGCACGCCGAACAATATTAATAAAGCTATTGGCAGCCTGCTGTGCCTGTTGTGCATTGGCGGCCGCCTCGGCTTCACCGGCCAACTGCCGCTGCATGGCAGCCTCAGCGGCTTCTGCGGCACGGCGCTCTTCCGCTTCACGCTCACGCTGGGCCTCAGCCTCTCGGGCACGTTGAGCTTCGGCTTCACGTTGACGTTGAGCTTCCGCTTCGCGCTGGCGCTGCTCTTCCGCTTCACGTTCGCGCTGAGCTTCGGCTTCTTCACGGGCACGCTCCTCTTCAGCTTCGCGCTGACGTTGAGCCTCCTCCTCGCGTTCGCGCTGCTCTTCAGCCTCGCGTTGGCGTTGAGCCTCTTCTTCCCGCTCGCGCTGCTCTTCTGCTTCACGCTGACGCTGTGCTTCTGCTTCCGCTCTGACCCGTTCAGCCTCTGCTTCGCGCTGGCGCTGCGCCTCTGCTTCATCGCGGGCACGCTGCTCTTCGGCTTCACGCGCTTGCGCTTCTGCCTCCTGCTGTTCGGCTAAGCGCTCAGCTTCTTCTGCACGACGCTGGGCTTGTGCTTCTGCCTCAGCTTGTGCTTGCTCCAGCGCTTCAGCTTGTTCGGCCGCTTGTGCAGCCGCCTCCGCTTCACGCTGCGCTGCGGCGGCTTCAGCCGCTTGTTGCTCGGCTGAAGGTTCATCGCTGGGTGGCTCAGGCTCGGTCACATCTGGCTCTGCCGCATTATTCATCGCGGCCTGCTGTTCCGTTACCTGTTGCGCTTGATCCGTAAAGGTTTCAGTACTGACAAACGTCGCCTGCACAATGGATGAAGAGTCAGGTTCAGCACTCATACTGGGAAGCTTAATTAGGCTAAACACAATCACGAGCAGGTGCACAGCGACAGCCAAAATCGTTGGCCACGTATAGCCAACGTCTTGAGGGTCACGAGGTGGTTTTACAGCCATGTGCGACTCGCCCTTAACCATCTTGAGGCGGCTCAGAGAGCAGCCCTACGTTGGCGACACCCGCTCGCTGCAGCGTGCTCATCAGTATGACCACCTGACCATAAGGCACGTTACGATCTCCGCGCACCATGACTGGAGTACCGGGCCGACGTTGAAGGATAGCGACAATGCGCTCAGACATCTGATCCAACGTGACCGACGTTGAATCTTCCCCCAGCGTTATGAAATAGCCTCCGTCGCGGTCTACCGAGATAATGATCGGGTCATTATCTTCTTGGGTTTCAATAGGTTCAGAGGTGACTTGCGGCAGATCGACCTGCACCCCTTGCGTCAGCATAGGGGCAGTAATCATGAAAATGACCAATAAGACCAACATAACGTCGATAAAAGGCACGACGTTAATCTCACCCATGGGCTTTTTTTTGCCGCTTCGATTAAACGAACCTTGCATGACGAACTCCTTTACGGGCGTTAGGCTTGCGGCTTGCCATCACGACCTTGCAAGTTACGATGCAAAATAGCGTGGAATTCTTCAGCAAAGTTTTCATACTTGCCTAGCAATCGTGACGCATCATTCGAAAGTCGGTTGTAGAAGATAACGGCCGGTATGGCGGCGAGCAGGCCCATCGCGGTGGCAATAAGCGCTTCTGCAATCCAGGGTGCAACGGTTGCCAAGGTGGCTTGCTGGGTCATAGAAAGCGACTGGAACGAGCCCATGATGCCCCAAACGGTGCCAAACAGACCTACATACGGGCTAACAGACGCCACGGTTGCTAAAAAGACGAGATGCTTTGTGAGACGGTCTTCTTCTCGAGACCACGCCACCCGCATGCTTCGCTGGACACCCTCTAAAATGGTATCCGCACTGCGAGTTTTGGGCATTAAACGGTTAAATTCTCTGAAGCCAGACTGAAAGATATGCTCAGCACCGTGACGGGGATCATCCGCCGGAATTTCCCGATAAAGCTCATTTAAATCCACGCCCGACCAGAAAGACTCTTCAAACTGATTGTACTCTTGCTTCGCTCGGCGTAGCGCAATACTGCGCTGAAAGATCACTACCCATGAGAGGATCGACCCCACCACTAGCAGCAACATGACCAGCTGCACAACGGTGCTGGCACTCATTATCAAGTGGGGAATGGACATGGCGTTATCGTTCACAGTTGCCCTCTTCAATCAATTAATGTCGTTGTCGACTAGATAGTGGTATTAAGCGACATAGTGGTGTTAAGCGACGATGGCCACGCTTTTGGACGCATTGTCGTCGCGTTTAGGCAGGCTATCTCGACTGTTGCAGAGCATAAGAGTTCCTTGTCGCGCCGAACCTGTTGCTCAAATGTCATCCGGCACCGCCCTTTTTCCGCGATGTGGGCAGTAACCGTTAACGCCTCATCCAATCGTGCGGGTTTGGCGTAGTGACAGGCCATGCGGTATACCACTAGCTGCGTACCTTCGTCTAGCAGCGTTTGCTGATTCAGGCCTAATTTTCTTAACCATTCACTGCGCGCCCGCTCCATAAACTTCAAGTAGTTAACGTAGTAGACAATTCCGCCGGCGTCAGTATCTTCCATATAAACACGAACCGGCATACTAAACTTGCCTGTCATGGCCGACGCTCCCCCTCGACATCTATTGACTGCTCATGAGGCGTACGGTCAAAGTGAAGCCACGCTTGGCGAGTGACGACTCGGCCTCGGGGAGTGCGCATCATGAGCCCTTGCTGAATCAGGTAAGGTTCAATCACATCTTCAATGGTATCGCGCTCTTCGCCAATCGCTGCTGAGAGTGAATCAACCCCTACCGGGCCACCATCGAATTTATCGATCATCGCCAGCAACAAACGACGATCCATATGATCAAGACCGTGGTGGTCTACGTTAAGCATATTCAGTGCAGCGTCAGCCACATGTACATCCACTACGCCATCGCCCTTGATGTCGGCGTAGTCACGGACTCTACGCAGCAGCCGATTAGCTATACGCGGCGTACCACGCGAGCGTCGTGCTACCTCAATTGCCCCTTCACGGCTGGTTTCAACGCCTAACAAGCGTGCCGAACGGGCGACAATCTCTGTCAGCTCTTCCAGGTTATAAAACTCTAGCCGCTGAACAATACCAAAGCGGTCCCGTAGCGGTGAGGTCAATAGCCCTGCCCGAGTGGTAGCACCGACTAGCGTGAATCTGGGCAAGTCGAGCTTGATCGAGCGTGCGGCTGGCCCTTCACCAATCATGATATCGAGCTGGAAGTCCTCCATCGCAGGATAAAGCACTTCTTCCACCACAGGTGAAAGGCGATGGATTTCATCGATAAACAGCACATCGCCCGGCTCAAGGTTAGTTAGCATGGCCGCCAGATCACCGGCACGCTCCAAAACAGGTCCAGAGGTGGACTTGAGCCCCACGCCCATTTCAGTGGCAATGATATTGGCAAGCGTCGTTTTGCCTAACCCCGGCGGGCCAAATACCAGCGTGTGATCAAGGCTCTCTTCGCGCAGCCTCGCTGCTCCGATAAAAATTTCAAGCTGTTCGCGAACCCGAGGCTGGCCGATGTAATCTTTTAGATGCTTCGGACGAATAGCATGGTCGATACGCACTTCGCCGTGCTCTGGCTCAGCGGCAATTAATCGGTCATGTTCTAACATAGAGACTCTTCTTGAGTGCTATCTAATGAATACGCGCTCTTGCACTCATGGTGGCTTTAACCAGCCATTCGCTTGGTCAAGGCGGCTTTGATAAGCGCTTCTGTGGTTTGATTCGGGTCGACATCAGCCAGCATCTTCGCGGCCTCTGTCAGCTTGTATCCCAAACTCACCAGCGCAGCTTCCGCATCGGCTAAGTGATCTCTAGGGGCAGTCCGCCCATTTGTTGCTTCAAGAGCCAATGGCGCATCACTACCATGCTCCCACTCAGGAAAGCGGTCGCGCATTTCGATAATCAGTCGTTCTGCCGTTTTTTTGCCCACTCCAGGCAGTTTAGTCAGCGCTTTGCTGTCGTCATCTCGGATGCAGCGCATAAAGGCATCTTCGTCCATACCGGACAGAATCGCTAATGCGAGCTTGGGCCCCACGCCATTCACTTTGATTAAGGCACGAAATAGCGCCCGCTCATGCTCACGCCCAAATCCGTAGAGTAGATGTGCATCATCGCGAATAGTGAGATGAGTATAGAGCGACACTTGCTCGCCTGGGGCGGGTAACGCCACAAAGGTATTCATGGAGGCTTCTAGCTCATAGCCTACGCCATGCACATCCACGACCATCCATGGTGGCTGCTTTTCTAATAACAGGCCGGTTAGTCTTCCAATCATCACGCGCCTCACAGCAGGAAAAAACAGCCCTCACTATAAAGCCAGTCTGTACAGATGACCAGTAACCCCTAGAGCCGCCAACGGCCTGTTGAGCGACGCTTACTACGTGAAGGAGTCGCCGTCGCTAATGCACTGCCTGCAAACGCATGGGTGAGCGCGATGGCAAGTGCATCGGCAGCATCCGCTTGTGGCGTAGCCGATAGCGAAAGCAGCGTGGTGACCATGTGCTGCACTTGGCTTTTATCGGCCCCACCTTGGCCGGTAACTGCCTGCTTGATCTGCCGGGCCGCATATTCGGCAATGCTTAACCCGTGATTCGCCAGGCAAACGAGCGCCGCGCCGCGGGCTTGCCCCAGCTTCAGGGCTGAATCGGCATTCTTCGCCATGAAAACACGTTCTACAGCCACAGCATCAGGTCGATGCAGGCCAAGCACTTCGCTAATCCCTGCATAGATTTGGGCCAAACGCTGCTCTAACGCACCGTCTGCCGTGCGGATGCAACCGCTGGCCACGTAGCGAGGCTTGACACCGACGAGGTCGATAATGCCGTAGCCCGTAATGCGTGAGCCTGGGTCAATGCCTAAAATCCGAATCGCTTTCACAGGCTGTTGTGCATCCATGTCAACGTCTCTTCGCTCTTTCTTGAAACAAAAACACCGACGCTAAGCGTCGGTGTTTTAATGGGACTTAAAACAGAGCAGCAGGCTTACTCGGCTGCGGATTCCGCTTTAACCTTCTGACGTAAGCGAATATTCAGCTCTTTTAGCTGATCAGCACTCACTTCACCGGGGGCATCTGTCATCAGACAGCCAGCACTTTGGGTTTTCGGGAAGGCAATGACTTCACGAATTGTCTTAGCGCCGACCATCAGCATCACTAAGCGATCCAGACCGAAGGCCAAGCCGCCATGGGGCGGTGCACCGTACTGCAGCGCATCAAGCAAGAAGCCAAACTTCTCTCGCGCTTCTTCTTCGCCAATGCCCAGAATCTCAAATACCGTGCTCTGCATAGCTTGGTGGTGAATACGAATAGAACCACCGCCCAGCTCGGTACCGTTAAGCACCATGTCGTAAGCACGTGAGAGCGCCTTAGCCGGATCAGCTTTCAGCTCTTCTGGTGAACAGGAAGGCGCTGTAAACGGATGGTGCAGCGGGCTTAAGCGGCCATTGTCGTCAGCTTCAAACATCGGGAAGTCAACGACCCACAACGGTGCCCACTCCTGAGTATACAGATCTAAATCCGCACCCAGCTTCACACGCAGCGCACCAATCGCTTCGTTCACGATGCGCGCTTTATCCGCACCAAAGAAGATAATATCGCCATCTTCTGCGCCGACACGATCAAGCAGCTCTTCGACGATATTTTCCATGAACTTCACGATCGGCGACTGCAGACCGTCAAGCCCTTTGGCACGCTCGTTAACTTTGATCCAAGCGAGGCCTTTGGCACCGTAGATACCAACGAACTTGGTGTACTCGTCAATCTCTTTACGGGAGAGCTTGGCACCGCCCGGCACTTTCAGAGCCGCAACGCGGCCATCATCTGCACTCGCGGGGCCAGAAAACACCTTGAAGTCAACTTGCTGCATTAAGTCGTCAACATCGGTGAGTTCAAGCGGAATACGCAGGTCGGGCTTATCTGAACCAAAGCGATCCATGGCTTCTTGCCACGTCATCCGCGGGAATTCGCTGAGCTCGACGTTGAGCACTTCCTGGAAGAGCTGACGAATCATGGCTTCCGTAATGCCCATGATGTCATCTTCTTCTACGAAAGAGGCTTCAATATCAATCTGCGTAAATTCAGGCTGGCGATCCGCCCGCAGATCTTCATCACGGAAGCATTTAGCGATTTGATAGTAACGGTCGAAACCCGCCACCATCAGCAGCTGTTTAAACAGCTGAGGAGACTGCGGTAGAGCAAAGAAGCTGCCCGCGTGTGTACGGCTAGGCACGAGATAGTCACGTGCACCTTCCGGCGTTGCACGCGTTAGAACCGGGGTTTCGATATCCAAGAAGCCCTGATTTTCTAGATAGGCGCGCACGTTATGAGAAATACGCGAGCGAAGGCGCAGTTTCTCGATCATGTCCGGACGGCGCAGATCAATGTAGCGGTGCTTAAGGCGCACTTCCTCACCGACTTTACCATGATCATCAAGCTGGAAAGGCGGCGTCGCAGCGGTATTCAGCACTTCTACTTCTTTCGCCAGTACCTCAATCATGCCGGTAGGCATATTGGGGTTCTGGGTGCCTTCAGGGCGCAGCCGAACGCGGCCCGTAATACGCAGAACATACTCGCTGCGCGCGCGGTCGGCATTAGCAAACGCCTCGGCGGTATCGGGGTCTACGACAAATTGAGCGATACCATCACGGTCACGCATGTCGAGAAAGATAACCCCACCGTGGTCACGACGGCGGTGAACCCAGCCGCAAACGGTGACCGTTTGATCCACCAATGTTTCGTTAAGCTGGCCGCAATAATGGCTGCGCATGTCTAATCCTGTTCTGTTTCGTGGCAATTAAGTTGTCTTGGGCCTCAAACAGCCCTGACAGCCGCGGCTATGCCGCAGCGCCATTTTTCGTTGATGTGCTACTGGCATCCGTTTTTGCGCTGCCAGAGGCCTTTCCATCGGCAGCAAGATTCTTTTTGCTGCCCGTTTTGAAGTCAGTTTCGTACCAACCGCCACCCGCTAAGCGGAACCCGGCTGCCGAGACCAAACGCTCCAGATCATCTTGCTGACACGCGGGGCAGCTTTTTAAAGGATCTGCGCTAATTTTCTGAAGTTTTTCCATGCGATGGCCGCAGGCCTTGCACTCGTACTCATAGATGGGCATGTTGATGGCTCCTGAAAAGCTCAACTCCGACAGGTGTGGGTTGACAGAATCGTGGTAAACCTAGCACTACCAGGCTGACAATATGTGGCCTGCCGGGATAAATTCCAAGACTGCGGTCGATAGAGCGCTCATTATACCCTTTTGTGCCCCCTGCCGAGCAAGGCCAAGCGGCTTTCGGCGGTTAATGGAGAAAATAAAATGCCCAATGCGGTCATACTGGATGCCCAAAGCCTTGGCGAGGATATTGACCTGACGGCGATTCGCAATGCTGTCACGCACTTAGATATTCATCAGCAAAGCAGTACGGCGCAGGCGCGTGAGCGTCTAGCGGACGCTGAGATCGCTATTGTCAATAAAGTGAGGTTGGATGCTGAGACGCTCTCGCAGCTACCTTCTTTAAAGTTGATCTGTGTTCTTGCCACCGGTTTAAACAACATTGACCTTGACGCGGCTAAAGCCCATAACATCATCGTTAAGAACGTAACGGCCTATGGCACTGCCAGCGTCTCGCAACATACGCTAATGCTCATGTTGACGCTGGCGAATCGCTTGCCCCGTTACCAGGCCGATATCGCGGACGGCAAATGGCAAACGAGCGATTTTTTCTGCTTACAGGATCACCCAACGCTGCAGTTGGCAGGTAAGCAGCTCGTCATGGTCGGACAAGGGGAGTTGGGGTCTGAAGTTGCGCGGTTAGCAGAAGCCTTTGGCATGCAGGTGACATTTGCAGCAAGACCGGGGAATGAACAGCACGACCCGCGTCCTTCTCTTGATGACCTGCTGCCCACCGCCGATGTGATCAGCTTGCACTGCCCACTCAACGATGCCACCAAGCATCTGCTCAATAAAGAGCGCCTGGCGGTGGCAAAGCCTTCGCTGCTTATCGTTAACTGCGCTCGTGGCGGCATTATCGACGAAGAAGCGGCTTTAGAGGCGCTTCGTAGTGGCAGTATCGGCGGGCTAGCCGTTGATGTACTGCCCGCCGAGCCGCCCAAAGAAGGTCATGCGCTGCTTGATGCGCTGGCCAATCAAGAGCCGCTCAACCTTATTGTCACGCCACACAATGCGTGGATTACGCCTGAGGCTCGCCAGAACATTGTCGACTTAACGGCCGACAATGTCCGTACATGGTTGGCAGAAAAACGTTAAAGGCAAAGCCACGGCTAAGCACCTAATTATCCAAGCACCTAATCAGATAAGTACTTAATCAGCCCAGTACTTAGTAAGTAGAAAAGTGATCAGGGGCGTGATGGTCACCCAGTGTTTCAAAGGTAACATGGGTGACCTGCGCGTTTTCGGGCCCTTGCCATAACCACTGACCTAGCTCTGAAACAGCAGATGGAGGGCCGCACATTAGCACCTCGACTCGGCCGTCAGGCAGGTTTTTAGCGTAACCGGTTAACCCACGCATTAGCGCCTGCTCTTGAGTGGCACGTCGATACCAGACTCCCTGAACTTTACCTGTCACGTAAGCACGAACGCAGCAATCAGCCATTGCAACCTCCTCTGTTGTTAAAGCAACTCATGCTTAACCAACACAGCGCTGTTGCGCGGTACCAGTGGGCGTCCGCGACGTATGAGTAACGAACGCGTGAACGCTGCACCAAACAGCAGGATAAGCGAGCTGTAATATACCCATAGCAGAATCATGACCACTGAACCCGCCGCCCCATAGGTAGAGGCCGTTGCGGTGTAAGCAAGGTAAATAGCAATAACGCTGCGGCCAATCGTGAAGAGTACCGCAGTAACCACTGCCCCAATGAGCACATCCTGCCAGCGCAGCACCACATCGGGCAGGACTTTAAAAATGGTCGCAAACAGTAGCGACACCATCGCAAGCGATATCAATGATTCTGCTGTCGTGGTGAGTAGGCTGGCAAAAGGCAACAGATCATTCGCTGCATGAAGCATGCCACGAAGCACTACCCCAAGCACTAGCGATACCAGCAAAATAAAACCGATAGAGAGAACAACGGTTAATGACAGCAACCGGTTTTTAATAAAGATAAACGCACTGTTACTGGTGGGTTTAGCGGTGACACCCCAAATGGTATTGAGCGAGAACTGCATTTGCGCAAACACCGTGGTGGCACCCACCATTAAAGCAAGAAAGCCAAGAATCGTGGGTAAAAAACCAGACTCTTCGATGCGCGACTGAGCAACGGCTTGTTCCACAGCAAGTGCGGCATCCGCGCCTAGCGTGCCTTGCAATTGGGCAACGATCTGCCCTTGAGCCGCTTCCTCCCCAAGCACTACCCCGATCACGGTGACCGCAATGATGACCGTTGGAGCCAACGAAAACAGCGTATAGAACGCCAATGACCCCGCATAGCTAAACGCGTTTCTTTCCAGCCATAGCGACGTTGCATCCTGCACCACGTTCCACCAAAAAGTGAGCGTGTTTTTAATCATAATATTGTCCCTTAACACTATTCACAGCGTCCTTCTGCAACGCTTATATGACGAATAATGAATAAGCATACCCAATCAAAACGTTGAGCGCAGGTATGATTGCGTTGCAGCGCTTTATAGGGCCGACCATAATGGCTCCGCCCAAGTCACCTTTTTTAGCAATCAAGGACACGCAATGAACTCAGATTCAGCTCGGTCTGTCACGTCTTATGCCTTTGATTGTCTGGTTTTTATTGGTCGTTTTCAGCCGCCCCATTTAGGCCATCTTGCGATTATTAGAGAAGCGCTGAAGCAGGCACGGCAAGTCATTGTCATGGTGGGGTCTTCATGGCAAGCGCGCTCGCTGCGTAACCCATGGCATTTTGATGAGCGCCAAGCGATGCTGCGATCTGGATTTGATGATGCGGACAACCTGAGGCTTGAGATCACCCCGCTACTGGATGCGCTTTATAACGACGATGTGTGGGTGAGGGATGTTCAGCGTAAAGTACGTGATTTAGCAGCACCTGCGAATGCGCGGCTGCCTCGTATCGGACTTATTGGTGCAAGTCGCGGACAATCCAGCTATTACTTATCACTATTCCCCCAGTGGGAATCTGTGAGCGTGCCGCTGGTGGAAGGCATTTCTGCCAGCCAAATCAGAGAGCGGCTTTTTCGCTCACCTGGCTCTACCGACGACTATCTGAGCACAGGTGCTTATCACGACCTCCCACCTGGCGTTGTAGAGCGCGTTGGCCAGTTCTGTAAAGGCGATGATTACTATCGATTGCTAGAGGAGCAACAACTGCTTGATCAGTATCGTCAGGCATGGTCCCAGGCACCCTACCCGCCCATCTTTGTAACCGTGAACGCGGTCGTCGTTCAGTCAGGCCATGTGCTGCTCGTAAAGCGTACCGCTGCTCCCGGAAAAGGGTTATTTGCGCTGCCTGGTGGGTTTATCAATCCGCATGAGCGATTGCTGGATGCCTGCCTGCGAGAATTACGTGAGCGGCTGCGCTTAAAAGTGCCAGAGCCCGTGCTTAAAGGCTCCTTACGTGGCCAGCGTTTATTTGATGAGCCGCACCGCAGTTGGCGAGGCCGCACGTTGGCAGAAGCTTTTTACTTTGCTTTACGCCCCGACCAGCAGTTGCCGCGTCTGAAACCCGTGCAAGGGGGGGATCATGCTCGCTGGGTAGCGCTGGCCGACCTAGAGCCCGAAAGCTTATTCGAGGATCACTTCTTTATTATTCAGAATTTCCTTGGGTTGCCTGCTGACTTTGGCTCTCTTTAACTCTGCCGGGATTAGGCCTGTAAAAAATCGCGTGGCAACTTCATCATTTGCCGCCATAAGCGCTCTACGCCGGGTTTGTGAACTAAAGAGCAGCGATATAAACGAATTTCAAGCGGGATATCCCAACTTTCATCGCCAGCTCTTACCAGTTTTCCTGTTTTTAGCTCCTCGCGAATACAAAAATCAGGAATCCATGCAACGCCGACACCCTGTAAAACCATCCCTTTCAAGCCTTCGGCCATTGCAGTTTCATACACCGTTCTAAGCTTCATACGCAATGGGTCGTTTTTAAGCAACATACGGACACTGCGCCCTAAAAAAGCACCCTGGGTGTAGGCCAGATAAGGGATAGAGCTATCACGTTGCAAGGAGAATAGCGGTTTACCCTGCTCGCCGGGCAAAGACACTGGCAACATGTTGACCTTACCAATAGAAAAGGAGGGGAAGACCTCCGCATCTAGCTGCATGGTGGCAAAAGGGTCGTAATAGGCGAGCATTAAGTCGCAGTTGCCTTCCCGCAGCACATGAATGGCTTCGCCGACGTTCATAGCGACCAAGCGCGTTGGTAACTCCCCTAGCCCCTTCTGTAATCTGGAAATCCAGGGTGGGTAAAAGCTCAATGCTAAGGAGTGGGCCGCGACAATGTCCAGCGCTTCATTAGCGATAGAGAGCCCCCGTAAATGGCTAAGCGATTCGTTTAATTGCTCGACTAAGTTGCGGGCAGTGACGAGAAAAAGCTGTCCCTCTGACGTTAAGCCAATGGGCGTGGTTGACCTATCCACCAACGTAACGCCAACGGCCTGCTCTAACGCTCGAATACGCCGGCTAAACGCTGGCTGGGTGACATGGCGCTGTCGGGCTGAGGCTGAAAAACTGCGGGTGTTGGCCAGTGCGACAAAGTCCTCTAGCCATTTTGTTTCTAAATTCACCCATGACTCCTGTTATTTGAACATTGCTTGTTGTGTCATTTGGTTAGGCAACCTGACTTACTGAACGGGTGCCATCAAATAGGCTGCTCGGGAAACAACTTTCTTCCACATCGGACGTTGGCTCACCTCATCCAAGGTAACTCGCCGACATTGAGCAAAATCGGCTTCTAGCATAGTGGCAACATCACGTGCAAAGTCTCTACTCGGAACGAAAGCCGTGATTTCAAAATTTAATCGAAATGATCGGTTGTCTAGATTGACCGTGCCTACCGTTGCTGAAGAATCATCAATCAGCATGACTTTTTGGTGAAGAAAGCCAGGGCGATAACGGTATATTTTTACACCCGCTTTCAACATATCGGGTAAGAATGAGAACGCTGAGAGAAACACCAGTAAATGATCCGGCCGCTCTGGAATCATCACGCGAACATCGACCCCTCTCATGGCAGCCAGGCGTAGGGAGTCTTGGACACCCTGGTCAGGCACAAAATAAGGACTAGTCACCCAAAAGCGCTGGTTGGCACTGTGAATGAGCTGTTGTACTAACAACCCTGCCGTATCCTGCTTGTCGGCTGGCCCGGAAGGCACGATGACGACTTGCTGGTCTTGCTGGGGATGGCTCTCTGCATGCCAATTTAACGTGATGACAGCCCCCGTTGCCCAATGCCAGTCTTCCCAAAATGCTTCTTGTAGACCAAGCACGCAGGGACCTTGTACCAACAAATGTGTATCGCGCCACGGGCCATGCTTAGCACTCTTGCCCAGGTATTCATTGCCCACATTAAAGCCCCCCACCCAGCCTTGCTTACCATCGACAACGGCAATTTTACGGTGGTTGCGAAAATTAAGCTGAAAGCGATGCTTGAAGCCTCGAGATGAGCGAAAAGGTGTCACTTCTACACCTCTGCTGCTCAGTTCTTTTAAATACCCTTCACTTAGTTTACGACTGCCCATTTCGTCATAAAGAAAGTACACACGTACACCGCGCTTCACTGCTGCAATCAAATATTGCTGCAGTTGCCGCCCCAGTTCGTCATCTCGTACGATAAAAAACTGAATCAGTAAATAATCTTGCGCTCGCTCAATACCTTCAAACAGGCTTGAAAACGTAGCGTCACCATCAATCAGCAGCTTGGTACTGTTACCTTTCGTTAACGGCATCATCGCTAGCTGCTCAACCGCTTGAATATCAGTATTGTTGGATATGGCAACATGGGGTTTAACGTTATGTCGATAGCGTACCAGCACTCGTCTTAAGACGGAGTCTCGCGCACCTCTTGCCGTCACATAGCCATAAAACCGCGGGCGACCAAACAGCCAATAGGCTGGAACCGCCGCATAGGGAAAGGTCAATAGCGATATAATCCACGCTACTGCGCCTTGCGACGTACGACTCGACATCAAGGCCATCACCGCTGAGATCATCCCCAGCACGTGAATCAGCATAATCCCTGTCCCTAGCAACCAAGAGGTCATTTGCTACTCCTCGCTATCCTTTAGGACGTTTGCTACTTATCGTTGCTTTTACTATGGCATGTCTAATACACAGGAGCCCCGCTAAAACGGGGCTCCTGTTAACCAGCATCAATCGATACGTTAGCGCATCATGCTTTTTCAGCAATGATTGCTTTCCACTTAGCTGGGCCAGTTTGGTGTACAGAGGTACCCTGACTGTCTACCGCTACAGTGACCGGCATATCTTCCACTTCAAATTCGTAGATAGCTTCCATGCCCAAGTCTTCAAAGCCGACAACACGCGATTTTTTGATCGCTTGAGCCACTAGGTAGGCTGAACCACCAACGGCCATGAGATACACCGCCTGATTATCGCGAATGGCATCAATAGCCAGCTGACCACGCTCGGCTTTGCCCACCATACCTAGAAGGCCGGTTTCTTCCAGCATCGTACGGGTGAACTTATCCATGCGCGTGGCAGTTGTAGGGCCAGCAGGACCTACCACCTCATCGCCCACGGGGTCGACAGGGCCCACGTAATAGATGAAGCGGCCTTTCATATCCACCGGCAGCGGCTCGCCCTTGGCGATCATATCAACCATGCGCTTGTGTGCAGCGTCGCGGCCGGTGAGCAACTTGCCATTGAGCAGCAGCGTATCGCCTGGTTGCCAAGTCTGAACTTCCTCAGGAGTAACGGTATCCAGATTGACGCGCTTCACGTTATCACCCGCTTCACGGGTAATTTCTGGCCAATCTTCCAGCTTCGGCGCAGGCAGCGAAACAGGGCCAGAACCATCCAGCGTGAAATGCGCATGGCGAGTCGCCGCGCAGTTAGGAATAATCGCCACCGGCTTGTTCGCGGCGTGGGTCGGATAATCTTTCACTTTAATATCCAATACGGTGGTTAAACCACCTAACCCCTGCGCACCAATGCCGCTCTTGTTAACTTTATCGAACAGCTCAAGCCGCAGTTCTTCGGCACGATTGCTTGCGCCACGCGCCTGAAGCTCTTGAATATCGATAGGGTCTAGTAGCGCTTCTTTAGCAATTTCCATCGCTTTTTCAGCGGTACCGCCAATGCCAATCCCCAGCATGCCCGGCGGGCACCAGCCAGCGCCCATTTTGGGGAGCTGCTCCATCACCCAGTCCACGACGCTATCGGAGGGGTTCAGCATGGCAAACTTCGATTTCGCCTCGCTACCACCGCCCTTCGCCGCCACGTGAATATCGACCTTATCGCCTGGGACGATTTTGTAGTGAATGATGGCAGGCGTGTTGTCTTTGGTGTTCTGACGTTTACCGTCTGGATCTGCTAGCACTGACGCGCGTAAAACGTTATCCGGCAAATGATAGGCACGGCGAACGCCTTCATTAATCATATCGTCAAGACTGAGCTCGGCGTCCCATGTGACGTTCATTCCCACGTGAACAAACACCGTCACGATACCGGTATCCTGGCAAATGGGGCGATGCCCTGTCGCACACATGCGCGAGTTGATTAAAATTTGAGCGATTGCATCTTTTGCTGCCGGGTTCTCTTCACGCTCGTAGGCCGCGGCCATCGCTTGAATAAAATCTTTCGGATGATAGTAAGAGATGTACTGCAGAGCATCGGCAACGCTTTGAATAACGTCGTCCTGGCGAATCACGGTCATGGATTAACAGCTCCTCGGTTATCGTCTTGGCTGCGGCCTTATCGGCCGTCTAAGTGTGCGGGAAGTATACCGCATTGATGCCACCACGGCAGCCAAGACGGGGCTTCACTGTTTGATCACCGATAGCGCTTTGGTCTGAGAGTGTTAGCGTTTATTCAAGATAACGGTATAACTTTGTATTAAAGAGGTGGCTGGCACTGTGGGCAACAGTAGAGTCGGCGTGAACCCACCATCATGCGCGTAATGATATTGCCACAGCGATGACAGGAGAGTCCTGCACGCTCAAACACACTGAAACGCCACTGCCTACGGGGCTCGCCAGATGCCATGGCCTGCTCAATCCAGGCTTCTTGATTAGTCACTCCCGCCGTTCGGTAGGCGGTGCGGGTAATGTCGACGATATAAGTTGATAGTCGCGTTAACTGCTCGTCAGTCAAATCATCTGGGCGCTGCTTGGGATGAAGGTAAGCAAAGAACAGAATTTCAGAGCGTAAGTAATTCCCCAGCCCCGCCACTAGGCCTTGATCTAAGAGCAGCGCTCCTAAACTGCGGCGTTTAAACGCTGGCATGAGCAAGCGCTGTTTCACATCGTGAGCGTTGACGTCTTGGCTAAGCAAATCAGGGCCCAGGCGCGATAAAAAAGGGTGATGCGCCAGCGTATCCTCCTGCCACAGCGATATATCAGACGCGCTGTAGAGGCTTGCGGCCCTGCCCTCAGCCACTAGCCGCACACGCAGTGAGCGCTTGGTGCTAGGCGGCGTATCTTCAGCGTGCAGCTTCCACACGCCATACAGTTGATTATGCGAGTAAAGCACGCGTTGGTCGGCAAACCGGATCAGCATGGCTTTACCCCAGGTATCCACTGCTGACACCTTAACGCCGATCAGCGAGCTTGCTTGGCTGGACAACTCAGGAAAAGCAAACCACACATCATCCAGCACTTTGCCGCCAATTTGCTTTTCAATACGATCCGCTGCGCGGCGAATTTCTGGACCTTCGGGCATGGGTTATCCTAGCGCCAGCTGTTTCTCTTTCATTTGATGGAGCTGGTCGCGCAGCCGCGCCGCTTCTTCAAACTCCAAGTTTTGAGCCGCTTCAAACATGGCATCTTCTAGCTTACTGATCGCCATGAGTAAGTCCTGCTTGCTCATGGTCGTTACATCGTAACCACCCTCAGGTTCGGCCACCTTACGCTCATTACCCTTACGTCGAGTACTCTTCTTACCCGGTGTTTGAGCTGCCTCCAGAATATCGGCCACGGAACGCGTGACCGTCGTGGGAGTGATACCATGCTTTTCGTTATGCGCCATCTGTTTATGACGCCGGCGCTCGGTCTCATCAATCGCTTTACGCATCGAGTCAGTGATGCGATCACCGTATAGGATCGCTTTACCATTGGCATTACGGGCTGCACGGCCAATGGTTTGAATCAATGAACGCTCGGCGCGTAAGAAGCCCTCTTTGTCAGCATCCAGAATAGCAACCAAAGAGACTTCAGGAATATCCAGCCCCTCTCGCAGAAGGTTGATACCCACCAACACGTCAAACTTACCCAGACGCAAATCGCGGATAATTTCCACCCGCTCAACGGTATCGATATCTGAGTGCAAATACCGCACCCGAATACCGTGCTCATCGAAGTAATCGGTTAAATCTTCTGCCATACGCTTGGTTAGCGTGGTGACCAGCACACGCTCGCCGACCGCTGTTCGCAAACCGATTTCCGACAGCAGGTCATCGACCTGCGTGCTTGCCGGGCGAACTTCAATTTGCGGATCTAACAACCCCGTTGGCCGAACGACCTGTTCTACGATTTGGCTTGCGTGCTCTGCTTCATAGTTCCCAGGCGTGGCGGATACGAAAATCGTCTGAGGGGAGATCGCCTCCCACTCTTCGAACTTCATTGGCCGGTTATCCAATGCCGAAGGCAACCGGAAGCCATACTCCACCAGCGTCTCTTTACGAGAACGGTCGCCTTTATACATCCCCCCCACCTGAGGCACGCTGACGTGGGACTCATCGATAAACAGCAGCGCATCATCGGGCAGGTAGTCAAAGAACGTGGGGGGCGGCTCGCCGGGGGCACGGCCAGATAGATAGCGAGAGTAGTTTTCGATACCGTTGCAGTATCCCAGCTCAAGCATCATTTCAATATCATACAGCGTACGTTGTTCAAGCCGCTGGGCTTCTACTAACCGCTCATGCTTGCGTAACCACTCCAAACGCTCCTTGAGCTCCGCTTTAATGGAGTCGATGGCTTCTAGTATGGTTTCTCGAGGCGTCACGTAGTGCGACTTAGGGTAAATCGTCATGCGAGGCACTTGCCCGCGCACATCACCGGTTAGCGGGTCAAATAGCCGGATAGAGTCAATCTCGTCGTCAAACAGCTCAACGCGCACGGCCTCTTCATCAGAATCGGCGGGGAAGATATCAATCACGTCGCCACGCACACGATAGGTGCCTCGACGAAAATCCATATCGTTACGGGTGTACTGCAACTCTGCTAAACGACGCAGGAAGGCGCGTTGATCAATCAGCTCGCCGCGAGTGAAATGCAGCCGCATCTTTAGGTATTGTTCAGGGTCGCCCAAGCCGTAAATCGCCGAAACCGACACCACAATCAACGCATCGCGGCGCTCTAGTAGCGCTTTCGTGGCGGAAAGGCGCATTTGCTCAATGTGATCATTGATAGAGGCGTCTTTCTCAATAAACGTATCCGACGAAGGCACATAAGCTTCCGGCTGGTAGTAGTCGTAATAAGAGACGAAATACTCAATGGCGTTATCGGGAAAGAACGATTTAAATTCACCGTAAAGCTGCGCTGCGAGGGTCTTGTTGGGTGCCATGACAATGGTTGGCCGCTGCAACTGTTGAACAACGTTCGCCATGGTGAAGGTTTTACCCGAACCGGTGACCCCTAGCAGCGTTTGATGGGCAAGCCCGGATTCCAAACCGCTGATCAGTCCGCGTATAGCCGCAGGCTGGTCGCCCGCAGGCTGAAATTTTGACTGCAGACGAAATTCCTTGCTCATCGTAGCTCCTGTCGGGGAAGTAGGTCTTGGTGTAGTCGACCTACTCGGTGTGCGTCGATATGTCGATCGTTGCCTGAGTCATCAAGCGCTGGATGGGGCAGCGGTGGCTAATATCTTCCAGCTTTGCCCGCTGTTCTGGATCGCTGATGCCATGCAGCGACAGTGTAACGCTCAGTTTATAGACACCCTTGCGCTCTTCACTGTCATCGCGCTGTACTTTGACGGTAATACCTTCCAACGGCCACTGCTTGCGCTTAGCGTACATTTGGACCGTAATCGCCTTACAGGTTCCCAGCGCGATATCGAAATAATCGTGGGGATCCGGCGCACTTTCATCGCCCCCCACTACAGCGGGTACATCGGCATAGAGATCTTCCATACCATGGACCTCTATGCGCTGGCGAAACACGCTGTTTCGCTCACTGATCACTACAATAGGTGGATGCATCACGATACCTTGATACGCAGGTTAAGTTTCTCAACCGCTTTGATCAGGGTGTCCCGTTTCGCTCGGCCTTCCACCTCCGCACCATAGCGGCCAACTTCGGCGCTATCGACACCATCGAGCATCATCAGCGCGGTGGTGATTTTATTCACCTGCTCGGCAGTCGTGACACCTTGAAAGCTTAATGATTGAACAGCCATGCCGCGTCCTTTGCTAAATTGTTACCAACTCACCTGCATGAAAGTCGTCTACAGGCGATTACCTATGCAAACCTGATACAGGATAAAGAGTCTAGCATGCTCCGAAGGCCTTGCAATCTGCCTATCCTGCCCGCACTTTTATGAGCATGCTTACTGATCACACATCTCACTGACCACGCCCAGGAGTGACCATGGCCACCGCGAACACACCGCCCTCTAGCGCCGTACGATTGACCCAGTATGCAGCGCTCGATATTAAAGGGGCCGATGCGGAGAAATTCTTACAGGGCCAAACCAGCGCACAGGTAAGCTTAGCGAATGGTACCTTTGCTCCGCTTACCTGTTTTTGCACACCCAAGGGGCGAATGCTAGCGAATGGCCAGCTTTTGCGGCTGGGCAACGATCATTTCCGCTTAATTTTAGATACCTCATTGGCAGACACACTCGCCAACCACCTAAAGAAATTTGCCGCGTTCTATAAAGCGGAGCTGTCACTTGCCGCCTCGGTGACGTTTGCAGGCGCCAGCCAGCCTTTAGATGCGATGGCTGAACATCTAGGTATCACACTGCCTGAACAGCCCTATACGCATGTGACAAGCCCGAAAGGCACGGCGCTACGCATGCCTGGCAGCCCACGCTGGCTCTTCATGTTTGAAGAAGACGCGGGCAGCTTAGTCAGCAGCGATGAAGCGCTGCAGAATGCGTGGCAACTCGCGGATATTCGCAGTGGTCTTGCTTGGCTCACCGACGCGCAACAGGATCACTTCCTTCCCCAAATGTTGAATTGGGAAGCGTTAGGAGGTATCAGCTTTAAGAAAGGGTGTTATACAGGACAGGAGGTCGTTGCCAGGGCCCACTTCCGCGGCCAAGTGAAAAAACGCTTGGTGCATGCCAGCATTCATGCCACCACCCTTCCCGCAATCGGTGAGCCACTTCACGATGAGAACGGCAAATCAATGGGAGAAATCGTCAGCAGCGCGTTTAGTACTGAGCAAGAGGTAGAGTTACTGGCGGTGATGAATACCAAGGTTACGGAAGAGGCATTGCCGATGTATTGGCAACAGAAGCCTATCACCCTACACCCACTACCCTACCCCGTTGAGCGCCTAGACCCTGAACAAATTGCCGCTCAGTTGGCATAAGGCTCTCACTCATCATCACTTAGTTGAAACACTCGTGTGGCGTTGGCACTGCTCAGCGCCGCAATAGTATCAAACGTTTGGCCTCGCAATTCCGCCACCGCTTGAGCTATCAGGGCCACACGTGAAGGCTCATTTCGCTGGCCCTGGTAACCGCTTAGCGGCATATCGGGGCTGTCAGTTTCTAGCAAAAATCCATCGTCTGGCAGCTTGGCAACAACGCCACGCAAACGTTGTGCTCGCTCATAGGTCACGGCTCCACCCAATCCCAATACGTAGCCAAGGTCTAAAAACTTCACAGCCTGCTGGTAGGAACCAGCAAAGGCGTGTATTAGACCTGCCTGAGGTAGCGCCCGCTGACGGAGCTTTTGACTGACCGAATCGTTGGCCTTAACACAGTGCACCACCACCGGCAGTTTGCAGCGCTTCGCAATACCTAACTGCTCATCAAAATAGTGCCACTGTTGATCCAGGCTTTGCGTAAAACGGCCATCCACACCGCATTCACCAATGGCCACTGGGCGGATGGAAGAGGCGGCTGCTAACTGCTGATTCACCAGCCCTTCCAGCGCCTCAATATCCTCCGGCCGATGTTGCTCAATAAAGTAAGGGTGGAGCCCTAGGCAAACGCTCACATCAGGCCGCTCGCCCAGCGCCAGCAGCTTATGCCAACGGGCTCGCACCGTGGCGGGCACTATAAAACGGCAAACGCCCGCTGCCTTGGCAGCGGCGATGACGGTCTCACGGTCCGTATCGAATTCCGCAATATCCAAATGGCAGTGGGCGTCTATCAGCATATTGCCCTCTTCAGGAGGTTTTAATGCTCGCGGGTAGGCTGGAAGCGAATATCCGGCCAGCGCTCTTGGGTCATTTGTAAGTTAACCCGTGTAGGCGCGATGTAGGTCAGGTAACCGCCGCCATCGATGGCGAGGTTAGTACTGGCCTTACGCTTAAACTCTTCCAGCATCTTGGCATCATTGCAATACACCCAGCGGGCGGTTTGCACGTTCACACCTTCGTAAAGACAGTCGACCTTGTACTCTTCCTTCAAGCGGTGGGCAACAACGTCAAACTGCAGTGTACCCACTGCCCCAAGAATGAGGTCATTATTGTCCATCGGCATAAAGACCTGGGTCGCACCCTCTTCCGACAGCTGCTGGAGGCCTTTCTGGAGCGCTTTCATTTTTAGCGGGTCTTTTAAACGTACGCGTTTGAAAAGCTCGGGGGCAAAGTGAGGGATGCCGGTAAAGCGCATATCTTCACCTACGGTGAAGGTGTCACCAATCTGAATCGTGCCGTGGTTATGCAAGCCGATAATATCGCCTGGCCACGCTTCCTCAACTTGCGAGCGGTCAGAGGCCATAAACGTAAGCGCATCAGCAATCTTGACGTCTTTGCCAATCCGCACGTGGCGCATCTTCATGTTCTTTTCGTACTTACCGGAGCACACCCGCAGGAAGGCGATGCGGTCCCGGTGATTTGGGTCCATATTGGCCTGAATCTTAAATACAAAACCGGTGAAGCGCTCATCCTGAGCTGTCACTTCACGGGTATCGGTTTCCCGGGACTGTGGAGCGGGCGCATGCTCTACGAAACCGTCCATCATTTCCCGTACGCCAAAGTTACCCATGGCAGTGCCAAAATAGACGGGCGTAAGCTCACCACGGCGATAAGCTTCTAAATCAAATTCGTGCGAAGCACCGCGCACTAAATCGACTTCCATGCGCAGTTCTTCTGCCTGCTCTTCCCCCAACACCGCGTCGACTTCGGGGTTGTCTAGCCCTTCAATGCGCTTGTCGTCTGGAATACGGCTACCTTGCCCTTGGGTATAGAGGTGAATCACATCGTTGTAAAGGTGATAGACACCTTTAAAGTGACGCCCCATACCAATCGGCCATGTCATCGGCGCGCACTGGATATTCAGTACCGTTTCCACTTCATCCATCACTTCAATGGGGTCGCGAATGTCACGGTCCATTTTATTGATGAACGTCAGAATCGGCGTCGTGCGCAGACGACACACTTCCATCAATTTGATGGTGCGCTCCTCAACACCCTTAGCGCCATCAATCACCATCAGCGCGGAATCCACCGCCGTTAGCGTGCGGTAGGTATCTTCAGAGAAGTCTTCGTGCCCTGGGGTATCCAGCAGGTTGACGATACGCCCCCCATAAGGGAACTGCATCACCGACGTGGTCACCGAGATGCCACGCTCCTGCTCCATCTTCATCCAGTCAGACGTGGCGTGACGGTCATTACGTTTGCTTTTCACCGAGCCTGCTAGCTGGATGGCATTTCCAAATAGCAGCATCTTCTCAGTGATGGTGGTTTTACCGGCGTCGGGGTGCGAAATAATCGCAAAGGTACGGCGAAGCTCTGCTTCACGCGCTAATTGGGCGTCAGACATGGAATTCTCTACAAGATGGTACAGCGTGAACACTTAAAACGTAGCGCCAAACCCGCGGCGTTGTGTGTGCCTATGGTAACGCAACTCGCCTTCAACGGCATACCACCAAGTGCAGCTGGCATTTTTTACCGATATAAAAAAACGCCGACGAAGTCGGCGTTTAGATACGTTAGTAAAGCAAACATCTATCTAAGCGTAAGTGTTGACCTGTGTGCCAACACTGCCTTCTTGAGCCAAGTTGGGCTGAGCCCCCGTATCCGCAGAAGCGAGCACTTCCGTGATTTGCTCGGCCTGCACATCAAGGGCTTGGCGGAACATCTGCATTTGCGCCTGTTCAGCGGTTTGCGCTTGGTTCATATACAGCGCTGTGCTGACAGCATTACTCGCAGCGACATCCATTATTTCACCTCAGTCTATTGAGTGACACCCTCAGCGTAGCAAACTCAGCCTGACTCGGCCACGTTTGTCACTTTGCGTATCGTAACAGCACGCAACATCACGTTTAAAACCGATCAGCCCGAAACGGTGCCATATCAATAGCGGTAGGCTTATCTTCCATCATATCCGCTAGCAGTTGGCCGGTAGCCGGGCCAAGTGTGAAACCTTGGTGACCATGACCGAATGCTAACCACAGGCCAGGGTGGCGCGGCGCAGGGCCAATCACGGGTTTCATGTCGGGTAAACACGGACGAGCCCCCTTCCAGGCGGCGCTATCCTTACGCTCGCCCAGCGGGAAAATCGTCCTTGCGACTTTTTCAGCGGCTCCTAGCTGTTCTTCATCCGCCGGAGACTCCAGGCGATCTAGCTCAGCCCCAGTGGTCAGCCTCACACCTGCATTCATGGGCGCCAGCAGATACCCTACTTCGGCATCCATTAACCAGTAGTTTAATTTGGCTCCAGACTGGGTGGCATAGTGCATGTGGTAGCCACGCTTCACAAACGTTGGGAAGTGATAGCCCAATGGCTTCATCCATTGCCCTGCCCAAGGGCCAAGCGCCATAACGACCTGATCAACGCTGAACGCCTCTTCACTGGTCGTCACAGTCCACGTATCGCCCTGCTGCGTAACGCCGGTGATGTCCGCCTGTACAACACGCCCACCCATGGCTTCAAACGAGGCGGCGTAAGCGGCCACTAACCCACCCGGGTCGGCAACGGTCCAGGGGTCTAACCAATGAATCGCACCAATGATCTTTTCATCAAGCTGTGGCTCTTTCTCGCTCAACGCCTCACGGTCCAGCACCGTAAACTGTACGCCGTATAGCTCACGGGCTTCTTCAGCTTCTTTGACGCGCTTGGCGAGCTTCTCCTGAGTACGGTAGATCTCCAGCCACCCTTCACGGCGGACCAAGTGCCCAGCGCCCGACGCTTCAATCATTGGCGCGTGGGCCTCCAGACAAAGCTGAATCAGCGACGCGTACTCAGGAACGATCTTTTTATACAGCCGAGAGGAGGAGTGATGCCAGTAGCTCAATAGTGGCGATGCCGCGTTTACCATACCTGTTGGCCGGTAACGGATATCAACACGCCGGTTCGGCAGCACGCTTAATATCGTTTTCATATCACGCGGGAACGGATAAGGCCTGACGGCTTCACGCTGGATAATCCCCGCATTACCAAACGAGGTTTCACGCCCAGGCTGGCGGCGATCCACCAGTGTTACCTGGTAGCCACGCTGCTGCAGCTGCCAAGCAATACTGACACCCACCATTCCTGCTCCTAAAACCACCGTTTGACGCGCCATTATGATGCACTCCTCTCAGTCTTTTGATTGCCCAGCCTCACGCTGCCAACCCCATAAGTAATATATTGAAAAATATCACCAATCAAACCGCTTTTGCACAGTTATAAAGACTGTTTTAAGGCACTATTTTAGTTATTTATAACGCAAAAAACGTAAATAAGGATGACTTCACTAAGCGCGGCACAACATTTGCTTAATTACTGTTAGCACTGCTTTAACGCACCGGAAACCTTCAGCAACACCAGGCACCGCGCTGAGTTAATAAGAGGCAACGCACGCATTACTGCACCCGAACAGTGCTCGCACTGCACCAGATCAGCACAAGGACCCTGCCCATGACCGACAGCTTCGATACCACTCTCATTGATACCCTTTGGGTGCTGTGGGCGGCCGCACTGGTCTTCGTTATGCAGGCTGGCTTTCTGTGCCTTGAAGCGGGAACCACCCGAACCAAAAATGCCATTAACGTCGCTATGAAAAACTTAGCGGATTTTGCGATTGCGGTCAGTGTCTTTTGGCTAGCAGGCTTCGGCATGATGTTTGGTGCTTCCCAGGCAGGTTGGGTCGGTAGCTCACTGTTTGGATGGGAGCTGGAGTCGACTGACACCTGGCTAATCACCGTCTTTATCTTCCAGGCCATGTTTTGCGCTACAGCGGCCACGATTGTGGCGGGCGCGGTGGCTGAACGCATGCCGTTTCTTGGTTACCTGTGGACCGCGTTTTGGATAGCCCTGCTGATTTACCCGGTATTTGGCCACTGGGCGTGGGGTGGACTGTTAGGTGGCAGCCCTGGCTGGCTGGCAGCCCTGGGATTTATCGATTTCGCCGGAGCAACCGTTGTGCACAGCGTTGGCGGCTGGGTGGCATTAGCGGCAGTACTGGTCATCGGCCCTCGCCAGGGCCGCTTTCAGGTGGATAAGCCCCCGACTGCCTTTCCCGCGGGCAACTTACCGCTCGCCATGCTGGGCGCTCTGTTTATGGTGCTGGGCTGGTTTGGCTTTAACGGTGGCAGCACGCTTGCTTTAAATGGCAGCGTGCCCGGCATCATCGCCAATACCATGCTAGGCGCAGTGGGCGGCATTCTATCGGCCATGCTGGTGGGTTGGCGTGTGCGCCGCTATGCAGATGTGATGTATGCCATCAACGGTGCCATTGCAGGTTTAGTCGCGGTAACAGCTGGAGCACATGCACTATCACTGGCTGCCGCCTTTTTTATGGGCGGTGTCAGCGGTGTACTCATGGTATTAGCGAGCGAATGGCTGTTAAAACGACGCATTGATGACGCGGTTGGTGCTATACCTGCACACCTAGTCACCGGCCTATGGGGCACCCTCGCCCTGCCGTGGATAGCAGACCTTGATCGACTAGGCACTTCCCTTGGCCGATTTGATCAATTTATGGTCCAACTGCTCGGTGTCGTGGTCTGTGGCCTGTGGAGTTTTGGGCTCGCCTGGCTGCTCTTCCGTATCACCCGCCGGTTTTTACCTCTTCGCGTCTCCAAAGATGCCGAGAAAATGGGCCTTAACCTTGCCGAGCATGGCGCACAAAACGAGCTCAACCAGCTGTTGGAGCATATGCGGCAGCATGAAAAACAGGGCGATATGCGCCAGCGTATTGAGGCCGACCCCTTCACCGAGGTCGGTGAGATAGCGGCAAGCTATAACCGCGTGTCGGCAGCACTTGAACGCGCGGTAGGTCACACTCAGGTCATGCTGCGCAACCTGCGCGACGGCGTGATTACCTGGCAAGCCGACGGAACGCTCACGGGGTTAAACCCGGGCGCAGAGGCTTTGTTTGGCGTTAATGCAGAGCGCCTTATTGGCCAACCAGTAAGCACGCTACTGGCCAACAAGGCGCTGACGCCCGGGGCAATGCATGAAATTAAGCTGCGCACAGAGGACCAGCAGATACGCTATTTGGAAATCCAAGTCAGTGAGGGTGCCGAGGGCTCTGCCTCAGAGTGCTCGGGGATGGTGCGCGACATCACAGAGCGCAAACAGCTTCAAGAGCAGCTAAACCGCGAGCGCGACCTTGCCCGCACCACACTCGCCTCAATTGGTGACGGCGTGATCACTTGCGACGCTAGCGGCAATATTACGTTTATGAATGCGGAAGCAGAACGACTAACGGGGTGGGCGCTTGATGACGTGGTAAACAAGCCGATCCAAACCATTTATCAGCTGCGAGACGAGCTTAGCGATGAACCCATCAGCAACCCCGCTCGTAAGGTGCTCACGCAGCACCGGGCTGTTCATTACAGCGAACACTGCCAGCTTATCCATCGCACCAGTAAGCGCTACCCCATTCAACATAGTGCAGCACCTATCCGCTCCAGAGGGGGCATCACGCTTGGCGCCGTGGTCGTCTTCCAAGATGTGAGCCTAACGCGCAAGCTGTCAGAGCAGCTTAACTATCAAGCCACACACGACAACCTCACCGGCCTTGTGAATCGGCGTGCATTTGAAACACTGCTCACTAAACTGCTCGATCAAACTGAGCGTCACCATGTGCTCTGCTATCTCGATTTGGATCAGTTCAAAATCGTCAACGACACCTGCGGCCACCTCGCGGGGGATGAACTACTACGCCAAGTGTCGATGAAACTAAAAGCGCATGTACGCAATAGTGATACCGTTGCGCGCTTAGGAGGCGATGAGTTTGCCCTGGTACTGCCCGACTGCCCGCTTGATAAAGCCAAGATTATTTGCGAAGCCGTACGCCGCGATATAGAACACTTCCGCTTTGCCTGGCAGGGGCACACATTTGGTATTGGCGTTAGTATTGGCTTAGTGGCGATGACCCCTGAGCAGCCGATGCGCTTGTCTGACACACTGCACGCCGCCGATGCCGCCTGCTATACCGCCAAGGAGGCAGGCCGCAACCGTATTCACTGCTATCAGCCCAATGACCATCTGCTATTAGAACGTCATGGTGAGCTGCAGTGGGTACAGCGGTTACAAAATGCCCTCGATAATGATGCCTTTCGCCTATTTGCTCAGCCCATTCACGCCGTATGTGGCCAGGGGCCCGGTTACCGAGAAATTTTGCTCCGCCTTGAAGAAAATGGCGCGCTGATCGCGCCAGGCAGTTTTTTACCCGCCGCCGAACGCTATCACTTTATGCCGAGGATAGACCGCTGGGTAGTGCGCAACACACTAGCGTGGCTTGGGGATCGTTATCGCTGCGCGGAGAATCATTCGATAGGCCATTGGGGCATTAACTTATCAGGCGATTCTTTATCAGATGGCGACTTCTGTCAGGAGCTGGTGCAGCAAGTACGCCGCGCCGAGCTACCAGAAGGCACTCTATGCTTCGAAATTACCGAGAGCGCAGCCATTGCGCAGCTTTCAAAAGTCAGTGAATTGATACAGGCCCTTAAAGCACTGGGCTGCCGATTCGCACTGGATGACTTTGGCACTGGGCTCTCATCCTTCAGCTATTTAAAACAGCTGTCGGTCGACTATTTAAAAATAGATGGGAATTTTATTCGCAATATTCACCAAGACCCCATCGATAGCGCCATGGTGGAAGCCATTCACGCCGTAGGAAAGGCGCTTAATATTGATACAGTCGCTGAATACGTGGAAAACCAGGAAACGCTGGATACGCTGCGCTCTTTAGGCATCGACTACGCGCAAGGCTACTTACTTGGAAAACCAGAACCCATTACCGCTACAGTTGGTAACCAGATTAAGGTTATGCCGAGATAGGTAAAGTGGTGATTGGTGAGTGGTGAGTGGTGAGTGGTGAGTGGTGAGTGGTGAGTGGTGAGTGGTGATTGGTGATTGGTGATTGGTGATTAAATACTATGAAACAATGACTATTTAAAAGTCATAAAGATAATAACCAAGATTTGAAATGCAAAGAGGAACAAACAAGGGAGGGAAAAACTGAAGAACAAATAACAGGTTAATGGGGTGGATGATGGGGATCGAACCCACGACCACCGGAGCCACAATCCGGGGCTCTACCACTGAGCTACATCCACCACAACCTGAAACTGTTTACTGCGGAGTTACTGATACTGCTTTATATTGCTAGCGTTTTGTCAATGGGGTGGATGATGGGGATCGAACCCACGACCACCGGAGCCACAATCCGGGGCTCTACCACTGAGCTACATCCACCATAGACAAAACTGACTTGAGAAGACCCAACTGGATGACAAATACTGGTAAGCATTTGATTGGCACGCCCAGCAGGACTCGAACCCGCAACCTACGGCTTAGAAGGCCGTTGCTCTATCCGGTTGAGCTATGGGCGCACATGATATATTCGCAATGAATACTGATGAGCACTTGACCACAACCAAAGTTTGGAGAAGCAGATTAACACCTTCCGTGCTAGGTACGTGGTCGGGATGGAGGGATTCGAACCCCCGACATCCTGCTCCCAAAGCAGGCGCGCTACCAGACTGCGCTACATCCCGATTTCTTACCTTAGACGCTGCTGCGTATCTCGTCTCAAGCGAGGCATATATTACTATTTCTAATTTTAAAGTCAACACTTAAAGTGATTGATTCGATAGGCGCTTTGCCTTGTCGCCCTACCATGCGAAAATTGCCGCCTTTAGAAAGCCCGTCATGACACCGGTGCTTGTCAGTTTGCTTTGCTTTTCAACCTTCATAGGGATCTCATTACATGACCGCCCAGCTCATCGATGGTAAAGCCATCGCCGCTAATGTCCGTCAACGCGTTGCCGAAAAAATTACCGCACGCCAGCAGGCTGGCAATCGTGCACCCGGACTAGCCGTTGTTGTGGTCGGCGAAGACCCCGCATCTCATGTATATGTCAGCAATAAGCACCGGGCATGCGAACAGGCTGGCATTCTCTCTTTTCAACACGCGCTGCCCGCTGACACGACCCAGGAAGCGTTAGAGGCGTTGGTGGATCAACTAAACAATGACACCGCCGTGGATGGCATTTTGGTACAACTGCCGCTTCCCGCGCATCTGGATGCTCGCCCCATTTTAGAACGCATTCGCCCAGATAAAGATGTCGATGGCTTTCACCCCTATAACCTTGGCCGCCTAGCGCAGCGCCTTCCGTCGCTACGCCCCTGCACCCCCAAAGGCATTATGACCATGCTGGTGCAAAGCGGCATTGCGGTACGCGGCATGGATGCCACGATAGTCGGCGCGTCTAATATCGTTGGCCGCCCGATGGCGCTTGAACTCATGCTAGCAGGCTGCACCACAACGGTATGCCACCGCTTTACACAGGATTTGGCCGCTCACGTCAGCCGGGCAGACTTGGTGGTAGTGGCCGTTGGTAAACCAGGCATTGTGAAAGGCGAGTGGATTAAACCAGGTGCCGTGGTGATTGATGTGGGCATCAACCGGCAGGATGACGGCTCGCTGATTGGCGACGTCGACTTTACCGCTGCTGCCGAACGCGCAAGCTACATTACCCCTGTGCCGGGCGGGGTTGGCCCGATGACCGTCGCGACGCTGCTGGAAAACACCCTTGAAGCCGCCGAACGTCACGACCAGCAGTTATAAGCACTAGCGTTCAGCGCCCTACCCCTACGACCCCTTCGGAGAATGCGACAGTGAAACGGATCGGAATTATTGGCGCTATGGCGCAGGAAGTGAATATCTTGGCAGGACAGCTCGATAACGCAGAGCGCTACGAGCATGCAGGGTTTGTATTCCACACTGGCACCCGTCACGGCCTTGAGGTCATCATACTGCAGTCGGGTATTGGCAAAGTGAACGCGGCGGTGGGCACGGCTATTTTATTAGAGCGTCACCAGCCAGATGCCATTATCAATACGGGCTCAGCGGGTGGTTTTGCTACTGACTTAGCGATTGGCGACGTCATCATTTCCGATGAAGTGCGGCACCACGATGTCGATGCAGTGGTATTTGGCTATGAGCTGGGTCAAGTACCCGGCATGCCTGCCGCCTATCAGGCGGATCTGCATCTACGCGAGATTGCCCGTGGCGCGATCTCCGCCTTGGGCGAGGTCAACGTCCGCGAGGGAATGATTGCTACCGGCGACGCCTTTATGGCCGACCCAGAGCGCGTTGCCACCACTCGCGCTCAGTTCCCAACAATGCTAGCAGTCGAGATGGAAGGTGCCGCTATTGCGCAGACCTGTTATCTCTACAGCTGCCCGTTTGTAGTGATTCGTGCGCTTTCCGATATTCCAGGTAGCGGCGACAACCATCTTTCCTTCGAGCAATTTCTGGATATCGCCGCCGACCACTCCTCGCGCATGGTGGACCAGATGCTTATCGCCCTAGGTGATAACCAGTAAGGCATACCTGCCATCGTCACTCACGAAAACGGAGCCGATCAGGCTCCGTTTTCATAACGCCCTAGGCATGTTATGCCTTCATTGCCCACTCAAGCGTTTCGCCTGCCAATAGGGGGACAATGGTCTGGCCCGACGCGTATGGGTAGCTCTCTGGCAGCACCCACTGACGACGCTCGAGGGTGACGGTATCGGCGTTCGGCGACAAACCATAAAAGCGCGGGCCATTGAGACTAGCGAAGGCTTCCAGCTTATCCAGTGCCTGCATCTCTTCAAATGCCGTCGCATAAAGCTCGATAGCCGCAGGAGCGGTATAGGCACCCGCACAGCCACAGCTGGACTCTTTATCACCTTTTGCGTGAGGCGCACTGTCCGTACCTAAAAAGAACTTCGGGCTACCGCTGGTCGCCGCTTTCAATAGCGCTTGCCGGTGCTGCTCGCGCTTTAGAATAGGAAGGCAGTAGTAGTGAGGCCGGATACCACCCGCCAGCATCTGATTGCGATTGAATAACAGATGATGAGCGGTAATGGTCGCTGCCACATTATCAGAGACGCTGGCCACAAACTCAGCAGCCTGCTGCGTGGTAATGTGCTCAAACACCACCTTCAAGGTGGGATGACGCGCCAGCAGGGGCTTCATGACACGCTCAATAAACACCGCCTCCCGATCAAAAATATCAATCTCGTGATCAGTGACCTCACCATGCACCAGTAACGGCATACCTAGCTTGGCCATCATAGCGATGGTGGCGTCACAGTGGGCAATATCTGTCACACCGGATGCTGAGTTAGTCGTCGCTCCAGCCGGATAGAGCTTCACGGCTTTGACCACCCCACTTTCCACGGCGCGCTCAATCTCCTCAGGCGGCGTCGTATCGGTGAGATAGATGACCATCAAGGGCTCAAAGGCGCTACCTGCGGGCAGGGCCGCCAGAATGCGCTCGCGGTACGCTATTGCTTGCTCCGTGGTGGTCACCGGCGGCTTTAAATTAGGCATAATAATGGCACGCCCCATCTGAGCAGCGGTATGCCCCACCACAGCGTTTAACGCTTCGTCGTCACGCAAATGCAGGTGCCAGTCGTCTGGGCGGGTAAGGGTAATAGCGTCCACGGCAAATCCTATTGATCTTAGGTGAAAGGGTTCAGCGAGCGGCCCCAGTATACCCAATACGGAGGTAGGATAAATCTGCTCGTTAACCCCACAGCTACCCACAAGTGTCGTATCATGGCGCCACGCTGTAAGATCAAGGACTCGGTTGTTTATGCAGAACGTACGACGCTATGCGGATTT
Source organism: Vreelandella lutescens (assembly GCF_014640815.1). Classification (GTDB taxonomy): domain Bacteria; phylum Pseudomonadota; class Gammaproteobacteria; order Pseudomonadales; family Halomonadaceae; genus Vreelandella; species Vreelandella lutescens. Next base: position 473,175 of record NZ_BMHM01000002.1, on the reverse strand, counting down.
TATCGCCAGCATCGAGGGGTTAGTCTGGTTAGGACTCGCATGGTCGATTTCGATATCGATGCACCATGGAAGCACAGAGCCTACGCTTGCCGCTCTGTTTGTGGTGGCAACACTGGTCCTGTTTAGCTGGGCGCATCGGCCCATGCGCTATTTATTGCGCCGTTACCATATTCGTAAACGTCGTACTGATATGTGGATCCACACCCTAGCACTCCCACTACTGCTGGCGATGTTTTTTCATCTGATGCTGGAAGCGCTACTAGGCACGGCGTGGCTACCCCCTAAAATGCTACTGTTCAATCTACTGGCATCTGCTGGCTGGATGACCTTTGTCATGACGCTATTTATCAAATTCGTTATCCATAGCGTTAAAACATCAAGCAAATAAGCTACCCCCATGCCAACTGCCCTACCTTTGCCGCTTTCGACGCCTAATCGCAACCTAGTTAGGCTGACTATTGTTCGGGGAATTACCTGGACGGGGTTTTTAATCGCTATCATTGTCGGCATTGAGCTATTGGCATTTAACCTACCAGTGACGGCCGTGGTGAGCGTTGTCATTGCCATGGGCGTATTGAATATTGCGACGTGGTGGCGTCTGGGCAGACCAAAAGCCGTCAGCCATGGCGAGTATCTATCTCATTTACTGGCTGATATCGCAGGGCTTACCCTGCTGTTTTATTTTTCGGGTGGCTCCACCAACCCGTTTATTACCTATTACTTGGTGCCCGTCACTATTGCCGCTGCCACACTCCCCTGGCGGCACGCGTGGATTATTGCTGCCTGCGCCATGGCGGGTTACAGCTTTCTAATGTTCTACTATCACCCCATCCCACAGTTAGGGCATATCAGTAGCGATGGCCCACTAAGTCTGCATATTCTAGGGATGTGGCTAAACTTCGGGCTCTCTGCAGGCCTCGTAACGTTTTTCATTTATAAAATGGCGCACGCACTGCGCAGCCGCGATAAAGCGCTTTCACGCACCCGGGAAGCCGCTTTGCGCAATGAACAAGTGCTGGCCGTGGCCACCCAGGCAGCAGGCACTGCTCATGAGCTAGGAACGCCGCTTTCCACCATGGCCGTGCTGTTAAAAGAGATGCAGGCAGATACTGAGAAAGAGAGCCCGCTAGGACAAGACATTGCGCTACTGCGACAGCAGGTTGATATCTGTAAATCGCGTTTGCAACACTTAGTGACTAATGCGGATCGGCGACGCATGGCTGAGCCAGAAGTACTCGACGCTGAAATATGGTTGGCAGGTGTGGTGCAGCGCTGGCTGGTGATTCGACCAGACGTTAGCCACCAATTTGATGTAGCGGAACGACGTGGTCGTCCCTGGCTGGCCGTTGATGCCACCCTAGACCAGGCGTTAACGAATTTGCTCAACAACGCCGCCGATGCCAATCCAGAACACATTGCCATTCGCCTAGATTGGCAAGATGAGAGCGTAGTGATAGACATTCGTGACCATGGGCCTGGCGTGGCGATGTCGATTGCTGACCAGCTAGGCGACACCTTTGTATCTACTAAAAGCAAAGGTATGGGAATTGGCCTATTTCTTACGCACGCCACGATTAACCGCTTTGGCGGTGGCGTAAGCCTTTATAACCACCCAGAAGGTGGAACGCTGACTGAGGTCACCCTGCCGCGCTGCTCGGCACCAAACTAGGGTGAGACGGCTGCTATTAAGAAAACGAGGGTACTATGCAGAATCAAAGTACTATGCAGAACCAAGACCAACGTCTGCTGATCGTCGATGACGATGAAATGTTTTGCCATGTACTAAGCCGAGCGCTAACGCGGAGAGGCTTTGACGTTATGGTGGCGCATGACGCTGACCAAGCACTGAGCATTGCGGCGCAGTTTATGCCCACCATGGCCACGCTGGATTTGAAGCTGGAGCACAGTTCAGGGCTAAAGCTTTTGCCAGAGCTTCTGTCGACAGTTCCCGGCTGCCGCATCGTCGTACTCACCGGCTACTCAAGCATTGCAACAGCAGTAGAAGCCATCAAACTCGGGGCTATCAACTACCTTTGCAAACCAGCAGATGCCGACGACGTGATGGCAGCCTTCGAACACCCAGACGCGGACCCTAACATTGAATTGGCAGACAACCCGCCTTCCATCAACCGGATCACCTGGGAACATATCCAGAAGGTGCTTCAAGAGCATGATGGCAATATTTCCGCCACGGCCCGAGCGTTGGGGATGCACCGCCGTACACTGCAGCGCAAACTGCAAAAACGCCCGGTCCGTCGCTAACTCCGCCTTCTTTAGTGGGCGGTCCAACCCAGATCGATATTCCAACTGGCTCCGGTAACGGCACCCGCCGCATCAGAGGTCAGATACGCCACTAGCTCGGCAACCTCTGAGGGTTCGATTAGCCGTTTGACCGCCGCATTTTTCAGCATAATTTTTTCGATGACTTCCTGCTCATCCATATTATTTAATTTGGCCTGATCAGCAATCTGGTTATCGACTAACGGAGTTTTGACATAAGCAGGGCAAATCGCATTGGCCGTAATACCCTGCTCGCCGCCTTCCAGCGCTGCCGTTTTGGTTAAACCAATCATACCGTGCTTGGCACTGACATAGGCCGCCTTACCCGGCGATGCCACCTGAGCATGAATCGAGGCAATGTTCACCACGCGCCCCCAACCTTTTTCACGCATATAGGGCCAAGCCGCCTGAGTCAGCAAGAACGGGGCGGTCAGCATCAGGTCGATAATTTGCCGCCACTTTTCTTCTGGGAACGTTTCAATCGAGGCCACATGCTGAATGCCCGCATTGTTCACCAGAATATCGACCCCGCCAAACCGCTTGACTGCCTCCGCAATCGCACCGCGACAGGCGTCCGCATCGGTTAAATCTGCCTGATAAAATGCCGCACCAGCTGCTTCTGCAATCTCTTTTCCGGCAGGATTAAAATCGACCGCCAGCACTTGATGCCCCTGCTCGCAGAAGTGTTTAACAACGGCTGCACCAATCCCGCTGCTGGTACCTGTGACCACAGCCACCCGAGGAGTAGAAGGTTTTGAAGATGACATTCAGGCTTCCTTTTGTTAATTAAACCGCAGTATATGTAGAGAGACATAGGTAAGCGTTCATGAGTATAGGAGTCACTAAGTGTCTCTGCCTACTCTAGCCTTGCGGCTCAGCAGGCGACGCCATCAGCTGTTCCATCATGCGCTGCGCCAGGCGAGCAGCCTCTTGAAGCGATTCAAGATCACTTAAATCGTCCAAAATTTTTCGTTTATAAAACTCGATGCCTGTCGGTAAACGCTCCAGTTGCAACGTGTAACGACCGGACGGCAGTGTTAACACACATTCAGGTGCGAGCGGCGCTTGCAACGTTGATTGCTCTGGCAGCGCGACCAGCCATAATTCGCAAGGAGTAATTAACGCGCCAGCCATCACGCTCGCACCACTGATACGCGGTGCTATATGTTGAAAGCACAGTGCGTCGACCCCTAGCCGAGGGTTAAAGCCAGCGTGGCGCTTAAGTAACGCTAGGTGCTCATCGCGATAGCACTTGGCAAGCTCGGCTAAATACCCATACTCATGTGATTCCAGGGTTTGCATGGTGTCTCCTTTCCCATCACTCATTATGCGGCTTTATAGGGCGCGTAGCGTGGTGCTATTGGCGAAACATGTTGCCCTACGCCACAATGGGCGCTGATTTCTTCTTCAAACACTTACTCAACTCTGTATCGTAAAGGAGCAGTTGCCATGTTTGTGGTTATTTTTGGGCGCATGTCGTGCCCCTTCTGTGTACGTGCCAAGCATCTTGCCGAACATTTAGAAGGTAGTGGCAAAATTGAAGGATACCGCTATGTGGATATGCCATCAGAAGGCGTGACCAAAGAGGATATCGCGAAAACGGCTGGCAAGCCGATTCATACCGTCCCACAAATTTTTGTCGATCAGCAGCATATCGGCGGATTCACTGAATTCGATCAGTTTGTCCGCGATAAGCAACTTCTGGCTTCTTAGCTGCCGTTAAAATCGCCGTTAAACCCCGTTGAACCCCCGAACCCCTTGCTTGCCTATACTGACCATTCAACTACCCGTTTACTCACGGACGTCTATAGGCGGCGAGGAACCCCCATGCAGCGCGAGGAGTTTGTACAACAGCTGTGGCTGGACTATATCCACACCCATCCTGATATTGGCAGCTTAAGACTATGGCCGCTGAGCACCACCGCTGAATATTTAACGCTGGTGACCCTGAACTATGGGCCGTTTTCCATTACTGCATTAAGCGCTCCGCTGGCGCGCATGGGTTATCGGTCCGTGGGACACTATGCGATGGCCGATAAGGGACTGCTTATCCACTTGATGGCCCCTAATGACGACAGCAGCTGGCTGGTCTTGGCGGAACTGCAAATGGGCACCCTTTCGAAGACACCTCGCGAGGCACTCACGTCGCTGGTCCACCAAAGCCACCCGGCCGATTGCAAAGGGCACAACCTGCTGTGCCGGGGAAGGCCATGGCCGATGCCTTCTTGGGCGCTTTATCAGCAGCTTCAGAACGCCCACCCACTCGCCGCTTGGCTCTCGGTGATGGGACCGCGTCTACATCATGCAGGCTTTGACTGTGAACGCTTCAGTGAGTCCATCGACGCGATTAGCGAACAACTGGAGAGCGCTGGCATGCCACCGCTGAGCGGGCCTCAAAACGGCGTATTTTCAGTATCCACTCTCCTGGAACACCGTTTTTATCCAGCCACTCCACGAAAAGTGGTGTTTAGCGATGGCGATGAACACCGCTTATGTTTAGGGGGATTAGCGCTCACCCAAAAACAGCTAAGCGATGACCATGAACGTGTCGCTGAAATTTTGCTGCCCTTTCACACACGGTGCGAAATGGCGTGAGCCTATGACTCACGCCTAGCGCGACGGGCGGTGTGCGTTATTCGTCGAAAGTCATTTCAGGCACGTGATCAGGAACGATCAGTTTGCCTGCCGTCTTCTCAACGATCTCCTCGACGCTAACGCCCGGGGCACGCTCTTTGAGAATAAAAGCACCGTCTTTAATTTCTAGATAGGCCAAGTCAGTGAGCACTCGACTAATGCACCCAGCACCGGTCAGCGGCAAGTTGCATTTTTCAAGCAGCTTAGACTCACCGTGCTTTGATGCGTGAGTCATGGTGCAAATAATATTCTCTGCACCTGCCACCAGATCCATTGCGCCGCCCATTCCTTTGATGAGCTTGCCAGGAATCATCCAAGAGGCAATATTTCCCTCCTGATCCACCTCAAAAGCACCCAATACCGTTAAGTCTACGTGCCCGCCACGAATCATAGCGAACGACTCCGCCGAGGAGAAAATGGCAGCGCCAGGACGAGCCGTCACCGTCTGTTTACCGGCGTTAATCATATCGGCGTCCACTTCCTCCTCAGTGGGGAAGCGCCCCATGCCTAGCAGGCCGTTTTCCGACTGCAGCATGACATCCATGCCGTCTGGGATGTAGTTGGCTACCAGAGTGGGAATACCAATGCCCAAATTGACATAAAAACCATCTTGCAATTCGCGGGCAACGCGCTGCGCCATCTGTTCACGAGTTAAAGCCATGGTGCCACCTCTTGTTGTAACGGTTAGTTGATTGTTGGCGTTGTTGCGCTTAGCTGCGCACAGTGCGCTTTTCGATACGCTTCTCGAACGTGCCTTGAATAATGCGATCCACGTAAATACCCGGGGTATGAATCTGGCTTGGCTCCAGCTCACCGGGTTCAACAATCTCCTCTACTTCTACCACCGTTATTTTCCCCGCTGTAGCAGCCATGGGATTAAAGTTTTGCGCGGTGTGGCGGTACATCACGTTGCCATAGCGGTCGGCTTTCCAGCCCTTCACAATCGCAAAATCGCCTTTAATGGCTTCTTCCAGGATGTAGTGACGACCATCGAAAACACGCACTTCTTTGCCATCACCAATAGGAGTGCCATAACCTGTCGCGGTATAAAACGCAGGGATACCAGCACCACCCGCTCGCATTTTTTCAGCTAGCGTGCCTTGGGGCGTGAGCACTACATCAATTTCGTTGTTCAGCATCTGCTGCTCAAACATAGCGTTTTCGCCAACATAGGAGGCGATAATTTTACTAATTTGGTGGTCTTCCAGCAGCACGCCCAGGCCAAAGCCATCAACACCACAGTTATTAGAGACAACGGTGAGATCCTTCACACCACGGCGCTTAATTTCTGCGATCAGGTTTTCGGGAATACCACACAGACCGAAGCCGCCCGCGATCACGGTCATACCGCTTTCGATGCCTTCCATTGCTTCTTCATAAGAAGCCACACGCTTATCGAATCCTGCCATTGTTATGCCTCACATTGTTGTTGAGTACGTATCGGTGTTGGGTACATTTATCGAGAGTAGTGTCAGCAACGTTTGCTGGCGTATCGCGTCATTGCTGTACAAAGACGATGAGAACCGTATTGCCAGTGTTGTCCTAGATGATATATTTGTTAAGTTTGTTTTTCTTATCAATTTATTTTAATAACTTATAAAGAGACACCATGACCGTCAAGCAGCTTCGTGCTTTTTTGGCCGTTGCACAAACGCTTAGCTTCACCCAAGCCTGTGAACGCCTGCACCTTTCCCAACCCGCTTTAAGCCTTGCTATCAAAGGGTTAGAGGATTCGCTAGGGGGAAAATTACTTATTCGCAGTACTCGGAGCGTGCGTCTAACACCTGAAGGAGAGTCGCTACTACCGCTCGCTAAGCACCTGCTCGCCCAATGGGATAATACCGAGGAGCGCCTACGTCAGCGATTTACACTGCAGCTAGGGCGACTGAGTGTGGCGGCCATGCCCTCTTTTGCTTGTAATTTACTGCCAAGCGCACTGGTAAAATTTCGTCAGCAGTACCCTAAAATCAATGTCACTGTGCACGATGTGATCAATGAAGAGGTCACTGATATGGTGCGCTCCCGCCAGGTAGAGATCGGCATTGCCTTCTCGCCAGAGGGTACGGGTAGCTTGAGCTTTACTCCTTTGTTTGAAGACCGATTTGTTGCGGTGGTGCCACGCAACTCTGCTTTGGCTCATCACAATACAGTGCCCTGGCAACAACTGTTGGAGAACGATTTTATTACCTTACAACGGCCCTCCATGGTGCGGCGACTGCTGGAACAGGAACTGGGCAAACGTCACATTGACCTCCCAGTTGCCTTTGAAAGCCACCAACTCTCCACCGTTGGGCGCATGGTTGCCGAGGGCCTGGGCGTTAGTGCCGTACCTTCAATGTGTATTCAGCAAATGCATGAACTTGGCGCGCGCTGTGTGCCACTGGTCGAGCCAAGCATTGCTTGCCGAGTGGGCATGCTCACCCATGAAGAGCTGTCAGTTGCCGCTCACGCGCTGCGCAGCGTACTGCTTGAGAGTGTCAGAGCTCCCACTCTTGTCATTGAAAGATAACGCATTGATACAGTTATGCTGGGCAGCGTGGCGCTGATCTATTAGCATTTATCATTAAGCGCGTGTTTCAGACGTCATTAGCACGCAGACGAATTGCTGTGAGGGATTGTGGTATGCCTATTATTAAAGGGGGCGTTAGCATTTTGCTGCTGACGTTAAACACACTGTTTTGGGGTGTCCCCCTGATTATTTTGACGCTACTCAAAGTCATCGTTCCTGGACGACGGCAAAAAGAGTGGTTGCTCAAAGGGCTATGTGCCGTCTCATTGAAGTGGATTGGCGTGAATTTGTGGTGGATGCGTCACTGGTTAAAGCCCAACGTCTCCATCAACGTTCCGGATACGCTCAGCCCTGAGCAGTGGTGGCTGGTGATCTCCAATCATCGCAGCTGGACCGATATTTTTATTCTTTTTATGGCGCTGCATCGCCGCATTCCCATGCCACGTTTTTTCCTCAAACATCAGCTCATTTGGATTCCGATTGTTGGCTTAGCTTTTTGGGCTCTTGAGTTTCCGTTCATGCGTCGCTTTAGCCGAGAACAGATCGCCAATAACCCGAAGCTGGCTACGGTTGACCGTGAGGCTACCGAACGAATGTGTCGCAGAGCCCGCCACGCACCTATCGCTATTTTTAATTTTGTCGAGGGGACACGTTTTACTGTCGCCAAGCGTGATGCCCAGCAAAGTCCTTTTCAACACCTGCTTCGTCCCAAAGCGGGTGGCGTCGCTCAAGTACTTAGCCTGCTTGGCGACCAGTTGGATGGTATCCTAGATGTCACCATCAGTTACACGAACCCTTCACCCACATTTATGGGTTTTTTATGCGGTAAAGAAGCCCCCATTACGCTTGAAGCCCGGCAGCTAGCTATTCCTGAATGGATGCAAACTGCTAACTACCATGAAGAACCGCAGCACAAGGAACGCTTCCACGCATGGATCAATTCTCTCTGGCAGGAAAAAGACGCCTTGCTAGACAGCCTCAGCGACCACGATTAAGCCATTGGTTAACCATTTGCGTATTGGCCAGTGTGCTAGCGGGTTGCGCCAGCTCGGCACCCACATCTAGCCAACGAGTGCCCGCCGCGAGCAGTGCCAGCGCTATGGGCGGCAACTGGGTAGAGGTTAGACGCGGGGATACGCTGGGGCAGCTTGCTGCGCGGGCCAATGTACCGCTTGAGCGGCTGGAGCGCTTTAATCCAGGCGTTGACCCTCGGCGCTTAGCCGTTGGGCAGCGCTTATTGATACCGACTACACAAGAGCGAGCGCCGTCAGGCGGGCCTTATCGCTATCAAATTCGCCCTGGGGATACCTTTTCCGGTATTGCCAGGCACTTCGGCACCACCACTGGTCGTATTCAAAGCGCCAATCAGGGAACGTCGGCTACCGCCTTGCGTGTCGGTCAAGTGATCAGCGTACCGTTAAGCAGCAGCGCCAGGACGGCCTCTTCCAGCAGTGGCTCAGCTTCCAGTAATACCGGATCACGTAGCGCACCCACTCCGGCCCCTACACCCAGCGCAAGTCTGCCAGCATCAGCACGCCGCTGGCCCTGGCCTCTGGAAGATTACCGCGTCGTGCGTCGCTTTGGTGCCGATAGCCGGGGAACGCTGCAACCGATGCTGCTCGCTACTCAAGAAGGAGCGCGCGCAAAAGCTGTCGCCCCTGGCGAAGTACGCTTTGCAGATAGTATGCGACAGTTAGGAGAAGTCGTGATTGTGCATCATGCCGATAATTTACAGACCGTTTATGCCTTGTGTGAACGGATACTGGTTCGTATCGGGGATCAGGTGAGCGCAGGGGATGATCTCTGCGATGTCGGTCAAAGTAACACCACGCAACGCTATGATCTGCTGTTTGATCTACGCCAGGGTGGTAAGCCCATCGACCCACGGCAAGTACTGCGATAGGAACGTCACAGCCCCTGTCAACATAAAAGCCCCTGCCGTAGCAGGGGCTTTTTCATCACCCATCGATGAACAGCGATTGATGAACGGTGACAGCTTAACCGCGATAGTAGCCTGGGGCCACAAACGGCATCGCGGTGACACTCATGGGGAGCTGCTTACCGCGCACCAGCGCATAAACGGTGGTGCCGGGCGCTTCCCATTCGCGGGCAACGTACCCCATCGCGACGGGCTTGCCGACACTTGGGCCAAAGCCGCCAGAAGTGACCACACCGATCTCGTTGCCCGCCTCATCGACCAGTAGGCTTCCTTCACGCACCGGGGCACGCCCTTCTCCCACGAGCCCCACACGCTTGCGTGTGTGATCTTTGGCATCTACTTGATGCAGGATCACATCGGCGCCGGGAAAGCCCGCAGAACGTTCGCCGCCATGGCGGCGAGGCTTGCCAATAGCCCAAATCAGGCTAGCTTCTACAGGCGTGGTCTGCATATCCATATCATGCCCATATAGGCACAAGCCCGCTTCTAAGCGCAGTGAATCACGCGCGCCTAAGCCAATCGCTTCTACTTCAGGCTCAGCTAGCAGCGTTTCGGCAAGCGCTTGGCACTCTTCAGCCGCCACAGAAATTTCAAAGCCGTCTTCGCCGGTATAACCACTGCGGCTGATCCACACCTCGCACCCCGCGAGGGTGTAACGACCATGCTGCATAAACGTTAGCTCACAGGCGGCTGGGCAAAGGCGCTGCATGACATCTCGTGCCTGTGGCCCTTGTAGCGCCAGCAAACCACGGTCGAGCACGTCAATCTGGTGGGTATTGCCAAGATTGGCCCGCAAATGAGCAATGTCCTGATCTTTGCAAGCAGCATTCACCACCAAGTAGAAGTGGTCACCCGCATTGACAGCCATGAGATCATCAATAATTCCGCCATCAGTGCTGGTAAATAGGCCGTAACGCTGCTGACCTTTTTGCAAACCTACCAAATCCGCTGGGATCAGGCCTTCCAGCGCTTGAGCAACATGATCACCGGAGACCAAGATCTGTCCCATATGCGACACATCGAACAAGCCACACCGCTCCCGGGTATGCTCGTGCTCTTTTTTAACACCCAGCGGGTACTGCACCGGCATGTCATAGCCAGCAAAGGGCACCATCTTGGCCCCAAGCCGCGTATGGAGCGCATGAAGTGGCGTGTGGTTCAGATCAGTCATGGCATTTCCTCTGTCAAAAAAGAGAAACGGGAAGCCTTACTAGGCTTCCCGGCTCTATCACATCGTGCGTTACCTGCTCATGGGCAGGGCTTATTTATCATGATCCAGGGCTTCACCCGGCAGTACGTCCTTACCTGCAAAATAATCCCGAGTGAGCTTAAAGACAACCGGAGATAGCAGCGCCAAAGCAATAAGGTTAGGAATCGCCATCATCGCATTGAAGGTATCCGCCATTAGCCAAATGAAGCCAAGCTGCGCAATGGCACCCAGTGGGATAGCCAGTACGAACAGTACCCGGTACAGCATAATAGAGCGCGTACCAAACAGGAACTGGCAGCACTTCTCGCCGTAGAACGACCAGCCCAGAATGGTGGTAAAGGCAAAAATGGCCAGCGCAATGGCGACAATTTGATTACCAAACCCAGGCAGCGCCGCATCAAAGGAGAGCGCGGTGAGCGAGGCCCCCGCTTCGCCTTCCATCCATACCGTGGACGTCAAAATGACCAGTGCTGTGATCGTACAAACGATGATGGTATCAATGAACGTACCCAGCATGGCAATTAACCCTTGGCGAACCGGGTTTTTCGTTTGCGCCGCGGCGTGGGCAATCGGCGCACTCCCCAGACCCGCTTCGTTGGAGAAAATACCGCGCGCCACGCCAAAACGGATCGCCGCCATCACCGCAGCGCCAGCAAAGCCACCGGCGGCAGCGATGGGGTTAAAGGCGTAGTAGAAAATCAGTCCAAAGGCTTCACCAATCTGGCCCGCGTTGACGATCAGCACCAGCAGGCCCGCAATCACATAAGCAATACCCATCACCGGCACCAGTTTCCCGGCTACCTTAGCAATGCGCTTAATGCCGCCCAGAATGACCGCACCGGCAAGCACCATAATGATCACGCCGGTCAACCAGTGGGGAACGCCAAAGGTGGCGTCCATAGCGTCTGCGACAGAGTTGGACTGAACAGTATTGCCAATGCCGAAAGCGGCGACCGCCCCAAAGAACGAGAACAGCCCCCCGAGCCACAGCCACTTTTTCCCTAAGCCGTTTTTGATGTAAAACATCGGCCCACCTACGTGGTAGCCCGTGCTATCCGTTTCCCGGTAGCGAACGGCCAAAACCGCCTCGGCAAACTTAGTTGCCATACCGACTAATGCGGTGATCCACATCCAGAACACAGCACCCGGGCCACCGAGTGCAATGGCGGTAGCCACACCAGCAATATTACCGGTACCAATCGTTGCCGACAGCGCCGTCATCAACGCGTTAAAAGGCGAGATTTCGCCATCATCGCTGGCTTTTGCAGACGTTTTATCGGAAGGCTTCGCATCTCTTCCCTGCCACATGAGCTTGAAACCCATGCCGAGTTTGCGTATCGGCATCAGTTTCAAGCCAATCTGCAGGTAGATACCCACTCCCAACAGCAGGATCAGCATCAACGGGCCCCACACTACCCCATTAATGGCCCCCAACAGGCTTGTTAACGTTTCCACACGACTCTCCTTACCCAATTGATTGATGCATTTGTTATGAAGGTTAGGTTGCTCATCTACTAAGACTAGTAACAGATGAAATCACCAAGCGCTCCTACCATAGCGCTTAATTCACGCTGGAAAAACGCATGATAGCTATGTTTTACACCATTTTCTTAGTGCGCTTCCATGCCAATGTCGCTTGATGGCAGAGAAAGCTACTCTTTTTGAAACTTGCGGGCGTGCTGCAACTGGAGAAAAAAAACCGGCTCTTTTTGGCCTTTTGGAGGCAATGAAGAAATTTGTTTCCGATAAGAAACACGGTACCATAGACCCACTTACGCTCACTGCGAGCTGGCCACAGTCGCCAAGGCGAACCACAAGCGCTAGTATGCTTTCGTTCTGTCCACTGATTTTATAAGGGAATCATTATGAGCAACCTTCCTGCCAATCTTCGTTACGCTGCCAGCCATGAATGGGTGCTTGATCACCAAGATGGTACGGTGACTGTCGGCATCACTGATCACGCTCAAGAAGCACTCGGTGACGTTGTATTTGTTGAACTGCCTGAAATCGGTCAAGCCCTTAACAAGGGTAAAGAGTTTGGTGTCATTGAGTCTGTTAAAGCAGCCTCTGACCTTTACTCACCAGTGGATGGCGAAGTGATCGAAGTCAACGAAGCACTGGAAGATGCCCCTGAAACGGTGAACGAAGCACCTTATGAAGGCGGCTGGATTATGAAAGTTCGCGTTGCCGACCAAGCCTTTGAAGGCTTGTTAGACGCCGACGCTTATCAAGCAACGCTGAGTGCCGACGACTAAGACAAGTAGCCAAAACGCCTGCCCTTCTGGCAGGCGTTTTATGATCGCCTCTGCACGGTTTTCACATCACGTCCGGAATCTCCCCATGCCTTTTGAATCACGCCGTTTGGCCGAACTGGCCGACCACGATGCTTTTATCAAACGCCATAACGGGCCTAGCCCCGATGATGTCGCCACCATGTTAAAAGCGCTCAATATACAGCGCATGGAAGACCTGATTGAGCAAACCGTGCCTAGCGATATTCGCTTAGGTCGCGAACTTGCCCTTGACGACCCCCGCAGTGAAGCGGAAGCGTTAGAGTATTTGAGCCAGTTAGCGCGCCAAAACCGCGTTAGCAAAAGCTATATCGGCCAGGGCTACTACAACACCCACATGCCAGCGGTGATTCAGCGCAACGTGCTTGAAAACCCCGGCTGGTACACCGCCTACACGCCGTACCAACCTGAAATTTCCCAGGGTCGCCTGGAAGGCTTGCTGAACTTCCAGCAGGTGATTATGGATTTAACCGGCATGGAGCTTGCTAACGCCTCTTTGCTGGATGAAGCCACCGCCGCCGCTGAAGCCATGGCGCTGTGTAAGCGGGGCAATAAAAAGAGTAAATCAAACGCGTTCTTTGTGGCTGACGACCTCTTTCCGCAAACGCTGGACGTGGTCAAAACCCGCGCCGAGTTCTTTGGCTTTGAACTGATCACCGGCCCTGCTGAGAGCCTTGCCGAGCACGATGTGTTTGGCGCACTGGTTCAGTACCCGTCTGCCAGCGGCAGCGTCAGCGACCTAGCACCCATGCTAAAAGCGGCGCAAGAGCGTGGCATCATGACCTGTGTCGCGACCGACCTGCTTAGCCTGGTGCTGCTGAAAGAGCCTGGCACGATGGGGGCGGATATTGTCGTGGGTAACTCCCAGCGCTTCGGCGTCCCCATGGGCTTTGGCGGCCCACATGCGGCGTTTTTTGCCACTTCCGATAAGCTTAAGCGCTCCATCCCAGGTCGCATTATTGGTGTTTCCAAAGACAGCCGTGGCAAAACCGCGCTGCGCATGGCCATGCAGACCCGCGAGCAGCATATTCGCCGTGAGAAAGCGACATCGAATATTTGTACCGCCCAGGCGCTGCTGGCCAACATTGCCGGTTTTTACGCGACCTATCATGGTGCCGAAGGCTTGCGCAAAATTGCTGGTCGCGTACATCGTCTGGCTACCGTGCTGGCCACTGGCCTTCAACAAGCAGGCATCCAGCTAGCGAACAACACATGGTTCGACACCTTACGCCTTACTCAGGTAGACGCGGGCAAGATTCATGGCCGCGCCATGACCCACGATATCAACCTGCACTACTTCGCCAACGGTGATGTGGGCATTAGCGTGGATGAAACGACTACCGCCCACGACGTAGCCGCCTTGTTTGACGTGCTGCTGGGCGATGAGCACGGCCTAGCAGTGGCCGTACTGGATGAGCAGGTCGTTAGCGATAAGCTGAGCGGTATTCCAGCGGCCTATCAGCGCGAAAGCGATTTCCTGACTCACCCGACGTTCAAGCGCTATCGCAGCGAAACTGAAATGCTGCGCTACTTAAAGCGTCTGGAAAATAAAGACCTTTCGCTGGCGCATGCCATGATCCCATTGGGCTCGTGCACGATGAAGCTCAACGCCACTAGCGAGATGATTCCTGTCTCATGGCCGGCTTTCTCCAACCTGCACCCGTTCGCACCGCGTGATCAGGTGGCGGGTTACCATCAAATGATTGATGAGCTGGCCGCGTTCTTAGTCGAAGTCACCGGCTATGACCATATCTCCATGCAGCCTAACTCAGGCGCGCAGGGTGAATACGCAGGCCTGTTAGCGATTCGCCGCTATCAGGCAGCGCAAGGCGAAGCCCACCGCGATGTGTGCTTGATTCCAAGCTCTGCCCACGGTACTAACCCGGCTTCCGCCGCCATGCTGAGCATGGAAGTGGTGGTGGTCGAGTGTGATGCCAACGGCAACATCGATCTGGAAGATTTAACACACAAAGCCGAGCAGCACAGCGAGCGCCTGTCCGCCGTGATGATTACCTACCCGTCGACCCACGGCGTGTTTGAATCACACGTGCGTAAGGTGTGTGAAGTGGTTCATCAATACGGTGGCCAAGTATACGTGGACGGTGCCAACATGAACGCCCAGGTAGGCCTAACACGCCCAGGCGACTTCGGCGGCGATGTCTCCCACCTAAACTTGCACAAAACGTTCTGTATCCCCCACGGCGGCGGCGGCCCGGGCATGGGCCCGATTGGTGTTAAAGCGCACCTTGCACCGTTTGTGTCTAACCACGTGGTAACACCTATCAACGGTGTGAACCCAGAGAGCGGCGCGGTATCGGCGGCCGCCTTCGGCAGCGCTTCTATTCTTCCGATCTCGTGGGCGTACATTAAGATGATGGGCGCGCGTGGGCTTCGTGAAGCCACCGAGCTTGCGATTCTCAACGCCAACTACATTGCCAAACGTTTAGAGTCGTCCTATCCGATTCTATATCGCGGCCAGAACGGCACCGTGGCACACGAGTGCATCATCGATATTCGCCCGTTAAAGAGTGCATCTGGCATTAGCGAAGAGGATATCGCCAAGCGTTTGATGGACTTTGGCTTCCATGCCCCGACCATGTCGTTCCCTGTTCCGGGCACGCTAATGATTGAGCCAACGGAATCCGAATCGCTTTATGAAATTGATCGCTTCTGCGATGCCATGATTGCGATTCGTGAAGAGATTGCCCGGGTAGAGAGCGGTGAATGGCCGCTGGATAACAATCCGTTAGTGAATGCTCCGCACACTCAAGCTGACCTGATGGATAGCGACTGGCAGCGCCCTTACGACCGCCAACTGGCCGCCTTCCCTACCGACGCTGTCACCGCATCAAAATACTGGCCTTCGGTGAATCGGGTTGATAACGTCTTTGGTGATCGACAGCTGATCTGCTCGTGCCCGAGCATTGATGAATATCGAAGCTAAACGCTCTGCCGCCGCCACCCCGGCGGCAGTTTGATGGATAGCGCCCCTGGCCCGCTTATTCGGGTATCAGGGGCGTTTTTTCTTGGAGCCGCTGCTCGTGAAAACCGTTTAATAGCTTTTCATAGCGCTTGGGAAGCACGGAGTCACGACGACGCAACAGATAGAGCACTTCATTAATCGCTTGCGGCAACGCCAGCGCCTTGACTTGCCGTTGCCACGGGGAGGTCTCCAACACTAAGCGAGAAACCACCGTAAAGCCTAGCCCCCTGGCCACCGCATCTAGCACCATGCTCACTTCATTTGTGAAGCCCTGGTGTCGAAAGTGCGTCATCGAACGAAACTCATCGGGGTAGTTGGCCCGTAGCAACGCATTGGCATGGTTGATGCCATCGTAATAGTTGATAAAGCCGATCCCCATCAACTCTGAGAGCGTACTTCCTGCAAAATCAGCGGGCACCACCAAACAGAGCGGCTCTTTATGCCACACCGTACACGTCAGTTCAGGATGGTTCGCCTGCTCGGTCACGATACCAATATCGTAGCGACCCTCCAGCAAGTCGTTAACGATCTCGTGATTAAATGCAAAACTATAGTTGACGGTCAGGTTGGGGTGCATCTGCTGCTGGCCGAGAATATAGGGATAAAACATTAACCCTACGCTGCCAGGAGAGGCAATGCGGCACTCGCCACTATCGAGCGAATCATCATCCAGCCCATGGCGAAATTGTTCATGTTCGGCAAACAGCTTTAACGCATAATCATAAGCGCGACGCCCAGACTCGGTCAGGGTAAAACTTCTGCCGCGGCGCTCTAGCAGCGTTTTATCAAGATAGCTCTCCAACTTACGAATATGCTGGCTAACCCCTGGCTGCGTCATCTCTAAACGGCGCGCCGTTCGTGTGAAACTGCCGGTTTCCACTAACGTTATAAACGTTCGAAAATATTGGGCATTAAACATAGGGTGTAAGCAACATCCTCATTATCCATCGTCATCAGGCGCCATTTCCACTCACCGCTGCGCGCTTACAGAGGCTCTAGCGTAGCACAAACGCTGATATGACGGGCGCTTAGCAGCGGTGCTGAACAGCGCTAAGTGCCGTGCTAGTATGCAGTTTCGTTATCAACACTTTCAGGGACAGCCCAACTAATGACGCAGACCCCAGCGCCCCGTGCCACGATTTCCAGCATTATTTCTCCTGAAGGGAGTCTTGAAGTCCTCTCACAACATGAGGTTAATCGACTCAAGAGCACGTCCAAAAGTGGTTTGCACGATTTACTACGCCGCTGCGCACTTGCCGTACTTAATTGCGGCAGCCCCACCGATGACAGCTTGGCCATTCTAGAAGCCTATAAAGATTTTGATATCGAAGTGCTGCAGCAAGATCGCGGCATTCGCTTAAAGCTGACTAACGCGCCCGCAGAAGCGTTTGTTGATGGACGCATGATTCGCGGTATTCGCGAGCACCTCTCCTCGATTATTCGCGACATTGTGTACGTTTATAATGAGATTCAGCACCACAAACGCTTTGATCTCAGCACGGGAGAAGGTACCACCAACGCGGTATTTCATATTCTACGTAAGGCGGGAACGCTGAAACCCGGCCGCGACCCCAGCTTAGTGGTGTGCTGGGGCGGGCACTCTATTTCCCGCGAAGAGTATGAGTACACCAAGGATGTCGGCTACCACCTGGGCCTACGAGATTTAGACATTTGCACCGGCTGCGGGCCAGGTGCCATGAAAGGCCCTATGAAAGGGGCCAACGTGGCGCATGCCAAGCAGCGCCGTAAAGACGGCCGTTACTTGGGCATCTCAGAGCCTGGCATTATTGCTGCCGAAGCGCCTAACCCCATCGTTAATGAACTGGTGGTGATGCCAGATATCGAAAAGCGCCTAGAAGCGTTTGTACGCCTAGGCCACGGTATTATCGTCTTCCCTGGTGGCGTGGGCACCGCTGAGGAGATTCTCTATCTGCTGGGTATTTTGCTGCACCCCAGTAACAAAGAGATCCCCTTCCCGCTCGTGTTTACCGGTCCCGCTAACTCCGCGGCGTACTTTCAGAAAATCGATGAATTCCTGGTGTACACCCTGGGTGAGGAGATTCGCCGCTACTACACCATCATTACCGGCGACCCAGTGGCTGTTGCTCGCAAGATGCGTGATGGCATTGATCAAATTGCCGAGTTCCGACGCCAGCATCAAGATGCTTTCTACTACAACTGGCGTTTAACCATCGCCCGTGAGTTCCAAGCACCGTTTGAGCCCACCCACGACGCCATGCGAGGCCTCGCCCTTCACCGCCAGCAGCCCACGCATGAGCTGGCCGCTAATCTACGGCGCGCTTTTTCCGGCATTGTGGCGGGCAACGTGAAAGAGCCAGGCATCCGCGCCATTGAAGCCCATGGCCCCTTCGAGCTCACCGCTGAGCCGGAACTGATGCAGCGTTTAGACGCACTGCTCAGCTCCTTTGTTGCCCAGGGGCGCATGAAGCTTGACGGCCAGCCCTACACGCCCTGCTACGTGCTTAAATAACAGGTTAATAACCGCCAACGGCAGGCACCCTGTAGCGGTGCCTGCTAAAGAGAGTTTGCTGTGATCATTGCACTGCTTACCTTGGTTGTTGCAGGCATCGTTAAGGGAGCAATAGGCTCTGGAGTGCCTGTGGTCGTTGTGCCTGTATTGACCATGCTCTACGACGTTAAACTGGCCATTGCCGTGCTGGTAGCTCCCAACCTGTTCAGCAATGCACTTCAAGTATGGCAGTACCGCCAACACCTTCTGCCCTTACGCTTTCTCTTTAGCTTTGCAATGGCCGGTGGCGCGGGCATTGTGCTTGGCACCTGGGGGTTGGTCGTCCTATCACCGACGCTGCTCTCGCTAGGGGTGGCAGGGGCCATTCTTCTGTATCTTGCCATTAAGCTGGTTAAGCGTAAGGCCACACTGCCGTTTACCATTGCAGAGCGCATCGTGCTGCCTGTTGGGTTAGTCGCTGGTGTGCTGCAGGGCGCGGCAGGCATGTCCGCACCGGCCTCCGTCACATTCTTAAATGCCATGCAGCTTGAACGCCGCGTGTTTATTGGCTCCATCTCGGTATTTTTTGTGGCGATTACGCTGGTGCAAATTCCTGCCCTGCTAAGCACTGGCATACTGACAGGAGAACGCACCCTGTACAGCCTCGGTGCCCTGCTGGTCATACTGGCAGCGATGCCCATTGGCGCAACGCTTGGCAAACGCTTACCCCATTGCTGGTTCGATAACCTCGTTATGTGTTTGCTGGCGAGTATTGCGCTTAAAATCATCGTGGATACGGTACTGGCATACCCCTAACAGATGCACCTTTCTGCAAAACCAAACGATAGCCGCTACACTAAAGGCTTCTATCTCCGCAATATTTAGCGTTGACGAGCTGATTTTCACCAAGGAAAGGAGCAACACATGGAAATAATCAACCAGTTACAGGACGGCCAAACCAAAGCTTTCGCGAAGCACTGTTTTGAGCGCTACTCTCCTGAAGAGCTCAACAGCGCAGCAGAAGGCTCCCCCGATCAAGCCGAAATGGAGCACTGGGGCATCACTGCCGGGCAGTGGGAAGAAGCGGTTGCTGCCGCCCTTGCTGATCATAAAGCGCAAGGTTGACCTTCTCTTACTAACCTCTTGTTTTTAAAAAGCCGCGTGCTGCATGCAGCACACGGCTTTATCAGCTATTCATTACTGGATAAGCGCGTCAGGTGAAAATCGACGCCATGCTGCCTTTTCCAGCTCAATAACAACGTATACCGACATGCTCATTATCAGTATTGCGCACCAGTGGAAAAAGGAGAGCCCCTCACTGGCGAAGATAAATTGCATGAACGGAAGGTAGGTGAAGCTAAACTGCAACACCATCACCACGGCAATCGCCAACCACACCGGCTTGCTGCCGAAGATACCCTGGAACGACAGCGTACTATTAAGCAAATAGCGGCTATTGATGAGATAGGCCGCGCTGCCCGCTACCAACATATTCACTGCCCCTGTACGCGCCAGCTCCACACTTCCGCCCTGCGCCACAAGCCCACTAAACATACCAAACACACAAACGAGCAGCAGGGTCGACACGAAGACAACGCGCCACAGTAAGAACATATCTAATAAGGGTGCCCTAGGGTCACGGGGTTTGCGCTGCATAAGATTTTTTTCTCCCGACTCAAAGGCAAGCGCCAGCCCTAGCGTAATCGCAACGACCATGTTCACCCATAGCGCCTGAAGCGGTGTAACGGGTAGCGTAGAGCCTGCCAACACGGCCAACATGATGGCTAACCCCTGAGCCCCGTTAGTGGGCAGAATAAAGGTGATCGTCTTACGGATGTTATCGTAGACTTTTCGGCCTTCCTCAATCGCTCGCACAATGGTGGCAAAGTTGTCGTCGGCCAATACCATCTCTGACGCATCTTTCGCCGCCTCAGTGCCCTGGATCCCCATCGCGACACCTACATCTGCACGCTTTAACGCCGGACCATCATTAACGCCATCGCCCGTCATTGAACAAACGCCGCCCCGAGCCTGCATGGCTTTTACCAAACGCAATTTATGTTCAGGGGACGCGCGGGCAAAGACATCAACCTCCAAAATAATCGCTTCCAGCTCGCTATCAGTCATGGCTTCCATTTCTCGCCCTGTTAGCGCTTTGTCCGTTTGCGAGAATCCCAGCTGCTTAGCAATTGCCAGCGCCGTCGCGGCGTGGTCTCCAGTAATCATCACTGGGCGAATACCTGCTAACTGGCAACGCCTCACCGCTTCAATCGCCTCTTGGCGCGGTGGGTCTAACAGGCCAATAATGCCCAGTAAGCGCAGGCCGGTTTGCACGTGCTGATGATCCAGCGGCTCTTGCCCTTCCATGGTTTTATCGGCAATCGCCAGTACCCGCAGGCCTTGTGATGAAAGCTCCTGAATGCGCGCCTCCCACACCGCTTGCTCTATCGGCTGCTCGCCCTCTTTAGTGGCCACCTGGGAACACATTTCAATAATACGATCCGGTGCTCCCTTCACGAAGACCCTACGCGTCTCTCCCATCGCATGAAGCGTGGCCATATACTTATATTCTGAGTCAAAGGGGATAGCATCGATGCGCGGATACTGTTGACGTATCGTTTGCGTCACAATACCCGCCTTTTCAGACGCGACCACCATCGCGCCTTCCGTGGGATCACCAAATACTTGATAGCGCTCCTCCACGCAATGTAGCTCGGCATCGTTGCATAGCGCACCGGCGTGTAAAAAATGCGTCAGTGCAGGTGTCTCCTTCAGTTCAATAGGCGTATTGAGCGCTCCTTGAGACAAAGAGACCCGGTGAAAGCCCCCTTCTGGCACAAAGCCAATGCCATCAATAGTAAACCGCTCATCGGCCAGCCATATCGCTTGCGCGGTCATTTCGTTACGGGTAAGCGTGCCGGTTTTGTCAGAAAAGATAGTGGAGATGGAGCCCAGAGTTTCTACCGCCGGCAAACGCCGAATAATGGCTTGGCGCTTCGCCATACGCTGTACGCCAAGGGCTAGGCCAATGGTCACAATAGCGGGCAAGCCTTCGGGGATGGCGGCCACCGCCAAGCCTACCGCGGCCATAAACATGTCACTGGCGGGCTGTTGATGTATCAACGTGCCCAATAACGCCGTTAAGCCTGCTGCTGCGAGTATAAACACCGCTAGCACACGACCGGCTCGGTCTAACTGCTGCAGCAAAGGTGTCTTGATTTTCTCAACGCTGCGCAGCAATTCTGAAATTTTACCAATTTCGGTGTGCGCCCCCGTCGCCACCACCAAACCTCGCGCATTGCCCTGCACCACAATGGTACTGGCAAACGCCATACTGTTGCGCTCCGCTAAATCGGTATTCTCACCTACCAACGCGGCCTGCTTATCCACCGGCACTGACTCTCCCGTCAGTGCCGCTTCCTCTGTTCGTAAGCGCCGCACCTCTACCAGCCGCACATCAGCGGGTACCCGATCACCACTCTCGATCAATACAATATCGCCGGGCACTAATGCCTCTGCAGGAACCGTGGTGCGCTTACCATCACGCAACACATTCGCCTGAGGCGATAACATATGGCGAATACTATCCAGCGCCTGCTCTGCTTTACCTTCTTGAAAGAAACCAATCAGGGCGATGATAACTACCACGCCCACAATCGCGGCAGCATCAATCAGGTGCCCAAGTAGAAAGCTCGCCACCGCAGCCACTAACAGAATTAACATTAAGATATTGGCAAACTGCGCGAGCAGCCGCCGGTACCATGGCCGCCCTTGTGCGCGCTGAAGACGATTTTCTCCGTAACGTGCTAAACGCTCCTGAGCCTCTTGACTCGACAAGCCAACATGGGAAGACGACTGCTGGTGTAACGCCTCCTCTTCAGAAAGCGCGTGCCATCTCACATGTTTATCGGCTGCTGGGGATGCAGAATTCATTGCGTGACTCCTTGTGACGCCAACTATCAGCATAGCCCACCATGCTGCAGCGCAGTAAACATCCTTGTAAAAGGATGATATACGTCAACTAGAATCACGATAATTGAGGTTTGAAGCGGGAGCCCGGGCTTGCTGCGGGGTGAGGATATTTGATTTCTTCGCCATCATGACGAGCATAAAAAAAAACCCGCCGACGCGGGTTTTTGCACTGACAACGCTCAGGGTCTTTCCCATAGGGTATTGCCAGAAGGATCATCTAACCGAAGCACTTCCATACTTAGCATCGCATCATCGGATATAGATGGATTCCCCCATGGCCCCGAACGATCCGGTGCTAGGCTCCATTCCAGCGTTTCGCCGGGCTCAATGTCCCCTGAAATGGTGTAATAGAACGTTTCATCGACCCAAGGAACCGAGCGCCCCGGGCTTTGCAAAACACCTCGGAAGTGCACCCGCGCCACCGGCTCACCGGTGTTGTTAGTGACACGTAGCTCGATGACCGGGGCACTGCCCGAGGAGCCCTCTTCACTCAGCCGATACTCCGCATTTTCCACGACAAATCGACTCAGCATTTCTTGCGCAATGGGCTCTTCAAGCGCATTACTGTCTTTCGTTTTGTCCGGCTGCTCCCCGGCAAGTGCTAATACCTCTTGACCGCTCAGCCCATGCAAACTCCGACGAGCCTCGGTAGCGAGATCTTCTAGCTCATCATCGCTTAGCTCACTCATCTCAATCACCGTGAGACCCTCTTGAGAGCGGCGCATCAGTAATGCTTCCAGTGCATCATCAAAGCGCTCGACCTCGCTTTCATCCAGAGAAGCACGAATCTCTTCAAGCGACCTATCGTAATATCGAGGGTTAGAGCCGTCTATGGTGGGGTCTGCATAAGCAACGCCCGCCATGGCTACTGCTATCGCTACTGCCAATACCCGTTTCATACACTCACCATCCTGTTGGTTGATATATCAACATAAGACATATGAGCGTGCTTTGGAATATCTCTCAAACCCAGAAGGCACCACTCTCACCTTCTTGTAGACGCCTTCTTACTGTGTGGCGACGAAGAAAAAACAACTGAGACAATCTTATGATATGCCCGTATAGGCCTATTCAAGGTGATTGATCTCTGCCACACATTTATCATCCAATCAGCAATATCACCCTATGAATTTCGGCAGCACCGGCATCCCGCATCAAGGAAACCATGAGGGCTCCATCCTCATGCTGCTGACGATCCTAAATTGTTAAAAATGTTTCGCATTCAGAAACTGCCTACCTCCGTGGACTAGACATGCGCTCCAGGAAAGACCCGCTTTTTTGCACCATTACGGTGCACTTAATCTGCTATTACGGATGTGAAAGCAAACCACTAAGATGGAAGCATCACTCTCCCATCAAGGATCAATCAATGGACAACCCAGATGCGGTTCAGCAAGAGCTTCAACTTATCAGCGATGAGATAAGCGATTTAATCGATATTGCGTCCGAAGAGGGATTTAAAGCCACCAATGAGCACAGAGAGCGCTTTAAAGCTCTAAAACGTTGTCTAGAAGAGGGGGCGAAATCAGGCAAACTGCCCGGCCGTACTGGCGCGCAAACCGAGAGCGAAGAATATATTTACCAGCCTACGCTTCAAAACGCTGTTAGAAATTTTAATGTTACTAGCACGGCTGCTCCTGACCGTTGGCTAGATACATTGCTCGATGTTCAATGCAGTATCAACACATCGCTAACCAAGAATCAGCCTTAGCGCGGTTAGCTTGACAATACAACGTTGCCCGACATTCGCAGCCGGGCAAGCCTCTTACGCAGTGCCAAATATGAGTTGCCCACGGTAAATGATGTACCAGGGCGGAAAGAATAACCGCTCTTTGCAATCAGCCAAGACTTCCTCAAGGCTTGCGTTGTCGAAGCGAGCACCCAGAGCAAAGAACATGAATTCACTACTCACTTCTTGGAAGCCTTGGATCAGCTCTTCCTCTGATTCAATCTGCCTAAGACTTCTGCCTTGAGGATCATCATCAGGGATATCAGCATAGTGATCGAACAGCACTTCTCTACAGAAGCTGAATGCTTGATCGGTTCTAACGCACTGATCATCGCTAGCTACCATCGAACCTTCTTTCCTATCGAAGACGACGATATATCCATTTTGAAACGCTCTCTGCGCTAGAGTCCTTGCCTCAATGATATCCATAGCATGCCCCCGATCTGTGGAAGCTTGTTATCGCCTAAGTATTCCTGTCAGTCAAATGCATTGGTTCTCACCGGCGTCCTTTGAGTAGATCTCTACCACCGCCGCCCGATCAGCATTAAACCAGCGGCGGAGCGCCCCATACTCTGCGAGGAGCAACAATAAGCCTTTATTGCCTTGCAGAATCAACGGCGGCGCGGGTAGCTCACTGGTTAGGTGCGCGGGTACCGTTGGCCCGTGGCACTGGATCTCCATCGGCTGAACTTTGGAGCTCGCGCACCCAGTCAGTGATAACGCTAGGCCTATCGCTACCGAGCCAATCACGCGCTTCAGCATCGGTCTCTCCCAATC
Organism: Vreelandella lutescens; assembly: GCF_014640815.1. Lineage (GTDB taxonomy): Bacteria > Pseudomonadota > Gammaproteobacteria > Pseudomonadales > Halomonadaceae > Vreelandella > Vreelandella lutescens. The sequence continues at coordinate 448,381 of NZ_BMHM01000002.1, read as the reverse complement.
GTTCGAGCGCCGCTGTGCTGGCGCGCATGTCGTCGGCAATCGTGGTTAGCGTGCGGTCGCGCTCGGCCATGGCGGCGCTGAGCGTTTCAATCTGCTGGCGCTGCCACTGCTGGTGCTCCCGCAGGATCTCGGCCCGCGCTTGCTGGCGCTCGGCTTCGGCTTGGTAGGCGTCCCGCTGGCTAGTGACGTGCAGCCAGTAGAGATAGGCGCTCACCAGGGCTAAGCCGACCAGCGCCCGGCTCTTGAGCGCGCCGATCATTTGAGAAGCTTCCGGAGAAAGCCGAGAAAGACCTCATAGAGGCCGTCGGCCTTTTCCCGCATCCAATCAGTACCCAGGAACGCCAGAAACACGCAGGGCGGGAACGCAATGATGGGTGGCCAGCCTTGCGACTCCGCGATCCACAGGAATACAGGAAATAGCGGCGTTGCTAAGAGCGTGCACATGACCGCCCCCAGTAGAGAGCGCTTGAAACTGCCGCCCTCATGCACACCACGCACAAACGCCATGGCAAACGTCACGATAGAGACCAGCGCGATCGGCATGTACTCAAGCAGCCACTGCCAGTTGTTCGGGTCGCGGTTTGGCATGGTGCGTTTCTCTTTTCGTCTTGAATTCATGGCGCACCTCTCAGGCGGGCCTCGTCAGTTAGTCGATGGATACACCGCCACTGGCTTCATACACCTGCAGCAGTTCATCGGTGGCTAGCTCACGCTGGCCATAGCCAGCACCTGGCAGGCTCGCCCAAATCTTCCGGCAAGCATGTATAGCTTCACGAATGCGGCCATCGTGAATGAGGGAAAGCGCCTTACATTGGCGAATGAGATGCACCGCGCCTAGATCTTGGTTGGCGGGCGTGAAGTCGGGCAGGTTAAAGCGCTTAGCGAGATCGTCCCAGGTGCGAGTGAGAAACTGGTAACGCCCTGCTGCGCTGGAGTGGATTTCATAAGCAGGAAGCCAGATAAGCTGGCGTGGGTGATCGTCGTAACTCTCGAACGTCTCGCCGCCAACTATCACATTGTAGCCATCCTCATAACCGAAACGCGGCGTGCCTTCGGCATAGGCCAGCATATCGAGGAAAGCAGCCACGCTGCCCGCTCGCGTGTCTTTGGGCGGTGCTGGCTCCACGCGCAGGAGTTCCGCCTCCTCAAGCCAATGAGTAGGAGAATGAGCCGACATAGCTGACCTCAATTACTGAAGCGACAGAAACGCAAAAGCCCCGCCGGGTGACCGGCAGGGCTTTATGATAATGGTATTAATTCGCGCAAGTGATGCATACTGACATCAACAGTATCTCAATCACGACACGTATGCAAGCGTTTCATTCAATCACCCTGAGATATGAGAGCAATAGTGGCTTGGGCTTCACAATTTATTGAACTTAGACTATATTAATTTAAATTAACAAGTTATCATTGGCACTAAAAAGAAATTAGCGAATAAAGCGTATAACTATAACATATTCGCTACAGAGTAAAGTATATAAAAACAATCAACTTCCATACACTTAAAAACTTCTTTAATACAAATACTTGATTTTAAATCAGCACCCTAACACTTTCCACAACCAAAGAGTAAGGAAATAAAAATGTTAGACCTGTTTACAGAGATAGTAGATAAGAAAAAACTGCACCCTAAATTCAAACTCGTAAAGGATCACTTATCCCTATCAGGCGAGCATGATATCTTAAAAGACTGGATTGAAGGCTTCATAGATAGAGACAATAAAATTATTCAAGATTTTCAGGAAAATTTTCACTCAGCTTTCTGGGAGTTTTATTTATTCGCTGTCTTCAAAGAAGCTGGATTCGAAATTGACTTCAAAAAAAATAGGCCCGACTTCAGAATAATAAAGCCGAAAAAAATTTACGTCGAGGCCACAGTAGCAAACATCAAAGATAAAGGCCCAAAAGAAGACACAAGAACTTTTGATGACATTATGTCTATGATAAAACCTGCGCATATGCAAAAAGACTTTGATGATAATTTAAGAGAATCAATAACAAGATACTCAGGATCGATTTTAGCAAAAAGCAACATGTATACTGGTTACACAAAAAAAACCAAAAAAATAAAGGATGGCATAGAAATAGAAGTGGAAAAAAAATACAACGGCTACAGTGAAGACGAAGACTTCGACTTAACTGCTCCATACATAATAGCTCTTAGCGGCTATGAACAAATCAATTATGGCAATAATTTTTTTTATGCTATGTTTGCGCTCCTATATGGGTCTTATTATAACAATTTGAATGATAATTTTAGTAAGAAAGAAAATATAGTCAAACCAGACAGTAGTTCTACTATCCCAATTGGATTGTTTTTAGACAACAACATGGAGCATGTATCAGCTATAATTTTTAGCTGCACTATGACTTTAGGAAAACTGACATCATTATCGATCTCTCAACAGAAATCACATTTCATAACTAATTCAGTATTATGTATAAGACATGATACTACCCCTCCTCACTTTAAACCTCAGATTGTATCGCCAGATAGCCCTGAATACTTGTCAGATGGGCTGTTCATATTCCATAACCCGTTTGCTAAAAACCCAGTGGATAGCGATGCATTCAATAAAACAAATATAGTTAACGTGCACTTTGACATTGAAAGAAACACTAAAACTTTTGAAGGAAATAATTTACCTATTGCCTCAAGGCTGAATCTATTCGGAGGCAAACAGCAATTTGAAAATTTAATTTATAAAATTATTAAACATTTTAATCCAGATTTAGTTTTTGTATCTGCGAAAGTAGTAGATATCATGAAATTGACAGATGACGAGAAAAGTTTTGAGGTAACATTTAAAGATATAGACAGTGAAACTGAATTCAATGTAAGCTTTACAGACAAAGCTATCAAAGAGCAAAGAGTTAAAGAGAATGAAAAATACTTAATCACATACTCACTTAGAACTAATGCTGAAATAAAAACAATCGATCAATTTAAATTAAATCAAAGATTTAAAAAAATCAGATGTCTAGAATTCGGAGAGGGCACCATGATTGACATCAAAAAGCTTACTCAAGACAATTAAAATTCATTTCAATATATATAGAATCAAACATTAGAGTTAATAGGAGATAGCATGCACAATGATGATAGAATTATTACTATCGCTGGTACAACTTATACGGTTGAGGATTTTCAACAGCTCTCCCAAGAAGAAAAAATTGAATTAATGAGAGAATGGTTTTTTGATAATTATGAAGATCCAGTTGAGAGAACCCCGTATGAATCGAGGGAGGGTGGTTATATCTATATATGGGGAGGCCCATACTATGCTCATGACGAATTAACTGTTTTTTGTGAATTCGTAGATGATGAGCTGATTGAATCATTAGCAGAAGAATTATCAGCTGATTGCCCAGAGTGGACAGGTAGAGAAAGCCCAGATGATTACGATGACTCTTATTTAGAAGCATATTTAACTGGCAATAAGTACTTTGAATCTTTCAAGACGTCTATTAATCATGTCAAGGTTATACATGAGAGCAAAATCAGCAGTGATGCTAAGCAACACTTGCTTGGGCTTTTATATGTAAACATCATCACAGCAATTGAAACTTATCTTTCTGACGCTTTCATTAGTACGGTTCTGGAGAACAAAGGCGTACTCCGTAAATTCGTAGAATCAAACCCAGAGTTCAAAAAGCAAAGTTTTTGCTTGTCCGAAGTATTCACAAAACATGACAGAATCGAAAGCGATGTCAAAGATTACTTGCTCGGCCTTATGTGGCACAATATAAAAAAAATAAAACCTATGTATAAATCAACTTTAGAAGTCAGCTTCCCAAGTGACCTATCGAATATATTCCAAGCAGTGATTAAAAGACATAATTTGGTTCATAGGGGAGGTAAAAATAAAGATGGTGAGATAATATTAGTCACGGATGATGAGCTAAATGAACTCATTTCAGAAGCAGAGATATTTATCAACCATGTTGATAAACAAATTAACAGATATGATGAGCAAGAATTTTAATAACTTAGCAAATACAAGATTCATCAATCAACGGCCTGCAAGCAGGCCGTCTTAAAAAAATAATCGTTCAAACACTGAATGGTACTGCTGACTTCGTATCTACAAACTTGAAAAACTCTCCACAAAGCATTGTCACAGACTTTCCCCCGCAATTATTTATAAATATTCACTTATCTAGAACGTTGACTTATTAGTTTTTTCTACCATGATTTTGTTCTCCAACAGAATACAATTTATGCCTGTAATACTTTTCCCACCGCCAACACCTGCCACAACCACTTACGCCCCCGCCTACCCGCCACCTGCAACGCTTCCACACTCTCAAAATGCCTTACCCCCTCATTAAGCCCCAGCGCCCTGAGCAACACCTCCTGCCGCTCCACCATCTGCCTGGCAGTCACCATCCAAATACTGTTGCCCATCTTTTCCGGACGTATGCGGGCTGCTTGCATCAACATGGCGGCGGCTTGGCGTCGCGGTAGCTGGTCCAGCATCTTGGCGCACGCCTTATGCCATTCGCTTTGCGGGTGATAGCGCATAGCCGCAAGCATTGCCTGGTCACTGCGGCCACCGCCTCCGGGCACCTGCCCCGCCAGTGCGGTCACGCTGAACGGTTGGAAACCTGGGTTATCGTGCCGGTAGTCCAGCTGCAGCTCCAGCATCGTGTCGATGATACGAGCCACGGCAGCATTACGGGCTGCCTCATTGGTCTTCGCAGCTTCTACCACTCGCCAGGGGTTCGATACCCGCTTCCACTCGTCAAATTGCATCACTTTCCCCTTAAGCTGCGTCATCACCCCTTCCTCCATTCACTACCACTCTCCAGCGCCAGCCGATCACCCACGATTTGTGTACGTGGCCAACTGGCGTATTCCCGCAACACCGCTTTCGCCTCATCGAGCCCTCGCGCCAGCACGGCGCAGTAACCTTCGTACTCGCTATCCTCCAGCCAATCGAACTGGCTAGCCGCCAAAGCAGCGTCACGCGGGGGCGTTGCTTTAAACTCCAGGTACAAGCCAAACCAACCGCCGCGGGCTTGGCGCACGGGCAGATCGGACACGCCAGCCTTCACGCCCTGCCGCTTAAGATCACTGGCGGTTTTCTTGCTGCGCTGGCCACCGTTGGGCACGTGGTAAATCGCGTCGAAGAGCTGCCCCACCTCGGTACCGCGCATCTTCTCGCCATACAGCCAGCGGATTAGCACGGTTTGCTCCTGCCCTTCCCAATCCACCGGCTTGGCCCGGGGCGCGCCGCTTTTGGTCAGTGCTCTAGGGCGGCGGGGTTTCTGGATTCGTAACGTCACGCCATCCCCTCCGCTATGCGATCGAGCATTCGCTGCTGACGCTCCCAATGTTGGTAATCGGCAACAATCCGCTCCAGCATGGCTCGCGCCGTATCGTTATGGTCCAGCTCGGCACGGCTCTGAATACCGCATGAGTGACGAAGGAAATCGGCGCAATCTTCAGGGCTGTGGGTACCATCAGGGAGTTGGTGGTAATCAAGCCCCTTCACCTGGCGGCGACGGCAATCCAGATAAAAACCAAAGCGCACGTTTTGGCACAGCAATGCAGCACGACGCGCCTGCTGCCCACCTTTCAATGCTTTATCCATCGTCTTGCTCTCCACGCTGATTGAGATCTTTTGCCCCCAGGCAAAACGCTGCGGTCCAGCAGGCAATCACCAGGAAGACGCCCACCAGTACGCCAAACAGAAAACAGGTCAGCCCATCGATCACTGAACACCCCCTCGCTGCTGGCGGCGCAGGCAATGCTTACAAGCGGGCAGTGGCGCGCCGGTGCCGGGGTCGCGGAAGTCGGCGGCGCTTTTGCGGTAGTGGCACTGTGGGCATTTCGGGCGGTGGTAAACACGGCTCAGCATGATCAACGCCCTCCCATGGCGGCCAACGGTGCACCTGCTTGCGCCAGCAGCTCACGGCGGCGGGCTTCTTCCTGCTCACGCGCTTCCCGGCTCGCTTGGGCGTGGGCATCCGCTGGCTTGTTGATGATCTCGCGCAGCTGGCTCACCATCCGCTTACGCTGGCGCTGGCCCTCTTGGGTCAAAGGCTTTTCCGGCGGTGGCAGCAAGTGGGCTACCTTCGGCGCGGGCAGCTTGCCCGCCGACACGGCCTCGTTGAGGACCATCGTGCGGCGCTGCTGGTCATGCCCCAGCGATACCTGCCACTGGGGCTGGCGCCCTTCCGCCTTCGCCGCTTCCAGCTCACGCTCGTAAGCCGCCAGGAACGCCATACGACCACCCACCTGATCACCTCCAGACAGCACTGGCTTTGCCACACCCAGCGCCCGGGCAATCTGCGGTGTCCACACCACGGTTTCCTGTTCATCCAGGCTGCGAAGCGCCAGCGCCCAGGCTTCGTTCGGCAACAGGTGCGCGTTGGCACTCGGCAGCCGGTCGATGATCGCGGCTAGGGTTAGCTTGCCGTGAAGCTCTGCCCGGCAGCGCGCCAGTGCACGGCGGATCTCCTCGAACGGGTAGCCAACCAGGTCATCGGCCATTAGCACGGCGGCCGCGGGGCGTAGCTCATGCCCCAGCACCTCGGCAGTGGCGTACACCAGCTCGACCACCTGTTCAGATTCATGGGCGGTTAGCATGACGAAGACTCCTGCTGTTGGCGGCGGGCGGCCATGATGCGCTTGGCCTCCTCCGCGTTGTTCAGGTTCGATTGGGTGCTATCCAGCTGGCGCGCTCGGGCATGGGTGACCTGCTGGCCAGTGGCTAGCTGGGTGGCGATGGTTTCGCAGTCCTGGAGCAGCAAACTCGCAGGGTGCATGCGGGCCGTGTAGAACTGGCTGTTCAGCTTCACGTAGTGCGCGGCCACCCCCGGGGGGCGCTCGGCACCTACCCGGTCGACCAGTTGGCTCAGGTGGGCGGCCACCTTCTGATTCCAGACCGGCCATGTGCCGTAACGCGCACGGTAGGCACAGGCATAGTTCGCCCAAGGCTTGAAGGTTTTGGCGGCCGGGTCTCGGGTACCGGGCATGTCGCTCGGGATTCGCGCCAGCAAGGCATCGGCGGACTCTTGCGCCCCAGCCGGTGCCGGTTGGGGTTCATCGGCGGGCACATAATCGCCCTCAATCGCGGCGGGGCTCGCCCCAGGCGCAACCCTCTTACTGGACCCCTCACACTGAACCCCTAACCCTGAACCCCTAACCCTGAAACCCTCTCTTCACGATTTTCCGAATACCCCTCTTCGGGATCTCGACTAGGGTTCTCCCCGTTTTCCGAATACCCCCCTTCGGTATCTCGAATAGGGTTCTCACGCTTTTCCGAATACCCCCCTTCGGTTTTCCGAGTACCCCTATTCGGTTTTTCGAGGGGGCGGCTCATGAAGATCCGGCGCTCGACAATCTGCTTGCCTTCACGGATCTGATCCACACGAATCCAGCCCTTTTTCTTGAGCGAGCTGATCACCTCAGACACACGGTTAGGCGACAGGCCAAAGAACTCGGCCAGCTTCTTATTACTCTTGAAACAGCCCTTCTCTGGATGCTGCAGGCTATCGATCTCCACCAGCATCACCTTCTCCTGCAGCGTGAGATCGCGGCTCAACCACACATCGGCAGGAATCCAAATGCCACGGAAGGCGCGTTCTTCGGTCATGGCGCACCTCCATATAGAAAGGGTGAGCGCTCATGCGAATCACGATGTAAGCTAAAAGTCGCCAAACCTTGTTTAACAACTATTAACGGAGAGCACCCATGAAAACGAATGTTTGCAACATGAATGGCGGACAGGCCCCGAGACCTCTTATCCCAAACAACAAGCCACCTTTTAGAACGCCGCCTCCACCATCTCCCACAACGCCAAAGCCATAGAGGTAAAGAAAAATGAGTGCACTGCTTTCCGAACTTGTAAGAGAAGATGAGCGAACCATGTATGAGGCCATGGGCGATGCGGATTACGCTATTCGTTACATGCTTTTACAGGAACGCTTGTTTGCCAGGCTGGGGATTGTATTCAAGTTCATCAGCTTGTTTGGAGGCAGTGCTGCCGTAGGGGGCGTAGCTATAAATAGCCCTCTTTTGACTTCAGTAAGCGGCATCTTGGTGGCTCTCAGCTCCATTTTAGATATCGTGATTAAGCCAGAGGAAAAAGCACTTCAATGCCGTGGAGTCAGCAAGCGATATTACAAGCTCATTCGAAAGGCGGATCGTCATACCCTTGAAGAACATGACCGTAAGGCCGCTAAAATAGCACTTCTGCCAACTCCGCAAATTGAAGGTCTTCGTGTGCCTGCATACAACGAATCGTCTATCGAGCGCGGTAGGCCGGATTACACACAACCCCTTAATAGTTGGCAGCGCCTTTTGCATTGGCTCGCGTGAACCTTTGCTTCCTAGAGCTCCTGGCTGTTTCATACCAGACCCCACAAATAGAAAGCCACGCCGCCGCCCGCTACAGTGGTAGTTGCGACACCGCCCACTAACAGAAGGAAAGCGACGTGGCTGAAAACGACACACAGAAAATGCTCAAAGCTGTACTGTTCATGCAGGTTGAGATTCTTGGCAGGCTGGAAGCCCTTGAGAACACACCAGAAACCACCGGAGATGCTGCACTCGATCACATGAGAAAGATTTCCGGTTTGACGCCTGAGCCCACCTACGAAGACCCGCGGCTGGAAGCACTGCACCAAATTCGCGAGGCAATAGAGTCGCGAGACAACAAAGGTCTAGAAGTTGCCATTGATGAAATCGTTGGCTTGATCAATCATCCTCGCTGACCTCCTCTGGCTGCCCCTCTTTCAGCGCCAGCCCCACCGCCATGATCAGCGCCAGCGCGCCATCGATGCGCTGGCCTGCATTGCGGCTGGGGTAATACTGAGTGTGTGGTGATGACGGCGGAGAGCCCTTATCCAGCACTTGCAGCACATGCTCGGTCAGCTCTGCGTCGCAGGAATGGAACAGCTGCCCTTCACAAACCCACTGGCGGGCGGCCTGCATGGCGGGAGAAATATTGGCAACGGTGCAGCGGAACGGAGGCACCGATAAGCCAACGCCTGACAGCGCTATGGCGGTCGTAGTATCCCGCCACGGGTCATAGGCAATGGGGCCCGCGCCTTTCAGAAACGCGGCTAGCTCGTCGGTACTCTCCGTTTGGTAGAACAGTACTTCATAGCGATCGCTGGCCGCTTTTGCCAGCTTCACTGCTGAAACAGGCGCTTGGCGGCCAGTGCAAATAGCCGCCCACTTTGAGACGGGGGGCGCCACATTCAGGATGCTCGCCGCATTCTTCCAGGCTTGAGCAGGCATCCAGAGCGGAAATCGCGCAGGCGCTTGTGAGAGTGGCGAGCGTTGCTGCAGGTCTGAAAACGCACGGTCTAACGCTTCACCCTGGCCTGCCCGTGTAGCACGCACAACAAAGCAGAGGCGACGTAGCAAGTTCATACGGCCTCCCACTTATAGAAGCCACACCGAAGCCCACTAAGGTGTTAGTTGCGACACCATCCACCAACTGAAGGAAAGCGGCGTGGCTGAAAATCAACAGATGCACTATTCGGCGGAATTCAATCGACTTATTGGTGAATACAAAACCAAACTTGAGAGCCAAAATCCTGGCGTATCGATTGATTTGCTTGCCAAAAAAGTAGTGGCCGCAGCATTTAAAGAGTATTTGCTGCTTTGTTACTCCGAGACGGTTCGCTCCGACAGAGTTGCACCATGGGAATCTCTCACCGATAGACAAGGCGCTGAACTTTCTGCCATAGAGAAGCACCACTGGCTGCCAGAACAGGTACGCTCCATGAGCAATGACGATCTGCTGTTGGCGCTGAACAGTGAGATTCAATCTTTCCAACTGCCCGGCCCAACGCTGGAAGCTTACTCTGGTTGGCTGAACAATCATGGGCTGAACGCTTACATCAGGCATTTTCAGGCTCCATCTAAAGCGGATGAGTTAGACGACTGATCAATCTCACTATCCGGCAAGCCAAGCCGCTGGCGCACTTTACTGATCTGCGCCAGCGCCTCCTCCTCCGCTTCTCGATGTTTCCGCGCACACTCTTCAGCTTCTGCCGCTGAATTGCGCGACGCGATGAGCCAGCCAATACACTGCGAAAGCTCCATCTCCAGCTCCCACTGCTGCATGTCATCGATATTTCTAAGCATCTCGGCACCTCATTAGACCTGTATACCCATTCACGACTTTGCAGCCGGTGCGCACGCACCAAAGGAACGGATATGCTGTTGAGTATTGGCGGCCAGCTCCGGCCAGATCGTGGACCAGTCTTTCGGGCGTAGGGCTTTGCGCGTACACCTAGCCGCCGTCGCACGCTCGATACGGGCAGCGATTTCGGGCGACGCCTGTTTATGGCCATACGCAATCTGGCGGAGGTAGGCACAGGTGGTGTCGATTTGAAGCACCTGATCATCCGAGGCATGTCGTAGCCAATCGAGAAGGGATTGTTGTCGCGTTTTCATCGGCAGCTCGTATTTTCTGCCACTGATAATTCCCCTAAAACCTATATCTATCAATATTTTAGGGAAATTTACCTATTGGTAACGCTGGTTGATTATGTGCACATGGAAAACACAGACATCAGGCGTCCACATCTAAAGTGCATCGCAAAAAAATCGGCGAAGATTTTGCTCGTCATATTGAAAGCATGCTGAAACTTCAGAAGCGATGGCTTGACAAAGAAGATCAACAAGAATTGCCTAATGAGGTAAGAGGAACATACGATACAGCTAATATTAGCTCTGCATCGAGCATGTCGGGCATTAGTCATGAGATTGCCTGGGCTCAAGCTGTAGCCTGGACAGAAGTTTGCGACATTGAGCCAAACCTCGGATGGTTATCATCTACGCCCATCAAACGCCAGCCCAAGCAAATTTGTGCTGAGGGTGGTCGCTGAGTCAATGCTCCCAGAGTACAATCCAGGAACATTGATTTTTGTGGATCCAGAAAAGGCCGTAGAGTACAGAAAAGAGGCCATTGATGTGCTGACGGACACAAAGGAGGCCACATTTAAAAGGTATGCTGAGGAGCCAGAGCATGGGGAAATGCTAAAAGCATTAAACCCTAACTGGAATGAGCCCTAGATAAAAATTAATGGCAATTGCCGAGTAATAGGGGTGGTTGTGGCTGATAAACAAATAAGGTAACGATGAAATAAATCGAATTAAAGACCGCTCAACGAGCGGTTTTTTTAAAGCTTCGAAAAGGGAGTGAAAATTAAACTTATCAAAGACAACCGATTAAGTTCAATTATGATCCATAATGATCAATTTGATCCTTCTTAAAAAGAATGCATCTCAATATTTATTAAGGCACGTCTTTTTCATACTACTGCTGGATATTGATCCACCTACGCACCTACTATATATTGATCTCGGTAGTTACCAACAAGTAACTCCCAAAAGCAAAGGCCCCAAGCTGGTCGAACAGCTCGAGGCCAAATCCACTATGAGGATAGCGGAGATGCTTACATAAAAATACACTTGCATATGACGCTCGAACGTCGCAAGTGCTTTTATACAATCATACGCAGAACAATAGAGGTTAGAGGATCCTGTGTAAATAAAAAAATGTACATTTGTACATTTTCAGCAGCAAACTCAAATTTCTGTTCGGCTATTTCGATGCTATGCCTCATGTTTATGAGGAGAAGGCCATGCCTTCGGCAAGAAAGACCTTTTTGGATCGGTATAGGGAAGCTCAGAAAGCAGGCAAAATTTTAAGAGAATGGCAGCAGAGTAAGCCTGTTCTCTTAAAGAGGATGCAGAGAGAGGATGCTGGACAAGGAAAGCTGGATCTTTAGAGCACAAACCCGCCTTTTGGGCGGGTTTGTGCCTTGCCCTATAAATTTACCCTCAGTTACTGATCAAGATAATTACGCATAGGCAATTATCTTGATATCAAAATTACCTGAGGAACATCATAACCAGATCACAGCCTCATGAATTCGAGCTTTAAGGCTTCCTATGCCGTTTTGGCACTCGCAGACGATCTGGTCTCAAAATCAAAACCCAAGCTCTTATAACCTCAGCTCACAAGAACTATGCAGACCTGAGCTAACGCTTGACGAAAATATTCAGAAAATTTTAAAACACAAAAAGCGCCGCTCGGTATGATCCGAAGCGGCGCTTTTTATGAATCTTGGTCGGAGTGACAGGATTCGAACCTGCGACCTTTGCAACCCCATTGCAACGCGCTACCAAGCTGCGCCACACTCCGATGTCTATTTGGCTTTTGCCTCAAGACGGTGCGTATACTATCGCTTTATTAGCCAAATGAAAAGCTCTTTTTGCGCTTTCTTTTCAAATGCTTGCCGTTAGGCACACTAAAGCGTTAGCGATCCGCCTGTTTTAGCATTGCGGCCATGGCGTCGTATACCTTTGGGGTGGTGACCAGTAGCTGCTCTGGGAAGAGATCCGCTGGCACATCCTCGGGCACATCAATGAGATGCCCTACCCGTGCGCCGGCTTCGCGTGCAATCACCCAACCCGCTACAAAATCCCACGGGGAGACGGTTTCGTAATAGGCGTCCAACCGACCGCAGGCGACATCGCAAATATCCAGCGCCGCTGAGCCATTGCGGCGTACATCTTGGCAATAGGTTAACGCTGCTTCAAGACGGGGTAGTAACTGTTTACGGGCCGCTTTGGCGTAGGGAAAGCCGGTGCCTACTAGCGTGCTTTCCAGCGAATCGGCATCACTTGGCGTGATGGGTTGCTGGTTACAAAATGCGCCCAACCCTTGAGCGGCACTAAAGGTGTCGTTTAGGAAGGGAGCATGCACCACACCCACTTTACCGACTCCCTGCTCGATCCAACCGATGGAGACCGCCACGTGGCGAAGGCCTTGCGCAAAATTCACCGTGCCATCAATGGGGTCTACGACCCACAGCTGCTCAGCGGGGTTATGCAACGCTTCTTCAGGGCTTAGCTCTTCGCTCAGGCGCGCCTCACCAGGGAAATGCTCTTCTAAACGCTGGCTAATCAGTTGATCGACGGCCACATCCACATCGGTAACTAGCTCGATACCTGCCTTCAACCGCTGGCTGAAAGTTTGCTGCTCGCGGGCATCACGAATCATCTGCCCCGCCTCTTCTGCAATACGCACTGCTAGCGCTAAGCGCTGCTCCAGAGTGACATTCGCCATAGGTGCTCCGTTTTATTGGGTCAACGTCATCGTTCACCCAGCATAAACGCTGCCCTTTTAAGGCGCTAGCGCAGTGCGTCTACCAGCACATCAACGACGACGCGGGTGGCAGCTTCGATCAATACCACGTCAGCCCCCACGCGCTCCCATTCGTAGCCGGGATAACGGGGCAATTGGTTGGCAAGGGGGCCATCAAAGCGCTTGGCGATGCCAGGAGGCAGCGGTTTACCGCGCTCTAATTGGCGCTGAATACCCGGCGGCAACGGCTCGGCCCGGGGCGCATCGTACTGGCGCAGTAGGCTAAGCAGTTCACGCTCGTTAATCCGAGGTAAATCAATATAACGCTGTTCGCGCTCTTGATGGCGTCGCGGCTCTTCATGGCGGTGCTGGCGTTCAGGCTGCACATGATGATATTGATGGTTATTGCGAGCACCGTGGGCAGGCGCATGAGCTGGTTGCGCCATTGCTGATGTTTGCCAGAGCAGCGCGGCGATAACAATGCCTAGGGTGATGGGTTTCATAGCGAGCTCCGTTGGGGCATTTAGTCTAGCTAGGAGCTTTGAGTGTAAACGGCAAATACGCAGGGAGTGTGGAAGAAGGGAGTTTTAAGATGCGGGAATCAGCAGTGCCGCTAAAATGTGGTTTCACGGGGTAACAACACGCTCAATAGTGCCATTCGCCATAATTTGTGCTTGAACACCGTCTCGCTGGGTATCAAGTATCAGCGAAGTTGCATCACTGTCAAAAACACCGCGAAAGGCAGCGGCTACAGCAGCCTGATTAGGCTGACCATCGCCATTTACATCACATGCCAGGAAACTGAAAGGCTCAAGTGGATCATTTAGATTATCGGTGGCCAGCACGCGAGTTTTATAGACGCCTAGTTCTTGCTGGCAGGCACCGAAGGCAGAACGATCAAGGTAGTCCAGATAAGAGGGTAGGCTAAGAAAAGAAAGAATCGCGAGAATGCTAGTGACGATAAGAAGCTCTATCAGACTGAAACCTTCTTGACTTTTAACGTAAAAATCGAAATACATCTACCTTACCTATAAAAAGCCGCTCCTAGGAGCGGCATTTAACTTATTATTTTTAACTATATAAAAATTATTTACTCTTCAGGCGCAGCATCACCACTCGCCAACTGAATAGCTCCATTAGTAACATTAATGGTACCAGCGCTATCGCCACGCTGTGACTCTATACCAGTTACATCATCATCAGCTTCACCAGTTATAAACGCAGCTGCTAATAAAGCAGGTGTGGTACCGCTTTCAGTCAAGTTACATGCCTGGAAATTAAAATTCACACTATTTGCCACAGTTGCAGCATCAGCATTTTGAGATAAGGATGACTCAGCAACAACAGCGCTTCTGAATGCAGATAGCTCGCCCTGACAAGCGTTTACAGAAGAGCGGTCCAAGTAATTTCCATACTGCGGCACACCCACAGCGGCAAGCACACCGATAATCGCCACAACGATCAGCAGTTCGATCAGGGTAAAGCCCTGCTGCTTGAAGCGGCGGGGTTGGTTGGGTTGGGTTGTTTGCATTGCGAGGTTCCCTTGCGGTGTTAGAGTCATAAGTAAGCCAAAGGTAAGTGAACCAAGGCCTAACATACGGCTTACAGTAGCTTACCGTCCTAGCGATGGCAACTAGGTTTCTCAACCGTTCATCGACGGTTTTTCAGCCTATTTCGGTGATTTGAAAGCACGGCATCAGTACCTCGCGTCAGGCAAATATGGTACAACTCTCAGCATTATTACCCAGTTGCCGAGTCTGCCATGAGCCAAACCGCCCCCGAGTCTACGCTTAGCCATGCGGCCCTGAACGGGGGGCTGCGTGGTATCGCCAAACGGCTGGTCAAGCATGGCCTACTCACAGACGCTCAAGCTACCGTGGCTGAAAGCACAGCGGCCGAGCTTGAAATCTCTCTGCTTCAGCATGTGGTCGATAGTGGTTTAGTGGACCCGGATGCCGCCGCTGTGGCAGCGGCTTGGGAGTATGGCCTGCCGGTGGTCAACTTAGAGGCCATCCGCGTTAGCGCGCTGCCACCCGCGAATGACTACCCCGTCAAGATATTAGAGCGGCTCGATATTTTACCCCTCGCCCGCCACGGGCACCGCTTGACGGTGGCAGTGCCCTACCCAGCCACCTTAACCCAGTTGGATGAACTGCAGTTTGCCACCGGCTTAAGTGTGGACGGCGTGCTGGCACCGGCAGACCAACTGCGCAACACGCTGGTCCAGTACCTGGCGCAAAATGAACGCAGCATGCTCGATGAGCTGGATAATATTGATGACGCGGTCAGCGCATTAAATATCGTCCAGCATGCGGATGGTGACGAAGTCGCGCTCGATAAAGCAGAGCAAAATAGCGACGATGCGCCGGTAGTGAAGTTCGTCAATAAAATACTGCTTGATGCGATTAGCCGTGGGGCATCGGATATTCACTTCGAGCCTTACGAAACCCAATACCGGGTGCGCTTTCGTATTGATGGCATGCTGGTCGAAATCGCCCGCCCTCCTTTCGCGCTGCGCCATCGTATTGCGGCGCGTTTGAAAATTATGTCACGGTTAGATATTTCCGAGCGGCGGTTGCCACAAGATGGCGCGCTGAAACTACAGCTTTCGCGCACCCGCTCGATTGATTTCCGGGTGAACTCACTGCCCACAGTGTGGGGCGAAAAGGTAGTACTGCGGATACTCGATCCCACCTCTGCGCAGCTAGGCATTGAGCAGCTGGGGTTCAATCCAGATCAACAGGCCGCCTATGAAAACGCGCTGCAAAAGCCCCAAGGCATGATTTTGGTAACAGGGCCGACGGGTAGCGGTAAAACCGTGACGCTCTATACCGGCATTAATATGCTGAACCAAATTCAGCGCAATATCTGTACCGCTGAAGACCCGGTGGAAATAAAGGTCTCGGGCATTAATCAGGTGAACGTGCTGCCCAAAATTGGCCTGAACTTCGCCAGCGCCCTACGCGCCTTTTTACGCCAAGACCCGGACGTGGTGATGGTGGGGGAAATTCGCGATTTGGAGACCGCTGAAATTGCCGTTAAAGCAGCGCAAACTGGCCACTTGGTGCTTTCTACGGTGCATACCAACTCAGCGGCGGAAACCTTAACGCGCCTAGCCAACATGGGAGTGGCGACCTACAACATCGCCAGCTCCGTGAGCCTGATTATCGCCCAGCGGCTGGCGCGCAAGCTGTGCAATCAATGTAAGACCCCCGCGGATATTCCAGCAGAAGCACTGCGCAAAGCGGGCTTTAATCAGCAGGATATTCGCAACGCCTCCATTTATAAGGCCGTTGGTTGCAAGCAGTGCACGCAGGGCTATAAAGGTCGCCTGGGTGTTTACGAAGTGGTGCCCATTACCGACGAGATGCGCCAACTCATTATGCGAGATGGCAATGCCATCGAGATTGATCAACAGGCCCGCCGGGAGGGCTATCCGAGCCTTTACCAGAGCTGTTTAAGCCGGGTCTTGGATGGCAGCACTAGCCTGGAAGAAGTTAACCGAATTAGTAAGGAGTAACCCAGCGAATGGCTAAAGCCAAGGCGCGCCGCGCTAAACCAGCACCGCTGCACCGCTGGAAGTGGTCGGGCAAAGGCCCGCAAGATCGCCCCATGCGCGGCGAGCTGATTGGCCGCACGAAAGACGATGTGGTCGAACAGTTAGCTAAACAGCGCATTGTGGCCAGCAAAATACAAAAGCGCAGCAGCTTCAGCGGCCGGGGCAAGGTCACGAACGTCGACATCATGGTGTTTGCCCGTCAAATGGCGACGATGGTGCGTGCGGGCATCCCTATCTTGCAGGCGCTGCAAGCGGTGTCAGAAAGCCTTAAAAAACCGGCGATGGTGGCGCTGACTCAGCAGATTATGGAGGACGTTTCCTCTGGCGACAGCCTTTCAAGTGCCATGGCCAAGCATCCAAAGCAGTTTGATCGCTTATTCGTCAACTTAGTGGATGCAGGCGAACAGGCGGGTGCACTTGACCAAATGCTGGAGCGTATTGCCAGCTATAAAGAGAAAGTGGAGTCACTTAAAAACCGGGTTAAAAAAGCGCTTTGGTACCCCACTTCGGTCATGGCCATTGGTGTGGGTGTTACCCTGCTACTGCTCATTAAAGTAGTGCCTGAATTTGAAAGTATGTTCCAAGGTTTCGGTGCTGAATTGCCAGCCCTTACCCAGTTCACCGTCAACCTCTCTGAGATGGCGCAGCAATACTGGTTGCACGCCCTTGGCCTACTGGTGGGTAGCGTGATGCTGTTGAAAGCGGCGGCCCGGCGCTCACCCAAAGTGGCCTACCGGCTGGATGGTTTAATGCTCAAACTACCGGTCATTGGCGACATCATGCATAAATCTGCCGTATCGCGGTTTACACGCACCCTTGCGACGACCTTTTCCTCTGGCGTACCGCTCATTGAGGGTTTGGAGACGGCCGCTGGCGCGGCGGATAATCGTGTGTACATTAAAGCGATTAACGAAGTACGCCAGGATGTCACCACCGGCCAGCAGCTTCACTTTGCCATGCGCATGACCAACCGCTTTCCTGCTCTTGCCGTACAAATGGTCAGCATTGGTGAAGAAGCAGGGTCCCTGGATGCTATGCTAAACCGGGTAGCGGACTACTACGAGGAAGAGGTCGACAATAAGGTAGATGCACTGACCTCTCTGATGGAGCCGATTATTATTGTGGTTCTGGGCGCGCTTGTTGGCGGCGTTGTTGTGTCCATGTATCTGCCTATTTTCGAAATTGGTACTGCGCTTTAACTCACTTTTAAATTTATTAGGAGCACCATGGGCTTACCGCCACTGCTGTTAACACTATTTGTACTGGTGATGGGCCTGTGTTTGGGCAGTTTTTTAAACGTGGTGATTACCCGTTTACCAGTAATGCTGATGCGCCAATGGCGCAACGAGGCCCTGGCATCTCTGGAACAACCCACAGAACCTGTACCCCGCTTTAATCTCGCCTACCCAGCCTCCATGTGCCCACGCTGCGAACATCCTATCGCCTGGCACGATAACCTGCCTTTGGCAGGCTGGTTAAAACGACGCGGCCGCTGTGCTCACTGCCAAACTCGCATCAGCGCACAATATCCATTAGTCGAGCTGATGGGCGGCTTATTGGCGGTTGCTGTGTTAGCGCTGCATGGCTGGAGTATGGCTAGCCTGTTTATTTATGCTGCCTGCATGACCTTATTAGTGCTGGCCGTTATTGATCTACGCACGTATCTATTGCCGGATATTCTGACTCTGCCACTGTTATGGGCGGGCTTACTTTACCAGCTAATATTTCAGCCACTCCTACTGCCCAGCGCAGTGATGGGGGCCATGGCAGGTTATTTAGTGCTATGGAGTTTTTATTGGCTTTTCAAACTCATCACTGGCAAAGAGGGTATGGGCTTTGGCGATTTCAAACTGCTGGCTGCCTTGGGTGCCTGGCTGGGCTGGAGCATGCTGCCGCTACTGCTCATTGTGTCTGCAGGCATAGGGGCCATCATAGGCATCGCTGCTCAGGCAATGTTTCCGCGCCTGCGTGGGCAGCCCATGCCGTTTGGTCCGTTCTTGGCACTGGCCGGCTGGGTGGGTTTACTGGTGGGTGACGACCTGATGGCGCTCTACCTTTCGCTTACTTATTGACTCGCCCTCTACTGAGCATGATTGTGTAAGGAATCGGATGATTATTGGAGTGACTGGCGGTATCGGCTCGGGAAAATCCACTGTCGCCCGCGCGTTTGGTGAGCTGGGCATTGGCTGGGTGGATGCCGACGATGTGGCACGCGAGGTGGTTGCCCCTGGCGAGCCCGCTCTGGCGGCCATCGCCGAACGGTTTGGAAGTCAAGTGATTGACAGCGACGGCTGCTTAAACCGGGCAGCCTTGCGCCAGATTATATTTGAAGACCCTAGCCAACGCGTATGGCTTGAATCAGTCACCCACCCACGAATACGCGAGCGCCTGCTTGCCCACTTGGCACAGCTAAGCGCCCTATCCCCCTATGTGCTGCTGGTCTCTCCGCTGCTCTTTGAATCCGGTCAAGACCGTCTTGTTCAGCGCACCTTGGTCGTGGACATTCCCGAAGATGAGCAGCTAGCACGCACGCTAGCACGCGATCATGTGAGTGAAACACAAGTGCGTGCTATCCTCGCCGCCCAGCTATCTCGAGACGAACGCCTCGCGCGCGCAGATGATGTCATTGATAATAGTCATGGCATTGACGACACCCGGCAACAAGTCAGCGCGCTAGATCAGCGTTACCGAACCAGCATCACCCGAACGTAAAGGAAACACGCCATGCCTATTCCCGCTAACGACGCCCCGCTTGAAGTGGATTGCCCTCAGTGCGGCAAACGGGTGCCCTGGGGCCCCGAAAGCGCTTATCGGCCATTTTGCAGCAAGCGCTGCCAATTGCTCGACTTAGGCGCATGGGCGGAAGAGTCACATCGTATTTCCGGCGAATCTGCCATGGACGAAGCAGATATTGAAACGCTGCTGGCCCAAGCAGACAAAGACGCCCCGCTCTCTTAAGATGACCCATCGCTAATGCCTGACACTTCACGCCCGCTATACCGGCTACTCCATGAGCTGGATGAACGCTTTGACCAACTGATGGCCAGCATTGAGCAGGCGGCAACGCTTTATGAAGCCACCCTGCCGAGCACATGGCGCTTTGATGGCGTTAACGAACCAACGTGGCTGCGAGCAGCGCTGTTGGATATGTGGCATCAACAGCATCAGGATGGCCGCGAGACGCGTAACTACATCGCGTTAATTGCTGCTGACGAGCCGCTGATGACCGCTTTCAAGGAAGTGAATACCGCGAAGCATGCAATAAGTGAGTTGCTCCAACGCATTAAACAGAGTGACCCACAGGCACTGAGCGACGCTAAACAGCGCCTTCCGCATCGTCACCCCGAAGTAGAACATGTACTGCGCCAAAGCGGCCTTGCTAGGCTGCACTTGAAACAGTGCTGGCGGCAGCTACCGATAGCAGAAGCACCGGTGGCTAGAGTGCGCTTTGCGTGGTACAGCAGTGGCCGCTCTATCAAACGGATTACCGTTAAAGAGGCCGAGCATAAACTCATGCAGCTGGATACGGATGCGCCGCATATTCGCATACAACTAAGCAAGCTTGCCGGAATTCCGAGCAGCGAACCGTTGGCCCAAGTTCAGAATCAAGCGCCGCTCATGCGTGCCAACCTGTTTTTTACTGAACCACTTGACGACGGACACACACGGCGTGCACTAAATATTGCCATGCCACTGATTGTGCCCGCACATGAAGAGCGTTTACCGCACATTAAAGCGCCGCCACTGATACCTCCAGCGCAGCGCACACGCGCTAAACGGCGAGATGAAAAACTGGAGAGCGAGGCGTTTTTACCCAGCTTACGAGTGTATCGCTACCGCTAGTGCATCGACGTGTGGTGCCGGGATCTGCTCATGCTCCCACAATCCATATGCCAAAAGCGTGCTGATCAGTTCGCTAACGTCTCGCTCTGACTGATCGTACTCATTCAGCAGCGCTTTTAAACGCTCTGCAAAGCGTTGCGCCTGGACCTTCTCCGCAGCCACTTGGTCATCGGCTTCTAAATCGGCCAAAGAGCGCACGGGAGGCCCCGTTGGAATATCAAAGTCGCTATTAGGGTCTTCCAACTGACGCAATGCTTGCGCAAAGGCGTCATCCAGCTCACGAAACTTACGCAGCTTTTCACGCTCATCCAGTTGTTTTTGAACCTTTTGATATTTCATTGATGTTTCATTTACACCTTACAAGATATGGTCGATACGCCTGCAAAACAGGCCTTTTTCTTAGAAAACTGTGCACAAACGCGTAAACACTCGTAGCAAACTTGCCTTTGCCTCCGCTTAGCAGCATAAAGACAACACCACGATGGCATCACCAATCGGTAACATTGATTTACCGATAAATGATGAAAGTAGACAGACGTCTCCATCACGTACCAAGGCTAACAGCGAAACGACACCTCGCACTGGTAACGGTGCATAGTGCTGTTAGCTACCAGCACCATCAAGCACCGGGAGGGTGCCCTACAGGCAAGCCATTGACCTGTATGACTCACGCATAGGAGGCCAGATAATGTTCAATGCAATGTCGCGAGCTGAGATCTGGCTACAGGACACGCTAGATCAAGCACTGAGTATTGAGGATCTAGCGAATCACTTGGGGTATTCAGCGTCACAGGTGCGGCGTCAGTTTCGCCAATGCTTTAATACATCCCCTAGCGGCTACCGAGAACAGCGCCGACTGGAGCGAGCCGCTGTCCTTCTATCGCTCACTTCACAGAATATAGCGCAAATTGCTATTCGCTGCGGATATCTCAATCACTCATCTTTTTCGCGTGCCTTTCAGCGACGCTATCAGTTAACACCACGGCACTATCGCCAGGCCATCAGCGGCATGCGCCACTTAACCGCACCAGAGCAACAGTTTACCATTACTATTGAGAAGAGCCGCCCACGTCAGGCCGTTTTTATGCGGGTTTACGAGGCACCGGAGGCCATTTCAGGACTAGGCAGCAAAAAGCATCACGCTAATCATCTCAGCTGCTTTGAGGCCCAACTTGGACAAGCCACCCCAACGATAGCCTTGCCTGACTTGCTGGCTGATAAAGTGGAGGCATTGGATACCAGCGCTTTGCAAAATAAGTTAAGAACTGACATTGGGCTTTATTTAGAACCAAGCACAACATTAGAGAACTTAGCATTACCTGTTGCCTACCGACGCGTAGACTCCCCCTCCCAACATTTTGCCAAAACCTGCTTTGAGCATTTTGATCAGCTATCAGATGCACTCACTTCCACACTACTGACCGTCATTCCCCAAGAACACTCATTTCACATTAGTGGCGAATCACCGCGTGTATTATGGCATTCAGATCACTTAGAGCTACGCGTTCCACTGCTGAGACAAACACGCACTGAAAAGGTTTTGTCTGACGCGTACTGATTCTACCTACGATAATGATGGCTGAGACGCCCACTACAACGCTGCTACTTGGCTTCACCACCAAGCCTTAAAACAAAACCGGCATTTCTTTGGAGAAATGCCGGTTCAAATTTCTTAGTCTTCCATGCGTACGAGCCAGGACTCGACGGCTTCATCACCGTGCTCATCTTTCCAGCTGCGCAGGCCTTTGTGGTTGCCACCACGGGTTTCAATGACTTCGCCTGTGTGCGGGTTCTTATAAATCTTTAAACGGCGCTTACGGCGTGTAGAAGCGGCGGGAGCTTTAGCGTTGCTGCGCTGGTCTGCTGTCGGGTCCAGTAGCGCAATAACATCTGCAGGACGCTTGCCAAACTCATTCATCAACGCTTCTAGCTTAGCCTTAAATTCCAGCTCACTCTTTAGACGCTGGTCGCCTTCTAAACGCTGAAGCTCTTCTTGCAGCTGCTTAAGCTGCTGTTCTTTCTGAATGTAATCATTTAATAGAGACATAGGAGGTCCTTTTTTTAGCTTAGATGTAACTTCAATGGCATTCAGCTGGGCAACTCAACACCGACTAGTTCAGGATGCGGTGACATTATTGCCTTTATTATGCTAATTGACAACAGTCTAGTTGATTTTGATCCATTTACTAAACAATTTCCCAAAACCCACAACTGTTAAAGCAACTCTTCGGATAACCTTTCAAGGGCTTTACTTCTGATTAAGAAACTAAAAAGAGGAGTTGTAAATTTTTGCAAAAAAAAACGCCGCCCTATTGGGCGGCGTTTTTGTAGGCGAGAGACTAATAACTTAGTCTTGGCCCATCTGCTGCTTGATCAAGTCACCGATAGTGGTCGGACCACCTGCTGCTTCCGGCTCTTGCTCACGCAGTTTCTTCAGGTTTTGACGAGTATCGTCTTGCTCTTTCGCTTTCACCGACAGACTGATCTGACGGCTCTTACGATCGACGCTAACAATACGCGCTTCAACGCTGTCGCCTTCGTTCAGTACATTGCGCGCGTCTTCAACGCGGTCAGCACTGATTTCAGAGGCTTTCAGGATAGCAATAACGTCGGTGGCCAGCTCAATGTGAGCTTCTTTAGCGTCAACTTCTACAACGCGACCAGTAACGATGCTGCCTTTGTCATTCACTGACAGGTATTCAGCAACCGGATCGGAATCCATTTGCTTGATACCTAGAGAGATACGCTCGCGCTCTGGGTCGATAGACAGGATAACTGCTTCTGCCTCGTCGCCTTTCTTGAAGTTGCGAACGGCTTCTTCGCCAGTCTCTGTCCAAGAGATGTCGGACAGGTGAACCAAACCGTCGATACCGCCTTCAAGGCCGATGAAGATACCGAAGTCAGTGATTGACTTGATGGTACCGGAAACGCGGTCGCCCTTGTTGTACTCAGCGTTGAAGGTTTCCCACGGGTTAGCAGTACACTGCTTGATACCCAGAGAAATACGACGACGCTCTTCGTCGATATCAAGAACCATCACGTCAACATCGTCGCCCACTTGAACAACTTTAGACGGATGAATGTTCTTGTTAGTCCAGTCCATTTCAGAAACGTGAACCAGACCTTCAACGCCTTCTTCCAGCTCAGCAAAGCAGCCGTAATCGGTCAGGTTAGTGACCACAGCGTGCACTTTCATGCCTTCCGGGTAACGCTCTTTGATGTTGACCCACGGATCTTCGCCCAGCTGCTTCAGACCCAGAGATACGCGATTGCGCTCACGGTCAAACTTCAGCACTTTGACGTTGATCTCGTCGCCAACAGCAACGATTTCAGACGGATGCTTGATGCGCTTCCACGCCATATCGGTGATGTGCAGCAGGCCATCAACGCCGCCCAGATCAACGAAAGCACCGTAATCAGTCAGGTTCTTAACGATACCCTTGATTTGCTGACCTTCTTGCAGAGTCGCCAGCAGCGCTTCGCGCTCGGCACTGTTTTCTGCTTCAAGGACGGCACGACGCGAAACAACAACGTTGTTACGCTTCGGATCAAGCTTGATAACTTTAAAGTCTAGCTCTTTGTTTTCCAGGTGCGCAGTATCGCGAACCGGGCGAACGTCAACCAGAGAGCCCGGCAAGAAGGCACGGATAGAGTCGACGTCGACAGTGAAGCCGCCTTTGACTTTACCGTTGATCACGCCCTTGACGATTTCGTCTTTCTCGAAGGCTGCTTCCAGAATCTTCCAAGCTTCTGCGCGCTTGGCTTTTTCACGGGACAGACGAGTCTCACCGAAGCCATCTTCAACAGCTTCAAGTGCAACGTGAACGTCGTCACCGATTGCGATGGTCAGCTGACCATTTTCATCGCGGAATTGTGACGCCGGGATCTGACCTTCAGATTTCAGACCAGCGTTAACGGTAACCCAGTCACCGTCAATGTCGACAACCTGAGCCGCGACAATAGCGCCTGGCTCCATGTTGATGTCGTTAAGAGACTGTTCAAACAGTTCAGCAAAGCTTTCGCTCATGGTTTTCCTACGTGATCAACGTTGTTGAGGCATAAATGCCTTCTCCGCACCACCAGCAAGTACGGGCCTAATGTCATTCTGCTTTTGGAGGCGTTAGCGCTGGTTAGACCTGACCGGGCTCACTGAGATGGTGCTGTCGCCCTGCCACGTCGTGACACCTTTCCAAAAACGCCGCAAGGGAGAATCAAATGCCGTTAGACAAGCCTCGTTGGGCAAGCAGTTCGGTCAGTTGATCAACCACTTCCGGTATGCTCAGGCGCGTGGTATCAAGCGTAATGGCATCATCTGCCGGCTTGAGAGGAGCCACACTGCGCTGCGTATCGCGTGCATCGCGTGCCTGAATCTCCTTTAAAAGACTCGACAGACTAGCACCCACCCCTGCTTCCTGCAACTGTAGATGCCGTCTACGAGCCCGTTCTTCAGCACTGGCAGTCAGAAAAATCTTCAACGGTGCATCGGGAAAGACCACGGTGCCCATATCACGACCATCTGCCACCAGCCCTGGAGTTTGACAAAAATCTCGCTGACGCTGCAGTAATGCAGCGCGCACCAGAGGAAGCGCAGCCACCTGAGAGGCGCGCTCCCCTGCCTGTTCTGTACGGATAGTCTGCCCGACCTCTTCACCTTCTAGCAGGGTGCGCGGCTGCCCCTCTTCCACCGGGAAAGCAACGTCCAGCTCAGCCGCAATCGTGGCCAGCGCGGGCTCATCATCTAGCGCCACACCATGTTTAACAGCGGCCTGCGCCGTTAGCCGGTACAGCGCCCCACTATCTAACAAGTGCCAACCTAAACGCTCGGCCACAAGGCTGCTAATCGTGCCTTTACCCGCACCACCGGGGCCATCGATTGTCAGCACAGGTACCTTAGCGGTCATTAGCACCCTCCACGCTCACACTCATTCCGATGCGCTGCGCCAGCGCCACGAAATCCGGGAACGATGTCGCCACGTTAGCGCAGTCATCAATGACGATTTCTGCACCTGCGCGTAGCGATGCAATAGCAAAGGCCATCGCAATGCGATGGTCACCCAAGCTGTCAATACGGCCACCGCCATAGCTCGCTGCGCTATCATCGCCGTTACCGACGATATCAATACCGTCTTCTACCACTGTGTGCTCAACGCCCAAAATGGCCAAGCCATCGGCCATTGCTTGAATACGATCAGACTCTTTTACACGTAGCTCTTCCGCACCGCGAAGGCGTGTAGTGCCTTGGGCGTTAGCGGCAGCGATAAACAGCGCAGGGAACTCATCAATCGCTAAAGGAACTTGATCGACCGGGATATCGATCCCTTTTAACGGCGCATAACGAATACGAATATCCGCCACCGGCTCGCCGCCCACTTGACGTTCGTTCTCAAGCGTTAAATCAGCGCCCATCAACGTCAAAATATTGATAACGCCAATACGGGTGGGATTAATGCCTACATGTTCTAACGTGATATCTGAACCGGGTGTAATGGCAGCCGCCACTAAAAAGAACGTGGCTGAAGAGATATCGGAAGGCACATCAATCGGGCCAGCGGTTAACTGACCGCCCCCTTGTAGCCAACAAGTATCGCCATCCCGGGAGACAGCGTAGCCAAAGCCATTGAGCATGCGTTCGGTATGATCGCGAGTCGGCGCAGGCTCGCGCACACGAGTTTCACCTTCGGCGTAAAGTCCAGCAAGCAGCAGGCATGATTTTACCTGTGCGCTAGCCATCGGCATGTCGTAGTGAATACCCTTTAGCGACGCACCGCCGTGAATCTTGAGCGGAGGCCGACCGCCTTCAGCGGTATCAATCGTTGCCCCCATCAGGCGCAGCGGGTCCGCCACACGACCCATCGGCCGTTTGGTCAGAGACTCATCGCCTGTCAGCTCGCTATCAAACGATTGCCCTGCCAGAAGCCCTGCAAACAGTCGCATGGCTGTACCCGAGTTACCCACGTACAGCGGCCCAGCCGGTGCTTTTAGGCCATGCATGCCCACACCATGGATAGTGACCCGCCCTTGATGGGGCCCCTCAATCGCTACGCCCATTTCGCGGAAGGCCTGTAGGGTTGCTAGGCTATCTTCACCTTCCAAGAAGCCTTTTACCTCGGTGACACCTTCTGCCAGGGCACCCAACATAATAGAGCGGTGAGACATGGATTTATCGCCCGGCACGCGAAGGCGGCCTTGCGCTTGGCCGCCCGGCTGCACGCGATAAGTCACTTTACCGTGTGGTTGCATATGATATTCCGCCTGATAACTGGTTTTATTCAATAACGTATCAAAATAGTGCCGCGCATGGCTGGCACGATCAAACGTTGCGATCAGTGCATCGCTATCGCCACTTTCAACGGCGTGACGAAGACGCTTTAATCCGGCTTCAAAGTCGTCCAGCGACGATAGAACTGCGTCTCGGTTGGCGATAAAAATATCCCGCCACATGACCGGGTCGCTGCCTGCAATGCGGGTAAAATCTCGAAATCCGCCTGCGGCGTAGCGAAAAATATCCAACCGCTCATCCTGACGCGCCAGCGTGTCAACGAGAGAGAACGCCAATAGATGCGGCAAATGACTGGTACGCGCCAGCACCTGATCGTGGCGCTCAACGCTCATTTGCAAGACTTCCGCACCACAGGCTTGCCAAAGCTTTTCTACACGTGACAGCGCGTCCACATCGACGTTAGGCTCTGGCGTCAGAATCACTTTGTGATTGACATAAAGCGCAGGGTTGGCCGCTGCAACGCCGCTTTTCTCTGACCCCGCAATGGGATGCCCTAAGACGATATTAGGCAACACGCGACCAAAGACTCGCTCAGCACAATCACGAATGGTGGCCTTTGTACTGCCCACATCGGTGATCACCACATCATCCGTCGCGCTAGGAAGCGCCTGGGAAAGCGTGGTCATCACGCTTTCCATTGCCAGTACGGGCACTGCCAGGACCACCATTGACACGCCGTCAAGCAGCGCCTCTAACTGCGTGCCGCCAGCGTTAACCAGCCCCAGCTCAACACCCAGAGCAATCTCGTCTTTATTAGGGTCGCAGGCAATAATTTCCCCGGAGAAACCAGAGGCACGCAGCGCCGCTGCTAGCGAGCCTCCAATTAAGCCTAGCCCGACGATTAAAATTCGCGGTTCTTGACACGCCACACGCTGAACCGTTGGCACCAACACCGTCACAGCACGCCCTGAGGGTAAGAGCCCAACACGCGCAACTCAGAAGCGCGCAGACGCACTTCTTCAAGCACTGCCGCAACGCCAGGCTCATCACGATGGCCCTTGAAATCAATAAAGAAGACGTAATTCCATACGCCTGTACGCGAAGGTCGCGTCTCAATGCGCGTTAAGTCGATCTTGTGGCGATGGAATGGCTCCAACAGGTCGTGCAGCGCACCTGGCTGGTTACGCATAGCCACCACAATAGAGGTCTTATCCTCGCCCGACATCGGCACATCTTGATTGCCAATAATTAAAAAGCGCGTCGAGTTATCGGGGCGGTCTTCAATTTTGTCGGCAATACGCTCTAAACCGTAGAGTTTGGCGGCCATGTCGCCTGCAATCGCCGCGCTGTGCCATTCGGTTTTCACCAATTTAGCCGCTTCAGCATTGGAAGAGACCGGCACACGTTCGGCGTGCGGATAATGCGCATCCAGCCATTTACGGCACTGACCAAACGACTGAGGATGCGAATAAATACGTGAGACTTTGTCTTTACGCGTTGTTTCACTAATCAAGAGGTGGTGATGAATGCGTAGCACTACTTCGCCACAAATCTTGATGGAAGAGTCCATGAAGGTATCAAGAGTGTGGTTCACCACCCCTTCTGTAGAGTTCTCTACAGGGACGACGCCATAGTTGACCGCGCCCGCTTCTACCTCGCGGAAGACTTCATCAATGGCCGCCATCGGCAAGCTCACGGCGCTTTCACCAAAGTGCTTCAGCGCTGCTTGCTGAGTAAACGTGCCTTCGGGGCCTAGATAAGCCACCTTTACCGGCTGCTCCAGCGCAAGGCAAGCCGACATGATTTCGCGAAATAGCCGAGCCATCTCTTCGGAATCCAGCGGCCCTTTGTTCAGCGCCATAATGCGGCGCAGCACCTGCGCTTCCCGCTCGGGGCGGTAAAACACGGCGTCTTTGTCTTGGGCGAGTTTCACATGTGCCACCTGCTGAGCGCAGCTGGCACGTTCGCTAATCATGCGCAGAATATCGCCATCCAACTGGTCGATACGTTGACGCAAGTCGTCTAAATTGATTGGCGTATCGGACATGATGGTTAGCCTCTTCGTTGTTCAAAATCCGCCATAAAGGCGATTAAGGCATCTACCGCCTCTTCGGGCACGGCGTTGTACAAACTCGCGCGCATGCCACCCACACTGCGATGACCCTTAAGGTTCAGCAGGCCCGCTTCATCGGCTTCTTGTAAAAATGCGTTATCCAGTCGGTCATCCGCCAGCACAAACGGTACGTTCATACGCGAGCGGTTGGGAATCGCAATCGGATTGCTGTAGAAGCTGCTGGCATCAATGGCAGCGTAAAGCTTTTGCGCTTTCCGCTGATTCATGGCATCCATGGCTTCTAGACCACCAATGTCATTTTTAAGCCACTGGAACACTAAACCTGATAGGTACCAAGCGTATGTCGGCGGGGTGTTCACCATAGAGCCCGCTTCCGCCAACATCTGATAATCAAACAGTGATGGAATCGTGCTGGGTGCTTTACCGAGAAGGTCATCACGCACCAGCACGATGGTGAGTCCCGCCGGGCCAATATTTTTCTGCGCACCCGCATAGATAATGCCAAACTCGCTGACATCCACTGGGCCAGAGAGAATGTTCGATGACATATCGCACACCAGCGGGACCGCCGCGCCATCAGAACGAGTCACTTGGGGGGTGTAATTAAACTCTAGCCCACCAATTGTCTCATTCGATGTGTAGTGCAGGTAAGCGGCATCATCACTGATCGACAGTGTCACCTCATCGGGTACGGCCGTGTGGCCGTTCGATTCGCTGTTGGCAGCCAAGTGGCAGGAAAAGCCCAACCGCTTCGCTTCGCTCAGTGCTTTTTTGCCCCAGATACCGGTCTGGATGAAGTTAGCGCTACCGCCCTGGCCCAACAAATTCATCGGCAGCATCGAGAACTGCATGCTGGCCCCGCCCTGCAAGAAGAGCGCTTTATAGTTGTCTGGAATCGCCAGCAGCTCACGCAGATCCGCCTCAGCGCGCTCTGCAATTGCGACAAACTCATCGCTGCGGTGACTCATCTCCATCACGGATAAACCGTGACCTTGATAATCAAGCAGCTCACTACGAGCACGCTCAAGCACTGCACTTGGCAGGGCCGCTGGCCCTGCGCAAAAATTATAATGACGTGTCATCGGTTCCCGGTTCCTGTGCGCCATTGTCTGCATCGCCTGGCTCGCCCGCCTCTACAACATCCGACTCTTCAGGCTCATCCACGCGAACGGTTTTCACCAGTTTCTCTTCTTTACCTAAGCGGATCAGCATCACCCCCTGCGTATTACGCGAGGTGGTTGACACTTCTTCAACACGCGTACGCACCAACGTACCGCGGTCAGTGATCAGCATCATTTCATCACTGTCATAAACCTGCATAGCCGCCACGAGCGAACCGTTACGCTCACTGGTCTGCATGGCAATAACGCCCTGACCACCGCGTCCGCGCAGCGGGAATTCTTCTAACCGGGTACGCTTGCCGTAACCATTCTCGCTGGCCGTCAGGATGTAAATCTGTCCGTCACCCTGGGCCTGTGTTACCGCCTCTGCCTGGGCATCTACCTCAGCGTCGGTATCGGCTTCGGCATCAATCTGTTGGCTCTTCGGAATAATCAAACTGATCACTTCCGCATCGCCTGCCAAGCGCATACCGCGTACACCGCGAGCAGTACGACCCATCGCACGCACATTACCCTCTTCAAAGCGGATGGCTTTGCCGTTAGAGGAAAGCAGCATAGCGTGGTCGGAGCCAGACGTAATGGCAGCACCCACCAAGCGGTCACCCTCTTCCAAGTCAATCGCGATGAGGCCAACGCTACGCGGACGAGAGAACTGCTCAAGGCTGGTACGCTTGACCGTACCATTGGCGGTGGCGAAGAAAATGTAGTGCTCGGGGTCATAATCCCGCACTGGGAGAATGGCATTCACCGATTCACCCTCTTCCAACGGCAGCATGTTCACCAGCGGCTTGCCACGGGAACCACGGCTGGCATTGGGCATTTCGTACACTTTCAGCCAGTACACCTTGCCGCGGTTAGAGAACAGCAGCACGGTGTCATGGGTAGATGCCACGAGCAGGTGCTCAATCACATCCTCATCTTTCATCGCGGTGGCAGACTTACCACGGCCGCCACGACGCTGGGCCTGATAATCGGACAGCGGCTGGGTCTTTGCATACCCAGTACGGGAGACGGTCACCACCATATCCTCTTCCGCGATCAGATCTTCAATAGACAGATCCAGGTGGCTTGCTTGAATTTCCGTGCGGCGATCATTGCCGAACTGGTCACGCACCGCGTGCAGCTCTTCACGGATGACTTCCATCAAGCGGTCAGCGGAGGCCAGAATTTCAGTAAACTCAGCGATTTTCTCAAGAATCGAGAGGTACTCATCGAGCAGCTTCTCGGTCTCAAGCCCGGTAAGGCGATGCAGGCGTAATTCTAGAATCGCCTGAGCCTGGGCGGGAGAAAGCCGATACTCGGTCGCTGACGGGTTAAGGCCAAAGCCTTCATCCAAGTCTTCCGGTTTGCAGGAAGTCGCGCCAGCACGCTCCAACATCGCCGTCACTTGGCCAGGCTGCCATACTTTCGCTAGCAGTTTCTCACGCGCTTCCGCAGCGTTGGGAGAGGCCTTAATCAGCTCGATGACTTCATCGATGTTAGAAATCGCGACCGCCAGACCTTCAAGCAGGTGGCCACGTTCACGGGCTTTCTTAAGCTCATACAGCGTGCGACGCGTAACCACCTCACGGCGGTGACGAATAAACGCTTCTAGCATCTCTTTAAGGTTCAACGTGCGGGGCTGACCGTTTTCCAGCGCCACCATGTTGATGCCGAACACGTTTTGTAGCTGCGTCTGAGCAAAGAGGTTATTCACCACTACTTCGCCCGACTCGCCGCGCTTAATCTCAATCACCACGCGCAAGCCGTCTTTATCGGACTCATCGCGCAGCTCCGCAATGCCTTCGATTTTCTTCTCTTTCACCAGCTCGGCGATCTTTTCAATCAGCCGCGCTTTGTTCACCTGATACGGAAGTTCAGTGATGATGATGTGGTCGCGACCGGTTTTATCATGGTGCTCAATGGTGTGGCAGGCGCGTACATAGATGCGCCCACGGCCGGTGCGGTATGCTGACAAAATACCCGCACGGCCATTAATAATAGCGCCGGTGGGGAAGTCAGGGCCGGGGATGTACTCCATCAAGTCATCCACCGACAACGTGTAGTCATCAATCAACGCCAAACAGCCGTCGATGACTTCACGCATGTTATGCGGCGGAATGTTGGTCGCCATACCGACAGCAATACCCGATGACCCGTTAATTAACAGGTTTGGT
The DNA here is from genome assembly GCF_014640815.1 of Vreelandella lutescens. Lineage (GTDB taxonomy): Bacteria > Pseudomonadota > Gammaproteobacteria > Pseudomonadales > Halomonadaceae > Vreelandella > Vreelandella lutescens. The sequence continues at coordinate 416,284 of NZ_BMHM01000002.1, read as the reverse complement.
ACCTTTGTCGGCAATACCTCGGGAATACGCTCGGTGCCGTCGTAGTTATCGACCCAATCGACCGTATCTTTTTCTAGGTCAGCCAACAGCTCGTGGGCCAGGCGCGACATGCGCACCTCGGTATAACGCATGGCGGCAGCGTTATCGCCATCGATGGAACCAAAGTTACCCTGGCCATCCACCAGCACATGACGCATGGAAAAGTGCTGGGCCATGCGTACGATGGTGTCATACACCGCACTGTCACCATGCGGGTGGTACTTACCGATGACATCGCCGACGACACGCGCCGACTTCTTGTACGGTTTATTCCAGTCATTACCCAATTCATGCATGGCAAACAGCACACGCCGGTGAACAGGTTTAAGGCCGTCACGCACATCAGGAAGCGCACGACCGATAATGACACTCATCGCATAGTCGAGGTACGACTGCTTAAGCTCGTCTTCAATATTGACGGGCAAGATTTCTCTGGCGATGTCACCCATGAAAGTCAGATCCTTTGCACTGCATTGGCACTGCGAGAGTTGAAAGCGCTTGAAAATGCCGCCTTTAGTAGTAAACGAAGGCGACGCGCAGATACCGTGACATCATACCACCGCATACGCATCAAGGGCAGTCGGTGACATCGCCATTGCTGTTTAGGCAGTAAACGTCTCTTTTGGAGCGATCAGCCCCTGCAGTACGTCGCGCACTTCGCCCTCAATAGCGGCTGCTTTGTTGGCCTTTATATCAAGCAGCACAAAGGTAAGGTCCGCCTGAGCTACCAATGTGCCGTCTTTGCGTACAATGCGATGGTGGCAAATAGCGCTGCGATCACCCACCTCTACGATACCCGTCAAGACGGTTAAATCGTCGCCCTGTACGGCAGCCGCCCGGTAATCGATATTTAAGTTAACCACCACAAACGCGCGACCAGCGCTATGCAGTTGCTTAATTAATCGGGGGTGCTCATCAAAAAACGCCCAACGCCCCTCCTCCATGAACTCTAGGTAGCGCGCATTGTTAACGTGCCCATAGCCATCCAGGTGATAGCCGCGAACTCGCATACTGACGTGGGAAATCGATTCAGACATAGCAACCTCTTATTCAACACTTATAAAACATGGGCAAGGAATCGTTAATACCCCGCAAATCAAACACAAGTTTTAAACCAGTGCAACACTATAACGCTGTACCAAGGTGCTGGTAGGAAAGGCTTGGTTTCGACATAATGTGCCACCTTTTTCATAGGAACGGTGACATGTGGTTTAAGCACCTGCATTTATATCGCCTGCACGGCGCTCCCGAGCTAGATAGCCAAACCCTGGCCAATGCACTGGACGAGCACGCGGCCAAGCCGCTAGGCAATGCGGATGCACGCCGCTTAGGCTGGACAGCACCTGCTGGGCGACTTAGCGGTGACCAGCGCTTGCATGAAATTCAAGGGCACCGATTGCTCTCTGCCCTACGCCAAGAGCGCTTGCTGCCCGCCTCCGTGGTAAAAGAAGAGGTCGACGAAAAAGTCGCCGATATCGAGGCCAGCGAAGGGCGCAAAGTCACTCGTAAAGAGAAGACAGCACTCAAAGAGCAGGTCACTGAAGCGTTAATGCCCCGCGCTTTTGTGCGCAGCCAAAAAATTGACTTATGGTGGGACACCAAGCGCCATTTGATTGGCGTTAATGCTAGCTCTCGCACCCGTGCCGAAGATGTATTAGACCTACTGCGCGAAACGTTAGGCAGCCTGAAAGCCACGCCACTGAGCAGCCAAACGCTGCCGATACGCGCCATGACCACTTGGCTGGGAGACCCCGCAAGCCGCCCTAGCGACCTTCAACTAGGCGACCAAGTAGAGCTGAAGGCAAAAGGCGATGATGGCGTACTACGCGCACGGCAAGTAGACCTAGACAGCGATGAAATTCAGCAGCTACTAGAGAGTGGTCGACAAGCCAGCAAGTTGGCGATTAGCCTGGAAGGCCGTCTAAGCTTTGTGCTACATGACGATTTAGCGCTGAAATCCTTGCGCTTTGGCGATGCTCTCATTGAAGAAGCGGACCATGCAGATGACGGCGATGATGCGCTGGCACGTTTGGAAACCGACTTTATTTTGATGGCCCAGGCGCTTTCTGACGATGTTACCCGCCTACTGGAGTGGCTTGGCGGCGAAACTCAGCGGGAACCGACGGCTCAGCAAGACACCTAACGCTGGGTAGTTAAGCCGCAGCAACCCGATTATTTTTGCTTATATCCAACGGATCGCATGACTCATCACAACAACGCACCTAACGCTGACACCACGAATGACCCCTGGGCCGATATTCGCCCCTATATGGATCATGAGGTGGCCGATGTTCTTGAACGGCTCTCCCGCGATAGCGAGCTGCTTGATGCGCTTACTCGTTTCAGGCTGCCGCGCATGGCCAAGTGGGCACCGCCCGTGGCTCGCGCTCTGGCAGGCCACGCCGTTCGCCGCGAAGTAAAGGGTGTTACCAGCGTTCGTGAATTCCAAATGCGCATTGCCAGCTACATGGTGCGCATGATCCGCACGACCACTGATGCGTTTGAGGTCTCGGGTCTCGATAAGCTAGACGACACCAGCGCCTACTTATTTATCGGCAACCACCGCGATATATCGCTGGATCCCGCTTTTGTGAATTACGCACTGTATGAAGCGGATAGAGACACAGTGCGTATCGCGATTGGTGACAACTTGCTTAAAAAGCCCTATGTCACCGACCTGATGCGCCTTAATAAGAGCTTTATTGTACCCCGTAGTGCGCGTGGCAAGCGCGCCATGCTAGCCGCTTATCAGCAGCTGTCAGCCTATATTCGTCACTCCATCACAGAAGATAACCACTCTATTTGGATGGCCCAACGTGAAGGCCGCGCCAAAAACGGGATTGATCGTACTGATCCTGCCATTATCAAAATGCTCACCATGGCTAAACGTCATGCCGAGCGGGACATGGTGTTTGGCGAAGCCATTGCGGAGCTTAAACTGGTGCCGGTCTCTATTAGCTACGAGTACGACCCCTGCGACCTTCAAAAAGCCCAGGAGCTGCACGATATCGCGACCCAGGGCAGCTACGCTAAGAGTGAGTTTGAAGATATTCGCTCGATTGTGGCGGGCATTACCGGCTCAAAAGGCCGCGTACAGCTTAAATTTGGTACGCCTGTGGGTGCTGACATGGCGACACCCGACGAAGTGGCCGCTGAAATTGACCGCCAAGTCATCGGTGGCTATCGACTCTTTCCAAGCCACTATCTGGCGCTTGAAGCGCTTGGCGAATCGCCAGAGCTGGTGGCTCGTAAGTCGATTACTCGTCAGGATAGGGAGCGGTTCAAAGCGCGGCTAGCAAGCGTGCCAGACGAACTACAACCTTACTGGTTAGAGCAGTATGCCAACCCGGTGAAACACAAAGCGGGTCGGCTCAGCGTATAACGACAAACCACCAACCTGTTTTCCTGAACGTGAGCAGCGATCAGCGCATGCTCACTGGTCGGAAAAGTGCTATGGTCAAGGCATTCATTGGTCTCGCTTGGCAGTGTCGCCAAGCGCGGTCTTAAGGAGACTCCCTATGTCTGCAACAGAAATTCAAAAAACCCGAATTATCAACGAGCTACGCGGCTTTATTCGCAAGCTGCTGCAAGATCCTAAGATTTTAGAGCAGTCACTGACCATTGCGCGTACCCAGTTGACTGAAGGCAACAGCCCCGCCGTAATGGCACGCATTGCCAACGAGATTTCAGATACTACCAGCGTGCATATCCCCGAAGACCCCGCAGAACATTCAGAAGCAGATAAACTGTTTTTAGAGCTGCTGCGTGAGGTGGTTCAGGAAGAGCAGGCGCTTTACTAACCTGGAAAGCACAGCCTCTGCCTCTGTGCATCACGTGTATGCATCACATGACATGACCGGCGAAGCCCTTCCCCTTCGCCGTCTTTATTTGCACTGCCTAAACGGAATTTTCATTCGCCATGTCCAATACTGCCCCGCGCAACATTCTGGTGACGAGCGCACTCCCCTATGCCAACGGTGCGATTCATCTAGGCCACCTGCTTGAATACATTCAAACGGATATCTGGGTACGTTTCCAAAAGAGCCGTGGCCAGCAGTGTTACTACGTATGTGCCGATGACGCCCACGGTACTGCGATTATGCTGCGTGCCGAGCAGGAAGGTATTTCTCCGGAAGCACTGATTGAGCGAGTTTCACAAGACCATCAGGAAGACTTCGCTCGCTTTGGCGTGGGGTTTGATAATTATCACTCCACACATTCAGATGAAAACCGCTATTTCAGCGAACTGATTTACACCCGTCTGCGGGATAAAGGGCATATTGCCACGCGCGATATCGAGCAGATGTTCGACCCGCAGAAAGGACTTTTCCTAGCGGATCGCTTTATCAAAGGCACCTGCCCGAAATGCGGCGCCGATGATCAGTACGGCGATAATTGCGAAAAGTGCGGCGCAACCTATACGCCTGCCGACCTGATCAATCCGGTCTCTGCTATTTCCGGCGCGACACCTGAAGTGCGCAGCTCTACCCACTACTTCTTTAAGCTGCCAGACTTTGCCGAATTCCTGCAGCAGTGGATCAACGATGGCCACGTACAGCCACAGATCCGCAACAAGCTGATGGAGTGGTTCGAGTCCGGCTTTAACGAGTGGGATATTTCCCGCGATGCGCCCTACTTCGGGTTTGAAATCCCCGATGCCCCCGGCAAATACTTCTATGTATGGCTAGATGCCCCCATTGGCTACCTTGCGAGCTTTAAAAACCTCTGCGAGCGCGATGGCATCGATTTCGATAGCTTCTGGCAAAAAGGCTCCAACGCCGAGATCTACCATTTTATTGGCAAAGACATAGTCTATTTCCACGCCCTGTTCTGGCCCGCCATGCTGCACGGTGCTGATATGCGCACTCCCACGGCGGTGAACTGCCACGGTTTCTTAACCGTGGATGGCGCTAAGATGTCAAAATCTCGCGGCACCTTTATTAAAGCAGCCACCTACGCCGAGCATCTGAATCCTGAGTATCTGCGTTACTACTTTGCCGCCAAGCTCACCTCCAAGGTAGATGACTTGGATCTCAACCTTGAGGATTTCGCGGCCCGCGTCAATTCCGACCTTGTCGGCAAGGTTGTCAACATTGCTAGCCGCTGTGCGGGCTTTGTCAAAAAACTCGGCGGCGGCACGCTCTCTGAGCACTGCGCCGAGCCGCAGATGGTTGCCCGCTTTATCGCTGCCGGTGACGACATTGCCGCCGACTTTGAAGCTCGTGAATTTAGCCGCGCCATGCGTAAAATTATGGAATTGGCAGATGAAGCCAATACCTATATCGCGGAAAAAGAGCCCTGGGCGCTAGCAAAGCAAGACGGCCGTGACCAAGAGGTGCTGGAAATCTGCTCGGTGGGTATCAACCTGTTCCGCCAGCTCATGGTGTATTTAGCGCCGGTGGTCCCCGCTATGGCAGAGCAAGCGAGAGAGTTTATAAATGTTGACACTCTTGATTGGGAAAGCCGTGGTAATGTGCTGGTCAATCATTCGATCAACAAATTTAAGCCGCTGATGACACGTGTTGAACGCGATAAAATTGACGCCATGATTGAATCCTCTAAAGAGGACCTTGTGGAAGAGCAAAAGCTGAAAAACACGCCGAAAGGCCCGCTTGCGGATGAGCCTATCGCTGCAGAAATTAGCTTTGAAGAGTTTGCCAAAGTAGATCTGCGCATTGCCCGTATTGCTAAAGCGCAATATGTCGAAGGCGCTGACAAACTGCTGCAGCTCACGCTAGATCTAGGCGGCGAGACGCGCAACGTCTTCTCTGGCATTCGCTCGGCGTACTCACCGGAGGCGCTGGAAGGTCGTTTAACGGTCATGGTCGCCAACTTAGCACCGCGTAAGATGCGCTTTGGTGTTTCAGAAGGGATGGTGCTGGCTTCGGCCAATAATGAAGGCATTTACCTTCTCTCCCCTGACTCAGGTGCTGAACCAGGCCAGCGGGTCACGTAACGTCGCCGTTCACGGATGAGAGGGGCAAGGCGAACAGCCTGCCCCTTTTGTGTTTTAAGCTACTTCTATTTAGACCCGTTAATGTTAAGCATTAACGTCAACATGGGTTTGCTTTATGGGCCAGCGCTTCTCTTTATCATTGCGTTTTCGCTTCTTTGCCGTATTGGGCGGATTACTGATCGTCGCAATGATAGCGCTCGGTGTGATCAGCAAATGGCTGATTTTCCCAGCACTGCAAGCAGAAGAGCGTACTGCCGTGCAACGCGAGCTGGACCGAGCTGAACGCAGCCTGATACTCAATCAAGAAAACCTGCTTGCCCAAGCCAGAGACTGGGCTCATTGGGATGATACCTATCGATTTATTGAGGGCAGCAACCCCCGCTACACGGAGGTCAACTTTAGCCAGCAGATGTTTGAAGATATGAACTACCATCTGATGGCGTTTTTTACCCTGGAAGGCAATATTCACTTTTTAGCTGGCTTGGATCCTGCCACTGGCCGCTATCAAACGTGTGTGACCGCGGCTGACCACTGCGCTTGGATGACCCCATGGGTTGAAACCATGCAATCGGCCATCGCCAATCAGGTCGATCCTACCACTCTCTATATCGAACAATGGCCCGCTATGGTGGCGGCCAGCCAGGTTTTGCACACGGATGAAAGCGGCCCCCCCAATGGCTGGCTATTCAAAGTACGCGCTCTAAATAATGCCTGGCTAGAACGAATGGCTGACTACACGGGGCTGCCAATATCGCTCCAAGTAACGCAAAACATCGCAGAAACCCCGACAAGGCTTACGTTTCTGGGCAACCATGTGCATGCGTCTCGGCAGTTTCCTGCCTTTGGCACGGAACAGGCGGTGACAGTGGAAATTGAGCTTAATCGAGCCCAGTACCTTGCCAACTTAACCACCTTTCGCTACATCTTGCTCTGGACAGCGGGCTTAATGCTGCTGGTGATTGGCATGGTGTTGTTACTGCTTGAACGCATGGTGTTAAAACCGCTGCGTCAGCTAACCGCTTTTACCCAGTCAGCGAGCCTGCAGAAGGACAATGGCGAGCTTACCCAGCGTCAGGACGAAATCGGTATTCTCTCCAGAGCCTTCATGGAGCAGCTCACCTGCCAACATCAGCTCAATGCAGAACTGCTCAAAATGTCGACCCACGACTCGCTGACGGAGCTTCCCAACCGGCGCCTGTTCGATCAGCGCTTAACCTGTGCCGTGAGCCAAGCCACTGAGGAAGATGAACCGTTGGCCGTCATGATGCTAGATATCGATCACTTCAAGCTCTACAACGACTACTACGGCCACCAAAAAGGCGATGAGTGCTTACAGCAGGTGGCGACGGCCCTGCATAACGTAGCCAACCAGCATGACTTTCTTATTGCCCGTACCGGTGGAGAAGAGTTTAGCGCGCTGCTGCCAGGCGTCACCCCAAAAGCGGCTACTGAGTTTGCCAACGCACTGATTGCAGCGGTCGACCGGCTTCAGCTATCCCATGCAACATCGCCTGTCAGAGCCTTCGTCACCATTAGCGTGGGCATTGGTATGCTGAAAGATAGCGAAACATCGTTGCCAAGCGCGGTCATGGGCACCGCTGACCAAGCGCTTTATTTAGCCAAAGCCAGCGGACGCCACTGCGTGGTGCTCTTCAAACCCCCTCTAGCCAGCCCTTCTATTTCTAAGCAAAATACGCCGCTATGAATGAACTCTTCGTCATTTTGATCAGCACTGCGCTGGTCAACAACTTTGTGCTGGTCCAATTTCTTGGGCTATGCCCGTTTATGGGTGTCTCGAACAAGCTTGAATCCGCGCTGGGCATGTCGTTGGCCACCACGTTTGTGCTGACTCTCGCCTCAGCAGCAAGTTATGTGGTCTATCACGGCCTGTTAGTCCCCTTTGATATTACCTATCTGCGCACCATTAGTTTTATCGTCGTGATCGCCGCCGTTGTGCAGTTCACTGAAATCATGGTGCGCCAGCTCAGTCCATTACTGCATCAGGTGCTGGGTATTTTTCTTCCGCTCATTACCACCAACTGCGCCGTGCTGGGCGTGGCACTGCTATCGCTCAACCGCGAGCTAAGCTTTTTCCACACCACGCTGTATGGCCTGGGCGCTGCGTTAGGGTTCTCGCTGGTGCTCGTCCTATTTGCCGCCATGCGCGAACGTTTGGTCAGCGCAGATGTACCCAAGCCCTTTCGCGGTGCCGCTATCGCCATGATTACCGCGAGCTTGATGTCGCTGGCATTTCTCGGTTTTTCCGGACTGGTACAGGGGTAACGACCATGGGCGAACCATTTTCATGGGGGAGCGTGTTAAGCGCCGTCGGCGTCCTCACCGGTCTAGGCATCACCTTTGGCGCGCTATTGGGGATGGCGAGTGCGCGCTTTAAAGGCGAAGAGAACCCGTTGGTTGAAAAAATCGATGCGCTGCTGCCACAAACTCAATGCGGCCAGTGCGGCTATCCCGGCTGCCGCCCCTACGCCGAAGCGATCAATCAGGGCGATGCCATCAATAAATGCCCTCCAGGCGGTGAGGCCACTATTCACGCCCTGGCAGACCTGCTCGGCCGCGACCCTGCCCCGCTAGATGGGGAAGCAGCCAGCGAAGAGACCGTGGCGTATATCCGTGAAGCCGAATGTATCGGCTGCACCAAGTGCATTCAGGCGTGCCCGGTAGACGCCATTATTGGCGCGGCCAAACAGATGCATACCGTGATTGAAGACGAGTGCACCGGCTGCGATCTGTGCGTAGCCCCTTGCCCAGTGGACTGCATTGATATGCTGCCCAGGCGCAAACCGCTGACACAGTGGGAACCGATTGTAAGCGACCGCCAGCCGTTAAGGAGCGCGAATGCCAGCCTATGAGTTTCCCGGCGGCATCTACCCGCCCGAACGTAAAGAGCGTTCCAATCAAGCGCCGCTGCGCACCGCGCCACTGCCCGATGTGGTTACGCTAATGCTGTCTCAACATACCGGTAAGGCAGCGCTGCCCTGCGTCAACGTGGGTGATGCGGTCAATACGGGCACGCTGGTCGCCCACCGAGATGGCATGGTCTCAGCTAATGTGCACGCCAGTATCAGCGGCACCGTGATCGAGATAACCGACAGTGCGATCGTGGTTCAAGGCGATGGCGAAGATCGCTGGGCCACGCTGCCGCCGCTAGATTGGCAAACTGCAGAGCGCGACGCGCTGCTGGAACGGTTGGATGAAAGCGGGCTTATTGGGCTAGGGGGTGCGGGCTTTCCGACTTATATCAAAGCCCAGGTCAACGAACACCATGCCATTGACACGCTGGTGGTTAATGCCGCCGAGTGTGAGCCTTACATTACCGCCGATGACCTCACGCTTCGCCACTACGCGGCGGATGTGCTTGAAGGTGCGCAATTACTTGCCCGCCTATGCGGAGCAGCGCACATCATCGTCGGCATTGAAGATAACAAGCCTGAAGCTATTCAGGCGCTGCAAGCTCTCCTTACGGTCAGTGCTGACAGCGAACTGCTCGCGAGCGTGACGCTGAAGATGATCGAAACCCGCTACCCCAGCGGCGGAGAGCGACAGCTCATTAAAAAGCTGCTGAACCGCGAAGTGCCTAGCGGTGGGCTACCGGCGGATATCGGGGTGCTATGCCACAACCCCGGTACGCTGCTGGCGGCATTGCAAGCGGTACGCGATGGACAACAGCTGGTCGCCAGAGTCGTTACGTTAACCGGAGACGCCATTACCCAGCCCGGCAACTACTGGGTTCGTGTAGGCACCTCGGTAGACACACTGCTGGAGCACGTTGGCGTGGCGCGCGAGCAACTTCACCAAGTCGTGGTCGGCGGGCCGATGATGGGCGCGCCGCTTACGTCATTAGAGGCTCCCGTCACCAAAACAACCAATTGCCTGATTGCCGCGACAAAAGAAGAGCTGCCGCCAGCGCCAGCGGAAGCCCCCTGCATTCGCTGCGGCGCTTGTGAAAGTGTGTGCCCTGCTCAACTGCTTCCCCAGCAGCTGCACTGGTACGCCCGTGCCGAAAACGATGCCGCCCTTGAAGCTCATCATCTGTTCGACTGCATTGAGTGCGGTGCCTGCAGCTTCGTTTGCCCCAGCGCGATTCCTTTGGTGCAGGACTACCGCTCCTCTAAACAGCGCATCCGGCATAAACGCATCGAGACCGCCAAAGCGGAACACGCCAAACACCGCTTTGAGTTCCGCCAGGCGCGACTGGCCAGGGAAGAAGCAGAGAAGAAGGCGCGCCGTCAGGCACGGCTCGCCCAGCAGCAGTCCGCTTCCAGCGATGCTACGGGCATTCAAACCGCTCCCGCGGCAGACCTCCGCAGCCTGCGTATTGCCCAAACGGCGGCCAAAGCCGCCGTGCGAAAAGCGGAGAAAGTGCTGGCACGGGCCGCCGCTCAAGACCCGCAGCAGCACCATGACGATTTGGAGACCCAGCTCGCCACTGCCCAAGAGAATCTCAAAGCGGCAGAGGCACGATTGGCTGAAGCTCGCGCCGCCAGTGAACAGAAGGAAGCGCCATGAGCATGATGCACGCCCCACAGCTGGGAAAAGCACCATCAACAGCCCATGTGATGCGCTGGGTCATCGCCGCCACGCTACCGGGCCTTGCGGTGATGACGCTCTATTTTGGGCTAGGTGTACTCAGCAACGTGCTGATCGCGGCGCTTTGGGCCGTCGCCGCTGAAGCGCTCGTTCTGCGCCTGCGCCACCGCCCCGTATGGCCGACGCTCAACGACTCCAGCGCCCTGCTCACTGGCGTGTTGCTAGGCGCCTCGTTGCCACCCGCGTGCCCCTGGTGGCTGATTGGCGTTGGGGTGATCGCCGCCGTCGTCGTCGCGAAGCAACTGTATGGCGGCTTGGGCCACAATCCGTTCAACCCGGCGATGGTGGGCTATGCACTGCTGCTGGTGTCGTTTCCCACCCATATGACGCTCTGGGCACCGCCCCAACCGCTATGGCCCGACTCCCTCTGGCCACAAATAATGGGAGCACTACCCACGTCAGCGCTCGATGGCCTGAGCGGAGCCACTCCTTTAGATGCTTTCAAACACAAAGGTGAAGCGGTCATGGCCAGTGAGTTCTGGGCATCGTCGCCACTTCCTGAAGGTACGTTGGCGGCTTGGCGTAATATCGCACTGGCGTGGCTGGCAGGGGGCGTGGTGTTGATCGCCAAGCGGCTGATAAGTTGGCATATTCCAGTCGCTATGCTGGGCAGTATGATGCTGCTCTCCGCGCTGTTTTACGCCAGCGACACTAGCCACTTTGCCTCGCCGCTGTTTCATCTACTCACCGGGGCGACGCTGTTTGGTGCCTTCTTCATTGCCACCGACCCGGTCTCAGCGGCCACCAGCCGCCGGGGGAAGCTGTTATACGGTGCGGGCATTGGCGTGCTGGTCATCCTCATTCGCAATTTAGGCGGCTACCCGGATGCCGTTGCCTTTGCCGTGCTGCTGATGAATCTCTGCGTGCCGCTGCTGGATATGGTCAGCGTGCCACGCCCGGTCGGTCAAGCTACCGCTCGGCCTGATGAGAGGAAGAGCGCGCCATGACCACTCAACACGCCATGCTGCGTGGCGCGCTGGCCCTTGGCCTGTTTGCTCTGGTCACTGCCGGTAGCGTCGCCCTCACCCGCGCCGTGACCGAGGAGCGCATTGCCGCGCACCAGCTTGCCTATCAGCATCGTCAGCTGCAGGAAGTGTTGCCCGCCTCACTGGCCTCGGTGCCGGTTCAGGCCGTATTAGAAAGCGCATTTTCGCTACCCGACCCAACGCCGCTGGGCCATCGCACTCCTCAAGAGGGTTGGCGGGTACAGCAAGGTAGCGAAGCCGCCACCATTCTGCCGGTGGTGACACGCCAAGGGTATAACGGTGAAATTCGCTTGCTAGTGGCCATCGACCAGAGTGGGAAGCTAACCGGGGTGCGGGTGACTCACCATCAAGAAACGCCAGGGCTTGGCGATGATATCGAGAGGTCACGCAGCGACTGGATCACGTCATTCAACGGCCTAAGCCTGGAGAATCTGCCCCCAAGCGGCTGGGCAGTGAGCAAAGAGGGCGGTGAGTTCGATAGCTTTACCGGCGCAACAATTACCCCACGGGCCGTCATCAACGCCGTTTATGAGGCGCTGCACTACTATCAGCGCGAACTCGCTCAGCAGGAGCCTAAACCATGAGCCAGTGGAAACAGCTTGCCCGAGAAGGGCTTTGGTCGAATAACCCGGCGCTGGTGCAGCTACTGGGGCTTTGCCCGCTGCTGGCCGTCAGCGCCACGGTGGTGAATGCGCTAGGCTTGGCGCTGGCCACGCTACTGGTCTTGGTGGGGGCTAGCACAACGATCTCACTGATTCGCCATCAGGTGCCTAGCGCCGTGCGGCTCCCCGCGTTCGTGATGGTGATTGCCGCCTTTGTGACCTGCGCTGAGCTGTTAATGGCCGCGTTCGCTTACTCGCTCTATCAAATTTTGGGGATTTTCATCCCGCTTATCGTAACCAACTGCGCCATTTTGGGCCGTGCGGATGCGTTTGCCTCCCGCCAGCCCGTGCTGCCCGCGGCAATCGATGGGCTGATGATGGGACTGGGCTTTGGTGCGGTATTAGTGCTGATGGGCGCGATCCGCGAGCTGGTGGGCCAAGGGACGCTGTTTAGCGACATGGCGCTGCTGTTTGGGCCGGTCGCTACTCACTGGCAGATCACCCTGGTGGCGGATTACCAGTTTCTCTTTTTTATTCTGCCACCCGGCGCGTTCTTCGTTGCAGGGCTTTTGATCGCGCTGAAAAACGTGCTGGATCAACGTCGCGCCGCCCGCGCTCAGCCCGTCGACGTCGCACCGCGAGCTGAGCGCCGTGTGCGGGTCACCGGCACCATTAAATAAGCACCATTCAATAACCAAGAGAACACGCCATGAATGCTCAAAAGCGTCATGAGATATTTGCGCGCCTCCAGGCGGAAAACCCACACCCCACCACCGAGCTCAACTGGAGCACGCCGTTTGAGCTGTTGGCAGCGGTACTGCTCTCCGCCCAAGCAACGGATGTAGGCGTGAATAAAGCCACGGCCAAGCTTTATCCGGTCGCGAATACCCCTGAGGCGATCATTGAGCTAGGTATTGATGGCCTAAAGCAGCACATTAAAACCATTGGCCTGTTTAACACCAAAGCAGAAAATTTGATGAAGACTTGCCACCTGCTGGTCAATCAGCACGGCGGCGAGGTTCCCAACACCCGTCAAGCGTTGGAAGCACTGCCCGGCGTCGGGCGTAAAACCGCCAATGTGATTTTGAACACCGCCTTTGGCCAGCCCACTATCGCGGTGGATACGCATATTTTTCGCGTTTCGAACCGTACCGGTATCGCCAAAGGCAAAGACGTGGTCGAGGTTGAGCAGAAACTGTTGCGGCATGTTCCCAGCGCCTTTAAACAAGATGCCCACCACTGGCTGATTTTACACGGGCGCTACACCTGCATTGCGCGCAAACCTCGCTGCGGTAGCTGCATCATCGAAGATCTGTGCGACTATAAAGAAAAAACCGAGCTTGCTTAACGGCACGCCAACGCCAGGATCGACCCATGCCGAGCCCCACTGCCCTGCTTCACAGCCAGCCCATTGCCCAACGCATTGATGCGCTGCTGGACCTTTCCAGACAGCATGCCGAGCGTTTCTGTAGCCCAGATGCGTGGCTTGCCCGCCAGCGCTACCTGGCACAGCACCCCACTTCCATCGTGGTGATGAAGTGTATGGATGGGCGGATTCACATTCCCCATGCCACCCGCACGCCGCTGGGGATCATCACCCCGTTTCGTAATTTGGGCGGCATCTTTGATCTGGGCTGGCCCTATCTTGGCGAGCTGCTCACCGAATCTGTCCTACACGCCGCTAATAACGGTCGCGCCACGCTGATGCTGATTACCTATCACTTTTCTAGCGGACATCAAGCACGCGGCTGCGCTGGGTTTAACTGCGATACAGACGCCGCGAAAGCCCACGCTTACGCCATTGCCCAGCAAGCGGGGGAGCTGTTTGGCCACGACCATCAGCAGGTGTACCCGCTAGTGTGCGGTTTTGAAACCGACAGCGATGCCATGATCATCCACGGCCAAGGTGGCGCAGTGCTGGATATCCGCGACGAGGTAGGTCAATGTGCCAGTGAACTACCTGCCAAGTTGGCAAACCTCTGCCCCGATATGCCCGATGATATTCAGCGAGACCTGCTGCCGCTGCTGGTGGGTAACCTAGCTCACGTAAGCGAGCTAATCGGGGTGGCCAGGGAACTTGAGATTGAACACCGCGAGTGGGTCATCTGCATTGGGCGTGGATTCGATTTTTTACACCTGCCCAATACCGCGCTGATAATCGGCCCCTACGGGCCGGATCTTGCAGCCCCTATTGCCACCGCCGCAAGCATCATCGACGCCAACATGCGTGCCGGGCGAATTCCCGAGGATGGCTTTATGCTGTTAGCGTCGACGCCTTATCAGCACAGCGGTGTAGACCGAGCGCGGGCAGAATTGAAGTCGCGCTTTTTATCGGCTTTTGCCGAACAAGTCATCCGCCTCCATCATCCCAAGCTTGCTGAAAAGATGCGCCGCCACACAGCGGTGGTTCACTGGCCCACACGGCGAATGGATTCATTAGACGCATCCTCCGCTAGCAGTTGACGATACGTCTCCCGCCAGCGTGGCCACTGCCATGCCTGGGTGTCGAGCTGAGCCGGCTGGCTGTGGGGTTCTAAAAGCCACCGCTCCAATCGCTCATAAAGCCCCTCTGGGGTGCCGTCATAGCGATATTCACTGGGGTATAGCTCGGGAAAACAGAGCCTATCCGGCACCAGCGGCGTGGCTCCTCGCTGGGCAGCCTCCATGATCGCCAGCCCCTGAAACTCATGCCAAGTGGTTGACACCACAATACCGCCACCGTTGAGCAGCGCACGGTACTCCGCCTCCGGCTGCGGCCCCCAGCAGATAATATGCTCAGCCAGGCGCACCTGCGCCTCGGCAAACACTGGTGGCACATCGCGAAACTGCTGGCCAAGCACGGCCAGCTCAAAGGGCACTTGCTGCTCGCTAAGTTTGAACAATACCGTAAAGAAATCCTCCGGGTTTTTGTCATACTCCCAGCGATGATTCCAAATCAGCCGCCGTGGGTTTGCATTGCCAGCAGCGCTACAGGCAGCAGGCGCAATGGGAACAGGCACCACGCGCGCGCTCTGACGTAACCGTTCTAGCGGTTTAGCCGCCGGTAGATTTTCCGGCATTTTCTTTAAAAAACGCCGCGCACCATCGAAAAAGGAGTCCCGGTTATAGGCCGTGTTGAACACCAGCACATCCGCCGCCAGTGCCGCATACAGGTTGACCATTTTGGCCTCTACCTGGGGCATCTGATCACTGGATTCTGGGTAGGCAAACTGATTTTCGTGAAAATAGACGACTTTTCTTGCCCGCCCCAGATGGGGAAACAGCCCCACCAGGGTGGCGATATCGACCATGGATGTTGCCAGCACCACATCGTAGGGCTGGCTTAACCGCTCGTACTCTTTTAACCACCAGCTCATCGGATTGCCGCGAATACGCCAGGAAAAGTGGCGAGGAGGCAGGCTTAGCAGCGTCCATGACACGTCGCTCACTTCATCCATCAGGCTGTTAGCCCAATAGCGGTGGCTGACGGCTTCATAAGCCGATAACAATAAAACGCGCATTGTCCTGTTTACCGATCAGAGGTTTCCATCACCGGCATTCGGCCAAGGTCGTCTTGGCCGAATGCCGTACGCTACATACACTTAAACCATCGCTTGCAGTCGCACTGCTCATCTAAAACCGCTGGGGAGACCGTAATGGCCAACGTATTAGTGGTCGATGATGAACCCAACATCCTGCTGTCCCTTGAGTTTCTCATGTCTCACGCTGGGCTGACGGTCACCACCGCGCCCGATGGCGAAACCGCGCTATTGAGAATTGCCGACTCCTCTCCTGACCTACTGCTGCTAGACATCAGCTTGCCAGGCATTAGCGGTTTTGAAGTGCTGGAGCAGCTGCGCCGCACTGACACCGAACGGCATCTGCCGGTGATTATGTTAACGGCTCATGGCCGTGAAGTAGAGCGTGAAAAAGGCTTTGCGTTGGGAGCAGATGACTACGTCACCAAACCTTTCTCGACCCAGCAACTGGTAGACAAGGTTAAAGCGCTACTTAACGAGCGTGCATCATGACCCCTAAAGGCCTTCCAAAACGCCAGCGATTGGTAGGCATGTGGCTGCTACTTAGCGGCATCAGCTTGCTAGGTGGCGCTCTTTTTGCAGCCTGGTTAGACAGCCAGCTAGTGCTCTCTGGCTTTGCGCGTGCAGCCCTATGGATAGGCAGCTTCTCAGGTGGCATCACGCTATTTCTGATGGGCCTGCTTCTTGAACGCATGCTGTTTACGCCCCTTCGACACCTTCAAACCCAACTGGCACGCTGGGTGGCCAACCCAGATGCGCAAGATGAAAACACGCCAGAAGGCTGGTTAAAAGGACTCGGCCCTGACCTTCGTCGTGTTAGCAATAGCTGGCGCGCTGACCGTTCACGGCTCGCCACCGCGCACGCGGAAGGCGCGCGAAGCGCATCGCGTATACGCCAGGAATTGGAAACACTGCTTCAAGTGCTGGAAACTCCGCTGTTACTTTGCGACCGACACCGCCGGGTGATGCTCTTTAACCAAGCCGCCGAGAACTTCTTTGCGGGCAATACAGGACTTGGCCTTGGCAAACGCCTAGATGCACTACTCCCCACCACCAGTCTCGCGAATGCCATGGCCCAACTGCCGGAGGACGGCTCGCCGCGCGAAATGCTGGCCCCCTGCGACCAGCGTTGGTTAAAAGTCGTCATTCGCCGCGTGCCTGGTAGCGAGCACGAAACCCTAGTCACCTGCAGCGACGCCACCAATACCTGGAATAATGAAATGGGTGTACGGGCCGAGCTTAACCGCCTGCTGCCCACACTTCGCCAACACTCCGCAAGTGTGAGCAGCGCTGCTGAAGCTATGCGCCAGCTTCCAGCAAGCGACACATCGCGTGAGCTACGAGCACGTCTAGAACAAGTGGTGCACGATGAGAGCCAAGCGTTAAACACACATGTTGCGGAGATCGGCTCGCTACTAGACGATCTCCAGTATCACGGCGAACGCTTAAAACCTATTTGGTCAAATGACTTTTGGCAATCCTTGGATGAGCGTCTTGATCCCGCCCATCGCTTGATTACCCCTATTGGTGTGCCCGCTTGGTTCAAGGGCGATGCCCCTGCGCTAATTGAACTATTCGATTCCCTGGTAGACCACCTACGTTGCCACTTGCCCAGCAGCGGTTTTGAAGGCGAAATTACGCTCAACCAAAAACGTGCCTACATTGATTTGATTTGGCAGGGAGCGCCTGTTCCTGAAAGTGAACTGACCGTGTGGCGCGAACACCCGCTGACCACGCTGCCGCTTAGCCCGTCCGTGGCAGATATTCTGCGCCAGCACGCCACCGATATTTGGAGCGTGGCCGATGTAGATAAACGCCACGCAAGACTGCGACTGCCGCTACCGACGATTGCGCAAGTACAGGCACCGCGAGAACCGACACCACCGCGCCCTGAGTTCCATGACTTTGGCATTGCGCAGCTTCCCGCACCGGATGAGGCCTTAGCCAGTCGCGCCCTACGCTGCCTGGATATTGTGGCCTTCGATACCGAGACCACGGGCCTGGAGCTTCGCAAGGGAGATACTGTCATTAGCTTAGGGGCCTGTCGGGTTGTCAATGGACGCTTATTAGCAAGCGATGCCTTTGATCACTTTGTGGATCCTAAACGATCAATTCCGGCGGCCAGCACGGTGATACACGGCATTACCGATGCAGATGTCGCAGGGGCTGACTCGCTTGATAGAGTGCTTGAGCAATTTCGTGATTACGTCGGCGATGCCGTGCTACTGGCTCATAATGCCGCTTTCGATCTGCTGGCGATTAGCGGTCGAGGCATCGCGTTTGACATGCCTATTTTAGACACGCTGCTCATCTCAAAGGCACTGGATGAAGCGCTGGATGGTCACGATTTGGATACACTTGCCAAGCGCTATGATCTTCACTTTCCACCCAATACGCGCCACACAGCGCTCGGTGATGCGCGCGTTACCGCAGAGCTATGGCTGGCCTTGCTGCCACGGTTAGAAGCCCGAGGCATTGATACATTGGAAGAACTGCTTGCTCTACAAGCCAATGCGTTTGATAAAGAGGATGCCAGCGCATCATGAAGAGCGTGAGCGCTTCCCATCGCAGGCGCGAACGGTTTATCGCGCTTACCCTGCTTGCTCTATTTATGTTTTGCCCGCCAATGTTGCTCATTATCGACCGTCTACCGGGCTTGCTGGGTTGGCTTCCGCTGTACCTCTTTATCGTTTGGGGCGTGCTCATTGGCTTTACTGCATGGCTGGTTGAGCCCCCCAAGAGGCCATGACCATGCGCGGCGATCTCGTGGTTATTGGTACCGCCTTTAGTTATTTAGCCCTGCTATTTATGGTCGCCGCCTGGGGAGACCGCCGCGCCGAACAAGGGCGCTCGTTGATCGGCTCCCCAACCGTTTACGCGCTCTCCATCGCGGTATACTGCACCGCGTGGACATTTTACGGCAGCGTTGGGCGCGCCGCGCAGTACGGCCCCAGCTTTTTACTGATCTACCTGGGGCCAACATTGGCAATGCTGCTGGCCCCCTTTACGCTACGCAAAATGGTGCGAATTGCCGCACAGCAGCGCATCACATCCATTGCTGACTTTATTAGCGCTCGCTATGGCAAGAGTTCTCGATTGGGCGCACTAGTGGCGCTCATGGCGCTTATTACCATCACTCCCTATATTGCGCTCCAGCTCAAGGCTATCACGGTGAGCCACGCTGTACTGATGAACTACCCACTAGGCGCTGACACCACGCTGGACAACGAACGCTTCTGGATGGATCGCTCTTTTTGGATCGCGATGGTGCTCGCCGTGTTTATTATTCTCTTTGGCACGCGCCACTTGGATGCCAGTGAGCGCCACGAAGGTATGGTCGCCGCCATTGCCGTAGAGTCTTTGGTAAAACTGATCGCTTTTTTAGCCGTCGGTATCTTTGTCACGTTTATATTATTTGCAGGACCTGCCGCGCTACTGGCTGAGGTTGCCGCCACCCCCGCTTTAATGCATAGCATGCGCCTGGAGAACGTGCCGGGTGGAGCCACGGGGTGGGTGGGCATGCTGCTGCTGGCATTTTTGGCGTTCTTTACTCTGCCTCGTCAGTTTCAGGTATTAGTGGTCGAGAATGTCGACGAGCAGCATTTAGACCGAGCCAGCTGGCTTTTCCCGCTCTATTTATTGCTCATTAATCTGTTTGTCATCCCGATTGCCTTAGCCGGATTGCTACTTGGCGAGGGCGACCCCGACAGCTTTGTACTCACGCTGCCGCTTTCGGCAGGGCTAGAAGGCCTACCACTGCTGGTCTTTATCGGAGGACTCTCTGCAGCGACCGGTATGGTGATTGTCGAGACCATTGCCCTTTCAACGATGGTCAGTAATCAGCTGATGATGCCGCTGCTGCTAAAGGTCAAGGGGCTCTATAGTGGACGTCATGGTCGGCTCGCGGATTGGCTGCTCAATATTCGACGCGTTGCGATCTTACTGATTCTCCTTTTGGGGTATCTCTACCATGCGCTGATTGGCGATAGCTACAGCCTAGTAACCATTGGGCTGGTTTCGTTTGCAGGCGTCGCCCAATTTGCCCCTGCGCTGTTAATTGGGCTTTACTGGCGTGGCGCAACACGCCAAGGGGCCACGCTAGGGCTACTGGCGGGCTTCTTCATTTGGTTTTATACGCTACTGCTACCTGGATTCGCACAGTCGGGCTGGTTAGAAGCGTCGCTTATCACCCAGGGTCCGTGGGGTATTAGCTGGCTATCGCCCTATGCCCTACTGGGCCTCAGCGGATGGGATATTTATACCCACTCACTGTTTTGGAGCATGCTAGCAAATGTTGGGCTACTGGTAGGTATTTCGCTGTTCACTCGCCCAACGCCTATGGAACAAACCCAAGCCGCGCTGTTTACCGAAGCGATGCACCCTCACCTACCCACGACCGCCCGCTGGCAGGGGCAAACCACTGAAGGTGCTCTGTACACGCTACTGGTACGTTACTTAGGCCACGGGGCCACGCTAAGGGTATTTACAGCGCTCGACGCCCCGCTAGGCGACGCCGAGGCCTACCAGCGGCCTGCCTCGGGCGAGTTGATCACACGGGCCGAACAAGCACTATCAGGCTCACTGGGTAGCGCCTCTGCCAGCGTCTTGATCAATTCTGTCCTGCGCGGTGAAGCGCTTGACATGGAGTCCGTGCTGACGATTTTGGACACCACCTCTCAAGCGCTAGAGTACAATCGCCGGCTGGAGCAAAAATCTCAGGAGTTGGCGCGAGTAGGTGAAGAGCTACGCAGTGCCAATGAGCGCCTGCGAGAAGTCGACCGCATGAAAGATGAGTTTGTCGCGATGGTTAGCCACGAGCTGCGCACACCGCTCACGTCTATTCGCTCGTTTGCCGAGATACTGCGCGACACGCCCGACATCGAAGCAGAAAAACGCCAGCACTTTCTCGGCATCATGGTGTTAGAGAGTCAGCGCCTGTCTCGCCTCATTGATGAAATTCTCGACTTAGCACGCCTTGAAAGCGGTCGACTTTCCCTCAAACCAGTGCCGGTAGATTTAGCCTTAGTCGCCAAACAAAGCAGCGAAGCACTGGCTCGTTTACATGACGAGCAAGGGTTAACGTTTGAGTTCATCGCAGAGGTATCCACAGCGATGGTGTTAGCCGACCCCGACCGATTAGAACAGGTCATTATCAACCTACTGGAAAACGCTCGAAAGTTTGCTGACACTCAGCAACCCAGGATTACGCTACGCATTTATGAGTACAACGGTGCTTTTCGGCTAAGCGTTGAAGATAATGGCCCCGGCATCCCCGTTGCTGAACGCGAAAATGTGTTTGAAAAGTTTTATCAATTAAAACTAAAAGAGTCCCCTAAGATACAAGGGAGGCCAAAAGGAAGCGGCTTAGGGCTGCCCATTAGCCGCGCTATTATCCACCACTTAGGCGGAAAGCTATGGGCCGAAACATCCACACTAGGCGGAACCGCCCTTCAACTTGAACTACCCCGTCATAGCGTTTAAGTGAACAATTGTGCCATTCAACGCATTGTGACCCAATGTAACTAGCGTAAGCGCAAGCTTTTACGCTATTCTTCGCGACCTCGCACGTTTTACCCCCTGACAGTTGGAGCAGCGGCACTATGCAAGGGTCAGCGCAACAAGAGTCGAGTACAGGTCATTACACGATCGCCATCCAGCCCATTGTTAACGCACAGCTGCAGCATGTAGCAGATGAATTGCTCTATCGCGGTGATGTCACAGCCAACAGTGCCCATGTATTTGATGACGTACAAGCCACCGCGCGGGCCTGTGCGGTAGCCATCTATGAAATAGGATTAGATAAACTCTGCGGCCAGCGGCAGCTGTTTATTAATGCCTCCGGTGACTGGTTACTCAATCCCGATTTAATTAGCTTACCGGCTGATCAAATTGTCATTGAGGTATTAGAAGACACGCAGGTAAACGAGCCACTGTTAGCGGCTTTACGCAGACTAAAAGCCCTGGGGTATACGTTAGCATTAGATGATTTCGAACCCAACGCTGCCAACCGTCCTCTGTTAAATATCGCTGACATCATTAAATTTGATATTTCAACGGGCATCCCCATCGCGCTTATTAAACGCCTTGACCAAGACGGTTATACACTCTTGGCAGAGCGCGTGGAAACGTATGAACAGTTTGAGCAGTGTAAAGCACTGGGGTTTAGCCTATTTCAAGGTTATTTTTACCAGCGCCCCCAAGTCCAAGTCACCACTACTCAGCGCCACAGCACCTCGCGCGCCAATCAGATGCAGCTACTTGCTCAGCTTTATAGCGATAAAGTACGCTTGCCAGCCTTAAGTACACTGATTGCGAGAGACCCATATCTGCTAAACGCGGTATTTAAGCGTGCCAACTCTGCTGGCAAAGCCGCGCAACGACCTGCCTATAAGCTACTGGACTGCATCCATATTATCGGCTTAAAGGAGCTACGCACCCTAGTCTCCATCGTCATGCTGGCTGGCAACAATCCTGCTAGCAAGGTCAACTTGATCAATGGCTTAACGCGGGCATTTGCCTGTGAAGCCTTAGCCGAACAGCGCGGGTTAGACGAGGAAGAAGGCTTTATTGCTGGGCTATTTTCGCATATGCCAGTGATTTTAGGGGTGAACTTAGAAGCCATGCTTCAAGAGCTTCCCCTCAGTCAGGCCGTTAGCCAGGCACTAACTCAACGAATAGGCGCGTTAGGCAAGCTGTTAACAGATGTTGAAGCGTGTGAACAAGGCGACGTGAACCCAAGCGTGCCTGCAGGACTCATACTGCAGGCCGCTGCTGATGCACGCTCCCTGATGGATGTTCACATCAGCTAGGAGCAGTGCCGCTCTCTCGGCGAGGATCGGGTTCAAACATTGAATCGCCCACCTCGTCGATATAGCGCTGCGCTTTGGAGACCATCAACGCATCGCAGGCGTCTCGCCCTGGCAGCATGTCAGAACGTTCAAATCGATGCTCTTGCGCCCCGCCCTGGCTATCAGGCTTGCGTATCCAGCCGCTAACACGGTATTGACCGCTCTGATTGTCAGGCTGAGAAATAATTAAATACTCTTTGTACTCAATCGGCTCAGCAGCCTTGGTGCTAGCGTTCGCTTCACCATCGCCCTGTGAGCCAAATAAGCCTGCAAGCAACTTTTTAAACATAACGGCTCCTGTTACGTTGTGGCCAGCCCTAAGGCTGGCCACCGTTAAACGCTAGCTCTGCTGGCGGCCTTTACCTGCCGCAATACGCAGACGCAGGGCATTCAGCTTGATAAATCCTTCGGCATCTTTCTGATTGTAAGCACCTGCATCGTCTTCAAACGTTGCGATAGACTCATCAAACAGTGACTGCTCAGATTTACGACCAACGACCGTGGCGTTACCTTTGTAGAGCTTCATGCGTACAACACCGGAGACATTTTTCTGCGTCTCGTCAATAGCGGCTTGCAGCATGCGGCGCTCTGGGCTCCACCAGTAGCCGTTGTAGATGACTTCGGCGTACTTGGGCATCAGCTGATCTTTCAGGTGAGCTTCTTCACGATCCAGCGTCAGCGATTCAATCGCACGGTGCGCACGCAGCATAATCGTGCCACCGGGTGTTTCGTAGCAGCCGCGAGACTTCATGCCCACATAGCGGTTCTCAACGATGTCCAGGCGGCCAATGCCGTTATCACCACCTAGTTTGTTGAGCTTCTCCAGCACTTCATGCGCTTTCAGCGCTTCGCCGTCGATCGCTACAATGTCGCCTTTCTCGAACGTCAGCTCAACGTAAGTCGGCTGCTCTGGCGCGGCTTCCGGAGAAACGCTCCAACGCCACATGTCCTCTTCGGCTTCGGCCCAAGGATCTTCCAAAATGCCGCCTTCGTAGGAAATGTGCAGCAGGTTGGCATCCATGGAGTAGGGAGATTTCTTCTTCTTGTTGGAGAAATCGACCGGAATGTTGTGCTCTTCACAGTAAGCCATCAGCTTTTCGCGGGAAGTAAGATCCCACTCGCGCCATGGTGCGATGACTTTAACGCCTGGCTTAAGCGCATAGCCGCCCAGCTCAAAACGCACTTGGTCATTGCCTTTACCGGTGGCACCGTGAGAAATGGCGTCTGCGCCGGTCTCGTTGGCAATCTCAATCAAGCGCTTAGCGATCAGCGGCCGAGCGATAGAGGTGCCCAGCAGGTACTCACCTTCATAAATGGTATTCGCGCGGAACATCGGGAAGACGTAGTCGCGTACAAACTCTTCGCGCAGATCTTCGATATAGATCTCTTTCACACCTAGCGCTTGCGCTTTGGCGCGGGCGGGTTCGACTTCTTCACCTTGACCGATGTCGGCAGTAAAGGTCACCACCTCGCAGTTGTAGGTCTCTTGCAACCACTTAACGATAACGGATGTGTCCAGGCCGCCTGAATATGCCAGTACAACCTTTTTGACATCGGACATTCTTTGCTCCTTGTAAAAAGCAGTTCACCAGAAGGGGTAGCGCCCTTCAGCGCTACCTGTTTATTCAAACCGTCAGTATAGCGTTCTCAATGCTCAGCGAATACCGTCAACGACGCCTTAGGGGTAAAGCTGCTAGAATCCCCTCAACCATAGCGGCACCTTGCGCCGCTAACCCTGACCGACTACTCGCTTTACTAAGGAGAGCTGCATGAGCGAGGCAATTGCCCGCGAATTGATGGCCCAGCGTTTTCGCAGTTATTTACCGGTTGTCATCGATTTGGAGACGGGTGGGTTTAATGCCCAAACGGACGCAGTACTGGAAATTGCAGCTGTCACACTGACAATGGACCCAGATGGCAATTTACTGCCCGATGCCACCTATGCCTATCATATCCACCCGTTTGAGGGTGCTAACGTTGAGCAGTCCGCGTTGGATTTCACCGGGATTAACCTCGATGACCCACTGCGTCGTCAGGTGGCACTCAGTGAATCTGAGGCGCTAGGAGAGATTTTCCGCCCCATTCGTAAGTCGCTTAAAGCCCACGGCTGCTCTAGGGCAATCCTTGTAGGTCACAATGCCGCTTTTGATCATGGGTTCTTGAATGCCGCAGCCAACCGCTGCAACGTGAAGCGCAATCCGTTCCACCCCTTTTCAAGCTTTGATACCGCAACGCTCGCTGGGTTTGTGTATGGCCAAACCGTTCTCGCCAGAGCCTGCCGAGCCGCGGGCATTGAATTTGATAACAAGGCAGCGCATTCGGCACGGTACGACACCGAACGGACAGCAGAGCTGTTTTGCGCCATGGTAAACCGTTACAAAGATTTGGGCGGCTGGCGGCTGGCTCAACGCGAGCAAGCCCTTGATGGCGGCGATGACTAACACGATGCCGTGCAACACTTAAGCAGCCTGGCCTACTAGCAGCATGTAATGCAGCAGAAATGGCTTTGCGCTAAACTTTGCTGCGTTACGAACGCTGTAGCAATACGTATGCTTATCGTACGTGTACAGAATTCAGGTAAGAAATTGATTTCTTGCCGTTAACAATGATGCAACCACCCGTTTTCAGGAGATGAGACGTTTCCATGGCCCAGCATAATGCCTTTTACGCCCAGTCCGGTGGCGTTACCGCCGTCATCAATGCCAGCGCCTGCGGCGTTATCGAAGCTTGCCGGCAAGCCCCCGACCAGATTGGCAAGGTATACGCCGGTCACAACGGCATTATTGGTGCGCTGACGGAAGATCTTATCGATGTCACTCAGGAAAGCGACGAGTCTATTTCCGCGCTTCGCTATACGCCGGGCGGCGCTTTCGGCTCTTGCCGCTATAAGCTGAAGGATATTGATACGCATCGTGCCCAGTACGAGCGCCTCATCGAGGTGTTTAAAGCGCATGATATCCGCTACTTCTTCTATAACGGCGGCGGCGACAGTGCGGACACTTGCCTTAAGGTGTCACAGCTCTCCGAAAAACTTGGCTACCCGCTGACCGCCATTCACGTTCCCAAAACCGTTGATAATGACTTGCCCATTACCGATAACAGCCCTGGTTTTGGCAGCGTGGCGAAATATATTGCGACGTCTACGCGGGAAGCATCGCTGGATATCGCCTCCATGTGCGCCACCTCTACCAAGGTGTTTGTACTGGAAGTGATGGGGCGCCATGCGGGCTGGATTGCTGCCGCCGGTGGCTTAGCAGGCGAAGGCGAAGGTGAACCGCCGCACTTGATTATCTTCCCTGAAGTGTCGTTTAACCGTAAAGCGGTCATGGCACGGGTCGATGAGAGCGTTAAAAAGTACGGTTACTGCGTCATCGTGGTGTCGGAAGGCGCGCGTTACGAAGACGGCACCTTCCTGGCGGATGCGGGCAATACGGATGCCTTCGGTCACCGCCAGCTAGGCGGCGTTGCGCCTACTTTGGCAGGCATGATCAAACAGGATTTGGGCTACAAATATCACTGGGCAGTCGCTGACTACCTGCAGCGCGCCGCACGCCACCTAGCGTCCAAAACCGACGTTGAGCAGGCTTATGCCGTTGGCCGTGAAGCCGTGACGCTGGCCCTTGCTGGCAAAAACTCCATGATGCCCGCGATTCGCCGTATTTCACAAACGCCCTACCAGTGGGATGTGATTTCTGCGCCATTGTCGCAAGTGGCCAACCAAGAAAAATTCATGCCGCGTGATTTCATCAGCGAAAGCGGTTTTGATATTACTCAAGCGTGCCGGGACTACCTCTCGCCGTTAATTCAGGGCGAAGACTTCCCTCCATTTGAGAATGGCCTGCCGAAAGTCGCTAAGCTGAAACTAGCGAAGGTAGAGCAGAAACTGCCTAAGTTCACGCTGTAGGGCGTTTGCTGGCGTAAACGCTGGCCTGTAAAAAGGGGCGATGACATAGTCATCGCCCCTTTTTTAATCGCTGTACGCCAATCACATATAGCGCTCTATGTGATGCCGCCTTATCGCAGCAGCCAAGAAAGCACCAGCAGTAGTAGCAAAATGCCCGCAACGCCTTGCCAGAAACGCCTGGACTCTGGGCGCGGCTCCTCCTTCTGGGGCAGCCGACCCAGCGGCACCCGGAGCGCGTGTAAAAACTCCGACATACGCCTGAAACGCAGCGGCCGCTGTGGGTCTAGTGCCCGGCGCAGCGCATCATCCAGTGCAGGCGTAATTTCTGGGTTAGTGGTACGCGCACTGCGGTAGCTGAGCTCCTCTAAATCGGTATGACAGCGCAGGCGATTAGGCGTCAGGATGTAGGGCAACTCACCTGTCAGCAACCAATACACCGTCGAGGCCAGCGAGTACTGATCGCTGCGCCGACCCACGCTATCGCCAAGCGCATATTCGGGCGCAGTATGCTCATTAAAGCCAATTTGGCGTAGCAGCTCACCAGAATGACGATGGCCATCTACTTCGCGCATATGGCAGGCGCTAAAGTCCGTTAACACTACTTTCCCATGCTGATCTACCAGCACGTTATCGGGGGTGATTTGTTGATGAATAATATCCCGATGATGTAACGCTTGAACGGCTTTACCTAACTGGTTGGCAATATCCAAACGCTGGACAAGGCTCGCCTGCGGGTGACGCTCCGCCCACTGGCGAAGCGTCTCACCCTCCACGTTCTGCATGAGATAGTAAAGGTAGCGACGTGGCCGCGATGGCTCCATCACCTTCACGACAAAGGGTGAATTCACGCGCTCGACCACCCACTGCTGAAGTAAAAAATGCTCTAAATAGGCGTTACGCAGCGAAAGCTCTGGGCTGGGTGCTTTCATCACCATAACGCGGTCGCTATGCACGTCGCGCACGCGGTAAACACGCGATTGGGCATTGCGCGACAGCACCGCTTGAATTTCTAACCCGTCAAGGCGCTCGCCAGGGGCTAGTTCAGGAGGAATCGGCAGGTCGCCATAGAGCATGCTCGGATGGTCGGTTGCTTCTTCGGGCAGTTCATCAATGCGCAGTAGCTGAAAGCAGAACTGGTCACCGCCGTAGCCACGCTCCTGAGCACGCTGCTTGGCTTCGCTGGCCAACCGCTCACAGGCCGCATCCAGGTCACTGGCATCTTGGCGAATAAGCCGCACGTAGTCTGAGGGCATCAGCGTGCCGCGCACCGCTTGGGTAGTAAATACAAACAGGTCGCCCTGCTTTAACGCCAAATGGGTATAGTCAATATCGACACTGCCATCCATACCCAATGCACGGGAAGGGTAACGATAGCCCCCTACATCGGTCACATGGTCGCGGGTGAGCTGTTCAAATTCAGCGCCGCGCAGTCGAAACACGAGGGTATCGCCCATATGGAACAGATGCCCGTCACGACCTAGAAACACCACCGCCGAAAGCGAGGAAACAAAACTGCCTTCCTTAACATGCTGGCTTTGGCTATAACACCAGCTATTTAGAGCGCGCAGCACGCGAGTGGCCGAGGTTTTGGTATCCCAATGCTCCGGCGTTGAGTAGTAATCAGCAAGAAAGCCTCGCACGCTTAAATCCCCCGCCTGCTTGGCCATGGTATTGCGGGAAATAGAGTCACTAATGACCGCGCAGCCGCCTTTCACTTTTAACAACGGCGCATCAGGCAGGCACACCGACATAGAGCTTCTGTGCTGCCGCCGCTCTGGGGCAACAAACGCTTGACCATAACTCATTAGCAACTGGGCGTGCGCCAACTCATCCTCCTGGGCTTACGGCTCACTATCGCGACTACCATCACAACCACATGGGGCTATCATACACGCTGCAACCGCGAAACGATGCCCACCAAACGTCGCGACCAGCACAAAACCGCTTCATGAACTGCCGAACAAAGGGCTTCGCTGCAGTGACTTAGCGGAAACTGTGAGGTTCTTAAACACACAACGCATCCACCACTATGCTGTTAAACACCTATGTCGCATTGGTAATCTATCAACCATGTTCGTATAATTCTTCACCATTAATGCAATGCATCAACTGCTTAACTACTGCGCTCCGCAATAGGTAAGAAAAGCCAAGCCAAGGAACCAACGATGAACTTTGATAACATCCCCGCTGGAAAGGATCTGCCCAACGATATCTATGTGGCGATTGAGATTCCTGCCAATCACGCGCCGATTAAGTATGAAATCGACAAAGACATGGGTGCCCTCCTCGTTGACCGTTTCATGGCCACGCCCATGTTCTACCCGGCCAACTACGGCTTTATTCCGCACACACTGGCAGACGACGGTGACCCGCTGGACGCACTGGTCGTAACGCCTCATCCCGTTGCCCCAGGCAGCATCATTCGTGCGCGCCCGGTCGGCATTCTGAACATGACTGACGAAGCCGGTGAAGACGCTAAACTGGTCTGCGTACCGCACCCCAAACTGTCGACACTGTATGATGACGTGCAGGAAGTGACTGACCTTCCCGAGCTGCTGCGTCAGCAAATTGCTCACTTTTTCGAGAACTATAAAGATCTCGAAAAAGGCAAATGGGTGAAAGTAGAGTCTTGGGAAGGTGTTGAAGCCGCTCGCAAGGCCATTGAGAAGTCTGCCGCTGCTTACAAAAAAGCATAAACAGCGTCACGACCCTGCTTGTAAAGGCCGCCTTGATAGGCGGCCTTTTGCGTTTAGATTAACGGAGCATGAAGCACCGCGGCACGTCACCGCAGCAAGTACGCTAATCTCAGTAGTTGCGCTATCCTGCCTCTTTGCGCCTCCATTTGACACTACTGCGTAAGGATACTCCGTGTTACTCATGCAACGTTTCAGTCTATTTTTAATGCTGTGTTGGCTACCTGTACTCGCCCATGGCCAGTGGTTTTCCTCAAGCAATCAAAGTGATTTTTTGCCAGTGATGGAAGCCTTCCAGCCAAGCGCTTGGCACGATGGCGAGACGCTCAGCATCGGGATCGATATCGCTGATGAGTATTATTTATACCGCCATCAACTGGCGGTTAGCAGCCAGCAAGCATCCGTCAGTTTAGAAGAACCGGTGATACCACAGGGAACTTTCACCACCGATGAATTCATGGGGGATGTCTACGTTTTTCGCGACCAGCTCGTCTTTGAGGTGCCACTTAGCACGGCTTATAGCGGACCCATCCGCCTCGAGCTGACCTTTCAGGGGTGTGCCGATGCTGGTTTATGCTACCCACCTGAACGCATCACGCTAGAGGCCGCGGAGACATCACCGCCCAGCGCGTTTGCCAACTGGCAAGGTGAGAGCACCTCAACCCCCACAAGTGAGGTGAGTACGGGTGCAGCCCTGTCTGTACCGCAAAGTGAAGATAGCAAGTTCAGCACTCTGATCAGCAATACCAGCCTACCACTGGCCCTAGGCCTCTTTTTCCTGGCGGGCATTGGGCTAACCTTTACACCCTGCGTGCTGCCGATGATACCGATTCTGTCGTCTATCGTGGTCGGTCAGAATCCTACCAAGCCGCGCGCTTTCGTACTCTCAGCCAGCTACGTGCTAGGCATGGCCGTTACCTATGCCCTGGTGGGGGTGTTAATGGGGCTATTCGGTGCCGGACTTAACCTTCAGGCACATTTACAGTCTGCGCCTGTGTTAATCACCTTTGCGATTCTATTTACACTGTTCGCTTTAGCGATGTTTGGCGCGTTTGATCTGCGCGTCTCCCCGCGCATCGCGAATACCATCGATGCGTGGCAAGCGCGTGCCCAGCGCAGTGGCCCAATGGGGTTAGCAGTAGCGGGCGCGCTGTCAGTACTGGTGGTTTCTCCCTGTGTCACGGCCCCCTTGGCCGGTGCCTTAGTGTTTATTTCTTCCACTGGGGATGCCGCTTTGGGCGGCGCTGTGCTGTTTGCGCTGGGGCTTGGCATGGGGCTCCCTTTGTTACTCGTAGGCACCTTTGGGACCACGTTACTGCCGCGTTCTGGCGGTTGGATGAATGGTGTTAAAATTGCTTTTGGCCTGCTGTTATTAGGCGTTGCGATCTGGATGATTGAACGATTAATCGCGCCCTCCATCTCTTTATTACTGTGGGCAGCACTGGCGATAGGTAGTGCTCTTACCATTGGAGCACTCAACACATCGCCCTCCCAAGGTTGGGCAAAAGCTCGCCAAACAGCGGGGTTAATGCTGCTGGCCTGGGGTGTGGCACTCGTGCTCGGTGCAGCCCAAGGAGGAAGCAACCCTTTGCGCCCCCTGTCGTCTGTCACTTCTTCGGGCACTAGCCATGCCACTGCTGCTCCTGAGTTTCAGGAAATCAACACGCTCAGTGCCTTGCAAACCGTCGTGGAACAAGCTGCTCAGGAAGGACGACCTGTCTTCGCTCACTTCACGGCCGACTGGTGCATCTCTTGTAAGCTAATGGAAAGAGAAGTCTATCCCGACCCCAACGTCGCCGCTGTATTGAACGATTTTCAGCTAATCGCGGTCGATGTGACTGAGACCAACGCCCAAAGTCGTGAGCTGCTCAACCATTTTAATCTGTTTGGCCCACCCAGCCTGCTACTCTTTCATCAGGGTGAAGAAGTGCGTGAAGCACGCATTCAGGGCGAAGTAACTGCCCAGGGACTCACTCAACACCTGGATGCCTTCCAGCGCTGGCAACAGGGATAAGGCGCCAAGGCTTCCACCCACATACGGGTTACTCGGCTTTCAGCGCGTTTTTAGGGCACCGTGTCGCGATCATCGTCAAACAGTTGTTTAAGTCGCAAATTTAGCACACTGGAGGCCTGCCACTGGACAGTGGATGACTTTTTCGGCAAACTCCGCTGCCATATTTGCTAAAAAACTCATCTTTTAGCGTTGAGTCTAGGGTAACGTTCGCCATCGTGCAGCGTTCTCTTCATTTTTAAATTTGGTTTACTGCGCTTGAAAACGCCACACTCTGCAGGCATATACCTCCTGCGAAAGCGTACACTTTGATCAACTTTTGGGGCTATACGAATGGATATTCGCAAAGTTAAGAAACTGATTGAGCTGCTAGAAGAGTCCAACATCAGCGAAATCGAAATTCAAGAAGGTGAAGAGTCGGTTCGCATTAGCCGTCACCCCAACGGCACGACGTGGCAGCCGCAGCCAATGCCGCAGTACGCCCAGCCAGCGCACGCTCCCCAAGCAGCGAGCGCCAGCGTTACCGCCGAGGCAGAGCCGCAGGGAGTCAGCTACCGTGGTGAAGCGGTGAATTCACCGATGGTCGGCACTTTCTATCGCAGCCCGGCACCCGGCGCAAAATCCTTCGTGGAAGTAGGCGACACCGTTAAGCAAGGCGATACTGTTTGTATCGTTGAAGCCATGAAAATGATGAACCAAATTGAAGCCGACCGCGATGGCGTGGTTGAGGCCATCCTGGTGGAAGATGGCGAGCCGGTGGAATTCGATCAGCCCATGATCGTCCTCGCTTAATCTTTCATATCAACACGGGTGGACTCTCCCATGCTGGACAAGGTACTTATCGCGAACCGCGGCGAGATAGCCCTTCGTATCTTACGCGCGTGTAAAGAGCTAGGGATCAAAACCGTTGCCGTTCACTCCAAGGCAGACCGTGAACTGATGCACGTTCGTCTAGCAGACGAAGCGGTCTGCATAGGCCCGGCTTCTTCTGCGCAATCGTATTTGAATATTCCTGCCCTGATCAGCGCTGCTGAAGTCACCGACTCAAGCGCGATTCACCCTGGCTACGGCTTTCTTTCTGAGAATGCTAATTTTGCCGAGCAGGTAGAACGTTCAGGCTTTACCTTTATTGGCCCGCGTCCGGAAACCATTCGCCTAATGGGCGATAAAGTCAGCGCAATTGAAGCCATGAAAGTGGCTGGCGTGCCGACCGTTCCCGGCTCTGATGGCCCGCTAGGCGATGATGACGCCACTAATCTGGCGACTGCTCGCCGCATTGGCTACCCGGTCATCATTAAAGCGGCAGCGGGCGGCGGTGGTCGCGGCATGCGCGTGGTGCATACCGAAGGTCACCTCCTCTCTGCGATTACGGTCACGCGCACCGAAGCGCATGCCGCCTTTGGCGACGGCACGGTGTACATGGAGAAGTTTCTTGAGAAACCTCGCCATGTAGAAGTACAGGTGTTGGCAGACGGCCAAGGTAATGCCATTCATCTGTATGACCGCGACTGCTCGCTCCAGCGCCGTCACCAGAAAGTGCTGGAAGAAGCTCCCGCGCCAGGTATCGATCCAGCCGCTCGGGCAAAAGTACTCGAAGCGTGCCGCCAGGCGTGCATTGAGATTAACTACCGCGGCGCAGGCACCTTTGAGTTCCTGTATGAAGACGGTGAGTTCTTCTTTATCGAGATGAACACACGTGTTCAGGTAGAGCACCCGGTGACGGAAATGGTCACAGGTGTTGATATCGTCAAAGAGCAGCTGCGCATTGCATCTGGCCTGCCGCTGTCGATTCGCCAGGAAGATGTGACACTGAACGGTCATGCGTTTGAGTGCCGTATTAACGCGGAAGACGCGCGTACTTTCATGCCCTCTCCGGGTAAAGTCACGCTGTTCCACGCCCCGGGTGGCCTGGGCGTTCGGATGGACTCTCATCTGTACACTGGCTATACCGTGCCTCCGCATTACGACTCCTTGATTGGCAAGCTGATCACTTGGGGCGCTGACCGCGAGATCGCGTTGACGCGTATGCGCAACGCGCTTGACGAGCTACTCGTTGAAGGCATTAAGACCAATATTGACCTACAGAAAGACTTGGTACGGGATAGCTACTTCCGCCAAGGCGGTGTCAATATTCACTATCTGGAAAAGAAGCTAAGCAGCTAGGAACACGGCTGTTTACTTGCTCGCCTAAACGCGAGCCATACAGCGGGGTGGCTATCGCCACCCCGCTGCTGTTGGTTACCTCAGTGACTCCTTACCCTTTTCACGCCGTGGAGATCCCCCATGCCCTGGCTGCAATTAAAAGCGCATGTCGCCCCCGAGCAAGCCGACCTTCTTGAAGAGCTGCTGCTGGAGGAAGGTGCGACGGCTATTGGCCTTCAGGATGCTCACGACGACCCTGTCTTTGAGCCAGAGCGCGGCACCACTCCGCTATGGCAAGACACTATTTTGACCGGGCTCTACGATGACTTAGAGGGCATCGATGAGATGCTAGGTCGTATTGAAGCCTCTTGGGCCGAGCAAATGCCCGGCGAGCCCTGCCCCACTATTGAATACGAGCTACTGGCCGACCGCGACTGGGAACGCGAGTGGATGGATGACTTCACCCCACTGCGCATGGGTGAACGGCTGTGGATTGTGCCCAGCTGGCACGAGCCGCCCGAAGCCGGAGCGGTGAATTTAATTCTCGATCCTGGCCTTGCATTTGGTACCGGCACACATCCAACGACAGCCCTTTGCCTTGAGTGGTTAGATGGACTAGCCGTGCGCAATGAGCTACAGGGCAAAGCCGTGCTGGATGTAGGCTGCGGGTCGGGCATCCTCGCTATTGCCGCCCTGAAATTGGGTGCCACCCATGCAGACGGCACGGATATTGACCCACAAGCGCTACAAGCCAGCCGCGACAACGCCGAGCGTAATGCTATTGGCGCGGAGCAGCTCGCGCTCTACTACCCTGAGCAGCTTGAAGGCGGCCCCTACCCCATCGTCACGGCCAATATCTTAGCAGGTCCGTTGGTAGAGCTTTCTAGCATGATTGCCGGCCACGTCGCGCCCGGCGGTCACATTGCGCTGTCCGGCATACTGGCTAATCAAGCTTCCGACGTACTGGAAGCCTACGAAGCCCAAGGGCTTTATATGGATGAACCCACCGTACGTGAAGGCTGGGTGCGCCTGACGGGCCATCGCCCTGCATAAAATCGGAATTGGCCTTCAATCCCTTGCCGAGTAGGCGTATCATACGCCCCCTTGAAACGTCCTACTCGTCGATTTCATGCCTACCAAAGTGCACCGCAATGACCTTGATGACTACTTCGCCACCTGCGATTGGGCCTTACCAACTGCCTAACCCGGTAATGTTGGCTCCCATGGCAGGCGTTACTGACCGCCCATTTCGCCAGCTCTGCCGCAAGCTCGGAGCAGGCTGGGTGGTAGGTGAAATGGTGACCGCCGACCCCTCATTGTGGCATACCCGCAAATCACAGCTACGCATGGACCACGAGGGTGAACCCGACCCCCGGGTTGTGCAAATTGCAGGGGGCGATGCTGAGATGCTGGCCCAGGCCGCTCGCCTTAACGCGGAGCTTGGCGCGCAAATCATCGACATCAACATGGGCTGCCCGGCCAAGAAAGTGTGCAACAAAGCGGCAGGCTCTGCCCTGCTGCGCGATGAAGCCCTGGTGGCTGACATCTTGGACGCCGTGGTGAATGCCGTTGATATCCCTGTCACGCTGAAGATTCGCACAGGCTGGTGCGCCAGCTCCAACAACGCACGCCGCATTGCTCAGCTCGCCGAGTCTGCCGGTATACAGGCACTCGCTATCCATGGCCGCCACCGTGAACAGCGCTATACTGGTGAGGCAGAGTACGACACCATTGCCGACATCAAATCGCGCCTAAGCATTCCTGTCATTGCTAATGGCGATATCACAACGCCCGAAAAAGCGGCCTATGTGCTGCGCTATACCGGTGCCGATGCTGTGATGGTGGGACGAGGTGCGCAGGGCAACCCGTGGATTTTTCAACAGATCACTCACTATTTAACTCACGGTGAGCGATTAGCGCTACCCAGTTTAGCGGAGCGCGGGCAAGTCCTGCGTGAACACCTGCAGGCATTGCACGCTTTCTACGGTGAGACGATGGGTGTGCGCATCGCACGCAAGCATGTTGGCTGGTATCTCAACGACGACCAGCGCTTTACAGACGCCGAGCAGCGCACGCTCAAACAGCAATTTAATGCCCTCGCCACGCCTGAATCGCAGTTTGAATGGATGAATAACGCCATGACCCACGACGCCACCCAGCGTCTGTTAGTTAAAGGAAGCCATGCGGCATGACTGAACGAGACCTGCTCTCCAGCGAGCGCTCCTCCCGACTCTCCGGTACGCTAGCAGACCCTTCCGCCAGCGCTCAGCCCCAGCCGTTAAGAGAAGCGGTTGAAACCGCCATGCGCCGCTACTTTGAGCATCTGGATGGCAGTCAAACCTCCGACTTGTACGCGATGGTGATGGCTGAAGTAGAGGCTCCTCTGCTGGCATGCGTGATGGAGCACACCGATGGCAATCAAACACGCGCCGCAGACGTGCTCGGCTTAAACCGTGGCACGCTGCGCAAAAAGCTGAAGCTTTATGGATTAATCGATAGTGACGCCCCTTAACGGGGCGTTGCTGTTTTCACCTCCGACCTGCCCACGACGAGCACCCTTATGGCCGATAGTACCGCTACCCCTGTTCGCCGCGCCCTGCTGAGCGTATCTGATAAAACTGGCATCGTAGAGTTTGCCCGCGGCCTCGCCAACCACGGTGTTGAGCTTCTGTCTACCGGTGGCACGTTCCGCTTACTGCAAGAGAACGGTATCGCTGTTAAGGAAGTATCTGAGCACACTGGCTTCCCAGAGATTATGGATGGCCGTGTGAAAACGCTGCATCCCAAAATCCATGGTGGCATTCTGGCACGCCGCGGCCAGGACGATGCCGTGATGGCAGAGAACGACATCACACCTATCGACATGGTCGTTGTGAACCTTTACCCCTTTGCCGCTACCGTTGCCCAACCAGACTGCACGCTGGAAGACGCCATCGAGAATATCGATATTGGCGGCCCAACCATGGTCCGCGCCTGCGCTAAAAACCACGCTTATACCACGATTGTGGTTAACGCCAGCGACTACGACCGGGTGCTGGGTGAGCTAGCAGAGCAGTCCGGCCAAGTAAGCGCCACCACCCGCTTTGACTTAGCCGTAAAAGCATTTGAGCATACGGCTGGCTATGATGGCGCGATTGCTGACTACCTTGGCCGTCAAGTGGCCAGCGAAGACACCACGTTTGCCCGTACCTTCAACCTGCAGCTGCATAAAAAGCAGGACATGCGCTACGGTGAAAACCCGCATCAGAAAGCCGCTTTCTATGTTGACCCCACCGCTAGCGAGCCAAGCGTTGCCACCGCCAAAACGCTTCAAGGCAAACCGCTCTCTTTCAATAACGTCGCCGATACCGACGCGGCGTTTGAGTGCGTAAAAGCCTTTGACGATACCGCCTGTGTGATCGTTAAGCATGCCAACCCCTGCGGCGTTGCCGTGGGCGCAACGGCTCTGGAAGCTTACGACAAGGCGTTCGCCACCGACCCGACCAGCGCCTTTGGCGGCATTATTGCCTTCAATGTACCGCTGGACGCTGAAACCGCACGTGCGATTATTGATCGCCAGTTTGTCGAAGTGATTATCGCTCCTGGTGTCAGCGACGAGGCAGCCGCCATTGTGGCCGAGAAGCAGAACGTTCGCCTGCTCGACGTCAGCGCTCATTGGCCCGGCACGGCCCAGCCTGCGTTTGACTTCAAACGCGTGAATGGCGGCCTACTGGTACAGGATCGTGATCAAGGCATGGTCACTAAAGATGAGCTAACCGTGGTGAGCGAGCGTGCACCTTCTGAGGAAGAGCTGCGCGATCTCGCCTTTGCATGGCGCGTTGCTAAGTTTGTTAAATCCAACGCGATTGTATACGCCAAAGCAGGCCAAACGGTTGGCGTAGGCGCAGGCCAAATGAGCCGCGTTTACTCGGCTAAAATCGCGGGCATTAAAGCAGCGGATGAAGGGCTGTCTGTTCCAGGCTCTGTGATGGCTTCTGACGCCTTCTTCCCCTTCCGTGATGGCATTGATGCCGCTGCCGCCGCAGGCATTACAGCGGTGATCCAACCGGGTGGCTCCATGCGCGACCAGGAAGTGATTGATGCCGCTAACGAAGCGGGCATTGCCATGGTATTTACCGGCATGCGCCACTTCCGCCATTAATCAGCAAATAAACCTGCTGCATTAAAAAAGCCCTCACTTGGTTTCAAGTGAGGGCTTTTTCGGTCTAGGGCGTGTTACTTACCAAGATCAATGCACAGATATTTCGTTTCCAAATACTCTTCCAAGCCCTGGTGGCCACCTTCACGCCCAAGGCCCGACGCTTTCACACCGCCAAAGGGTGCTGCCGCATTGGAAATAAGCCCGGTATTAATACCCACCATGCCGTATTCCAGCGCCTCTGCCACGCGCCAAACACGCGCAAGGTCTCGGGAGTAGAAGTAAGAGGCCAAACCATATTGGGTATCGTTGGCCATCTCAATCGCCGTCTCTTCGTCATCAAAAGGGAAAACGGCGGCCAGCGGGCCGAAGGTCTCTTCGTGAGCCACCTTCATCTTATCGGTGGCAAAGCTAATCAGCGTTGGCGTGAAGTAGTTGCCCCCTAACGGATGCGGGTGACCACCCAGCAGCAACTCAGCGCCATGATCAACGGCATCCTGCACGTGCTCGCTGACCTTCTTCACCGCCTTTTCATCGATAAGCGGGCCAATATTCACCCCGGGCTTGGTGCCATCGCCTACTTTTAGCTCGCTGTTCATGGCCACCGCCAGCTTTTCGCAAAAAGCGTTGATCACACTGGATTGCACCAGAAAGCGGTTAGTACACACACAGGTTTGCCCAGCATTGCGAAACTTAGCCGCCATCGCGCCTTCAACGGCAGCGTCTAAATCCGCGTCTTCAAACACGATAAACGGTGCATTGCCCCCAAGCTCCAGGGAAATTTTCTGGATATGCTCAGCGGCTTGCGCCATCAGCGTACGACCCACTTCCGTAGACCCCGTAAAGGTGATTTTGCGCACCTTCGGCGACTGTGTCAGTGCTTTGGCGATGTCTGAAGCGCTGCCGGGCACCACATTGAAGACACCACGAGGAATACCAGCACGCTCGGCTAGTAGCGCAAGCGCCGTGGCAGAAAAGGGAGTTTGACTGGCGGGTTTTACAACGATGGTACAACCTGCCGCTAAGGCAGCACCCGCTTTTCGAGTAATCATCGCTGCCGGAAAGTTCCAGGGGGTAATCGCCCCGACAACACCCACCGGCTGCTTGGTCACCACAATGCGCTGATTGGCATTGGCTGCAGGAATGGTTTCTCCGTACACACGGCGCGCTTCTTCTGCAAACCAACGTAAGAAGCTCGCCGCATAGACGATTTCTCCTTCCGCCTCTTTAATCGGCTTGCCCTGCTCATGTGTCATCAGCAAGGCTAGATCTTGCTTATGCTCAAGCATCAGATCATGCCATTTGAGCAGTAAATCCGCACGCTCCTGGGCAGTGAGCGCCCGCCATGCAGGTAATGCCGCATCGGCGGCATCAATGGCGCGTTCGGTCTCCGCTTTACCCAGCCTTGGAATATCACCAACGGGCTCACCGGTGGCTGGGTTTATGACGTTGATTTGCTCACCGCTGTCGGCGGCTACCCAGCTGCCATCAATATAGGCAAACGGGCAATACAGCTGCGTTTCTCTCAGCGCTTCCATGACAGACTCCTGACCAAATGACGGCCTGATAGGCTCATTTACCTGTTCATGCTAAGACGAAACGGCGTATTTCACCAAACCTTTGACATGAAACGGCTGAGACCGCCTTCCATTAGCTTATTAAAGTTAAGAATTCCTGACGCGTCGCTTGATTACTGCGAAAACCGCCTAGCATCACCGAAGAGGTCATGCTGGAGTTCTGTTTTTCCACACCGCGCATCATCATGCAAAGGTGGCGTGCTTCAATCACAACCGCAACCCCTCTCGCCTGAGTCACCTGCTGTACCGCCTCCGCAATTTCACGGGTCAGATTTTCTTGAATTTGCATGCGACGAGCATACATATCGACAATACGAGCAAACTTGGATAGGCCTAGTACACGACCACTGGGTAAGTAAGCAATATGACATTTACCAATAAAGGGCAGCAGATGATGCTCACACATCGAGTACAGTTCGATATCTTTAACCAGCACCATTTCATCGGTTTGTGACTCAAACACAGCACCGTTAACAATTTCTTCTAGCGACTGGTGATAGCCAGCATTCAAAAACTGCATCGCTTTAGCGGCACGCTTTGGCGTATCTCGCAGCCCTTCGCGATCAGGGTTTTCACCCAGCGCGGTAATAATTTGACGGTAGTGTTGGGCGATATCGTCGGTCATTGTAGGCCTCATCAAACTGTGCGTATTCGCTATCACTTAATCGCCTTGCAGCAATGTTATCGCGCCAGCGAGCTTCCATTATCGGCAAGCTACCAAGTAGCTTGTAGTCTCTTCCGTTTAGCTGCTTACCCCAAGAGTGCTAGCTGAACGCTTATCTTCACAAACCACCCTGTACAAAAAATATACCTTAAACAATTTATGTACAACAAAAACGGTAGATTAATCTATTTTAACGCACCTAGGCTGCCTGTGGCAGAGTGACACGCACCCCCCTTCGGCGCTCATTGAGCTGTGCTATGATAAAAACACTATTTTCCTGCTGGTAAGGCAGGAACCACTGTTGAGAGTACGCTATGTCATTCAAATCCTCGCCCTTTTGGCTCACTGCCCTGCTGGGCACCTTTTTTGTGTCTCCGTTACATGCAGAAGAGTCCACACTGAAACTGCCCAGCGGGGCAAAAGTAGGCGTCGAAGTCGTTGAAGCTTTGAGTTTCGATAGTAATCAAACGCGCTATACCGATATTTTATTGCACCCGAAGCAAGCAAATGGCACCACTCACTCTCTGCCAGAGTATTGTTTGCTAGTCGCGAATGCGCAGTTAAACGGAGACCGCATCCGCATTACGACCCAGGATGCTACTTGCATTGAGACCCACGATTCAGAAAGCGCTATTTATTCTGGCGATTTTGCCGCCAGCGCTTATGCAGAAGATGGTCAATATGGACTTGCCTGCGACAGCGGTGCTTGCTCGCTCGAACCCGGCCAAACGTTTATCCTAGCCCTTGAAGAGAGCATCCATATTGAGGCCCAGGGTAACCCGTCCGCCGAGATCAACGCGACTCGACGTCAAGCCGATGGGGATGGTGTTGCCAACCCTATTCCAGGCGAACGCCCAGATCCTGACCAAAGCATCGAGAACCCTGCTCCTACGGAGCAGCCTGAGTAAGCGTTACGCCCCGTATTGAGCGGCCTTGCGTGAACATTCATGCAAGGCCGTTTTCGTGTCAGACGGGAATCACCTTCTAGACGAGGGCTAAGCCAACCAGAGTGGCTGGTCCAACTGCAACAACTGTTGCTCAAGTTGGCGAATGTGTTGGTCCCAATACCCTGCCTCTGCCAGCCATGGAAACGCCCGCGGGAAAGCGGGATCATCCCAACGCGTCACCAACCAAGCAGCGTGGCGGATCAATCGATAAGCGCGCAGCGGTTCAATCAGCGACATCTGCTGGTGCGGAAACGGCAACGTCTCTTCATAACCTTCTACCATCTCGCTCAACTGCGCCCGCCATAGCTGGGGCTGCTCCATCGGTAGCAACATCCAAATATCCTGGATCGCTGGAGCCATCAAACAATCGTCAAAATCGACCAGGGTAAAGGCCTCATCGCGCCCCAACACATTGCCTAAATGACAGTCTCCATGGGTGCGAATCATCCAGTCGCTGCTAACATGAACCGCCGACAGTTGGCGGCGAATCTTATCGACCACCGTTTGATACGCACGGGCTTGGTGGTTGCTCAGCCAGGGGCTTGCCACAACGCGCTGCTCTGCCTCTGAAACACCTTCAGCAAACAATAACGTACCACGATGCTTAAACGGCTTTTTAGACGATACCTTATGCAATTGGCCTAATACTTCGCCAAGCGCAAAGAGATGACCAGGATTATCCAGCTCAGGTGCCTGCCCTGGGCACTGAGGGAACAGCGTGAAGCGAAACTGCTGATACGTGTGCAGCGACACGTGCTGCTCATTTCGCCAAGGGGCCACGACCGGAACGCCCGCCTGCTTTAATTCCGTTAGAAAGTCGTGCTCTTCCTGGATCGCCTCACTCGACCAGCGGTCAGGCCGATAAAATTTCACCACCCAGCGAACACCCTCGTCATCACGAAACATCAGCACGCGATTTTCATAACTATTCAGAGCAAATGGCTCGCCAGCCGGCCAAATATCAACCGACTCTACGGCCGACATAACAAGGTCTGGCGAAAGTGCGCTAAATGGATGTGACATAGGTGACTCCTTAGATGAGCCGCCCAGTTTATCAACTCTTCTGAAGCGGTGTACGGGCAGCTGCCCAGATGTCCACTCGCTGTGCGCCGTTAACCAACAACACACTGGCTAGCGCATGCCCCGTGGCTCCCGTGGTGACCACATCATCAATAATCGTTACGTGGGCTGGCACCGGGCTCTTCACTGTGAATGCACCAAGCAAGTTTTGCTGGCGCTCACGGCGGTTCAAAGCACGCTGAGAGGGCAAATGCTTCACACAGCGCGCCTGCAACAATGGTTTATGGATGCGTTCTCCCAAGCGTTCGGCCAACCACTGCGCTTGGTTAAATCCACGCGCCTTGGCCCGCGCAGGGTACATGGGCACGGCTAACAAAGCGTCTCCCACTTGAGCGGGGCGGCGAGATAACATCAACTCAACCAACAACATTCCCGCTCGGGGCGAACCGTGAAACTTAAAATCATGTACCAAAGAAGTGACGGGGCCTTGGTAGCAAAGCGCTGCCGTCGTGGCAGTAAAGCTGGGAGGCTCGACTAAGCAATGGCCACACCGCTGACCGGCCTGGCCTACCAACGGCTCTGCACACTGCTCACAGCGGCGGTGATTCCACGGCAGTTGGGCAAAACACTCATCGCACCAACCCGCATGAAAAGCACGTGCAGTGAGACAGAACGCACAGTAGCCTGGCAATCCCTGTTTGAACCACTGGCTCACTGCTTGCGTCCATTTGTGCATAGCTAACGCTCTCTATCCCTGCGAATTTCAAAAGAATACTGCTTTCATATTGACATTACCGCAGATATTGATAATATACGTCTCGTCTTCTGCGGATGTGGTGGAATTGGTAGACACGCTAGATTTAGGTTCTAGTGCCGTAAGGTGTGGGAGTTCGAGTCTCCCCATCCGCACCAATTTAAAGTGTATCACTTCAAATAATTCGGTAGCTTTTAGCTAACCGAATTTTTTTGTTTTTGAATTCCTTCAAATCACCCTAACTGGCTGACGAGCGCCATTTTTTACGCTACGTTAGCGGCCTACCCACGCCGTTTAATTTGAGAAGGATCTCAACTTATGCAATGGCTCAACGACAATGCTCAGGCAATTTCAGCAGTCACCAGCGTTTTTACGCTGTTTGTGTGGGTCTTTTATGCGCAACTGCTCTATAACGGCTATGTTCGTCAACGCCGCCCTCGCATCATTGTGAATCGCGGCAAAGGCATTGGTACGGACGCACTGTGCTTAATCAGCAATATGAGCAGTGAAGCGATCTATATCCAGCACTTGGTAGCCGTACTGCATACGGGTGATGGTATTTATGAACTGGATGTCGTGGAGTACCAGCAGCAGAGCGGTGACGACGATGAAGCCTGCTATCGCACTCATCAAGGGCCCTTAGCGTCCGGTGATTATCTCCACATCCAGTCTTTTGGCTCCATCGTCAAGCAGCTTACGCGCCACTGGCAACTCGATAATCAATTATTAAGCCAGCAAACGCTTAAGCTAGAAATACGCGTGATCGCTATTTATGGCTCAGAAGATATGCCCGTGGGAGCATCACGCTGTTTCTCGCTTGACCTAAAGGCTGAACCACTTCATCAGCTCATGCCGCTAAAAGTTGACACTGAGCGCATGAACAGTCGCCAAGATCGCAAACGGGTTCTGCAGTGGGCGAAAAATATCGAAATGCATAAAGCACAATAATGACGCGTGCATCATTAAAATTTGGGGACGGACCTATGAAACCAGTCATTGCGTTTATTTGCCTTGGCGCGCTTACCACACTCTCGTGCTACAGCCACGCTGCCGAGGAAGATAGCGACTTGCCCGACTGGGCCGAGGAGCGAGTTGAGCCGTTTCGCGCACGCATCGGCAACTGGGTCGACAATACATCGCGCAATATCGATTCTTTTTTTGGTGGTGACCAATCTGCTACCGTTAATAACGAGTCTTACCTGCGCTTGGGCCAGGAAATTGACTGGATGGAAGGCGACGGCACCAGCGGCGATATCAGCCTACGTTACCGCATCGACTTGCCCACCACAGAAGAGCGCCTGCGCCTCGTCATCGAAAGCGATCCCGAAGAGTCTCAAGGGACGCTGGCCGATCAAGGCTCTGGCCGTCTCTATAACGACCAGCGCGACCGCAGCACTTCCACGTTTGGCCTAGATTGGCTTGAAAGCCGTGATAAACGCGAAAACTGGAGCAATCGAATCGGGGCTGGTATTCGCCTACGTATGCCGCTCGACCCCTATGTCCGATTTACCAGTGAGCGGCTATGGGATTTAGGCGATGGGCCCTGGCAGCTTGAGTCCTTCAACCGAGTCTCCTGGTTCAACAATGAAGGTTACTCAGCCCGCACCACCTGGGACGTGGGTCGCCCACTGTCCGCCAACCGTCATCTACGCTTTATAACCAACGTGCAGTGGCGTGAAGAAGAAGATACGCTTGAGTACAGTGAAGTCGCTCAGCTCAATCAGCGCTTGAATAACCGCAGCGCCCTGCGCTACTCGGCCATTGCCATTGGGGAAAGCGCTTCTAACCCTCGTATGACCAATTACTACCTGCAGACACGTTACCGCCGAGATATTCATAAAGGCATTCTGTTTGGTGATGTTATCCCTGAGCTGCATTTCCAACGTGAAGATAGCTACGACCCACGCTGGGCAATGA
Organism: Vreelandella lutescens; assembly: GCF_014640815.1. Taxonomy (GTDB): domain Bacteria; phylum Pseudomonadota; class Gammaproteobacteria; order Pseudomonadales; family Halomonadaceae; genus Vreelandella; species Vreelandella lutescens. The sequence goes on along the minus strand of NZ_BMHM01000002.1, from coordinate 371,960 downwards.
CGTTGCGTTTGGAGATGTACTTCCAGCGGGAAATTCAGCGGGACTACTTCCATTTTTGACGCGTTTGCGCTGCTGCTCGCCGATGAGCATTCACTAGTATAGCTCATGCTCATCGGCCGTTTTTTAAAGCCGCAGCCCACCATCACATTCGATAATCCGCGCGGTGAAGTAGTCATTCTCAAAAATAAAGGCCACGCTCTGGGCGATATGATCAGGCTCACCCAACTGCTTCAATGGCACGCTTGCGGCAATTTTTTCTAACATATCCGGGCGCATAGACGCGGTCATTTCCGTCTCGATAAACCCTGGTGCCACAGTGCCGGTACGCACGCCATAGCGCGCAAGCTCTTTCCCCCAGGTCACGGTTAACGCATGCACACCTGCCTTGGCAGCCGCGTAGTTACTCTGCCCCATATTGCCCGCACGAGAGATACTGGAAATATTGACGATGACTCCCTCGTGCCCAGCCTCCACCATCTGCGTTGCCGCCTCACGACCACATAGAAAAACGCCGGTTAAATTTACGTCCAGCACCCGCTGCCAAGACGAAAGCGTCATACGTTTTTCAACAACCCCCTCTTTGGCTTTAATCAGCAGCCCATCATCAGTGATGCCTGCATTATTCACACAGCCACTCACAGGCCCCATACGCTCAGCAATATCAGCAAAGGCACGCTGAACGGACTGCTCATCAGCCACGTTCACCACAAATGCCTGGGCAGCAATACCCTCTGCGCTCAGCGACGATACCGCGCTATCCAGCGCTTCCGCACTCATATCCAGAAGAGCGACCTGGGCGCCCTGCTTACCTAAACGTTGAGCAATAGCAAAGCCAAGACCTCGTGCGCCGCCAGTTATTGCCACCACTTTTTTATCTACCTGCATCTCTCTCTCCTTACGCAGACCTGTCGCCTATTACACTTGGCGGATGTCTGCAGGTTATGTCATGGTTGTGCATTGCAGCATAGAGGAGCTATCTCAGAATATCGAGCCGCTCGAAGCCGCTCTCACCACTACGTACTGCTTGTTTTTTATATTTCTGTCACCATATTCAGCGATTACGCCTGTTTTGGAGTTGGCCATGCCCATTCTTCTCTTTATATCGCTGTTTACTCTACTGGACTTTGTGCTGCTTTTTTCAATCGGCAGCCAAATAGGCCTGCTCACCACACTGATATTAGTGCTTGGTACCGGCTTTATTGGACTCCATCTCATTCGCAAAGAGGGGGTTTCTACGTTTGCTCGCGCCCGCCAACGCATGCAAATGGGTGAAATTCCCTCTCAAGAACTGCTTACCGGTGCAGCGCTCATTTTTGGCGGTGCCCTGCTACTCGCCCCAGGCTTTTTATCCGATGCGCTGGGTATTGCGTGCCTAATCCCTAATGCGCGCCAGCTGCTGATGAAAGCACTCACCTGGGTAGGATTAAAGACCGCAACAGTCAAGCAAAACACCTATCAACGAGGCTCCTCAAACTGGGAACAGAGCAGTCAGCAACATCACTCCCAATCCCAAGACGGCCCCATCGAAGGTGAGTTTATTAGTGGTGATGATGACCCTCGTCGGCGCTAGGGTCCAATACCTCTGAAAAACTACCTGAGCGTAATTTTTTTCATGTATACCCCTTGAAAGGCGGGGGCTAGCCCCCACTTTTGAGTCAGCAAACAAGTTCGGCGATGGCTTTAGCTTTCGCCATTAACATGAAGGTGACTTACCTTCACTTTTCGCGGGCAAGACGCCCACGAAAATCACATTTAGCTAACTGCCCTTATGGGCCTTGACGATACTCAGGAGAACGTGAGCATGAATATCCGTCCTTTGCACGATCGCGTCGTGATCCGTCGCGTGGAAGAAGAGCAGAAAACCGCTGGCGGCATCGTGCTACCGGGTAATGCGCAGGAAAAACCCACGCGCGGTGAAATCCTGGCGGTTGGTAACGGCCGCATTCTCGAGAACGGCGACGTACGCCCGCTAGACGTTAAAGTTGGCGATACGGTGATTTTCAAAGACGGCTACGGCGTTGAGAAACAAAAAATCAACGGCGAAGAAGTTCTGATCATGAGCGAAGCCGATATCCTGGCCGTTGTTGAAGGCTAAACCGCCTCGGCTAATTACTTTCACATTTTTATTTCAAACGTTAGGAAGTAACGAACATGGCAGCTAAGCAAGTTAAGTTTTCAGATGATGCTCGCAAACGTATGGCGCGTGGCGTCGACATTCTGGCAAACGCCGTAAAAGTCACGCTGGGCCCGAAAGGCCGCAACGTAGTGCTGGACAAATCCTTTGGCGCGCCGACCGTTACTAAAGACGGTGTTTCTGTCGCTAAAGAGATCGAACTGAAAGACAAGTTCGAAAACATGGGCGCTCAGATGGTCAAAGAAGTCGCTTCCAAGACGTCTGATGCTGCAGGTGACGGTACCACCACTGCTACCGTTCTGGCTCAAGCGATTGTCGCGGAAGGCCTGAAAGGCGTCACAGCTGGCATGAACCCGATGGATCTGAAGCGCGGTATCGACCAAGCGGTCGCGGCTGCGGTGAAAGAGATCCAGGCAATGTCTGTACCCTGCACCGATACCAAATCCATTGCTCAGGTAGGTACTATCTCTGCCAACGGCGACAAGCGCATTGGCGAGATCATCGCTGAAGCGATGGAAAAAGTAGGTAAAGAAGGCGTCATTACCGTTGATGAAGGTCGCGGCTTTGAAGATGAGCTGGAAGTCGTGGAAGGTATGCAGTTTGATCGCGGCTACCTGTCTCCCTACTTCGTGACCAACCAAGACACCATGACGGTTGAGCTGGAAGACCCCTACATCCTGCTCGTCGACAAGAAGATCTCTAACATCCGCGAACTGCTGCCGGTGCTGGAAGCCGTTGCCAAGCAAGGCAAGCCGCTGGCCATTATCGCTGAAGATATCGAAGGCGAAGCGCTGGCCACGCTGGTTGTGAACAACATGCGCGGCATCGTTAAAGTAGCCGCTGCAAAAGCACCTGGTTTCGGCGATCGTCGTAAAGCCATGCTGCAGGATATCGCTATCCTGACCAACGGCACGGTGATTTCTGAAGAAGTCGGCCTGACGCTTGAGCAAGCGAACCTGGATCACCTGGGTACCGCCAAGCGCATGACCATGTCGAAAGAAAACACCACCATCATCGACGGTGCTGGTGCAGAAGGCGATATCGAAGCACGCGTTAACCAAATCCGTGCGCAAATCGAAGACACCTCTTCTGACTACGACAAAGAGAAGCTGCAAGAGCGCGTTGCCAAACTGGCAGGCGGCGTTGCCGTTATCCGCGTCGGTGCAGCTACTGAAGTCGAAATGAAAGAGAAGAAAGCCCGTGTTGAAGATGCGCTGCACTCAACTCGCGCTGCCGTAGAAGAAGGCGTGGTACCTGGCGGCGGTACTGCCCTGGTACGCGTCATGGCCAAAGTACAAGGCCTGACGGGTGATAACGAAGACCAGAACCACGGTATCAACATGGCACTGCGTGCCATGCAGTCTCCGCTGCGTCAGATCGTTACCAACGCGGGTGAAGAAGCCGCTGTTGTTATCAATCGCGTAAAAGATGGCGAAGGTAACTTCGGTTACAACGCGCAAACAGGTGAGTACGGCGACCTGTTTGAAATGGGCGTTTTGGACCCTGCGAAAGTAACCCGTACTGCCCTGCAGTCCGCTGGTTCTGTTGCTGGTCTGATGATCACCACTGAGTGCATGATCGCTGACGACCCGGAAGAGAAAGAATCTGCCCCTGATATGGGTGGCATGGGCGGAATGGGTGGCATGGGCGGCATGATGTAATGCACCCATGAGCCTATCGCTCTGACGTTGTAACGTCATTAAGAACCCCGCTTCGGCGGGGTTCTTGCGTTATTGCCCCTTATAACAGTAGAAAGCGTGCTACCATCCCCGCCTTTATTTGGCAGCTTTTAGGTGCTACTTCCCGTGCTTTCCAATATTCGTATCGTACTGGTGCAAACCTTCCACCCTGGCAATATCGGCGCCGCTGCGCGTGCCATGAAGACCATGGGATTAACGGATCTTGTACTAGTGAACCCTCGCTCGTTTCCCGATGAAGACGCTACTCGCTTAGCCGCTGGCGCCACAGATGTACTGGAAAACGCTCGCTGTGTAAGCACGCTGGAAGAAGCGGTGAGCGACTGCGTTCAAGTCGTCGGGGCAAGCGCCCGGTTACGTAGCATGCCGCTACCTCATTATGACGAGCCTGACGAGATGGCCCAACAGGTCATCGAAAACGCCACACACGCTCCAGTGGCAATGGTATTTGGTCGAGAGCGGTCTGGGCTTACGAATGATGAAATTCGTTGCTGTAGCCATCAGGTGAGCATTCCCGCTAACCCCGAGTACGGCATTCTGAACTTGTCACAAGCGGTGCAAATTCTTGCCTATGAAGTTCATCGCGCCTGGCGTAAACACGATGCCAATCATTTCGAGTATCAGCGTCCGCTGGAAGCAACGCCACCCAGCCGGGAACAGTTCGGCCATTTCCAAGAGCATCTGGGAAGGCTCATGCAGCAAAGCGGCTTTCTGACCCAGCCGCATGCGCGCACAGAAGAGCAGCTGCAAGCGCTGTTCGCCCGAGCACAGCCCAGCCGAAAAGAACTGTCGCTGTTACGCGGCCTGCTAAGTGCGTTTGAAACTCACTTGCCTAAGCAGTAGTAATATTACCCTCTAAATTGCATTAAAAAAGGGCAGCTCATCGCTGCCCTTTTCATTACTCACCGCTACTAACACGGCGGATATCGCTGACGCTTAAAGCGACATGGCTGCCAGCCAGCCAAACGCAATCAGCGGAATGTTGTAGTGCAGGAAGGTCGGTACCACGCTGTCCCACATGTGATCATGCTGACCATCCACGTTCAAACCTGAGGTTGGCCCTAAAGTGGAGTCCGAGGCAGGAGACCCCGCATCACCTAACGCCGCAGCGGTACCCACCAGCACGACGGTGGCCATGGGCGAGAAACCAAACTGCACCGCCAACGGTACAAAAATAGCGGCGATAATGGGAATGGTGGAGAACGAGGAGCCAATACCTAACGTAATAAACAGGCCCACTAACAGCATAACCAGAGCGGCCAAGCCACGGTTATCGCCAAACAGGTCAAAGGCACCCTCCACCAACGATTCAATATCACCCGTGGCTTTCATGACCTCCGCAAACCCTGCTGCAGAGATCATGATAAAACCAATCAACGCCATCATGCGCATGCCGCTAGTGAACAGATCATCCGCCTCGCGCCACTTAAAAATCCCACCTAGCGAAAGCAAACCAATACCGACTAAGCCACCCACGATCATAGAGCCCGTATACAGCTGCAAGCCCAGCGCGGCGACAATGGCAACGCCTGACATAATCAGCCCCAACATATGCGGCTGCGCGGGCGTATGCGCAGGCTGCCCGTTCGGTGCGGCGACCGCTTTACTGGCATACGTCCGTTGGCCACGATAGCTAAACAGCAGTGCCACCAGAAGCCCAATAGCCATACCCGCCACTGGAATAGCCATGGCCATCGGCACCATGCCACGGGTAATTTCTAGCCCTAGTGACGCCCCAGCGCTATTCAAGTTTGCCAATAAAATATCGTTCAAAAAGATAGCCCCAAACCCTACCGGTAGCAGCATATAGGGAGCGGTTAACCCAAACGTCAGTGCACAGGCGACCGCACGGCGATCTAGCTGTAAACGATTCATCACTGCTAACAGTGGCGGAATAAGAACCGGAATAAAGGCGATATGTACTGGAATCGCGTTCTGCGAGGAAATAGCCACCAGCAATACAGCCACCAGTAGCAACATTTTCACGCGGGCTTGGTGGGCAGCGGTTGCCTCTTTACCCAGCAAGGTGATCAATCGGTTCGCCAGCATGTCGGGCAAACCAGAACGGGAAATAGCAACGGCAAATGCCCCTAACGTTGCATACGCCAGCGCCACCTGCGCACCGCCACCGACACCGTCGTTAAACGCACTGAGCGTATCGTCTAAAGAGAGGCCACCAACCAGCCCCCCAACTAACGCCCCAACCACCAGAGCGAAAACAACAGACACGCGAAGAAGCGACAGTGCCACCATGACGAGCACTGCAAGAATTACTGCATTCATGGAAATACCCAGAGCTATTGGAAGGTCATTAACGCCGAAGGTGGCGGATTCTAACAGATAGAACGCACTTAATCAGGCTAAAGTGGGGTGGCGACCCTGTTACGACTTTAGTCCCAATGCCCTTGCTGCTTTGCAACATACTGCCTAGTATCCCGGCCTTTGCTTAAGCTTACCGCTTGCTAAATTAACAAACGCTTAGGAGCCTGTATGGGCATGCTCGCCATTCTTATATCTCTATTACTGCTGATGTTTCTTGCCTATCGGGGCATTTCGGTACTGCTACTCGCTCCCTTGATGGCGGCTTTGGCAGTATTACTATCGGGAGACGGCGCTTTCTTACTACCGATATATACCGACACCTTCATGCGTGCATTGGGGAATTACGTCATTCAGTTCTTCCCGCTTTTTTTGCTGGGCGCTCTGTTTGGGCAACTAATGGCAGACTCTGGCGCGGCTCAATCTATTTCAAACGGTATTGTAAAACGCCTGGGGACTCATCACGTTGTCCTCACGGTGGTGATGGCGTGTGCAGTCCTCACTTACGGAGGAGTCTCACTGTTTGTGGTGGCCTTTGCGATCTACCCTATTAGCCGCGAGCTGTTTCGCCAGGCAAACGTTCCTAAGCGCTTAATCCCCGCCTCCATTGCGCTGGGCTCGTTTACTTTCACCATGACGGCGCTGCCCGGCACCCCCGCTATTCAGAATGCAATTCCAATCCCTTACTTTGGCACCAACAGCTTTGCTGCACCGGGTCTGGGTATTATTGCTGGCTTGATTATGTTGGGTTTAGGCACCTTCTATCTTCAGTCACGGGTCAAAAAAGCGGCCGCTAACGGGGAAGGTTATGGTGCCCATACTGAACGCGAAGCTGACGCCAACAGTGATACCGCTACAGCACCCAGCATGCCGCTTGCGATTGCGCTTATTCCGCTGGTGATGGTGATTGGCTTAAACGCCCTGTTTACCTATGGTGTTTTTCCAGCAATGGACCTGAGTTTTATCAGCGAGGCTTTTGAAAACGTCACGCCTAGCCGTCAAACAGGGCTTTGGGCGATTCTTATTTCACTGCTCAGCGCCTCTGCATGGTTAATTATTACTCGCTGGCGTCATTGGCAAGATTTAAAAGCCACTATCAACCAAGGGTGCTTTGGCTCGCTATTGCCGATTTTCAATACCGCCTCTGAGGTCGGGTACGGCGCGGTGATTGCAAGCCTTGCGGGGTTTGCCATCATTCGCGATGCGGTACTCAACGTGTCGCCGAGCAACCCACTGATCTCAGAAGCGTTGGCAATGAGTGTATTAGCAGGCATCACCGGCTCCTCTTCTGGCGGTCTTTCGATTGCACTCCAGACCCTGGGCAGTGAGTACCTTGTGATGGCACAGCAGGCGGGTATTAGCCCGGAACTCATGCACCGTGTAGCAACGCTGGCTGCCGGGGGTATGGACACGCTGCCCCACTCAGGCGCGGTGATTACTCTGCTAGCCATTTGTGGTCTTACCCACCGTCAGTCCTATGGCAACGTGGCGATGGTCACTATCGTGCTGCCGATCGCCGCATTGATTAGCGTGATTACACTCGGCACGCTGTTTGGAAGCTTCTAAAGCCACCAAAGCCATGCGATAGTTGGTTAACGCGTTAATCAACTAACCATAAGAGACGTGACATGGCACTCCAAAGACACAACACGCTGCTACTTATCGTGCTCGCCAGCCTGGTCATTTCAACCGCCATGGGTCTACGCCATGGCTTTGGCCTGTTTCTGGAGCCCATTAGCAGTGACTTTGGCTGGGGCCGCGGCGTCTTTGCCTTCGCGCTAGCCGTTCAAAACCTAATCTGGGGCTTATCCCAACCCTTTACCGGGGCACTAGCAGACCGTTTCGGGGCAGCCAAAATCATCGTGGTCGGCGGTGCGCTTTACGTGCTTGGGCTTTGCTTGATGAGCCTTTCTACCAGCTCACTTGGCATGACCCTAAGCGCTGGCCTGCTGATTGGCTTTGGACTGTCAGGCACTACTTTCTCAGTCATTTTAGGAGCCGTTGGCCGTGCGGTCGCACCTGAAAAACGCAGCATGGCCATGGGTATCGTCAGTGCAGCGGGCTCTTTTGGTCAATTTGCTATGCTGCCCGGCACGCTAGGATTGATTGAGTGGTTGGGCTGGTCGTCTGCACTGCTGGCCATGGGCATGATCGCGGCATTGATGATCCCATTGGGAGCCATGGTAAAGGATCGCCCAAGGCCCAATGCATTAGGCGATTTAAGCCTACGCGATGCACTCAATGAAGCCGCCGGGCAAAAAGGGTTTTGGCTGCTATGCCTGGGCTTTTTTGTGTGTGGCTTTCAGGTCGTATTTATCGCCGTTCACTTACCGGGCTACCTGTTCGATAACGGCTTAGCCGTGCAGGTAGGCACCACGGTTCTAGCGCTGGTCGGACTCTTCAATATCGTGGGTACTTATACCGCTGGCTGGATGGGTGGCATTTGGTCAAAGCCTCGTTTGCTGAGCTGGCTGTACTTAATCCGCGGCGTTGTGATTACCGCCTTTATTGTGCTGCCATTGACCACTACCAGCGCCTATTTATTTGGTATTGCCATGGGGTTACTGTGGCTCTCAACCGTTCCGTTGACCAATGGAATTGTGGCATCAGTCTTTGGTGTTCGCCATTTATCCATGCTGGGAGGAATTGTGTTCCTTTTCCATCAATTAGGTTCTTTCATGGGCGTCTGGCTAGGGGGGTATTTATACGACCTTACCGGCCACTACAACACTGTTTGGCAAATTGCGATTATTCTCTCCGTCATCGCCGCGGCGCTTCACTGGTTTATTAGCGAGAAGCCGTTGGCACGCCCCCATACGCCGCAGGTCGCCTCATGAGCTCAACAACCGCACTCTGGACAGCGCTTGGGCTGCTACTGTTCAGCAGCCTGTCGTTACTCGCTTGGTGGGGATGGCAAACCCTAGATCCATCGCTACTGCTGTTTGGCAGCCGACTCTGTTGAACACGCGATTGAATAAAGAACACACATCACTTGCGCTAGATCAAATGAGGGCTTGGCGTTAGTCAGTAAACTGACTAACGTTAACCGTATCAGTCACTTAAAAAAAGGGCGTCAATGAACGTTATTCACTCACTCGCCCTACAGCTTAAAAACAGCTTACGGGACTTGCTACCCGTTGTACTGGTCATAGGCTTTTTTCAGATTATCGTCATACGCCAGCCACTCCCTGATACGCTGGCACTCCTCGACTTGGCCTTAGGCCTGTTATTTGTGGTGATAGGCTTAACGCTTTTTATTAAGGGGCTTGAGCTTGGGCTTTTTCCATTAGGAGAAAGCCTAGCACGCGCCTTTGTCCAAAAAGGCTCTGTTACCTGGCTGTTACTGTTTGCGTTCGCGCTAGGGTTTGGCTCTACGGTCGCTGAGCCGGCCCTCATTGCCGTTGCGGCTCGTGCAGGGGTGGTCGTATCTGAAAGCGGCCTGATTGAAAATAGCAGCCTCGCTCAAACATCTTTTGCGTTTACGCTCCGCATGATAGTGGCGCTTTCGGTAGGCACCGCGGTAGTCGTTGGCGTACTGCGTATCTTTAAAGGCTGGCCGCTGCATTTAATGATTATTGGTGGCTATGTGATTGTCTTGCTATTAACGCTGCTAGCGCCAGCCGAGCTGGTGGGCATTGCCTACGATTCAGGCGGAGTGACGACATCCACCATTACCGTCCCTCTTGTCACAGCGCTGGGCGTTGGCTTGGCCTCCGCCATTAAAGGCCGCAATCCGATGCTGGATGGCTTTGGTTTGATTGCCTTTGCATCGGTGATGCCCATTATTTTTGTGCTGCTGTTCGGTATTTTTGGCCTTGGCCTAGTCGCAGAGGGAACATCATGAATATGCTGACGACTTTCTGGGACACACTGCGCGACATCTTTCCGATTGTGGCGATTATTTTTGGCTTTCAATATCTCGTTATTCGAAAGCCCATCAAGCATTTTCTGAAGGTCGCTATTGGCTTTTTAATGGTATGGGTGGGGCTCTCATTCTTTTTGCTAGGACTGGAGCAAGCCCTATTTCCCATGGGCGAATTGATGGCAAGCCAATTAACGAGCCCCGATTTCCTACCGGCCATTACCGAGGGCGCTCATCGTCACTGGAGTGACTACTACTGGGTCTATATTTTTGCATTTACGATTGGCGCGAGCACAACTATTGCCGAACCATCACTGATCGCAGTGTCGATTAAAGCAGGGGAAATATCAGGCGGCACCATCAACCCCTTTACCCTACGCCTTGCCGTTGCCCTCGGCATGGCCTTTGGGATCACCTTAGGTGCATGGCGTATTGTGATGGGTCTACCGTTGCAGTGGTTTGTGCTGGGTGCCTACTGTTTAGTCATCGTCCAGACCCTACGTTCACCAAAGTCGATTATTCCTCTTGCGTTCGACTCTGGCGGCGTCACCACGTCGACGATTACCGTTCCTATTATTGCCGCGTTAGGTCTTGGATTAGCATCTTCGATACCCGGGCGTAGCGCGCTTATGGATGGTTTTGGAATGATTGCGCTCGCCTGCTTATTTCCAATTATCACGGTGATGGGGTACGCCCAGATTGCCCAATGGCGAAGCAACAGAAAACCCCAAAAAGAGCCGTTTTTAGGCACGTCAGCGACGAAATCTCATCAAGGAGATACAAATGCGCTTTAAACTTATTGTCGCGTTGGTGGAAGATGAGCTAAGCGACCAGATACTTCAGGCGGCTAGGGATGCTGGCGCGACAGGTGCCACCGTCATCAATAATGCACGTGGCGAAGGCTTAAAAAAGGCAAAGGGCATTTTCGGCATGGACATAACGGCGCAGCGAGATGTGCTGCTCTTTTTAGTAGAAGAGCACATCAGCCGTTCGATTCTTGAAGCGATTGCAAAAGTAGGAGCATTCGACGAGACCTCGGGAACAGGCATCGCTTTCCAAATTGATGTTGAAGACGCCGTAGGCGTGGCACATCAAATGAAATCTCTCGAAGATGCGTTTGACCAACCGCTCGACTAAAGAGGTCTTAAAAATGGCAAGCAAATCGCTCACGGAAAGAACGGCTAACGATGTCATGCACTCACGCTATGCAACGGCCGATGGTTTCATGACCGTTGCCGATGGCATTCAGTTGATGGGGCAACACAACGCCAGCGCCATCATTGTTAACAGGCGCAATGAACATGACGAGCTGGGCCTGGTTTTAGCATCTGATATTGCAAAAAAAGTGCTCGCTGCCAATCGTGCTGCCGACCGAGTAAGCCTCTACGAAATCATGAGCAAACCTGTTATTAGCGTTCGTCCAGAGATGAATATCCGCTATTGCGCTCGCCTGTTTGCTCAGTTCGGTCTCTCTCTAGCACCTGTCGTGGATATACAGCATAACGTCATTGGCATTATCGATTACCCACAGCTCGTAGCAGGCTGGGGTGCTAATTAGCATTACCTAACTTACGATGCCGCCAAAAACGCATCAATACTCCGTGTTTTGGTGAAAACAACAGCGCCATAAAGAAACAGCTGGTGGCAACAAGAACAATGGTGCCACCTGAGGCAACGTCAAAGGCAAACGATAGCCATAAGCCGATAACCGCCGACCCTATGCCCACTCCAATAGAGATCAGCAGCATGGTTTTAAAACGGTCGGTAAGGAGATGTGCAGTTGCCCCAGGGGTGATTAGCATGGCCACCACGAGAATAATGCCAACGGTTTCCAAACTGGCCACAATGGTCAGCGTAAGTAGCAGGATTAAACCGTAGTGAATCACGCCTGTATTAAACCCTAGGGCCTGAGCTTGTGTGGGGTCAAAGGCGTATAGCATTAATGGTCGGAAGGCCAGCCATACAACTAATATCGCTACTAAGCTCGCCACCAAGGTCAGCAGCAGGGCAGACTGCTGCACTCCCAGCACGTTACCAAACAAAATATGCATTAAGTGAGTGCTGGAGGCAATTTTGCTAATGAGCACGATGCCAAGCGCAAACGCACCGGTAAACATAATGCCCATCGCAGCATCCGACTTAATCCGGGTGTGGCGTTCAATGGCTCCAATGCCCAAGGAGGTTAAAGCTCCCGTCACAAAAGCGCCTATAAAAAAAGGTAGCCCCAGCAAGTAGGCAATGGCCACGCCCGGTAGCACAGCATGAGAAATGGCATCGCCCAATAGTGACCAACGCTTTAATACAACGTAGCAAGAGAGCATGCCACAGATAGCACCGACCATCATCGATGTGAGAAGTGCACGCTGCATAAACGCGTATTGAAAGGCGTCTGAGATGCTATTGGGTAACAGGTTAACCAGCACCATGAGAGCAGCTATTAAGCCGGCTACCAGCGCGCTACTCCAAGCGTCTAACGTTTGTAACATGCAAGTTGCCTATTATTTGCTTGCCAACGCAGGATTGCCCGCAAGCGTTACGTCATGAGCAGATTGCTCAATAGCGCTTACCGCCAGCTCAGCAAGTTTACTATCGCTAAGCATTTCATCTGGAGTGCCCTCACCGCGTATAAACCGGTTAATCAGCACCACATGATCCACATAACGCCGCGCTCCAGGCATATCGTGGGTCACCATTACAATGGTTCTGCCTGCTTCGCGCTCACGCTTAAGCACCTCAAGGATCAGCTGCTCGCTGGGCGGGTCAACACCCGCTAGCGGTTCATCTAGCAATAGAATACTGGCTTCTTGCGCCAGCGCTCTGGCCAACAGCACTCGCTTTTTTTGGCCACCGGAGAGAGCACCAATAGGCCGATCAGCAAATGCCAGCATATTGACGTCATCCAGCGCCTTCTCCACTGCCTGACGATGCCGCGGCTCGTGCCAGCGCACAGGCAGTAATCGACGCCACCAGGCATCTTGGCGCATATGGCCATAGCGGGCACTCATGACGGTTTCCCATACGGAAATGGGAAAGTCCCACTCAATGGCTTCGCGCTGTGCCATGTACGCAATGCGCCCTGCTTTGCGGTGATGCTCAATGGCTTGTCCAAACGCGTTCACATGGCCACGCAGTGGTCTCATGCTACCCGTTAAGACATGAAACAGCGTGGATTTACCAGCGCCATTAGGCCCCACGATAGCCGTCCACCGACCGGCAGGCAGCGAGAGGTGAATATCCTCCAGCACGGGCTGTCGCTGATACGCGGCATAGACCCCCTTCACTTCTATAGCAGCCGCCGATTGAGTTAGTGGCAAAGACATAAATAGTTACTCAGTCGCCAGATAACGACGCAACAACGCTACGTTGTGGCGCTGCATGGCAAAATAGTCGGCAGCCTCACCGTCAGGCTCACTTAAAGAGTCGACATACAACGGCCCCGCAACTGGCAGCCCTGTATCACGAGCAATACTGGTTACATGACGATCCGAGATCGTACTTTCCCAAAATAGGGCAGCAGGCTGACGCTCATTAATACGGTCAATCACGCGCATAAGCTGCCGGGGCGAACCCTCTGTTTCTGCGTTTGTGCCCCAAATACCATCATGCTCAAAACGATAGGTATCGGCAAAATAGAGAAATGCAGCCTCACTGGACAGCAGCACTCGACGCTCTTGCGGGATCACTTCCAGCGCTTCTTGCAGCTCAACATACAGGTCATGCAACTGTGCCTCTAGCTCCGATGCCCGATGCTGAATGGTATCTGCCTGATGCGGCAGACGATCTTCTAATGTATTGGCAATCGCTTGAACATAAGCACTAGCGGCACGAGGATCCATCCACAAATGGGGGTCAACATCGCCTTCCATTTCCCCCGTCACAATCGATTGCGTTGGGTAACCTGAAGCCTCGGCCACTGCGACCATCGGCACATTGTCACTCACGGTAGCCTCTACTTGGCGCATCCACTGCTCAAGCTGATAGCCGTTATAAAAAACAATATCCGCGTCTTCAAGGGCCGCAAAATTATCCGGTGTCAGCTCCCACTCATGCACTTCTGCGTTAACCGGGGTTAGCACAGTCACTTTGGCATCGTCCCCGGCCACTTTCTTCACTAAGTCCCCGAGGACAGAAAACGTCACTGCAATATTGATAGGTGGGTTTTGCAACTCATCTGCCTGCGCACTGGTCACAACGCCGCACCACACTAACGATGCGCCCACTGCCGCTAGCAAGTACTGTTTGGCCACTGGATTTCTCCTCTATGCTAGGCTCGTGTTAGTAACAACTTTAGCTCAACAAAAAAGCATTGTGCAAACAGTTTAGCCTTGGCTAACAATTATCGTGAAAAATGCGCTACCATCGCCAATTAACGTTTCCACTAACTTTGATAACCTTTGCCAATGAGTGATCACGAACAGCGGCACACCCCTACTCCACCTGGGCACAGCGGTGACGCACTGCCGCCAGTGGAACAGCACGCCCAGCAGTACGAAGCCGTGCGCAACGCCCATGAAACAGAGCTAATTGAGGATTATGTCGAACTCATTGGCGACCTCATTCGCCATCGTGGCGAAGCCCGCGCGGCTGATATTGCCAACCGCATGGCCGTCAGCCAAGCCACCGTGTCGAAAATGATTCGCCGCCTCAATGAGCTAGGTTTAGTGACAAGCAAGCCCTATCGCTCGCTCTTTTTGACAGAAGAGGGTCAAAAGATGGCGCAAACATCGCGTGCACGACACGATGTTGTGCTGCACTTTCTTCGCGCGTTAGGCGTGGATGACAGCACGGCCCGCATCGATGCGGAAGGTATGGAGCATCACGTCAGCGATGAAACGCTCACCATTATGCAGCGTTTCACGGAGCAACAGCGAACCCCCTAACGAAACGCTTATTGTTGCGTAAACGTTAAGCAGCTCACTTGGGGGAATCGCTCCATTCCAAATCATTTCCAGGTGGGTGGTTTGGATAATGTCAGTCACAGACTTCATTATTTATGAAACTGTGGTTTCAGGACACGCCATGACACCGAATACAAAAGAACGCTCATTTTTAAATCGTGTGCGCAGCGCCCTGCCCACACTGCACCCTGCAGAGCGGCGCTTGGGTGAGTTTGTCTGCGACTTTCCTGGTGAGCTGGCCAGTTACGATGCGCAAGAGCTCGCTTCTTTTGCCAAGGTGTCCAAAGCAACCGTGTCACGCTTTGTGAGGCGATTAGGCTATGAAAGCTATGAGGCCGCCCGCAAACACGCACGGGAAGAACAAACCACAGGCTCAAGGCTGTTTCTGCCATCGACTGAGCTGCACGAAGAAGAGCACTCACTTAGCAGCAATCTAGAGCAGGGAAAAGCCAACCTAGATCGAACGTTTACCACCATTACCCAAGCCGAAATCGATGATGTTGCTCAGACAATTCTGCGCGCTCGCAAAACATGGGTGATCGGCTTTCGCGCCAGCCACCCTTTTGCCGACTACTTGCGCTGGCAGCTAACCCAAGTGGTAGAGCACGTTACTAGCCTACCAGGTGGCGGCGAAACGCTGGGAGAGCAACTCGTCAACTTCACGCAAGACGACTGCGTCATTATCTTTGGGCTGCGCCGCCGCGTAGCGTTAACGGAACAGCTGCTGTTACATGCCAAAGAGTGTGGTGCCAAGCTACTGTACATTACCGATGAAGGTTTAACGACTGAACCCAGTGCCACGTGGCATTTCCGGTGTCATACCCTTGCCAGCGGGCCATTATTTAACCATACCGCCGTGATGGCGCTGTGCCACTTGGTGGTAATGCGCACCATTGAATTAGCAGGTGATGCCTCCCGAACACGCTTGCGCCGTATTGAAGCCCTCAATGACCGCCTTGAAGAGCTGTAATCGTCAGCCCTTGCCTCTTTCCAGCCTGCCCTACTCTCCTCCTCTACACGCTGAGCACCTAAATGGCGCAAAACACGCGCATGACGCACAGTTAATGTGCAATTCCGGCACCGGCTGAATCCGCTTTTTGCGTCGCTAAATAAAGTAATCGCTTGATTACAATATGAAACTACAGTTTCTTATTGATTGTGGCATGAAATATGGATCTACATACCAAGCAGGCTACTTGCACCCGCCGTGCCATTACCTCCTCGACACTCCACTGCGTCGCCCAGCGTTCGTGGTAAGACATCCATAGGAAACCATCATGTTAAAGCGCACCGCACTCATCACCGCCATCTCAACCGCTCTTATCGAATCCAGCGCCCAAGCAGCACCGCTATCGCTCAAGGTGCTTGGCCAACCGGCAGGCTCTGGACTGATTGCACAAAATAAAGAGCAGCCTTTCTTTGAAGCACTGTCTGAAAATAGCGGCCTAGATGTGGCCGTTCAGTATATTCCTGTTGATGTGGCGGGCATCCCTGACACGGATGGTCTGCGCGTGCTGAATTCAGGACTCTTTGACATTGTGTCGCTGCGCGGCCCGCAGGTAAGTCGAGACGAACCCTCCATCCTCGGCCTAGACCTGATTGGCCTGAACACCAGCTTTGAGGCCGGGCGCAATAACGTGATGGCTTTTTATGATTATGTCGACTCACGCCTTCAAGAACGCTTTAACGCCAAACTGTTGGGCGTATGGCCCGCAGGCCCACAGGTGATTTTCTGCAGCGATCAGATTACTGGCCTAGATGACCTTCAAGGGTTGCGCGTTCGGGTCGGCGACCAAAGTGCCGCCAACTTCGTTGGCGAGCTAGGTGCCACCGGCATTTCCATGCCTTTTGGTGATGTTCAGCAAGCGCTTTCCCGCGGCGTTGTGGACTGCGCCATTACAGGCCCCGCTTCAGCAAACTCTGGCGGCTGGCCCGAAGCCACCAGCACCGTCTTACCCATTGCACTGCAGTTAGCGATCAATGGCTACGCCATCAACATGAACACGTGGAATCGTTTAACCACCGAACAGCAAACCCAGCTTGAAGACGCCATCACCACACTCAGTAACGATATTTGGGAATACTCCGAAGCGCTCTATGAAGATGCCATGCGCTGCAATGCCGGCGAAACGCCCTGCGAGTTTGGAACCTCCTACTCGCTGACGGAAGTGGCTGTTTCAGAGACTGATTTAGCCACGGTCACCGCGGCCGTTGAGGAAGTATCGCTGCCTCTTTGGGCAACCCAGTGCAACGCAGTGGCCGCCGACTGCGAAGCCGCTTGGCGTGACACCGTTGGCGCACAGCTAGGCCTTTAAGGCGCGAGGAAAGGAAGATGACAACCTACTCTCGCGTTCTAGGGATCATGTTTGGCAGCGTCATGCTACTGCTGGCCTTATTGATCACTCTGGAAACTCTGATCCGCAAGTTCTTCTCGCTGTCATTGGGCGGCGTGGATGAACTGGGGGGCTACGCCATCGCCATTGCGGCACCGCTAGCGTTTTGCGTAGCGATGGTGGAGCAGTCGCATATTCGCATCAACTTGCTGCATATGCGTCTTACCACCCGCACCCAAGCGGTGCTCAATGCACTGGCAGCCCTCTCCATGGGGCTGTTAGCGGCCTTTTTGCTCTACTTCACGGTGCAAACCGTACTTGATACGCAGATGTATCGCTCCATCGCTCAAACCCCCTGGGCGACGCCGCTGATATACCCCCAAACGGTCTGGCTAGTGGCCATGCTAGCGTTTAGCCTCGCGGCTGCGCTGCTCTCCGTTAAGGCGTTACTTCTGCTGTTAAAACGTGATTGGAAAACGCTGAATCAGCAGTTTGGGCCAAGCTCGGCAACCGATGAGCTGGAGGCTGAACTGTCTGACCTAGAGCAGCGTGAAGGAGGCAAACCATGAGCATTCCACTGATTATCGTCGCTTTTTTGGTCATGCTCGCACTCATGCTGCTGAGCATACCGGTGGCAGTGGCCATTCTCTTTGTTGGGGTATTAGGCGGCTATCTCATGTATGGCACCCCCTTGGTGGATATGATGGGTGGCGTGGTGTGGAGCAGCCTCAACAGCCCCTCTATGCTTGCCATACCGCTGTTTATGCTACTGGGGGAGCTGCTACTTCGCGGCGGCATCGCCGACCGTATGTATGCCGCATTAGCCGTGTGGTTTAACAAGCTACCCGGCGGCTTACTGCATACCAACATTGCCACCTGCACGCTTTTTTCTGCGACCTCTGGCTCATCGGTCGCTACTGCTGCCACGGTGGGTACTATTGCCCTTCCCGCCCTTCAGGAGTACCGCTACCCAATACGCCCGTCACTCGGCTCTTTAGCTGCAGGCGGCACGCTGGGCATCCTGATTCCGCCCAGCATTAACCTGCTGGTCTATGGTCAATTGGCCAACACGTCGGTTAGCCAACTGTTTGCGGCAGGCTTAGTCCCGGGAATTGCCCTGGCGCTACTGTTCTCGGTGTACCTGTTTATCGCTCATGGCAAGGCGGGAAACGCATCGATCGTTGACGTCGATGTGCCTGTAAAAGAGAAACTCGCACTTTCTAAACACCTGATTCCCCCTGTAGTGATTTTTGGTGTTGTGATGGGCAGCATTTACGGCGGCTTAGCGACGCCTACGGAGTCTGCGGCTATCGGAGTGGTCATCGCGTTAGCGTTTATTATCGGCGGGGGAAAAATGAGCCTGGATCTGCTCATTCACTGCTCACTGCAAGCGGCCAAAACGTCGGGCATGGTGATTATCGTGTTGATGTGCGCCTTGCTGCTTAATGTCACCATCTCGATGTTAGGCGTCACTCAGGCACTCACCCAGTGGGTGGCGTCGTTTGGCTTAAGCGCTGTCGGCCTGCTCCTGGTGCTGCTGGTGTTTTACGTGATACTGGGCACCTTCATGGATGCCATGTCGATGCTGGTACTGACCGTCCCCATTACGGTTCCCATGGTCATGGCAGTGGGCATTGATCCAATCTGGTTTGGTATTTTTATCGTGTTGATGTGTGAAATTGCGCTGATTACCCCACCGGTCGGCATGAATCTCTTTGTGGTTCAGGGCGTGCGCAAAGACGGCGGCAGCTTTAATGACGTTATTTGGGGCTCCATGCCGTTTGTCGCCATCATGGCGCTGTTTACCCTCGCGATCATGGTATGGCCGAGCATCGTGATGTGGCTTCCCGACCTACTGGCGGGACGCTAATGAACCCTCAACACTCACTTGCAAACACACCGCGTGTATTAATTATTAATCCCAACACAAATCGCCACGTCACCCACAGCATTCAAACACTGATCCATCGGCTCGCCCCCGTAGACGTGGTCACAGAAGTGACCAGCCCTGCGCAAGGCCCCACGGCTATCGAAACTGATCAGCATAAAGCAGACGCAACCCAACACGTATTGGCGCTGATTGAACAACGTAAAGCAGAAGGATTTGCTGGCTATATCATGGCCTGCTTTGATGATATCGCCATTGCACAAGCGCGGGCGCTGACTCAGGCGCCAGTCATCAGCTTAGCGG
The DNA here is from genome assembly GCF_014640815.1 of Vreelandella lutescens. Classification (GTDB taxonomy): domain Bacteria; phylum Pseudomonadota; class Gammaproteobacteria; order Pseudomonadales; family Halomonadaceae; genus Vreelandella; species Vreelandella lutescens. The sequence goes on along the minus strand of NZ_BMHM01000002.1, from coordinate 352,526 downwards.
AAGCGGGCATCCGCCACGCGGCGGCGTCGGGCGGTTTATTTACCGTCATCACGACGTTTGATGAAGCGGTGCCTACCATAGAAGCGCTAAGCAGTGCTTATGGCGTAGCCGAACGCTGCCGCGTGGTTGCCACCGGCATGGGAGTGGCTGACACCGCTGCACAAACGGAGCGCGCCGAAACACGCTTACACGAGGCCATTAAAGAAGCGATACGAATCCACTCTACGGCCATCGTGCTAGGGTCGGGAGCATTTGCGGGACGTGCTAAGGCCCTTCAACAACGTTATGGCATTGCAATTAACGATGGTTTTGCTGAAGCATTGGACTACACACTGAAAAATGCGCAAGTTACCAAAGGCTAATCTCCACTGCCCGCCACGCGCGCGGGCATTCCTAATCGACCGATACCAGGCAACTTCAACGCAGGCCGCATGACGTCGAGCCCTGCACTCATGCCCAACAGGTTGACCTCTATTCCTTCCTCAAGCGCCAGCATGACGCCAAATACACCGCCTAACGAGAGCTGATACCCCGTGCCGCTAGGGGTGGGGGCAACCACGCCATTAAAGAGATAATCTTTACCTACCGCCGTAGTCGGTAGCGCAACTTCAAACCCTTCGACTTCGCGTATCACCCAGGCAATAAAACTATTGCTATTAGGCCCCGGCCAAACGCGATATATATCCGCTTGCGGGTAGCGAGCCACGGCGTCTTGTATGCGGGGGATCAACTCAGCGGCTTCAGCACCTCGATAATCGGCTAGCAGCTCAGGCGGATGCCCAAACCAAGCACGATCAGGCGTATCAATAGAGGAAACAACCGTAGGACGCCGCCAGCTCAGTACTTGATGCAACTGATACTCCAGGGCACCTTCCGCCTTGGTCGCGATCCATATATGTACGCCAAAGGCTCCCCGCCAGCTGTAAGCACGGGCGGCATACACTTGCACCACTGCTTCTTGCGTCTGGTCTGGATGAGGCGCTAAGCCCGCGGATGAGCGATCCAGGTTTGACCAGTGGCCATCGGTAATCACTTGGTTGCTGGCCAATATCCACACTGGCCCCGCCAGGAGTAGCAGCAATAGCGCAATAGTACCGACTGCCCAACGCAGTAACGTTTTCATACCGTTGTCCCAAGTAAAAAATATTCGTTAATTACCGTGATGGGAAATAGCGCGCAAGTTGATACATCAACGCACAGTGGCATCAATAATAAAAAGGGGGAGGCAGAAATGGAGGCGGCCCCAAAAGCCACATCCCGGCACACGCAGCCACCACTACCGTTGCTCCCTTCCGGGCCTGGCGGGGTTCGCAGTTTAGCGTTGCGGGAGGACCTAAGGGGCCACCATAGTTGTATGCTGTTGAACTGCATACTTGCGCTGATTGGTGGCTACGCCCTGATTTGAACAGGGGACCCCATCATTATGAGTGATGTGCTCTAACCAGCTGAGCTACGTAGCCTTTTCGACATCAGCGGGTGCAGATTATGCCTATATGAGTGAAAAAAGGCAAGCCGAAACGGCCTACCTTTTTTATTGCATACCTCACTCAGCTCAACCGAGCTTACAGCGCTGCTTTTACAACAGGCAGTGCTTCTTCGCCTTCACGCGTTGTCACACCCTCTAACCAAGCCTCAAGGATCTCAGGGTTATCATTGAGATACGTGCGCGCCGCCTCACGCGGCTCAACGCCTTCATCCATAATGGCGCTCATTAATTGGTTTTCCATTTCCAACGTAAACGTCATATTGTTGAGCAGTTCCACCACATTGGGGCAGGACTCCACAAACCCGGCGCGAGTATTGGTGTAAACCGTCGCCCCACCAAGGTTGGGGCCGAAATAATCATCCGCGTCAGAGAGATAGGCCATCTCAAAGTTACTGTTCATCGGATGCGGCTCCCACCCCAGAAACACCATCCACGTTTCATTCGGCACCCGCGCGCGGAGTTCGGCCAACATACCCGCCTCGCTGGAATCGACCACCTGCCAGTCACCTAACCCATAGGCGTTATCGTCGATCATTTGCTCAATGAGCTCGTTACCGTCGTTCCCTGCTTCAATACCGTGAATGCGCTGCTCAAACTGATCTGCGTGCTCGGCTAAATCATTAACGGAGGTCACGCCAGCGTCATACACATACTGCGGCACGGCGAGGGTGTACTTCGCCCCTTCGAGATTCGCGACCAAACGCTCTACTTCACCACGCTCAATGTACGGATCGCTGATCGATGCCATCGATGGCATCCAATTACCCAAAAACACATCAAAATCATTATTGCGCATCCCTGCATAAGCGATGGGCACCGAGACAGTATCCACGCGGGGCTCGTAGCCCAGCGCTTCCAGCACTTCACTCGCCAGCGCCGTGGTCGCCGTAATATCGGTCCAGCCCACCTCAGCAAAACGTACGCTACTACATTCACTCGCGAAGGCCGTCACCGGTAAAAAAGCAGTGACGAATAGAGCACTTAAACGACGTTTAGATAGCTGTTGCATACATATTTCCCTCGTTGTCTGTTGTATTGATACGCCCTCTGCAAACGGTCGATGCAGGAGTAAGAAACCAGCAGACACACTTTTATTGATTGAACGTTCAATAAAAAAATGCCATTATATTCAGGTAACCATGCCTACTCCTGCTTTTCAAGGCGAGGAGCCAATGGGCATTCAACGTCATTAGGAGATAGCTGTGCCTAAGGTGGGAATGGAACCAATACGCCGCCAGCAGTTAATCAAGGCTACGATGGCGGCCATTGATGAGGTTGGCCTTGCCGAAGCGACTGTCATGCGTATCGCCCGCCACGCGGGGGTTTCTGCAGGCATTATCAGCCACTATTTTGGCGGCAAGGATGGCTTACTCGAAGCCACCATGCGGCAAATTTTGACGGATCTTAGCGATGCCGTCGCAGCACGTCGTCATGCATTAGAAGATGACTCACCACGCGCCCACATTGGCGCAATTATCGAAGGCAACTTCGATCGCACACAGGTGACGGGGCCGGCGGCTAAAACGTGGCTGGCCTTCTGGGCCAGCAGCATGCACAAGCCGGTGCTACAACGCCTTCAGTACGTTAATGACCGTCGTCTTTACGCCAACCTTTGCCATCAGTTCCAGCGGGTCATGCCTAGGGCGGATGCCCGCAACGCCGCACGCGGCTTAGCCGCCATGATCGATGGCTTGTGGCTGCGCGGTGCATTAACCCCCGAAGGCCTGGATGCCGCAGAAGCACGCCATCTTGCGCACACCTATCTCGACCAGTTACTGACACATTATGGATGTTACCAAGACGCATCCGCTGCCGACGTTCATTAAGGAGATCAACATGGCCGTTCAAGACGTACAACCTCTCTATATTGGTGGTCGCCCGGTTGATGCCACCTCCGGCGAAACATTTACTGTTACCAACCCCTACGATGGCAGCCTGCTAGCCACCATTGGCCAAGCGAATCAAGCCGATGTCGACAACGCCGTTCAGGCAGCACAGCGTGGCCAGCGCGAATGGGCCGCCATGACCGGCATGGAACGTTCACGCATCCTGCTGCGTGCCGTAGCACTGCTTCGTGAGCGGAACGACGAGCTTGCTGAGCTAGAAACGCGCAATACCGGCAAGCCCATTAGCGAAACTGCCAGCGTCGATATCGTGACCGGTGCCGATGCACTGGAGTACTACGCAGGCCTTGCCCCGGCGATTGAGGGCAGCCAAATCCCCCTGCGCGATAGCTCGTTCGTTTACACCCGCCGCGAGCCGCTGGGCGTGATTGGCGCCATTGGTGCCTGGAACTACCCGATTCAAATTGCTTGCTGGAAAGCCGCTCCGGCGCTCGCCGCTGGCAATGCGATTGTATTCAAACCCAGTGAAGTCACCCCGCTAACCGCCATTAAATTAGCCGAAATTTTCACCGAAGCAGGCCTGCCGGACGGCGTCTTTAACGTCGTTCAGGGCGACGGTCGCGTGGGCGCCATGCTGACCGAACACGAAGGCATTGCCAAAGTCTCGTTCACCGGTGAAGTGGGCACCGGCAAGAAGGTTATGGCAGCGGCTGGCGGCTCCACGTTGAAAGACGTGACGATGGAGCTGGGCGGCAAGTCACCACTGATCGTGTTTGAAGACGCCGACCTCGACCGCGCAGCGGATGCCGCCATGATGGCGAACTTCTACTCCAGCGGCCAAATCTGCACTAACGGCACTCGTGTGTTTGTCGAGCGCAGCGTCAAAGAAGCGTTTGAGGCAAAGCTGGTAGAGCGCGTGGCGCGCATCAAAGCAGGCGACCCGATGGATCCAAGCGTCAACTTTGGCCCGCTGGTGAGCTTCGAGCATCAGGAAAAGGTGCTCTCTTACATTGCGCTTGGTAAAGAGCAAGGCGCGCGTGTTCTGGCCGGTGGCGAAGCGTGGAACAGCGGCGAATGGGCGAAAGGCGCCTGGGCAGCCCCCACCGTGTTCACCGACTGCACCGATGAGATGCGCGTTGTCAAAGAGGAGATCTTTGGCCCGGTGATGTCAGTACTCGCCTTTGATGACGAAGACGAAGTGATCCGCCGCGCTAACGACACCAAGTACGGCCTGGCCGCGGGCGTGTTCAGCGAAAGCCTGAACCGCGCGCACCGCGTCATTCACCAGTTGGAAGCAGGTATCTGCTGGATCAACACCTGGGGCGAATCTCCCTCTGAGATGCCGGTCGGTGGCTACAAAGAGTCCGGCATTGGTCGTGAAAACGGGGTGGAAACGCTGAATCACTACACCCAGACCAAGTCCGTACAGATCGAGATGGGCCCGTTTGAGTCAGTGTTTTAACGACTGAATCCACACTCTCAAACACGGCGGCACAGGTAGACATCTTTTCAATCTGCCTATCTGTGCCTGCTTATTACCCTCTTGATAAGAGAAACATGAATGCCTCAACCACGTGAATTTGATTACATTATTATTGGTGCTGGCTCGGCGGGTAATGTACTGGCCACTCGCTTGACCGAAGATAGCGATGTTAGCGTTCTACTATTAGAAGCGGGTGGCCCTGATTACCGCTTCGATTTCCGCACCCAAATGCCTGCGGCCCTGGCTTACCCACTGCAAGGCAAACGCTATAACTGGGCGTTTGAAACCGACCCCGAACCGCACATGGACAACCGTCGCATGGAGTGTGGCCGTGGCAAGGGTCTTGGCGGCTCATCACTGATCAACGGCATGTGCTACATCCGCGGCAATGCCCTGGATTACGACAACTGGGCCAAACAGCCCGGCTTAGAAGAGTGGGACTACCAAAGCTGCCTGCCCTACTTCAAGAAGTGCGAAACCCGCGATATCGGCCCGAACGACTTCCACGGCGGCGATGGCCCGGTCAGCGTGACCACTCCCAAGGCAGGTAACAACCCGCTTTACCGCATTTTCATCGAAGCGGGCAAACAAGCTGGCTACCCGGAAACCGACGACGTCAACGGCTACCAGCAGGAAGGCTTCGGCCCCATGGACCGCTTTGTGACGCCGAAGGGCCGCCGCGCCTCCACCGCCCGTGGCTACCTGGACACTGCCAAACAGCGCAGCAACCTGACCATCGAAACTCACGCCGTCACCGATGTCATTGAGTTCGATGGTAAGCGCGCCGTCGGCGTACGCTACGAGCAGAAAGGCCAGCCCCAGCAAGCACGTGCACGCCGTGAAGTGCTGCTCTGCGGCGGCGCAATTGCCTCACCGCAAATTCTCCAGCGCTCAGGCGTCGGCAACGCAGAGTGGCTGAAAGAGCTGGGCATTCCCGTGGTGCACGACCTACCCGGCGTCGGCGAAAACCTGCAAGACCACCTGGAAATGTACATTCAGTACGAGTGCAAAGAGCCTATTTCGCTCTACCCGGCACTGAAGTGGTACAACCAGCCGAAAATTGGTGCCGAATGGCTGTTTAACGGCACCGGCGTGGGTGCCAGCAATCAGTTTGAGTCCTGTGGCTTTATTCGCAGCCGTGATGAAGAGGAGTGGCCGAACCTGCAGTACCACTTCCTGCCCATTGCTATCAGCTACAACGGCAAAAGCGCTGTACAGGCCCACGGCTTCCAGGCCCACGTAGGTTCCATGCGTTCAGAAAGCCGTGGTCGTATTCGTCTGACGTCTAAAGACCCCCACGCGGCACCGAGCATTCTGTTCAACTACATGGCCAAAGAGAAAGACTGGGAAGAATTTCGCGATGCCATTCGCTTAACCCGTGAGATCATCGCTCAACCAGCGTTTGATCAATACCGGGGCCGTGAAATTGCTCCTGGCCCTAACGTGCAAAGTGATGAAGAGCTCGATAGCTTCGTCAAACAGCACGCCGAAACCGCCTACCACCCCTGCGGCAGCTGCCGCATGGGCGAAGGCGAGATGGCCGTCACCGACGCCCAAGGCCGCGTGCATGGGCTTGAAGGGCTGCGCGTGGTGGATGCCTCGCTGTTCCCGGTGATCCCCACCGGCAACTTAAATGCCCCCACGATTATGCTGGCGGAAAAAATTGCCGACCGTATTCGTGGCCACGAGCCGCTGCCCCGGGCTAACGTTGAGTACTACGTGGCTAACGGTGCACCGGCAAAACAGGCCTCTTAAGTACCCATCAGCGCTAGTCAGCGATTCTGAAACGCCATGGCCGAGTGCCATGGCGTTTTTTTATGCCCTAACTGCGCTACAGTGGAAGATATAGAGCGAACGTATAACGGTGAAATGCTTGCACAAGGCATCCTGACTCTGCGAATATTCAAACATACGTTTAAATACGTTCATTAATAACCACTCACGGAGATTTTCCCCATGCTCACCTTATTACTAATCGTGCTGGCCATTGCAGGCCTGCTCGTGGTGATGCGCCGCGAGGCAGGTGCAACACCTGCCCTTGCCCTACTAGGCGTATTGGGCTTAGTAGGCGTGGTATTCGGCGCGCCCGTTATCGGCACCCTGCTGTTGATTGGCGCTGCTGCTGTCGCCGTGGCGGGGCTTCCTGCGCTACGCAGCAAGTGGCTCACCCCTCGCATTTTCGCCACCTTCAAAAAAGTGGCACCCAAAGTATCGGCGACCGAGCGCACTGCCCTGGAAGCAGGCAGCGTTTCTTGGGATGGCGAACTGTTCTCTGGTAAGCCACAGTGGCAATCGCTACTCGACTTTAAAGACGACGGTTTGAGTGACGAAGAGCAGGCGTTTTTAGACAACCAGTGCTCAAAAGCCGCTGGCATGTGCAACGCCTGGGATATCGCCCGTGAGCGCGCCGACCTGCCGCAAGCGCTGTGGGACTTCCTGAAAAAAGAGGGCTTCTTCGGCATGATTATTCCGAAGGAGTACGGCGGCCTGGGCTTCTCTGCCAAAGCGCAGTCGATGGTGCTGCAGAAGCTCTCCGCTAACGAAACGCTGATGGTAACCGTAGGCGTACCCAACTCTCTCGGCCCAGGCGAACTGCTGCTGAAGTACGGCACTCAAGAGCAGAAAGACCACTACCTGCCCCGCCTAGCCGATGGCCGCGAGATCCCCTGCTTTGGCCTCACCGGCCCCCGCGCAGGCTCAGATGCGACCTCCCTGCCGGATACCGGCGTGGTCTGTAAGCAGGTCATTAACGGCGAAGAAGTCGTGGGCGTGCGCCTGAACTTCGAGAAGCGCTGGATCACTCTGGCACCCATCGCCACCGTGGTGGGCCTGGCATTCCGCCTCTTTGACCCGGAAAACCTGCTGGGCGAAGAAGAAGATCGTGGCATTACCCTAGCGCTGATCCCCCGCGACACCCAAGGCATGGACATCGGCCGTCGTCACCACCCCATCGGCAGCCCGTTTATGAACGGCCCGATTAAGGGTAAAGACGTGTTCGTACCGCTGGACACTATTATCGGTGGCCCGGATATGATCGGCCAAGGCTGGCGCATGCTGGTGGAGTGTCTCTCGATTGGCCGCTGCATCACGCTGCCTTCTGGCGCAACAGGTACCGCGCGTTACGCGCTGGGCTGGAGCGGCGGTTTCACCCGCGTGCGTCGTCAGTTCAACGTACCGGTCGCAGAGATGGAAGGCGTGCAAGAGCCCCTGGCTCGCATGGCGTCACTGGCCTACATTTCGGCGGCCACGGTGTACCAAACCGCTAACCTGATCGACCATGGCGAAAAGCCAGCGGTACCCTCTGCCATCCTGAAAAGCCAGTTGACCGAATTCCAGCGCGTGCTGCTTAGCGATGCGATGGACGTACACGGCGGCAAGGCGGTCACCCTAGGCCCGCGCAACTACTTGGGTATTGGCTATAGCGCGAACCCGGTAGCCATTACTGTGGAAGGCGCGAACATCATGACCCGCAACCTGATGATCTTTGGTCAGGGCGCGATTCGCTGCCACCCTTATGTGCTGGAAGAACTGGCTGCCAAAGACGCCAACGATGTAAAAGCCTTTGATAAAGCCTTCTTCGGCCATGCGGGCTTAATCTTTGGCAACGCTGCACGCGCCTTCACCTTAGGGTTTGGCCTAGGCAAACCCAGCGTTCCCTTTAGCGGCCCCGCTGTCGGTTATGCCCAAGATATCGCTCGCCTCTCCGCTGGTTTCGGCCTGTGTGCGGATGCTGCGATGGCCAGCCTGGGCTCTACGCTGAAAAAACGCGAAATGCTGTCGGCCCGCCTGGGCGATATTCTTTCCAACCTCTACCTTGCTTCTATGGTGCTCAAGCAGTGGCACACCGGCAATAAAGTAGAAGGCGAAGAAGCCCTGCTACATTACAGCATGCAGTTCCTGCTCAATCGCGCAGAACAGGCCTTTGTTGAGATTTTTGACAACCTGCCAAACCGTGCGCTGGGTAAAGTACTCAACGTCGTGGTCATGCCCACAGGCCGTCGTTGGAATAAGCCGCACGACGACTTAGCCCGCGATATCGCACAGCGTGTCTCTACCCAAAGTGCGCTACGCAGCAAGCTGCTAACCAACACCTGGGACAAAGACGACGGTACTGAATCCAACCCGCTGGCACGCTACAACGCCCTGCTGAAAGAGTACGACCGCGCGGAGGCTATTTACCGCACGGTAAACAAAGCCTACGCCAAAGGTGAGCTGCCGCAAACGGCACTTCACCCCGAAGCACGGGTAGAAGCAGCACTGGAAAAAGGCTTAATTAACGAAGAAGACGCCGCCTTTATGCGCACATTCGAAGCTGAAGTGCTGGAAATGCTGACCGTCGATGATTTTGCCTACGACGCGTTTGCCAACGACAAGTCGACACTGATCGACCATAACGCAGCACCTGCCAAAGCATCTCCGCAGGCAGAGACCAGCGTTAAGTAAACGGCTCTTTAGCTCTCGCTCAACCGGCCCACCACGGGCCGGTTTTTTTATGTCTCTCGCATGTTCTAAAACGAATCAAACGAACATCACTGCCACATTGCACAGCGTCTACTGGGCAATGTGAGCCGCTCACTCACCCCTAAACCCCCTTTTTTAAGCTCTTCTACGCCTAAAAGCGAATACAAACGGCCATCAAAAGCGTTGCAAGTTCGCAAATGATCAACTAGCCTTTCGTTAATGAAAATATCGCATGGGCTGGTTGCCAAACAATAATCGCCAAATAAGCACGGCCAACCACCCTCCCTCGCGATCAGCGCACTACGCTTTTTTTATCGATACCACCTATCAATAACAACGACGCTAGCGAGATCGGCATGTCCTTACATTTGCAAAATATCGACCACGTCGTCGGGGGTTTGTCCCATATCAGTGGGGTTGACCTCGAACTGGAACCCGGTTCCTTTAACGTATTGCTGGGGCGCACCTTGGCGGGCAAAACCACGCTCATGCGCCTAATGGCAGGCTTAGAGCAACCCACCCGGGGACGTATCTTCATGGATGGCAAGGATGTCACCGGCGTTTCGGTTCGTAAACGCAACGTCTCTATGGTGTACCAGCAGTTCATCAACTACCCCAGCATGACGGTGCGCGACAATATCGCCTCGCCTTTAAAGCTGGCCAACACACCGCAACAGGAAATTAATCGGCGCGTTGGTAGCATTGCCGAAATGCTGCATATCGAACATTTACTAGACCGCTATCCTCAAGAGCTTTCTGGTGGGCAGCAGCAGCGTACCGCCATGGGCCGGGCGCTGGTCAAAGATGCCGATTTGATTCTGTTCGACGAACCGCTGGTTAACCTGGATTACAAACTGCGTGAAGAGCTGCGCGATGAGCTGCGCGAGCTATTCAAAGCCCGCAACTGCATTGCTGTATATGCCACCACCGAACCCAACGAGGCGCTAGCCCTAGGCGGCAATACGGCGGTGCTTCATGAAGGTCGACTGCTACAGTACGGCCCCACCGAGCAGGTCTATCGCGAGCCGAACGGTCGTCACAGTGCTGAGATGTTCTCCGAGCCGCCCATTAACATCGTGCCCGGTAAACTCACTGCCTCAGAAATCACCTTCGATCAGTCGCTGCACTTCCCCTGCGACCCAGGCCTTCAGCAGCTTCCTCCTGGCGAATATGATTTTGGGGTACGTGCCTCGCACATCACACTAAAACCGCAATCAGCCGCTGATCTAGAGCTGCCTGTATTGGTCGATGTCGCCGAGATCAGCGGCTCAGAAACGTTCTTGCACGTGCGTCATGAACGCTTCCCGCTGGTGCTGCACTTGGCAGGCATTCATGAGTTCCACGTGAACGACGCGATTAACGTGTACTTCCCGACGCATCAGCTGTACGCCTTTGATAAGCAGGGCAGCACCGTGCATATCCCCTCTTCTGCTCAAGGGAGCGCTGCCCATGGCTGAGATTACTTTAAAAGGCTTGGCGCACAGCTACAGCAAAAGCCCTAGCAGCCATAGCGATTACGCGATTCGTCAGATGGATCACGTTTGGCATCAGGGCGGTGCCTACGCCCTACTCGGCCCGTCAGGCTGCGGTAAATCGACCCTGCTGAACATTATTTCTGGCCTGCTGGAGCCTTCAGAAGGCGACGTACTTTTCGATGGCCACCGCGTAAACGAGCTGCCGCCGGAAGAGCGTAATATTGCCCAGGTGTTCCAGTTCCCGGTGATCTACGACACCATGACGGTGTATGACAACCTGGCTTTCCCGCTGCGCAACATGAACACCCCCGAGTACAAGGTAGACCCTAAAGTTCGGGAAATTGCCGATATCCTCGATCTCACGCCACTACTCTCTCGGAAAGCCAAAAACCTTACCGCCGATGAGAAGCAGAAGGTCTCTATGGGCCGCGGGCTAGTGCGCGATGACGTCTCTGCCATCCTGTTTGACGAACCCCTGACGGTGATCGACCCGCAGCTTAAGTGGAAGCTGCGCCGTAAGCTCAAAGAGATCCATGAGCGCTTCAATATCACCATGATCTACGTCACCCATGACCAGCTTGAGGCGTCTACTTTCGCCGACAAAATCGCGGTGATGTATGACGGTCAGGTGGTGCAGTTCGGCACGCCCCGTGAACTCTTTGAAAAACCGGCGCACACGTTTGTTGGCTACTTTATTGGCAGCCCGGGCATGAACTTCATGAGCGTCTCTCACCAAGCGGGCAAAGTGATGTTTGGCGAGCTGCCGCTACCGGTGAATGAAGCCGTTAGCCGCAGCGTGGCCGCCGCAGGCTCCAGCAATATCAAGCTTGGCATTCGTCCGGAGTTCATTACGGTCAGCCAGACACCGGAGGCAAACAGCGTACCTATTGAAGTGGTCAACCTGCAGGACTTAGGCACCTACTCGCTGCTGAGCTTTACGCTTAACGGCCAGCTATTTAAGGCACGCCTGCCTGAAGGTCACGCGCCGGTAGGTGACGCTGCCCATGCCGTGTTTTCCGATCAGCACATCGCGCTCTATGTCGATGAATACCTAGTGGAGATCGGCCATGAATAACAAAGTGCTTAACAACCGCGCATGGCTACTGGTACTTCCCATGCTGGTGCTGGTGGCCTTCTCAGCCATCATTCCCTTGATGACCGTGGTCAACTACTCGGTGCAAGACGTGCTGGGCCCTAACGCCCGCTTCTTCACTGGTACTGAGTGGTTCCATAGCATTCTGAATGACGCTTCATTACGCAATGCGTTTGTGCGCCAAATTCTGTTTTCGCTAACGATTCTGGCGATTCAGGTACCGCTGGGTATCGGCATTGCGCTGATTATGCCTAAACGCGGCTGGCAGGCCTCTGCCGTACTGATATTGATAACGCTACCGCTACTGATTCCATGGAACGTGGTCGGCAGTATTTGGCAAATCTTCACCCGTGGCGATATCGGCCTGATGGGCTGGGGCCTGCGGGAGCTAGGGATCAATTACAACATTACCCGTAATGCGGGCGATGCCTGGGCAACGATTATCTTAATGGATGTTTGGCACTGGACACCGCTGGTGGCCATGCTCTGCTACAGCGGCCTGCGTTCTATTCCTGAAGCCTATTATCAGGCAGCCCGCATTGACCGAGCTTCAAAATGGGCCATCTTCCGTTACATCCAACTGCCCAAACTCACCAACGTACTGGTCATTGCGGTGCTGCTGCGCTTTATGCACTCGTTCATGATCTACGCCGAGCCCTTCGTACTGACCGGTGGCGGCCCAGGTAGCTCCACGACTTTCCTAAGCCAATCGCTGGCGACCATGGCCATCGGCCAACAGGACTTAGGGCCCTCAGCTGCATTTTCGATCATCTACTTCCTGGTTATTTTGCTCGTGAGCTGGGTGTTCTACACCACCATCATGCACATGCAAAAAGATAAGAACCCGCACGGGGGAGCATGATATGTACCGCTTAGATAACGCCCAGCAGGGCGAGAAATACAACACCATATTTAGCAGAACCACCCCGGCTCAGCGGCGCAAACGCAATGCGCGCAGCCGCCTTCGCTCGCGGTTTCTGCTGGGGCTGTACCTGTTCCTGATGATCCTGCCAATTTATTGGCTTATTAATATGTCGCTGCAGACCAACAGCGAGATTCTGGGTTCCATGACGCTGTGGCCCCAAAACCTGACGTTCGATAACTACATTGGCATCTTCACCAACTCCAGCTGGTACATGGGCTATGTGAACTCGATGCTGTATGTAGCGCTTAATATGTTGATCACTATCTGTGTGGCGCTGCCTGCCGCCTATGCGTTCAGTCGCTACCGCTTTATTGGCGATAAGCACCTGTTCTTCTGGCTGCTAACCAACCTGATGGCACCGCCTGCGGTGTTCTTACTGCCCTACTTCCAGCTCTACTACTCGGTAGGCCTGTTTGATACCCACATTGCCGTGGCGCTGGCCCACTGCTTGTTCAATATTCCGCTGGCGATCTGGATTCTGGAAGGCTTTATGAGCAGCGTGCCAAAAGAGATTGATGAGACGGCGTATATCGACGGTTACAGCTTTCCGCGCTTCTTTATCAAGATTTTCATTCCCATGATCCGCTCCGGTATCGGCGTCACGCTGTTCTTCCTGTTTATGTTCTCGTGGGTAGAGCTGCTGCTGGCTCGCACGCTGACCGCTACCGACGCCCAACCGATCGGCATGATTATGACCCGCACCTCCACCGCTTCGGGCATTGATTGGGGCACGCTGGCCGCCGCCGGTGTACTCACCATCGTGCCCGGCATTTTGGTGGTCTACTTCGTTCGCAACCATATCGCCAAGGGCTTCGCCCTGGGCCGCACCTAAGGAGCACCGCTATGACTTGGATGGTATGGACTACCCCGACTGCCATTTTCTTTTCATCTATTGCAGCGATGCTAGCAGGGATGACGCTGTGGGAAATTCTCTCGCCCACCATCGAACGTAAAGGTTTTTTACCGATTAGCACCACCCGTGGCGATCGGCTGTTTATCAGCCTGCTTTCCGCCGCCTTTATTCATCTGGGTGTTATTGGCTTCACAACGCTATCCATCTGGATAGCGCTGGCACTATCAGCGGTATGGCTGCTGGTGTTGATGCGCTGGGGTTAGGCCAACGGCCCTCCCAGCGGATGTACGGCGGTATCAAGGACGCTCACGTTATCAAGGAAGAGCACAACAAAACGAGGTCAACATGCGTAATAACAAGTTCAAACTCACTACCCTCGCCGCTAGCCTCATGCTCGCCTCGGGGAGCCTGATGGCAGATGACCATGACGCGAGGGCAATCGCCGAGCGCTTGGTCGATGAACACTTCCAGAACTCAACGCTTAGCCGCGAAGAGCAGATCGAAGAGCTGCTATGGTTTGCCAAAGCCGCTGAACCCTTCCGCGGTATGGATATTCAGACCGTGGCAGAGGGCTTAACCACGCACGTATATGAAAGCGAAGTGCTTGCCACTGCGTTTAGCGAGCTGACCGGCATCAACCTGACCCACAATATTATCGGCGAAGGTGACGTGGTCGATACCATGCAGAACCAGATGCAGTCGGGCAACAGCATCTACGACGGCTTTGTGAACGACACTGACTCCATCGGCACCCACATTCGCTACGGCACCACCATCAATCTAAGCCAAGCCATGGAAAACGAGTGGGCGGATTACACCCTACCCACCCTGGACCTGGACGACTTCATCGGCCTGCAGTACGGCACCGGTCCGGATGGCAGCCTCTATCAACTGCCTACCCAGCAGTTCGCCAACCTGTACTGGTTCCGCTATGACTGGTTCCAGCGTGAAGACCTGCAAGAGCAATTCCGTGAAATTTACGGCTACGATCTAGGCGTGCCTACCAACTGGACCGCCTATGAAGATATCGCCGAGTTCTTTACCGAGCATGTCGGTGAAATCGACGGTACCAAAGTGTACGGGCACATGGACTATGGCCGCCGCGACCCATCGCTGGGCTGGCGCTTCCATGACTCCTGGCTCTCGATGGCAGGTATGGGCAGCCCCGGCGTACCGTCCGGTAACCCGGTGGATGACTGGGGTATTCGTGTCAACGAAGATAGCCAGCCGGTCGGCGCAAGCGTTAGCCGTGGTGGTGCTACCAACTCCCCTGCATCTGTGTTTGCGATGCAGAAAGCCGTGGATTGGCTGCGTGACTTCGCACCGCCAGAAGCACAGGGCATGACCTTTGGTGAAGCAGGCCCTGTACCTGCGCAAGGCCATATCGCTCAGCAGATCTTCTGGTACACCGCCTTTACCGCCGATATGACCGACCCCGCTGTGGCCGTAACCGATGATGAAGGCAACCCGCTGTGGCGCATGGCACCTTCCCCCACAGGCCCGTACTGGGAAGAAGGCATGAAAGTCGGTTATCAGGACGTAGGCGCTTGGACCTTCTTTGACTCCACGCCAGAAGACCGCCGCACCGCTGCTTGGCTGTTTGCCCAGTTCACCGTGGCGAAAACCACCTCGCTGGAAAAACTGATGGCTGGCCTAACGCCGATTCGCGAGTCTGACATCTTCTCTGAGCAGATGACCGAAATGGCACCCAAGCTGGGCGGTTTGGTGGAGTTCTACCGCAGCCCGAACGAGTCTAACTGGACCCCCACCGGTACCAACGTACCTGACTACCCACGTATGGCACCGCTGTGGTGGCAGAACCTGGCTCCGGTCATGAGTGGTGAAGTTACGCCCCAGGAAGGTCTCGATAAGCTGGCGGCCGACATGGATAACACCATGAACCGCTTAGCACGCGCGAATGTCTTCGACAGCTATGCCCCGGTGCTGAACGAAGAGCGCGACCCGCAGTACTGGCTTGATCAGGAAGGCTCACCGAAGCCGAAGCTAGACGATGAAATGCCGCAGGGAACCACCGTTCCTTACGATGAAATGATGGAAGCATGGATGGCGGCTGGTACCCGCTAATGCCTGCCGGGCGGGCGCAAGCCCGCCCATTTCAGTGGTGTCATCAGTGGAGCAGCATGGCTTTCTTCACTGTTTGGGACCACACACCAACACGGGGCTTTTTCTTAATTAATTGGAACCGCTATGAAACTGCGTAACCGTAATGTCGAGAAATTGCACACTGATGACTATGACGCACTGATTATCGGTGGCGGCATCAATGGTGCAGCAACCGCCGCCGCCTTGGCAGGCAAAGGTGCCAAAGTGGCTCTGATTGACCGTGGCGACTTTGCTGGCAGTACCAGCATGCACTCCTCAAACCTGGTTTGGGGCGGCATTAAATACATGGAAAGCAAAGACTTTGCACTGGTGCGCAAGCTCTGCAAAAGCCGCAATCACTTAATAAAAAGCTACCCCTCTACCGTTCAAGAAATTCGTTTTCTTACCACGATTACTAAAGGTTTCCGCCACTCTCCACGCTATTTGTGGGCGGGCACCTGGCTCTACTGGCTGATGGGCAACGGTTTTACGAAACTGCCGCGCTTGCTCTCGCCCAAAAAGATCAAGCAAGAAGAACCGATTATTGATATCAACGGTGCCGTTGGCGGGTTTGAATACTCTGATGCTTACCTGCACGATAACGACGCCCGCTTTGTGTTTAATTTTGTACGCCATGCGCTGAACTACGGTGCTGTGGCCGCAAACTACGTTGAGTCCCTGGGCGCTGAACGCGAGGGCGATACCTGGATCACGAAAGCGCGCAACGTGATGGATGGCAGCACGTTCAACATCCGCTCTAAAGTGCTGATTAACGCCGCTGGCCCCTGGGTTGACCAACACAATGCACTCACTGGGCAAAAAACCACCCACCAGCATCTTTACTCCAAAGGCATACACCTCATTGTGCCGCAGCTGACCGACACCAAGCGGGTGCTGGCATTTTTTGCGGATGATGGGCGGCTATTCTTTGTGATTCCAATGGGCAACCGTACCTGTATCGGTACTACAGATACCCATATGGAGCATCCAGAAGTCGACGTGACGGCCGATGATATCGCGTTCGTTTTGGAAAACATCAACAAACGCCTTACATTAGACAAACCGCTGACCCAAGACGATATTATCTCTACCCGCTGCGGCGTGCGCCCTTTGGCCATTAAAGCCGATCAAGGCAGCGACCGGGATTTCCTGCAGCTATCGCGCAAACACGTCATCGATACCAACCCAGAGAGCGCGCATATCAGCATCTTTGGCGGCAAACTGACGGATTGCCTCAACGTAGGTGATGAAATTGCAGAAGACGTCAAACGGCTTGGCGTGCCGTTAAGCGATCCTAACTTCCACTGGTACGGCGAGCCACCCGAGCCGGTAAAGCAGCAGTTTATGGATCAAGCCAAACGCATGAACCTGGATGACATGACAGCGGCGACTTCTTCAGAGCCGCTCTCTTCGCGGCTGTGGCGGCGCTACGCGGAACAGGCGATGCCCATGCTTGAAAAAATCCGCCAAGATCCCTCTGAGGCCGACATTTTAATTGAGGGGACCGAGTATATTCGCTGTGAGTTAGAGCACGCTCGGGACCATGAGATGATCACCCAGTTGGAAGACTTCCTACGCCGCCGCGCAAAGGTATCGCTGGTCGTTCACCATGAGCAGCTGCGTCAGTCGCCAGGGCTTAAAGAGGCCTGCCGGGTGCTGTTTGGCGAAGAAGCTGAAGAGCGCTTTACTACCTACTTTAAAGAGAACCGCGATACCTCTCGCCCACCGGTAGAAACACTCTCTTAAACCTGAATTCAGGAAACAAAGACGTTAACCGGCATCCGTTATAAATGGCATAAAAAATCCCCCTGCTAACTCAATAGCAGGGGGTATTAAAATTGTGAGTAAGCTAGTTAAGGAATTACTCTTCGTGTTCAACGAGCAATTGAGAATCGCCCGCTAACACCTCATCCCAAGCTTCTTCCAGTGTGCAGCCTAAACGACTATCAATGGTGTCGATAACTTCAACAGCATGTTGGAGCGACTCACGGTTGCCTTTCAGCGCCAGTACGAGCTTGGCTAAATCTTGCTTGCTGAAAGAGCTAGCGATACGGTCGGCTTGTTGGCTCAGTTCGATGCAGTTCATGTTAAGTTCCTCATGGTATGGTCAGCCGCTGCTTGTTATTGTTTGAAGTTCGTTTATAGAACAATCAAGCAGCCATCTTAATTAACGACGAATGGTGACATTGCTACTCATGCTGGGCCGGGTAAGTGCCCAGTTCGGTAACTGCGAAACGGTCACAAGCGTTACAAGACCTTCGCCTTTAGCGCCCTGGTAATGCGGCAGCGCCTCGGTGTGTAGCAAGGAGCAGTTCGGGGTATCGGGATAACAAAACACCGCCCTGATCCATGACTTCACTATGGTTCACGCAAGCAATGCTCACAATGCATCATTGGCAGCAGGCGCGGTTGTAGCTTGACTACATACGCACCACAACACCGTATTTGGTGATGGTTACTTTCAGGAAGGGAGTTAAACGACTGTTTTAACAGACACGACGAAAAAGAAGCGAGTCAGCTAACGATGCTTAAAAACAAGAAACGCGCGAATAAATTAAAAAGCGAGTGAAGTTTACACTTAAATAACGAATCCTCTATACGACCAAGGGCGATAGCCACGCTAGAAAACAACCATAAAAAAACGCCGCTATTAGCTTAGCGGCGTTATATCACTTATTTACAAGGTGTGCGTTTAGCTGGAGCGCACCCGAGAAACCGCATCCAACCAGCCTTGATAGAGCTTTTCACGGGTTGCCTCTTCCATACTGGGCGTAAAGCTACGCTCACAGCGCCAGAGCTGCTCAATCTCTTCTAGCGTGTCGTACCACCCCAGACGTAACCCCGCCAGGTAAGCTGCCCCCAGTGCCGTGGTTTCCAGAATCGTCGGGCGATCCACCTGAACATTGAGCATATCGGCCAAGAACTGCATGACCCAGCTGTTTTTCACCATACCGCCATCAACACGCAGGTTGCCCGGTGCGGCTTCCATGTCATCGTTCATACAGTGCTGCAGGTCGCGGGTTTGGTAACACACCGCCTGAAGCCCCGCCGCAACGATTTCTGCAATGCCGGTATCGCGGGTTAAGCCAAAAATCGCGCCACGGGCTTTGGGGTCCCAATGGGGCGCTCCTAACCCGGTAAAAGCCGGCACCAAATAAACGCTGTGGCCGCTGCGGGTCTTCTGTGCCAGCGCTTCGGTTTCCGAGGCATCGGCAAACAGGTTCAAACCATCTCGTAGCCACTGCACCGTTGCCCCCGCCACAAAGATGCTGCCCTCCATGGCATAGGTGGGCTTGCCGTTAATGCGGTAGCCAATGGTGGTCAGCAGGCGATTACGCGATACCGAGGCCGTTTCCCCGGTGTTCACAATCATAAAGCAGCCAGTACCGTAAGTGCTTTTACCCATGCCGGGTTTAAAACACGCCTGCCCAACCAGGGCCGCCTGCTGGTCGCCCGCCACCCCTGCAATCGGCAACGGAGCGCCCAGCCAGTGAGCCTCGACGGTGCCAAAATCGTCGCTTGAATCTTTCACCTCGGGGAGCATATTGGCGGGCACGTTAAACAGTGCCAGCAGCTCGTCATCCCACGTTTGGTTATGAATATTAAACAGCGCCGTGCGCGAAGCGTTGGTGGCATCAGTGACGTGCCGTTTACCGTCGGTCAAGCGCCACATCAAAAAGCTATCGACGGTGCCAAACGCCAGCTCGCCCCGGGCGGCGCGCTCGCGCGCCCCTTCTACGTTATCGAGTATCCAGGCAAGTTTGGTCGCTGAAAAATATGGGTCGATCAGCAGGCCGGTTTTGGCCTGTACGGCCTCGGTGTGGCCCGCGTCACGCAGCGCTTGGCAGCGCTCAGAGGTGCGCCGATCCTGCCACACAATAGCGTTATAAAGCGGCTTGCCAGTGGCGCGGTCCCACACCACGGTGGTCTCACGCTGGTTGGTAATGCCCACGCCATCCACTTGTTCTGGCGTTATCTTGGCTTTATTCAACACCTCGCGGCAGGTGGCAATCACTGAATCCCAAATGTCTTCGGGGTTGTGTTCAATCCACCCATCTTGCGGAAAGTGTTGAGGAAACTCTTGCTGGGCAACTGCCGCAATTTGGCCTTGGCGGTCAAATAGAATAGCGCGGGAGCTGGTCGTGCCTTGATCAATGGCGAGAATAAAGGAGGACATATCGCGTTCACTTTGTTGTAGGATCTTTCGATTTTGTCTGTTTTGTTTCGTTTTATTATCATTCAAGGCTACTCCAGCCGCCTAAAATGCTCAAGTATGAAACTCTCCCACCTTAGCCATAGCGCGGCGTAGAGGCCTTTATTGAGGCTAACTAGGCAATGTGCAGCGCTACATCGTGCTGGGTAAGCAGCCGCTGAATCGCCTCAGGGGGTTTACGGTCGGTAAAGAGCGCATCCAACTGGGAGATATTGCCCTGTCGAACGACCGGGTTACGGTGGAATTTTGAGTAGTCCGCTGCCAAGTAGACCCGCCGCGAGTTAGCAATAATCGCCTGGGCAACGCGCACTTCCTGGTAATCAAACTCCAGCAGCGAGCCATCTTCATCAATACCGCTGATGCCGATGATGCCGTAATCCACCTTGAACTGATTGATAAAGTCGATGGTAGCCTCGCCAATAATCCCGCCATCACGAGAACGCACCTGCCCGCCTGCAATGATCACGGTGAAGTCCTCTTTATGCTGAAGAATCGCCGCCACATTCAGGTTGTTGGTAATGATCTCTAGCCCTTGGTGCTCTAAAAGCGCCTGGGCGATCATTTCATTGCTGGTACCGATATTGATGAACAGCGATGCATGATGGGGAATATGCTGCGCCAAGCAGCGTGCAATGCGCTCTTTCTCTTCTAAGTGCAGCGTTTTGCGGGTGCTATAAGCGGTATTCACCGTGCTTGATTCTACGCCAACGCCGCCATGTACGCGGCGCACACGGCCTTCATTGGCTAGCGTATTCAAGTCACGGCGAATGGTTTGCGGAGTGACCGCGAAGTGTTCGGTAAGCTGCTCAATACTCATATAGCCGTGCTGGCGAACCAGCTCGACAATGGCATCCTGGCGGTACTGTTGATTCATAAGCCCGGCCTGTTCGATATTTGTTGGTCTATGTGCGTTATAGATTAGCAAAATTTTCGTAATCTAATAGCGCGAACATTCGAACAGGCCGGGCGCTGGCCTTAGCCCAGCGCTCTATAGCGCCAGCCTAAAGCGGCCACACCCACAAAATTGCAGGAATGGCAGTTGCCATCACTACCAGAGAAAGCGGCAGCCCAAGCTTCCAGTAGTCGCTAAACCGATAGCCCCCTGGGCCAAGCACCAGGGTGTTCGACTGGTGCCCAATTGGGGTTAGAAATGCGCAGGAGGCGCTGACGGCCACCACCATCAAAAACGGATCCAGCGAGGCATCGAAACCGTTGGCGAGGCTCGCCGCAATGGGCGCCATTAACAGGGCCGCGGCTGCGTTGTTCACGACGTTCGATAGCAGCATGGAGAGAAGAAACAGACCCACTAGCGAGACAATAATCGGCCACTCTACGCCAAACCGTAGCAGCGCGTCGGCAATGATATCCGCCCCACCGCTGGTTTCCAGCGCTTCCCCCACTGGCAACATGGCAGCAAGCAGTACAATCACCGGGCCATCAATCGCCTGATAGCCATCCCTCAACGGCAGCACGCCAATCAACAGCGACACCAGCGCCGCAGTGCTCATCGCCACGGCAGCAGGCAGAAGATCAAACAGCATCGCCACTATGGCAAGCGCGAAAATACCCACCGACATAGCAAGCTTACGCGGCTGCCCTAAATGCAGCTCACGGCTGGCCAGCGGCAGGCACCCTAGGCTCGATAAACTGTCGGTGATTTCGTTTTCACTGCCTTGCAGCAGCAGTACGTCCCCCGTTTGGAAACGGATATCCCGCAGGCGCTGCTTCAGACGACCACCGTCACGGGCCACGGCCACTAAGTGCAAACCAAACTGTTGATTAAGGCGCAGCTGCCGCACGCTGCGATTAATCATCATCGAATCATTGCGCACCACGGCTTCAATGAGCTGTAGGCCTTCGGTATCGACCGCTTGGCGCTCATCGCTCTTCTTAGCGTCCGTTTCCTGCTCCGATTCTTCCTCGGGCTCTTCAGGTTCCGCGATAGCGCTTAGGCCTATTTTGTCTTCCAGCAGTTTTAACTCATCGGGCCCGGCTTCCAGTAAGAGGATATCGCCCTCTTGGAGCACCCCATGAAACTGATAGCCCGCCCGGCGGTTGTCTTCCCGAACGACGGCCAGCACAGGGATAGTCTCATCCAGCTCGTCGCGCAGCTGCTGCAGGGTAAGGCCATTAGCTTTAGAGTCTTTGGTAACGTTGAGCTCGACCAGATAGTTAGCGGTATCGAACATATCGTCGGCGGCCGCCTGGCCGCTGCGTTTAGGCGTCAGGCGCCAACCCACCAAGACGATAAACGCCAAACCAACAAGCGCAACCACAACCCCCACGGGCGAGAAACTAAACATGCCAAAGTTGTCGCCGGTAATATTGCCCCGGTAAGCAGAAATAATGATGTTAGGCGGCGTTCCAATCAGCGTGGTAAGCCCTCCTAACAGAGAGCCAAACGCCAGCGGCATTAACAGCAGTGAAGGAGACGTGTTGTGTTCACGGGCAAGACGCATCGCTACCGGCAACAGTAGCGCCAGCGCCCCTACGTTATTCATCACGCCGGAAAGCACAACCACGGTACCCACCAGTACGAGCAGTTGTAGCATTAAGCGCTCACCCACTTTGAGCACCTGATTGGCGATGACATCCACCACGCCGGAGCGCTCAAAACCACGGCTTAACACAAGCACTGCGGCCACAGTAATCACGGCAGGATGACCAAAGCCTGCGAACGCCTCATCGGCAGGCACAAGCCCCAGCATCACCGAGCCCAGCAGTGCAGCCAAGGCCACCAAATCGTAGCGGAACCGGCCCCATATAAAGGCCGCCAGCGTTAACCCCAGCACGATAAACACCAGCGTGCTGGGAGAGAGTCCTAAGCTTTCCAGAGTCATTCGAGCGCCATCTCCCTATGTTGTCTCAACCAGACGCAGCACTGACTGTTTCGCTCTCCTACAGAAACAGACAGTGCGCGACACATTAGACGATGACTATACAGCCGTATAAGCTCTGAAAAACAGAGAAAATTGACGCATGAGCTACTGTTTCATGCGCGCCAGCAACCGCTCTACCGCCTCTAGGTGCTCGGGTTCGTTGTGGCACATGCCTTGGAACACAGCGCACACATCTAAGAAGGCCTTCAGCTCCATATCGGGGGCCATTTTCATTAATCGTTTGGTGAGTCGTGTCGCTTTCGGGGGCTGGTTCGCTATACGATTGGCATGGGCCAGAGCGGCTTCCATCAGCTGCTCCGGCTCCACCACTTCTAGCACTACACCGTAGGCAAGCGCTTCATCGGCGCTGATCACCCGGCCTGAAAGGGTTAGCTCAAAGGCCCGCTGGTAGCCAATCTGGCGCTGCATAAACCACGCGCCACCATCGCCGGGGATAATGCCCAAGTTAAGAAACGTCTCCCCAAAACTCGCCTTGCGGGAAGCAATACGCAGATCCGCCATGTTGGCCAAATCAAACCCGGCACCAATCGCCGCACCGTTCACAGCGGCAATGATAGGCACTTCCACTTGATTAAGCGCCAGCGGCATTCGCTGAATACCCGTGCGGTAGCGCTCAGCGACTTCGGCGACATCCCCCGCAAAATCGCCATCGCGCTCGGCCATATCTTTTACATTACCCCCAGCACAAAAGGCACTACCTGCGCCGGTAATCACCAGTACCGAGACTTCATGGCAACGGTTCACCCACGCGGCGGTGGCGACGATATCATCCACCAGCGCCGTGCCGGTGAGCGCGTTGCGCACGTCGTGGCGGTTAAGAGTGAGCGTCGCCACGCGGTTTTCCAGGGTTAAGGTAGCATCGGTTAAGTCAGGTAGCGTTTGGCTCATAAGGGGCGCTCCACAATAATTCGGGCATCGACGATGGCATAGTTAGCGGCAGAATGGCCTTCCGGATAGGCAATCACCGGGTTCAAGTCTAGCTCGCAAATCTCCGGGTAGGCCTCTACCAATTGGGATACCCGCATCAGCAGTGACACCAGCGCCTGTTTATCAACACCTGCCCCGCCACGCACCCCCGCCAGCACTTTCTGCGCTTTAATTTGATCGACCATGGACTGCGCATCGCGCCGAGTCAGCGGCAGCGAGCGGAAGGCCACGTCCTCTAGCACCTCCACAAAGATACCGCCCAACCCAAACATCAGCACCGGGCCGAAAATGGGGTCACGCAGCATACCGATAATCACCTCAACGCCCTTCTCAGCCATGGGCGTGACCAGCACGCCCTCTAATTGAGCGTTTGGGTCGTAAGCCCGAGCGTTTGAGTGAATGGTCTGAAAGGCTTCCCGCAGTGCGGCGTCACCCACCAGATTGAGCTTGACCCCGCCCGCGTCGGATTTATGCAGAATATCTTTTGACACCACTTTCATTGCCAGCGGCGCTTTTCCCGAACGCTGGGCTATGTCAGCTAATTCATCCGCACTGCGTACCACCCATTCCTCAGGCACCGCGATGCCGTGCTCTGCGAGCAGTGCTTTCGCTTCAAACTCCAGTAAATCACGCCCTTCCGCCTTGGCCGCTTTTAGCATGGCCTTGCCTGTTTCCGATGGCGCGGCAGGCGCTATCGTCTCCTGCGTTTCTTGGCTAGTCAGGTACTCTCCTCGCTCGCCTAAGGCAGCAAGCACGCGCACCGCATGCTCAATGGAGGCGTACACCGGTAAGCCAGCCTCGTGCAAACGGCGCAGCGCAGGCGGTTTGATGGGGGCATAAAGGCTGTAAATCACCAGCGGTTTCTCGGAGGCTTGAGCAAGCTCGACCATACGCTCCGCGCCGCGCATCTCATCGCCCATCAGCGATTCTGCAAAGCGCAGGCTATACCCGCCAAACATGCCCACTAGAAAGACGCTATCGACGCCTTCATCCGCCATCACCAGCTCAATGCAGCGGGCCAGCAGCGAGGGGCTCGCATCCGAGGAGCCAGCAACGTCCACCGGGTTGATCGTCGAGGCCTGAGGCAGCAGCACCTCGCGCAGTGCAGCACGGGTAGCGTCAGAAAGCTCGGCAAGGGTTAGGCCCGCTTCCGATAAACGATCGGCAGCAATCGTGGCCTGGCCGCCGCCGTCCGAAATCACCGCTACGCGTTTACCTGGCGCTTTTTGCAGCCGCCCCAACCCTTCCGCCACGGGCAGAATTTCATCGGAGTACTGCACCACACTAACCCCTGCCTGGCGCAACAGGTCGACGGTCATTTGGTAGCTACCGGCCAAAGCTCCGGTATGAGAGCTGGCGGCTTTTTGGCCCTGCTCGGTCGCACCAGATTTATACACCACCACCGGCTTCATCGTGGTCACGTCGCGGGCGACCTTTAAAAACTGCTGCCCATCGCGAAAGCCTTCCACATAGAGGGTTGCTACGCGGGTGTGCTCGTCTTCCCCTAGGTAGCGCAGGTAATCGTTAAAGCCGATGTCGCTCTGGTTGCCCGGGCCAACGTAGGTGCTAAATCCCACCTGCCCGTTGTGCTGGGCTTCCAGCGCTAAAGAGAGCAGCATATTGCCGGACTGGGAAACGATGCCAATATCACCCGGCTTAACGTTATCCAGCGCCAGCAAGTTGATCTGATGGTGCAGGTTAAACATGCCAGAGGTGTTCGGGCCAATAATACGCACCCCGTGGGCGCGAGCGGCCTCCATCATCTGCGCCTCTAATGCCGCGCCCGCCTCACCGGTTTCACCAAACCCGCTGGCAAGAATCACCGCCCCTTTCACCCCCCGGCGGCCACACTCGGCGATGAGCGCAGGCACGGTAGCGGCGGGCGTGCACAGCAGCGCAAGCTCAGGACTGCCCGGCATCTCCGCAATAGAAGGCCACGCCTTCACGCCCAAAATGAACTCGGCTTTTGGGTTGATGGGGTAAATGTTTCCCCGGTAGCCGCCTTGAATCAGCCCCACCATGGCTTTATAGCCCCGTTTAGTAGGGTCAGCGGACGCGCCCACCACGGCAATGCCGGTGGGCGCCAATATGTCATGCAGCGGGCTGCGAACTGGAAGACGACCTTCGATAGTGTTCATGGCGTAACCTGTTTGACAAAGAAGTGCGCGACGGCTGGATTCAGACCTAATTCCTGAGGTTGAAGCATGAGATTATTGGCCCTGAAAGTTCGGCGCTCGCCGCTCAGCAAAGGCATCCACCCCCTCTTTCCAGTCCTCGGTGGTGGAACAGGTAAACACTGCGTCTAGCTCCTGCTGCAGCTGGCTTTCCATACTGGTATGGGCGCTGCGGTTGACCAGCGGTTTTAACATCGCCATGGAAACCGGTGCCTGCTTGGCAAGCCGATCAGCAAGCACTTGGGCTTCGGCCATCAACTGCGCTTGGGGGTGGCTTGCCAGCGATAAGCCAATGCTGGCGGCTTCTGGCCCATGCAGTTTGTCGCCTAAATAGAGCAAGCGCCGGGCCTGGGTGAGCCCCACCAGTTGAGGCAGCAGTTTGGAAACGCCGCCGCCCACGCAGGTGCCAATACTGGTTTCTGGAAAGCCGATCTGCGCTTCGTCAGCCATCACGATAAAATCACAGGAAACCGCCATTTCCGCGCCTGCTCCCAGCGCATAGCCGTTAACGGCTGCCACCACCGGCTTACTGAGTTCGGTAATGGCCTCACATACGTCGTTACCTAGCTGCAAGTACGCACGGCGCTGAAACAGCGTGCGCTTAGCGCTGCCGTGGGCCTTCATATCGGCACCGACACAAAACGCGCGCCCTTCGCCGGTTAGCACGACCGCCCTCACCTGTGGCGATTGTTGGGCCCACCGCAACGCTTCTAGTAGCTCACGGTAGAGCGTTTCGATCACCGCATTTAAACGCTCTGGTCGATTGAATCGAATCGTCAAGACATGAGCATCGAAAGAAACCAGCAGCGTTTCGTAACGTGGCAGCGCAGTAGCATCGGCAGACATGGTGCGTTTCTAACCTTCTGTGTGGGGAGTGGCACGAAAAAAGAAACGTTTGTTCTTTTTTAAAAAATATAAAGGAACAAATGTATTTTTTGAACGATAGGCTATGGCGATCCAGGGCGTCAATACATCTGTGACAAAAACATTTATCATTGGCACAAATGTTTTATTTGAAAGGAGTCGGTGGCCATGCCAGATACCGATAGCGGGGCTACAACAGGCCTGGATAGCATTAACCAGCAGCTTGCCGAGCACTACTCAGCGCTTAGCCCACAGTTAAAGCGGGCTGCCAGCTATGTGCTGGAACACCCCATGGAGATGGCGTTTCAGTCGATTCGTAAAACCGCTCAGGCAGCGTCGGTCACGCCTTCCACTCTAGTGCGGCTGGCCAAGCGGCTTGGGTTTGAGAGCTATGAACCGTTTCGAGAAGTCTTCCAATCGGCGGTGCAATCAGCGCCGGTGGAGCTCTCTGGCCGTGCCAGCAAATTAAAGCATCAGCATAGAAACCCAGAAGCAGCGCTGTTTGTGGAGGTGGGCGATGCGGCCTTCGACAATATTGGGAAACTTTTCACCGCGGATAATCAAACACGGGTGAAAGAGGCCGCCGAGCGTATGCTGAAGGCAAGGCGGATAGCGGTGGTGGGGTTTCGCGATACGTTTGCCTGCGCTTACCACTTTGCTTATGTGGGGCGCATCGCGATGCCTGAGGTGACGCTGATTCGCGGCCAAGAAGGTGGCTTGCTAACGGAACTGGCACCGTTCAACGAGCAGGATGTGGTAGTGGCGTTTGGGTTTGAACCCTACTGCGCCGAGACGGTTAAAGCGCTGGAGATTACTCGCGCCAACGGCGTGCAGGCGATTGTGATTACCGATACGCTGCGCTCGCCGCTCGTGCCGGGTGCCAGCGTTACGTTTACCGTCGCCAACGCCACGCCGCACTTTTTTCCGTCGTTATTGGCAGCCATTACTCTCAGCGAAGCGATTTTGGCAGAGTGCGTCGCATTCGGCCCCGACCAGCTTGTCGAAAACGTGGCAAGCTTTGAGAGCCGAATGCGTCAGCTGGGAGCGTATGTAGAGATTGTCTAAACAGTCGGTAATGTCATCAGACCGGAACAACCCCAGGCGGGGGCGCTGTGAATCCCTCCATGGACGCTACTTTCGCCATCCATGGCGAAAGACCCCCGCTACGGGATGATTCCGATCATCTCTCGTAACACCATCACGGCAATAAAATAGTAGAACCGGTGGTTTTACGGCTCTGTAGCGCATCTTGAGCCTTGCCTGCGTCTTGCAACGGGTAGCGGTTGGCCACGTCGATGTGGATTTTGCCGCTTTCGATCATGGCGAAAAACTCTTCGCACATCATCTCAAGACGTTCGCGGGTGTCGGCGTAGCCGTTCAGGCTCGGGCGGGTTACAAATAGCGCCCCTTTTTGGTTCAAAATGCCGATATTCACGCCATCAACAGGGCCCGAAGCGTTGCCAAAGCTCACCATCAGCGAGCGGGGCTTCAAGCAGTCCAGCGACATTTCCCAGGTGTCTTTGCCTACTGAGTCGTATACCACGTCGCACATCTCGCCATTGGTCAGCTCGCGTACCCGCTCTACCACGTTCTCTTCGGTGTAGTTGATGGTCGCCCACGCACCGTTGGCCATGGCGAGGTCGGCTTTTTCTTGCGAGCTAACCGTGCCAATCAGCTTAACGCCGAGCGCCTTGGCCCACTGGCAGGCAATCGAGCCAACGCCACCGGCGGCTGCGTGAAACAGAATGGTCTCACCGCCTTTAAGCTCATAGGTTTGGCGCAGCAGGTACTGCACCGTCAAGCCTTTCAGCATGCTGGCAGCGGCGGTGTCGAAATCGATAAAGTCCGGCAGCTTGACGACTTTAGACGCAGGCAGCGTATGCAGCTCGGCGTAAGCACCCAGCGGGCCTTGGGCATACGCGACACGATCCCCCACTTGAAGGTGCGTGACGCCCTCACCTACGGCATCTACTACACCTGCGCCTTCCGTTCCTAACCCAGAAGGCATGGAGGGTGCCGGGTACAGCCCTGTACGAAAGTAAATATCGATAAAGTTAAGGCCCACCGCTTTATTGGCGATGCGCACTTCACCGGCAGCAGGGGCGGCAGGTTCAACATCCACCCACTCCAACACCTCGGCACCACCGGTCTTAGAAAACTGGATACGCTTAGACATTAATGAGACTCCTGTTATTAATTATTGGACATACCCTGCGCGCTATCCAACCGCGTTGCGGGCTTTAAATCAAGTGATTAGCCCGCTAAGCCGACACACCGCTGTCACAGCTGCATGCTAAACTATGCTCATTGTTTTTTATGAACGCTGATCAGTAACTACTCAACGGACTGGCTATGACCCATCCTGCTATCTCTGTTCCTACGCTTATTGCCCATCGTGGCTATTCCGCGGCAGCCCCTGAAAACACCCTGACAGCAGTGCGTGCGGCACATCAAGCCGGTGCCACTTGGGTAGAGTTGGATGTGCAGTTACTCAACGATGATACGCCCGTCATCTGGCACGACAGCGATGTTAGCCGCTGTTCAGATGGCCGGGGAGAGCTTGCCAGCCTCACATGGCAGCAGGCTCAGCAGTTAGATGTGGGCCATTGGTTCGGTGATCGCTTCGCGGGTGAAAAAATGGCCAGCCTGGAAGCCATGCTCGCCCTGCTGAACGAACTGGAGATGGGCGTTAACCTGGAAATTAAGGTGAACAAAGGGCGTGACCCTATCCGCTTAGTCGATGTCGTACTGCCTGCCGTTTTGGAGGCCCTGCCTCCTGAACGGCTGGTGATCTCTTCGTTTGATCCAGTCGCCCTTGCCCAGTGCCGCCGCCACGCCCCCAAAGAGGCCTTGGCGTTAGGTGCGCTGTTTGGCGGTGTACCCAAAAACTGGCGGGAGCAGTGCGAAGCGGTCGAGGCATACAGTATTCATCCCCACTGGCCACGGCTCAAACAGACACAAGCGGCTGCCATGTGTCGCGATGGCTACCAAATACTCTGCTACACCGCCAACGACCCCAGCGCGTTTGATAGCCGCTGGGCCTGGGGCATTGCCAGCGCCATTACCGATGAGCCAGCCGCTTTTAAGCGCTACTTAGATAACCGCCGACGTAACGGCCAGTCTGCTTAACCTGCTTTTAAAGGGAAACAATGAACTATCTAGGTGCCCATGTGAGCGCGGCGGGCGGTGCTGACCAGGCCGTCCTGCGTGCTGTTGAAATTGGTGCAACGGCATTTGCTTTGTTCACTAAAAATCAGCGTCAGTGGAAGGGAAAACCGCTGACGGACGAGGCCATTGCAGCGTTCAAGCAGGCCTGCAAAAAACACGGCTTTGGCCCTGAGCAGATTCTGCCCCACGACAGCTATTTAATTAATCTGGGACACCCAGAGGCTGAGGGGCTCGCCAAGTCCCGCGCGGCGTTTCTCGATGAGATGCAGCGTTGCGAACAGTTAGGGCTGACGCTGCTTAACTTCCATCCCGGCAGCCATCTGAACAAGATCAGCGAAGCCGAGTGCCTATCGCGCATTGCTGACTCCATCAATGAAGCACTGGCGGCCACCCGTGGCGTGACCGCAGTGATCGAAAACACCGCGGGCCAAGGCACCAACCTCGGCTGGCGTTTTGAGCACTTGGCCGAGATTATCGCTCAAGTGGACGATAAATCTCGGGTGGGCGTATGTATTGATACCTGCCACGCCTTCGCTGCCGGGTACGATCTCCACACCCGCGAAGCGACGCAGGCCTCCCTGGATGAGCTTGGTAACGTCGTAGGTTTTGAGTATTTGCGCGGCATGCATTTAAACGATGCCAAAAGCGCCTTTGCCAGCCGCGTCGACCGCCATCATAGCCTGGGCAAAGGCAATATTGGGCTGGATGCCTTTAGCACCATCATGCAGGACGAGCGCATTCACGGCATCCCGATGATACTAGAAACCATCGAGCCCGAGATCTGGGCCGACGAGCTCAACTGGCTGCGCGCTCAGGTGCCAGAAGCCGCCCCAGGCAAGTAGTGGATGACATCGTGAAAACGTAACCGGGTCGCGGTGTTATTGCGCATGGTGTGGGGCCTATCGGCAAAAAAGCGCAGCCCCTCGCCTGCTCTCAATGTTTGCCAGCGCTCATCAATGCGCAGCTCCATCTCGCCTTCAATGACCACAATGTGCTCCACCACCCCGCTGGCATGCGCCGACGATTCACTAAGCGCGCCAGGAGCGAGCTCGATCATGAACATCTCGAAGCCCAGCAGCGGGTCGTAGGGAAACAGCAGTCGCGCCTGCATACCCGCACTGTCGTCGCCCCACACCGACTCCCAGCCGTCTCGGTGCAGTTCCCCTAATGCAGGTTTATTACTATCAAATAAGGTCGAAAACGACACCCGAAAACCGCTGGCAATCTTCCAGAGCGTCGAGACTGTCGGGCTAGACTCCCCGCGCTCTATCTGACCCAACATGGCTTTACTTACCCCGGTTTCACCGGCCGCTCTGTCCAGGCTCCAGCCGCGCTCCTTACGCAGTTGCCTTACCGTACCCGCAATATGTTCAGCAATCGTATGTGGTTCGCTGGCCATTCTATTCTCCTGTTTCACGCCCTGTCACAAGCCCTGTTACAAGCCCTGTCACAAGTGCTATTACAAACCCTACCGCAACCCATTGTGCGCTATAACGCACAATGGTATGGTGACGAACGTGCGCTATAACGCACATCTTGCCACCACAGCCAGCGAGAGGCTACCCATGGAAGCGCCATCTACCTACCAAGATTCGGTTTCGCCTAGCCTATGGCGCGATATCAGCCTTTCTACCGTCATCGCGGGTTTCGTCGCTGTGGTCATTGGCTATACCAGTTCAGCGGCAATTATCTTCCAAGCCGCAGCAGCCGCCGGTGCCAGCACCGCACAAATTAGCTCATGGCTTTGGGCGCTGGGCATTGGGATGGGTATGACATCGCTGGGGCTATCGCTGCGCTACCGGATGCCGCTGTTAACGGCGTGGTCGACACCGGGGGCGGCGTTTCTGGCGACGAGCCTTCCCGGCATTCCCATCGAAGAAGCCATTGGGGCATTTTTGTTTTCAGCGCTACTGATCACTCTTTGCGGTGTCACGGGGCTGTTTGAGCGCTTGATGCGCCACATCCCCAGCGCCATTGCCTCCGCCATGCTGGCCGGTATTCTGCTGCGCTTTGGGCTGGATCTCTTTAACGTGATGGAGCATCAGTGGCTGCTGCCGCTTACCATGCTGGCCGCCTGGGTAGCAGGCAGGCGCTTATGGCCGACGCTCGCGGTACCCGGCGTGCTAATGACTGGCGTGGCAATTGCCGTTCTACAAGGGCAAATCAGCACGCAGGGGATCCCACTAGCGCCCACGCTGCCTGTGTTTACTGACCCTGTATTTAACCCCATGACGCTGCTCAGCATCGGCGTACCGCTATTTGTGATCACTATGGCGACTCAGAACCTGCCTGGCGTGGCGGTGCTGCGGGCAGCAGGCTACCGGCCCAACAGCTCGCCGCTAATCGCCTGGACAGGCGGCGCTACGCTGCTGCTCGCACCGTTTGGTGGTTACGCGCTCAATATGGCCGCTATCAGCGCCGCCGTGTGCATGGGCCCTGATGCCCACCCAAATCCTCAAAAGCGTTATACCGCGGGCGTGGCCGCTGGCGTTTTTTATATCGCGATGGGCGTCTTCGGTGCCACGGTCACCGGCATCTTCAATGCCCTACCCAGTATATTAGTGATGGCACTGGCAGGTATTGCGCTACTGGGTACTCTAGGCGGCGGTTTAGCGGGCGCATTTGAAAAAAGCGAACAGCGCGATGCGGCCATCGTGACCTTTTTGCTGACCGGTTCGGGCATTACGCTGTTGGGGATCGGGGGAGCCTTTTGGGGCCTAGTGGCTGGCTTAGCCGTCTTGAAAATAACCACAATGAAAGCAAAAACGTAAAAAGCGGTGCGGCAATAAGCAAACGCCCCTGGCAGGTTGACCTGCCAGGGGCGTTCAGAGCATACGTTCTGATAACAACAGTTCTGATAACAACACCGGCCGATTACATCGTGGCCAAGCGCTCTTCATCCAATACGCCGGACATACGCACCATCGCCAGCGCTTCATCCAGGCTATCCATCTCTTCAATCACCAGCAGCTCGTTCTCCAAGCTAACCGGTTGGCCGGCCTTATCTGACAGTAGCTTCTCTAAGGAAGCCACATCCATAGCGTCGTCTAAGTGGTGAATATCTACCGAGGCGCTACTCGCGCTGGGAAGATAGATAGTGCCATTAGAGAAATCCACGGCGTAGGCAATCACCCCTGGAACGATGAAAAACAGCAGACCCACGCCATTGGCAATCGCCACTACCGGGTCTACATCACCGCTCAACTGCCCCTTACGCTCCGGGTAGAACATGGTACCGCAACCGCTTAATGCCACAATGGAGACACCTACAACGGCCCCCGTTAACCAACGGCGAACTGCTTGCTGCATGGAGGTTCCCTCGAAATCTTAACGTACCGATAGCCGATGCTGTCGTGTTTGTTGTGTTCAAATCAGCGACTATCGAATCAAATGCCGCTTGATTCTAGCACACTTCAAGAACAGCACACGCTTGACTGCTGATGTTGGATTTTGCCGCCTTACCCGCTTAGCCGTACAATGCCGGATTCAACGCTCAATTAAGCGCTACGTTCGACACAACGATCCAGCATCACCCCTACCAACCAAGGAATGCTCACGCCCATGCGCGCCAGCCAATTATTGATTGCGACATTAAAAGAAACCCCGGCCGACGCTGAAGTTATCAGCCACCAGTTAATGCTGCGCGCCGGGATGATCCGCCGTCTCACCTCGGGCCTGTATACCTGGCTGCCTCTGGGGCTGCGCACCCTGCGCAAAGTCGAAGCGATTGTGCGTGAAGAGATGAACCGCGCCGGTGCTCAAGAAGTATTGATGCCCGCCGTTCAACCCGCCGACCTGTGGCAAGAGTCTGGCCGCTGGGAACAGTACGGCCCAGAGCTACTGCGTTTAAAAGATCGCCATGACCGCGACTACTGCGTGGGCCCCACCCATGAAGAAGTCATCACTGATCTAGTGCGCAAAGAGATCGCCAGCTACAAGCAGCTGCCGGTGAACTTCTACCAGATTCAAACCAAGTTCCGTGATGAAATTCGTCCACGTTTTGGCGTGATGCGCTCGCGGGAATTCATCATGAAAGATGCCTACTCCTTCCATCTGGACGAAGCCTCTCTCAAAGAGACCTACCAAGGCATGTACGACGCCTATTCGCGCATTTTCACGCGCCTGGGCCTCGACTTCCGCCCGGTCATTGCCGATAACGGCTCCATTGGTGGCACGGGCTCTCATGAATTCCACGTGCTGGCCGACTCCGGCGAAGACGATATCGTGTTCTCCAATGCGTCCGATTACGCCGCCAATATCGAGAAAGCCGAAGCGCTGCCCGCGCCGCTGGGCAGCAACGCCGAGCGCGCTGCCCCCAGCGAAGAGATGCGTTTGGTTGATACACCGGATGCCAAAACCATCGCCACGCTGGTAGAGCAGTTCAAGCTGCCCATTGAGAAAACCGTCAAAACGCTGATGGTTCACGCGGCGGAAGGCGGCCTCATTGCGCTGCTGGTTCGCGGCGACCACGAACTCAACGAAGTGAAAGCGGAAAACCTGCCTCAGGTAAAAGCCCCGCTAACCATGGCCAGCGAAGAGGAAATTCGTGCCGCCGTGGGTGCAGGCCCGGGCTCTTTAGGCCCGGTCGGTTTAGAAATGCCGATCATCATTGACCGCAGCGTTGCCTTAATGAGCGACTTCGGCGCGGGTGCGAATGTCGATGGCAAGCACTACTTCGGCATCAACTGGGAGCGTGATGCTGCCCTGCCGCAGGTAGCTGACCTACGCAACGTGGTGGAAGGCGACCCGTCACCCGATGGCCAAGGCACGCTCTCGATCAAGCGCGGCATCGAAGTCGGTCACGTGTTCCAGCTGGGTCAAAAGTACTCTCAGGCAATGAATGCCAGCGTACTAGGCGACAACGGCAAAACCAGCCATCCATGGATGGGCTGCTACGGTATTGGCGTGACCCGTGTGGTCGCGGCAGCCATCGAGCAGAACCACGATGATGCCGGCATTATTTGGCCCAACGCCATCGCGCCGTTTCAGGTCGCCCTGGTACCAATGAATGCTCACAAATCCCAGCGCGTACGTGAAGAGTCTGAGCGCCTGTACCAAACGCTCACCGCCGCTGGTTTAGACGTCCTGCTGGACGACCGCGACACGCGCCCCGGCGTGAAGTTTGCTGATCTAGAGCTCATGGGCGTACCGCACCGCCTAGTGATTGGCGACCGTGGCTTGGATAACGGCGAGCTAGAGTACAAAGGCCGTCGCGACAGCGAAGCAACGATGATTGCCGCCGATCGGATTGTGGATTTTCTGCGCGAGCAGGCAGGCTTGGTTTAACACTGAGTTATCGATAGGTATGTTGCTGAGCATTCCTGTGTTGCTAAGCATTCCGTGGCGGCGTTTGTCGCCACGGCACGTGACAGGGATGTTGGTGGGTAGCCTTATGATGGCTGTGTCCGCCACGCCAAGCGCGGCGGAGCTTCCGCTGCGTCCCACGCTAGAAACGGCGAGCCAATCGACAGCCTACTATCAGTGGCAGCTACAAGAGTGGCGCAGCCGTATGGATGCGCCACTCTCCCGCTTTATATCCGCACCTGAACAGCGCCACACTCTGCTCACACGGCTCTACCAAGAGGCCAGACTGGCAGGGCTACCGCCCGAGCTGGTACTTGCATTGATCCAGGTAGAGAGCGCCTTTAATGCCGATGCGGTCTCCTCCGCTGGCGCGGTAGGTCTCATGCAGATCATGCCGTTTTGGGTCGCTGAGCTTGGCCTGCCCGTAGACGACCTTACCGAGCCCAACCGCAACCTGCGCTATGGCTGTACCATTCTCGCCCACTACCTTGCCGTCGAACGAGGCGACTTCACTCGGGCACTCGCCCGCTATAACGGCAGCCTGGGGAAGACGTGGTACCCAGAGCGTGTACTCAAAGCGTGGCGAGATCACTGGCGCTAAGCGTTAACGTCTTGAATTAAGCCCGCGTGATAGAACTGCGCGAGTAGCTGAGCCATGTCTTGGCGAACCTGCCCAAACTCTGCGTCTGCAAAAAATCCTGCGAGCGTGTCACTCACGGACTCAAGGTCCATCGGCTCGTGATTTAACAGCGCCCACACAGCCCGGCTGGTGGTGTTCAGCCGATGAATCGCACCGCCCTCCTCGGCAATCACAAATAGCTCATCGCCTAGTGGAAACTCAAACGCCGCGTCACTGGCTTGCCACCGGCGCGCATCCGTTGGCGCAAGGGCAGGTATCACTTCAGGAGTATCGCAAGGGGGCTGGCTGGCACGTGCCAGGCTCTCTAAGTGTTCACTGCCCCAGCGTTGCGTGAGCCACTGAGCCGCTTCAAAGGCATCACGATAACGCAGTAAGAAACACGGCAAGTCCTGAAGCAGCGGCAAGAAGCGCTGTATGAGCGCCTGATCAGATTCGTGCTCGGCGAAATTTTGCTGTAGCAACTGCCATAAACCGTCACCCGGCTGCAAACGGGTCAGCTGCGGCTCGCTCAAGGCGTCGTCGCGGTCAATCAATAGAATCGCGCCCAGCGGGCAACACTGCCCATGGGCAGCTAACTGCTTGTTATTCAAGCGCAGATAGCCATAGCGGGAATCATGAGGACCAAGATGCGCTTGTACAAACTGCTGAAAAATAGGCGAGATCGACTCAGGCAGCGGTAGCCGCAGGCGCGGTGCCACACCCAGCGAAATACCTTCCCCCTGCTTGTTGAGCGCCAGCACATCATCACCAAACACACGCTGCCCGGCCGCCGCAAACGCCGCCGTCAGCGTGCTTTTTCCAGCGCGATGCGCATCGGGAAAAATCACCAGCTTACCGCCCATTTCCACCGAGCCACAATGCAATCCTACGAGCTCTGGGTGGCGATAAAAATAGGCCCCAGCGGCATCTGCAATCACGCTACATGCGGTACCCACGGCGGTATCCAATAGCACGCCTTCCGGCAGGGCGGGCGCTTCCTGCCAATAGCCCTGTGGGTGCCGCCACACGCACACATCAGGTGGCTCATGCACAGCCGTACAGGGCGTTATTGGCCAGCCCGGCATGGCTGCTTTTAAAACAGGCAACAGTGCCTTTGCATTCACTAAGCGAAGACACGGCCCAACACTTTCGAGCGCGTAATCCTGATAATGACGGGGCATGGCAGACTCCCTACCAGCGCGGCAGTACGCGACTTAAGCGAATTTCAATCACACCATCGCGCTCCCAGCGTGAACGCTGCGGACGGGAATAACGGTGTTGATAATGCCGGTCTCTAGCGTAGTCGGGGCGAGAGTAGCGAGCGCGCGAATAGTGCGGTCGAGAATAGCTGGGGCGTGAATAGCTGGGGCGTGAGCGACTTGGACGCGAATGGCGATGCCCACGGGCCTCCGCTTGACCCATCGTTAGTAAGGTAGGCGCAACATAAAGAGCGGCCGCGCCTAAGCCAAGACTCGTCAGCACTTGGCGGCGAGAACGGCGTTTACTTAACAGGTCTTTGGTGTTGTCGGTAGGGTTACTCATCACACGTCTCCTGGTTGTTACGTCAAACAGGTTAACGAACACTGTTTCTAAAGCTACTCTAGCTTCGCCAAACCAGTGACACCATAGCCCTCGCCAGACTTCCCCATTATTTACTCTTTTTCACTTTCTGTGAGTATATCGTTAGTGCGAAAACATGACTTTGCCACATAATAGTTACATGATTGACCTCCCCTGTACTTACTTAGGTAACTCTTCATGCTTACATCGCGTAAAGGCGTGCGCTTAACTCACACTCTGTGGACGCTAGGCTGTTTAGCCGCCATGGCTAGCCTGCCCGCTCAGGCTGCCAGTGTAAGCGTGACCGATACAGCAGGCCTTCCGCTAGAAAATGCGGTGATTGAAGTCTATTACGAACCTGCCACACCGCCTGCTACACAAACAAAAAATATTGTTCAGCGTAATGCGGCGTTTAACCCGCTGGTCACCACTATACCCACTGGAAGTTACGTCGCGTTCCCTAACGAGGACACCACGCGACACCATGTTTTCTCTTTTTCACCGGCTAAAACCTTTGACCTTGAGCTCTTTCTCAGTGAAACCCCGCCACCCGTTCATTTTGATCAAGCAGGCGTCGTAGTGCTTGGCTGCAATATCCACGATCAAATGCAGGCCTTTATTGTCGTCAGTGATGCGCCCTATGCAGCGCTAACAGACAGCGCAGGCACCCTGGCACTGCCTGAACTTCCAGAGGGCCGCCACCGCATGCGGGTATGGCACAGCCGAATGGACGATGGTCAAAACGTTTGGTGGGAAGGTGATATCAGCGACACCGACAACCTAACCGTTGCCCTGGAGCTAAACGCCATTCCTCCTCAGCCACCTACGCTATCGCCTCTGCAGCAGCGTTTCCAAAACGCCACGCACAGTCACTAAACGAGGTGGCTATGCGCTTTCGCACGCGTCTAACGCTAGTGCTGTTGACGGTTGTGATCATTTCACAACTGGCCACAGGCGTCGCATTTTTACGTGCCACGCAAAATGATGCGCTAGCGAAAGGCAACCAGCGCTTGGAAGTAGGTGCGCGTGTCTTCCAACAGTTACTTGATATCCGTGGCGAACAGTTATTAGGAAACGTTGCAATTCTGGCAGACGATTTTGGTTTTAAAAGCGCGGTGGCCACCCAAGATACAGCGACCCTGTACTCCGTTCTGGCCAACCACGGCGACCGCGCCAAGGCTGACATGGTCATGCTCAGCGACCTAAACGGTACCGTGCTCGCCAGTAGCCACCATGAGCAAAATAGCAGCATACCGTTTCCAGGCTTATTTCAACGCGCCCAACAAACGGGAAGCGGCGTCGGCGTTGTGATTGATAACGGGGAACCCTACGAGTTTGTGTTGCTACCGGTGCGTGCGCCTAATTTGATTGGCTGGGTAGGCATGGGGTTTCTGATTAATGAAAGCGTCACTGAGGAAATCAATGCGTTAACCGGGCTTGAAATCAGCATTGTGACCTACAACGCCAGCGGCAACATTAGCTACCTCGCCAGCTCTCACCAAGAGCAACTGGCGATAAACCTAATGAGCGACAATGGCAATCAGTTGATGGAGGGCGCTTATACCACGAGCAATAAACTGTCGCTGGATAATGACTACCTCTCCTATGCTTCAACGCTGATGGCCAACCAAGAGTATCAGTCCTTTGCGCTCATTCAGCTCTCCCGTGATGAGCTTTTGGGCGCTTACAGTCGTTTGCAGTGGCAGCTGTTAAGTATTGTCGCGTTAATGCTGCTGCTGACGCTCGTCGTCGCTATGTGGAGCGCCCGCAGCATCAGTAAACCGCTGATTGCGCTAGCGCAAGCGGCGAAGCGCATTGGTCAAGGTGAACGCATTGAACATATTTCAAGCGGCAGCTCTGTAAAGGAAACGAATCAGTTGGCGGCTACCCTGCTCTCTATGCAGGAAGATATCGCCAAGCGCGAAGCCACGCTGCTGCACCAGTCGCGCCACGACCTATTGACTAACCTGCCCAACCGAGTCAGCGCGTTTGAAGATCTACAGTGCTACATCCAAGCCAGCAAGCCTTTCACTTTGCTACGCTTTTCCATTAATGACTTTCGCGATATCAACGACACCTTTGGCTATGAGCTAGGTGACCACCTGTTAGTCACCTTGGCAAAGCGTATGCAAGACCTGCCCTCTCCCGTGATGAACGCCTATCGACTGGATGGCGACGAGCTGATGCTAGTGATTGATCAAGCCGACCTCGACCGCCGTAGGCGCGAAGCCATGATGGAACAGATCAGCGAACCCATCAGCCTAGATAAATCCTTAATCATGCCTTCGCTATCTGCGGGTGAAGTCAGCTACCCCACCCATGGTGACAATGCACAACTGCTGCTGCGCCGCTCGGATATCGCGCTTGATCAAGCCCGGCGTCATCGCCATAGCCACGAGCGTTATGTGGACGGCCAAGACGAACAGCACCTGCGCCAGCTGATGCTCATTCGTGACCTTCAAGAAGCCGTGGATAATGGCGAGCTGTGGATGGCCTACCAACCCAAGGTGGACACCACCACGGGCGGTGTTTGCCAATTTGAAGCGCTGATGCGCTGGCGACACCCCACCCTTGGGTTTGTGCCGCCAGATGAGTTTATCGGCTTAGCCGAGCGTTCTGGCAATATTGGACTGCTCTCCGATTGGATGCTGGCACACGTATGTGAACAGCTGTATCACTGGAAACGCCAAGGCCATCATCTCTCCGTGGCGATCAACCTCTCCGCCAGCGATGTCATTGATCCCGGCTTGCCGATGCATATTAGCGAGCTGTTCGAGAGCTACGACTTGACGCCTGACCAGCTCGCACTGGAAGTAACCGAAAGCGCCGTGATGCAGGATGTGGAAGCTGCCACCGAGACATTGATGGCACTGAGTCAGATGGGGCTCAAAATCGCTGTGGATGACTACGGTACCGGCTATTCATCGCTTGCACAGATCAAGCGTCTACCGGTAGATGAGCTGAAAATTGATAAG
The DNA here is from genome assembly GCF_014640815.1 of Vreelandella lutescens. Classification (GTDB taxonomy): domain Bacteria; phylum Pseudomonadota; class Gammaproteobacteria; order Pseudomonadales; family Halomonadaceae; genus Vreelandella; species Vreelandella lutescens. Next base: position 312,099 of record NZ_BMHM01000002.1, on the reverse strand, counting down.
TCGTTTGTCTTGAAACTCGATACGCAGCAAGAAGACCTTACTATTGTTCGCTCGACGATCGAGATGGGCCACCACCTTGGGCTGAAGATTGTTGCGGAGGGGGTCGAAAACAGCGCCAGTGCGGAAATATTGAGCCAACTACGCTGCGACTATCTACAAGGCTACTGGATTGCTAAACCCATGCCAGCTGATGCCATTACCGGCTGGCTGGATGAGTTCAAGCCGTTACAACTCTCTGCCGTGGCCATTAACTAATGAAAAAAGGGAACACTATGCGCAACACCGGCTCATCTAAACGGCGCGCTATTACCGCGGCAGCCACCTTGGGCGCTCTGCTGGCAGCCACCTCCAGCATGGCAGGTAGCCGCATCTTAGGCACCGGCGCGGTCAGTGCCATCGAAGGGGCGGCAGGGGGCGGGCTTTCGCCTTGGGCCGTGCTTTCCAGCACGGCAAGCGATGATGAAATAGGCGTTACTGCCGCCGCCACGCGGGCATGGGTAGATGATTACCAACTCACGGTGACTGGGGCCAGCGTCAACTTACACGACCGCATGGAGTTCTCCATTGCCCGCCAAACTTTTGAGCTTTCCACCCTCGGCGGCGAGCTGGAGCAGGACATTTACGGCGCGAAAGTGCGCCTGTTTGGCGATGTGCTGTATCACCCGCTGGGCGTGTGGAGCGCGGGCGTGATGCATAAGCGTTTGGTAGATGGCACCGTGCCAACAGCGCTAGGAGCCGATGATGTGAACGGCACCGATACTTATCTAAGCGCCAGCAAGCTGCTGTTTAACGCCTTTTTAGGCCGCAACGTACTGCTTAACGCCACTCTGCGTAACACCTCGGCCAACCAAGGCGGCCTGCTGGGGTTTGGCGGTGATCAGGGCGGCCACGCTTGGATGGCAGAAGGCAGCGTCGGGGTTTTCGTCACGCCTAACTGGGTAGTCGGTACGGAATATCGCCAGAAACCAGATAACCTCAGCGTCGCGGACGAAGAGGATTGGCAAAGTGTCTACAGTGCTTACTTCTTTAATAAGCACGTTTCACTCACCGGGGCGTGGCTAGATTTAGGCGACATTGCCGGCTTACCCTCCCAACGTGGCGGCTACCTCTCGCTACAGGCGGCATTTTAACCGCTCTTGCCACTTCACAAGGCTCGTATAAGGAACCGCCCTATGAGACTTTCCCAAACATTGAAAAGCACTTCACGCAGCACGCTGGTGGTCGGAGCATTGATTGGCACACTGGCGCTTACTGGATGCGCTCAGCATCAGCAGCCGACCACGCTGTATGAGCGCATGGGTGGTCAACCCACTATTGACGCCGTGGTAGAGAACCTACTTTACCGCATTGCCGATGATGAAGAGGTCGTTAGCTACTTTGCCAATAGCAATATTGACCTGTTTGCGGCATCGCTGGCGATCCAACTCTGTGACGTCAGCGACGGCCCCTGCCAGTACGATGGCCCACCGATGGACCGCGCCCACCAAACCATGGGCATTACCGATGCGCATTTTAATCGCGTAGTGGAGTACCTGGACGCGGCCATGGTAGAGGAAGGTGTACCGCTGGCAGCACGCAACGATATGCTAGGCCGCCTAGCCCCCATGTACGAAGACGTTATGCGCTTGCAGTAACCTGCCAGCCATCTCGCCCAGCGGTTTTTACTTGATAGAGCGCTTTGTCGGCCGCTTCATAAGCGGATGCAAACGATGTTGCATCGGCCACAAAGCGCACTCCTCCAATGCTTAACGTCACGCCTTTATTATCCGGGTGAGCCGGATGTGGACACTGCGCCGCCTCAAGCCCCACCTGTAATGTCTCACAAAATTTGGCCAGTGCTTGATCATTGGGGCACGGCAACAACGCAGCAAACTCATCTCCGCCCAAACGGTATAACCTTGCCTCTTCGCCAAGCGCGCGCTCTAAAAGACTCGCGAGTTGACGTAACAAGCGGTCACCTTCGGGATGGCCTAAGGCATCGTTATATTGTTTGAAGAAATCAATATCGACCAGAATTAACCCCATGGAACGGCCCGAATAAGCCACGACATCTTGATAGAGCGCGCTGCGGTTACCTATCCCAGTTAACGGGTCGCGCATGGCGCGGGCCATCCAACCCAGTTTCTCAGCCGTTGCCCGCTCAGTGCGCCGCAGTTGGCGCTCGTGCAGGCCCCAAAAAAGTAGTCCAAGCACGAAAATGAGCAGGCTGGAGTAGGTCAATACCTGATTATGGCGGCGAGTGCTATCTGAGAAGTCATTGATGGCCATGCCCCGGCGGTCTAGTTGACTCATTTCGATACTGGTTAAACAATCCACGGGGATGAACAGAGCGTGGGCCGCATCAAAAGGGTCAAGCTGCTGGGTGTCGATAAGCAACACCAACTCATCTATCAACGCCAAGCTTGGCGCGGTGCAAACGTAATGCTGGTGATAGACATTCACGTCAAACAGGCCGTAGGCTAAATTCAGCCAATGACTGGCTTCACTTATCTCAACCGGCGATGAGGCCACCATCAGCTCCTCTTGAGCACGTTGCACATAGCCACGGGCACGGGTCGCCAACTGCTGACCGGTCAAGTTTCCTGTCTGACTAAAATACGCCTGTATTTCAGGATACACCCAGCGAGCTTCATACACGATCAGCACCATCAGCCCAACAAAACTCATCAGGCTAAGAGATAACCATGTAAAAAGACGCCTGACGCCCAAGCGTAGGGGTGGCGGGCCTTGAGGCGTATTCGGGTCGGTAGAACTCACCACTGCGCCTCAATGCTACGAATCATCCAAATCCAGTCGTTGAAGTCGCGCAGATTGTCGATATCGCGCCCTTCATATTCCCGCTCTACTAACCGAACGGGCCCCCGAGAGCGTAGCGTCAGCGGTTCGCCATCTTCAATGGTCACCAGATACCAGTTCGGGTCATCCCAACCACCCAGACTGACTTCATAGTCATCCCAGGCCGTAAAGTGCAGTGTTGGTGGCACCTCACCAAAATGCTCAATTAAAAAGTCACGAAACGATACGCCGCGCATTTCAACGTCACGGCCCTGGTAGGGGTCAAATACTGTAAAAGTCGTATCGGCTCGGTCGCGTAAATCCCCTAACGCCACCTTCTGGGTAGAATCCCCATTCACTAGGCTAAGTGCTTGGGCAGTCGCATTTAACGGCCACCATCCAGCAAGTAAGACTATTAGCACCACTGCTGCTTTTGATAGCGCCCCGCAGTAAAGGCGCTGGGGCAAGCGTGACAGAACAGCATTCATAGCGGTCAGTTTCCTAGTTCGGTTGAGTACACTATGTTGATTAGCGCACTTTACCAGAGCATGACGGCCAATGCTCTTCAACGTCTGTTAACACTTACCGCTCTGCTTTTCACTATAAGCAGCTACTTTTCACTATAAAAAAATGACACAAAAAAGCCGGCCCGATGGGCCGGCAACAGGAAGCTTACACATGCATGTAAGCCCCCTCCCCTGACGACTGTCACAGTCGGTTGACTAAAGCTTTTCAGGCTAAGGGATTGTCACGTTCACGACTTTTTACGTTCGTCTTTACGTAGATGATCCCGAATCACAAAGCCGACCCAACCGATCATAAAAGCGATCACTAGTGCGACAGTGGCTAAGCCGAAAATAACAGCGTCGTCCCAGTACATGATGTTCCCCTCCCGCCGTGATGTATGGGGCCATCGTACTGCGTCCATAAAAGGGGGAACTGACCTGGGTCAAGCTTTTAAAATGACCGCCACAAAGGCGGACAGGAACTTGATACAGGTCAGTTTTTAGGGGGCTTGGGCTGGCTTAAAGCACTTTACGATCTTCTACTTTGCTATGTTCAGTGCCAGGCGGCAGCGGGTGCCCTTTAGCAAGCTCGGCTCGGGTGGCATCACGAACGTCTAGAATCTTCACGTGATAACGCAGCGTATGGCCCGCCAATGGGTGGTTGGTATCTACCGTCACGTTATCGCCGTCGATGTTCAGCACGGTGACGATCTGCGGGCCAGCCTCGCCTTCGGTTTGAAAACGGCTGCCGGGTTCGATATCCGCACCACCAAACGAGGCGCGGCTCACCTCTTGCACCAAGTCTTCATTACGCAGGCCGTAAGCATCGGCGGGGGCCAGCGTGACGCGCAGTTCATCGCCTGCGGCCTTGCCGGACAAATCTCGCTCCAGGCCGGGCAAAATATTGTCGTGGCCGTGCAGATACTCCAGGGGCTTTTGACGTGCATTGGAGTCGTCCAGCACACGGGTACTGCCATCGCTGAGCACATCGCTAAGCACGTAGTGCAGGGTCACTACCTGATGGGCGGCAATCGACATGGAAAACTCCTCTCCGGTAAGCTATCGGCTTTGTCATGGAACGCTGACCATGAACCCTAGGCCTAGTCTAACACCGACCGGTTTTTGAGCGGGCCCTGACACCGATGTTTTCTTTTTGGAGTACACCACTACATGCCCACCCCGACGCCCCAGCGCAGCTGGCTGGCGGCGCTTGGTATCTACTGCCGAGCGCCTGTGATTACCATGCTGTTTTTAGGTTTTTCCGCTGGCCTGCCTTTTCTACTGGTGTTTTCTACGCTTTCGGCATGGCTACGCAGCGATGGGGTTGACGTCGCGGCCATTGGTTTTTTTGCCTGGATTGGCATGCTCTACTCCATCAAGTTCTTCTGGGCCCCGATTGTGGACCGGCTTGCGCTGCCGCTGTTAACGCGCACCTTTGGCCAACGCAGAGGCTGGATGCTGCTGGCCCAAGGCATGATTGCCGCCGGGCTCATTGGCCTAGCGGGAGTAGATCCTATCGGCAACCTGGGCTGGGTCGCCGCCTTTGCGCTATTGGTGGCCTTTGGCTCCGCAACGCAAGATATCGCCATTGATGCTTACCGTATCGAATCCGCCGATGATGATGTGCAGGCGGCGATGGCCTCTACGTACATTATTGGCTATCGCGGCGGGCTGCTGGCGGCAGGAGCCGGTGCACTTTATGTGGCGTCGGCGGTATCGTGGAACGCGGCTTACCTGACCATGGCCGCACTGGTGGGCATTGGCGTGCTTACCGTGCTGATTCGCCCAGAACCCAAGCGCGCCTCATTAACCGTGCAATTAATCCACGAACCCAAAGTGCGCGCCTTTATTCGCGCCAGCCGTGGAAAGCCCAAAACGCTGCGCCGCTTAGGTGCCTGGGTGATTGGAGCGATTGTGTGCCCATTTACCGACTTCTTTCGCCGCTATGGGGTGAAGGCGATGGGCATTTTGGTGTTTATTGCCGTCTTCCGCATCAGCGACCTGGCCATGGCATCGATGGCTAACCCGCTCTATATCGATCTGGGCTTTTCGCTGGCGACTATTGCTAACGTGACCAATATTTTTGGTATTGCGATGAGCATTACCGGAGGGATTTTAGGCGGGCTAATGGTGGCCCGTTACGGCATTGGCCCGCTGCTGGTGTTTGGTGCCGGGCTGGTAATGGTCACCAACCTGCTGTTTGCAGTGCTTGCGCTGATCGGTAACCAGGTGCCGATGCTGGTCGTCACGATTATTGGCGACAACCTTGCCAACGGCCTGGCCAGCGCAGTGTTTATCGCGTTCTTGTCGAGTTTGACCTCGCGGGCTTATACCGCCACGCAGTACGCGCTGTTTTCGTCGCTGATGACGCTACCGGGGAAATTTCTGAGCGGGTTTGGCGGGATCGTGGTCAGCGCGCAGGGATACGCTACGTTCTTTGTAGTGGCCACGCTGCTCGGCTTACCCGCCATTTTACTGGCCATTTGGATAAGCCGAGATAAGCAGCTAGTGCCGACGCCGACCAACGAAGCAAGCAACTAGCCGAAAAGCTTTCAGTAATAATCAACTCAGCGGTGGCTGGCTAACCAATCCAGCGCCCCTGGCGTGGTGCGCCACTGGTCCCGCATCAGCGTACGGTACTGCCACGCTTCCGCTCGGGAGCCCGGGTCCACCTGCCCATCAGGATGAGGCATGGAAGGCCGCGGGTTCTCACCACATAACAGCTCAAGCGCATGGCGGTTATGGGCCATCACCTCGGCCAGTGCTGCTTCAGCAGCTTCCAGCTGCTCCAAGCGATAAAGCGCTAACGTACGCCCCATCAGCAGCCCCAGCACTAGCGAACCGTCATCCTTTTGCGGCTCATCGGTCAGCGCCAGCGCTTCTTCGTTGCGGTCATCGCGCAGCAGCTGGTCCAGCACTAGCTCTTTCAAGCCCAGGCTATCTTCTTGGTCGATCGCCAGCAGCTCTTCGGCTAGCTCTCGGGAGTGTTGGCGAGCGCCACGCTCCATGCCCACTACCAGCGCCAAGCCGGTGCGCAGCAGCATGGCATTATCGGCGTCGTCCCAGCACAGGCTGCCATCGCCTGCGGCGCGGGCCTGCTCCAACCAGCGTGAAAGGCGCAGCGCTAACGGTTCTAGCAAGCTGGGGGCCATCCACGGCAGGCTACCAAAACGGCTGGTGAGCGCCAACGTTAGGTCTTGCACCACTTGCGGCGCATCCAGCCACTCCGGGTGGGCACACAGTTCCGACATCCACTCCACCGCGTTGACCCACGGGTCATCGCGAAAGCCCAGCGCGACATCTTCATCCACCATTACTTGGAACTGCTCGTGCCATGCGGCAAACAGCGTCTCTTCACGGGCGGTGGTGGTGTAGTGCAACCTGCCAGACTCGGCATCTTGCTCGATAGCCAGCTTGGGAGCCGTGGGCAGCGCTGCTAGCAGCGCCTGAAGCGAGACCAGGGGCGTCGCCATGTCCTCTTCAGCACTGAGTAGCTGGTCGGCCAGCGTCGCGCCTGGGTTATCTGCCAGGGCGGCCAGAAAATCAAGCTGATCTTCATCCAGGTCCCCTTGGCGAACCAAGCGGCGATACCAGAAATTAGCGCGCTCTTTGGCCTCTTTCTCGTGACCTTCATGGAGCAGCAGCATGGCTTCAATGTAGGCCAGCGTTGGCGAATCGGGCAGCGCCTGCTGAGCTTTGACGAACGCCGCACGGGCGCTGTCTAAATCATCGTTATCCAGGTGCATCAAGCACAGCCGCTCAAGCGCTACGCCGCGTAAAAACAGCGGCCCGCGCTCCATCACATCGTCCAACAGGTCAGCACGCTTGCGGGTAAAGCCGCGCTCTTGATAGATATCTAGCAGGATTTCAAAAGCAGGCTCGGCCTGCTCGGGTAGGCGCGACCAGTCGCTGCCATCAAACAGCGACTCAAGAATCTGCATGGAACGGCCCGTTTGTCCACTCTCTGCGGCAATCAGCCCGGCTTCTAGCAGCGCTTGCGGCGGAGCCTGCTGGCTATCTAACGCCGCCTTCAGCGTGGCCCCCTTCCATTCGCGCAGCGAGAGCATCCACATCATCTGTTCAGGGATGTCGGTCGGGAAATTGACGCGGTAGCAGCACTGCTTATATTTACGACCGGAATCGCACCAGCAAGGCTCGTTGCGGCCTGGGGTCGCCAAAGGTTCACTGGCAAAATCCAGCCGTTCCAAGGGAGTTTGCGACCATAAAATGGGCGCTAGCGCCTGTGCGGTGCCTACATCGCCATTAAACGCCTGCGCGCCTTTATCACGTACCCACGTCATAAAATCGGGGTAGTGTTCTTGCTGCCTGATTGCCGAGAGTGCCCCAGAGGCAAATCCCAGCAGTTGATCGACCCATACCGCCAGCATTGCCGTCTCCACTGTCTTCAAGACTATAAAATCTGTAAAACCGATTAAAAAGCGCAATAGTCTAGCATGGCTGGCGGTCATGGTGGGTTCAATGGTGGTTTAGCCAGCACGTGCCCAGGCAAGCAGCGGCTGGGTACGGCCATGCATATCCAATCGAGCCTTTAAGCGAACCAAGTTCCAGTAGTGCCCGTTGAGCGCTCGTGAAAGCAACAGCGTATCTGCCGGGGGCTGAAGGCGATCCATGGCCGCCCACACTTTGGGGGTGAGCTCCCGCAGGCGGCGATGAACGCGTACATCGCTGAAATCCTGCTCACCGGGGGCAAATAGCGGAGTAATGCACTCGGCGGATTCGCGATACAGCGCCAGCGGCGCGCCTTGGCCCTGGCGGCCGCCCATTTTCATTAGCGCCTCATCCATGGCCATGGGGTCTTGGGCCAGGGTGGCATCCAGCAGCTGCATCATGGCCTTTAGCCGCCCCTCGGGAACGGGAATCACCGCGCCTAAATCGTAAATCACCAGGCGGCCCTGCTCATCGCAGGCGAAATTGCCCGCGTGGGGGTCAGCGTGCAGCTCACGATAGGTAAACAGCTCTTCGGTAATCCAATCCGCCAGCGCTAAGGCCACTTTTTGGCGGGTCGCGTCATCCGCGCTCTCTAAATCTCGCAGCGGGGTGCCGCCTACAAAGCGCATGGCCAGAACGTGCTGGCCGGAGAGCTCAAACAGCGGCTCGGGGATCACCAGCGCAGGGTTATCTTGGTAGCGCTCCCGGTAGCGGGCCAGCGCCTGGGCCTCGGCGTGGTAGTCCAGTTCGTCCCGCAGCCCGGCTGCCAGCTCCTCAAACAACGCGTCCAACCGCGCCTGAGGTACCTTGAACCAGCGCCCAAGCCCCATAATGCGCCTTACTTGCTTAAGGTCGCTCTCCAGTACCTCGGCAAGCCCTGGGTACTGCACTTTAAGCACGATGGTTTCCCCTTCGTGGGTCACCGCCTTGTGCACCTGACCCATCGAAGCGCTGGCAAAGGGGCGCTCTTCAATCTCGCGGAAGTGCGTTTGGATATCCCCGTACTGCAGCACTAACGCCTCACGAATTTTCGGCCAGGGCATCGGTTCAGCCTGGCGTTGCAGGCGGGCCAGCTCGTTGGCCAGTTCCGGCGGCAGCAGGTCATCCCACTGGGACATAATTTGAGCCAGCTTCATGGCCGGGCCTTTTAATTCAGAAAGCCCTTCAAACAGCGCCTCACCCAGCGCCCGCCAATCCGCTTGGCCGCCTAGCCGCGTTTTCAACAGGGCACCACCGGTACGGGCACCCAGCCCAAATAAACGTCGTGTTCTACCGCGCTCGCGCATGAACCTCACCTCCCAGTGTTTAGTGTCAGATTACTCAATTCACTAATTTTATACAAAAACTATACATCAAGAATGAGTTCGACACCTTTTATACCTGTATAAATTTTCACTCCTACTCTCTATTGGTTGGGAAGGTTCTGCTAACATAAATGTCTGTTTTCTATCTATGCCAGGGCCACACTGTATGCGTTTGATTATCGCCGAGAAACCCAGCCTCGCCCGTGCCATTGCCGATGCCCTGCCCGGCGGCGGCAAACGTCAGGAAGGGGCGATTGTGTGCGGCGATACCACGGTGACTTGGTGCCTAGGCCACCTGCTCGAGCAAGCCCCGCCGGAAGCCTACGACCCCGCTGATAAACAGTGGCGGCTCGACCGCCTGCCTATTGTGCCCGGCACGTGGCAACTGGCCCCGCGCCCAAAAGCCCGTGGCCAGCTAGCGGTAATTCGTAAACTGATCAAGCAGGCTACCAGCGTGGTGCACGCTGGTGACCCAGACCGCGAAGGCCAGCTGCTGGTACAAGAGGTGATCGAACACTTGAAGTACCGTGGCCCGGTACAGCGGCTATTAATTAGCGACCTTAACCGCCCAGCGGTCAGCCGAGCGCTGGCCAGCCTGCGGCCGAATACTGAGTTTCAGCCACTGTTTCAGGCCGCCCAAGCGCGCTCTCGGGCTGACTGGCTGTATGGCATTAATCTCACTCGCGCCTGGACGCTCACCGGCCGCCAAGCCGGGCACGATGGCGTGCTCTCGGTAGGCCGCGTACAAACCCCGGTACTTGGGCTGATCGTGCGGCGAGACAACAGCATTCGCGATTTCAAACCCCACCCTTTCTACCCGCTTTGGGTGGATTTACAGGTGGCGCAAGGCCAGCTGCGCGCCTGGTGGGCTCCCAAAGCGCATCAACCCCTGGATGAGCAAGGACGACTAATTGACCGCACGCCTGCGGACGCCCTAGCCGCTCAACTACACGGCGCACGCGGCACGCTCACCACATTAGACCAGCAGGAGAAGCGCCAAGCGCCACCGCTGCCCTACTCGCTCTCTGCCTTACAGGTAGATGCCGCCCGCCGCTTTGGGCTTTCCGCGCAGATGGTGCTGGATATTTGTCAGCGGCTTTATGAGCAGCACAAGCTGATCACCTACCCCCGCTCAGACTGCCGCTACCTGCCCGAAGAGCACCTAGCACTTGCCCAGCGCAGCCTTTCCGGGGCTTGTCAGAATGACGACACCTTACGCGGGTGGCTCAACGGAGCCGACTTCACCCTGCGTTCTAAAGCTTGGAACGATAAGCAGGTGGGCGCGCACCACGCCTTGGCACCGACCGGCAAGCCCGCCGACTTCAGCCAGCTTTCCGCCACCGAAGGCCATGTGTTTCGGCTAATCGTGCGCAACGTCATGGCGCAGTTCTACCGCCCGCTGCGCACCTTTGAAGTGAAAGCCGAGTTCACCCTGCTCAATGAAGCCTTCCGCGCTCGTGGCCAAAGCATTCTCGACCCCGGCTGGAAGCCACTGTTCACCACCCGCGAAGATACCCCGCCGCTACCGCCGCTCACCCAAGGCGAAGCCTGCCAGGCACTTGGCGCAGGCGTGGAGGAAAAAGAGACCCGGCCACCAGAGCCGTTCACCGATGCCAGCTTAATCAAAGCGATGATGAACATTGGCCGCTACGTGGACGACCCAAATGTGCGCCGCATCCTGCGCGACACCGACGGCCTGGGCACCGAAGCCACCCGCGCAGGCATTATCGAAACCCTGGTGCAGCGCGGCTACTTAGTGCGCCAGCAAAAAGCCCTACGCGCCACCAAGCTCGGCGGCGCACTGATCGCCGCCCTGCCCAGTGCCGTCAGCACACCGGAACGCACCGCCCTCTGGGAGCAACGCCTGCGGGCGATCTCCGAACAGCAAGACGATCCCAACGCCTTCCAACACGCGCTGCTGGAAGACTTACGCGCCCTACTAAACCAAAGCGACGCGGCCAAGCTGCGCCACAGCCTACAAACCGCCCAAGGCGAAGCCGGAGGCCCCGCCAAACGCAGCGGAGCCACGAAGAAAAGCTACACACGGCGTAAAAGTACCGGCAGTAAGAAAACTACGGGGAGCCGTAGAAGTACGGTCCAAAAAGGGAGCCAATAACCATATCCCGAAGTATGATCGCCCAAAAAATGAGTAGCGATTCAGTCGAAAATCTTCCAGATTTTAGACTTTTTGCCGTGCTGTCCCCCGAGCTTAATGTCCTCAAAAAGCGATACGATCACTACCTCGATCCGCTGTTCAGCTTTCCTAAGCCGGAGACACAGCCCTCAAGTAAAGAGGCAATGCATGGACAAAATCAGCCAGACTCAACAACTCGTCAGTGAAATCAATCGCCTGCACGCGGATTTTTCTAGGGATTATTTTGAAACTGGAAAAATTGCCAAACTCAATCTTTCCCGAACCATTCGGCAGGTTCCCGCCACACATATTTATCAATATCGCCTCACCCTGCATGAGAGCATTAACGACTACCTGATGGCAGCAGACATCGACATCAAATATTTTTATCGCGTAAAAACGCGCGAGAGCATTGATGACAAAATCGAACGCTTTTCAAACCGCGAAGATCAATATCCGGTCAACAACTGGCTAAACGATATTTTTGGTGCTCGCATCGTGCTAACCGCCGATGACGTGAACAGGGTGATGGAGCTGCTGGATGAGTGGCAAGACAAGCTCGGGTTAAAAAACTGGTATCTACGCGATAAAGAGGGGGACCGTGGTCTCCACGTCTATTTTAAAAACAGAAGCAACTTCTCCTTCCCCTGGGAGCTGCAAATCTGGGACGAAGCTGATGTGCGTAGCAACATTGAAAACCACGAAAAATTTAAGCGCCATTTTATTTAGGCAGTAAGGTGCGATGAGCTGCTCACCGGCTTTCGCCATCATCAACTCCGAACGCCTGTAACATCTAAAAATAAACATCACCACGTCTCACTTGCCCCTGGCGGGCCGATATCCATGGGCATATCCGGTGATATATCCACCACGCCTTTCACCTGCTTTAGCCGCTCTGCCGTGGCGTCGTCGGCGGCACCGGTAATGCAGCCGATTTCCTCTAGCACTTCTCGAATAGTCAGCCCTTCCGCGCTGAGGCGGGTGGCGATGTCATGGATGGGCTGATCGCTGGAAATCGTGATCAACCATAGCGTGACCGTTGCCATGGAACGTCTCTCCACAGTGTGCGCTGGGCATGTGAATATAAACGCCCAGCGCGGCGTGATGGTTAAGGGGCTTGTACCAGCCCGACGCCCACTTGGGTGTCAGGCAGTGGCAAAGATTTGGCTGACGCTATCAACTGCTCCCATAGCTTTCGCCCACGTAGGGAAGCATCCGACTGCGCCCAAAGCGCTGCACAGCCCGCCACGTGCGGCGCGGCCATGCTGGTGCCACTAATCGATTTATGACGCGTAGGCCGGGGCCACGCCGAAAAAACATCTCGGCCTGGGGCGGCAATTTCGATTTTTCCATGATTAGAAAAGCTAGAGGGCGATAAGTTGGGATCTAAGGAAGCTACCGACATCACCGTGGGTGAATTGGCCGGAGCCCCCGTTTGTGTGGCGGCATTCCCCGCTGCGGCAATCACCAGGCAATCGTTACGCAGCGCCGCCGCCCCGGCATGGGTGTAGGCAGCTTGCACCGGGCTTTGGCTCCCTAACGACATCGAAATCACTTCACAGCGGTTGGCAATCGCCCAGTTCAAACCTGCCAGCACTCCCGCCCCGGTACTGCTGCCTGAATTGGTGAGCACCTTACCCACTAGAATCTGCGCTTCATAAGCAATGCCGTAGCGCGGCGTAGTATCACTTGGGTTTTGGGGGCCACAGGTTGTGCCAATGCAGTGGGTGCCGTGCCCGTTCATATCCTGAACGGCCTCTCCCACAAACGAGCGGGTCACAAATTCTCTGTCGGCAAAATCTGGGTGCCCCAGATCCATACCGGTGTCCAACACAGCCACTTTGATACCCGCCCCGCTCCAACGGCTCTGCGGCACCTTGCAACGTTTTAACCCCCATGTAGGCCGAAGCGCCGCTTCAAGCTCTGACTGCCCTTCATCAGCATCCAGCTCAACGCCCAAATCCCGCGCAATCACCGTGGCGGCGCGTAAAAAGCCGCGTAAATACTCGGAGTTCTCCGAAAACGCAAAGTACTCCGGCTCAATGATTTCAATGGGGCTGTCCGCCGCGAGCTTATCCAGCACGCTCATCCCGTGCTGCTCTAAGGCGTCACCGCCAATCAGCGCCACACCAATTTCGGGAAACACCATGGCTTCCGCGTCTCCAGCGTCTTCCAGGCTCACCGCTTGGTCGGTGAAGTCGCGGGCATCCGCCACGCGGAAGTTCAGGGCCTTGAGCGCCTTGATGCCCTCTTCCACTTGGCCATCGCGATAGCTAATCAAAAAACGCCCTGTTTCTAGACAGCTTCCCCCGCGTTCTAGAGCGTCCAGCAGCAGCTTTTCGGTACCACAAGAGACGGTGGCACGCGGCTGCTGTGCGGGTGTGCTGCCCTTACCTGTTGGTTTTTTCGCCATCATCGACATCCTTTTCTTTGAGCATTAACGCAAACGGCGGGCACATAAGAGTGTCCGCCGTTTCAGCTTAACGCACTTGAGGCGCTTCGCCAGAGAGGGGTTGAGCCCTCGAATCATCGGGAAAGGTGGGAATTGGCTCGTCATCGCGCAGCGTCAGTACCTCGACGCCAGTGGCCGTGACGGCAACGGTATGTTCCCACTGGGCGGAGAGTTTTTTATCGCTGGTGACAACGGTCCAACCATCCCGCTTGGTTTTGATTTTAGCTTTGCCCATATTGATCATGGGCTCAATGGTGAACACCATTCCTTCCTTCAGCGTGAGGCCTTTGCCCGGCTTACCGTAATGCAGCACTTGGGGCTCTTCATGCATTTCACGACCAATGCCGTGGCCACAATATTCGCGCACTACCGAGTAGCCGTGACGCTCGGCATGGCTCTGAATGGCATGCCCCACGTCTCCCAGCGTGGCACCGGGCTTAACGGCCTGAATGCCCCGCCACATGGCTTCATAGGTTTTGTCGACCAGTCGCTTAGCATTAGGCGTCACGTCTCCCACCAAATACGTTTTGCTGGAATCAGCAATAAAACCGTTTTTCTCAAGCGTGATATCCACATTAACGATATCCCCTGAAGCCAATAACTGAGTCTCTGAGGGAATGCCGTGGCATACCACATGGTTCACCGAGGCATTCAACACATAGGGGTAGTCGTATTGGCCTTTACTGGCCGGTCGAGCGTGCAGCTCATCGACGATATAACGCTCGGCCCAGCGGTTGATATCCATCGTCGAAATACCCGGCTCAATGCGTGCGTCTAAATAGCTAAACACCTGCGCCAGCAGCCGCCCTGCTGAGCGCATCAACGCAAGCTCCTCGGGAGTTTTCAGCGTGACCTTACTCACCCACCACCTTCCTGACATCCACGTCGGCTTGCTTCATTTGCTCACGCATAATGTCAGAAAACGTCATGCCGGGGTTCGCCTCCGCCAGCATGCCGATTTTGATCCAGTACTCCGCCTGGGCATTGATGGAACGTACCATCACGCCACTCGCTTTACGTAGCTCTTCATGCAACTGATCATTGATTTTGACGATACCCATCACTTCACCCAATATATGAAACGAATACATAATATATACGAATCATATATTTTGGGAGTATGAGTGGCAAGCGTGCCACTCATGGGTATAGCTAACCACTTGCCAGCGGCTTTAGCGCCAGCACTTTTTTACGCAACGTTTGCTTCTGGGCCTCCAGTGCTGCCTGCCACCGGGCACACTCCTGGCGCTCTTCTGGAGTACCCTCTTTGCTGACGTTGAAGGCTTCTAACCACGCTTGGCGCACGCAGAGGTCTTGGTGCCCACCCAGCAGACGCTGGCGTTGCTTTAACCCCGCTAACAGCGCTTTGGAAGTGGTCGGGTGTAAATCGGCAAGATAGCGAATGCGTTTAACGCCTTTACGCAGTTCGTGAAAGGCCTCATCTGGGGAGTCTAAAGAGAGCGCCGCCACATCTTCATGGTGGCGAACTAAGCGCTCATCAAGCACTGCTTGAATACGCTTGGACGATAATGTCGCCAGCGCCTGTTCACAGGTCTCTGAAACCAGCCAGCGCTGCCACTCCTCCAGTGCCTCTAGGTAGCCCGGCGCGTTTAGCTGTTGGCACAGAGCCGTATGTTCCGCCCGCTGGCAATCCTGTAGCCACTGACGCAGGCGCTGCTGGGCACTAGCAGAAAGCGGCGGCTCCGTGTGATTAAGCTCCTCTAAAAACACATCCAAATCGCGAAGATCACTGGTAGCGCTGGCGTGCTGTTTAAGCTGTTTTAAGCGTTTTTTCAGCCCAGGTACTTTGGTAATGGCACGCAGGGATTCCAGCATCGCTCGGCTGCGGCGCAGGCTGACTCGGTACTGGTGAAGGAATTCAGGGTCCACCCCCGCCATAACGCCCGGTTTTAACGCCTTCACTCGCTCAAACTGGTACGTTAGAGCCTCATGCAGGCGGCTTGCGGTATCGCTGTTGGTTGAGGGAGGTTCAGCAGCGCGGCGCTTAAATAGAGCGTAACTGGCAGTTTCAGGCATTAGGCCACCGGCAAGTTCTGCGCTGCCTTTCTCTAATGCGTGCCAAGGGGTATCAGGCAGCGTGAAGTGCAATACACTGCCAGTGGGCAGCGAGGTCGGCGCTTCCTCGTTCAGCCAATGTGCCAACTCTACCAACGCTGGGTTGTGGCCTATGAGGAGTACCCGCTCGATACTCGTTGGTAATGCTTTGAGCCACTCCAGCAGCGCCTCGCCTTCAAAGGTGTAAAGCGCGTCATCTAGAAGTACATGACTGTCCAACTTCCGCTCTAAATGCTGGGCTTCAATCACATCAAAGGTTTGCCGCGTGCGCACTGCTGTACTCACACACATTTTGCCCTCAAGCGCCTGCCAGCGTTGGAGCACATGGGCCATGGCTTCTGCTTGGCGCACGCCGCGTTTATTTAGCGGGCGCTGGTGGTCGGTCATATCGCCGCTAGGCTGTTTAGCCTTGGCATGACGCATTAGGGTGAGGTGCCGCATGGAAAGGCTCCCAAGCTAAAGGGGGATGCACAAAGTTTAGTACACCCCCATTGGCTGGCGAGCCAGAAACATCAGTGATGAAAGGCTGATTTACTCAGCAAGAACGGCCTGCTCTTCAGTGCCGCCCCCTAGCAACGGCGGCACTGGGCAGCCCAGCATATCGGCAATGGCACGAAACAGCTCCGCCTCGGCGGGGCGTATACGGCCATCATGCTCAATGCAGCGGGCCATGGATTGAAGCAGCAGCGACTTTTGCAGCGGTTTCAAACGGCGCAGCCGTTCTACGGCAAGGCTTAACGCCTGCATGTCGTCAGCATCCTCCACAGCGGCCAGCTCAAACGGCAGCACCTGCTGAGCGGCATGTAACGCGTGGGCCATCTCGCTCGCGCGCTCTTGCACTGACTCAAGCCCTTGCTCAAGCCCTGCCGCCGCTAATACGCTCAACAGCCGTTGGCACTCCCGCTCACACGCTTGAAGGGTTAGGTTTTCGGCACCGCCATGGTGTTCACTCAAGTGGCTCAGCAGTAGCTGGTACAGCGTCCATTCAAACAGGCTCACGTGGCCGTCGCTATGAATCAAGCGCTCCATGCAGAGCCTGAAGTGCTGGGCCTGTTCGATGGTCAGCGAGGTTAAGGCGGGCAGAGTAAGCTCAATCAATGGCAGGCGCAGCTGTACGTCCAAGCGGGCTACGTCCGCCATTAAGGTGTGCAGCTCGGTAAACACATCCGGCAGTGCGATGTTTTCCAACACCGCCAACTGATGCTGCCGCTGTGCGTCGTTTTCGCTCAGCAGCATGGCATATATGAGCGCTCGGGCCGTGTAGGGCTCATGGGCGGCGGTTTTCAGCGCCGCAGGCAAAGCGCTGAGCACGGTTTGCGCCTGGGCCACGTGGCGCTGGTCGGGTTGGCCCATAGCCCCAATGGCCATTTGCACCGAGGCAGCACTCAAGACAGTGGCCATGCTCCCAGCATGGGGAGCGCCTGCGTTTTCTAGGCTCGCCCGCACGTTATCTCTCACGCTTGCTCGACCCCCAGCACCCGCAGTGGATTGAGGCGACTGATCTGGCTCAACAGTTACGCCAGGAGCAGGCTTTAGGGCCACAAATTGGCCATCCCAGCCTGGCATCACCCGCTGAATGCGTGTTTTTAGCGGCGGGTGCGTGGCCATAAAACGGCTAAACCCCTGCTTGATGCCCTGGCTAAACAACAGGTGGCTAAACTCAGCGGTCTGAGGGGCTGCCAGCGCAGAGCCTTTCGCGTTGGCACCTATCTTCACCAAGGCACCGCCAATGCCCTGAGGGTTACGGGTGTATTGCACCGCGGCGGCATCGGCTAAGTACTCCCGCTGGCGGCTAACCGCCGACTTCATAAGGTTGCCAAAGAAGGTGCCCGCATAACCAATCAGCATTAGGGCTGCCCCCAAGCCCATCACCAAGGCAGCAGAGTTATCGCGCTTATTACCGCCCATACGCCGAAAACGCAGGCTGCGTAGCAACATACCGCCGGCCAAACCAATCAACAAAATACCGTGAAGAAGGCTGACCAGCCGGATATTTAAGCGCATGTCGCCGTGCAGAATATGACTAAATTCGTGGGCCACCACGCCCTGAAGCTCATCCCGGCTGAGCTGACGAATCGCCCCACGGGTCATGCCAATCACCGCATCGCCGGGCTGGTAGCCCGCCGCAAAGGCGTTTATCCCCTCCTCTTCCAGCACATACACCGAAGGCACGGGCGTGCCGGAAGCGATGGCCATTTCTTCTACCACATTGAGTATGCGGCGCTCATCGCTATCTCGGGTATTGAGGTTGATTTCGCGCCCGCCCAACGCCTCCGCCACGGCCTTGCCGCCTCGGCGCAGCTGCCGCCGTTTAAATAAGCCACCCAAACCGACCAGGGCCACCACGCCCACCGCTACGCTTGCCAGTAGCTCCCAAGAGAGCAGTGCCATCATGCCTTGTAGCGTCGGCTGGGGCTGGGAGTGCGCGCCTCCTATCCCCGCCATATACAGCACCACGGCCACCACCAGCGTGGTCACGGCAATTAGCGCCAGCACCGCCAATACCAGCAACACCACTAAACGGCCTGTTTGACGACGAGCTTGCTCCTGGGCAGTAAAAAAATCCATGCGTGGTGATTCCCTGCCGGTGGCTTAAAACGAGACTGTCGGCGCTGTTTGCAGCTGGGCGCTGTCTTCAAAAGACAGCAGCGTCGCATCCTGCCCGTGGCCCAACATGCCCGCGACCGCAATGGGAGGAAAGCTCTGGCGGTAGGTGTTGTAGTGCATCACCGCATCGTTAAATGCCTGGCGGGCAAACGCCACCTTGTTTTCCGTGCTGATGAGTTCTTCAGAAAGCTGCTGCATGTTCTGCGAAGCTTTTAGATCCGGGTAGGCTTCCATCACCACGTTCAAACGCCCCATGGCTTGAGTGAGCGCACCTTCGGCCCCGCCTAGCTGCGCAATGGCCTGAGCACTGCCAGGGTTGGCTGCCGCGGCCTTCAAGCCTGCCGCCGCTGTATTACGCGCTTCAATGACTGCCTGTAGCGTTTCCCGCTCGTGGTTTAGATACCCTTTGGCGGTTTCCACCAAATTGGGAATCAAGTCGTGACGCCGTTTCAGCTGCACCTCTATTTGCGCAAAGCTATTTTGGAAGCGGTTGCGCAGCGACACCAAACGGTTATAAATCCCCACTACATACACGGCCAAAACTGCCATTACCGCAAAAACGATAATCAAAGTAAGCGTCATATTCATTCCTTTTAGAAGCGACGGTGATGATAGTTACTGTTCAAAATAGTAACACCGAAGCAGCATAAGCAAACTAACGCTGGCGCGCACGCGGTGGCACTAGCCACCAACTTGCTAGCACTAACCCCCCAAACAGCGTGTAAACCACCACAAACACCCACTCCGGCGCGGTGAAGTACAACACACGATGCAGCCAGTGCTGAATAAACGACCCCGCATAGGTAGCAACGCCCGCTTCAGCACGTAGCGCCATCTCCCAGGTGGTTAACGGGCAGACCATTCCCCACCAGGCCTGCAACACCACATAGCCAATCGCGCTCAAATGAAGCAACCGAAACGGCCGGTGATACACCCATGCCCAACGCCGCCAATGCCCCAAGTAAACAGCACCCAAGCCAGCCACCACGAAGGCGACGAACAGCACATGGAGCACCAGCACAACATCGGCAAGTATCAATAACCAAGATGACGGCATCGCACAGCAACCTGTTTTCAAGGTGGAATACGCTTAAGACAGGCAGTAGAGACTGTGTGTTCGTCGTCTTTCTTTTCTAGCTCAGTCTTGGCGTAAACCATCACGGCAGACCACGACTTGATCTCGCCCACTGCGTTTACCCACGTAAAGCATGTCATCCGCGCGCTTAATCAGCGCCTCAAGGTTGCTCTCGTCGGCATTCGTCGTTGCTAGGCCGATGGTGACACTCAGGCTTAGCTCGCTCATTTCATCAGTGAACGCCAGCTCTGCCACCCGCTGCTTCAGCCGTTCTGCCACTCTTTGTGCATCGCTTGTGCTGGTATTAGGTAGGGCCACCACAAACTCCTCGCCGCCAAAACGTCCAATCACATCGGATGGGCGGAGCGCTTCCGCGCATACTTCGGCGACTCTAATCAGCACCCAATCTCCATAACTATGCCCCCAAGTATCGTTAATCTGTTTAAAGTGATCTACATCGATCATAAAGAGGCTGAACGGTACATGATCGGCTTGAGAGCGCTGCAATAGTTTTTTAGCCACGTTCATAAAGTGGCCGCGATTATTAAGCTTCGTTAACGCATCTCTTTCTGCGAGCACTCGTAGCTGCTCTTCCAGCGATTCACGATGGGCAATCTCTTGGTGCAGCTGAAGGTTTTGCTCCCGCTCCTCATGCAGCAACGCATACTGCTTGCGCTGCAGGATTTCTAATCGAAGCAACGCGCAAAAACCTACCACCATGCCCATAATCAGCAGCAGCGAGAGCAACAGCGTCGGTATGGGGGCGAGCTTAGCAAACAGCACCGCCGCCACTAAAAAGCCTATATTCAGATAAAGGCTAGCCGCAGCAACCACCGTTAAACGATTGGGAATTAGCAGACAGAACGCCATAGTTGCCACCACTACGGCAGTGGTTTGCGTGGATAGGCTCTCAGGGCGTAGCGGCACAATTAAAATGATACCCGTCGCGAATAACCAAAGCGGTACAGCATGTAGCCAAGAGCGGTCATCACTAATACCCCCGCGCCGCACTATATACGCCACCCACAAACAAAGACTGACCACCACCACACGCATGGTCAGCAGCATATAAAACGCGCTGGTAAACCCCAGCAAGTAGTAATCCGCGATCGCGAACATCCCAAATACACTGGCGGCCACGCTCACGGCAAGGCTGAACTCCTCTCTCACCCTTTCGTGGATGGACCGACGATAAATCAGCTCACGGCTGGCATCGCAAAATTGACCCGTTAACCCATGCACCCGATACTGTTTTTTTTGTAACAGCACAGCCCAACTCTCCCCATTAACACGGCAACGCTTTTATAGACGGTAGACAGCGCCCAGCCGTTAACTTGGTCACTACCAAGTTAACGGTATAAATAGCGATGCCATGCCCCACCCGCTTTTTGCACACCATACACTGCAAAAGGCGAATGTGCCTGGCGTTGGTTTCCACGTTTACCAATCGGTCAGAAGGTGAGCGCTATCGCGCAGTAATGAGGGGGGTAATAGCTAAATCAGAAACGTCTTTATGGATGCTTACGCTACAAGCCCCCAGAAGCGAGCGATCTGGCGGGTCGAAGAAATCCCAACCTCCAGCATGTATTTATCTTCCTCACCAAGCCCATCATCACCGCCGGCCATAATGGGCGTGCCATGCCCCATGCCTTCAATGATGTATTCTTCGATGACTTCACGCCCTTTATCGTTGCACCATACCTGGCGAGGAACCCCCTCGACGGTTTCTATCCGTGTTGGCGGCCCCTCAACCTGATGGATTTGCTGCCACTGGCGCACAATAGAATCGGCATTTGCAGTGGCCACTGTAGAATCACTGCCACCATGCCACACAGAGATGGTGGGCCACGGGCCTTCAAAGGTTGAGGCTTCTCGTACCAGCGCATCAAGCTTATGGTCGGATGGACCACCATAGCCCTTCATGCGAATGGCCGCCTGCATTAAGTTATCCGCGCTACGATAGGGTAAACCTGCGATGATGGCACCGCCCGCGAACACTTCAGGATACGTCGCTAACATCACCGAGGTCATGGCCCCGCCCGATGACATTCCCGTGATAAACACACGCGCAGGGTCAATCGCGTGCTCACTGATGACGCGCTCAATCATATGGTGAATAGAGAGCGGTTCACCGGCATCACGGCGGCTATCCCCCGACTTGAACCAGTTAAAACTGCTAATAGGGTTATTGGTTTTTCGTTGCTCAGGATAAAGCAGCGCCGCCCCACACTGGTCGGCCAATTCAGACCAACCCGCTCCACGATTATAACTTTCCGCCGACTGAGTGCTGCCATGAAGCACCACCACTAGCGGCCCATTTTTTGAATAACTTTGGGGTATATACGTGTAAGCGTGAAGCAACCCAGGGTCTGCGCCAAATTGCGTTAAATCGGTCAAGCAATCTTGGCTACCGGTAGATATAGGCATATCACCTTCTTGGCACATTGGATAGGTGCGCTTAATCTCACTTGCAGATATCAACCGTATAAGCAACACAATTAAAAAGAGAAGCGGCAAGTGGGAGTATTAAAAGATTGCGCTGCATTCCTTGCAGCGCTTAGCGTAACGTCCTTGTTTGGGCAATTCCTTTGCCCCGTTCACAGCTACCTTGCGCTTTAAGTTAGAGGCTCACTGTTCGTTCGCGAACATAGGGCGATAAAACATTTAGCACTGCGCCGGAGTCACGGTGCGGTAAGTAGCGTTGGCCTCTTCAAGCGCCTCTTGCAGCACTCGAATGCGCGATTCATGAGCCGGGTGAGTAGACAAAAACTCCGGTGGCTGGCTGCTACCCGCCGCCGCCATGTTTTGCCACAGCGCCACGCTCTGCTGCGGGTCAAAGCCCGCACGGGCCATAATCTCCACGCCCATCAAATCCGCTTCTTCTTCGTGGGTACGGCTAAACGGTAGGCTAATACCTAATTGCGCCCCCACCCCCAGCGCTTGCATCAACTGCTGATTGCCAAACTCCCCTTCCCCCAGCAACCCCACCACCAGCAACACGGCCTTAATGCCCAGCTGTTGGGTTAAGCGTTCATTGCCGTGGTCGGCCAGTACGTGGGCCACTTCATGCCCCATCACGGCGGCAAGCTGGGCAGGGGTTTCCGCCACCTGCAACAGGCCGCTATGCACACCGATACGCCCGCCCGGTAGCGCAAACGCGTTAGGGGATGGTTCATCAAACAGCACCACCTCCCAGCGCTCGGGGAAATCGAGCCCTGGGTAGCTCGCCTCCGCACCTGCCACTATTTTTTCTGCCACGCACTGCACCAGCCGGTTCGCTTGCGCATCGCGGCTGATCGGCTGGGTATTGCGTAGCTGATCAAAGGCGTCTGCCCCCATATCCGCCATTAACGGGCCAGGCACCAACGCCAGTTGAGAACGCCCGGTAGGCGTTTCCCCACAACCCGACAACAAGCCCAACAGCCCCGCCAGGAAAAAAGGTAATACACATCGCCGATGCATCGGTAGGACTCGTCTGAATTAAGAAACGTGCAACAGAGTATAAGCCGCTTCGCGCTCCTTAATCCCACTCCCCCAAACAAAACGCCCCCGGAGCTCTGAACGACACTCCGGGGGCGTTGGTATTGCTAGGCGCTCAATTTACCGAGAGTGTCCATAGCTCTCATTGAGGACCGCTTCCGGGAAGTAGCGGCGCAACATGCGGTTCTGGAAGTCATCCACGAAACGGCTGTTAATGATGATGATAAACCTCTCAAAGGGTACCTCACTTTTAAGCTGTTCGATCCCGTCGACACTGTGGAATAGCCGGTCATCACGCAGATGAAGGATATCACCCGGATTCAGGGTGATATCGACCAAGGGCTGCGTGCCTGCCTTGTCCGCGTAGAGGTGATTTTCGGCACCCGCCACGTTTTCCCGATTGAGGACCAGAATGCTAAGGGCCTTGCAGCCATCGGCATGAATCCCCTGCCCTTGCAGGGGGTCGATGCTGCCTTCCCCACGAACCCCGGTGATCTGCATCAGGATAGGTTCGTGCGCACCGATACTCCACAGCCTTGCCCAGGCGTGAACGAAGGCCTTCACATCAGAGCGTGCCAAGAATTCTTCCGTCAGCGGATCATAGTAGCGCAGGCGATCCGCCATGCTTTCAGCATCGTTAAAGGCACCTCCCTGGGCCATGGGGCATTGGCCCATCTCCTCTATGTCCCCCTGATCATTCAAAGCGAGCCATGACATCCGCTTCCATCGCTGATTGACATAGGGATCGCGCGGCAGGTCTGCGGTAAACCCTTGCCAGGCGGCTAGGTCGATTCGCTCCCGAATATCGGTTTTCGCCCAATCCTGCTGCCTCAGCGCTTCGGTCACTCCTGGATGCCAATAATCGGCGAGTGAATCGGCAGGCATGGAGGTGTGTTCGAAACCGTGCCTGAGAATATCGAGTTTCATGTGGGTATTCTCCTGTTAACTGGGCGGAATTGCCCGGTGCTGCCGTTTTAAACACCACGGTCAACAGGAAGAAAATGAAAAGGTTTGCAAGGATATGTCAAAGAAATGTACTTAAAAAGAGCGATTTTGTTGAAAAAAGGATCAAAATGTTGATGACGTATAGGTATAGGTTATCTCCTACAATTAGGTGTAGGATAATCACAACAAAGTGCCTACTGTTGCCATTATGATGGCTCTTAACAGTGTTTTTTAAGTGGACCCCATGACTGCCAGCGATTCCCGACATCACACAGATCCGGAGCGCCTGAAGAAACACCGCAGGGAGTTTTCCGGTGCGCTCGTGTTGGAGTCGCCAAAGGCAACGTTAACGGCTGGCATTGATTCGCATGAAGCCAGCAGAGAAGAAGTCGAGTTAGTACGCCGCCAGTATCTGGAGAGTGAACAGCGATTCCGTGCCCTGCTAGAGAGCCTGCCGAAGGTGGCGGTTCAGGGGTATGATCGCGATCGGCGAGTGGTTTACTGGAATGAGGGTAGCACGCGTCTCTACGGCTATGCCGCCGAGGAAGCCCTGGGACAGTTACTGGAAGACCTGATCATTCCTGCTTTCATGCGTGATGACATGATCCAGGCGCATGCTGCTTGGATCAAAGAAGGGGTCGATATACCCGCCGATGAACTCGAGCTCCAGCACAAAAGCGGTGAACTGGTATCGGTCTTTTCGCAGCATCTGATGCTCAATGAGCATACCGACGCCCCCTTGATGTTCTGCGTGGATGTCGATCTTTCCGACCAAAAGCGCGCCCACCGCGACCTGGAATTTGCCACCCGTTTCGACAGGCTCACCCATCTCCCTAACCGCCAGACGTTTGAAGCCGATCTGGACAGTCTGTTGGATGCCTGTCGACGCCAGGGCCAGGGCCTAGCCACCATCTACGTAGACATCGATCATTTCGTCGAGATCAATGATGCCCTTGGCTATGATCAGGGCGATCGCCTGCTCGTTGAGCTGACTCAGCGACTGAGAGAGTGCCAGCGAGCCACTGACTTAGTGTCCCGAGTCTCTAGCGATGAATTCGTGCTGGCCTTCCCCTGCGCCCACTTATCTACCGATGTCCGACGGGTTGTTCGGCGTGTCCAGAATGTCTTTCGGCGACCTTTCATTCTGGATGGCCGGGAGCGTCAGGTCACGGCTTGCCTGGGTCTGGCACTCTTTCCCGAGAATGGTGAATCATCACGCGAGTTGATCCGTAATGCGGATGTTGCCAAGAACCGTGCCAAACTGGAGGGTCGGGGTGCTGTACGTTTCTTCCAACAGAAGCTCCATGATGAGCTGGTTCGCCAGCACTATCTCTTGGCACGCCTCGAGGAAGCCCTGGATAACGGTGAATTCTCCCTCCACTACCAGCCTCAGGTTTCGGCGGCCAGTGGGCGAATAGAGAATCTCGAGGCCTTAATACGCTGGGAGCCTGCCGATGGCCCGATGACCACGCCTGCCGAGTTTATCCCGCTGGCCGAGCGTTCCGGTTTGATTCATCGTCTGGGCGACTGGGTCATCGAAGAGGCTTGCCGCCAGCAGGTGGAATGGCGTGCTAAAGGGTTTCATGAGCACCGCGTTGACATCAATGTTTCGGGCCGCCAGCTGGTGCGCCCCGATGCCCTCAAGCGCTTCGAAGACACGCTGCAGCGTCACGGCCTTGGGCCGCGGGATATCGGCATCGAATTGACCGAGAATGTCCTGATTGAATCCGACGAGACCGTGCTTGAAGACCTGCGGCGGCTCTATCATCGCGGTTTTCACATCGCTCTCGACGACTTCGGGACCGGCTACTCCTCCCTGAGCTACCTCAAACACTTTCCCGTCACCGCTCTGAAGATCGACCGCTCCTTCATCCACGACGCCCCCACGCAGCCAAAGGACAGAGCCATCATGGAGGGGGCCATCCTCATCGGTCATCGGCTGGGGTTGGAGGTGGTGGCCGAGGGCGTCGAGAATGCCGAACAGTTGTCACTGCTGCGCGATATGCATTGCGACCTCGTTCAAGGGTTCTTCTTCTTCCGCCCGATGCCTGCCCAGGAAATAGAGCGGCTGTTGAGTGGGTTTGTGGGTGGTCATGGGGGGTTATCGGGCTGAGGGTTGTTGTGGTTTGGCGTGCCGCTCAATTTGTTGCGGTATTTTGGGGAGCTTGTGGGCGACCTTCATTGATTGCTAGGATTGAACCTGTGGCTGTGGCTGGACTGCTGTTATCGGCCAATAGCGGACTCTCAAATTTAGCTAAAATCCTCAAATTTTTGGGGACGATTCAAACTATTGAGATTAAGGATGATAAATGTACTTTATCAGATCTTAAAAAATTTATCTGACTGCTTTAACCATAACACTGTATTATCATCAATAAACTTTTGATCAAGTGATTGCAATTTATCACTTAATATAGCCATCACTACTTGGATTTTCTTTTTATTAGCTATGCGAGCTAAAGTAGCTATTTTATCTGGATCTGCCGCTTCTAGATGATCTTGCAGTGTGAACTGAGGTAATTTTTCTTTTACATTTTTTACGTATTCTACAAAGGCCATATCAAATGCTAGCGCAGCTGCACGCGGCGCCCCATCACCGGCAACCTTCTCTTGGTTAACTATAGAAAACTCAAGTTCATTAGTGGCGCTATTGGTGTCAACATTTATACTCAGAGCAAAGCTCTTGAATAAAGCGCGCGTATATTCCTTGCATTCCTTATTAAATACATCGACATTAGTTTTTAGTTGTGACATATGCGCTTGATTGTTCTGCCTTAGCTTTGTAATTATCAACTCTAACTTCTTAATCTTCCTCGCTTCAGAAGCGATTTCGTCTACAATCATACTCGCTCTTCCCCGCTCCTCTCTTTTATCCTGCAACTCCTTCTCAATAACAATAAAGCCACCTAAATGTGATTCAGTAAAAATAGCCTTTATCAAAGATTTTTCTTCTCTTAAAAGAGCCTCTAGCTCCGCTTGTTTGCTTTCCCTGTCTAGTGTGTATTCAGCGAGCTGTTGATTAACATACTCTGATTTTTTTCGTATTACCAAGTCGTGAAAATTGATAACCTCTTCTAGAGATTTGCTCAGATTAGGCACTAGTGATTTCGCCTCCGCATAGATGGCTTCAATCATATTGACGTCGAGATCGGACTGTTTGGAAGCATAGTTGGCTATTGTTCGTCGAGCATAATTCATTCTAATTTCCAAGCGCGCGATTTCACTTGTAACCTGTGCTATTAGCTTTCTCTGGTGCTTGAGGCGAGTAATTCCCTCATTTTGTGCATCTTTAAAATCATATGCATCCTCTTTTTGATTCAATATCTCAATATCGTCATCTATAGACTTAAGCTTGTCTTTATAATCTTGCTCAGTCTTACCATTTAGTAGCATGGCTATTCGAGATTCGCTCTCCTTTTTCTCCTTACTCAGCTGTATTTCCCTTGAAAGTTCACTGTGCCCTGCAAATCCAAATATGTATGAATAGTAAGAAATATAGGAAGCATCTGACGTATGAACGTTTAAATAACGATACGTGCCATGAGAAGTAGTTTTGTCTATTCTGACAAAGCGATTCTTTATTGCGCTATAGGTAGGGCTCTCAATGCTAAAGCCTAGCAATGGAGCCAAGGCTTCTTGAAATTTATCATTGGTATCGTATTCATTGCCATTAATCCAGCTATAACGCTTAAGTACTGTGCGAGTTTTCTGATGAGCTTCAATGATTCGCCTTTTTATACAATAAGGAGTGCCACTTATATTCAT
Source organism: Vreelandella lutescens (assembly GCF_014640815.1). Classification (GTDB taxonomy): domain Bacteria; phylum Pseudomonadota; class Gammaproteobacteria; order Pseudomonadales; family Halomonadaceae; genus Vreelandella; species Vreelandella lutescens. The sequence continues at coordinate 284,531 of NZ_BMHM01000002.1, read as the reverse complement.
GTACAAAACAAATGTTACATTCCCACTTGTAACGAACTTTTTTATTGAATCGCTTGTAGTTCTTGAGTCTGGATCGTTCCAGATATTTTCACCATCAGATCCAAGACAAAAGTTAATTACCCGTAACGCGGTACTCTTACCAATATGATTCCCTGATGCTTCCGAGTTGGTAATAATGTTTATACCATCTTGGAATTTAATCTCTCGCCTAACTAATTTACCGACTAGAACCTGCAATTTAATTAGCTGCATAATTTAATGTCACCTAAATCTGTTAGCTCAATAGCACCGACCATATACAGCCAATCCAAACCAAAGTTGAAATAAGCGAGCGAGACGTTTTCATTTGAGATTTTGAATTTCTCAAATAGTTCTAAGGGGTCGACAGACATATTCTCTAAGGAGCGCAATACAAATAGTATATTTGCACCAATGACATAAAGGCTCTTATAGGGTGCTGATAAGTTACTTATAATCATCGGGTCTTTCCAATATTTTGCAATTAACGAATCCATAGCAAACAATCAAACTAGTTGCCCCTTGGACGTCTTCGACCGGACAGTGATGTAAATCAACTTCAGCAAAACCTATAACTGTATTAGACACACTCAGTATGAGGTTATCCGCGTTAGAGCGCACCAAACTAATAACATCTTCTTTTTTTGACGGATCAGCCTTATTGATTATTAATAATTCTCTTCTATGATTTTTATAGTTTTGGTGTATAGCTTTAAGAAACTTATCCTTTGATCCTGGTTCCTCATCATCAATAGCGTCGACCTGCTCCTCAACAACAGATAAAAAACTTATGCATTCATTGATCTCTTCACCAAAAACTTTAACGTCATTAAACTCAATCTTTTCCATAGGATCCGGTAGTTCGTTATCATCTGATTTTTTCGGCTTTTGGTCATAATTATCTATTATTTTTTCTAAAAGTGGATTAAGTAGAGAACGATACCTTGCAGTTTGATTTATATTAAACGTTGGTTTATTTCCAACTCCAGAACCATCATAAGCGAGGCCCCCTCTATCCGCCCTTATGTCTTTACCTGCCATTATTTGTCACCCTTGTTTTTCTTAAAAATATTAAACTTATTAAGAAATCCAGAGTTATCGACAGAAACACCACCGTTATCAGATGTAATAGTTTTGCCTGTGGATTTTGATGAAAACGAAAGGAAAATAGCGACAAGGAGTAACAGACCCGCAATCCCAGAAGACCATTTAAATGCTACCAAAGTTTGCTCAGCACTCATTTGAGAGAATAAATCAGCCTGTATAAATCCTTCGTGAATTGACCAGAATGTCGCGGCCGCTATTGCAGCTAAGCCAAATCCTGCTTTGACCGCAACCTTCAGAAAATCAATCATATTCCGCATTCCTTACCAAAAAAATGAAACTAAGCATGTACAACTAGCACCTACCACACGACTACTTAAAGCTGCTTCAGGTTTCACCATTAACTTTTTTAAACATAAACTGGCTCAATAGTACTCACGATATAATCGGTATCCTTTTCTTCCCGATTTTAAATCTCCGGCATCCGCTATGGGTCGAAAGCTGACACTCCATCAATTCCTGCTTGGTGTCACCATCGCAGCCTTCCACATACTATCACTAACAAAACCAGCTTAGCTGCAAACCTACCAAACTATCCTTACCCCCGTCACTAGAAAATAGTCCCACTGCCCCCCTTTTTTCACTCCTTAGCCACACCACACCGGACGCGGTAAGCTTGTCAGCACTCCCGTTACTGAAGATGCTTTACCCATGACCACCCACTGGATTCTTGGCCCTGGGGCCATTGGCCGTTTGTTGGCGCACTCCCTAGCCTCGCTCGTTGAAGTGGCGGTGATTGGCCGCCGTGACTTACCCTCGCGGCAATTGCTGACCACACCGGAAGGCGAAGTGCATGTTCAGCACTTGACCTCACTCACCGCTGAGCGGTTGGTAGCGGATGCACCTGAGCCGCCTGCGTTCGTGCATATCACTACCAAAGCGATGGCCGCCGAGGCGGCGCTTTCGAGTATTGCGAGCGTGCTGCCCCCTTCCACCCCGTTGGTGCTGTGGCAGAACGGCTTTTATGCGCAGCCGCGTATTACGCAGATGTGGCCTGGGCCGGTGCTGTGCGCCACCACGACTCAGGGGGCGTACTTAACGGGGGATGATGGCGTGGTGTACGCCGGGCGTGGGCCAACGTTTGTTGGGGATTTGGATAACCAGCACGCAGGGTCGGCGAAAGCCTTAGCGGCGCTGCTGAGTGAGGCTGGGTTTACTGCTTCGGCGGTGGGCGATATTCGTAGCCGCTTGTGGCAGAAATTGGCGGTGAATGCGGCGATTAACCCGCTGGTGGCGCTGCATGGCGTGCGAAATGGTGAGCTTCGTGGGGACGCCTATTCAGGCCGAGTGGTGGCCGTGGTGAAGGAAGTGGCAGCGATTTTAGCGAAGGAAGGCGTTTTGCCGCCGAATGGTGGTGAAGGTAAAGCAGCATGGCTGGCGTTGGTTTGGCAGGTGGTGGAGAACACCGCGAATAATAAGGCTTCGATGTTGCAGGATGTGGAGGCCAAGCGGCTTACCGAGCGTGAGGCGATTTTGGGGCCGTTGATTGAGCGCGCTGAGCGGTATGGGTTGGGGTGTGAGGTATTGAAGGGGTTGAATAGGGAGTTGGCGTTGTTGGAGGCGAGATTTTAGTTGGGCTTGGGTGGCTGGATCGTCGCGCGCTGAAGCGCCCTCCCACAGGCACTCTCACAAGCATTAAAGTTGAGTGTGTGATAACGACCGAAGGGTTGATTGAGCATGTCGATAACAGCCCAGGGGCAGCGTTGCCGCCCTTCGCGGGTGCCTCGCGTGGCTCGTTACGCCGCGCTACGGGGTGTTTGCCTTTATTCAATGCCGAAGATACCCGGCGAGTTCTCAATGGCTTGTTAGGTGACGGGAATCATCACGACCTTGCGGTAGGCGGGGCGTTCGGTGAGCTGCTCTGTCCAGCGCGCTAGGTGCTGGTTGTGCTGCCAGGTGAGGCAGCTGTTGAATAGATTATAAGTGAACGGGGCGATGGCGATATCGGCAAGGCCGAATTCATCGCCAGAAAACCAGCGCTGCTGGCTTAACGTGGCGTCTAGCTGGGCGAAGAGTTTTTCGCAGGCGGCGATGGCAGGGTCTAGCAGTGTGCTATCGCGCTGTTCCGGCGGGGTGCGCACATAGCCCATCAAAATGGTGCGGTGGGCGGGGGTTAGCAGGCTGCTGGACCAATCCATCCACTTTTCCATGTGCGCCCGCTTGGCGGGCTCTTCGATCCATAAGTGGTTGGGGCCGTACTGCGCTGCCAGGTAGCGGAGAATGGTGTTGGACTCCCACAGCACGCTTTGCGTGGTGTCGTCTTTCAGCAGCGGCACCAGACCGTTCGGGTTCATGGCGAGGTATTCTGGCGTGTCGTTTACACCATGGTGTAGGCCCGCCATGATCTGCTCGAACGGTAGTTCCAGCTCTTCCAGTGCCCAGAGCACTTTTTTGACGTTGGTGGAGTTGTTGCGGCCCCAAAGCGTAATCATGGCAGTCCTTGTTGTTGGTTAGTTGTGTGGCGCGACCAGGGCGGCGTTGCCGCCCTTCGCGGGTGCCTCGCGCTGCTCGTTACCACGCGCTACGCCATCGCCTCACGATTTACCACGCACTACTCACCCTTATCCTGATACAGCTGTAGCAGGCTGGAGAAGTCGAGTTTTCCGTTGCCGCCTGCTTTGTGCAGTGTAAACAGCGAACGGGCGGCGGAGCCCATGGGGATGGGGGCGGCGCTTTGCTGGCTCACGTCCATGGCGAGGCCTAGGTCTTTGATCATCAGATCCACCTGGAAGCCGCCCTGGTAGCCTTTCGAGGCGGGGGCGTTTTCCATCACCCCTGGGTAGGGGTTGTAGACGTTCAGTGCCCAGTTGCCGCCCGAGCTTTGCTTCATGATTTCTGACAGCACGGCGGGGTCGAGGCCATTTTTAACGCCCATGTTGATCGCTTCACAGGTGCCTGCCATCAGAATCGAGAGCAGCATGTTGTTGCACACTTTGGCTACCTGCCCTGCGCCGTGGTCGCCTGCGTGGAAGATGTTTTTACCCATGGCTTGCAGCACTGGCTGCGCCTGAGCGAACTGTTCTTCCGAGCCGCCCACGATAAAGGTCAGCGTGCCCGCTTGGGCACCGCCTACCCCACCGGAAACCGGCGCATCTACAAAGCCGATGCCCTTTTCAGCGCCAGCAGCGGCCACGTGGCGGGCGGTGTCGGCGTCAATGGTGGAGCAATCGATTACCAGCGCGCTTGGTTTAATCACTTCAAACAGCGGCGCATCGCCATCCACGTACAGCACCCGCACGTGCTTGCCCGCGGGCAGCATGGAGATAATGAAGTCGGCGTCGGTAGCGGCTTGTTGGGCGGTGGCGGCCACGTCGCAGCCTTGGGATTTAGCGGTTTCCAGCGCTTGGGCGGAAAGGTCAAAAGCGCGCACGTTAAAACCAGCTTTCGCCAGGTTGGCGGCCATGGGGCCGCCCATATTGCCTAAACCAATAAACGCAACGGTAGTCATCTTTTTATCCTTATTAGCGTGTTGTAGAGAGCGCAGTGTGCGTTATTTAAGGTCTGCCAGCGGGTTAGTGTCCCATGCGGGGGCCAGCAGCTCGTCTATAAAGGAAGGCTCAACCGAGGCCACATCTGGGTAGGTCCAGCTTGGCTGGCCGTCTTTATCCACCAGCAGCGCGCGCACGCCTTCGGGAAACTCCCGGTGGCGGCAGCACTGTACAGAGAGCGAAAGCTCAAACTGAAACACTTCCGCCAGCGACATGTGTTTGGCACGGCTAAGCTGCTCGTCAATCAGCTTGATAGAAACAGGACTGCCGTGAGCCAAGGTCTTTTGCGCTTTGCTAAACCATTTGTCATCGGTCTTCACCGCCAGCACGGCTTCCACCATCTGCTCGACGGTGTCGTGATCCATCAGCTCACGAATTAAAGAAGATGATTTGTAAACCGGCGCTTCCATCTCAGCAAAGACATTGTGCGATACCTGCTCTAGCTCACGCAGCACGCGGTTCACCACGCCATGGGCATCGGTGTGTTCGCCTTCGCCCCAGCTGGCGTCCAATAGCTTTTCAGCCAGTGCGCCGCGGTGATGGCTAGCAATCGCTCGGTCGGCTAGGCCTAGATGAACCGCATCTGGCGCGTTAATTTGCCCGCCGGTCATGGCGAGAAACCGCCCTGCGCCACCGGGCAGGCGGTTAAGGAACCAGCTGGCGCCCACATCTGGGTACAGTCCAATGGTCACTTCCGGCATAGCCAGCCGGGAGGTCTCGGTGACGATGCGGTGGCTGCTGCCGCTTAACAGGCCCATGCCGCCGCCCATCACAATGCCGTTGCCCCAGCAAATCACTGGTTTTGGGAAGGTGTGCAGCTGGTAATCCAGGCGATACTCGTTCTCGAAGAAGCGCTCAGGGAAATCGGCAGCACCTTCACCTTGAATGGCCTTATAGAGATTGACCACATCGCCACCGGCGCAGAAGGCTTTTTCGCCCGCGCTATCCAGCAGCACGGCCACGACCCGTTCGTCGGTTTGCCACTGGTTTAGGCGCGGCAAGATCTCTTCGATCATCTCCAGCGTGAGCGCGTTTAAGGAGCGCTCTGCGTTCAGGGTGATCTCGCCAATCACATGGCCATCTTGGGTGGTGTGCTCTTCAAACAGTACACAACTCATGGTTTGTCCTTATATGCTCGGGCTCGGTGATAAGTGCCCTGGCGGCTATAGCTCAGCGGCACCGTCGGCCAGTACGCGGCGGGAAATAATCAGCCGCATAATCTCGTTGGTGCCTTCCAGAATACGGTGTACGCGGGTGTCGCGCACGTAGCGCTCCATCGGGTACTCCTTAATGTAGCCATTGCCGCCGTAGAGCTGCAGCGCTTCGTCGCACACTTTAAAGCCAACATCAGTGGCGAACCGCTTGGCCATAGCGCAGTAAGTGGTGGCATCCGGATGGCCCGCATCCAGCTTGGAGGCGGCCATGCGTACCAGCTGGCGGGCGGCCACCAGCTCGGTCACCATATCGGCCAGGCGGAACTGCAGCGCTTGGAACTCGGCCAAGCGCTTGCCGAACTGCTTGCGCTCTAGCATGTAGTCGCGGGCTTTATTGAGCGCCTGCTGGGCGGTTCCGATGGAGCAGGTGGCGATATTGATACGCCCACCGTCCAGGCCTTTCATGGCGATTTTAAAGCCGTCGCCTTCGTTACCCAGCAGGTGGTTAGCAGGTACGCGCACGTCTTCAAAGGTGATCATGCGGGTGGGCTGGCTGTTCCAGCCCATTTTGTCCTCTTTGCGGCCGTAGCTGATGCCTTCGCTCTTGGCATCCACCGCAAACGCAGAAACGCCGCCAGGGCCTTCGCCACCGGTGCGCGCCATCACCACCAGGAAGTCAGTGCTGCCCGCGCCAGAAATAAACATCTTGCTGCCGTTTAGTACGTAGTGTTCGCCATCACGCTTGGCGGTGGTTTTCAGCGAAGCCGCATCAGAGCCGGAGTTAGGCTCGGTCAAGCAGTAAGAGCCTAGCAGCTCGCCGGTCGCCAGTTTTTCACCCCACTGCTCAACGGCCTCTGGGGTGCCGAAATCTGCCAGCATCCAGGTCACCATGTTATGAATGGTGAGGTACGCAGTAGTCGAGGTGCAGCCCATCGAGAGCTGTTCAAAAATAATGCTGGCGTCCAACCGAGAAAGCCCTAAACCGCCAACGCTTTCCGGGGCGTACAGCGAACAGAAGCCCAGCTCCCCTGCTTTACGAATCACATCGACGGGGAAAAAAGATTCTGCGTCCCATTCGGCGGCGTGGGGTTCCAGCTCGTTTTGGGCGAACGCCCGGGCCATATCAGAAAAAGCGACCTGGTCTTCACTTAGCTCGAAATTCATGGCGTATCTCCACAGCGCGTGGGTGGCCTGAGCCCTTTTGAGGCAGCGGCACAGTCGCACGCGGTTGTTGTCATTATTGGCAATGTTGACGTTTACGTTAACTTATATTTTTAGCCTAGAAGGCGCAACCCAATCCCCCACGACCTTTGGCGTAGAAAGCGGCCAACACCCCTTTCCAGGCAGAAAAAAGGGTGCCCAAAGGCACCCAATCCACGGACAGACGCGGTTAATGGAAATCCATCACTTAAAGTTCTTACGGTACATTTTAGAAAGCTCGCCAATGATGCCGCTGCGGAAGCTGAGTACGCACACCACAAAGATGATGCCCAGAATCACACTTACCCAGTTGCCCAGCGGCGACTGCGCCAGCAGGTGTTGCAAACTCACTACTAGCCCTGCCCCCATCAGCGGGCCCAGCAGTGTGCCTACGCCGCCCAGCAGCGTCATCAGGATGACCTCACCCGACATGTGCCAATGAGCATCGGTGAGCGAGGCCAGCTGGAACACGACGGTTTTAGTAGAGCCCGCCAAGCCTGCTAACGCCGCTGACAGCACAAAGGCCAATAACTTGTAGGCATCCACGTTGTAACCCAGCGAGATAGCGCGGGGCTCGTTTTCGCGAATGGCTTTCAGCACTTGCCCAAAGGGTGAATGAACCGTGCGCTGAATCACCGCAAAGCCAAACACAAAGACGGCAAACACGAAGTAGTACATGGCCAAGTTACTGCTGATATCAATCACGCCAAACAGGCTGCCCCGCGGCACGCCGTGCAGGCCGTCTTCCCCACCGGTAAACGAAGACTGTACAAACACGAAGAACATTAGCTGTGCCAGCGCCAGCGTCACCATGGCGAAGTAGATGCCCTGGCGGCGAATGGAGAGCACCCCAAACAGCGCGCCGAGCAGCGTAGCCATCGCCGTGCCGGCCAGAATACCCAGCTCGGGCGTCAGGCCTGGGTAGCTTGCCAGCAGGTAGCCGGTCACGTAGCCACCGGTGGCCAGGAAGGCCGCATGACCAAATGAGAGCAGCCCGGCGTAGCCCAACAGCAGGTTGAAGGCACAGGCAAACAGTGCGAAGCAGAGAATCTTCATCAAGAAGACCGGGTACGCCACAAACGGAGCGACCAGCCCGACAGCTAACAGCGCTAGATAGAACATATTGCGGCGAAATTTGGCGCGACGTTGACGCTCTTGAACCGCCGACGGCAGATTCACTGCTTCAGTTGTGTGAGAGGTTGCCATGGTTATGCCTCCTTACCGAACAGCCCAGCGGGGCGTAACATGAGCACCAAGATCATGACCAAAAAGATTACGGTATTAGAGGCTTCCGGGTAGTACACCTTGGTTAACCCTTCAATAATACCCATGCCGAGGCCAGTCAAAATGGCACCTAAAATGGAGCCCATACCGCCAATGACCACCACTGCAAACACCACGATCAGCAAACTGGAGCCCATGGTGGGCGACACCGGGTACAGCGGCGCTGCCAGCACGCCTGCAAAGGCAGCAAGCCCCACCCCGAACCCGTAGGTTAAGGTAATCAGCAGCGGTACGTTCACACCGAACGCCTGCATCAATTGAGAGTTTTCTGTGCCAGCGCGCAGGTAAGCGCCCAAGCGGGTGCGCTCAATCATGAACCAGGTGAATAGGCACATCGCCAGCGCCGCCACCAGCACCCAAGCGCGGTAGGTAGGCAGGAACATAAAGCCCAGGTTCAGGCCGCCTTGCAGAATTTCTGGGGTGGCATAGCGCGCCCCGGAAACGCCGAAGAAGTTAATCAGTGTACCTTCAAAAATCAGTGCTAACCCGAACGTCAGCAGCAGCCCGTAGAGGTGGTCGAGGTGGGCAATGCGACGCAGCAAAAAGCGCTCCATCAGCATGCCAAAACCACCCACTACCAGCGGGACTAAAATCAACGCTAACCAATAGTTAATGCCCAGGTAGCGAAAGCCTAGCAGCGCGGCGAAGGCTCCCAGCATGTACTGCGCCCCATGGGCAAAGTTGACGATCTTCAGTAGGCCGAAGATGACCGCCAGGCCCAAACTAAGCAGTGCGTAAAAGGCACCGTTCACAAGCCCAAGCGTTAGCTGGCCCATGAACACGGCCATTGGCACGCCGAATATCATCGTCATGGTATGACTCTCCTCGCCGCTAAGCGGGCAGCCCCTAGTGCGGCTGCCCCAGCGCGTTGCTTATTTTGTAGAAACGCTTTTCATCACGCCTTACGGCTTGCTTGAACGTTGGGCCAGGCCCATCGGCCCTGGCCCAACGATGTCAGCCGATTAGTTCTGCACCAGCGGGCACTGGCTGTCAGACAGCGGACGGTAGGCTTCTGCGGCGGGAATGGTGCTGAGGATGTTGTAGAGATCCCACTCACCGGTAGACTCTTCCGGGGTTTTCACCTGGGCCAGGTACATGTCGTGAATCATACGACCATCTTCACGAATGCTGCCGTTACGGGCGAAGAAATCGTTAATCGGCTCTTCAGCCATTTTTGCACGCACGGTCTCTGGGTCGTCGGTGCCTGCGGCTTCAACGGCTTTCAGATAGTGCATGGTGCTGGAGTAGATACCCGCTTGCACCATGGTGGGCATGCGGCCAGTTTCTTCAAAATAACGCTCCGACCAAGCGCGGGACTCTTCATCCATATCCCAGTACCAGCCGGTGGTCAGCAGCAGCCCTTGAGTGGCTTCTAGGCCCAGCGCGTGTACATCGTTGAGGAAGATCAGCAGACCTGCTAACTGCTGGCCGCTTTGGGTCAGACCAAACTGGCTAGCGGTGGTAATCGCATTTACCGTATCAGCGCCAGCGTTAGCGAGCCCGACGATTTTCGCGCCAGAACCTTGGGCCTGGAGAATGTAGGAAGAGAAGTCGCTGGTGGGGAACGGATGGCGTACGCCGCCGACAATCTCACCACCGTTGGCCTCTACCACGCTGGTCACATCTGCCTCTAGCGCATGGCCGAAGGCGTAGTCAGCGGTGAGCAGGAACCAGCTATCGCCGCCCTGCTCAACCACCGCTTTCGCGGTACCGTTGGCCAGCGGGTAGGTGTCGTACACCCAGTGAATGTGGTTCGGGGTGCAGTGCTCGTTGGTAATACTGGAGGCCGCCGAACCCGACACAATGCCTAGGCCATTGTTCTCTTGCAGCACTTTGGTCACGGCGATAGACACAGACGACGCCACTAAGCCGCCGACCATATCGACGTTACGCTGGTCGATCCACTCACGCACGGTGTTGGCACCCACGTCAGCGCTGTTACGGTCATCGGCGCTGAAAATGACGATGGGCGAGCCATTCACGCTGCCACCAAAATCAGCCACCGCCATTTCCATCGCGGTTTGGCCGCCTGGGCCCGCTAGGTCACGATAGGTGCCAGACATATCCGCCAGGTAACCAATGCGGACTTCGCCATCGCTGATCTCGGCGTGAGCAGTTGAGATCGCCATGCTGGAGGCAGCGGCAACAGCGATGCTGGCAGCCAGCGTTTTTTTCATAAAGGTCATGTTCGTCTCCTGGCCCTGCGGGCCTTTGTTTTTATGATACGGACGTTCAGTTATAGCGTTTGTGTGTGGAGCGTATGCGTTGCGTTTGTTGTTCTTTAAGGTCGTACTGACAGTTTAGATGGTGTGCGATTTATACCCCCAGCATGCTGTTTAAGTGTTCCCGCCGCGACGGCAGCTGGGCGGCGGTAATTTCTTCAACAATCTGGCCGTGATCCATCACGAAGTGGCGGTCTGCCAGCGGGGCCGCAAAGCGGAAGTTCTGCTCGACCAGTACGATGGTCATGCCGCGCTCTTTTAGCTGCACCAGCACTTCACCGAGCTTCTGCACGATGACGGGCGCTAGCCCTTCGGTAATTTCATCCAGCAACAGCAGCCTTGCACCGGTACGCAGAATACGCGCCATGGCCAGCATCTGCTGTTCGCCGCCGGAAAGCCGTGTGCCTGGGCTGTTACGGCGCTCATACAAGTTAGGGAACATGCTGTAGATTTCATCCAGGCTCATACCGCCCGAGCGCACGGTCGGCGGTAGCAGCAGGTTTTCATGCACATCTAAACTCGCAAAAATGCCGCGCTCTTCCGGACAGTAGCCAATGCCTAGCCGGGGAATGTGGTGGGGTTTCATGCGCAGGGTTTCGTTGCCATTAATAATAATCGACCCAGTACGCCGCCCTACCATATTCATAATCGCTTTGAGCGTGGTGCTGCGCCCCGCGCCGTTGCGGCCCAGCAGAGTGACCAGCTCACCGCGTTTCACGTCGAAATTTACCCCATGCAGAATGTGCGACTCACCATAGAAGGCGTGTAGGTCCTGCACGCGCAGCATCTCAAGGGTTTGGTTTTCCGGGGCATCTTGGTTATCGAAGGCTTCGGCGGTATTCATGCGCTAGCCTCCTCTGCCGCTTCGCTGCCCATATAGGCTTCGCGCACTAAGGGGTTGCGAGAAACGCTGTCGTAGTCGCCTTCTGCCAACACCGCGCCCCGCGCCAGCACGGTAATGCGGTCACACAGGCGGCTTACCACGCTTAAGTTGTGCTCGACCATCAGCACTGTGCGACCTTGGGAAACCCGCTTGATTAAGGCCACGATGCGGTCCACATCTTCCGCGCCCATGCCTTGGGTGGGCTCATCTAACAGCATCATGCTGGGGTCCAGCGCCAGCGTAGTGGCCACTTCCAAGGCGCGCTTGCGGCCATAGGGCATTTCCACGGTCAGCGTATCGGCATATTCGCGCAGGCCCACTTCTTCTAGTAGTGCCAAGGCACGGTCGTTGAGATGATCCAGCGACTTTTCCGATTTCCAGAAGTGAAACGACGTGCCGAGCTGACGCTGCAGCGCTACGCGCACGTTTTCCAGAGCGGTCATATGGGCAAACACCGCTGAAATCTGAAACGAACGCACCAAGCCAAGCTGGGCAATTTCGTTAGATTTTTTGCTGGTGATGGGCTGGCCGCGATAAAGGATTTCACCCCGCGTAGGCGGTAGGAACTTGGTCAGTAAGTTAAAAACCGTGGTTTTGCCCGCACCGTTTGGGCCGATCAGGGCATGGATATGCCCCTCCTGCACCTGGAGGTTGACGTTATCCACGGCAGTAAAGCCGCGAAACTCTTTGGTCAGCCCTCGAGTTTCGAGAACCGGCCCCTTGGTTACTTCGTCTGCACGCATGAGGTAAGACGCCTCTTGTTGTTCTTGTACGGTGGGAAGCGCAACTCGTTAGCCAGCAACGCATCCTTACCTGAACGTAAGGTGTAAGTGCAAACTAGCAACCTCACACAGGGTATTACAATTACAACTTTGGTCTACGCACCATGCTAGCGCACCTCCAAAAATTAAAATAAATACTAAATTTCAGATACTTATATAAATTCAACGCTAACTCACTCTTTGCAATCGCAGCTTTACGTTAACGTAAACTTGTTTTAGCCTCATGGTCAGTGTTCCATAGGGACATCCCCCTATCGACGAGAATAATGATCATGAGCAAAACCTACTCGATCAGCGAGCTGGCCAGTGAGTTTGACGTCACCACTCGCAGCATCCGTTTTTACGAAGACCAAGAGCTGCTGCATCCCTCTCGCCGAGGGCAAACTCGCATTTACAGCAGCAAAGATCGTGTACGGCTAAAACTGACGCTGCGCGGTAAACGCCTAGGGTTTTCGCTGGCAGAGATTCGCGAACTGTTTGAGCTGTGGGATGAAACTCGCAGCGGCAGTGAAAAACAGCTTCACTTAATGCTGAGCAAAATCAGCGAGCGCAAAGCCGCGCTAGAACAGCAGATGAAAGACATCACGATGGTGCAATTAGAGCTTGAGAGCGCAGAAATCCGCTGCCGCCAAGCACTGGAAGAGCTCAACGAGAAGCATCCAGCCACCTCGAAATAAGCTTTTTGATGAATGCCCGTTAGAAAACAGCTCTTAACAACGACAAGGTGATTGACCATGTTTTCCCACTATTCAGAACTTAATTTCGGTCTTGACGATGAACTGAACATGCTGCGCGAGCAGGTCAACGCCTTTGCCGCCAGTGAAATTGCTCCTCGTGCGGCTGAAATCGACCGCAACAACGAATTCCCCAGCGATCTATGGAAGAAATTCGGCGATATGGGGCTGCTAGGCATCACTGTATCGGAAGAGGATGGCGGCAGCGGCATGGGCTATCTGGCCCACTGCATCGCCATGGAAGAGATTTCCCGTGCCAGCGCGTCGGTGGCGCTCTCCTACGGCGCGCACTCTAACCTGTGCGTGAACCAGCTGAAGATCAACGCCTCCGCTGAGCAGAAAGCCAAATATCTGCCGAAGCTCATTAGCGGCGACCACGTGGGTGCACTGGCGATGTCAGAGCCGGGTGCTGGCTCGGACGTGGTCTCCATGCAGCTTCGCGCCAAACAAGATGGCGACCACTACGTGCTTAACGGCAACAAGATGTGGATCACCAACGGGCCAGACGCCGATGTATTAGTGGTTTACGCCAAGACTGATCCGGAAGCTGGTTCCAAAGGCATCACCGCTTTCATCATTGAAAAAGGCATGCCCGGCTTCTCCACCGCCCAGAAACTCGACAAGCTGGGTATGCGCGGCTCTAACACCTGCGAACTGGTCTTCCAGGATTGCCGCGTACCCGCCGAGAACGTACTGGGTGAAGTAGGCAAAGGCGTACGCGTATTGATGAGCGGCCTGGATTATGAGCGCGCCGTGTTGGCCGCAGGCCCCATCGGCATTATGCAGGCCGCCATGGATGTGGTGATGCCTTACATTCACGAGCGTAAGCAGTTCAACCAGTCCATCGGTGAGTTCCAACTGGTACAGGGCAAAGTGGCGGACATGTACACCACGCTGACCGCCTGCCGCGCGTATTTATACGCCGTGGCCGGTGCCTGCGACCGGGGTCAAACCTCGCGTAAAGATGCCGCAGGCGTCATTCTCTACTGCGCTGAAAAAGCCACCCAAGTAGCGCTAGATTCCATCCAGTTGCTAGGCGGCAACGGCTATATCAACGAGTACCCCACTGGCCGCCTGCTGCGCGACGCCAAACTGTATGAAATTGGCGCAGGCACCAGCGAAATTCGCCGGATGCTGATTGGCCGCGAACTCTTCACCGAAAGTCTTTAACAATTATTAGAAGGGTCGCGCCATGAGCACACTCTCGACACAGATCAACCCGCGCAGCGATGTGTTTCAGGCCAACGAGGCCGCCATGCTGGGGGAAGTGAACAAACTCCGTGAACTCACTGCTGCCATTGCACAAGGAGGCGGCGAGAAAGCCCGCGCCCGCCATGAAAGCCGGGGCAAACTTTACGTGCGTGACCGCATCGACCACTTGATTGATGAAGGCTCGCCGTTTCTGGAGTTTTCCGCGCTGGCGGCGCATCACGTTTACGACAGTGAGGTACCTGCCGCAGGCGTGATCACCGGGATTGGTCGGGTATCTGGCGTTGAGTGCGTGATTGTGGCCAACGATGCCACGGTAAAAGGCGGCACCTATTTCCCACTCACGGTGAAAAAGCACCTGCGAGCCCAGGAAATTGCCCGCAAGCACCGCCTACCGTGCATCTATTTGGTGGATTCTGGCGGTGCCTTCCTGCCCCGCCAGGACGAGGTCTTCCCCGACCGCGACCACTTCGGGCGTATTTTCTACAACCAGGCCACGATGTCAGCAGAAGGCATTCCGCAGATCGCCGTGGTAATGGGCTCCTGTACCGCAGGTGGTGCGTATGTGCCCGCCATGGCGGATGAGTCCATCATCGTTAAAGAGCAAGGCACCATCTTCCTCGGTGGCCCGCCGCTGGTGAAAGCCGCCACGGGTGAGAGCATCAGCGCGGAGGACTTGGGCGGTGCAGACGTTCACGCCAAAATTAGCGGCGTGGCCGACCACTACGCCGAAAACGACGCCCATGCGCTGCAGCTAGCCCGCGCCTGCGTATCGCGGCTGAACTGGCAAAAACGTGGCCAGCTAGCCATGCAGCCGCCCAGGCCGCCCAAGCTCGACCCATCAGAGCTTTATGGCATTGTCGGCACCGATCTGAAAAAACCCTACGACGTTCGCGAAGTGATTGGGCGCATCGTCGATGGCTCCGATTTTGACGAGTTCAAACGCTACTACGGCGACACGCTGGTGACCGGCTTTGCCCATATTCACGGCTACCCGGTGGGTATTGTGGCCAATAACGGCGTGCTGTTTTCGGAGAGCGCCGTAAAAGGCGCGCACTTTATTGAGCTGTGCGCCCAACGCAAAATCCCGCTGGTATTCCTGCAGAACATCACCGGATTTATGGTCGGCTCCAAGTACGAACACGAAGGCATTGCCAAGCACGGTGCCAAACTGGTAACAGCCGTGGCCTGCGCCAACGTGCCGAAATACACCGTGCTGATTGGTGGCAGCTTTGGCGCGGGCAACTACGGTATGTGTGGCCGCGCTTACGACCCCAACCTGCTGTTTATGTGGCCCAACTCACGCATTTCAGTGATGGGTGGCGAACAGGCGGCGGGCGTACTTTCCCAGGTAAAACGCGAGCAGTACGAGCGCGAAGGCAATACCTGGAGCAAAGAGGACGAAGAGGCCTTCAAGAAGCCCACCCGCGACCAGTACGAGCACCAGGGCCACCCCTACTACGCCAGCGCTCGCTTATGGGATGACGGCGTGATCGACCCGCTCCAAACCCGCGACGTGCTGGGGCTTTCATTAGCCGCTGCGATGAATGCGGAAGTCAAAGAGACACGCTTCGGCGTGTTCCGGATGTAAGGGGCGAACATCATGGCTTACTCAACGTTAATTATTGAGGCGGGTATCGCCCGCCTAACCTTAAACCGCCCAGAGGTGCATAACGCCTTCGACGACAGCCTGATTGCCGAGCTAAACGCACATCTGGAAAAGCTGCACGACTTGGCAAGCTCAGGGGACGTGCGGGTAGTGGTGTTTGGCTCTGAAGGTAAAAGCTTCTCGGCGGGCGCTGACCTGAACTGGATGAAGCGCATGGTCGATTACGACCTGGAAGATAACCTGGCAGATTCCCGCAAGCTTGCGGCGCTGATGCATGGCCTGGATACGCTGCCCTGCCCCACCATCTGCCGCGTGCAGGGGGCGGCGTTTGGCGGCGCGGTGGGCTTGTCCGCCTGCTGCGATATCGTCGTGGCTTCTGAAAAAGCCAAATTCTGCCTGTCAGAAGTCAATATTGGCCTGTCGCCTGCGGTCATTAGCCCTTACGTTCAGCGCGCCCTTGGCCAGCGCCAGATGCGCCGCTACGCGCTGACCGCCGAAGTGATGGATGCCCCCACCGCGCTGAGTCTGGGCTTGGCCCATCAAGTGGTCGAGCACGAGGCGCTGGATAGCGCCGTTGACGCCCTGCTCGCCACGCTCATGAAAGGTTCCCCCCAGGCACAGCGGGCTACTAAGGCACTGCTAGCTACCGTGGCCCAAGCACCGGATGCCGATGCCACCCGCGAGCACACCTGCCAAGTGATTGCCAAGCTGCGGGTGAGCCAAGAGGGCCAAGAGGGTTTAGCCAGCTTTTTTGACAAGCGTCGCCCCGCCTGGACATCTCCTGAAGAACACAATAACGCTGCGGAGCCACGCTCATGACGTTTACCCCGACTAAATTCGATACGCTACTGGTGGCCAACCGCGGTGAAATCGCCTGCCGCGTGATGCGTACCGCCCGCCGCATGGGCTTAAAAACCGTCGCCGTTTATTCCGATGCCGACGCCACCGCCCGCCACGTGCGTGAAGCCGATGAAGCCGTACGCCTCGGCCCTGCCGCCGCCCGGGAAAGCTATTTGAACGTTGACGCGGTGATTGCGGCCGCCCAACGCACCGGCACCGGCGCGATTCACCCCGGCTATGGTTTCCTGTCTGAAAACGGCACCTTTGTTAAAGCGTTAGAGCAAGCGGGCATTACCTTTGTTGGCCCGCCCGCTTCCGCTATTGCCGCCATGGGCGACAAGTCTGCCGCCAAAGCGCGCATGGCAAATGCAGGCGTGCCGCTGGTGCCCGGCTACCACGGCGACGATCAAGGCGACGCCCTGCTGCGCTCAGAGGCCGATAAGATCGGCTACCCGGTCATGCTAAAAGCCAGCGCCGGTGGCGGTGGTAAAGGCATGCGCGTGGTAGAAAGCGGTGAAGGCTTCCAGGCCGCGCTGGACGGTTGCCGCCGGGAGTCTAAAGCCGCGTTTGGCGATGACCGCATGCTGATCGAGAAGTATCTGGTACAGCCCCGCCATGTGGAAGTGCAGGTATTCTGCGACCGTTACAACAACGGCGTGTACCTGTTTGAGCGGGACTGTAGCGTGCAGCGCCGCCATCAAAAAGTGATTGAAGAAGCCCCCGCCCCCGGCATGACGCCTGAACTGCGCGCCGCCATGGGCGATGCAGCCGTTCGCGCCGCCCAGGAGATTGGCTACGTGGGCGCGGGCACGGTGGAGTTTCTGTTAGACGCCGACGGCTCGTTCTACTTTATGGAGATGAACACCCGCCTGCAGGTCGAGCATCCGGTCACCGAGATGATTACCGGCCAAGACTTGGTGGAGTGGCAGCTAAGAGTGGCCATGGGCGAGCCGCTGCCCTGTCGCCAGGACGAGCTGACCATTACCGGCCACAGCTTTGAAGCACGCATTTACGCCGAAGACCCGGAACAGGACTTCCTTCCCGCCACTGGTCTGCTCACGCGCTTCGCGCTGGACTTAGCGGGCGCTGGTTTAGGTGCGGATCAAGTGCGCCTAGACAGCGGTGTAGAGAGCGGCGATACGGTCTCGATGCACTACGACCCGATGCTCGCCAAGCTGATTGTGCATGGCGTTGACCGCGACGCTGCGCTAGCCACCCTCAACCGGGCGCTGGCGGCGCTGGATGTGCAGGGCGTAGTCACCAACCGCGCCTTCTTGCAGCGCCTAGCCAATCACCCAGGCTTTAAGAACGTCGAGCTGGATACCCGCTTTATCGAGCGCAACGAAGCCACCCTGTTTGCCCCCCGCCAGTTTTCCACAGAAGACTATGCCAGCGCCGCGCTGATTGGTTTGCATCAATTAGCCCAGGAGTGCGAAAGCGACTCACCCTGGGACCGCCACGATGGCTTCCGGCTCAACGCGCCGCACACCATTCGAATTGCGCTGTGTGACCCGGCCAGCGCTCAAGCCGCAGACAATGACAGCGCGGTGGTCGTGGTAGAAGGCAAGCGCGCCACCTTGGATGCCCAGTGGCAGCTCACCATTGGCAACAGCACGCTGACCGCCAGCCTACAACCGCTGGAAGGCGACGCCGTGGCCGTCACGCTCAATGGCCACCGCCGCCGCTTACAGGCGTGTAAAGATGGTCATGTGGTGGTGATGGCAGAACCCAGCGGTGAAACCCGCCTGTTCTGGCGGCGCATCGACGCCATCGACCATGGCCATCACGAAGCGGAATCTACTCTCACCGCGCCGATGAACGGCACGGTGGTGGCGCTACTAGTGGAACCGGGTGCCCAGGTTGAAAAAGGCATGCCGTTGATGGTGATGGAAGCTATGAAGATGGAGCACACCATGACCGCCCCTGCCGATGGCAGCGTAGAGACCTTCCACTTCCAGGCAGGCGATACGGTTAGCCAGGGCGCTGTGCTGCTCGACTTTGCCCCCAGCGAATAGGAGCACCACCATGGCACTGCCAACGTCTATCAAGCTATTTGAAATGGCCCCCCGCGACGGGCTGCAAAACGAGCCGGGCACCCTGGTGCCCACCGCGACCAAAATCGAGCTGATTGAGCGGCTGGCGAATGCAGGCATTCGCCACATTGAAGCGGCCAGCTTTGTATCGCCCAAGTGGGTACCGCAGATGGGCGATGCCGACGAGGTGATGCGCGGCATTCAGCGCCAGCATGGCGTGGTGTATTCCGCGCTAACGCCTAACCTCAAAGGGCTAGAGGGCGCACTAGAGGCTGGCATTGAGGAAGTCGCGGTGTTTGGCGCGGCCTCTGAAGCGTTCTCTCAGAAGAACATTAACTGCTCGATTGCCGAGTCTTTGGCACGCTTTGAGCCGGTGCTTGCCCGCGCTCACGAGGCAGGCGTGCGGGTACGGGGCTATGTTTCCTGCGTGCTGGGGTGCCCTTATGAAGGGTACATTGCCCCAGAAAAAGTCGCCGAGGTCGCTAAAGCGCTTTTTGAGATGGGCTGCTATGAGATCTCTCTGGGCGACACGGTGGGTGTCGGGACACCGCTGGCCGCCAAACGCATGATCGAAGCCACCCGCCAGCAGGTACCGATTGAGAAGCTGGCCGCTCATTTTCACGATACCTACGGCATGGCCATCGCCAATCTGTACGCCGTGATGGAAGAAGGCGTCAGCGTGATCGATGCCGCCACGGCGGGCCTCGGCGGCTGCCCTTACGCCAAGGGGGCTTCTGGCAACGTGGCCACCGAAGACGTGCTTTACTTAGCGGAAGGCTTGGGCATTGAGACGGGCATTAACCTCCAGGCGGTGATCGATACCGGCTACTGGATCACTCAGCAGCTGGGCCGCAAGCCCAGTGCCAAAGTGGCCTTGGCTCGAGGGTGCTCCAACGCCAGCGTGCTCTAACACAACGCATCCGCCTAATAATTAAAAACGTTTTACGTCCCGTTCAGATAAGAAAAACATTTCGGAGAGACACTCATGGCATCACCTGCACCTGCATCCAGCGCCTTGCCCAGCTACACCAGCAGCACCGCCGACAAGCCACTGCTGGGCATGACCATTGGCGATAAATTTGACCAAATTGCCGCCCAATATCCGGATAACGACGCACTGATTGCACTGCACCAGAATATTCACTGGAGCTACCGGGAGCTTCAGCAGGAAGTGAACCGCTGCGCCCGCGCCCTGCTGGCCATTGGCGTTAAAAAGGGTGACCGTGTCGGCATGTGGGCCCCCAACTGCAGCGAGTGGACGCTGACCCAGTTTGCCACCGCTAAAATTGGCGCGATTCTGGTCAACATTAACCCCTCTTACCGCACCCATGAGCTGGAGTATGCGCTGAATCAGTCCGGCGCGCGCTTTTTAGTCACGGCTCACCAGTTCAAAAGCTCCGACTACACGGCGATGCTGTTTGAGCTGGCGCCAGAGCTGAACAGCTGTGCGGAAGGCCAGCTAACATCACAAAAGCTGCCGGACCTTGAGTGCATCATCAACCTAAGCGCCGACAAGCACAGCGGCATGTGGCGCTGGGCTGATTTTATGGATGAAGCTAATAAGATTAGCCAAACCGACGTGGACGACCTGCAGGCCACGCTGCAGTTCGACGACCCCATCAACATTCAGTACACCTCAGGCACCACCGGCTTCCCTAAAGGGGCGACGCTCTCCCACCACAATATTCTCAACAACGGCTTTTTTGTGGCGGAAAGCATGGGCTTTACCAGCGAAGACCGCCTGGTGATTCCCGTACCGCTGTACCACTGCTTTGGCATGGTGATGGGCAACCTGGGCTGCATGACCCACGGCGCGGCGATGATCTATCCGGATGAAGGCTTTGACCCCGGCAAAGTGCTCAAAGCCGTCCACGAGCAGAAAGCCACCGCGCTTTACGGCGTGCCCACCATGTTCATCGCCGAGCTTGAGCACCCGGACTTCGCCGGCACCGATTTTTCGTCGCTGCGCACCGGCATTATGGCGGGCTCCATTTGTCCTGCTGAAATCATGAAGCAGGTCATCAACAAGATGAACATGAAGGGCGTGCAAATCGCCTACGGCATGACGGAAACCAGCCCCGTTTCTACGCAAACCGGTGCCAATGACACGATCGATAAGCGGGTTTCCACCGTAGGCCGTACCCAGCCCCATCTGGAGAGCAAAATTGTCGACCCCGGCAACGGCGGTATTCTGCCCCGTGGCGAAATCGGCGAGCTGTGTACCCGTGGCTACAGCGTGATGCTCAAATACTGGAACAATGAAAAAGCCACGGCGGAGGCCATCGACGAAGCGGGCTGGATGCACACAGGCGACTTGGCCACCATGGATGACGAGGGCTACATCCAAATCGTTGGGCGCATCAAAGACATGGTGATTCGCGGCGGCGAAAACGTCTACCCGAAAGAGATTGAAGAGTTCTTGTACGCCCACCCGGCGATTTCCGAAGTACAGGTCACCGGCGTGCCAGATAAAAAGTACGGCGAAGAGTTGATTGCCTGGGTGAAGCTCAACAGCACGGCTGGCGATATTACCGGCGAAGACCTGCGCGACTACTGCAAAGGCAAAATCACCCACTTCAAGATCCCGCGCTACTTCAAGTTTGTGGAAGAATTCCCGATGACCGTTACTGGCAAGATCCAGAAATTTAAAATGCGTGAAATCTCGATTAAAGAGCTGGGGTTGGAAGACTAAACGTAAAAGAGATCGAAGCTGTTACAACGATCAACTGTTGATCAGAACAACCCGTGGCGGAGGCTTTCGCCAGGGTTGCTCTGACCCTGAGACGTTAGCCCCAACCGAGACTCCCCATGCCGACTTCCCTCGCCCACCACTACCATCACGGGCTGCGCGACCAGGATATCCTTAACCAACTGCGCACCCACTACCCCGAGGGTGCCACGCTTCATCAATTAGCACCGCTCGACCAGCTGCATATTGGCGGTATCGCCGCATCCAAAAGGCTCTTGGATCTGCTCGACCAGAGCGCCCCTAAGGTGCTGGATATTGGCGCTGGGCTGGGTGGATTGATGCGCCAGGGGGCCGCGTTGGGTTTTCATCTCACTGGACTGGATATTACCCACCGCTTTAACGTGCTGAATCAAGCCATCAGCCAGCTGGCCATGACACAGCCCCCTACCGCTTCATCAGCGGGCAAGTTGCGCTGTGTGACGGGAGATGCCTGCGCACTGCCGTTTAGTAATGCCAGCTTCGATGCCGTGCTGTTCCAACATAGCCTAATGAATATGCCTGACCCTGCTCGCGTACTGGCCGAGTGCCGCCGCGTGTTACGCCCCGGCGGGCAGCTGGTGATGCATGAAGTGGTGAGCGGCCCCCATTGCGAGACGCTGCGCTTTCCGGTGCCCTGGGCAGAAGGGCCTGAACACTCGCATTTGCTGTCATTAAGTTCATTGACTCAGTTGCTGCAAAAAGCGGGCTTTGACGTTCAACACTGCGAAGACTGGAGCCACACGGCGCTTGAATGGCGTCAGCGCCAGCGGCAAAAAGAGCAGGCTCCGCGTACCGCCGTGCTGTCGCCGCAGTGGGTATTTGGTGAGCGATTTATGCAAATGGGAAAAAACGTGCTCGATAATTTGGCAAATGGCGCAATTAACGTGGTGGAAATCAGCGCTCGTTGCTAGGCTGGTAAGGATAACGCCAATGAGAAAGGACAAGAGGATCGCCAATGAACCGCTTGGCTAGCACACTGCTCTTGAGTCTGTTCGGCACCGCGCTTCCCTTTACCGGATCTTTTGCCGATGAAGACGCTCCTATTATCTCTTATGCCGCCCCCGATAGCGCTCTGATGCGGCTCGATAATGGCGTTGTACTGGAAGGCAGCGATTTAAGCAGTCTGGATACCTACACTTCCGGATTCCGCCTCACCGCAGGGTTTAGCCCCTGGCAGCTTCCCCAGCTCGATATTGGCGCTGAAATTGCCTACCGGGAAAGCGACGAAGTGCCACTCGCCACCAGCGTTAATCCCATGATCATGGATACCCTCAGTCTAGGCGGTGCGATTGTTGCGGGAGTCCGCATGGGCGCGTTTAGCGTTTATGCCAAATCGGGGCTCACCGAGTGGCGAGGCGACACCGACCAGCCGATGGCCGACGATAGCGGCACCGCCCTCCTTCAAGGGTTTGGTGCCACCATGACCATTAATCGGCTTATCAGCCGCTTAGAGTATGAACGCATTGATGCACCCACGCTCAGCCACCTCAATATGCTTAGCGCGTCGCTACATTTGCCGTTCTAAGCATTATTTTTCTTGTTGATCGTTACTCTCGTGGGCGGGTGCCGTCCAAATAGGTACGTCCTCCCGATGAGGCTCGTGCCAATCTTGATGCATGGCGGTATTCAGCGCTTCTTCCAGCTTCATAAATAGTTCGCCATAGCGCGGGCTAAAGCTGATGCCTTCATCGATCTCTTTCCAGGCCTCGAACAGCTCGTCGGCGTGGGCGTCTTCGTTTTGCACGAACGCCCAGGTCATTTGCTTGGCGCGCATCGGGTGAACACCCATGGCGGTGAGCGCATGGCCGCCTAGCTCCAGCGCAGAGTGGTAGGTTTCACTGATCACATCGTCGGCCCCGGCCTCGCGCAGCTGGTAGCCGTGGCCACGGTCAAAGGCGCGGGCCAGCACCCATACATTGGGGTAGAACTGTTTGACGTGCTTCACGATCCCCACCGCACGCTCGCGGTCATCGATGGCGACCACCAGCAGCCGAGCGTGCTCAATTCCGGCGGTTTCTAAAAGGTCTGAGCGGCTTGCGTCGCCAAAATAGCTTTTGATACGAATATTGCGCAGGTTTTCGATCTGCTCAATTTCGTGATCCAGGGCCACGATGGGAATGTTATTGGCCCGCAGCAGGCGGCAAATAATCTGACCAAAACGGCCGACACCTGCCACGATAACCGGTGCCTGCTCTGCAATCGTATCGGCCTCGCGGTCGTCATTCTTAACAATTTGGTAACGCGGCAGCACGAGACGGTCATAGGCAATAAACAGCAGTGGCGTTAGGAACATCGACAGCGCCACCACCAGCGACAACACCTGTGAAAGCGCCACTGGAATCACGTTGCTCTGCACGCTGTAGGTCAGCAGCACAAAGCCAAACTCCCCCGCTTGAGCAAGGCTTAGGGTAAACAGCCAGCCATTGCTCCCACGCACTTTGAACAGCAGCGCCAGTACCAGCAGAATGACCGCTTTAACGACAATCACGGCAATGCCAAGCCCCAGCACTGTCGCCCATTCAGCTGCCAACACGTCAAAGTTAATACCCGCGCCCACGGTGATGAAGAACAGCCCCAACAGCAGCCCTTTAAACGGTTCGATGTTGGCTTCAATCTCGTGTTTGAACTCGCTGTTGGCCAGTACGATACCGGCCAGGAATGCCCCCAAGGCGGGTGATAGATTCACCAAACTCATTAACGCGGCAATACCAATCACCAACATCAACGCCGAGGCGGTAAACACTTCCCGCAGGCCGGAGCCAATCACGTAACGAAACAGCAGCGGCCCTAAATAGTAGCCGCCCACAATCACACTGCCGATGGCGGCCACCACCACCAGCGCATGTGCCCAGGCAGGCAGGTGCGCCACTAGGCTTAGCCCCGCGTGGCCATGGTCGACCCGCAGCCCCCATTAATTCCGGCAGTGCCAGCAGCGGAATCAGCGCCAGCATAGGAATAACGGCAATATCTTGAAACAGCAACACCGAAAAGGCGCTGCGCCCGCCTTCGGTTTTGGAAAGCCCCTTTTCACTTAAGGTTTGCAGCACAATGGCGGTGGATGAAAGCGCAAAGATTAAGCCAACCGCCAGGGCAGTTTGCCATACAAGCCCCAGCCACCATGCAATGGCAGCGCCTGCCGCTGCGGTCAGCACTACCTGCAAACCGCCCAGGCCTAGAAGACGCACACGCATGGCCCATAAGCCTTTGGGGTCTAGCTCCATGCCCACCAAAAACAGCATCATCACCACGCCAAATTCAGCAAAGTGCTGGATAGTGGTGGTCTCCTGGCCGACCAGCCCCAGCACGGGGCCAATCACCACCCCAGCAACTAAGTAGCCCAACACCGAGCCCAGCCCAAAGCGCTTAGCCAGCGGCACGGCAATCACCGCCGCCACTAAATAGATGAATGCTTGAATAAAATAGCCGGTCATGGCGATTCCTTAATCTGATGGCGACTTGACTTCCCTGAGCAATCAGTTAACGTACTAGTACGCTAGTACATGACCAAATCACTCGGTGGCACGATGTCTTTACACGATACGTTTCAAGCTGACTTGGTGCGCCACCTGCTTGCGATCGACACGCCCGACGCAATGGATGAAGCGCTGGCCAGCCTGCTGACGCCAGCAGAGTATCAAGAAATCAGCAAACGCCTACAGATTTTTAAGCTGCTGCGCGAGGGCGTGCCCCACCGCAAAATTGCCGAAACCCTGGGCGTGGGTATTGCGACCGTGTCACGCGGATCACGCGCGCTGACGATGTTAGCCTCTTCACGGAATGATCACTTATGAGCACCACCGATACGGCCGCTGCGGCAGGCCCTCAGCCGTTCACCCTGCCCCGCAAGCCCCACTACGTTACCCTCGCGGCAGACTGTGACTTCTTTGCTCTGTTCCAAAAAATCGAGCGGCGCTTCGATACCTGCTACATGCTGGAGTCGCTGGGCGAAGACAGCCATATCGCGCGCCACTCCATTATTGGCTTCGACCCGGAGTACACGCTTTACGCCAATGGCACTACACTGAGTATTGAAAGCCGTGACGGCGAAGCCAACCACTACCCCAGCGACAACCCCTACGAGCTGCTGCGCAGTTTGATCCCGCAGAATATTATCTCGCGCAAATACGCGGGCGGGTTAAGCGGCTACCTGGGCTACGACGCCATGCAGTACTTCGAGCCCTCACTCACGCTGAAGGCTAGCGACGACTTCGATACGTTTCGCTTTGGGCTGTATAAAGATGGCCTGATCCTAGACAAGATGACCGGGGAAGTTACTTACTTCTACTACGACAACAGCCGTTACGAGTTTCTACAGACGCTCATCGACGCCGACGACGAGCCCGCAGGCGCGCTGCACATTACCGCGCTGGGCGACACCATGAGCAAAGCCGAGCACGCCGAAGCGGTTGCCAAAGTGAAGCAGGACATCATCGACGGCAAAGTATTCCAGTGCGAAGTGGGCTTTAAAAAGCGCTTTCGCATTCAGGGTGACACGCTGGCGCTTTACGACCAGCTGCGCACTATCAACCCTTCGCCGCAGATGTACTACGTGAAGTTTGGCGAGCAGAAACTGATTGGCGCGAGCCCCGAGCTGCTGTTCCGCCTGCGCCAGGGCGAGATGGAGACGTTCCCGCTGGCGGGCACCACCCTGCGCGGCCAAACGCCCCAGGAAGATACCCAGCTTGCCCGCGCGCTGCTCAACGACCCTAAAGAGATCGCCGAGCACAACATGATCGTGGACCTGCACCGCAACGATATTGGCCGAGTGGCGCAGTTTGGGACGGTCAAAGTGCGCAGCCTGATGGACATTAAGCGCTTCAGCCACGTTCAGCATATCTCCAGCGAAATTGTCGGCATTATTGCCGAAGGCGAAGATATGTTTACCGCGCTGGCCAGTAACTTCCCGGCGGGTACGTTGACCGGCGCACCTAAAATCGAAGCGATGAAGATCATCGACGATCTAGAAACCGACGGGCGTGGCCCCTACGGCGGCGCGGTGGGCCAGTTCTCCTTCAACGGCGACTGCACCTTTGCGATCCCCATTCGTACGGTGTTTGTTAACGGCGAGCGCGCCTACGTGCAAACCTGCGGCGGCAACGTGTACGACAGCAATGCCGAGGATGAGTACGAAGAGATTCGCCGCAAATTTGCCGGCACCCGCAAGGCCTTGGCGCCCTTTATGGATACGGAAACGGAGAGCCCCGCATGAAGGTGCTGATCATCGATAACTACGACTCCTTCACCTATAACCTCTACCAGTTTATTGGTGAGATTCTAACGACGGAGAAGAATCGCGGCGAGCTGCCCCATTTTGAGATCATGGTGAAGCGCAATAACCAGATCGATTTTAAAGCGATTGAAGCCCTGGCACCGGATCGCATTATTATCTCGCCAGGCCCCGGCTCGCCGGATGACCCGCGCTACTTCGGCGTATGTGCCGAAGTGATTGAAAAGCTGGGCAAAACCACGCCGCTGCTGGGCGTGTGTTTAGGCATGCAGGGCATCGTGCATGTATTCGGCGGCAAGGTGGTCAAAGCACCGCTGCCCATGCACGGCAAAATCAGCCCCATCAACCACGACAACCGCTCGGTGTTTCACGGCGTACCCGACCAGCTTGAAGTGATGCGCTACCACTCGCTGATTGCCGATGCGGCAACGCTGCCGGAGTGCCTGGAAGTGACCGCCACGGTGGGCGCACTCACCGCCGACAGTTTTGCTGAACGCGGCCGCTGGCAGGCAGCGGGTGAGTTTGAGCTGATGGGCGTGAAGCACCGTGACTACCCGATTCACGGCATTCAGTTTCACCCGGAGTCGTTTGCCACCGAGGGCGGCAAAGAGCTGATTGCCAACTTCCTCTTTGCCCCTAACGCAGCGGCATAACCGCGACAAAGCCGCTTAACACCGCGATATTGAGCAGCACCGTGACCCAATAGACGCGCCGAAAGCTGGTTTTTTGGGTCTTGTGGCGCAGCTGCTGCTGCGCGCACCATGCCCCCGGCCAACCGCCTACCAGCGCCAGCCAGTGCAGCGTTTTTTCGCTCACGCGCTGGCGCTTTTTGATCGCAGCCCGCTTATCCCACGCATACGTGGCGTAGGTAATCACGCTGGCCGTCGCATACCATGCCAGAAGGTAACTCATATAAGTAGGCATCTCTGTCATGGAGAACTACTTGCGCCGGGAAGGCGGCTTACCGGAGGCGGCTTTACCCCCGCTGGGGCGGCCGCCCTTTATCGCGCCCTTCCTCGTGCCCGGTTTGCCGCTAGAGTGACTCCCGGGCCTCCCCTTTCCTTTAGTGGCCGGTCTTCCCGCTGACGCTGCTCCTTTGCCGCCTGGCTTAGCAGCAGCGGCCCCTTTTGCCTTGGGATCCTTGCGGGCTTTGTTACCCGCGTGGGCACCTGAAGAGGCCCGTTTTGCTGTTGGCTTTTTATCCTGCGCGCTACTTCTACCGCCGCTGTAGTTGGGACGGGCGGTTTTTTTCTTCTCAGATGCTTTCTTCTCAGGTGCTGCGTCTGAGGTTTCGGTGAGGGCAACAATGGTCTCGATCTCTTTGGGAGTTAGGTCACGCCAATCCCCCAGCGCCAGCCCTTTGAGCGATACGTTCATAATGCGCGTGCGCACTAGCTGGGTCACTTCGTAGCCAAAGTATTCGCACATACGGCGAATTTGGCGGTTGAGCCCCTGCACCAGGGTAATGGTGAACACAAAGGTGGACTCTTTGGCGACATGACACTTTTTGGTCATCTGCCCAAGGATCGGCACGCCGCCCTGCATACCGGCAATGAACTCGTCGGTAATCGGTTTATCGACCGTCACCACGTACTCTTTTTCGTGGTTATTGTTGGCACGCAGGATTTTGTTGACCAGGTCGCCGTTGTTGGTGAGAAAGATCAGCCCCTGAGAGTCTTTATCTAGCCGCCCAATGGGGAAGATGCGCGTGCCGTGCTTCACAAACTCAACGATGTTGTCTTTTTCCGCCGACTCCGTGGTGCTCACAATGCCTACCGGCTTATTCAGCGCGATGAGAACGAGATCCTCCTCTTCCTGCGGCTCGATCTCCTGGCCGTTGACCTTTACTCGATCCCCCGCGACCACTTGGTCACCGGTGGTTGCCCGGCGGCCGTTGATCCACACATTGCCCTGCTCGACAAAGCGGTCCGCCTCCCGGCGGGAACAGAGACCGCTTTCGCTGATGTATTTATTGATACGGGTAGATTTTCGTAACGACATAAAACGCCATGTAGCCTAAATAAACGTTAAAAAGAGGAGCCGGGCTGCTTAAGGAATTCGACCTCTTCTGGGGTCGAGGTTCTGCCCAAGACCGCATTACGGTGCGGGTAGCGCCCAAAGCGGTCAATAATCGCCTTGTGGCGTTTCTCAAACTCTAAATTGCTCTCTAGCCCCGGCTGGTCGAACAGCTGAAGAGCAAGGGTATGAATCGCCGCCGACTCGCTGTGCATATAGGGCATATAGAGAAAGCTGCGCTCTACCGCCGAAAGCGACTGGTCGGCCCCGCTGGCAACCGCTTCCTGGGCCAGTGCTAACGCCAGCGTGTCGCTGGCGAACGAGCGGGCATCATCGCGATAGATATTACGCGAGAACTGGTCTAGCACGATCACTTCCGCCAGCCGACCACGAGCCGAACGACGCCACTCAAAGCACTCGCAGGCCGCGGCTTTTTCAAGCACGTCGCTAAAGCGCTCGATAATCTGTTGATCAATGTGGGTATCTTTCTTAAACCACTGGGCTGGCGACAGCTCCTGAAACCAGAAGGCCAGCACAGCCTGAGCATCTGTCGTCATGTTCCTTGCCTCCCACGCCACGTAAAGAAAAGCGCCGCCACCCATCGGTAGCGGCGCAGATAGGCAGCTATTAGCTTAGCCCGTGTTACGCAGGCCAGCCGCAATCCCTGCCATGGTGACCATCAACGCGCGGGAAAGGTCAGCGCTAATCGCCCCGTCGGCATCCCGATTACGCTGCAAAAGCTCAGCTTGCAGGCCATGCAGCGGGTCGATGTAGGGGTTGCGCACGTCAATCGCCTGACGAATCAGCGGCGTGTTCTCCAGCAGCTTCTCCTGCTGCAGGATATCCAGCACCACGTCCTCCAGACGCTCGAAGCGCTCGCGAAGCTTTTTGCCCAGCGCTTTTAGCGACGGCTCGTCCACCAAGCGGTGTTCGTAGTAGGCGGCAATCGCCACGTCTGCTTTGGCCAGCAGCATCTCTAACATATCCAGGTAGGTGCCAAAGAACGGCCACTGGGTACGCATCTCTTGCAGCACTTCGCGGCCGCCGGGCTGCTCCAGGCGGCGGGAGAAGGCTTCGCCGCTGCCTAGCCAAGCGGGCAGCATCAGGCGGATCTGCGTCCAGGCGAAAATCCAGGGAATCGCCCGCAGGGTTTCCACGCCGCCATCCTGACGGCGCTTGGTGGGCCGCGAGCCAAGCGGCAATCGGCCCAGCGCCCCTTCTGGCGTTACCGCGCGGAAGTACGGCACGAAGTCGGGGTCTTCCCGCACTACGCCGACGTAAGCAGCGTGGGCCACCTTGGCCAGCTGGTCCATCTCTTCGCGCCAATGGGGCTCCGGCGCGGGCGGTGGCAACAGCGTGGCTTCCAGCACCGCGCAGGCGTAGATCTCCATGGAGCGCAGCGCGATATCCGGCTGGCCGAACTTAAAGCGAATCATCTCGCCCTGCTCGGTCACCCGCAGGCTGCCGTTCACGGAGCCCGGCGGCTGAGAAAGAATCGCCGCGTGGGCCGGACCGCCCCCACGGCCAACGGTGCCGCCACGGCCGTGGAACAGCGTTAGGTCAACGCCGTGCTTCTCGCACACGTTCACCAGCGCTTCCTGGGCGCGGTACTGAGCCCAAGCAGCGGCGAGCTGACCGGCATCCTTAGCGGAGTCGGAGTAGCCGATCATCACCTCTTGGCGGTCTTTAGCCAGGGCGCGGTAACCCGGCAGCGCCAGCAGCTGATCAATCACATCGCCCGCGTGGTCCAGGTCGTTGAGGGTTTCGAACAGCGGCGCGATGGGTAGCGTTACCTGCCCACCCACTTCTTTCATCAGCAGCGCCACGGTGAGTACATCAGAGGGCTCGGCGGCCATGGAGATAATGTAAGTACCCAGTGCTTCCGCATGCTCCTGGGCGATCACCTTGAAGGTGTCGATGACTTCCCGGGACTCTGCCGAACACTCCCAGCGGCGGGGAATCAGCGGGCGGCGGGACTCAAGCTCCGCTAGCAAAAACTCCTGACGCTGGGTTTCGCTCCACTCTTGATAATGGCCTAGCCCCAGGGAGCTGGTGAGTTCTTCCATTACTTGGGCGTGGCGGCTGGCTTCCTGGCGAAGGTCGAGCTTGGTCAGCGTGACACCGAACACGGCCACGCGGCGCAGGGTATCCAACAGCGCGCCGTTGGCGATGGTATCCAGCCCCACGTCGCACAGCGAGCGGTAGCAGGCCAGCAGCGGCGCGTAGATTTGGTCGCGGGTTTCAATAATCGGCCCGCCGTCGTAGTTGCGGCCATCCAACTGCGCTTTCGCCCAGTCGCGGGTGGCTTCCATTTTAGTCAGCAGCCGCTTAAGCAGCTCCCGATAGGGTTCCGCCACATCGCCCACTTCGGCTTTGAGGGCGCTGTTGGCTTTCCACATGGAGAGCTCGGTTTTGAGCTGCTCTAAATCGCGCAGGTAAAGGTCCGCCGCCATCCAGCGGCCTAGCAACAGCACTTCCTGGGTGACTTTGGCGGTGACATTCGGGTTGCCGTCGCGGTCGCCGCCCATCCAGGAGGCGTAACGAATCGGCGCGGCGTCTAGCGGCAGGCGCTCGCCTGCGGTGTCCAGCAGCAGGTTATCCAGGTCGCGGTGGAAATCCGGCACGGCTTGCCACAGCGAGTTCTCGATCACCGCAAAGCCCCACTTCGCCTCATCCACTGGCGTGGGGCGTTCGTGGCGAATCTCATCGGTGTGCCACGCCTGGCTAATCAGCTCTTCCAAGCGGCCTTGGGCTCGGGTGCCGCGCTCGGGGTAATCTTCCGAGCTCTCTATCGCGGTGAGGCACTCATCAATGGCATCGTATTTCTGGATCAGCGTGCGGCGAATCACTTCGGTGGGATGCGCGGTCAGCACCAATTCAACGCGCATATTGGCCAGAGTTTCTACCAATTTACGCGGTGAGTTGCCCGCCTGCTGGGCGCGCCCTAAGAGCTCTCCTAATGCGGGCTGCGAGCCGGGTTTGTAATCTTCTACCCGACGAAACCGCGCCCGGTAGTGCTGCTCAGCGATGTTCGCTAGGTTTAAGAACTGGTTAAAGGCGCGGGTAACGGGTAAGAGGTCCCGCTCAGGCAGCTGACGCAGGTACTCGATGAGCTGACGCTGCTGCAGGGAGTCGCCCTGGCGACCGCGCTTGGCGTGGGCACGAATGGTTTCAATCTTATCGACAAACGACTGGCCTAAATCATCGGCGATGGTTCGCCCTAAGCTGTCGCCCAGAATACGCACGTTATCGCGCAGTGATTCGTGTAGATCATGACTCATTGGCGTGGCCTCCTTGCGGGGTCGCGTTGATGTGTTGAGAAGTTAGTGTTGTTCTTGGGCTTTAGCGGCTTGCCAATGGCCTTCCATCTCATCCAGCGAGGCCTCGTTTAACGGGCGCTCGGCATCGGCAAGCGCGCGTTCAACATAGCGAAAGCGGCGCTCGAATTTTGTATTGGTACTACGCAGGCACTGTTCGGGGTCGGCGCCCAGCGTACGGGCTAAATTGGTGACGGCGAACAGCAGGTCACCCACCTCTTCCTGGGCGTGCTGACGATCCCCTGCCGCCAGCGCCTCCTCGACTTCCTCCAGCTCTTCGCGGATTTTGGCCAGCACGCCTTCGGCGTCGGGCCAATCAAAGCCTACGCGGGCGGCGCGTTTGGAGAGCTTGGCGGCGCGGCTAAGGGCGGGCAGCGTTCTTGGCACGTCATCCAGTACGGAAGGAGGCGTGACAGCACGCTCAGCGCGTTCGTCCGCCTTGAGCGCTTCCCAGCGGCTATTCACCTGCTGGGTTTTGACCTCATCAGCACTCACGCCGGGCGGGCGGCGGGAAGCCAGCGTGCCGTCTGGAAACACATGGGGATGACGGCGCAGCATTTTGGCGGTCAGCGTATCGACGATATCGTGAAAGTCGAAGCGCTGCTCTTCTGCGCCAAACTGGGCGTAATACACCACCTGAAATAGCAGGTCGCCCAGCTCGCCGGGCAGCTCCTCAAAAGCGCGACGCTCGATAGCGTCAGCCACTTCATACGCCTCTTCCAGGGTATGGGGCACGATGCTGTCCCAGTCCTGCTTGATATCCCACGGGCAGCCCTGCTCCCGGTCGCGCAATACGGTCATCAGGGTGAGTAAATCATCCAGGGTATGGCGCATCAGGCCCCTCCTTTACGGGCACTTTTTTCAGGATCGGCGTTACGCAAGCGGCGCACTTCGGTCACGTTAGGCAGTTGCTGAATACGTGAGAAGAGCCTGCCGAGTGACTCCAGGCCGTCTACTTCCAGCGTAATTCGCAGCCGGGCAATGCCTTCATCGGTATCGGTGAGGGTGTTGACCGCCAATACGTTGACCTTCTCGTTGCCCAACAGGCCCGTCACATCGCGCAGCAGCCCAGAGCGGTCCCAGGCTTGAATCTCGATGGTGACCGGGTAGCGGGTGTGTGCCCGCTCGCCCCACTCCACTTCGATAATGCGCTGGGGCTCTTCCATACGCAATTGGAGAATATTGGTGCAGTCCTGGCGGTGCACGGTCACACCGCGCCCCTGGGTAATAAAGCCCACAATCGGCTCGCCGGGCACCGGGCGGCAGCAGTTGGCCATGCTGGTTTTCAGGTTGCCCACCCCAAGCACAGTAATATCGCTTTGGGTGGCCTTGCTGGGCTGACGGCGGGGTTTGGCCAGCAGGCGGTCTAGCTGCTCTTGGTCATCGGTTTCACCAAACAGCTGCTGGGCCTGGTGCAGCACTTGGCCAATTCGCAGGTCGCCCGCCCCCAGCGCCGCGTACATATCATCGGCGTTTTGGTAGTTAACGGCTTTGGCGAGCTTGGGCAGGTCCAGCCCTTCTACGTCCAAGCGGCGCATTTCACGTTCGAACAGCGCGCGCCCTTCGTCTAGGTTCTGGTCGCGGGCCTGGTGCTTAAACCACGCTTGAATTTTGGCCCGCGCCCGAGAGGTACGCACGTAGCCCAAGCTAGGGTTGAGCCAGTCGCGGCTGGGGCCGCCTTTGGTGGCGGTGAGAATCTCGATTTGCTGGCCGGTTTTTAGCTTGTAGGTCAGCGGAACAATGCGCCCATTGATCTTGGCCCCTCGGCAAAGATGACCTATTTCGGTGTGCACACGGTAAGCAAAATCGATAGGCGTGGCGATGCGCGGCAGGTCAATCACGTGACCATCGGGCGTGAAGACATAGATGCGATCAGGGGCGACATCGCTGGAGAGGCCTTCGCGTAGATCGCCAAAGCCGCCCACTTCGTCCTGCCACTCCAACACTTGGCGCAGCCAGGCGATTTTCTCTTCGTAGCTGCGGCTTTTGGCGTTGGTATCGTGGCCTTTGTAGCGCCAGTGGGCGCAGACACCCAGCTCCGCTTCATCGTGCATGCCAAAGGTGCGAATCTGAATTTCCAGCACCTTGTTTTCAGGCCCCATGACGGCGGTATGCAGCGACTGATAGCCGTTTTTCTTAGGGTTGGCGATGTAGTCGTCAAACTCGTTGGGCACATGGTGCCAGCGGGAGTGAACGATGCCTAACACGGTGTAGCAGTCGGTGACTTCCGGCACCAGGATGCGCACGGCGCGCACGTCGTGTACCTGGGAAAAATCAATCCGCTTGCGCTTCATTTTGCGCCAGATGGAGTAAATGTGCTTGGCTCGCCCGCTCACGTCGTAGCGGTGAATATGCTGAGCTTCCATCAGGCCTTTAAGGGTTTCCACCACGTCGTGAATATAGCGGTCGCGGTCAAGGCGCTTTTCCGCTAACAGCTTGGCGATGGCTTTGTAATCTTCTTCGTGCAGGTAACGGAAAGAGAGGTCTTCCAGCTCCCATTTGATTTGGCCAATGCCGAGTCGGTGCGCCAGCGGCGCGTAGATATCGGCCACTTCTCGCGCAACCTGTAGGCATTTCTCACGGGGAGCATCTTTGACTTGGCGCAGTGCACAGGTGCGCTCGGCAATTTTGATCAGGGCAACGCGCACGTCGCCGACCATATTCACCAGCATTTTGCGCAGGTTCTCCTGCTGATTATGCTGGCTCATGCCATGGTTAGGTGCCAATGGGTAGCTGATGGCGGCCATTTGCAGCACGCCGTCGATAAGCTTAGCGACTTCATCACCAAAGCGTTTGCCCACGGCCTCAAGGCTTAGTAGCCCTTCGCGCACAGCGCGGTAGAGCACGGCGGCTTCCAGCGTTGCTTGGTCAAGCTTGAGGTCGGCGAGAATATCCGCCATCTCAAGCCCCATCCGGAAGCTAGAACCCGGCGATAGCCACACGCGATGGGTGCGAGGCGCCTCTCGCTCTAGCTGCTCGGCGAGCTCGCAGGCTTGCATCAAGCGCTCAGGTTCACGTAGGCGCACATCTTCCTGAAGGCGCGTTAACCATTGTTGTATGTCCACCTTACCGCTTTCTGTCAGCGGCTGGTCTTCACGCACTTTCACCATGACTATGACTCATCCTTTCAGGGTGGCAGCCTCCACACCACTGCCACCAAAGCTTGCTGCAAAGGGCAAACTAGCCCGCGTATTCAAACAGCATCAGCGTTTCCATGTGGGCGGTGTGCAGGAACATGTCCGCCACTGCGACGTGCTTGACGCGATATCCCGCATGCACAAGGTGTGCCGCATCCCGCGCCAGCGTAGCAGGGTCACAAGAAATATAGGCCACCTTAGCCACTTTATGGCGTCCCACCGCCTGGCATATAGCTTCTGCTCCGTTGCGCGGTGGGTCTAACACCAAGGCATCCACCGGATGCTCGCGCAGTAGTGCTTTCACCGCCGCCACATCGTTAAGATCCGCCTGCTGTGCACTCACCGTGAGATGGTTAAGCATCGCGTTATCGCCCAAGCGCTGCACCATTGCGGCATTCCCCTCTACCGCGTGCACGCTTGCACCCGCCGCCGCCAGAGGTAAGCTGAAATTCCCCATTCCCGCGAACAGGTCTAGCAACGCCATCCCAGGCGCTGGCTTTAACCATGCTACCACTTGGGAGACCATCTTTTGATTGACCTCGGCATTTACCTGTAAAAAATCACCGGGGGCAAACTGCAGCACCAGTTCTTCTGTGGTGGTGTTAGCAGCAGGCACAATGCCTAGCGCACTCATCGCAAAGCGCTCTTCCAGCGCAGGCTCTGCACCATGCCAGTGCAGCGCGGGGGATTCTCGCCCTAACCACATGCCCACACTCACCTGCTGCTCGGCGGCAAACGCTTGCCAACGCTGCCAATCCTGCGGCTGCTGCTTTAGCTGCCTGATAAGCACCACCGTAGCTTGCGGCGTGGCCATTAGCTCAATATGGCCCACCGCCCGGGGGGCATCTAGCTGAGTAAGCAGCTGCTTTAGCGGCGTTATCAGCGTTTGTAGCGCAGGCACCAGCACATGGCAGTGATCAATATCTACAAGCCGGTGGCTATTGGCTGCGCGAAAACCAAGCCGCACGTTATTCTGGCTATCGACCTTGACGCCTAGCCGCGCCCGGCGGCGATAGTGTTCCTGATGGCCATCAATCGCGGCGATATCGCTGAGCTTTATGCCCTGGCGCGCCATTAACTCTGTCACCACCTCACGCTTGTGAGTGCGCTGCGCGTCTACCGCCAAGTGCTGTAAATCACACCCACCGCAGTGGCCAAAATGATCGCAGGGGGGCGTTACTCGCTGCGGTGAGGAGATCATCAACGTTTTGATATGAGCTTCATCAAAGCGCTTGCGAGTGACGTGCACCGCCACCTCCACCTGTTCTCCGGGCAGCGCTTGATCCACAAACACAGTTTTGCCTGCGGGGTTGTGGCTAACGCCTCGCCCATCGTGGGCCAGCCGCTCAATGACCAGCGGCGCAGAAGCATCCTGAGAGGTTGCCTGCTTAGCAGGCGCAGGTTGACTGCTTGGCGTTCGCGCCAGCCCAGAGTGGCCGGAGGCGGGCCTAGGCGGCCGCCGCTTACCCAACATAGCCATCTATACCTCCGGAGCGAATAAGCCCGTAGAGAGATAGCGATCCCCACGGTCACAGACAATAAACACGATGACCGCATTCTCGGTTTGTTCAGCAATACGCAGCGCACCTGCCAGGCTGCCGCCGGAGGAGACGCCCGCGAAGATGCCCTCTTCACGCGCTAAACGGCGCATGTGCTCTTCTGCTTCGTGCTGGCCAATATCAAGCGTCGTATCCACACGCGGCGCTTCAAAAATGGCCGGTAAATACTCTTGCGGCCAACGGCGAATACCGGGGATGCTAGCG
This sequence comes from Vreelandella lutescens, assembly GCF_014640815.1. Lineage (GTDB taxonomy): Bacteria > Pseudomonadota > Gammaproteobacteria > Pseudomonadales > Halomonadaceae > Vreelandella > Vreelandella lutescens. The sequence continues at coordinate 247,783 of NZ_BMHM01000002.1, read as the reverse complement.
CCATCTGCAGGCTGCAGGCCGACAATTTGAATCGCGCTATTTTGCTCTTTCAGGTAGCGCGATACGCCCATGATGGTGCCCGTGGTGCCCATAGAGCTGACAAAGTGAGTCACTTCACCGCCGGTTTGCCGCCATACTTCCGGCCCGGTGGTGCGGTAGTGGGCCAGCGGGTTGTCCGGGTTGGCAAACTGGTTTAGCGGTTTGCCTTCACCGCGGGCAATCATGGCATCTGCGATGTCACGGGCCTCTTCCATGCCGCCTTCTTTACTGGCGCTAATCAGCGTTGCGCCGTAGGCGGCCATCGCCTGCTTACGCTCAGTGGAGGCGTTTTCCGGCATGATCAGGGTCATTTTGTACCCTTTAATCGCCGCTGCCATGGCGAGGGCAATACCCGTGTTACCCGAGGTAGCCTCAATCAGCGTATCCCCTGGGGTAATCTCTCCGCGCGCTTCTGCTTCGCTCAGCATCGAAAGCGCCGGACGGTCTTTGACCGAACCCGCCGGGTTATTACCTTCCAGTTTGGCAAGCAACGTATTGTTTTTACCGGCGGTAATCCGTTTTAGGCGAACCAGCGGCGTATTGCCGACCACATCTTCAAGCGTGGGATAATTCATCGAACATTCCTTCTCGTAACCGTTATGCTGCATTATATCGGTGCTGCCTGTGACTGGACAGGCAACCTTCTAGATTCAACGAGCTTCTTTCATGTCATTAAACACGCGTCTGCTATTTGCCCTGCTGGGTTTTCCTCTGCTGGTGTACGCCGTCATGGCGGTGCTCTTCGTGATTCAAAGCGACCACACTGGCCGTGATGTTCTTAAAGACCGCCTCACCAGTGCTGGCGAGCTATTGGCCCCAAGCCTTGGCAGTGCCATGGCTGACGGCGATTTACAGCGCCTTGAGGAGCTGGCACAGCAGTTGCTGGAACACCGGGGGTTGCGGGCAGTAACGCTCTTTGATGAGCAGGGTAACCGCCTGCTGGTGCTGGGCCGCTCGATGCCGCCGCCGCCGCGGTTACATGCCCCGGAGGTTACCGCGATTGCGATGGAAGAAGACGCTTGGCGCTTGCAGGTACCGCTCACCAGTGAAACCGTTGCCAGCGCTAACCGCGTGGCAAGCGGATGGCTAGAGGCGGAAATGGATATTCGTGCGTTAACGCTTGAGCGCTATCGGCTAATAGCCAGTTTGAGTCTGGGCGGCATGCTACTAGGGCTGCTGCTGTTTTTGATTGCCTTTGCCATTAGCCGCTACGCCAGCCGCCCTATTGAAGAGGCCAACCAAGCGCTATATCGCTTATCGCGAGGTGATTACAGCTTGGTAATGTCCACCGCCAAGCCAACCGAGTTTAAACAGCTGGCCAACCACATTAACCGCTTAGCCGAACATTTCCAGCAGGCCCAGCGTGACATGCAGAGCCAGATTGAGCAGGCCACCAGCGAACTGCAGGAGTCGATGGAGACCATTGAAGAGCAAAACATCAAGCTCGATTTGGCTCATCGTAGCGCGCTACGTGCCAACGCCGTTAAATCCGAGTTTCTAGCGAATATGAGCCATGAGATACGCACACCGCTGAACGGTATTATCGGCTTTTGCCGCCTGCTAGGACGCTCCTCCCTGGATAATCGGCAAAAAGAGTGGCTAGAGCACGTCCGCCGCGCCTGCGATAACCTACTGATGCTGGTCAACGATGTATTGGACTTCTCTAAACTGGAAGCCGACCGGCTGACCTTGGAAGAGGTTGATGTCGATATTGTCGCCCTGGTGGATGAGATTATTGGTCTTCATGCCCCCGAAGCGCAGCGCAAGCAGCTGCACTTGGTCGCCATGGTCTACGACGATGTGCCCACGCCCCTATGCGGCGACCCACTGCGTATCCACCAAGTGTTGAATAACCTGCTGGGCAATGCCCTTAAATTCACGACGGAGGGTGAAGTAATCGTCCGGGTAATGCTGGATAACCAGGAAGGTCAGCATGTGGTGTTGCACATTAGCGTTAGCGACACCGGCATTGGCTTAAGCGACGAGCATCAACAGCAGCTATTTAGCGCCTTTTCTCAAGCCGAACCCAGCCATTCACGCCAGTTTGGCGGCAGCGGCTTGGGCCTCACGATTTGTCGCCAACTGATCCAGCGCATGGGCGGGGAAATCACGGTTGAAAGCGAGCTAGGCAAAGGGTCGACGTTCTCCTTTACGCTGCCGCTGCTAGCGCATCTTGCCGACGAGCGCCCGCCAGAGCTGACGCTGGACAGCCCCATTGTCCGCCTTCATGAACCTCACCTACCCACCCGCAACGTGCTAGAACACCTGTTGGAGCGCTGGGGCGCACGCCCAGTGTCGTTCATTGACGCAGGCAGTGAGTCGCTGCTGATTCTGTGTTTGTCCGCAGAAGACTTTGACGAAGAGCGCAAAGGCTATTGGCAGTCCGTGATTCAACAAACGCCCTGCCCGGTCATGATTCTGGCAAACACCACAAGCTTTGACCTGCCTTCATGGGAGCTGCCCCATGGCGGTGAGATGCTGTGTAAACCGTTTACCCGCGCACAGCTAGCCACTACGCTGCGTATGCTGATGCACCCTCAGGCTCTTTCTATTACCAGCGACAGCGTCAGTAAACCTTTACCTGCGCCACACTTAACCGTTCTGATCGTCGACGATAACTCGCCTAATCGTGAGCTGTTAAAAGCCATGCTGGAGAGCGATACGTTACGCATTGCACTGGCTGAGAGTGGTCATGAGGCGCTAGAGTTCGCCCGCCACCACACCGCAGATATGGTGCTGATGGATATTCGTATGCCCGGCATGGATGGCATACAAACGACCCAGGCACTGCGTAGAATTAATAATAGCTGGGCGCGCTGCCCTATTATTGCCGTGACGGCTCACGTACTCAGTACGGAAAGGCAGCAGTGGCTAAGCGAAGGTCTAGACGATGTTTTGGTCAAACCGATCGACGACGCTCAGCTACAGCAATTGCTGCAGCGTTTCTTAGGCATCGCACCGCAACATATGACCGCGCCAGAAGTGACGCCTGCTCGTCCGTTACCATCACCCAGCGCCCCCTCAAGCTCGCTCCCAGCCGTCGACTTAACCCTTGGGGCACGCTTAGCGGGTGGCAAAGAGACACTCGCGAAGCAGCAGTTAGTAAGACTTATCGATAGTTTGCCCGAAACCGAGCAGCAGATCCGCAGCGCCTTCCAAGCGGCCGATTTAACGACACTACTCGACTGGGTACACGGGTTGAACGGTGCCAGCCGCTACTGTGGCGCACCAGAATTAGCGCTACTGGTGGAAACGTTAGAAACACGATTGCGCACCAGTGGACTACGCCATGTTAAAACGCTACTGGACGAGCTCTATACCGCCATGGCGCGCCTTAGCCAGGAACGCCATACCTTGCTCACGTAGCAGCTGGCATTGGGGTGCCTGAAACATGGCGCTTATGAATAGCGCCATGATCGACTCATCGTTCCAGCACGACAAAAGCGACAGCGTAATCAGCCTCATCACTCAGCGAAATATGCGCAGCGGTGGCACCACTTGCGCGAAAAAGCCGCTGCGCTTCGCCACTAAGCTTTAGACTGGGCTTGCCCAAGGCATCGTTGAGCACCTGTATCTCGCTCCACTGCATGCCCTGGCGCAGCCCAAGCCCTAGGGCTTTGACAAACGCTTCCTTTGCCGCGAAACGTTTCGCCAAGTAGGCCGTTGCTTGGCCTTTTGCTTGCCATACCGACTGCTCGTCTGGCCCTAGAATACGTTGCGCAAAGCGTGGGCCGTGACGCGTCACGGCCTGACGAAAACGCTCAACCCGCGCAATATCAGAGCCAATCCCCACAATCATGTTAGTGGCCGCAGCAGTCGTGGTGACCATCACTATGGTCGTGGTCATGGTCGTGCTCATGGGCATCCAGGGCTGCCATCAAACCAGCCTCTTGACCCGCAATGATTAACCGCTTCATCTCTTGTACGGCTTCTTTTAAGCCGACAAACAGCGCACGGGCAATAATCGCGTGACCAATGTTCAGCTCATTCACGCCGGGTAGCGCCGCAATCGCTTCCACGTTGTGATAATGCAGGCCGTGCCCGGCATTGACGACCAACCCCAGCGAGACCGCATGCACCGCTGCCGCGCTAAGGCGGTCATACTCAGCGTTCGCTTCTGCACTGCCTGGCTTTGCTTCGGCATAAGCACCGGTGTGCAGCTCGATAGTCGGTGCGCCTGCACGCTTAGCGGCATCAATTTGAGCTTCATCAGGGTCGATAAATAGCGACACATCACAGCCAAGCGCAGCAAGACGCTGGCAGGCGCTCGCAATCTGGTCGAAGCCGCCCACGACATCCAGCCCGCCTTCGGTGGTCAGCTCTTCGCGCTTCTCCGGCACCAAACATACGTGGGCGGGGCGCACTTCTTCTGCCAACGCGAACATCTCTTCGGTGACCGCCATCTCTAGGTTCATGCGTGTGTTAAGCACTTCCGCCAGCAGGCGCACATCGCGTGGCTGGATATGGCGGCGGTCTTCGCGCAGGTGGACGGTAATGCCGTCAGCTCCCGCCTCTTCGGCTAGCAGCGCCGCTTGAACCGGATCAGGATAGCGTGTGCCACGGGCCTGACGCAGCGTGGCGATATGGTCGATATTAACGCCGAGTAAAATCCGTGGTGGGTGCATAACGTGTCTCCAATCAATAAAGGGCGATAGGTGGTAATAGTCGATGGCGGTGATAAATAGTAATCGCCATCAAGAGGCAGCGATGGGTTAGCTCATGAACGCTGACGTCGACGGGCTAAATCCAGCATTAGTTCACGGGAACGCAGTTCTGTTGGGCCTAGGTGGGGAGCCAGCGCCGCTCGCGTCACTGCTTTCAGCGCACCCGCCAAGCCTTCCGGCTGCCAGTCGCCCTGCTCAATGTAGCGCAATGTGCGCCCTTCAATACCCTGCTCCGCGGGTAAAAACGCACGGCTGGCAGCATCAAAGCGGTAGCGGCAGTGTGGATCTAAAGGGCCGCCTTCCGGCGTACAAAAGCGTGGGGTGGCTTCCAATGCCTCTAATAATGCCCACTCATAGCGTCTCAGCGCCAGCCCGCGCTCCGCAGGAGCCGGTAGCGCTTCCAATAGAGCGCTATAAAACGCAAAGACGTCGGTGGCGACCAGCTCAAGGGGAAGTAATCGAGTGGCAATCTCATTGGCATAGAGGCCACACAGCAGGCCTTCGCCTGCCAGCAGGGCGGTGTGCCCACGGGACTCCATCAGTGTTAGCCGCTTTAGCTCCCGTTCTCCCCGCCAGGATACAAACAGCGGGGTGAACGGCTGCAGCCGCTGGCGCGATTTAGAGCCGGGCCGCTGGCCACCATGGGCGACTGCCCGAATACGGCCATGATTCAGCGTCAATAAATCGACCAGCGCACTGGTTTCACGATATGCCCGGCGGTGCAGCAGAAACGCAGGCTCTGCGGTCATTGCCGTGCTCAATCGAGATCGTAACCCAGGCTTTTCAGCGCCCGCTCGTCATCCGACCAACCGCGCTTCACCTTCACCCACATATTCAGCATGACTTTGGTACCCAGCGCGCGCTCCATATCCAGGCGCGCTTCACGGCCAATACTCTTGATCCGGTCGCCGTTCTCGCCGATTAAGATCACTTTTTGACCCTGACGCTCTACCAAAATGAGTGCGCTGATGTGCGTAACGCGCTCGGTCTCGCGAAACTCTTCAATCTCGACCGTCATTTGGTAGGGCAGCTCGTCACCCAACTGACGCATGACTTTTTCACGCACCAGCTCAGCCGCCATAAAGCGCAGGCTTTTGTCGGTGATTTGGTCTTCCGGGAAGAAGTGAATGCTTTCAGGCAGGTGCTTAGCGACCTCTTCTTCCAAGGTATCTACCTGGGTGCCATGCTTAGCTGAAATGGGCACAACGGCAGCAAACTCACGGCGTGCGCCAACTTCAGCCAGCCAAGGCAGTAAGTCGCCCTTCTCTTGCAGGCGGTCGACTTTGTTAACCGCTAGAATCACCGGCGCTTGCACGTGTTCAAGACGCTTCAATACCGCCTGATCTTCTTCTGTCCAGCGGGTGCGATCAATAATGAACACTACACAGTCTACGTCACGCAGCGCCTGAGTTGCCGCCTGGTTCATAAAGCGGTTGATCGCTTTATTGCGGTCTTTGGACATGATGTGCATGCCCGGCGTGTCGACGTAGATAAACTGCGTATCTTCGACGGTTTTAATCCCCATTACCTGATGGCGCGTGGTTTGCGGCCGCCGAGAGGTAATCGAAATTTTCTGCCCCAGAATCCGGTTCATGAGGGTTGATTTGCCTACGTTGGGACGGCCAACGATGGCCACGAATCCGCAGGTTTGGCTCATGATTTGTCTCCAGGGGGTTGTTCGAGATAGGACAATGCTTCTTCCGCAGCCTGCTGTTCAGCGTGGCGGCGGCTGGGGCCTTTACCAGTGGTATGCTCGCTTAGCAGCTCAATGTAGCACTCCACGGTAAAGGTCTGGGCATGCGCCTCTCCCTTCACAGAGACCACTTCATAGCGCGGTAGCGCCGCTTGGCGCGACTGCAAAAACTCTTGTAAGCGTGTTTTCGGGTCTTTTTGGGTATCTTGCAGCGAAATGTTCTCCAGACGCTCGGCGTACCATGCCAGCACGCGCTCGCGCACGGCATCCATTCCGGCATCCAGATAGATCGCCCCAATAATCGCCTCGACGGCATCTGCCAAAATCGATTCACGACGATGGCCGCCGCTTTTCATTTCACCAGAGCCTAACCGCAGACACTCGCCAAACGCCATCTCGCGGGCGAGTTCTGCCAGGGTTTGGCCTTTTACTAAGCGGGCGCGCAGGCGGGAGAGCTGCCCTTCGCGCGCTTGAGGAAAGCGCTGAAACAGCGCTTCCGCGATCACAAAATTCACGATGGAGTCACCTAGAAATTCCAGGCGCTCATTGTTGCGACCACCGTAGCTGCGGTGGGTCATGGCCAGTTCCAGTAGCGTTGGGTCGCCAAAGGTATGGCCGATTCGTCGGCAAAAAGCGGTTAAGGAATTACTCACAGTGCTCCTACGTCATTGACGTTAACAAAGATAACCATACTCACGGTTTGCACATTATGCTGCTTCATTCAATACGCCGCACGCTGGTAAAACTGGGCAGGCCGCCATCCCAATGCATCCAAACGGCAAACGCGCGCCCTACGATATTCTCTTCAGGCACAAACCCCCAATAGCGACTGTCGTTAGAATGGTCGCGGTTATCGCCCATGGTGAAGTAGTGGCCTTCTGGCACGACGACTTCACGCATTTGCGGGCCTGGATCACGGGGGTTGTTGTAGATAAAGTGGCTGACTTCGCCTAACTGCTCTTCTAACAACAGCTGCTGTGGCGAGAGTTCCGGCCCCTCTTCTACTAGCGTTTTAGTGACCGCCTCGCCGTTCACATACAGCTGCTTGCCCTCATAACGAATGCGGTCACCGGGCAGCCCTACAACGCGCTTTATAAAGTTAACGGCCGGCTCTTCAGGGAAACGAAACACCATCACATCGCCCCGCTCGGGGTCATTGACCTCTAAAAAGCGGTGGTGCACCACCGGCAGGCGCAGTCCATAAGAGAACTTATTCACTAGAATAAAATCGCCTACTTCCAGGGTGGGTTTCATAGAGCCCGAAGGAATCTGAAACGGCTCCACAATAAAGCTGCGCACGACTAGTACGACTAGCAGCACCGGAAAAAACGAACGCGAATAGTCGACGGGCCACGGCTCTTTTAGGAGCTTTTCCCGCGTAGACGCATCCAGTCCTTCCGTAGTGGCTGACTCAGCAGTGGCAACGCGCTCGCGCCGCTTGGGTCGCAGCACGAGTATATCCAACAGGTAAATGGCACCTGACAGCACCACTGCAATGACCAATAAGAGTGAAAAATCCATGTGGGGGTTGTATCCCTAGTCGTTTACCTTGAGCACAGCAAGGAAGGCATCCTGGGGAATTTCAACACGCCCCACCTGCTTCATCCGTTTTTTACCGGCTTTCTGTTTTTCAAGCAGCTTTTTCTTACGGCTCACGTCGCCGCCATAACATTTAGCTGTCACGTTTTTACGCAGCGCTTTGACCGTTGAGCGCGCGACGACCTGGCCACCAATCGCTGCTTGAATGGCCACATCAAACATCTGCCGCGGAATCAGCTCTTTCATTTTTTCAACCAGCAAACGTCCGCGGTTGTGAGCGTGATCACGGTGAATAATGACGGCTAATGCGTCTACTTTGTCGCCGTTAATCAGGACATCTAGACGGACAAGTTTCGCGGCATCAAAACGCTCAAAGTTGTATTCAAGCGATGCATAACCGCGAGAAATCGACTTCAAACGGTCAAAGAAGTCCATCACCACTTCCGACATCGGCAGTTCATACGCCAGTTGGATCTGGTTACCTAAGAACTGCATATCAAGCTGGGTACCACGACGCTGCTCGCACTCAGCAATCACGTTGCCCACGTACTCTTGGGGCACCAGAATATTGGCACGCACAATGGGTTCACGCATTTCGTCCACGTCGGCCATATCGGGCAGCTTGGACGGGTTGGAGACGTACTGAACATCGCCATTTTTCATGCCCAGCTCATACACCACCGTCGGTGCCGTGGTGAGCAGATCGATGTCGTATTCGCGCTCTAAACGCTCTTGGATGATTTCCATGTGCAGTGTGCCCAGGAAACCTACCCGGAAGCCGAACCCTAACGCATCAGAATTTTCCGGCTCGTACTCAAGCGACGCATCGTTCAGGGCTAGTTTTTCAAGCGCATCGCGGAAGTCTTCGTAATCATCGGCGCTTACCGGGAACATACCGGCGTAAACCTGAGGCTTCACTTTCTGGAAACCCGGCAGGCGCGGCACGTCTGGGGTTTTGGTGTGGGTAATGGTATCGCCCACGGGTGCTCCGTGAATCTCTTTAATCCCGGCCACGATAAAGCCTACTTCACCAGCGCGCAGGATATTGGTCTCTTTACGCAGCGGGGTAAAAATACCGACTTCGGTGGCATTCCAGTCACGGCCAGTCGACTTGATACGAATTTTATCGCCTTTGCGCAGCGTGCCGTCAAACAGCCGCACCAGGGAGACAACGCCCAGATAGTTATCGAACCATGAATCGATGATCAGTGCCTGAAGCGGCGCGTCGGGGTCGCCTTTAGGCGGCGGAATATCACGCACTAGGCGCTCAAGCAGCGCGTCGATGCCGATACCGCTTTTCGCTGATACCTGGCACGCGTCAGTGGCATCTAAGCCAATAATCTCTTCAACCTCTTGGGCTACCCGGTCTGGGTCTGCCTGGGGAAGGTCAATTTTATTGAGTACCGGCAGCACTTCCAGGCCCTGCTCGATAGCGGTATAGCAGTTGGCGACCGATTGCGCTTCTACCCCTTGGGCAGCATCAACCACCAACAGCGCCCCTTCACAGGCATACAGCGAGCGTGAGACTTCGTAGGAGAAATCGACATGCCCTGGCGTATCGATAAAGTTGAGTTGGTAGACTTGGCCATCGGCGGCGGTGTAGTCCAGCGTTACCGACTGCGCCTTGATGGTAATACCCCGCTCACGCTCAATATCCATGGAGTCGAGCACCTGCTCTTTCAACTCACGTTGAGTCAAACCGCCACAGGTTTGAATCAAACGATCAGAGAGCGTCGATTTACCGTGATCGATATGCGCGATGATGGAGAAATTGCGAATATGCTTGAGCTTTCCGCCGGAAACGTCATGAGACATCGAGTGTGTTCTGCCTTATTGGTACGCAAGCGTGGGGTTGCGGCGCTAGGCCGAAGGGCGAAAAAGCGAGGACCGCACCACTGCATTGCCAAAGTTCGTCAAAAGATAAGCGCTATTGTAGCGATATGCGCGGGATAGGAACAGCAGTCCGGCGAGAACCGCCGGACTGGAGGGGGTTAAGAAGCGGTTATTCGAGCCTGAGTGCTACAAACAGCGAACGACCATCTCGGTACAGGCGCACCGGAATAGCGCGGTCGTTAGGCAACTCTTCCACAATGCGCATTAGCTCATCCGCCGAGGACACGCTGCGGTGATCAATGCTGACTAGAATGTCACCCGTGCGCAGACCCGCCTGGGCAGCAACGCTATCAGGCTCTACTTGGCTGACTTCAACGCCGCCACTGATATTTAGTCGCTCCCGCATCGCTGGGTCAACTTCTGCGACCGTCACCCCTAGACGCACTTGGCTGTCGCTATTGGCGGCTGGTGTTGTTTCATCCATATCAGGCCAGCTACCCAGCTCTACCGTTTCAGACACCTGCTCGCCGTCACGCATAAGGGTTAACTCAACATTATCACCCGGCGCTACGCGACCAATAAGACGAGGTAATGAGCTTGAACGATCAACCTCTTCGCCATCCACTTCCAGAATCACATCGCCTGCCTGTAGGCCACCCTGGGCCGCAGGACCCTCTGGGTCTAAGTCCGCAATCAGCGCCCCGATGGCCTCACTCATGCCAAACGACTCCGCCAGGTCCTGTGATACTGGCTGGATCATGACGCCTAACCAGCCACGATTCACGCGGCCATCCTCACGCAGTTGGTCGGCCACATCCATGGCAACGTTAATGGGAATCGCAAAAGAGAGACCCATGAAGCCACCGCTTCGGGTAAAGATCTGGGAATTAATCCCAATGACCTCTCCTTCCAGATTAAACAACGGGCCGCCAGAGTTACCGGGGTTAATCGCCACATCGGTTTGGATGAATGGCACATAAGCATCGCGAGGCAGCGTACGGTTAATCGCACTGACAATACCGGCGGTCACCGAGTGATCAAACCCAAACGGTGAACCAATGGCCGCGACCCACTCGCCGACTTTCAGCGCGTCAGAGTCGCCCAAGTTCAGCACAGGCAGATCGTTGGCATCGATTTTGAGTAGTGCAACGTCTGTTTGCGCATCGCTACCGATCAACTCAGCTGGCAATTCGCGACGGTCATTCAAACGTACCAGAATTTCATCGGCATCTTGCACCACATGGGCGTTAGTCATCACGTAGCCATCAGCGCTGATAATAAAACCAGAACCTAGCGACTGGCGCTCCTGACCGCGCCCTCCACCACTGCCACTATTGGGTGGTGATGGGAAACTGTCGCCAAAGAAGTGCCGGAAAATCTCAGGAATTTCCTGGCCGCCAAAGCCTTGCAACGCCGGATTGCGCTGTACCGTTCGGCTGGTAGAAATATTCACCACGCCTGGCGCAGCGTCTTCCACCAGCTCAGTAAAGTCAGGCAGCGTTTGCGCATAGGCATTCTGACCTAGCAAAAACATTGCCACCAGGCATAGCCATAGTGTCGAGGGGAGAACCAAGCGCTTCATGCAACAGCTCCTAGTCAAGCAGATACGAAACGAAGGGAGTGCAACTCTTAGCGAGCTACGGAACAACTAACTGACCAAACGCGGTCGGAAGCGTTCCATCCGCCCGCGCATTAGGTATCTAAGCGTTATCACACCGCCTATCAAGGTGCTAAAGAATAGGGTCGCGATGTGCCATTCGCTAACGTCTAATAGCGATGTAACACCCGCCACCAGTAGCGCCATCAACAGCGGTAATGCGTAAACCAGACAGGCTAAAAGACTCATATCGTGTTTGGGCAGGGCAATGGTCGCTTGGCTACCCAAGGGGTAGGCAGACTCTACCCTGGCGAGCGCTTTAGAAGGAAACACCGTGATTCGCTGCTGCTGACGCCGCGCTAATAGTCCCATGCCACAACCCCGCCCCTGTGCACAACGTTGGCAAGTGGCGTCAAGGGAAACATCAACGACCACACCACCGCCTGAGTAACCCACCACAGGCCCGGTTCTTAGCAGTAACCCGCAGGCGGAAGCATTCATGGACATTGCTATGGCTCAATATGAACAGATTGCACAATACGCTGAAGCATATCAGGTGGCAGCTCTCCAATGCCGACGACCTGCCACCGCCGCTCTCCAGCAGATACGATAGACACCGCCGCCGTTGAGACCCCTAGGCGATGCACTCCCTCTCTCAAGGTAGGGTCCTCCACAGCGTTAACAAATAAGCTGAATGCCGCCAACCCGTCGCTATACACTCGCTGATTACTGGCGGAACGCCCGGGCTCTTGAGGCTGATCTACAAATCCATCTGGCAGCCATGCTACCTGCCAAGGATAAGAGCCCCGCTCAGTGCTGATAGCATCATTAACGCTACCATCATAAAGTTCAGGAGAGTGAAGCTGGGTAATTTGGAACGTCTCCAACACGCGTTCCTGGGTATCACTCATGACATGCTTAAGCAACAGCCCGGTCTCTTTATCTACCCACCATGCATGCTGATAGCGCTGTTGATCGTGGGGAACAAAACGGAGCTGGACCGCATCGCGGCCAGCGACTCGGGCATCTTCTTGAAAGGAAATATCGTAATAGGACGCTATATGCTGAGCCCAAGCATCTGGTGACGCTAGGCCGCTATCCGCATCTGAAGTGAATCGTGGTATGTAACCAACAATAGAGCGACGCTCGATGCTCACTGATGGACCATCGAGATGTTGGACGACTTGCTGGCGAACACCATCACGAATACGGTGGGAAAGCGCGAGTGTGCGAACACCCAGTGCATCAATGGTGACAGCACGCGCTTGAAAAGCATAGCAGTGTCCTGCCAGCCTGCTGTGTGCTAACCAAGCCTGGGCAGAGCTTTCCCCAGGCTGATCGGCAACGCTTGTACAAGCTATGTGCGACTGCGTTTTCGTGTTAGCGACAGCAAATAAGGGGACTAGGCTAGCGCCTACTAGGCCCAGCATTAATACTAGCCGAGCTCCCCAACCTCTATTTCGAGCGGTCACCATACCGATCAGACAGCCTCTTACTTATCGATAAAATAAACGTTAAGACGCGTTATTTACCGCTGCCCTAATGGCTCAGTCACAGATGAGCGCATCAGCGGCATCCAACTGTCACCACTGCCGCTAGCAGCGCCTTGAGTATGCTGCTCAAGATAGGATTGGAGCATGCGCAGTTGATCCACATCAATCGACGTTGCTTGCTGGGCCATCATACCCTGCGGCGCGGCGGGGGTTGAAAAACCAGCATCGCTGATATTCATCAAGCCGCTATTACCCGACTGCCCATTAATACGAAACGGCGTTGGCTCAAACATCGGCATGTCTGAAGCCGCCATTGCTGCAGATTGCGGCGACCCTAAGCTGACAGGCTGCACTTGGGCACCCGTGGGCGCCTGCGACGCAATCGTACTCCCTGCTGGCTGAGCAGTGTCTGCACCGTTACCGTTAAAGAATTGCACGCCAGTGATCACCATTAGCGATACAGCCGCCGCGACACCAGCACCGCGAGCAAACGAGATGCCGCTGGTTCGTGCGGGCGTTGCGTCGCTATCGCTTAGCAGAGCGGGCGCTGGTTCTTCATTCAGACGAGCCATGATGCCTGCAGATAGGTCGATACTGACATCTACGCTGCGCTCACGCTGCATCATGCTGCGGGCCAAATGGTAACGACGCCAAGTCTCTGCCGCATCGGCATCGTCAGGCAGAGATTTCAACACTCGGCGCAATTCAAGCTCATCACTTTCACTGTCCATTAATGCTGAAAGTGATTCCCGTGTGCTTTGACTCATACTTCACACCCTCACACTGTGTTAGAAGAAGCTCGGCGACCACACGGCTAGTGCGTGTTTTAGCCGCCAAACTTCACAGGCCAAGACCTTGTTACCAAATCACTGCACATTTAACGTAGTGCAATGATTTAACACGATCATGCTAGACAGCCTTTATGACGCTTCACTTGCCAGACAGTTCACTAAAAACCCAAAAACGTAAAAGTTTGTGACCGCCATCGCGTATTAATGGGTCACTGGCTACTCGTCTCGACTGTTGCGCGCGGTGGTAACCAACGGGCGAATATGCTCATCCACCGCTTCACGGGCACGAAAGATACGCGAGCGCACGGTGCCCACTGGACACTGCATGACTTGGGCAATGTCTTCATAGGCTAATCCGTCCAATTCACGCAGCGTGATGGCCGTACGCAAATCATCAGGCAGCTTTTCTATCGCTTCAAACACGGCCGCCTCAAGCTGGTCGCGCGCTATCGACGCCTCGGGTGACTCTGAATCCGCTAAGCGGCCACTCTGATCGATAATTTCTGCATCGACAATATCTAAGTCGCTGCCGGGCGGCCTGCGCCCGCGCGATACCAGATGGTTTTTGGCAGTGTTGATGGCGATCCGGTACATCCAGGTATAGAACGCGCTTTCTGCACGAAACTTACCCAGCGCACGATAAGCCTTTATAAAGGCTTCCTGCGCCACGTCCTGCACCTCTGAATGGTCGTGAACATAGCGTCCAATCAAGCCAATAATTTTATGCTGATATTTTTTTACCAGCAGATCAAAAGCACGTGTGTCGCCTTTTTGAGCACGTTCAACCAGCTGTTGGTCTGTTTCACGAGTGCCCATTCACACGCTCCTTCTGCTCGTACGCTTGGCGTCGAGCTTTATGTCTTTTTCGCCCTGTTAGTCGGGCCTTCACAGCAAGCAGCATAGCGTCCCTTGGGCATCTGTTAGTCGTCATGGAGGAAAACAGTAGGCTATCACGGACCTACCCCTCAGTTAGGTTGCGCTGATAACTTAGCGCCAATGCCATGTAGTGTTACGCGTTCTCAGCAGCGCATCAAGCGCTTACACTCTTTCTTGAAGCCTGATACCCCCTTTAATAAAACCCTGAGGCTGACATTTTTCCTTAATGCAAAGTTCCGTAACAATTGATTTTTACCACCGTGACGCGCCATAGTAGTGACCACTTTTCGCCCATTGCGCACGCACAGGTAGCAAGATGTCAGATCAACAAGTTAGTAACCTCAACGTTCTTGCACAGGACGTTCTTACCACCCCAGAAGCATTGAAAAACGCGATCCCGTTAACGGAAAGCGCCGAGCGTTCAGTGATTGAAGGCCGCCGCACTATTCAGAACATTTTGGATGGTAACGACCCACGGCTGCTGGTGGTCGTTGGCCCCTGCTCAATTCATGACGTAGAGGCAGCACTGGATTACGCTCGCCGTTTGCGCACCTTGGCCGACCAGGTCAGTGACAGCCTCTATATTGTCATGCGTGTCTATTTTGAAAAGCCCCGCACCACCGTCGGCTGGAAAGGGTTAATTAACGACCCGCACCTAAACGACTCTTTCGAAATCGACGAGGGCCTGCACATTGCCCGCAAACTGCTGGTGGATTTAGCCGAGATGGGCCTTCCGCTGGCCACTGAAGCTCTTGACCCCATCTCCCCGCAGTATATGCAGGATTGCATTAGCTGGTCAGCGATTGGTGCTCGCACCACTGAGTCACAGACACACCGCGAAATGGCGTCTGGCCTCTCCTGCCCCGTGGGTTTCAAAAACGGCACCGACGGCAGCCTGGATGTCGCAATCAACGCACTGCAGTCTGTGGCCAACCCGCACAACTTCCTGGGCATTAACCAGGCAGGCCAAGTCGCCATCATCCGCACCCGCGGCAATGCCTACGGCCACGTGGTACTGCGCGGCGGCAATGGCAAGCCTAACTATGATAGCGTGAGTGTGGCCCTAGCAGAGAAAGAGCTAAAGAAAGCCAACCTTTCTGCCAACATCATGATCGACTGCTCACACGCGAACTCCAACAAAGATGCCGCGCTACAGCCGTTGGTACTGGAAAATGTGACCAACCAGATTCTCGAAGGCAACACCTCGATTATCGGCCTGATGGTAGAGTCGAACATTGGCTGGGGTGCCCAAAAGGTACCTGCTGACTTAAGCCAACTGCAGTACGGGGTCTCTATCACCGATGCTTGCATCGATTGGGACACCACTGTGGAAACGTTCACCCGCATGAACGATAAGCTAGCACCCGTATTAGCAAAGCGCATCGCTCAATAACGAGTCGTTGCACCCAAAATGTCCCGCTGCGCACTGCCCAGCTGGACATTTTTTTGGCGGCCACTTAACGCTTATCGCCCCTTACGCCTGTATTTCACGCTTAAAGGGCGGCAGCGCATCTAATAGCGCCTGCCCGTAGCGGCGCGTAATCACCCGTCGATCCAGCAGCGTAATCACGCCCCGATCACTCTCTTTGCGGATTAAACGCCCACACGCCTGTACCAGTTTAATAGAGGCATCTGGCACGCTAATACGCATAAACGGGTTACCGCCCTGGCTCTCAATCCATTCGGCAAGCGTTGCGCCAACGGGGTCATCCGGCACCGCAAAAGGCAGCCTTGTGATCACCACATGGGTCAGGTAGTCACCTGGAAGGTCAATCCCCTCAGCAAAGCTTGCCAAGCCGAAAATGATACTTCCTTTACCGCTATCGACCGCAGCACGATGGCGCTCAAGCAGCTCACGTTTAGGCAATGCATCTTGCGCCAGCACGCGCCCACTGGCGCTGGCAGGTAACGCCTTTTCTACGGCGCGCAGCTGCGCACGGGAAGAAAACAGCACTAGTACCGCCTCATCCTCACCTAGCTGCGACACAAAGCGCACAATAGCATGTTCATGCGCCTCTCGATCACTAGGATCAGTCGCTTCCGCTGGCACCCGCAAGACCGCATTGGCGTAATCAAACGGGCTAGGCAGCGCCTGATAACGATAGCGGTTAGCTAACCCGGCGCGCTCCTGCAGGCGCTCAAAGCGACCCAGCGCCGTGAGCGTTGCCGAAGTGACTACTGCCCCGTGGCAGCGCCCCCATAAGTGCTTGGCAAGCGTATGGGCAGCAGAGACAGGGCTTGCCGAAAACTCAATTTCTGCCTCACCCGCCACCCGGCTAAGCGTTATCCACCGCGCGCTGGGCGGCGCATTGGGCGCATCCTGCTCACTAAAGGCTTGCCATAGCGCGTGGGCATCCAAGGCACGCCCGTGCAACAGCGCGATTAGCGGCAGCCATGCCTCTGCTTGATCACGGTCTAGGCCCGTCTGTTTATCAGGATCCAAACTTTCGCGCAGAATATCGCTAATGCTTTCTAGATTTCTTGACAGAGTGGCAAACATGACCAGCAGCTGCTGGGCCTGATCGCGCAGCGCCTCTGGCACTTGGCCTTTTTCAAAGCGCTGCTGATGGGTGGCTTCTTCATCCGCCAGACCATTTTCACGCCCAGCTAGCTGATGCCCCATGCTAAACACGTCGCCCAACACAGGCTCTAAGCTGTGCATTAGCTCAGGCAGCCCTGCCAGTAAACGTGCAATAGTAGGCTGTGCCGCTAACCCCTGATTCAGGTCTGTGAGGCTCGTCTTTAGCGTTTTAAGCCAACGCAAACAGCCATGCACGGCAAACCGGTGGGCGAAATGCGACAGCGCCTTATCCGGCAGGTGATGGCCTTCGTCGAAAATAAAGATACAGTCTGCTGGGTCTGGGAGAATCGCGCCGCCGCCCAATGCAAGGTCTGCTAAGACAAGATCATGATTGGCCACGATCACATCGGCATTTTCTAACTCTCGACGAGAGCGAAAAAAAGCACAGGCGCCGTAATGGCCGCAACGACGCCCGGTACACTGGCGATGATCAACCGTGAGCTGGCGCCAGTGGCTGTCTTCAATAGACGCTGACCACGTATCGCGGTCGCCCTCCCACTCGCCCTTGCCGTAGGCCTCGGCCATGTCGGTGGCCAGCACGTTAAAGTCGCTGCTATCGGCTTGAAGGGATTGCTCAAATAGTGAGAGCGTTGGGTTAGGTTCACTGCCTTCTAAGGCTTGATCCAACCGCGCCACGCACACATAGCGGCCGCGCCCTTTGGCTAGCGCATAGCGAAAGGCAACACCGCTATGGCTTGCCAGTGACGGCAGGTCTTGATTCAACACCTGCTCTTGAAGCGCCACGGTGGCCGTGGAAACGATCAGCCGCTTGCCCTGCGCTTTGGCAATCGGCAAGCCCGCAATCAGGTAAGCCAGCGTTTTTCCTGTGCCCGTACCGGCCTCTAACACACACACGTGGCTGTCGCTAACACGCTTACCTTCGCTATCGCATTCGATATCGCCTAGGGTACGTGCAATCTCAGCAATCATTAAGCGCTGCCCGTAACGTGGCGTAAGCCCAAGCTTTTCCACCACGTTACGGTAAGCCTGCTGAATATCGTTTTTAAGCGCGTTATCCAACATGCCCGTTACAGCATGCCTTCCGGCGGATGTTCGCAGGGAAGCTTGCCGTTAATGTAGCGCTCAATCTCCGGCAGTGAGAAGGCATCTTCTTCACCGACAAAGCTGATAGAGACACCTTTCGCACCCGCACGCCCAGTACGTCCAATACGGTGTACGTAGTCTTCCGGGTCTTCAGGCAGCGTGTAATTGATGACGTGGCTGACGTCTTCAATATGAATGCCACGCCCGGCCACATCGGTGGCCACCAGCACCTGAATCTCTCCCTCACGGAAGCTCTCCAGGGTTTTGATACGCTGGTTCTGCGGCACATCGCCCGACAGCATCGCCGCGCTAACACCGGCTTTTTTGAGCAGGTCATCTAGCTTGCGTACGAGATCACGGCGATTACCAAACACCATGACCCGCTCGAAGCTTTCTTGCTCAAGCAGATTGATGAGTAGCCGCTGCTTATCATCATCCGAGACCAGATAAACACGCTGATCGATATCCGCCTGGTTTTCGACAGTAACCTCGATCTCTACATGAGCAGGATCAACCGTCCACTGACTGGCCAGATTGAGAATATCGTCGGTAAAGGTGGCCGAGAACAGGAACGTTTGACGCTCCTCTTTTTTCGGCGTGTAGCGAATGATGCGCTTCACATCGGGGATAAACCCCATGGAGAGCATACGATCCGCTTCATCTAGCACCAGCACTTCGGTTTCGGAAAGATCAATATCGCGCTTCTGATGGAAATCCAACAAACGACCCGGCGTGGCCACCAGAATATCGATCTTTTTACCCAGACTCTCGCGCTGTTTCTGATAGTCCATGCCGCCGACCACGCTTGCCACGCTAAGCTGCGTGAAACGGGCCAAGGCTTTGGCGTCTTTCTCGATCTGCAGCGCCAGCTCTCGGGTAGGCGCGATAATCAGCGCGCGGGGAGCCCCTGGCTTCTGACCATCAGGCGTTGGCTCTTCCATGAAGTACGCCATCACCGAGATCAAAAACGCGGCGGTTTTTCCCGTACCCGTTTGAGCCTTTCCGACAATATCGCCACCTAGCAGCGTGTGGCGCAGCGCCTCTGCCTGAATGGGTGTGCAGTACTCAAACCCTTGGGCATGAATAGCACGCATTAAAGGCAGCGGCAGATCAAAGTCATGAAAGCGCCACTTGCCGGCAACGGCGGGCACCTGAAACTGACGAAGATCCCAGTTTGACTGACGACGACGCGGTTTCCGACGACGACGTTTAGGCTTGCGGTTCTGGGCCGATGCTGTGGTCTGTTCCGACTCGCTCATAGGCTGTGTATCTGTCCATTGCTGTGGATGTTAGGCATCACGAAGTGCGCATTGTACCAGGGGTTGGCGATAAGAGCGCGCCCTGCTGTCGAAGGAGCATACATGCCTGTTAGAATGACGCATAAATTAACCCAAGGAGCGCGACATGACGCGTAAGAAAAAGACTCGTTCATTAGCGGATAAAGTGACTATCCGCACTGGTCGCCGCAAAGACTATAAGAAGTGGCGCCATGAAAACCCTGATCAGGTGACCTCATCGCGTCGCTTTGTAGCCAAAAAGCAGCAGCAGCGCAAACTGCAAGCCGTGCGTAAACTGGCGCGCCAGCAAAGCGGCCAATCCATTGTCATTCACCCCGACAAAGGGAGCGACAACTCGTCAGGAGAACCGTCGTAATGCGTTTGGTGTCGTTTAATATCAATGGCATTCGGGCTCGTCTGCATCAGCTGCAAGCACTGATCGACACTCAGCAGCCCGATGTGATTGGCCTGCAAGAAACAAAAGTACAGGACAGTGAATTCCCGTTGGCCGATGTAGAAGCCATGGGCTATCACGTTTTTTACTACGGCCAGAAAGGCCATTACGGCGTTGCGCTGATGTGCCGCCAAAAGCCGCAAGCAGTCTTTTATGGTTTCCCTGATGATGAGGAAGATGCTCAGCGCCGCATGATTGGCGTTAAGCTACTTGCCGAAGATGGCGAGGCGGTCACCGTGTGGAACGGTTATTTTCCGCAAGGCGAAAGCGTGGACCATCCGACTAAGTTTCCGCACAAGGCGCGCTTTTATCAGCAGCTCGCCAACCTGCTCAATCATCAGCATTCGCCCGATGAGCGCTTGGCCATCATGGGCGATTTTAACATCTCCCCTGAAGACCAGGACATTGGTATCGGCGAGGCCAACCGTAAACGCTGGCTGCGCGATGGAAAAACCAGCTTCCAGCCCATTGAGCGTGAGTGGCTGGAAGGCATTAAAGCGTGGGGGCTGAGCGACAGCTATCGACTTTGCCATCCGAACAATAGCGAGTGGTTCAGCTGGTTTGACTACCGCTCTAAGGGCTTTGATCGAGAGCCGAAACGCGGCCTGCGCATCGACTACATTCTGGTGTCCAAGCCGCTGGCCGAGCGCGTGACCGGGGCGGGGATTGATTACCCACTACGGGGTATGGAGCGCCCTTCTGATCACGCGCCTACCTGGAGTGATTTTTCAGTCACTCTTGCCGATTGAAGTCGCCACCGCCGCGCAACGCTCTCTAGCACACAGCGCCGGGTAAGAGCACCACCCGGCGCTGTGTGTATTAGCGGTTCGGCCCTGTCGAGCTTAACTCAGAGATACTGAGCTGATAGTTCAAATAGTCTTCACTGTAGCTACCCACATAGATACGGTACTCTCCCGCGGGCCAGTTCGTGTGTTCAATATGCTCATTCAAGCCGCTGCCGCCATCGTCATCGCAGAGCAAAAACTTACCGGGGCCATCAATAATCAGCGTGGTATCACCGTCAGCCTGGGTCCACAGCTGCAGATAAGAGAACGCGTTCACCAGCGTCATTTCATGGTCAGGCGTGGTGGCAATGTTCCCTTGGCAGCTGTTGCCCCGCATATCGGTCCCAAACTGATTTGATGCGCTCTGCGCCCCACCGGACACAAAGCTCACCCGCCAAGGGTCAGGGGAAAACCCCGGCGAAATAGCCAAGTGGCGCTCCTCACTGGTGTCAGGCAAGCTTGCATTACCTGGAGCGCTGCTACCCGGCAGCTCGCTTACGAACAGGTCGTAGTTGTGCACCCCACCACCATAGCTGCCCACATAAATGCGGTAGTCACCGGGTACCCAACCACTATGCTCGATTAGCTCATTCAACCCTTCGCCACCATCGTCATCGCACAGCAAAAAACGTCCTGGGCCGTCGATGATCAGCGTCGTATCCGCGCCGGACTGGGTCCAAACTTTCAGAAAATCAAAGCCACTGGTCAGCGTCATGACGTGATCGGGCGTTTGAGAAATACTGCCAGAACAGGCAACGCCTCGCATATCAGAACCAAAGATGCCGTTAGCCTCTTGACCGCCGCCCGACACATAGCTGCGCTGCATCGGGTCGGGCATGAAGCCTGGCGAAAGCGTTAAGTTAAGCTCTTGAGCATGGGCAGACGCCGCTGCCATTGTACCCACAGCCATCATGGTAAGCGCGCGGACACAGTGCCGCTGAGTGATTGGAGTCATAGTAGATCTGAGTCGCTAACAGGGAGGAGCGCCTTCACGAAGTAAGGCGATATGACGACCTACACAGGCCGCTTAGCTTTTATAGCACAACGCTTTTTGACAAGGGAGCGTTGATTCATAAGCACCGACGAAAGCGGCAGACGAACACCGATTAAAAGTAAGACAGCCACTGCTCCGCTTGGCGGTCGCCAAGATTAGCGGCATTCGTTAACGCTGCCTCCGCCTGCTCTTCCCTTCCCCACCCATAGGCTAACTGGCCATACTGACGCCAATCTTCCGCCGACCCGGTCAGCTCGGCCAGGGTTTGCCAAGCCCGCAGAGCATTTTCTACGTGCTTGGCCTGCTGCCAGGCGTTAGCCTGCAGCCGCAGCGTCTCTTCATCCTGTGGAAGCTGCCCCGCCTCCAGGGCGGCTTCTAAATGCTCGGCGGCACGTGCCGGCGTGCCGCCTGCCAGATGAAGCTGAATCAGCGTGCGCCGCTCATCGGGAGACGACAGCTTACCCAATTGCCAAGCGGCTTCCCACACCGCTGCCGCCACGCCCAGCTGGCCGGCCTGCTGGGCAAGCCCCGCCGCTTGACGCCATGCGTCGGGGCCACTGTCGGCATTCAAACCTTTCAACAGCCAGCTCAACGCCTGCTCGCCATCCCCAGCTTGGCGAAGCACCACATTCGTCAGCGTCTGCTGATCAGCACTTAACCCGCCTTTTTCAAGTAACGGCACCAACCACTCTAACGCCGCATCCCAACGCTCCTCTTCGGCCAGCATGCGCACTAACTGCCACACCGTTTCATCGTAACGCTCATTGCCTGTAGACTCTGACAACCACTGCTCAAACAGAGTAATGGCAGTATCTCGCTCTCCCGCGGCACGGCGCAAGGACGCCTCATCGCGCAGCCAGCGACGCCGCTGACTATCGGGAACGCTTGGCCGCTGACGGGCGCTGGTCAGCTCATCGGCAGCCGCGAGATGTTCGCCTTGGCGCACCAGTGCACTGGCTGCTAACTGATGATAAAGCGCGCTGGCCCATTGGTCGGCTCGATTACCACTGGCAAGCCGCGCTGATTGGGCGCGCGCATGACTGACAATACGATCCAGCTCTTCAGAGTCTGCCGAGCCCGCAGGCTGATTGGCCAGTTGGCTTTGTAACCCGTTTAGGTCTTGAATAATGTCGCCCGGCAACGGTTCATTCGCTGTGGCGGCACAACTCAGCACGGTCAGTAGCAAAGCTCCCACCCAACGCTGCATACCCTTCCCTCGGTTGGCGTTTTTAACTGATTTTTTTGGCGATTTTTCTCGACGAGACATCTCACCGTCACCCTTATTCACGATTACCTTAGCTGGAACTCAATACGCTGAGTAGCGCGACGTAGCTGCTGGCTCGGCTCGAACTGCCAGCGCGCAATAGCGTCGCGGGCAGCTTCTTCAAACACACGACGGGGCTGGGCATTGGTGACACGAATAGAGCCGCTATCCACGCTGCCGTTGCGCTGGATAACAAACTCCACCTCCACAAAGCCCTCCATACCACGGCGCTGGGCACGGGGCGGGTAAGAAGGATTGACCCGGCTCGTCGGTGCCACTTGTCCCACGCTCACTGGCTCATTAGAAGGCGCAGGCTCTGCCGCCGGAGCTGCCTCGCGCTGAGCAGTAGAAGGCTCCGGCAATGGTGATGGCGCGGCGGTTTCGGCAGGCTGTGGAGCAGGTTCAGGCGCGGGCTCGCGTGCAGGCTGCGGCGTGGGCTCGGGTCTGGCTTCTGTCAGCTCTGGCAGCTCACTTTCAAGCTCAACGGGCTCTACCGGCGCGTCGGGAAGCTCTACCTCTGGCAACGCAATGGTACTCGTTGCAACAGGTGCAGGTGCGGGCGTCGGCATCGGGGGCGGCGCGGGTGCCGCTTGGGCTGGAGTAGGGGGCGGTGTCTCCTGCTCTGGCGCGACCTCAGGAGCCTCCACCATGGTCATCGACATCGACATAATGGGATCGTCCACCTGCTGCTCGGGTGGTGCCACCAGCAGCGCCAGCATCCAGAAAAGTCCGACAGCCAGGGCAATACCGCCTAGCATCGAAAAGGCATGGCGCATCATGGCGCACTCCGGCTCGCTGCCACGGCCACCTGCTCAACGCCTGCCTGCTGAAGACGATCCATTACTTCAATCAGCACGCCTGTGGTGGACTCACGATCTGCCTGGATAACTACCGACCCTTCACCGCTGAGCATGCTGGCTACCTGCTGCCCAACGCGGTGTAAATCCACCGGCTGACCATCTACCCACACCGCCCCTTCTGGCGTGACGGCAATCAGCACCTGAGCGTCAGGGCGCGGCGTGGCGGCAGCGGCTTCTGGGCGATCAATCTCCACCCCGCTCTCTTTGATAAAGCTGGTCGTGACGATAAAGAAGATCAGCATGATGAACACCACATCCAGCATTGGCGTTAAGTTCACCTCATTGCTGTCGTCGGCAGCCTCTATGGAACGGCGTCTACGCATCACTCTCCTCCAAGGCACGCGCTAAGCGGTCATGCAGACGCTGATCTTCGCGACGAATAACGTGCTCTAAACGACTAATAAACAGCATACCCACCACTGCAATCGCCATCCCCGTTAAGGTAGGCAGCGTTGCCCGGGCCACGCCGTCGGCCATGGCACGGGCTTGATGGGTATCACTCATTGAAAGGCTATCGAAAACGGTAATCATGCCGGTGACCGTACCCAGCAGCCCCAGCAGCGGGCAGAGCGCTACCAACAGCTTAATCCAGGGCAGCGGGCGGCGTAGTTTGGCAACTAAAGCCTCACTCCACACATGGCGAAGCGTACGCGCACTCCAACTGCGGTGGTCACTTCGCGCCGTCCAGCGCCGGATGAGCTGGCGGCGGGCGCGACGCCAGCTCATCCGGTAGTACCACCAGCGCTCAATGGCCATACCAAACACCAGCACAGCCACCACCGCGAGCACAACCAGGACAGCACCACCCGCCTCTAACAGCCGCTCGACTGGCTCTAGCCAAAGGGGTAAGGTCGGCATACTAGTTCACCGTTTTCCCAGAATGGGTGGACTGCGCTTCTAGATGGTCAGCCAAAGTGGCGCTGGCTTCTCCTTCAATCACCTGGGTAATAAAACGGCTGCGACTGGAGAGCGCGGTTTGGGCGAACAGCAGCGGCACTGCCGTTACCAAGCCCAAAACGGTGGTCACCAGCGCCTGGCTAATACCTCCCGCCATTAACTGCGGGTCGCCCGTTCCAAATACCGTAATGGCTTGGAAGGTCACAATCATGCCTGTCACCGTTCCCAATAAACCCAACAGTGGTGCAATAGCGGCTAGCAGTTTGACGATGGGCTGACCACGCTCGATTTTCGGCAGCTCGGCCAGTACCGCCTCATCCAATCGCGCCTCGAGTGCTTCCGGCGTTTGGTGCTTATCCATCTCTTTAAAGCGCTCTAACACGCGACCCAGCGGATTATCCTTGTTCGGCTGATCTAGTGATTGGCGCTGGCGGCGCACACGGGCACTGATCATCAACAGGTAAACGTACTGGGCTAATGCCACCAGCAAACCAATACCCCCCAGCACGACCACCACGTAACCTACGTAGCCGCCTTGCTGGAATCGCTCCCAAAGCGTGGGCTGTTGCGCCAATGCTTGCAGCACGCTGCCTTGCGTAGGGTCAATGGCAAATTCACGGCTTTCGCCCTGATGGTAAGCCGCTAACAGATCGCTGATCGCCGACGGCGTGCGCGGCACTTCCGCCAGGCTATCGCCCTCTTCTTCACCTTTTCTCAACAGCGCCGTCTGCGTAAAGGCGGCGAAATCTCCTAACCGAACGACGCTACGCGGCGCGATCTCTCCACTGGCATCGGCCACTGCCACTTCCAGGTGTTCGGCGCGGCCTGTATTGAGCGTTAACGTTGCCAGGCTATCGACCACCTCTTCTATTTGCTGACGCTCTAACACATCGACATCATTCAGACGCGGCGGTAACGCATCATCATGAAGCGTTAACCAACTATCGCCTCCCAGCTCATTGCGGACTTCTTCGCTATGGCGAGTGAGGTCTGCTAATAAAGAGGTAAGCGCCTCCCCTTGCTCCTCCTGTCGCTGGGCAAGCACTTGCGCCTGTTCCGCCTGCTCTTCTTGCTGCGCTTGCAGTGCCGCTTGCTCCGCCTCTGCCGACTCATGGGCAGCGCGGGCCTCGTCTAATGCGGCGTCCAGCGCCTCTTGATTCTCTAAGAAGGATTGAAGCCGAGCTTGATCACGGCTCTCAGCCGCCTCGCGTGCTTCCCGCAGCGAATTGACTTCACCACTTTGTGCCATCGCCGCGCTACTGGTAAATGCGCCGAGTAGCAACGCTAGGCATAGCCATGCTTTCGGGCGTGACAACAGGCTCATGGCTGCCCTCCTTGATCGTTGGCAGTGATAGAGAGGGGCAGTTGCAGAAGCTCCGGCGTGCGCTGGTCATCTGCGATACGCAGGCCATTGCGCACCTGCCGACGGGCGGGCTCGTCTAGCGCTAGCCATTGGCCATCCTCTTTATCCCAAACGCCACCTTCTCGACCATCGGGCGTCAGGTAGTAAAAGCCAATACGGCCAATACGTAAGTACTCCACTTCTCTTGGCGACGCTCCCTCCATCACCAACCGACCTCGCCAGCTATCCACTTCGCGACCATAGGCAAGCTCAGCGCGCCAGGCTTCGAGCAAGCTGGCAATGCGTGCAGCGCTACCTGCCTCGGGATTACCGGAGGATTCCACGCGGGCGAGGCGTTCATCGGTTAAGAACGGCAGATCTGACTCGATCCAACGGGCTAGCTGCTCGGTCATATCCTGCTCAATCATGGGCAGCGCATCACGGGTATCGCTTAACGTATCCAGCGCTTGGCTTAACCGCTGCTGACGCTCGGCTTCGCTAGCCAAGCGGCTACTGAGCGTTGCGTTGGAGGCTTCCATCTTGCGGGTTTCCCGCTCTAAGCGGCGCAACTCTTCAATGGCGGAACGGGTAGCTTCATCCGCGCTGTCAATTTGCTGCTGCAGCTCCGACTGAGTCTGCTGGGCCTCGACACTTTGGGCCGCTTGATCCATTGTCTCATCACTTGCCATGAGCGTACCGCTGACCAGCACCCCGGCAAGCCAGCACCCACGAAAGGCAAAGAAAGGCCTTTTCAGCACGTTATGTCTCCGTTACTGCTTAGCGCACCACCACAGGCGACCCGCTAAAACTTATTAGGTATAAGAACGATTTGCGTTTAACGCGTGCACTGCCTAGCGTAACACTAATTGAATAAATGACAATATTTATCATTAACATTCAATCGGAACGTTGTCTTGAGACCAAAAAAAACGGGAGCCAAAGGCTCCCGTCTCTCTTACTACTCTTTTGACGACTCTTTTTACTGCTACCACGACGACAGCGTCATCATATCAAATGATCAGAACGACCAGTCGTCATCTTCTGTCGCGACAGCTTTACCGATGACGTAAGAAGAGCCAGACCCGGAGAAGAAGTCGTGGTTCTCATCCGCACTGGGTGACAGCGCGGCCATAATCGTCGGGTCAACGTCCGTCACGCTACTGGGGAACAGCGGCTCAAAGCCCAGGTTCATCAGCGCCTTGTTGGCGTTGTAGTGAAGGAATTTCTTCACGTCTTCCGACAGACCTACCTCATCGTAAAGCGATTCGGTGTAGCGGACTTCGTTGTCGTAAAGCTCCAGCAGCAGCTCGTAAGCGTAATCTTTCACTTCCTGCTGACGCTCAGGGGTCTCTTCTGCCAGCGCCTGCTGGAATTTATAGCCCACGTAGTAGCCGTGCACCGCTTCATCACGAATGATCAAACGAATCAGGTCAGCCGTGTTGGTCAGCTTGGCGTGGCTAGACCAGTACATAGGCAGATAGAAGCCCGAGTAGAACAGGAACGATTCGAGAAAGACGCTGGCGACTTTGCGCATCAGCGGGTCTTCCGAGCGATAACGCTTCAGAATCAGCTCAGACTTCATTTGCAGCGTCGGGTTTTCTTCGCTCCAGCGGAAGGCATCATCCACGTCGCGCGTCGCGCATAGCGTCGAGAAAATCGAGCTGTAGGAGCGCGCATGCACCGATTCCATAAAGGCGATATTGGTATAGACCGCTTCTTCATGGGGCGTGCGTGCGTCATCCATTAACACCGGCGCACCGACACTGCTTTGAATCGTGTCCAACAGGGTCAAGCCCGTAAAGACACGAATCGTGAGCTGCTTCTCTTGCTGCGTCAGCGTGTTCCACGACTGAATATCGTTAGAGAGCGGCACTTTTTCCGGCAGCCAGAAGTTGCTGGTCAGACGGTTCCACACCTCAAGGTCTTTATCATCTTGAAGGCGGTTCCAGTTAATCGCATTCACCCGCGACAAACGTTGCATCATTGTCATCAGCGTTCTCTCACAAACATCATCTTAAAAGCGTTACCCGATTACAGCGTGCAGGAGACGCAGCCTTCAACCTCGGTACCTTCAAGGGCACTTTGGCGTAAGCGAATGTAGTACAGCGTCTTGATACCTTTGCGCCATGCGTAAATTTGCGCCTTGTTGATATCCCGCGTGGTGGCTGTATCCGGGAAGAACAGCGTCAACGAGAGACCCTGGTCAACGTGCTTTGAAGCTTCTGCGTAGGTATCGATAATTTTTTCAGGGCCAATTTCATAGGCATCCTGGAAGTAATCGAAGTTCGCTTCATTCAGGAACGGCGCGGGATAGTAAACACGCCCCAGCTTGCCCTCTTTACGGATCTCGATCTTCGCAGCCACCGGATGAATACTGGAGGTGGAGTGATTGATGTACGAGATAGACCCCGTTGGCGGCACGGCCTGCAGGTTACGGTTGTAAAGCCCGTTGGCGACAACAGAAGCCTTGAGTGCTTGCCAATCTTCCTGGGTAGGCAGCGCAATGCCGCTACGCTCAAACAAGTGACGCACTTTTTCGGTGCGAGGCAGCCACGCCTGGTCGGTGTACTTATCAAAGAACTCACCCGACGCATAGGTGGAGTCTTCAAAGCCTGCAAATGTCTCACCATGCTCAATTGCGAGCTGGTTAGAGGCGCGAATGGCATGGAACGCGACACAGTAGAAGTACAGGTTCGTGAAATCCAACCCTTCGTCTGAGCCGTAGTAAATATGCTCGCGAGCCAGGAAGCCATGCAAGTTCATCTGACCAAGGCCGATAGCGCGCGATTTGGCATTGCCTTCAGCAATAGAAGGTACGCTGCTCAAGTTGCTCATTTCAGAAACAGCGGTGAGGCCGCGAATGGCAATCTCTACGCTGGTGCCGATATCGCCTGAATCCATCACCTTGGCAATGTTCATCGAGCCGAGGTTACAGGAGATATCTTGGCCAATATTACGGTAGCCGAGGTCGTCGTCATACTCGGTCGGCGTATTCACCTGCAGAATCTCAGAGCAGAGGTTGCTCATATTGATACGACCAGCGATCGGATTGGCGCGGTTAACCGTGTCTTCAAACATGATGTACGGGTAACCGGACTCAAACTGCAGCTCTGCCAGCGTTTGGAAGAAAGCACGCGCGTTGATTTTGTGCTTACGGATACGCGCGTCGGCCACCATTTCGTGGTACTTCTCGGTGACGCTAATATCACCAAACGGCACGCCATACACCCGCTCTACATCGTAGGGCGAGAAGAGGTACATATCATCGTTGCGCTTGGCCAGCTCAAAGGTGATATCGGGAATGGTCACGCCCAGCGACAGCGTCTTGATGCGGATTTTTTCGTCCGCGTTTTCACGCTTGGTGTCCAAAAAGCGCAAAATATCCGGGTGGTGAGCGTTGAGATAAACGGCCCCTGCACCCTGGCGCGCGCCCAGCTGGTTGGCGTAGGAGAACGCATCTTCCAGCAGTTTCATGATCGGGATAATACCCGACGACTGGTTCTCGATACGCTTAATCGGAGCGCCTGACTCACGGATGTTTGTCAGCAAGAACGCGACACCGCCGCCACGCTTAGACAGCTGAAGCGCAGAGTTAATGGAGCGCCCAATGGACTCCATGTTGTCTTCAATACGCAGCAAAAAGCACGATACCAGCTCGCCCCGCTGCTGTTTGCCACAGTTAAGGAACGTGGGCGTTGCCGGCTGAAAGCGGCCGCTAATAATTTCGTCTACCAACGCTTTCGCAAGCGCTTCCTCTCCACGGGCAAGTGTCAGCGCCACCATGCACACGCGGTCTTCGTAACGCTCAAGGTAGCGCTTACCGTCGAAGGTTTTTAGCGTGTAGCTGGTGTAGTACTTAAAAGCACCCAGAAAGCTTGGAAAACGGAATTTGTAGGCGTACGCCTGCTCGAACAGCGCCTTTATGAAAGCGAAGCTGTACTGCGCCAGCATCTCTGCTTCGTAGTACTGCTCTTCCACCAGGTAATCTAGCTTCTCTTCCAGTGAGTGGAAGAACACGGTGTTTTGATTGACGTGCTGAAGGAAATACTGGCGCGCAGCTTCACGGTCTTTATCCAGCTGCAGCTCACCATTGGCACCGTAAAGATTCAGCATCGCGTTCAGCGCATGGTAGTCGAGCGTGCGCTTCTCGGTTGCACCCGCAGGCCGTTTCGTTTCTGCTGAGTTCTTTGTAGCGGCGTTTTGCGCGGCTACGTTTTTAGAGACTGAGTTTGACGTTTCCAAAACTCTTCTACTCCTTTGCGGACCTTGGCGACATCTTCATCAGTGCCAAATAGTTCAAATCGATAAAGCAGCGGCACTTGGCACTTTTGGGCAATGATTCGCCCTGCCAACCCGTAGGCTTCACCAAAATTCGTATTACCAGCAGCAATGACACCTCGAAGGAGGTGCCGATTGTGCGTGTCATTTAAAAAACGGATGACTTGCCCCGGCACGGCTCCATGAGCAGAACCGCCGCCATAAGTAGGGGTCACTAATATGTAAGGCTGCTCCACGCGCGGCGTGGGTTCTTCACGATTTAACGGCAGCCGCTGGGCACGCATGCCAAGCTTTTCAATAAATCGGTGGGTATTGCCTGACTTAGTGGAGAAATAGACCAGCGTGCCCGCAAGCTGAGTGTCCACTTCGGCAGTCTGCATAGCGGTTGGTTACGCTAATGCTTGAATGCGGTCAGGACGAAAACCAGACCAGTGATCTTCACCCACCACCACAACCGGTAACTGACGGTAGCCAAGGGCCTCTACTTCTTCTTGGGCACCTGACTCTTCGGTGATATCGATCACTTTGTACGGTAAACCGTGCTTATCCAGGGCGCGATAAGTGGCGGTGCACTGTACGCAAGCAGGCTTGCTATAAATTTGGATTTCCATGGCTATTTTCCTTTTCATAGCGGCATTTTTCGGGTAATGCATCCTTGTGGCACCACCCCTATAAAATTCTCAACGCATACTATATATAGACCACGAGAAAATCAATTCAAGCATATATGGTATTTTTTCATCCACAGGTTATTGACAGCCAATGCCCAGCGCTATACCCAGACACAAAAAAACCGCCCCCATCTAGGGGGCGGTTTTTCAGCGGTAAAAACCGCTTATACCCTACTCACAAGGCGTGAGTTTAGGCAGTTGCTGCCTGGTAACGACGCTCAACGTCTTCCCAGTTGACCGCGTTGAAGAAAGCATCAACGTAGTCAGGACGCTTGTTCTGGAACTTCAGGTAGTAAGCGTGCTCCCAAACGTCCAGACCCAATACCGGCGTGTTGCCATGCATTAACGGGCTGTCTTGGTTCAGCGTGTTCTCTACCACCAGCTTTTTCTCAGGTGTGACAGATAGCCACGCCCAGCCGCTACCAAAACGGCCTAGCGCTGCTTTTTTGAAGGCGTCTTTAAACGCATCCAAACCGCCCAGCTCTGCGTCGATCGCTTTCGCAACATCGCCCTGGGGCTGGCCGCCACCGTTGGGAGACATCATCTGCCAGAACATGGAGTGGTTAGCGTGACCGCCACCGTTATTGATAACCGCTTGGCGCTTCTCTTCAGGTACGCGATCCAAGTTGGCAACCAGCTCTTCAACCGGAACGTCTTCAAGGCCAGTGCCTTCAAGTGCAGCATTCAGGTTGGTGACGTAAGTGTTGTGGTGACGAGAGTGGTGAATTTCCATCGTCATCGCGTCGATGTTCGGCTCGAGAGCATCGTAGGCGTACGGCAGTTCAGGAAGGGTATGTGCCATGCTATCTTCTCCTTGAGTGGCTTTTATTGCGTTCACTACATTAGGTGTGGTCTTACTTCACCCTTTTCAACCACCGCCACGGCAATTTTTTTGCCATGGGCGGCAAATCTTTATCCCAGTACCTTAGTCAACTATTGTCAGTTTATCGAACCCGCTAGAAATAAAAAAGCCGACTTCTGGCGAAGTCGGCTTTTGGTAGACAAGTAATTCAACAGCTTATAGCTTGCTTTCCAGCTCCGGCAGGATCTCAAACAGATCCCCCACCAGGCCGTAGTCGGCCACTTGGAAGATCGGTGCCTCTTCATCCTTGTTGATCGCGACGATTACCTTGGAGTCTTTCATGCCTGCCAAGTGCTGAATCGCACCTGAAATACCCACCGCAATGTACAGCTCGGGCGCGACGATTTTACCAGTCTGGCCGACCTGCATGTCGTTGGGCACGAAGCCAGCATCTACCGCCGCACGGGAAGCGCCAATGGCCGCACCGAGCTTGTCGGCAATGCCGTCCAGCAGCTTGAAGTTCTCGCCGTTGCCCATGCCGCGGCCGCCGGAGATCACCACCTTGGCACCGCCAAGTTCCGGGCGGTCGCTTTGCGCCAGCTCTTGTTTGACGAAGCTGGACTGCGCATTGTCAGCAACGAAATCCACCGCTTCCGTTGTGGCGCTGCCGCTGGTACCGACTGCATCAAAGCCGGTGGTACGGATGGTGATGACTTTCAGCGCGTCGTCACTTTTGACCGTGGCGATGGCGTTACCGGCATAGATCGGGCGTAGGAAGGTATCAGCGCTTTCGACGCCAATCACATCCGACAGCTGGCTGACGTCTTTCAGGGCTGCCAAGCGCGGCAGGACGTTTTTGCCGGTGGTGGAGGCGCTGGCCAGCACGTGGGTGTAATCGCCAGCGAGTTCGACCAGAAGCGCGCCCATGGGCTCGGCCAGCTGGTGGGCGTAGGCGGCGTTATCCGCCACGCGTACTTTGCTCACGCCGTCGAGTTTTGCAGCGGCGTCGGCGGCTGCCTGGACGCCTTCACCGGCGACCAGAACATCAATATCACCACCGATGGCTTGGGCCGCCGCCACGACGTGAGCGGTCGCGCCCGCCAACTGACCTTCATGAAGGTCGGCAAGTACCAGAATGCTCATGAGATCAGCTCCTTTTAAAGCACTTTGGCTTCGTTTTTCAGTTTGTCGATCAGCTCGTCCACCGAGGCGACTTTAATACCGCCTTTGCGCTCGGCGGGGGATTCCACTTTGAGCAGCGTGACCTTGGAGGCTACCTCCACGCCATAGTCGGCGGGGGTTTTGACATCCAGCGGCTTTTTCTTGGCCTTCATGATGTCCGGCAGCTTGGCGTAGCGCGGCTCGTTGAGGCGCAGGTCGGTGGTGACGATGGCGGGCAGCGTGAGGGCAACGGTTTGCAGGCCGCCGTCGATTTCACGCGTCACATTCACCTTGTCGCCGTCTACCGCCACTTCCGAAGCGAACGTGCCTTGCGGCAGGTTAGTGAGCGCTGCCAGCATCTGTCCGGTCTGGTTGTTGTCGGTGTCGATGGCCTGCTTGCCGAGGATCACCAAACCGGGCTGCTCTTCGTCCACCACTTTAGCCAGCAGTTTGGCCACCGCCAGCGATTCGACACGCTCGTCGGTCTCAATGTGGATGGCGCGGTCGGCCCCCAGCGCCAGCGCGGTGCGCAGCTGCTCTTGGGCGGCCTTGGGGCCTACGGTCACGGCCACGACTTCGGTGGCCACGCCCTTCTCTTTCAGGCGCACGGCTTCTTCTACGGCAATTTCGCAGAAGGGGTTCATGGCCATTTTGACGTTGGTAAGATCCACGTCAGAATGATCCGCTTTAACGCGGATTTTGACGTTGTAGTCGATGACGCGTTTCACCGCGACGAGTACTTTCATAGATTCCTCGCTTGGCTTGTGATAGAAGCCGTTAACCTGAACAAGGCGTCGCCATGAAAATGGCGGCGCTAAAAAATTCATGCAAGCGTTTGATAGGTGCGTAAATGAAAAACCCTATCAATTTGCCACAGCCTACCTGCTATCAACAACACTCAATGCGTGCGGCCTTGGTCGTAGCACACTGCGTTCGTCACTGATGTCGACACTTATAAAGTGTGCATTTGCCATCGTAGGGGTGACCTGACACAGGTATTATGCCTATCATGGGAGATAACCAGAAGCAAACGACCGTTTTAAATTAAGGCCATCTTTTCATAAGCTAGTGCCTATTCGCTAGTGATTAAAAAATGGCGCTTATGAGAATAAGGAGAAACCGGGTGGAAAACGTTGAACGCGATGTGATGGACTTTGACGTTGTCGTCGTTGGCGCAGGCCCGTCAGGCCTAGCCGCTGCTTGCCGTTTAATGCAGCAGGCTAACGAGGCAGAGCAGGAGCTCACCGTCTGTGTGGTAGAAAAAGGCTCCGAAGTAGGTGCCCATATTCTGTCCGGCGCAGTGTTTGAGCCACGCGCACTGGCGGAGCTATTCCCCGATTGGGAGGAGCGCGGTGCGCCTTTAAACACGCCTGCCGTTCGCGACGATGTATATCTACTCAAAGATGCCGAAAAAGCGCAGAAAATTCCTAACGCGCTCGTGCCGAAAAGCATGCACAACACGGGCGGCGACCTTACCCGCTACGTGATCAGCGCGGGCAACCTGTGCCGCTGGCTGGCGGAACAGGCGGAATCGCTGGGCGTTGAAATATTTCCCGGTTTTGCTGCTCAAGAAGTCATCATTGAAGATGACGTAGTGCGCGGCATCTTGATTGGCGATATGGGCGTAGGTGCAGATGGCACTCCTAAAGATGGCCATATGCCGGGCATGGAGCTGCGCGCTAAGTACACGCTGTTTGCAGAAGGCGCACGAGGCCACTTAGGC
Organism: Vreelandella lutescens; assembly: GCF_014640815.1. Lineage (GTDB taxonomy): Bacteria > Pseudomonadota > Gammaproteobacteria > Pseudomonadales > Halomonadaceae > Vreelandella > Vreelandella lutescens. The sequence goes on along the minus strand of NZ_BMHM01000002.1, from coordinate 213,125 downwards.
AAACGTCTGATTAGTGACTTCTCACTAGATGCAGGCCGCGACCCGCAGCACTACGGCATCGGCTTAAAAGAGCTGTGGGATGTGCCTGCCGATAAGCACGAACCCGGCTTGGTCGTCCATGGTTCCGGCTGGCCGCTGGACAGCAACACCCACGGCGGCTGGTTTCTTTACCACGCAGAAAATCAGCAAGTCGTGGTGGGCCTGATTATGGACCTGGGTTATCAGAACCCATGGCTCTCGCCGTTCGATGAATTTCAGCGTATGAAACACCATCCGGTACTCAGCCAATACCTGGCAGGCGGCAAACGGGTAGCTTACGGCGCGCGCGCCATCGTCAAAGGCGGGTTCAACTGCCTGCCGAAAATGACCTTCCCTGGCGGCCTATTGATTGGCTGTGATGCGGGCACGCTCAACTTTGCCAAAATCAAAGGCCTACACACTGCGATGAAGTCGGGCATGGTCGCGGCCGAGAGTGTCTTTGAAGCCATCAAAGGTGGCGATGAGGGCGGGCAAGAGCTGGCCAGCTTTACCAGCCAGTGGGAAGCCAGTTGGGCCTATCAAGAGCTCAAAGAGAGCGCGAGCTTCGGCCCGGCCATTCATAAATATGGCACGGTCGGTGGCGGTGCCTACAACTTCGTGAACCAGCTGCTGGGTAATAAGCTGCCCAACGTTCACGACACCACCACTGATCACGGGGCGTTAAAGCCTGCCGCCGAATTCGAGAAAATCAATTATCCGAAGCCGGACGGCAAGCTATCGTTTGATAAATCCACCTCGGTGTTTTTATCTAATACGAACCACGAAGAAGACCAGCCCTGCCACCTGCGCTTAGCAGATCCAGAGCTGCCCATTCGTGACAACCTCCCGACATATGCCGAGCCCGCTCAGCGCTACTGCCCTGCAGGGGTCTATGAAGTAGTAGAAGATGATCAAGGCAAGCCACGCTTCCAGATTAACTTCCAAAACTGCGTGCACTGCAAAACCTGCGATATCAAAGACCCTGCCCAGAATATTACCTGGGTAGCGCCTGAAGGCGGCGGCGGTCCCAACTATCCCAATATGTAGCACCATCTCGTCGCTTGCTGCTCCGCTAAAGGAGCAGCAAGCGACTATTTGTAGTTTTCCAACGCTGATTCAGTGTAAAAACACATACCATTTTTGCCCGCTTTTTTAGCTTGATACATCGCCATATCGGCGCATTTCATCAGCGATTTCTCATTTTCCCCATCTGTCGGAAACAGCGCCACACCGATACTCACAGAGATCTGACATGACTCTCCTGCCAACGCAAACGGCGACTGCATGGCAGCAATGAGATGATCCGTCACCCGCGTGACTTGCTCACGCTGGGTCACGTTCTTAAGCAGAATCACAAACTCGTCGCCGCCTAATCGAGCGACCACATCCTGCTCACGCACTGCCGACACCAAACGCTTGGCCGCCACTTGTAACAGCTGATCTCCGGCATCGTGCCCTAACGAATCATTGATCTGTTTAAAGTGATCTAAATCTAAAAAGAGCAGCGCAAATCCACCCTCTTGGCCATCTTGCTGATGAATAGTCTGATTCACCAGATAGCTGAAATAGGCCCGGTTAGGTAAGTTGGTCAGCGTATCGTGAAACGCTAAGTGTTCAATATATTGCGTATGGCGCAGGCGTTCGTCCGTGACCAGCTGGCGTTCGCGTTGCAGTTGAATACTCAGCCGAGCCAACAGGCCCATAATTAATAATGCCAGAGCACTGACTACGGCGGCCCGCTGCCAGTAACGCCGGGTAATCTGAGTCGCGCCGGCCAACCATTCATCAACTGAAATACCGACCACGATTGAGAGTGGAAAGAGATACAGCGGCCTGACGACGGTCGCACGCTCAACGCCGAGCCAGTTCGTCAAGAAAGGAGTATCACCGCTATTGAGTATTTCATCATGGGCGGGGAGATCTATCACAATGCTTGAATAGAGCTGCGACCCACTTCGCCCAATACGGGTCATATTGCTGGCATCTACTAACGCCAGTAATCCTTGCTCTCCCAATGCGTCTGCATCATATCCGCTAACAAAATAGTCGGCCCCTACGGTCAAGGTGACCCAAGCAGGACTCTCCTGGCTATCGGATAGCATCCTTGCAAACAGCAGTTGCTGACGACCCTCTAATAAAAATGCCTCTACCAATAGTCCTGGCACTTGGGGCAGCGAAGCAAAAGCGCCTTCCTGGATAGCCTGCTGCGTCGCGGTACTTTCTTTGATAACTCCCTGGCTATCAATAAGACTCACGGTAAAAATCAACTCTGGCGGCAACAGATTCCGCTCATGCAGCGTCTCGATAACCCCTGAGCGCTGCTGGCTAGCCACAAAATCCACCAGCTTCAATGTCGCATCGATCTCCCTCAAAGACCGCAGCACTCTGGCTTCATACGTATCCGCGATGTCACTGATCGACAGCTCGATTTGTCGCTTAACCGCTTCTTGCTCACGACTCACCAGAAAATAAGCGCTGCTAAAAATAATGAGCACCATGAGTAAGCCAATCGTGCTGAACAGCACCAACGGTTCCGCTAGCCGGTGACGCCATAAGCGCATCGACAATAACGGATCACGCCACAGCTCTGGGCCTCTGAGCTTATTCAACAGTGACCACCTTCAGCCGTTCATCCAAAAACTGAGGATCAATGTAACCGAGTGCATTAGGGTCACGAATAAGCCTTTCCACAACGGCTTGGCTGTTTGCCAGCGCTTGAGGCGGCTGGCCGCGCCCCGTAAAAATCAGCCTAGCCCAGTGCGTGCGCAATTGTGCCGGCGTTTTCTCAATATACCGCTGGTAAAACTCACTGCGTTCACGGGAGCGTTCGGACTGATCAAGAGGCGTTATTCGCCCCTGCCCTGGCAGCGGCGTCCGGCTCTCCAGATAAAGATCTTTCAACTCTTGCCGTTGAATACGACTCAAGGCCGCATCTGCGGATACCACGACCACCAGATCGGCAAACCCGGTACAAGGAAGCAGACTAAGCAGCACACAGCAGTAAAATCGGGATAGTCGTTTAGCCATCGTCACTCTCCCTAAAACACAAAGTCGAGTGCAAGGCTAAAAAGATTCATCGTTCCACCTGGCTGAAAGCTAGGCTGCTGGTTGATGAGCCCACCAGGAGAACCAGAACGAAAATCAATATGGTCATACTGTGCCGTTAAGGCCACTCCAGGGCGAAAATCCCAGCGCAGGCCAACGGTACGGCTATCTTGCTGAAGACCAGACGACAAGAGCGTGTTGAGGGTGCTGTTAAGCAAGACTGCACCTTCAGCAAAGGGAGAAGGGTAAAAAGCCGGGTTGAGCCCAGGCTCGAAGGTGTCACTGGTCACGCGTGCTCTGCCCAACGCCGCGTAAGGCGTCCACTTACCTAAGCGGTAGCCCGCCGTCATGTGCGTGCTTTCGCTGCTGCCCAGCAGCGTTGACGAGGATAGCCGAGTCCACTCCCCCTCCACAAACCACTGGCCTGGATCATAGTTAACACCCACGCTGAGAAAGCGCAGGGGTTTACCGTCCACTTCGTAGCGATCTGCTAACGCCTCTCCAGGCGGTCCAAACAACCGGTATATGTCAAAAAACTGGGTAAGCTCTTGGGCGCTGACGTTGACTTCACCGTAGCTGGCAAAGAGCGTCGTGTTGCCCCATCGAGTCTGTTGAGACACGCCCCATGAATCAGACGACTCAATATCGCCCGTTTCATACTCAACGCTACCACCGCCATAACTAAGACGGAGGTCGTTAATCAACTCCCCTATATAGTAGCGATAGCGAAGATCAACCCCATCAAAATTAGCGACAGGGACTACGCGATAAATTTCGGCAGGTGGCCTGACCCACGGCGTGGCAAAACTGACTTTACGGTATTCAGAATTCAAAAAATTGCCTTGCACCATCCGACCCACACGAAGGCTTAGATTCGGTGTCGCGTCATACTGAAGGTAGGCCCACTCAATGGCAGGAGAATAGGAACCATCGAAGCGCTTTTCACTGACGACTTGAACGGTTGCTGAAAACGCAGACGTGGCGGCAAGCGTTGCTTGCAGCCCTAGGCGACTATCGACCTCAGCACTCCAATCACCGCTGTAGCCAGCGCCAGATGAAGCGAGTGGGTCCGAGACAAAATCGGCATCAGACACATCCGAGTGGACAACACCCAACGTACCAAACCCGTTTAGCGTGAGGCTAGGCAACGAGTCATCGGCCATTGTAGCGCCGCTGCAGACTGCAAGAGAGATGGCGCAAGACCTGACAAAGTGCCTTAGCATGCCGATTACCCGCTAGGTAAATAGTTAACTGCAAAGCATTTAATCGGCAGGACTGCGTTAAGTCAAACCCCGTCTAAGCCATCAGCGTCGCCAAGGGTTAAAGCAGGGCTATTGACATTTTCAACCGCTAGCTCGCGGCGCTGTTGGCGGCATCCATCACCTCAATCGGCGCACGGCGGGCGATGAGACGACGTCTTCCCGCCTGCACAAACCGTACATCGATGACGGGATCTGAAGGGTTGCCCTCGACAGCGGCCACTTCTCCCTCCCCAAAGACCGCATGCAACAAACGCTGTCCGGGGTAATAGTGCCCCACTGCATTCACGTGGTAACCGCCTGACGGCTCTTTTACTTGAGGGGCCGCCAAGGCAATATCAGCGCGCCCCAGCCTTTCTAAATAACGTCCTACCAAGCTAGGGGATACGACTTCCAACGGCTCATCCGGCGCCTGCGGGCTAGTTAAACAAGCGGCAATACGCATTCCATCTTGCCAGGCACTTTCCGCGATAAACCGGCTTGGCCGATGGGCACCCCCATCATGCAACACCAGCAACTGCTCTTTGGCTCGGGTGATGGCAACATAAAACAGTCGTCGCTCCTCTTCTAATCGCTCATCGTTCAACGGGTTATCGCGACTGTAGTGAGGAAAGTCTTCTTCATTGACGCCTGCAACCACCACTAACGGCCACTCAAGCCCTTTCGCACCGTGCACGGTACTAATCAGCACGCCGCCTGCTTGGTTTTCCACTGGGCGTTCAAGCAGTTCAATAAAGGCATCCGGGTCTTGCACGCTCTCGGCCTGCTCAATAAGCACATCAAGTAAGCGCACATCCTCTTCACCTTTATCGCGCCGCGCGGCAGCACGCTTTAGCGTTTTTTCAGCGTCAATAGTCTCTACCACATGGCTGAGCAACTTCGCGGGCGGCCAAGCGCTGAGTCTGGGCAGTTCACACAGAAGCTCCCAGCGCTTTTTAAGCGTGCGCCGCTGTAACGGTTTTAATGATGCCAACACAGGCTCATGCCGCTCTGGCCACTGCTGAGTGGTCGCCAGTTGGTAAGCCAGACGCTGAAGGCGCTCACGGGCCACGAAAGGGGTTGGCTGAGCTAATAGCAGTAGCAATTGCTCTGGGTCGTGCAGCAGCTCTGGCCGCCTAGAGAGCTTGAGATAGCCTGCCAACGCCTGCACCAACGGCAAACGGAAGACGAAGCGATCTTCACGCAGCAGGCGAAAGGGAATTCCCGCCTGTAGAAGAGCCAACTGGAAAGGTACTGATAGCGCCCAGCTTCTTACCAGCAAGCTGGCATCGCTGAGCGCTCGCCCTTGCGACTGCCAATCCACTAAGGCACCAAGCAGCGTGCGGCTGCCCTGCCCCACCGATACGCGGGTATCGGGGTTATTCGCGTCGGCTAAACACAGCTGATCAGGCCGCCGCTGATTGGCCATAATGGCGTGGTTAGCAGTAAGCGCCAGAGCATGTCCGTGGCGAAAAGTCATGGAAAGCGGATAGTCAGTGGCTTTCCCAAACGTGGCCGTAAAGTTTTCCAGCATGGTATCGGGGCGAGCACCACGCCACTCATAAATGCACTGGTTGGCATCGCCTACGGCCATCACATTGGCGCTTGGCCCGGCAAGCACGGCTAACAGCCGCTGCTGCACCGTATTGATATCCTGGTACTCATCGACAATCACATGGTCCAAAAAGCCTTCTACCCGCTGGCGCAGTGAGGCATCGGCTTCCAGCGCTTGCAGAGGGCGATAGAGCAAATCGGCGTAGGTCATGACGCCTTCAGCGTGCAGCAGCCGTTCGGCTTCATCAAACGCTGCAGGAAAGTAGTCGGTATCCGGCTCGTAATTCAGGCGCTCATAGAGCGCCGCCGCTGGTAGCATTTCGGCTTTTACCAACCCACAGAAATGGGCTAACGCCTCCAGACGGTCCCCTTCCAACGCTGCGTCACGGCGCTCTAACTGCTCCACAAGCACATTGAGGCTGGCTTGACGCAATAAGCGCTCCATTTGCCATTCAGCAGACAGCAGCCGCCTGGGCGCAAGCGCCCCCCAGCGGCATAGACTCTGGGTCAACCGGTGGCCCAGGGAATGAAAGGTACGTACGTCGGGCAACGGTTGGCCTGCTGGGGCCATACTGGCTAGACGACGCTGAAAGTCGTCTTTCGCTGAGCGGTTAAACATCAGCACCAGCATTCGCTTGGGGGAAACGCCGCTGCCTAACAGATGGAGCACTCGGGCGGCCATGGTCGTGGTTTTACCGGCGCCCGCCACGGCGGCCACACGCGCATGCCCTTCCCTATGGTGAACAACGGCTTGCTGCTCGGCAGTTAACTTCACGGCGACTCACTTGGCACGCTATCGCTCCACTGACCCAACAGGTGCCAACGGCCCGCGCTGTAGAGCTGACATTCGCTATCGCCCGAAGCACTCTCATTGATGCGGGCCTGCTCTACTAAGCGATAAAATACGTTGCGATGCAGCCGCGCTGCCAAGCCGAACCGGAGGGCACACTCGGGGGCCAGCTCACCGCTGGGGGTGGCCGTCAGCGTCATGGGATGCTCGGCGTCCAGACGCACCACATCATCAAACTGGGTCTTTAGCCACCAGGCGTCATCGTGAAAATCTGCTTCGACCATCACAAACGGACGATCCACGACGCTAATGCGCCAGCGCTCCACGGGAGTCACCAAGCAATAGCCATCATCATCTAAGCGCAGCAGACTAGACAGCAGCTTGGCAATCGCTGGACGTGCAAAAGGCTGACCTTCATGAAGCCAGGAGCCGTCTTCCTGCACCAGGATATCTATCTCACCCGACAAAGCAGGCTGCCAAGTATCCACTGGGGGGATAGCGGCCGAGCCTTCTGAGTGCTGCACTAGCCGATCAATATTCATCGCCGACCTCCCATGGTGACCACTACGCGTTATACCACTAGCCCAGACTGCGCCAAGGCCTCTTTCACATGGGCGGGCGCATCTGGCGCGGCATGGCGGAACAGTTGGTAAAAATTAACGGTCGTTTGCATGGCAACCTCATCCACGCTGATGCCACGCTCGCGAGCAATGCACTCTGCGACTTCAACGACCCAAGCAGGCTCATTCGGCTTACCGCGATAAGGCACTGGCGCTAAATAAGGGCTATCCGTCTCGATTAACAGCCGATCCAAGGGCAGCTGACGCGCCAGCGTTCTCAGCGAGGCGGCATTGCGAAACGTGATAATTCCCGAGAGGGAAATATAGAAGCCCAGCCGCACCGCCTCACGTGCCATATCCAAGTCTTCTGTAAAGCAGTGAAGTACGCCCCCTACCTTAGGGTCGCTGTATTCACGCAGCAGCGCCAGCGTATCTTCTTTTGCCTCTCGAGTATGAATAATGACAGGCAGCTCCAGTTCATTTGCCGCGATCAGGTGGCGCTTAAACCGCTCATGCTGAACGCTAACCGGTACGCTCTCGTGGTAATGATAATCCAGCCCTGTCTCACCAATGGCCACCGCGCCAAACTGCTCAGCCGCGTCCACAATATCCTGCACGGTAGGTTCATGAGATGCTTGATGGAGCGGATGCAGACCGGCGGAGATAGCGACATCGTGATGCTCTCTTGCAATAGCAGCCAATCCCGGCAGCTCTTCTAGCGACGTAGAGATAGCCAAAAACTGACTCACATTGGCAGCGCGTGCAGCCGCCAGCGTAGCGGCGACATCCCCACCATGCGTGTGTTCAGATAAACGGTCTAAATGACAGTGAGAGTCGACAAACATGCAGTACTCTTTGGAGGTAAATAGAAGGAAGCAGGCTTAGAGCGTAAACGAGGGAGGTGCTTTATCGAGCTGTCCAGCCAGCAGCGTTTCAATACGGTCACGGACAGAGTAATCCTGCTGGCTAAAGTGCACGCCAATACCCGGCATACGCCGACCGCTCACGCCTTCTGGGGAGATCCAAATCACATGTCCGGAAACAGAGAGCCGTTCGCTCTCTCCCGGTAACGTTAACAGCAGCATGACGGATTGGCCGAGGCTATACAGCGTTTTGGTAGGCACAAAAATGCCCCCTCGATCCAAAAACGGCATATAGGCAGATAGCAGCGTGGGCACGTCGGGTATCGTTAAAGAGAGCGCTTTTTGAGCAGCCATCACTACCTCGTTAGATCAGATTGTCAGGAGCGCAGCAGTGCAGACCAACGCACCAGCCAAGCTTCTAATACGAGCTGTGGGTTCGGATTTGCCCCCACGGCCAGCAAGCGGCGCTGCTCTCTAGCGTAGTCGAGTAAGCGAAACCAATCCTGTACCCGACCGTTCTTCACCGCCTGACGGTAGAGGGGTGCCAAATCAGGATTGTGCAGCACACTCTGCTCACCAGACAGCCCTAAACGAATCAGGTCTTCAAGCCAAGCAATACCGTACCATAAGATGGCATCAATCGCCTGGCGATCCAGCCTTGCGGCCTCTGAAACGGGCTCCGCCCCACGCACTAACTGTTCAAAACAGTCGTGAAGCTGGTGGCGCAATGCACGCTCATCAGGGGCGGCTAGCTCCACCGCTAAAAGGGGCAGCCCACCCGATACCTGCCACCAGAAATGCGCCTCATCACCGCCTAACTGCTGAGTTAGCCACCCTTTACACTCATCAAAAGGCACGCTTGCCAGCGACCACTGCTGACAGCGAGAGCGAATGGTTGGCAAGGTACGGGAGGGCACGTCCGATAGCAGGATAAATAGGGTTTTATCGCCGGGCTCTTCCAGGCTTTTCAGCAGCGCGTTAGCGGCTGCAATATTCATCGCCTCGGCTGGCGAAATAACAATCACCCGGTAGCCGCCCTGCTGGGCCGTCTGAGAAACAAACCGATTAACCTCACGAATCGGGTCAATGCGGATTTGGCGCTTGCCCTCTTCCGGCGATACGCGTAGCAAGTCGGGGTGATAGCCGGACGCCAGCATGGCGCAACTGTGGCACTGCCCGCAGGCCTGATCGCTGGGCTTGGCGCATAGCGTTCGGGCAATCAGAGCTTCTGCCAACTGCTGCTTACCCACGCCGTGCGCGCCGCTTATTAGCAAGGCATGGGGCATCCGCCCACTATTCGCCAAGCGTACAAGCTGCTGCCAGGTAGCCTGATGCCAGGGCAACACGCCGGTTATTGCCATTGGGCGACCCGCTCTTTCAATACATCACTTAGCGCTGTTTGCACCGAGGCGAGCGGCTGCGCTGCATCGATCAGCGCAAAGCGTTCGGGGGCGGCGGCGGCTCGTTCTAGATATGCGCGACGCACCGCCATAAAGAAGTCTGCCTGCTCCTGCTCAAACCGGTCACGCTGAGTATTTAGATCGCGTAAACGCCCTTCTAGGCGTTCTTTGGCAGCCTCGGGAGGCATATCCAATAACAGGGTAAGATCAGGAGAAAGGCCTTGCTGAACAAACTGCTCTAACTGGGCAATGCGCGCGGGATCAATACCCCGCCCACCGCCTTGATAGGCAAAGGTGGCATCAGTGAAACGGTCACATAGAACCCACGCGCCACGGGCTAGCGCTGGCAGAATTTTTTCTGCTAGGTGCTGGGCGCGCGCTGCAAAGACCAGCAGTAGTTCGGCGTCTACGCTCAGTGGCTCTTGTGGCGAAGGGTCAAGCAGCAGCTCACGAATTGCTTCGGCACGCGGTGTGCCACCCGGTTCTCGTGTGCGCACCACCTCAATTCCTTGAGCTGTCAGCCACGCTTCGACAAACGCCACATTGGTCGATTTACCCACTCCTTCACCGCCTTCAAGGGTGATGAAGCGTCCGCGCTTGCTCATTGCGGCTCCTCACTCAATAGGTACGCTCTCATCATGTTCAACATTGACAGCCACTTAACGATTCCGAATATAGCGATTCACCGCATTATTATGCTCGCGCAAGGTGCGCGAAAACTGGTGCGTCCCATCACCTTTAGAGACAAAGTAGAGCGTCTCACCGGGTAGTGGTTTCACCGCCGCTTCAAGCGATGCTCGCCCAGGCATAGCAATCGGCGTGGGGGGCATACCGTTAATCACGTAGGTATTGTAAGGAGTCGCTTCACGCAGGTCAGCTCGTGTAATACGCCCTTCATAACGCTCCCCCATACCGTAGATAACCGTAGGGTCGGTTTGTAGACGCATGCCACGCTCCATACGACGCTTAAACACCCCGGCAATTTCACGACGCTCTTCAGGCGCACCGGTTTCACGTTCAATCAGCGATGCCATAATCAGGGCGTCATAGGGTGTTTCAATGGTCAGGTCGTCATCACGCTCCGCCCAAACCTCTTCCAAAATACGCTCCATGCGGTTAAGGGACTGGCGCAAAATATCCACATCACTCATACCCAGGTGATAGCGATACGTATCAGGGAAGAACCACCCCTCAGGAAAAGTGCCTTCGCGACCGAGTAATGCCATGACTTCGTCGTCGCTCATGTCTGCAGTAAGGTTTTCAAGCTTCGGTGCACTATTGAGTAGCGCTCGCATTTGGCGGAAGGTCCAGCCCTCGGGTACCGTAAGCGAGTAAGTGACAACGTTATTACTACCCAACAGGGCCATAAGCTCCAGGCCACTCATACCCGGCAATAGGCGGTACTCACCCACCCGCAGGCGCGGCACCTGCTCGGGGTCTATCCGCGCCAGCACCTGATACGCCCAGGCATCCTCAATCACCCCTTGGGCTTCTAAATCGCGGATGACCTGATGAAAGCCAGCGCCTGCAGGCACTTGGTATAGCGTTGGCTCCTCTACTGCAATGGGTGCCGTTAAACGCGCCTGCCAATAGGCATAGCCGCCAGCAGCGGCGGCAACGGCCAGCACAACTAATACCCCTAAGACGGCAAATAACCGTTTCACGTTGACACCTCAATCAATTTATTTGGACTCTGACGCGGGAAACTCGCGGTAACCCAGTAACCGATGCGCCTCGCCCTGGAGTGGATCAGGGGCGTTGTGCATCGGCCAAGTGGCCAGCACATTATCATGTGCATCTAAAAGCTCACTAACGGGCCACACACCTTGCACTGAATTACCTACCCATAGGCGCTCACTGTGAGGTAAGTCATCTATCGACAGCGTGCCTTCTCGGATCACACCCTGAGCCAGCAGTGCAGCACGCAGCGTTCCCGCCACGCCACAGTGGTCGACAGAGGGTGTCCAAAGCACCCCATTGGACGACCAGAACAGATTCATACTGGTGGCTTCCACCATCTTGCCTGACGAGTCAGCCAATAGGCCTTCGGCAATACGGCTATCCTGCCACTCTTGGCGAGCCAGCACGTTTTCCAGGCGGTTAAGGTGCTTGATACCGGCCAGCAACGGCTGGTGCCCTAAGCGTAAATGGCATAACCGCACACAAACCCCTCCCTGCCAACGCTCTGCGTTAGCGGCAAACGGCATCCGACGGCTTATCAATCGAGGCTCAACGTGCTCAGGCAGTGCATAACCTCGACCTCCACTACCACGGGTCAAGATGAGCTTGAGCACTTCCAGCGCTGATGTTGGCGGCGACTGCCACGTCTGAACCAGCTGTTGAGCAGAAGGTAACGGAATATTCAATCGCTGGCAGCCCTGCTCTAAACGAGCGCGGTGGTAATCCCAGAGCACAGGCTGACCGTCGCGAAGCAGTACTGTTTCAAATATTCCGTCACCATACGCTAGCCCGCGGTCATCGAATGGCACCTGGGGCATTGGCATCAAGCGTTACACCTTTTTAAACAGCAGCGAGCCGTTGGTGCCACCAAATCCAAACGAGTTGGAGAGCGCGACTTCAATGCGCATTTCTCGCGCAGTGTGGGGCACGTAGTCCAGGTTACAGCCTTCTTGCGGGTTATCCAGATTGATAGTGGGCGGCGCAATCTGATCACGAATAGCCAGAATGCTGAAGACCGCCTCTACTGCGCCAGCGGCTCCCAATAGATGACCAATCATCGATTTGGTAGAGCTCACCGCCACCTGCTGGGCAGCGCTGCCCAACACTTTCTCGATAGCACGGCTCTCGGCCAAATCTCCAGCAGCCGTCGACGTGCCGTGCGCATTGATGTAGTGAACGTCCGCCGGGGAAATACCCGCATCTTTCACAGCGTTACTCATGGAAAGCGCCGCACCACGGCCATCTTCAGGCGGTGCGGTCATGTGATAGGCATCATCACTCATCCCAAAGCCCGCCAGCTCCGCATAAATGTGAGCGCCACGTGCTTTTGCGTGTTCATACTCTTCCAGCACCAGCACACCCGCACCATCCGAGAGCACAAAACCATCGCGGTCAGCATCCCATGGGCGGCTCGCCGCTTGTGGATCGTCGTTACGGGTTGAAAGCGCACGAGCCGCCGAAAAACCACCTAAACCAAGCGGCGTAGTGGCCATTTCAGCCCCACCGCACACCATCACATCTGCATCGCCATAGGCGATGGTACGTGCACTGTAGCCAATGTTATGGGTACCCGTGGTGCACGCTGTGGTAATGGCAATGTTGGGGCCTTTAAAGCCGTGCTGGATCGCCATATTGCCCGAAATCATATTAATGATGGAGCCCGGCACAAAAAACGGAGACACCCGGCGTGCGCCCCCTTTATTGAGCGCGTTATGGTTATGCTCAATCATCGGCAGCCCGCCAATGCCTGAACCAATCGCAACACCAATACGCTCAGCATTCTCTTCGGTACACTCTATGCCTGAATCCTGAACCGCTTGGGCACCGGCCGCCATACCGTACTGAATAAACAAATCCATTTTGCGAGCGTCTTTGGGGTTCAGGTAAGGGCTGATATCAAAATTCTTTACCGAACCACCAAACCGCGTATTGAAGCCACTGGTATCGAAGTGCTCAATAGGTGCAATGCCGCTTTTGCCGGCGACAATATTCGCCCACGACTCATTTACGCTATTGCCCACTGGGGTCACCAGGCCTAACCCAGTTACCACTACCCTTCTTCGCGCCATCAGCTTTCCTCCAGGCATCCATGGTGACACGACCCATCTGGGTCATTTGCTGCAGAAATTTGGTGACTAGTATAACGGAGATTGAACGTTATATTCATTGTGACCGTAAAGCAAAAAAGCCGCCCTGTATCAGGACGGCTTTTTAGATACGGGTGGTTAACACCCCACCCTGGTTCACAGCGTCGACCGTGCCCTTACTGGTGGGCGTTTACGTAGTCGATAGCTTCTTGAACCGTGGTGATTTTTTCAGCTTCTTCATCAGGAATTTCAGTGTCGAATTCCTCTTCCAACGCCATCACCAGTTCAACGGTGTCAAGAGAGTCAGCACCCAGGTCTTCAGTGAAAGAAGAGCTGTTCTGGATGTCTTCTTCTTTAACGTTCAGGCGCTCTGCTACTACTTTCTTTACGCGCTCTTCAATAGTACTCATCAACGTACTCCAGTCGTTCACATTAGCCGTTAGAGATAACCAGCTATTTGGAAACCGCAAGCCAAAAGCTGCGGGGTAGTTTATAGACGCCCTTAAGCTGACGCAACCGCCAAGCCCAAGGCCATCAACGCATATTCATACCGCCGTTCACGTGCAGCGTTTCACCAGTGATATAGCCTGCGCCATCGCTTGTCAAAAAGCCAACGGCAGCGGCAATTTCTTCTGGCCCACCCAGACGCGCCAGCGGGATCTGTTTCAGCAACATTTCGTGCTGCGCTTCAGGAAGCGCTTCGGTCATATCAGTCGCGATGAAACCTGGCGCAACGGCATTCACCGTAATCGCACGGGAGGCCACTTCACGCGCTAACGCACGGCTAAAGCCTTCCATACCCGCTTTAGCAGCGGCGTAGTTAGTTTGGCCCAGGTTACCCATGGTGGCCACAACAGAGCTAATAGACACAATACGCCCAAAACGCGCTTTGGTCATGCCTCGTAGGCACGCCTTGCTGACACGGTAGACAGATTTGAGGTTGGTATCCATAACGGAGTCCCACTCGTCCTCTTTCATCCGCATCAGGAGGTTATCACGGGTGATGCCCGCATTGTTAACCAAAATAGTCGGTGCACCAAAACGCTCGGCGATCGTCTTCAGCACCTCATCGATGCTAGCTTGCTCCGTCACGTTCAAGCACATGCCTGCACCTTCAAAGCCATTCGCTTTGAGGTCAGCATCAATTTTTTCAGCGCCAGATTCGCTGGTGGCCGTTCCGATAACGATTCGACCCTGGCGACCAAGCTCATGGGCAATGGCGCGGCCAATGCCTCGGCTGGCACCCGTTACCAATGCAACTCGTTTTTCTTGCGTCATAACACTCTTCCTTCCACTGAACTAAGCAAGGGTAGCTGAAAATAGCCGTTTATCACGCATTACCCGCTAACGTTTCTCGCGCAAGCTCGAGTGCTGCGTCCAAACTGTCAGGGTCATTGACCGCAAGCCCTTTGGCTCCGCGCACAATACGCTTATTCAAACCTGTCAGCACTTTGCCGGGCCCACACTCGATAAAGACATTAGCACCCTGCTCAGACATCGCTTCAACGCAAGAGGACCAACGAACCGGCTGATAAAGCTGCTCGATCAAACGAGTACGCAGCGTATCAACATCCGCATGCGCCTGAGCGTCGACGTTTTGAATAACAGTGTAGCGGGGTGCACGCAGCTCAATCGCCTGCATTGCTGCAGCAAGGCGCTCTGCGGCAGGCCGCATCAGGGCACAGTGGGAAGGTACTGACACAGGGAGCGCAAGCGCACGTTTCGCACCTGCTTCTTGGCACGCAGCAATAGCACGCTCAACAGCGGGCTTGCTACCGGCAATCACCACCTGACCGGGAGAGTTATAGTTCACGGCAGAAACAACGTCACCTTGTGCAGCATTAGCACAAGCGGCCTCTACGGCAGCGTCATCAAGCCCTAAAATAGCAGCCATGCCGCCCTGACCTGCTGGCACAGCGTCCTGCATGGCCTCGCCGCGCAAGCGTACAAGCTGCACACCTTCCGCAAAACCCATGACGCCAGCGCAGACCATCGCACTGTATTCACCCAGACTGTGCCCCGCCATAATACTGGGGCGAGGCCCTTCCAGCTCCTGCCATACACGCCAAATGGCGACGCTTGATGTCAGTAGCGCGGGCTGGGTGCAGGCCGTTGCATTAAGTGCATCTTCAGGACCTTCCTGGACGACTTTCCACAAATCGTAGCCCAGTGCGTCGGATGCTTCCTCAAATGTCGTTCCCACCACACTGTAGCGCTCGGCTAGCTCTCGCAACATCCCAAGCTGCTGAGAGCCTTGCCCGGGAAAAATGAGGGCAAGGGGTTGAGACATGTCGTTCACCTTTGCTCTTGTAGGCATTTGCTCAGTTGAGCGATAAGCGTGGTTATTGGCACTGCTGATAAACAGCGTTAGGCATATCCTGCTGCCGCCAATAACCCGCAAAAATCATACAACGCATTGTTGCCTCCCGCTCAGGCCAAGTGAGCTAAGCCCAGCGCTTGGCAAGTTGAGCAGGCAGATCATGCTCCACTTCCTGCAATGCTCGCTGAATAGCATAGTAGAACCCGTCTGCACGGGCACCACCGTGGCTTTTCACCACAATACGTTTTAACCCAAGTAGGCTTGCGCCATTGTAACGAACGGGATCAAGCTCCTGCTTGAGCCGCTTCAGCACAGGTTTGGCCAGTAAACTTGCTAACCGCCCACAAAGACGTGACTCAAACGCCATTTGCACACGCTCTACCAGCATACGGGTCAAACCTTCGCTCGCCTTGAGCGTTACATTCCCCACGAAACCGTCGCAAACCATGACATCAATGTCACCCTGAAAGATGTCACCACCCTCGGCATACCCCTGATAGGCAAAACGCAACGTGTGAGAGCATTCACGCAGAAGCCGGTCCGCTTCACGCACCGTAGCGCTTCCTTTCGTTGCTTCTGCACCCACATTCAGCAACGCCACCCGGGGACATTCGATACCATCGACACATTGAGACATCGCCGCACCCATCATGGCGAAATCGACTAAACGCGACGCAGGCGAATCCACATTCGCGCCTAAATCCAGCAAATAGCAGCGTCGGCCACCCCGCGAGGGAATCGCCGTACTGATAGCAGGCCTCGAAAAACCTGGCAGCATACCAAGCTCACGCCTAGCCAGCGCCACAAGCGCACCCGTGTTTCCCGCACTCACACCGGCAGCTGCATTACCATTGGCAACGGAGCGCAACATATACGCCATGCTGGTCTCGTGCCCATGTCGCAACGCCCAGGCCGCAGAGGCATCTTGCAACACAGCATCAGGCGCATCGCTGGCCACTAAACGTGACACTGCCGCAGCCAAGGGCTGCGGCAAGCGCGAAAGCTCAGCGATAATACGCTGATGCGGGCCAAACAGAGTGAGCTCTAGGTCAGGACGCTCTATCACTGCCCTGGCAGCCCCCTCAATGATGGCACGGGGGCCTTGGTCACCCCCCATGACATCAATGGCTAGGCGCACTGCACCCACTCTGCTTCACCACTCGATCAAGAGTTAAGGATTAAACCTCAACTACCTTACGACCACGATAGAAACCATCCGGAGATACGTGGTGACGCAGGTGAGTGGTGCCGGTTTCTTTGTCCTGGGACAGAGTCGGTGCGCTCAGCGCATCGTGGCTACGACGCATGCCGCGCTTGGAACGAGTTTTACGGTTCTGTTGAACTGCCATGGGTGTTTACTCCAAGGTATGTAGGGTAAGTGATGCTTACTTTTTGCCCTTCAAAGCGCCACTGCTTTTCAAAGCATTGAGCACCGCGAAAGGATTCTTGGCTGAAGCGGACTCCGCCGCCGCGCCTTCGGTCTTGCTGACCAGCTGCTCCGCCGAGACATAGCATTCGGTCTCATCGTGATAGACCACCTGCGGCAAGCTGAGGATTAATTCATCCTCTATTACCGTCAGCAAGTCCAGCCGTTCATTTTCCACCAGCACCGGTTCATGACTGGCAGGCAGCTCGGCCGCCAAGGCTTCATCTGTAATCATTCCAAGCAGGAAGTTACTGGAAACGTCTTGGCTAAGCGGCACCATACAGCGGCGACAAGGCAATGCCAGGGTCGCTTGCAAATGGCCACGAATTTCGCGACGGCCTTGGGCATCTACACCAAACTCAAGCACGACGTGACAGTCGCCAGTTTGGTCACCTGCTTCTTCAGCAAGGCGGGGCAGCTTATCCAGCGCCACTAAGCCTTCAAGTCGTTCGCGGCGGGCTGCAAGCTTATAAGGCTCAACCCGGCTGGGGAGTTGTGAGGTCAACATAGGCGCGCAATGATAGGCACTCGCCCTCCTGGTGTCAAAGCTCATGGCATAATTCTTATCGGTTTATCGATGGAAACAGCGTCATTAGGCATGCCGCTGCGCTTTCGCTACACTCATTGCCGATGCATATTACGCCATTTAGGCCACTAGGAGACGATAGTGCCACAAACACCCGACGCCCCTCTTGTACTCGCCTCTAGCTCGCGCTTTCGTCAAGCGCTGCTGGATAGGCTACACCTTCCCTACCAGTGCTGCTCCCCCGATATTGATGAGACACCGCTGACTGATGAGTCACCCCAGGCATTGGTGCACCGCCTAGCGCTGAGCAAGGCAAACGCCGTCGCCGAGCGCTTTCCCCACCACTGCATTATTGGCTCTGATCAAATAGCGCTGTTTGAAGGTGACATTCTCGGCAAACCGCATACCGCTGAGCGAGCCCGGGCTAACTTAGCGCGCTTTTCAGGCCATAAAGTCACGTTTTTGACTGGCCTTGCCCTGGTAGATACGCGCCACCAGCGCCATCAGGTGCATATCGAGCCGTTTGACGTCGTTTTTCGCACACTGAGCGAGCAGGAAATTGAGCGTTACGTGGCACTGGAGCAACCGCTGGATAGCTCAGGCAGCTTTCGTATGGAAGGGTTAGGCATTGCGCTGTTTGAGCGCTTAGAAGGACGCGACCCTAATGCGCTGATCGGCCTACCACTCATTGCGCTGTGCAACATGCTTCGCCAAGTGGGTATGAACCCACTTGGCGATCACTAACGTTACTGCACCTGAAACTTTAAGGGCGCATGACCACCCTGCAGACCGAGCACTTCTGCCGCCGCTTGGGTAAAACGGCGCGTTAGGCGCTCGAAGGGGTCTAGACGAGGCGTATAGTTTTCCCACGACGCCTCGCCAACCTGCGCCCGCGCCACTTGCTCAAGGCTTGCCAGCTCATCGACTAATCCTAATTCAAGCGCCTGCTCACCGCTCCAAATCAGCCCGGAAAAAATCTCCGGGCGATCACTCAAACGTTCACCACGCCCAGCCTGCACATCACTGATAAACTGCTCGTGGGTTTGAGTGAGCACGCTCTGCCAGAAACGGGCCACTTCCTCATCGAGAGGCTGAAACGGATCCAAAAACGCTTTATTTTCGCCTGCTGTCATCACCCGGCGCTCAACGCCTAGCTCAGCTATCGCCTCTTGAAAGCCAAAACCAGCGTAGATCACGCCAATCGAGCCCACCAAACTGGCAGGAGAGGCCACGATTTCATCGGCCGCCGCTGCAATGTAATACGCCCCACTGGCACCGACATCCTCAATCACTGCAATAATGGGTTTATCGCCCTGCTCTCGCAGCCGGATAATCTCTGAATAGATGCGCTGAGATTGCACCGGGCTTCCACCAGGACTATCAATATGCAGCACCACTGCCGATGCACTTTGATTCTCCCAGGCGCGGTTCAAGCCCTTAATAATACGCTCCGCGTTCGCCGGTGAATCGCTGGCAATCACGCCATGCACCTCCACTAAAGCAAGGTGCTGCTGTGCGGGCACCGAGGCGGCTGGCTCGGCCAAAAACACTCGGTATAAAGTGGTAGTAAGAGAAACCAGCACTAGCGCTAGCAGCATCAACCGAAAAAACAGCTTCCAGCGACGGGTTCTGCGCTGCTCGGTCAGCACGCCTCCGATCCAGCGATCCATCATCTCCAACTGCGCAAGACGCTGGCGCTCGCGGAGCGTTTCCGCATCGTCATCTCGCCCACCCACTAACGGAGGCTCCTGCGCTTCTTGGGAGACATCAGGCCCTTGGGTCCAGCGATCATCAGCGTCGCGCTGATCTTCACGCTGAGGAGACTCTTCCCTGCTATCGCCGCGCTGCTGCTCATCACTCATCGTCGGTTCCTACTGTTTGTTTCATCACGTCCTGAGCCACCCATAGCGCTGGCTACTCGTACAGCCAGTCAAACAGTGACGGTACGTCTTTTGCGACCCACACCGGCTGGCTAGCCGCTAAACGCGCAGGCGTATGCACCCCATACGTTACCCCTACGCGATCCATGCCAATCGCACGCGCCATCTCCAGGTCATACTCGGTATCACCCACCATGACCGCCCGTTCTACGGGAACTTGCAGCTCTGTCAAAATCTCTGACAGCATCTGCGGGTGTGGCTTAGAACGCGTCTCATCAGCGGTTCGGCTGGCATGAAAAAAAGCCCCACTGCCGGTTTCATGGAAGACACGATCTAACCCTCGACGGCTTTTACCCGTGGCAACGGCCAGCCGCTGCTGAGGACGAGCCCGCAACCTTGCCAGCTGCGCTTCTACACCATCGAAAAAGGGCATGGGCGTGGTGTCACCCTGCACAAAATGGTGAGAATAGCGTTGCCGCAACCGCTCTGCCTGCTCAGCCCCAATGCCCGGGCAGAGCTTAGCGATGGCCTCAGGCAGCCCTAAACCAATAATGTCCTCAATGGCGCTAACATCAAGTTCGCCCCATTCAGCGTCTGCTGCCGCCGCCTGCATACAGGCAACAATCTTCGGCACTGAATTCATGAGCGTGCCATCCCAATCGAAGATAATGAGCTCGTAACGCATAACAGCCCTCTTTTATTGACGTGCGCGCTTGAGCGTCTCTTCCAGCGCATCCGGCAGCGGTGCCTTCACCGTTACCGGCCGACCATTACCCGGCTCGGGAAAAGTAAGCGAGCGAGCATGCAAAAACAGCCGCCCTAACCCCAACTGCTTGGTTAGCAAGCCACTCTCTCGAGTTGCGTATTTATCATCGCCCAGCAGTGCATGCCCAGCATGGGCAGCGTGGACACGAATTTGATGGGTGCGCCCAGTCACGGGCTCAGCTTCAATCAGCGTGACCTTCTCAAACGTTTCTACAACCGAGAAGTGGGTTCGGGACACCTTACCATTAGGATCCACCCGCACTCGGCGCTCACCATTGCCGGCTTCAAAACGATCTAATCGGGCGCTTTCGTAGGTTTTGCGAGCAGGCCAACGACCTGCCACCAAGGCTAAATAGCGCTTATCCATCCCATGCTTCTTTAGCGCTTCGTTGAGCGTTACCAGCGCATCGCGCGACTTTGCAAGCAGCAGGCAACCCGATGTATCACGATCTAAACGGTGTACCAGCTCTAAAAAGGTCAGGTCGTCGCGCACCTGGCGCAGCGCTTCGATCAAACCGATTTTCACACCGCTACCACCATGTACCGCTAAACCTGATGGCTTATTAAGCACCATCCAATCGGGCCCCTCCATAATCACGCTACCTACCAACAGGTCACGAAGATTATCACTGACTTCTTTGACGGCCTCTTTAGGCGCCAAGCGCAGCGGTGGCACCCGCACTAAATCGCCCGCCTGAAGGCGATAATCCACCTTCACCCGCTTTTTATTAACCCTAACTTCACCTTTACGCACGATGCGATAAATCAAGGCCCGCGGTGCACCCTTTAAACGTGTCATTAAAAAATTATCAATTCGCTGACCCGCTTGTTCCGGGGCGATATCCACCCACTGTACTTCACGCCCTTCGGACATTGCCGCTTACTCCTGGTGACATTCTTTCATGTCAGACTAAAAACGGCATTCTAACGTAGACCAACGGGCATTGCGTCAATTGCTGGTGGTTGTCTTTACTGTTATATTCCAATGCGCTCATCGGCCAACGTGGCCGGGCCGAACGTGGCCCGCTTATATATCTATTGTATGGCGAATGATTCCCCACGTTTTGCCTTCGCACCTGCCCGACAAACACGCAGGTCAGAGCGAAAAGTATGGACCAGTGTACGCACTCCCTGCTTATAACGTATTGAAATGCAGTAACTCTGTCGTTCAGCAAAAGTTTAACGACAGAGAGCGTCAGGTCATGTCAGCAACGGCAGGCCCGTCATTAAATAAACGTCACGCCCTTGCCAGTAGCCCCTTTTCGTCACAAGGCGCTGCCATGCAGGGGCGCTAAGATCAACGCTGTGCCGATACCGGCGTTGGTGAATCGATGTATGCCAGGTGTGGGCGGTGTCAGCAGAGCCGGATGGACGTGACAGCCACCGAAACATGTTCTGCCACCGCCACGTACTCAACGCCCTTTCGGCCGGGTCGGCACGACTGCCTTCCCGGCTTAATGCGTCAGCATAATCATGCGCCGAGCACAAGCACGCAGCACCCAGCGATTCGCCGACGCTAGCTTTTAAAAGCACGTCGGCACGCCATGCTACGTGAGACAACATGAAACGGATGCTAATTAACGCAACCCAGCCTGAAGAGCTGCGGGTTGCACTGGTAGATGGGCAGCGCCTGTACGATTTAGACATTGAGTCAGGTGCGCGCGAACAGAAAAAAGCCAACATTTATCGGGGTAAAATTACCCGTGTAGAACCCTCCCTTGAAGCTGCTTTTGTCGATTTTGGCGCCGAACGCCATGGCTTCCTTCCGCTGAAAGAAATTTCCCGCGAATATTTTATTAAAGATGTGTCTGGGCGCCCGAGCATTAAAGAAGTGCTTAAGGAAGGCCAGGAAGTCATCGTTCAGGTAGATAAAGAAGAGCGCGGCAACAAAGGGGCAGCGCTGACTACCTTTATTAGTTTGGCGGGCCGTTTCCTGGTACTGATGCCGAATAACCCCCGCGCCGGCGGTATTTCGCGCCGTATTGAAGGGGATGATCGCAGCCAGTTAAAAGACGCCATGGGCCAGCTCACTGTGCCCGACAAAATGGGTCTCATTGTTCGCACCGCAGGCATTGGCCGTAGCCCAGAAGAACTTCAGTGGGATCTGGACTACTTAGTCCAAGTGTGGGAATCCATCACCACGGAAGCCGGTAAGCGCTCTGCACCGTTCTTGATCTACCGTGAGTCCAACGTCATCATTCGCGCCATGCGCGACTACCTGCGCCAGGACATTGGCGAGGTACTGATCGACAGCCCCGAGATTCACGCTGAGGCGCTGGCCTTTATTCGCCAGGTGATGCCCTCCTACCAGCAAAAAATTAAGCTGTACGCGGATGAAGTGCCCCTCTTCTCTCGCTTCCAGATTGAGTCGCAAATTGAGACCGCTTACCAGCGGGAAGTAAAACTGCCGTCCGGTGGCTCGATTGTGATCGACCACACCGAAGCTCTGGTGTCTATCGACATCAACTCCGCGCGCGCTACGCGGGGCAGCGATATTGAAGAAACCGCCCTGCAAACCAACTCCGAGGCCGCCGACGAAATCGCTCGCCAGCTGCGCCTGCGTGATATCGGCGGCTTGGTGGTGATCGACTTCATCGACATGGGCCCTGCGCGCAACCAGCGCGAAGTAGAAAACCGCATGCGCGATGCGCTAAAACTGGATCGTGCACGCGTTCAGATCGGGCGCATTTCACGCTTTGGCCTGATGGAAATGTCCCGCCAGCGCCTGCGCCCGTCGCTAGGCGAAACCAGCGGTGTGGTGTGCCCGCGCTGTAACGGCCAAGGCACCATTCGCGACGTACGCTCTCTGTCGCTCTCCATCATGCGCCTTATTGAAGAAGAGGCCATGAAAGAGCGCAGCGCACAGATTCGCGCCATCTTGCCGGTCTCTGTCGCCACTTATCTACTGAATGAAAAACGTAGCGTGTTGGCAGACATTGAGTCGCGCCAAGGCGTACGCGTGGTGCTGCTCCCTAACCCGGATATGCACACCCCGCATTACGACGTTCAGCGCCTACGGGTAGACCACCTTGATGAAGATGAGAGCCAAACCCTCTCAAGCTTCGAACTCTCTACCAATACAGAGGTTGGCAAAGAGCCAGATCCTAGCTTTGCGGCCCCCGCACAGCGTGCCGAAGCCGCCGTAAAAAGCGTTGTGCATAACGCGCCTGCTCCGGCCTCGCTGCAAACAGAAGAAGCGCCTGCAAAAGCGGCTACCGCACCGACGCCAGCGCCAGCGCCTGCAGACCCTGAGCAACCCAGCGTACTGGGTCGCTTTATCCGCGGCTTTGCCAAACTGTTAGGGGGCGATGACAGCACCCAGCCGCCTGCACCAGAAGCGCCCGCACCGCGCAAACAGGAAGCGGCCTCCAGCAACAGCCGTCCGCCGCGCAATGAGCGTCGTTCAAAGCCGGCTCAAGAGCGCAACGATAGCGCTTCGAAAAATGAGCAGCGTAGCGATAACACGGCGAAAAATGAGCAGCGCAGCAGCGAGCAGCCCAACAACACCTCACGCAATGACGACAGCAGTGATAAGCGCAGCGGCCCTAGCCGCACACGTAATCGTCGCCGTCATCCGCAGCAAGAGGATGCTAAACAGCAAGACAACGCACCTAAGAGCGCTCGCCAGAAAGAGTCCTCTGCGAAAGATGCGCCGAAAGAGGACGTTGAGAAACCTACGCCTCAGCCGGAAAACCGTCGCGAGAAGCAGCGGGATCCCAAGCCGAAGAGCGAAGACACACGGACGGCTCCCGCTGCTGACGATAGCAACCAGGACGACGGTAAGCCAAAGCGCACCCGCAACAACCCGCGCACCCGTTCGCGCAAGCAGGCTCTCAACCCTCAAGCAGAAGCCGAGCAACTGAAACTGCAGGCTGAAGCAGCCCAGGCTCCTCAGCCGCAAGACGTCACAACTGCATCTGACGATGCAGTCGTGGCTCCGGCAGCCTCTGCTGCTCCTGTGGCGAATGAGACAGCCCCTGAGCAGGTCGCAAGCACCACCAAAGACGAAAGTGCTGAGCAGGCAACGTCAGCGGCTGAAGACGATACGACCGCAGAGCGCCCGGCTAAGAGTGCAGATAAAGCACGCAAGTCAACGCGTCAACGTCGCAACGCCCAGCCAGAGACTGCCGAGAGCGCACCTACGGCTAACGAAACCGTCGCTGAACAGCAACAGGTAACACACGACGCGCTACCAGAAACGGCCCCCGCCGTAGAGGAAGCACCGAAAGCAACTGACGCAGACAGTTCTGACAGCCAGCCTGCAATGGAGAGTGCCGCACCTGAAGAAGCGGTACGCACCCCAGAAGCTGACACACAAAGCACGGCACCTGCTGAGGAGCTCCACACTCCGCAAGAAGAGCAGAAAACTGCTGAGACTGCTGAGACTGCTGAGACTGCTGAGACTGCTGAGACTGCTGAGCAGGATAGTCATCAACCTCAGCAATCAGAAGCGCCTGTCGCTCACAAGCACGAAGCGACACCTTCAGTAGCTGATCAGCCTGCTGTGGCCGAAGAGCCTGCAGCGGTTGAAGAGCCCTCAGCAGAGGCACCTGCACGCGCAGCTAACGAAGAGCCAGCTGTTGCAAACGAGCCAACCCCAGCGGCAATGAGTGAAGAAGCACCTCGCCAAGATGCTGCTGTTGAGACTCAAGCAGAGGCAGACTCTGTGCCGAAAGTGCAGCAACACGAATCGGCTCAACCTACCGAAGAAGCGCCAGCAGCTGAACCTACTAGCGCAGCACCCACGGCTGAGGTTGAAGAAGCAGCCAAACCGCGCCGTCAGCGCCGTCGTGCCCATAACGACCCGCGTGAACTCCGCAAGCAGCAGGCGCAACAAAACTCGCAAGAGTAATCGTTAGCGTCAAAAAACCCCGCTTCGGCGGGGTTTTTTTGTGGCTAAAAAAGCAGCAACGATTAGACCACTCGAGGCTCGGGCTCTAGGGTAACGGCAAATCGATCCCATACCGCCCGGGCAATGGCACCTGCAAAACGCAACAGCCCAGGACGGTCGCCTCCCCCAAAGTGCACCAATACCAATGCCTGACGATCATGAACGCCAAAGGCTCCCTCTCGGTGCCCTTTCAAGCCACACTGATCAATCAACCAGCCTGCTGCCAGTTTGGTTTGGCCATTGGGCTGAGGAAAGTGCGGAATCCCAGGGTACTCTTCCAACAACCGTTGAGCCTGATCGTTACTTACCAACGGGTTCTTGAAAAAACTGCCTGCATTCGCCAGCTCGGCTGGATCAGGCAGCTTTTCCTGACGAATGGCACACACTGCTTGGGCAACCGCTAACGCCGTGGGCGACGCGGGCACGCGGGCGGCTAAATCGCCATAACCCAGGACGGGCTTAGGAGTCACAGACAGCCTTAACGCTAGCTGGGTAATCACCACGCTTCCCGCCAGCGCCTGCTTAAAGAGACTGTCGCGGTAGCCAAACTGGCATTCGTCCACTCTCAGCCAGCGCATCTCCCCCGTTGCCAGCTCAACGATTTGCACCGATTTCAGTACATCGCTCAGCTCGACACCGTACGCACCAATATTTTGCACGGGCGCGGCACCGCAATCACCGGGAATTAGAGCAAGGTTTTCAGTGCCCCAAAGGCCACGCGCTGCCAGTGCCATCACCAAGGTGTGCCAGTTAACGCCTGCACCTACGTAGGCAATAACGTTCTCTTTGTCAGACTCCAGCCACCAGTGACGAAACGCAGGACGAACCGCGATGCCATCAAGCTGAGGTGGCAGCAGTACATTACTCCCACCACCTAACAGAGTAACGGGCCAGTGGTGGTCACGCGCCTCTTTTAACACTACCTGCAAAGAAGACAGCGATGCAGGGGCTGCGTAACGCTCAGCCTGACAAGGCAACCTCAGCGTATTGGCCGCCGAGAGATCTACCCAAGTGGACGTAGATTGCCTATTAGCGCCCACGGGTCAGCTCTTCAATCAATCCGGCACTGGCCTGCTCAATCATATCCAGCACCTGCTCAAATCCCGACTCCCCGCCGTAGTAAGGGTCGGGAACATCGGTATCAGGCAGCCCTGCATACGCTAAGAACAGGCCTACCTTTGCTTGGCTATCAGCAGGCTTTAGCAATTGCATAGCAGCCAAATTCTCGCGATCCATCCCCAGCACATAGTCAAATTCAAGGAAATCGCTTGCGTTTAGCTGTCTGGCACGTAGATGGCTAATATCGACGCCACGTCGCAGTGCAGCCGCTTGAGCGCGTGCATCCGGCGCTTTACCCACATGCCAATCGCCCACACCGCAGGAGTCGATAGACACGCGTTTACTCAGCCCTGCACGGTCAAGGGAGCGCTGAAAAACACCTTCCGCCGTAGGCGAGCGGCAAATGTTGCCTAGACATACGAAGAGTACGCGGGTCATAGGCCACCTCCTTCGTCCTGCACGGCAAACAGCGCCCTCACCCGCTCTAAATCCTCCTGGGTATCCACTCCGGCAGGATTCACTGTGTTTGCCAACGCCACTTGAATCGCATAACCATGCTGCAGCGCGCGCAGTTGCTCCAGCTGTTCCAACTGCTCAAGGCTTGAAGGAGGAAGGTCTTGATACGCCGCGAGGAAGCTTGCGCGATAGGCGTAAATGCCGATATGGCGTAGCCAGGCATCGGTTTCTAGCAGGTTTGGCTGTGTCTTAAAGTGCTCACGATCCCAGGGAATCGGTGCCCGGGAAAAGTACAGCGCCCGCCCTTGCAGAGAACGCACCACTTTCACCACGTTAGGATTGAACAGTGTCTCAACGTCTGCAATGGGCTCGGCAAGGGTTGCCATCGCCGCATCCGGGTCATCCGCAAGGCGAAGCGCCACCTGATCAATAAGCGCAGGAGGAATCAGCGGCTCATCCCCTTGCACATTCACCACTAACGCGTCGCCACTGAGGCCTAATTGCTCTGCGACCTCGGCCAGTCGATCTGTGCCCGATGGATGGTCATCGCGGGTCATCACCACCTCAGCGCCATAGGGCAGCATGGCATCGCGAATCCGCGCATCGTCGGTCGCGACCACTACCCGGCTGGCCTGGCTTTGGCAGGCACGACGCCAAACGTGAGCCACCATGGGCTCACCTGCAATCTCAAGTAGCGGTTTGCCCGGCAGGCGCGAAGAGCCAAACCGAGCGGGTACAACAGCAATAAACTGCGGTGTCACGTCAGCCATTACGCCTCCCCGGTGCGACCAGGCGAGGTAGATAGCTTTTCATCGACATCCATTTTTCGTGCTTCTTCAGGCAGCATCACGGGGATGCCATCCTGAATCGGATAGGCTAAGCCGTCGTAATGGCAGCAAAGTTCCTGCGCCTCGCGGTCATACTTCAGCTTACCGTTACAGAGCGGGCAAACCAACATTGCCAATAGTTCCTTATCCATCGATGCGACCCCTTTGTGTTAGTACGGACAGCCTGTTTAACAGCCAGTCCTCAAATGCTTGCGGAAGCTGTGCTTCTACCTCTAATACCCAACTATCCGGCGGCGCAAACGCCTGACACTTTACAGCGTCTTTAGCCGTCATAATGATTGGGCGCAGCGGCGTAAACTGAACGGTGCGTTCATTAAATGGTTGGTGGTCCTCAAAGGGGTGCATGTCCCCTTGAACGCCCAACGCCTGCAACGTATTAAAAAACCGCTGAGGATTGCCAATGCCAGCCAGCCCATGCACGGGCAGCGTAAACGGCAACGGCTGCAGCGGATAGTGCTGACCGGTGGCCAAATAACGCCAGCGCTGCGGCACCAGTTGCATCGTCATATGGGGCACCTCAAGCGGGTGCTGCAGCGCTCCATTGATAATCACCGCATCCACACTGGCAAGCCTAGCGGGCGCTTCTCTTAATGGCCCGGCAGGCAGGCAACGTCGATTGCCAAGCCCGCGAGCGCCATCAATCACGACTAACTCAATATCACGCCCTAAGGCCAAGTGCTGCAAGCCATCGTCGCTAATCACAATGTTGCAGCCCTGCTGCACCAGCGCTTGTGCGCCGCGAGCGCGCTGGGGATCCGCGATCACCGGGACCCCCGTTTGCTGTGCCAGCATGAGCGGCTCATCACCACTATGCTGCGGGTCGGTTGATGGTGTGACCAATAGCGGGTAGTGAGGTGCTTTGCCGCCATAACCACGGGTCACAATGCCGGGAGAGTACCCCTGCTCTTGCAACCAGCGGCTCAGCCAAGCCACCAACGGCGATTTCCCCGTACCGCCCAGGGTAATATTGCCGACCACAATCACCGGCACCGACGCTTGCCATATTGGTGCGTTACCCCGTCGGTAGCGTTGCTCTCTACGACACGCAAGATAACGGTATAAGCTACCTAACGGGTAGAGCGGAGCCAGCCAAGCACTGCCCCCATAAGCAGCCTTTAACCAGCGCTGCGCAAGGCTCATTCACTCTCCTGAAACTGAAGTTGATGCAGCGCGGCGTAAGCCCCGCCTTTATCCAGCAGCGCTTGGTGGGTGCCTTGCTCAATAATGCGGCCTTGATCCATCACTAAAATACGGTCGGCCCGTTCAATGGTGGAGAGTCGGTGGGCAATCACCAGCGTTGTGCGGCCCTCGCACACGTGCTCTAGCGCTTTTTGAATATAGCGCTCTGATTCGGTATCCAAGGCAGAGGTCGCTTCATCCAAAATCAGAATGGGGGCGTCTTTAAAAATTGCCCGAGCAATGGCCAGTCGTTGGCGTTGTCCACCTGACAGCATGACACCGTTCTCACCAACAACCGTTGCATACCCTTCTGGCAGCTTTTCAATGAACTCGCTGGCATAGGCTGCTTCGGCAGCTGCTTTAACGGCAGCAATGTCAGGGTCGGTCACGCCATAGGCAATATTGTGGGCGATAGAGGCGTTAAACAGCGTCACTTGCTGGGATACCAAGGCAATATTCTGGCGAAGCGGCCCCAAGGCATACTCATCAGCGTTTACGCCATCAATCAGAATGCGCCCTTCACTGGGTCGGTAGAAGCGTGGCAACAGGCTAACCAAGGTAGATTTACCACTCCCTGAGCGGCCTACAATGGCCACCAGTTCGCCTGGGGCAACGTTCAGCTCCACACTATGCAGCACGTTAGGCTGGTCATCACCGTAGCGGAAGCTGACGTTCTCAATCACCACATTGCCCGTCAACTTACTGGGAATACGCTTACCTTCATCTTGTTCGGGAGCTAGGTCGAGCAGCCCAAAGAGCTCTGAGGCTGCGGCAATTCCTTTCTGAATCTCGCTATTTACCTCGGTGAGCTGGCGCACCGGCTTGATCATTAAGGCAGCGGCAGTAATAAAGGCGACAAACTCACCCGGCGTCATGTTTTCCATCAACGAGGGGGCCATGGCCAGCCAAACCAGCAGCGCCATCGAGAGGGCTACCAGCATAAGCACCACGGGCGAGCTGACGGCACGGGTCATCGCCTCTTTCATGCTTTGCCGACGGTTCTCTTCGCTTACCCGCTCAAAACGCTGCTTCTCATACGCTTCCGCGCCGTGAGTACGCACCACGCGATAGCCCGAGAGCGCCTCTGACGCCACATGGGTAACATCACCCATGGAGTGCTGAATACGCTTGGAAATACGCCGAAAGCGTTTGCTTACATAGCTCACCACCCCGGCAATAATGGGAGTCACGCCCAAAAACAGCAGCGTTAGCATCCAGTTTGTCCAGAACAGATAACCGATCAACCCCACGACGAATAGCCCTTCCCGCAGGATGATGGTGACGGCGTTGGTCGCCGCCCCTGCCACTTGTTCAACGTGGTAAGTCACTCGCGACACCAGATGGCCGCTGGAGTGATGATCGAAAAACCGTCCTGGCAGATGAAGCAAGTGAGCAAACACATCGCAGCGCAGCGTATGAATCACGTAGCGCCCCACATAAGCCATAAAATAGGTACTTAAAAAAGTCCCTAACCCGCGAGCGGCAAACATCAGCACCACGAACAGCGGCAGGAAAAACCGAAAGGCGGCATCTGGGTTTTGAATCCCGTCAATGAGCCGCTTCATCATCTCCGCCAGCGCGGTACTTGACGCCGCATAAATCACAAAACCAACCACGGCCAGTGCGAACGCACGCCAGTGTGGCTTTACGTAGCCCAATAAACGTTTATAAAGCATCCAACCTGAGTCAGTCACACGCGCTCCCGGCAGTAGTGTGCAGTGTGGGCGATTCTACCTGATGGTGACGCGCTTCAACACCGCTTCTGGCCACCGACCAAGTTGCGCACTGGTTGAAGCGTTACAGACTGCTGGGGGATCAGCGAAAATGTTAGCGCGCCATCTTGGGCAGTGCTCCATAAACAACTCTGCTGCTGGCGAAAGCGGCGCACAACATCATCGACGGGATGCTGGAACGCATTATCTCGCCCAGCACTGAAAACAACATGCTGCGGCCGCGTCTCACGAACAAACTGAACGCCCGAACTGGTCGCGCTACCGTGATGCCCCGCCACTAGCACGCTAACGCTTCCTTCCAGCTGTGTGAGCAGTTGCCGCTCCACTTGGCGGCCCACGTCACCAGTGATCAATAAGCTGTGCTCACCTGCATACACTGCCAGTACACAAGAGCGATCATTAGAAGATAGCTCATTCACACCGCCAGGCGGCCAGAGCACTCGATACGTAATACCATCATGCTGCCAGTGCTGTCCTTGCTCGCAGCGCTGCCGGGGAACAGATAGGGACTCCCCTGCCGGTGCAGACCATTGTGCCACTTGGTGATCTGCTAATAGCGCATCAACACCTCCGGCATGGTCAGTATCTGCGTGGCTCACCATCACGTGATCAAAGAATTGGCCCGGCGGCCAAAGGCTTTGTAGCGGCATGAAACCGCTGCGAAAGCGAGGGCCAGTATCGTATAGCAATCGAAAGTTAGCACTGCGCAGCTCTATTAATTGCCCTTGCCCCACATCATAAACGGTCACTTGCAACTGCCCAGCAGAAATCGATTGCTCTCTTGGCCACCAGGGAATCGTCATTACCAGCGCTGCCGTGCCAACACGCAGCCAGCCGGGAACGGAAGGCAGCCCCCAACACAGCGCCAACAGCACAAGACTACCCGCTAATGGGTAGGCCAAATGTGCCGGCGGCTGCCAGAGCGGCGCTGACGCTACCGCAACCACTAACCATTGATGAAAGACTGCCAACGCTTGTTCAAACACCCACCAGGGCAACAGGCCAACAAACGGCAAAGGTGACAGTAACCAGCCCAGCAGCGCGGTAGGCACCATGACAGAACTCACCCAGGGCACGGCCAAGAGATTAATGAAAGGGGCGGCTGGAGCCACACGACCAAAAGCAACCAGTACCGCGGCAGCCATTAATGGTGCCAGCAGTAATTGAGAACGCAGCAGTGCCCAGCACCAGCCTTTTACACCCTGTGGCCGAGCCCTCCCTTGCCAAATAATAATCAGCCATCCCACCGCCACAAATGAGAGCCATAGCCCTGGCCGCCAAAGCGCCAACGGGTCGATCATCAGCACCAATGCAAACGCAAGCCACCAGGCTTGCCAAGGCCCCGGGGCATGACGGCCACTGAGCACCCACAAGCCCAACAGCGTCATAATCATCGCTCGCATCGCCGGTGGAGCAAGGCCTGCCAGCACCGCGTAACCAACAGCTGCCGCACCAGCAAGCCACCAGGGCCAGGTGCGAAGCCGCCAGTTGGTTGAAGATAGTAAACGCGCGCTATAGCGGCTGAGCAGCAATACAAATGACGCGACTAGCCCTACGTGGAGACCTGATATCACAACCAGATGGGTGGTGCCTGTAGCATTTAACAGTGCCCAGTCATCTTGGGTGAGCTGCTCGCTATCCCCAAGGGTCAACGCAGCTAACCAGCGCTGGGTACGCGACTCCAATGGAAGCTGAGCAAGAAAGTCGAGCGCCCGCTGACGTAACCGAGGTGAGGCCTGTTCCAGCCGCTGAGGGGTAGGCTCTGAACGGACATACCCAGTGGCATGAATGCCCTCCCGCCAGAGCCACTGCTCAAAATCAAACGTGTCAGGGTTCTTAAAACCAGCAGGAGGGCGCAGGCGCAGCGTCATCTGCCAGCGCTCACCGACTCGGTACGCATGTTGATCGTAGGCACTCACCCGGACATGGCGCACTTGATCACAGGGAAGTAAATGAGCGGGAGCCGTACAGCGTTCAATAGTTAAGCGCAGCCGTTTGGCATCTTGATGATGTTGAACGTCGACAACCTTGGCATACACAGCAAGATCTTGGCCACTTAACCCCGAAGGTAACCTGCGTGCCCATTCCTGCTGAATACTAAAGGCAACTCCCCCGCCAATTAGCAGCCAAATCAACGCTTTTGGCCGCCATGCGCTGACAAACAACAGGGCCATTAAGAACGCGACTGGCACCAGCCAAACACCACTCGAACCACCCCCCCACCCGGCCAGAAGACCACCGCCAAGCGCCGCCAATGCGGCAGGCATTGCAATCCCTTGCCCCATGCGCCCCTCCCTGCTGTTCAACCATTACTGTCCGCGCCGTAGCCGAAGCCCTACGCTATATGGATAATAGAAACGACTTATAGCAAGAGTACCTGACATGCCGCGCCGTTTCCTGCAGCGCTACATGCCAAAACCCGATACGTTAAGGCGTCAGCGTTCACTGCGCTTTATAGCGCCGCTGATCGCGGATCCGGGCTTATGGCTATTAACTCGACGCAGCGTTGCCAACGCTTTTAGCGTCGGGCTTTTTTGCGCGATGCTTCCCATCCCGTTTCAAATGGTGGTGGCAGCGCTGGGTGCGCGGCTAAGCCGTTGCAACTTAGCGCTCTCAGTGGGGCTTGTCTGGGTGACCAACCCGCTCACTATGCCGCTTATTTTTTATGTCAATTATCGAATAGGTACCTTTCTACTTGGAGCACCTGCACGAGAGGCTCCGTCCCGCATCTCGACTCGTTGGATCGCCGAGCAGATGCACGATATTTTGCCTCCCTTGATGCTAGGTTCACTCATTACTGCGATTGTGCTCGCCACCGTGGCCAATATAGGTATTCGCCTCATTTGGCGCTGGCATGTCTCTCATAACTGGAAGCGCCGCCGCCTTAAAAGACGGCGGCGCAGGGCTCGCATCGAATCAGAATTTGACGATTAAGTTAACTCATCGCTATACCTGAGCGACCAAGCGCCCACCATCCAGTTTCATGACGCGATCCTGGTGGGCGGCCAAGCTGACATCGTGCGTCACGATAACAAACGCACAGGCGCTCTCCTTAGCCAACTCATCCATGAGCGCCAGAATGGTCGCAGCGGTAGTTTGGTCTAGATTGCCGGTCGGCTCATCCATCAACACCAAGCTTGGATCGGTGACCAGCGCACGGGCAATCGCTACCCGCTGGCGCTCACCGCCCGACAGCTCACCGGGCTTATGGTCAGCGCGTGCCTTCATTCCTACGCGTTCCAATATCTGCATGGCGCGCTGTTCAGCCGCTTTTTTCGACTGCCCGCGAATAATCAGCGGCAACGCAGCGTTTTCCACCGCCGTAAACTCCGCGAGTAGGTGGTGAAACTGATAAACGAAGCCAATATATTGATTACGAAAACGGCCAAGCGCGGCTTCATTCAGTCCGGACAACGGCTCACCACCGATCACTACGCTTCCAGCACTGGGGCGATCCAAGCCCCCCAGCAAATTTAACAGCGTGGTTTTACCAGACCCAGAGCTACCCACAATGGCGACACGCTCACCTGCATGCACGGTCAGGTCAAGCTGATCCAGCACGGTGAGATCTTGCGGGCCTTCACTGTAAACGCGGGTTAGCTCACGGCATTTCAGCATGACGGCATTAACGTTGGTTGACGTCATCGGAGCATCCTTATTCATAGCGAAGTACATCGGCAGGTTGAACACGAGCAGCCCGCCATGCGGGATACAAGGTAGAGAGGAACGTCAAACCAAACGCGGCAATGACGATATCACGCACATCACTCCATTCCAGGCGCGACGGCAGGTCACTGATAAAGTAGACCCCCGCATCCAAGAACTGGATACCAAACGCGCTCTCAAACCAGCCAATCAAATCAGAAATGGTGAGTGCCAGTAAAATACCCACCGCGACACCTACCGCAATCCCGATCAGCCCAATCGCCAGCCCCTGCACAATAAAAATGCCCATGATTGAGCGTGGCGTCGCGCCAATGGTACGTAAAATAGCAATATCAGCACGCTTATCCGTCACGACCATCACCAGCGTCGACACAATATTGAACGCGGCAACCGCGATAATGACGGTCAGCAGTAGCGCAATCATGCGCTTCTCCATCTGAATCGCCTGGAAGAGATTGCCATGGGAGAACGTCCAGTCGGTGCCGCGGTAGCCTGAGCCCAGCTCATCGACAATAGCCTGGGTCTCACTTCCGGCCACAAATAAGTCATCTAACTCCAGGCGCAAACCACCCACTGCATCGCCCATACGGGCCAGTGTTTGCATATCTTCAATGTTGGCGTAAGCCAAGTTGGCGTCCAAGTCAGCCCCTACGCTAAAAATGCCGCTGACGGTGAATCGCTTAAGGCGCGGAAAAACGCCTGCTGGGGTAATAGACGCTTCTGGCACCAATAGGGTTACACGGTCACCAACGCCAACGCCCAGCCTGCGCGCCAGCATAGACCCCAGCACCACATTCCATTCGCCGGGCACAAGATCGGCCAGTTCACCCTGGCGCATATGCTCACCAATAATGGAAACTTGGCTTTCCCAATCGGGATGAATGCCGTTGACCATCGCGCCCTGGTTGCGGCCACCCGAAGAGAACATGCCCTGCTGTTCTACGTAAGGGGCGGCACCAATCACTCGATCACGCTGTACTAACTGCTCTGCCAACGCCTCCCACTCTACCAGCCCTTCCTGCGACTCGATTTTAGTGTGGGGCACCATGCCTAAAATGCGCGTGCGCAGCTCATGATCAAAACCGTTCATCACCGACAAGACGAGAATCAGTACGGCAACGCCCAGCATCAGCCCAAGCATTGAAGTCAGAGAAATAAACGAAATAAAGTGGTTCCGGCGTTTAGCGCGCACATAGCGCAGCCCCACCAGAAAAGGCAAACGATCAAGCATGGCTTCATTCCTTAATAATGGGCGTCCATGGTACGGTTTTTTTAGCATGGCTGCATGTGCAAACGCTGCCTTAGAGTCGCCCCCTTCCGGGCCGTTCCCTTAAACACGGTATCGCTTGCAAGTTCAGAGGCAACCCCCTAAATTGCGCCCGTCCCTCTTGCCCACCGGGTAAGCTTATTTTGACTAGTGAGAGTACCTTTGACGTTGGCTACCAAGACTCACCGCTTATTGCCCGAATGGCACCCTCAAGATGGCCTACAGCTCACCTGGCCCCGCCCCGACGGCGACTGGGCGTACATGCTGTCGCGAATTGAAGCAACGCTTGAGCGCATTGTGCTTGCCACGGCGCGCTATCAGCGCGTGATCATTAGCGTACCAGACGAGGCGACCCATCAGCGCCTGACCGCGACGTTTGATGCCTACGGCATCCCCAAACATCAGCTGCTGCTTATTGTCGCACCCACTGATGATACCTGGGCTCGGGATCATGGGCCGATCACGGTAGTAGATGAAGATAATCAACCCCTGTTGCTGGATTACACCTTTACCGGTTGGGGCGGTAAATTTCCCGCCGAACGGGATAATCAGCTCACACAGTGGCTAGCCGATGCAGGCGTGTGGGCCTGCCCGGTCTCTTCTCGAGAGATGGTGTTAGAAGGCGGCGCTATCGAGACTGACGGCGAAGGCACACTGCTCACCACGGAAGCGTGCCTGCTCAACCCAAACCGCAATCCGCTGCTCTCTCGGGAAGACGTTGAAGCGCTTTTGGCGGATGACTTTGGCGTAGACCGCGTGCTGTGGCTGGCCAATGGGCATTTGGAAGGCGACGACACGGACAGCCATGTGGACACCCTGGCACGTTTTTGTAACCCCTCTACCATTGCCTATGTGCGCTGCGATGACCCCACCGACCCGCACTATGCGGCGCTGCAAGCAATGGAGCAGGAGTTGAAAGCCTTTCGTCAGCGCAACGGCGAACCCTATCGGCTCATTGCACTACCCTGGCCTCAGGCCTGCTTTGACCCGGAAGACGGGCATCGCCTACCGGCGACCTATGCCAATTTTTTAATTATTAACGATGCGGTGCTGGTACCTACCTATGGTGATCCGGCCGATGTCACCGCGCTGCAAGCGTTGGCCGTTGCCTTCCCCGAACATACGTTGATCCCTATTGAGTGCGTCAGCGTGATTCGCCAACACGGCAGCCTGCACTGTTTAACCATGCAGCTACCCAAAGGTACGCTTGCACCTGCTACCACTCACTCTTAAGGAGGGCAGCATGTCCCAGACACTTAACGTTGCGGTGATTCAACAAGCCGCCTGGCCCGATAAAGCACGCAGCCTGGCGGAAAGCGAAGCGGGCATCCGCAAAGCGGCCAGCCAAGGGGCGCAGCTAGTGCTACTGCAAGAGCTGCATGCTACGCACTACTTCTGCCAATACGAAGACCCAGCGCTGTTTGATCTCGCCGAGCCGCTGGATGGCCCGACCGGCCAGCGGTTAGCCGCACTGGCCAAAGAGCTAGACATCGTGCTGGTGGGCTCGCTGTTTGAAAAACGCGCAGCAGGGCTCTACCACAACACTGCGGTGGTGTATGACCGCGCTAAGGGGCGCGTTGGCCAATACCGTAAGATGCACATTCCCGACGACCCAGGGTTCTATGAGAAGTTTTACTTCACCCCTGGCGATGCTGACGACGCCCGCAAAGAGGGCTTTACGCCGATTGACACCTCGGTGGGTCGATTAGGCATTTTGGTGTGTTGGGATCAGTGGTACCCAGAAGCCGCCCGCTTAATGGCACTGGCGGGTGCTGAGTTACTGCTCTACCCCACCGCCATTGGCTGGGATCCTAACGATGACGACGCGGAAAAAACCCGCCAGAAAGATGCCTGGACGCTGATTCAGCGCTCCCACGGGGTCGCTAATGGCCTGCCGGTGCTGGTTGCCAACCGCGTGGGCTTTGAGGCTGACCACTCTGGCGTCGGCGATGGCATCGCGTTTTGGGGCGGCAGCTTTATTTGCGGCCCGCAAGGTGAACTGCTAGCCCATGCCGGTGAAGAGACTGAGCAGTTGGTAGTGAGCCTGGATATGGCACGTAGCGAAAACACTCGCCGCATATGGCCCTACCTGCGTGACCGCCGTATCGACGCTTACGGCGACCTAACCCGACGCTATCGCGATTAAATTTGAGTGATCTGAAAACCAAAAACGCCTGCTCTGTCACCAGAGCAGGCGTTTTGCTATCAGCGCTTAAGCCGACATCGCTTATTTCTCGGCACTTATTTCCAGAAATCGCGAATCGATGCAATACCCTGAGCACCCACCGCACGCGCGTGGTTGGCGTCAAAGCGGGTCATACCGCCCAGCGCGAATACCGGCATACCGGCACGCTCCACCAACTGCTGGAAGTCGTGCCAGCCCATCGGGGCCACTTCCGGATGTGATGGCGTGGTGCGTAGCGGAGAAAGCGTGACAAAATCACAGCCCAGCACGGCCGCTTGGGAGAGCTGCTTTTGATCGTGCGTGGAGGCCGACAGCCATTTGTTTTCCGCAATCGGGCGACGATCCAGCTGCATTAACCGCGCGCTGGTCAGGTGGATACCATCCGCATCCACCTGATCCAGAAGCGCTGGCTCGCCGTTGAGCAGCAGCTTTGCACCAAACTCACGACAAAGCTTAAGCGCACGCTCAGCACGGGCAATATAGGCTGCTTCGTCCAAGCTTTTAGCGCGCAGCTGCACCAAGCGAATATTGTCTTCACGCAGAGCACGCTCTAACAGCGCCTCGAAGCGCTCGTCGTCGGCTTCCTCACCGGTAATCAGGTACTCAGTGGGCAGCATGACGGCACGTAAGATGGGCAGGTTTGCTGCTGGGAATGGGTAGTTCACCAGCTCATTCATCGGCACCCAGCGCACTGCCTGGCCTTCACGACCAAACGGCTCGCCAGCAAACTCATGCACCTGCCATACATCCAGCAGGATATGTTTGTCAGGGTACTCATGATGAACGCGAATGAGCGGCTGGGCGCGCACAATCTCAACGCCTAACTCTTCATGAAGCTCACGTTTCAGCCCCTCTAGCCCCGTTTCATAAGGAGCCAGCTTGCCACCAGGAAACTCCCACAAACCGCCATGATCGACGTTTGAAGGCCGACGCGCGATCAGCACGTGCTTTTGATCGGCGCTAATCATTGCAGCTGCCGCGACATGAACCCGTCGTTTTACCATTACACTCATTACGTCTTATCCACTTTGTGCGCGCCGCCTTCATACTGCGCGGCGCTATCTCGCTGCGTTAGCACGTTGCCACAGCCTTAGCTGCGGTAATCCGCGTTGATGGACACATAGTCATGGGAGAGATCAGAGGTCCATACAGTAGCCGCCTCGTCACCACGCCCCAAATTAATGCGAATTGTGATCTCTTCCTGGGCCATCACGGCACTGCCGGCCGCTTCGGTGTAGCTAGTGGCGCGGCCTCCGTTCTCGACCAGGCGTTCATCGCCTAGATCAATCACGACCCGACTGACGTCAAATGCTTCGACCGGCGCACGACCCACCGCTGCCAAAATGCGCCCCCAGTTAGCATCTGAAGCGTATAAGGCGGTTTTTACCAGCGGCGAGTGAGCCACGGTAAACGCCACATCTAACGCTTCTTGGCGAGAGCTGGCCTCGTTCACCTGTAGCGTGATGAATTTGGTAGCCCCCTCCCCATCACGAATAATCGACTGTGCAAGCTCGGTCATCACCCGCTGCAGAGCGTTACGGAAGATAGCAACGTGCTCTTCACTCTCGATACGCGCGCCGGTGCCCGTAGCCGCTAACATACAGGCATCATTGGTTGAGGTATCGCTATCCACAGTGATGCAGTTGAACGAGCGATCCACCGTTTCTCGCAGCAGGGTGGCCAATAGCGGCTGATCAATCGCCGCATCCGTCGCGACAAAGCCCAACATGGTCGCCATGTTGGGCTTAATCATGCCCGAACCTTTAGTGATCCCGTTGATGGTGACCTGCTGGTCGCCAATGGCAACTGTCACCGTCGCACCCTTTGCGCGGGTATCGGTGGTTAAAATGCCCTCACCTGCCTGCTGCCACGCTTGGCTTGAATCGGCTAGCGTCGCTAATGCACTGGGCAAACCCGCCAGCAGGCGGCTCATTGGCAGCGGCTCGCCAATAACGCCCGTGGAAAAAGGCAGCACCTGTGACTGCTCAACACCCATCTGCTCAGCCAAAGCGGCACAGCTGGCATAAGCATCCTGCAGGCCTGTCTCACCGGTGCCCGCATTGGCATTACCGGTATTAATTAGCCAATAGCGCGGCGCAACGCCGCTGCTGGAGCACCGTTCAAGATGCTCCTTGGCGACGATGACGGGGGCTGCGCAAAACGCATTGCGAGTAAAAACTCCCGCCACGGTGGCCGTTTCAGGTAGCTCAATCACCACCATATCACGACGATCCGGCTTTTTAATGCCCGCCATTGCAGTGCCCAGGCGCACCCCATTAAGGGGTGGCAATTCCGGAAAGGGAAGATTTCCCACCGCCATGTTTTTCTCCTCTACGTTCGCTTTCGCCAGACGTGGTTAGCTCAGTTTGCCGCAGCACTGCTTATATTTCTTACCCGAGCCGCATACACAAGGATCATTACGGCCCACTTTTGGGTTTTCACGACGTAGCGGACGCCCATCAGCTCCCGGTAGCGCCGCCTCGTTGGCATCGGCATCAGGCGCATCATGGCGGCTGGCTGCGGTCGCTTTTTCACGGGCAAGCTCTTCACGACGTTTCTGTTCCAGGGCGTCCACTTCTTCTGGCTGGCGCACTTGAACGTGACTGAGAATACGCGTCACATCAGATTTAATATTGGTCAGCAAGTGTTGGAAAAGCTCGAAGGATTCGCGCTTATACTCTTGCTTGGGATTCTTTTGTGCATAGCCACGCAGGTGAATACCACGGCGCAGGTGGTCCATTGACTGCAGGTGCTCTTTCCAGCGCGTATCCAGCACTTGGAGCATCACCTGCTTTTCAAAGCGTTGGATGAGGGCAGCACCTGCCGACTCAATCTTGGCGTCGTAGGCTTCACGATGCATGGTTTGCAGGCGCTCGCGTAGCTTCTCTTCGCTAAAGCGCTCATCTTCTGCTGCCCACTGTGCAACCGGCGCATCAAGATTAAACTCAGTTTTCAGATGGGCTTCTAAACCGTGCAGATCCCACTGCTCGGCCAGGCTCTGAGGCGGTACATAATCGCTGATCGCCTCTTCCATCACCTCTTCACGAATACCCACCACGGCAGCAGACACTTCATCCGCAGCGAGAATTTCGTTGCGCTGCTCGTAAATCACGCGACGCTGATCGTTGGCAACGTCATCGTACTCCAAGAGCTGTTTACGAATATCAAAGTTGCGGCCTTCCACTTTTTTCTGGGCGCGCTCAACGGCATTGGAGACCATTTTGTGCTCGATGGCTTCGCCACGCTCCAGACCCAGCGCCTGCATTAAGCGCTTCACACGATCAGAGCCAAACAGGCGCATCAGGCTGTCTTCTAAAGAGAGGAAGAAGCGTGTAGAGCCCGGGTCGCCCTGGCGACCCGCACGGCCGCGGAGCTGGTTATCGATACGCCGTGATTCATGGCGCTCAGAACCCACCACATGAAGGCCGCCCGCTTCCAGCACCGCTTCATGGCGTTTTTTCCATTCCGCCTTCAGCGCATCAATTTGTGCTTGGCTTGGGTTTTGCAGCTTCGCCGCTTCCGCTTCCCAGTTACCGCCCAACATAATATCGGTACCGCGCCCGGCCATGTTGGTGGCAATCGTGATGGCCCCAGGACGCCCGGCCTGGGCAATAATTTCCGCTTCGCTCTGGTGCTGTTTGGCGTTCAACACGTTAAATTTCAGCCCGGCTTCGCGCATGAGGCGCGCCAGGTATTCAGACGTTTCGATAGAAGCGGTACCCACGAGCACAGGGCGGCCAGCTTCCGTTTCGGTTTTTACGTCCTTGATAATGGCTTCGTACTTCTCTTCCGCACTCAGGTACACAAGGTCATTCAGATCCTTACGTGCCAATACGCGGTTCGTCGGAATAACGATGACATCAAGGCCATAGATTTGACGGAATTCGAACGCTTCTGTATCTGCGGTACCCGTCATACCCGACAGTTTTTCATACAGACGGAAGTAGTTCTGGAAGGTCGTAGAGGCCAGCGTCTGGCTTTCACGCTGCACGGTAACGCCTTCTTTGGCTTCTACAGCTTGGTGCAGGCCTTCTGACCACCGACGCCCAGGCATGGTACGGCCAGTGTGCTCATCAACAATCACCACCTGACCTTCGGCCACGATGTAGTCAACGTCCAGGTGATAGAGATGGCGAGCGCGTAGCGCCGAATGCATGTGCTGCAGCAGGTTCAGGTTTTGGGCAGCATAGAGCGATTCGCCCTCACCCAGCAGCCCTTCGGCCCGCATGAGCTCTTCCACTTTATTGTGGCCCTGCTCGGTCAGCTCTACCTGCTTTTGCTTCTCTTCAAGCACGAAGTCACCGCTCACCGGTGCCTCATCGTCCTCAGAGACTTCACCCTGTTCAAGCTGCTGGGCCAGACGATTCACAATACCGTATAGATCGGTATTTTCGTCGACCGCGCCAGAGATAATCAGCGGGGTACGCGCTTCGTCAATCAAGATGGAGTCGACTTCATCCACAATGGCGTAGTGCAGACCGCGCTGCACCTTATCTTCCAGCGAGAACGCCATGTTGTCGCGAAGATAGTCGAAGCCAAACTCGTTGTTGGTGCCGTAAGTAATATCGCACTGGTAAGCGTGGCGCTTCTCTTCCCCTGTTTGACCGGCAAAGATAACGCCTACCGAGAGGCCCAAAAACTCGTACAGAGGACGCATCCACTCGGCGTCACGACGTGCCAGATAGTCATTGACCGTCACTACGTGAACACCCTTGTTTGGCAATGCGTTCAAGTACACTGCCAAGGTGGCTACCAGGGTTTTACCTTCACCGGTTTTCATCTCTGCAATACGGCCACGATGCAGCGTCATACCACCGACCATCTGTACATCGAAGTGACGCATACCCATAACACGCTTACTGGCTTCACGAACGACAGCAAATGCTTCGGGAAGAAGACTATCAAGCGAGGCTCCCTCCTCTAATTGCTGACGCAGTGCCGGTGTCTTCGCTTGGAGTTCCGCATCGCTTAGGCCCGCCAGGGTCTCTTCCAGCGCATTGACGCTCTGCACGCTTTTTTGCATGCGTTTGACTTCACGGTCATTTTTAGAGCCGACAACTTTACGTAACAAATTATTAAGCATGAAATTTCCAAGTCATCATGAGCGACCCATCCAGGTGCGCCCTTTATGTAAGTCAAATGCAGGTAAATTTAGACAAGATGATGCAGCTGGGTGGGCGGCCCACGAGGGGTGATCACATCGCTGGCGGCAACAAAGCGCAGCGTGATCAGCGGTAACCAGAGAGGACGGCGGCGAACACTGGATAACCAGCGCGTTTGGCGTGAGACCCAGCGACGAAGTGCGCGACGCTTCTTGGCAATCCAATGCGATTGGGCACGCAGCATCGCTGGCATCCAAAAGCAGATGCAGACATTACGGTCGCTGCTTCGCAGCGCATCTGAAGGGTGTAAACTAGCGGGCAGTAAACAGCTCACCAACAGACCAGCCAACCACCAACGTGCTAAGCCATAGCGTCGTTGACGCCGGGGCGAAGCAGAAACGATTTCTGACGTTGATGGCATGCTGTGGACTGGCTCCCGAGCGTGTTAGGCTCTTTTCATTGGCGGTCAATCACAGGCGCTGTTTGTATTCGCCAGTACGACGTTACTAGCAACACCCTAGGAATCAAGTTGATGAGTATAAAGGTTAAGCGTTCTCGCGCACAGCCCATTGCCCAACTGCTGACCAAGTCTGGCGGTGTCGGGCAACTCATGCGCCAGTCACGCCTCATTGATCAAGCACAGCGCCATCTTCGCGCCCATTTACCTGAAGAAATGCGCGAACACATTTTTGTCGGCGGCTTTAGTAATGGGCGACTCACATTGATCAGTGGGCAAGCCAGCTGGTTAACGTGGTTACGCTATGAACAGTCACGCCTACTGGACTTACTCCACCAGCTGCCCGGCTTTGAAGGGGTCACAGGGTTCACCCTAAAAGTTCGCCCAATACGCCCCATCGAAACGCCTAAACGCTACACACGTACGCTTTCAGATGATGCGGGAAAAACCCTGGCCGAGTGCGCCAAAGACACTGACAACCCTAAATTAAAAAACGCCCTTGAGCGGCTTGCTTCACACGCTGCTCGCCCTATAGAACCCAAATAGTAACGCCCTAAAACGCATAAAGCACCGCCGTAGCGATGCTTTATAAGGTGGGGTGCCGTTTCGTTATTTCAACTCCACTCCCCCAACATTTTACTTTATACCAAGCTACGCCATGGCAGGAGCCGCGTAGGAGATAGGTGCCACTGCCTTCTCTTCTTCAAACGTCACAATTTCAAATGCGTCAGGCTGCGCCATCAGCTCGCGGCATAGCTGGTTATTTAATGCATGACCCGACTTCACGCCACGGAACTCGCCAATCAGGCTATAGCCAAGCTGATACAGATCACCAATGGCATCTAGCACCTTATGCTTAACAAACTCATCTTCGTAGCGCAATCCACCCTCGTTCACAATGCGATAGTCATCTACCACAATGGCATTTTCTAAGCTGCCGCCTAGCGCCAAATTGTTGGAACGTAGATACTCTAAATCGCGCATAAACCCGAAAGTACGTGCACGGGAGACTTCTTTTACGAACGAGGTGGTCGAAAAGTCGATCAGTGCTGTCTGTTTTTGCTGCTCAAACACCGGATGATCAAAATCGATCGCGAACGATACTTTGAAGCCCTGGTGAGGCAAGAAAGTAGCCTCTTTATCACCATCAGTGACGCCGATACGGCGCTTAATGCGGATAAACTTCTTCGCTGCATCCTGCTCCAAAATGCCCGCTGATTGGATCAGAAAGACAAAAGGACTGGCGCTGCCATCCATAATAGGCACTTCAGGCGCGCTAATATCGACGTAAGCATTGTCGATACCTAAACCAGCAAAGGCCGACATCAAATGCTCAACCGTCGCGACTTTGACGCCTTCATAGGAGAGCGCGGTGCACAGCGTGGTGTCTTCTACCAATTCGGCACGAGCAGGGACGTGCACCACTGGGTCCAGATCGGTTCTGACAAACACAATACCGGTATTGGCCGGTGCCGGACGCAAAGCCATATGGACTTTTTTGCCAGAGTGCAGACCCACTCCAGTGGCGCGAATGACGTTTTGTAATGTGCGTTGTCTGATCATGGGTAGTGGTCAAGCTCTGATGACGGCGGTTCGCAGCTTAATGCTACAAAGCCC
Source organism: Vreelandella lutescens (assembly GCF_014640815.1). Taxonomy (GTDB): domain Bacteria; phylum Pseudomonadota; class Gammaproteobacteria; order Pseudomonadales; family Halomonadaceae; genus Vreelandella; species Vreelandella lutescens. The sequence continues at coordinate 168,513 of NZ_BMHM01000002.1, read as the reverse complement.
GCAGGGGAAAGAAAGTTATCAAACAGTGTTCACTTTAACAGCAAACGAGTGTTTTAACCAATAAAACTCTCGTTTGCTGCCTCAATGATCCTGATAGCGGGGATTAATCCGCTTGGCGACGCAAAAATGCGGGGATATCGAGATAGTCGTCAGCATCGACTGAGCGACGTTTTTCAGCGCGGGGCTTAGGTGCCGGTTCTGGAGCCTCAGCACGTGCCGTTGCCTGCTGGCGCATGACGGTCGGCTGCTGCAACTTGCGGTAGTCGGAAGAGGAGCCAGTATCGGCTGCGGAGCGGCGTGCTGGTTCACGAGTTGCTGCTTTCGCCTTACTGCCGTCTAAGCCTGCCGCAACGACCGTGACGCGCAGTTCATCGGACATTTCCATATCAATGGAAGTACCCACCACAATGGTTGCTTCTGGTGAGGCAAACTCTTGTACCGTGGCACCGACGTCGTTGAACTCACCAATGGAGAGGTCTGGGCCAGCAGTGATGTTGACCAGAATACCGCGCGCACCGTGTAGGTCGATATCTTCCAACAGCGGGCTGCGAATCGCTTTTTCAGCCGCTTCACGGGCACGGTTCTCACCTGTAGCGCCGCCTGTGCCCATCATCGCCATGCCCATTTCGGACATCACAGTGCGTACGTCGGCAAAGTCGACGTTAATAATACCGGGACTGGTAATCAGCTCGGCAATGCCCTGCACTGCGCCTAGCAGCACGTCGTTCGCTGCACTGAAGGCCGTCAGCAGCGTGGCATTTTTTCCCAACACTGACAGCAGTTTTTCGTTGGGAATAGTGATCAAAGAATCAACGTGTTCAGAGAGCTCTTTCATGCCCTCTTCAGCCGCACGCATACGCTTAGGCCCTTCAAACGGGAATGGGCGAGTAACGACCGCCACCGTGAGGATACCCAGCTCTTTTGCCACCTGCGCCACAACAGGTGCGCCACCAGTACCGGTGCCGCCGCCCATGCCGGCGGTGATAAAGACCATGTCTGCGCCGCTAAGTAGCTCAGCAATACGCTCACGATCTTCCATGGCAGCTTGACGCCCTACCTCTGGGTTAGCGCCAGCACCAAGCCCTTTGGTGATTTCGCTGCCTAGTTGCAGTACTGTTTTTGCCGATACGCGCTTAAGCGCCTGAGCATCGGTATTGGCGCAAATAAATTCGACGCCTTCAATATTGCTCTCGACCATGTGGTTGACAGCATTACCGCCGCCGCCGCCAACACCCACTACTTTGATGACCGCACTGCTCGAGGGTGCGTTATCTACCAATTCGAACATAAGCCCCGTCTCCTGAACCGCGCTTGCGGCCCTATCAGAAATTTCCTTTGAACCAGCCTTTGATTCTTGCCAGCGCCGAATGGCCATCCTTGATATCACGCCGGGCTAATTCGTTACGTCCTTTGTGGGCCGCAACGACTCCCCCGTGGCTTTCTAGGCCTTGCCCATGACGCGTTTCCTGCAGTGCATAATGCAGTAAACCAACGCCCGTCGCATAGATAGGATTGCGAACCACATCTGCCAAGCCTCTGACATTTTGCGGGCAGGCAATGCGAACTGGCATATGAAAAATCTCCTCTGCTAGCTCGCTTACACCCTCCATGCGCGAGGTGCCGCCGGTGAGCACCACACCCGCTGCGACCATATCTTCATAGCCACTGCGGCGTAATTCGTCTCGTACTAAAGTAAACAGTTCTTCATAGCGTGGCTCGACCACTTCGGCCAACGCCTGACGCGAGAGATCTCGTGCCGGGCGGTCGCCTACGCTAGGCACCTTAATCATTTCATCACTTGCAGCCAGCTGAGTTAGAGCACAAGCATACTTAACTTTTATCTCTTCCGCATGTTGCGTTGGCGTGCGTAATGCCATGGCAATATCGTTGGTGACTTGATCACCCGCGATAGGAATAACGGCCGTGTGGCGAATGGCCCCTTCTGTAAAGATAGCCATATCCGTGGTGCCACCGCCAATATCTACCATGCAGACGCCTAGCTCACGCTCGTCTTCTGTCAGCACGGCCATACTCGAAGCCAACTGCTCGAGAATGATAGCGTCAACGTCTAAGCCACAGCGGCGTACGCATTTTTCAATGTTTTGAACCGCATTCAGCGCGGCGGTCACTAGATGCACCTGCGCCTCTAGCCGCACCCCAGACATGCCGAGCGGCTCGCGAATACCACCTTGGGCATCAATGGAAAACTCTTGCGGCAATACGTGCAGTACGCGTTGCCCTTCAGAAATCGCTCTGGCCCGAGCAGAGTCAATCACGCGCTCAATATCCGAAGGCGTCACTTCACGCTCTTTAATAGCCACCACACCATCGGAATTCATAGAGCTGATATGACTACCTGCTACGCCCACATATACCGAGTGAATATCACAACCTGCCATCAACTCGGCTTCTTCGACCGCACGCTGAATTGACTGAACTGTGGACTCAATATTGATGACAACGCCGCGCTTCATGCCGCGGGAGGGATGGGAACCGATACCGGCAATCTCAATCCCACCATCATCAGTGGGTTGACCGACTATCGCGACGACCTTGGACGTTCCAATGTCCAGCCCGACAACCATATTGGATGCGTTGGGTGAGCCTGCCATGAGTCGGTAAATCTCCTTGACGTCGTTTAAATGAACGCAGAGGGCAGGTTATTTGCCGCAGCAAACAAGACTTCCCCCAACTTTAATGAATAAATATAAATTTAACACTCGTTGATCGAGCTAACCGCTGACAGGATAATAAAAACTCACCCACATCACCGCTAGGGACATAGTATAGAAACAATAGTCGTAATACGACTAGCCCACACCTACGATAATTGGCTTGGGAGTCAAATTAAACCCTATTGGCGGGTTTTTCGGCGTTGGCAACCACTCACCTTTTCCTACTTCTTGCACATTGTCATCTGTTGTTACTCTTCTGGCCCTTGCTCCTCACTCTCTTGAAAATCGGTTTCACCATGCCAAGCGACTGCAACGCCATTAGGATAGCGTAAGTCAATATAACGGATATGGTCGCTTAAACTGGCGAGTTCGCGCTGCCAAGATGCGGATAGCCTCGCTAATCGCTCACCATGCTGACGCCTACCTAACATTACCCAGGCACCATCCCCCAACTGCAAACGCCATGCACCTCGGGGTTCAAGGCGAAGCTGAGAAAGGGAAAGAGCGAGTCCTGCAAAGTGAGGCATCAAACGATTGTAGTAGGCCAACACCTCTTCACTGCTGCCCGCCGGGCCTGCTAAATCAGGCAGCCCACTAGGCACTTCCAGAGGAGCAAACGCAAACGGCTCGCCCTCTGGGTTCAATAGAAAATCATCATTCCAGCGGGCGACGGGCGTTTGCTCGATAAGCTCAAACACGAGCGCATTGGGCCACTCGCGCGAGATACGCACTTCGTATAGCCAACCAATATCCATAGCTCGGCGACGAAGCGCTCCTAAATCTGCCGAGAGCCACGTCGCCTCCTGCACTAAGGGAGCTAGCTGCGTACGCAAGTAATCCGCACTGACGTACTCCCATTCACCTCGGATTGATACACGTTCAATGGGGCGATCAAGCCAAAGCCATAAGGCACGACTGCCAGCAACCAGCAGCAGTACCAGCAGTACAACGCCCAGCCATGCGTTGCGTTTTTTCATAACGTTCCTATTGCCCAGCGACTCATCACGTCAAGCTCGCTGAACGGCGGTCTGTAAGATACGCAGAACCAACTGATCAAAGTCGATACCCGCATGGGCAGCCGCCTGCGGTACTAAACTGTGGTCAGTCATGCCCGGCACGGTGTTGACCTCAATGAGCCAAAACTTGCCCGACGCATCCCGCATGACATCAATACGCCCCCACCCCTCGCCTCCTACCGCTAAAAAGGCGTCTTTGCACAGCGCGGCAAGCGTCTGCTCGTCCTGCTCTGACAGCCCACAAGGTAGGTGGTACTGGGTAGTATTCGCGATATATTTGGCTTCATAGTCATAAAACCCACCCGGCACCTCTACTCGAATGGCAGGCAGTACGTCATCCCCGAGAAGCGCAACGGTGTACTCATCACCGACGATAAACCGCTCTGCCATTACCCGGGCATCAAACTGAGCGGCGGCGGTGTAGGCTGCTTTTAATTCATCGTGGTTTTTGACAATACTAATGCCCAGGGTAGAGCCTTCATGCACTGGCTTCACCATCATCGGCAGCCCCAACTGGTCAACCACGGCTGACCAGTCAGCATGCTCACTGAGCATAATACTTTCAGGCGTGGGCAGCCCAACGGCCTGCCAGACTTGTTTAGTGCGCTGTTTATCCATTCCCAACGCGGAGGCCAACACACCGCTGCCGGTATAAGGCACGCCCAGAAGCTCTAATGCTCCCTGGAAGGTGCCATCTTCACCGCCGCGCCCGTGTAATGCTACAAACACGGCACTGGGCGCGAGACGCTCAAGCCCCGTGAGCCCTTCCTCTTTAGGGTCATAACCCACGGCATCGACTCCCTGGCGCTGCAGTGCTGCCAGAATCGCCGCACCGCTTTTCAGAGAGACGTCGCGCTCTGCCGATGTGCCGCCATAAACCACGACAACGCTGCCCACAGAATCGGTTTTTCCACCGCTCATAGCGCCACCTCGTCCAGTTCCAATGTTGCCTGGGCCAGGCGAAGTGAAATGCCGCCTACATCCCCCGCTCCCTGAGTAATCAAGATATCACCAGGACGCAGCACATTCTTCAGCAAGGCAGGCAGCTCCTGCTTATGCTCAACAAACAGCGGATCGACCTCGCCACGTTGACGAATAGAGCCCGCCAGTGTTTTCCCCTCGGCACCCGGCAAAACCGCCTCACCGGCACTGTATACATCCAGCAGCACCAGGGTATCCACTTGGGAAAGTACACGCACAAAATCCTCATACAGATCCCGGGTGCGACTGTAACGGTGAGGCTGGTAAAGCATCACAAGGCGTCGATCCGGCCAACCCGCACGTACGGCTTTAATCACCATATCCACTTCACGGGGGTGATGCCCGTAGTCGTCCACCAGCATAATGTCGCCGCCGCCAGAAGGTGCCGGGTAGTGACCATGCACCTGAAAGCGCCGACCCACTCCCGCAAACCCTGCCAAACCGCGCTGAATAGCGTCATCACTCACGCCCGCATCGGTAGCCACGACAATGGCGGCCATGGCGTTGAGCGCATTATGGCGACCGGGCATCGCGAGACGAATCGCTAGAGGCGCAGCACCTCCGGGGCGAAGGGCAGTAAACGAGACTTCTGCCGCCTGCTGAGAGAAGTCAACGATGCGGTAATCGGCATCTTCATCAAACCCGTAAGTTACAAACTGTCGTTTAATCTGATCACACAGCACGCGCACATGGGGGTCATCAATACACAGCACCGCAAGGCCATAAAATGGCAAGTTGTGTAAAAACTCGATGAAGGTGCTCTTTAAGCGCTCAAAATCGCCGCCATAGGTCGCCATATGGTCAGCATCGATATTGGTGACAATCGAGACCATAGGCTGCAAATGAAGAAAAGAGGCGTCTGACTCATCTGCTTCCGCTACGAGATAGTCACCCTCGCCTAACCGCGCATTGGCACCCGCACTGGTCAGCTTTCCACCAATCACAAATGTCGGATCAAGCCCACCCTCAGCCAGCAGCGTCGCGGTTAGGCTGGTCGTCGTCGTTTTACCATGCGTGCCCGCAACCGCAATACCATGGCGAAAGCGCATCAGCTCAGCCAGCATCTCAGCCCGGCGTACTACTGGCACACGGTGCTCATGAGCCCAACGAATCTCAGGGTTGGTTTCATCAATAGCACTGGAGACAACCACGACATCGGCACCCTGCACGTGCTCTTCGGCATGCCCAATGGCCACGCTCACGCCACACTGTCGCAGGCGTTCGACGACGGCAGAGGCCTTCGTGTCGCTTCCGCTGACTTGGTAGCCTTGGTTCGCCAACACTTCGGCAATCCCACACATGCCTGCACCACCGATACCTACAAAATGCAGCCGCTTGATACGACGCATGCCGGGGCCGGTTGGACGAGCCCCCTGCGGCGACAGGTTAGTCACTGAATCGGTCACGCAGTTTCTCCTTGCTTTACCAAACCCAAACAGCCTGCTGCTAGACGCTCAGTGGCATCTAAATATGCGGCTTGGCGCGCCTTAGACGCCATTTCCGCCAGCCTGTCGGGATGAAGTAATTCATCTAATAATTGAGTTAAACGCTCAGGCGTAAGAGCTGACTGGATGACACACTGCGCCGCCCCCGCCTTCACCAGCACATCCGCATTAACCCGCTGATGGTCATCGACGGCAAAGGGGAACGGTACTAAAAGTGAAGGTTTTGCCGCTGCTGCCAGCTCGGCAACCGTTAACGCCCCTGCACGGCACACAACTAAGTCGGCCCATGCGTAGGCAGTCGCCATATCATCAATAAAGGGGCTGACATCGGCCACAATGCCAAACTCTGCATAGGCGTGTGCTGTTGTGACGTCACGCTCTTTACCGGCTTGGTGTCGCACCTCAGGACGTCGCTCTGGCGGCAACGCGGCAAGAGCTGGCGGTAAACGCTCGTTGAGCGCTACCGCACCGAGCGAGCCGCCCACAACCAATAGCCTGAGCGGTCTGTTCACCAGCTCGGCTGCCTGCTTAGGACGCTCACCCAGCGCCGAAATATCATCGCGCACAGGATTACCAATGACCTCGGCCCGACGGCCAAATGCATCTTCAAAAGCGGCATAAGTGCGCGACGCTAGTCGTGAAAGCACTTTGTTGGTTAAACCTGCCACGGCATTTTGCTCGTGAATCACTAGCGGCACGCCTGACAGCCACGCCGCAAGCCCCCCAGGGCCACTGGCAAAGCCACCTAAACCAACCACAACATCAGGCTTAAAGCGTTTAATAATGCGCCGTGCCTGGATAACCGCACGGGAGAGATTAAGAGGCGCTTTACACCAACCTGCCAGACCTTTGCCCCGCAGACCTTCAACCGCGATGGTGTGCAGCGTAATACCAGCCTTGGGCACTAGCCGATTTTCGATACCACGCGGGCTTCCCAGCCATTCAACGTCGACACCTTTGGCCTGTAACGCATGCGCTAACGATAGCGCAGGAATAACGTGCCCACCGGTTCCACCGGCCATGATTAATATCCGTCGACGCAGGTTCGTCGCCACAAACGACTCCTTAAAAAATTACGATAGCCGAGGCTCGCGGCGTGCTCGATAGGGAGTAGGCGTACGCCGTGGGCGATGCCGAGTTTCAGCATCCACGCGCAGCAATAATCCGATCATCATCCCAGTTACCAGCAGACTAGAGCCACCATAACTAATTAACGGCAGGGTAAGCCCTTTTGTGGGTAGCAACCCTGCGCTAACTGCCATATTGATGAATGCCTGCGCCGCGACAATAAAGCCAATCCCGTAGCTGACATATGCTCCAAACAGATGCCCTGCCAGCTCAGCACGACGCCCAACCCACATGGCACGTACGATAAAAAGAGTAAAGAGCAGAACAACCACAATGGCACCGATCATACCTAGCTCTTCCGCCACCACGGCAAAAATAAAGTCGGTGTGAGCTTCGGGCAGGTAATGAAGCTTTTGCACGCTATTGCCAAGCCCCGTGCCGGTCACATGCCCCCGGCCAAAGGCAATCAACGCCTGAGTTAACTGGTAACCCGTCGCAAACTGATCCGCCCAGGGGTCAAGAAAGCTTGTCCAGCGAGCTAAGCGGTAGGGCTCCATAACGACCATCATCACCGCTCCAAAGCCCAACACTCCTCCGCTGCCAAGCAGTAGCGTTAGCGACGCGCCACTCATCATCAACATACCAATGACACAAACGGTATAAACCACCATGCCCCCAAAATCCGGGGCTAAAAAAAGCAGCCCCGCTGGCACGGCTAGCACCGCCAACGGTCGCCACATGGTGAACGCCCGCTGACGTAACTCATAGGTGAATCTTGACATAAACGCGGCCATGTAAAAAATCAGACCGATTTTCGCCAGCTCAGACACCTGCAAACTAGGTAATGGTCCAGGCAGTGAAATCCAGCGCTTACTACCATTCACTTCTTGGCCGATGACCAGCACTAACATCAGCATAAAAATACTGAACAATAAAATGAGCGCCGCATTCTGTCGCCATAGTTCCAATGGCACGCAGAGCATAAATAGGCAGGCCATAATGGCTAGCAATAGAAAAACACCGTGCTGGCGGGTGTAGTGAAAACTATTTTCCAGCAGGCCCACCGACGCGGAGCTCACCATGATCCAACCGAGTCCCGCCAGCGCGACCACCGCTACGATTAGCCAAATATCGCAAGGCAGATGCTGGGTCGTCAGCGCAGCGCGCCAGCGCTGTATTCTGCTCAGGGATTCATCACTCATGGCATCATCTCGCTGCTTTTTTGCTCGACCCAGTGGCGAAATGCATCGCCACGCGCTTGATAGTTAGCAAACTGATCCAGGCTGGCGCAAGCCGGTGAGAGCAGCACGCAGTCGCCGGGCGTTGCCATGGCGAAGGCCATCTCCATCGCTTGCGTTAAATGGCCGACATGCTCAATAGGCAATGCCCCTTCCAGGGCCTTCGCTAGCTGTGGCGCATCGGCACCGAACACAATGGCAGCGCGCGCACACTTTGCCAGAGGTGCCGCCAACGGCGAGAAATCAGCCCCCTTTCCAACTCCCCCTGCCAGCAGAATCAGTTGCCCGTCCAGCGTTGGCCCAATCCCACTAATGGCGGCCAGCGTAGCGCCTACGTTGGTACCTTTTGAGTCGTTGATCCAACGAACACCTTTCAGCTCTGCAATCGTTTCACTGCGGTGCGGCAAGCCCGCAAACGCTGTTAAGGCACGGCACATACGGGTTTGATCAAAGCCTAATGCTTGCCCCATGGCCAGCGCAGCCAGCGCATTGGCGTAATTATGTTGCCCGGTCATACGCAGCTCATCGGCAGCCTGCCAGGGCGTACTGCCCTGCATCAGCCACCAACGCCCGTGCCGCTCCATAAGCCTCCACTCCGCGTCATGGGAGGCTTCTACGCCAAAGCGCTCGATGCGTTTCAGCGGCTGAGTCGGCCATGTTTGTGGATCATCAGCATTCACTACGGCGTGCTCTGCGCCGATGAAAATTCGCTGCTTCGCCTGACGGTAGCCCGCAAGATCGCCGTGACGGTCCAGGTGGTCGTCACAGAGATTTAAGAACGCGACCGAGGCAGCGCCCAAGTAAGGCGTGGTTTCTAACTGAAAGCTGGATAACTCTAAAATGTAGAGGTCCGCATCCGGATGAAGGGATAGAAGATCCAGGGCAGGCGTCCCGAGATTGCCCCCTACGGCCGCGTTAACGCCTGCTGCAGCGGCCATTTCACCCAACAGGGTGGTGACCGTCGATTTAGCATTCGAGCCCGTAATCGCAGCAATCGGCGCTTTAACCACCCGTTTGAACAACGCGATTTCACCCACCAGCATCGGCTCGCCAGTGGCGGGATTATGGCGCTCAAGCAAGCCTTCCAAGCCTGGCGTGCGAGGATCAACGCCTGGGCTAAGCACCACTTCATGCGCTTGGCTTACGTCCAGTGACGTGAGCGGGCCACAGTGCACGGTAATACCGGGGTAAGTCTGGTAAAAATCCTCTAGCCCAGGCGGTTTTTCGCGGGTATCAGCCACCATAAACGGCATACCCTGTCGGGTAAGATGTCGGCATATTGCCTGACCAGAAAGCCCTAGCCCGACCACCAGCGTATATCCGTTAGGTACCTGCACCATGCGGCTCCTTATGCCATGCGCCAAAGGCGGCGAACGCCGCCCGCTGTTTCTCTTATCAACGAACGTTTATTAACGAACTTTGAGCGTGGCTAAGCCTAGCAACACCAGCACGACGGTAATAATCCAGAAGCGCACAATGACCCGTGGCTCTGGCCAGCCTTTCAGCTCGTAATGGTGGTGTAGCGGTGCCATACGGAAAATACGACGGCCGGTCAGCTTATAAGAGCCCACCTGCAAAATCACTGAGACGGTTTCCAATACAAAGATACCGCCCATAATGAACAGGACGATCTCTTGACGGACAATCACCGCGACCACGCCTAAGGCAGCCCCCAAGGCAAGTGCGCCTACATCGCCCATAAAAACCTGAGCAGGATAGGTGTTAAACCATAAAAACCCGAGCCCTGCGCCTGCGATCGTGGCGCAGAACACCGCCAGCTCTCCGGTGCCGTGTATAAACGGGATATGCAGATAGTTAGCGAATACCGCATTACCGCTGGCGTAAGCAAACACAGAAAGCCCCATCGCCACCAACACCGTGGGCATGATCGCTAGACCATCCAAACCATCGGTGAGGTTCACAGCATTCGAACTGCCCACAATGACAAAATAGCTCAGGACGATATAGAACACGCCCAGCGGTAACGCCACATCCTTAAACATGGGAATCAGCAGGCTGGTTTCAGCTGGCGTAGTGGCCGTCAGATAAAGCACCACAGCGGCACTGATACCCACCACCGACTGCCAGAAATATTTCCAACGGGCAGGCAAGCCGCGGGGATTCTTCTCAACTACCTTGCGGTAATCATCGACCCAACCAACCGCCCCAAAGCCCAGGGTAACGAGCAACACTACCCAAACGTAATAATTGGTTAAGTCACCCCATACCAACGTACTGATAGCAATGGCGAGCAAAATCATTGCCCCACCCATGGTGGGAGTGCCCGCTTTAGAAAGATGTGACTGCGGGCCATCATCGCGCACCGCCTGACCAATCTGGCCTTCTACCAGGCGACGAATCACCCACGGGCCTAGCCAGAGACAGAGCATCAGTGCGGTGAGTGCCGCCAGAATGACACGCAGTGTTAGATAGTTAAAAACTTGAAACGCAGATTGATATTGGGCTAAAAAATTCGCCAAATGAAGTAACATGAACGGCGCTTACCTTGTTTCATCCGCACGTAGCGCGGCAATGACGGTTTCCATGCCTGCGCTACGCGACCCTTTCACCAACAGCGTGGCGTTAGGCGGAAGAGTATTAATAACATGACGCACTAGCGTCTCGTGGTCGTCAAAATGCTGCCCGCGACCAAAGGCTTCCGATGCCGCGCGCGCCGCCTCGCCATAAGTGAGCAAGGCATCCACCCCTAACGACGCGGCATAGCGACCGATCTCTGCATGCAAGGCATGCGACTCGCCACCCAGTTCACCCATTGCCCCCAAGGCACACCAGCGTGGCGCAGGAAAACTAGCCAGTGCATCCAAGGCAGCTTTCACCGCCCCTGGATTGGCATTGTAAGTATCATCCAGCAGGGTGGCTTGGCGCAGGCCTGGCACGACGCTCAATCGGCCAGACAGCGAAGCAAGGCGGCTTAATCCAGACACCACTTGCTCTGCCGAAACCCCGAGCGCCAATGCCGCAGCCGAAGCGGCCAGGGCATTACTCACATTATGCTTACCAATAAGCGGCAGTTGCACGTCACCCAGGACGTGACCGTTCGCAACAAGCGTGAAAGCATACCGCCCCTGGGGGTCACAGGAAAGTGCCCGTGCGTGAACGTCCGCATCCTCATGTAAGCCATAGCTTACAATCTGCCGCGGAGTAGCGCAGGCAGCCCAAAAGCTGTAGTAACGGTCATCACGATTAATAACGGCGGTACCCTGGGTGCCAAGACCGGCTAAAATTTCACTCTTTGCCTGAGCAATCTGCCCCATACCACCAAACTCGCCCACATGGGCACCCGTCACATTGGTGATAATGGCGACTTGCGGGGCCGCTAGCTGGCTGGTCCAAGCGATTTCACCCAGGTGGTTAGCACCCAATTCAACAACACCCGCTTGATGTTGAGGGGATAAACGCAGCAGCGTTAGCGGGGCACCAATATCGTTATTAAGATTTCCTTCAGTGGCTAACACGCTGCCCAGCGGAGCGAGCAGCACAGCGGTCATCTCTTTCACGGTGGTTTTGCCGCTATTGCCGGTGACCGCTACCAGCGGCAATGTAAATCGCTGACGCCACGCTCGTGCGACCAGACCCAGCCCAAGCCGGGTATCCGCGCAAATAAGTTGAGGCAGCGCACTATCAACAGCGCGTTCAACCAAAGCGGCGGCTGCCCCCTGCTCCCGGGCTTGTTCAACAAACTCGTGGCCATCAAAGCGCGGCCCCTTTAGGGCAATAAACAGACACCCAGGCTCAATCTTGCGCGTATCGGTGACGACCGATGAAATAGGCAAGGAGGCATTTTCTGCCGAGACATGGCAGCCAAGCGCTGCGGCAATTTCTGCCAATGCCCACATTAGGCAACTCCCCGCGTCGCCAAGGCTTGCAGCACCTGCTCGTCATCCTGGAAAGCATGCCGAACGCCCTCAATCTCTTGATACGCCTCATGCCCTTTTCCAGCGATCAAGATAACGTCGTCAGCGGCAGCCTGATGCACGGCGTAAAGGATGGCTTGACGCCGGTCGCCTATATCATCTACCGCCACACTGCCCGTAAAGCCCGCATGAATCTGCTGTCGAATCTGCTCGGCGACTTCATGACGGGGATTATCGTCGGTCACCACGATGCGATCCGCCAACTGCTCAGCCACTTTGGCCATCTCAGCACGCTTACCGGTATCCCGCTCACCGCCACATCCAAATAAGCACCAGAGCTTTCCTTGCCCCCCCAGATGGGCGCGCAAGGCACCCATGGCACTGTGCAGCGCATCAGGTGTATGCGCGTAATCCACTACCACACTAGGGGCTTTATTGCCGCCGTAGCACGCCATGCGCCCCGGCACAGGGGCAAGTTTGGCCGCAACGGCAAAGAGATCGTCAAGAGACTCTCCCAGCCCATAAAGCACGGCGATCGCCAGCAGCACGTTATCCAGATTAAAGCGGCCCATTAGGCCCAGCTGCAGTACTTTTTCACCCTCAGGGGTGGCGACCAACGCCTGCTGTCCAAGCGCATGAGGCTGCCAATCAAGAACACGCAGCGTCACCGCCTCGTCTCCACCCGTCGCCAGCACACGCACGCGGCTATCACAGCCTGCCAACATCAGTTTCGCGAGCGGATCGTCGCCGTTAACCACGGCAAGGGTGAGCTCTGCACGTCGAAACAGCTTGGCTTTTGCGGCCGCGTAAGCCGCCATACTGCCGTGATAATCCAGATGGTCACGCGTTAGATTGGTAAAGACCGCTACATTGACGTCTACTGCGTCTAGGCGATGTTGATCTAACGCATGGGAAGATGCCTCAAGTGCAACGCGCTTTACGCCCTGGCGGGCCAGCTCTCCCAGCGTCGCCTGAAGCGCCAGCGGGCCTGGCGTGGTTAAGCCGCTTTCCAATAAACGGCCTGGTCGACCCACTCCCAATGTGCCAATGACACCGGCCGAGGTACCTAGCTGCTCACTCAGCTCAGCCAAGTAGTGCGTTACAGAGCTCTTACCGTTAGTTCCTGTGACGGCAATCACCTCTAGGTCACGCGGCACATCAAATAGCGCCCGCCCAAGCTCGCCTAGACGCAGCGACAGGTGTGGCAGAAAGAGCACATATCCTTCCAACCACATATCACTATCTTTGGTGTGCGCCAGCACCAGCGAGGCTCCCCTGGCCAAGGCTTGATCAATATATTCGCGCCCATCGCGCTGGCTCCCAGGCACGGCTACAAACACGTCACCAGCCGTCAGCGAACGAGAGTCAGTGATCAAGTTGAACTGCTCAGGCAGGTTAGGCCACGGGGGCAACTCTGCACTTGGCCAGACGTGGTGCAACGCTTTCCGTAACTGGTCGGGGCATATCGTCATGCCATCTCCTTAAACACTATTCGGCATCGTGGTCTGGCGGTACATCAAGTAACCGCAAGGCATTACCGGTGACGCTGGAAAACACCGGTGCTGCCACTGCACCGCCATAGAATTCGCCCGCTCGGGGATGGTCAATCATTACCACGGTCACAATGCGCGGATCTGAAATAGGGGCAATACCTGCAAACACGCTTCGGTAGGCATCAGTTGCATATCCCTGCTGACCTGTTTTACGCACGGTGCCGGTTTTACCGCCGACACGATACCCCTCCACTCGAGCACGCCGCCCGCCCGTGTAAGCCCCTACGGACGTCTCAAGAATATCCAGTAAATCGTTTGCAACGTCTGGCGATATTGCAGGAATACCTTGAGGAGGTTCTGACAACCTTAACAGGGAGGGAGGCAGTCGTTCACCGCCGTTCGCCAACGCGGTATAAGCGCTCGCCAATTGCAGTGCGGATACCGACAAACCATAGCCGTACGAGAGTGCGGCACGTTCGCTTCGTGACCACTGAACAGGCGCAGGCAAGCTGCCCGTTGACTCTCCCGGAAAGCCCGTACCAGGGCTTTGCCCTAAGCCAAGCTGATTATATTTTTCCCAAATAGCCGTGTCGCTGAGCTGCAACGCTAACCGCGACATACCAATGTTAGAGGACTTTTCAAGAATTCCGGGAAGATCTAACTCACCGTAGTTGCGGAAATCTCGGATAGTGAACTGATCTATCCTCATCCAGCCGGGTGATGTGTCCACCACCGCATCACGTCCGACAATACCACTTTCAAGAATCGCAGCCATGGCCAGGGGCTTCATGACAGAGCCCGGCTCAAAGACATCCACGACAGCCTGATTACGCAATCCTCTAGGATCCAATCCCGCGCGGTTATTGGGGTTATAAGAGGGAAGGTTTGCCATGGCTAGAACTTCACCCGTGCGGGCATCCATCATTACCAGCACGCCACCGTCCGCCTCATGCTCAGCTACTGCAGCACGCAGCTCTCGGTAAGCCATGTATTGGATGCGCTGATCAATGGCAAGGGCAAGTTCCCCGCCGGGTTGCGCATCACGAATAACGCCTAACTCGCGCACCAACCGACCGCGCCGGTCTTTAATGACACGTCGCTGACCTGGATGGCCCGCTAGATAGGGTTGATAAGAGAGCTCTAGCCCCTCCTGCCCCACATCATCCACATTGGTAACACCCAGCAACTGAGCGGCCACTTCACCCGCAGGGTAGTAACGCTTATATTCGCGCTGAGGGTAAACTCCCGGCGTGCGTAAATCGAGTATACGTTGGGCCGCTTCTGGGGTCATTTGACGGCGCAAGTACATAAATTCTCGGCTGCTATAGCGAGACACACGCGACTCAAAGTCATCCAGTGACATGCCTAACGCCTGCGCCAGCATGACACGCTGAATGGCGTCAGAAGGAAGCTCTTGCGGGTTTGCCCACAGCGTTACCACCGGCGTAGAAATGGCCAGAGGCTCACCGTTACGGTCAGTAATCATCCCGCGGTGTGCGGGGATAGCTTCATGGCGGAGCGTGCGAGCATCGCCCTGACTCTGTAGAAATGGGCGATCAATCACCTGCAACAGCGTGATTCGCCCAATCAAAATGACAGAGGCGAGCGCTACTGCTAGTAAAATAAAGGAAAAGCGCCCACCGGCAAGTGGCGGCGCAATAGGGTATTGGCGGGATTTCCCTCCCCGACCGTCACGCCTCATGGCCGGATCACCTCGACATCATTTACGTCAGGAATGCGCATCTCTAGCCGTTCCGTGGCAATTTGCTCAATACGGGCTGGCGTTGACCAAGCCCCCTCTTCCAGCAACAGCTGGCCCCACTCTGTCTGCAGCTGGTTTTTTTCCTGCTCTAACCGCTGTAGCTCAGCAAACTGTACCCGCGTCATGTGCGTCGTAGCGACTACCGTAAGTCCGGTCAACAGGCAGGCAAAAAACAGCACAATAACAGTGATGGGCCACAGGCGAAGACGTAGTTTAAACGGCCACTCTGCCCGCAGTGTGGAAGCCCAATGCACTAGCCGCTCAATGCTCATATTACCCTCGTTTACGCGCCGCCCGCATGACGGCACTACGCGCGCGCGGATTAACATCCACTTCCTCGTCGCTAGGGCGACTCCCTTTTCCAAGCGCTTCAAGACGACGATTCAACTGATCATCGCGGATGGGTACGCCTCGTGGTAAGTGCGTGTCACCGCGCACATGGTGTCGAATAAACCGCTTCACGCGACGGTCTTCCAGGGAGTGGAAGCTAATCACAACAAGATGACCACCCGGTGCCAGCGCTTCAAGCGCTGCTTCTAAGGCGGCATCTAGTTGATCAAGTTCCCCATTGAGATAAATACGCAGGCCTTGGAAGGCTTTCGTGGCGGGGTGACGGCCTTTTTCCCAGGCGGGGTGGGCAGTTTTCAACACCTCGGCCAAATCGACCGTATGGGTAAAGGGCTTTTCGACGCGACGTTTCACCACGGCATTGGCTAGCCGTTTGGCATAACGCTCTTCACCATAGGTTTTAAAGACGCTGGCGATATCTGCTTCGCTGGCACGCGCCAAAAACTCAGCGGCGCTTTCACCCTGGGTGGGATCCATGCGCATATCTAGCGGGCCGTTGCGCATAAAGCTAAAACCGCGCTCAGGGTCGTCCAATTGCGGGGAAGAGACACCCACATCCAGAAGCACACCGGATAGCTTGCCATAAAGCCCCTGCTCTTTGGCAAACTCAGCTAAATGAGCAAATTCGCGCTGGGTAATCTGGAAACGGGCGTCTTCTATCTCATCCGCAGCGGCAATGGCTTGCGGATCACGGTCCATGGCCATTAAACGGCCTTGCTCGCTTAAGCGCGAAAGAATCAACCGGGAGTGACCTCCACGCCCGAAGGTGCCGTCTAGGTAGGCTCCATCCGGGTCATGCACCAGTGCATCTACCGCACCTTCCAATAAAACGCTGGTATGACGAAAGCGGGTGACCTGATCAGCGTCAACAGAAGGCATGTTACTCTCACACAAAAATTGGGAAGGCGCGCTTGGCGCGCCTTTCATGGAAATGGGGAGTCGGCCGATAAGCCGGGTTCTGTCGTGGACAGTCATTCCTCTAGGCGCTGCGTCACCACAGCGCTCAAGCAACCTACCCGGACCCAGCGCGGGCCACGCCATTGGGTCCCTATTTGGTCTTGCTCCGAGTGGGGTTTACCATGCCACGCACTGTTGCCAGGCGCGCGGTGCGCTCTTACCGCACCCTTTCACCCTTACCGGCCCCTGAGGTTTATTTCAGGGACTTAGGCGGTCTACTCTCTGCTGCACTTTCCGTCGGCTTACGCCGCCCAGGCGTTACCTGGCACTCTGCCCTATGGAGCCCGGACTTTCCTCCCCTAACGGCTCTTACAAGCACATTAGCGGCGACTGTCTGGCCGACTCCGGCGGCAAGCATACCAGCGCCCTGCCCTCGCCTCAATGCTGACCTTTCATTGCCTGCAATCGGGCGTACCACTCTTGCTTGCGTCCGCCCAACATTCTGGCCGCAATCGACGCCCCCTGCTTGACCCCCACCCCTTCAGCCAACATGGCAGCCAATAGTTCGTTGGCGTCAATCGACTGCTCATCTCCCTGCACGGCTGGGGGCGCACCGGAAATAATCACTACAAACTCACCGCGACTCTGATTAGGATCCGCCTCCAGCTGGTCACGCAGCGATGCGGGCGAGCCCTGCAAAAAAGTTTCAAAGGTTTTCGTCAACTCCCGCGCCAGCACCACCATACGTTCGGGCATTTGCTCACAAAGAGACTCAAGGGTGTGCACAATACGGTGAGGAGACTCGTAAAAAACCAATGTTTCTTCACGGCCCTGCCATTTTTCCAGCGCTTGGCGGCGTGCGCTGGGCTTCGCGGGTAGAAAACCACCAAACGTGAAACGGTCGGTGGGTAGCCCTGCCCCTGAAAGCGCGGTCACCAGAGCACAGGGCCCTGGTAATGGCACAATATGCCGACCTCGGGCACGCAATTCGCGCACCAGCACAAACCCCGGGTCGCAAATTAATGGCGTACCCGCATCGCTAATCAGCGCGATACTCTCACCAGCGGCTAAGTAACCATCGAGCGTATCGACGCGCTGCGCTTCATTATGCTCGTGCAAAGAAATCATCGGCGTATTCACCCCAAAATGGGCGAGTAAACGTGCGCTATGACGCGTATCCTCCGCCGCAATACGGGAAACGTCGGCTAATACCCGAGCGGCACGCGGCGTTAAGTCGTCCAAATTCCCAATTGGCGTGGCAACCACGTACAATGTGCCCGGATGTTGGTGTGTCATCGTGACTCCCGATTTGTTAATGGCTTGCCCTGACGGTGCGCTATGCTTGTGGAAAGCAACGCTAACCTGCTGATTGACCGCGACAGCGCAAATGGAAACTAAGGAAGGATACATGAAACAGTCACTTCGTGGCCTGTTGGCCACTGCCTTCATGGCACTTCTCATCACCGGGTGTGCCATGCAGCCACCGAGCGTGGTTGATCGAGTACCCGATCAGGATGCTGGCCGCTTGCTGAGCCAAGCTGAACAGCAAGCCCCCGATCAAGCTGCACGCACACGCTTGGAAGCCGCCAACATTTTGGCCCGCCAGGGCCAGCGTGAAAATGCCTTTGAGGCCGCCAACAGTATCGACGAAGCGCTACTCAACGATACCGACCGCGTACGCTGGGCCATGCTATTTTCTGAGCTTGCTCGCGGTCTGGACGACCCGCGCGCGGTATTACGCGCAACGCAGGTTCTGAATGATGAGCTGCCCATGCAGGCTAATCAGCAGCAAACACTGGCCGAACGCCAACAGTGGGCACAGCAAGCCCTTGACCAACAGCCTGATCAACTTCAAGTCACGCTACCGGAGCTGGATGGTACTGAGGTTCGCCGGATTGCCGTTGCGCTACCCGAGTCTGGGCCGTTGAGCAGCGTTGCCAATACCATTGCCACCGCCATGCGCCGCCATAACGAGATAAGCGCTGACGGAGTTCAGCTCACTTTTATCGATGCTGCGCAGTACTCGCTAGACGAGCTGTATAGCCGCGCGCAGCAAATGAACGCTCAACTCATGATAGGCCCGCTTGATAAAGATCAAGTGACCCAATTAGAGCAGCGCGATAGCGTACCCCTACCGACGCTGGCACTGAATTATGGCAGCGGTGCCAGTAACCAAGCTCAGCGATTGCTGCAGTACGGCTTATCCGCGGAAGATGAAGCGCGCCAAGCAGCACGCCGCGCCTATCAAGATGGTCATCGCCAGATGTCATTAATGGTGCCGGATAACGACTGGGGCCGCCGGGTGGGTGAAGCCTTCTGGAATGAATACCAACGACTAGGCGGTGAAGTCACCAATGCGGTGCGCTACAACCCAAGTAGCCCCGTCTCTAATGCGGTACAAACCGCACTGAATGTCAGCGGCGAACGCGCTCGCCTGGGCAATATTGACGCGCTGTTCCTATTAGCGCTACCCGACTACGCACGCCAAGTGCCACCGACAATGGACTACTATTACGCACCCGACCTGCCCATTTACGCCACTTCACATTTACATGAAGGCCGTCTGCAAACGCGCCTGGATCAAGACCTCAACGATGTGATGTTTATCGATATTCCCTGGCAAATTCCGGATGCAGCCGTGGGCGGCGAAGAGGTACTGCCCTACTATTCCACCTACCAGCAGCTGCGCGATGAAGCAGATGCTTCCATGTTCCGTTTGATGGCCATGGGTGTTGATGCCTACGAGCTCGCCAAACGAATGTCAGACTTATCTGGCCTGAATGGTTTAAACGGCAGCACCGGAACGCTCTCGCTATCAAACGATGGACGAATTCATCGCGAATTGCCCTGGGCAAAATTCCAAAACGGCACGCCGTCTCCCATTTTAATTCCAGGCTTACTGGGTGATGAGCAGTAGCCCGCAAACTGCCCGCCACCGAGGCGCAGCCATTGAGCGCTTAGCCGCTCAATGGCTGCAGCAGCGTGGCCTTCGATTGGTCGCCCACAATCACCATGTCAAAGGCGGCGAGCTTGACCTAGTGATGTATGAGCAGGATATTTTGGTCTTTGTCGAGGTCAAATACCGCGCCACTACGCGCCACGGGCACCCGTTAGAGATGGTTAACGCGCAAAAGCGTCGCCGCTTAATACGAGCGGCGACACTTTATATCGCGCGACACAACCTTTCCTGCCCTTGCCGCTTTGATATTCTAGCTATTACAGGCACACCGCCGGCTCTCGAGTTTCATTGGGAGAAGGCGGCATTTGACGCTTATTAATACTTTTAACTAGGAAGCCCTGATGGACTTTCAATCCCGCATACTCAGCCATTTCAATGCCAGCATTGATACCAAAACCTATGCCAGCGAAGTACTGCCCCCTTTTATTGAAGTGGCTAGTCAAATGATGGTGCAGTGCTTGGTCAATGAAGGAAAGATCCTTGCGTGTGGTAATGGCGGTAGCGCCGGCGATAGCCAGCACTTCTCTTCTGAGTTACTGAATCGTTTCGAGCGAGAGCGTCCTAGCCTCCCTGCGTTAGCCCTGACCACCGACACCTCAACGCTAACCTCTATTGCCAATGACTACAGCTACAACGAGGTGTTTTCAAAGCAAATTCGCGCACTAGGCCAACCTGGTGACGTCCTGCTAGCCATTTCCACTAGCGGCAACTCAGCCAATATTGTTCAAGCGATCCAGGCTGCTCACGACCGCGATATGACCGTCGTGGCGCTAACCGGACGTGACGGCGGCAATATGGCCTCTTTGCTAGGGCAGGACGATTGCGAAATTCGCGTTCCTGCCACCTCTACCGCGCGCATACAAGAAGTCCATTTGCTCGT
This sequence comes from Vreelandella lutescens, assembly GCF_014640815.1. Lineage (GTDB taxonomy): Bacteria > Pseudomonadota > Gammaproteobacteria > Pseudomonadales > Halomonadaceae > Vreelandella > Vreelandella lutescens. The sequence continues at coordinate 147,876 of NZ_BMHM01000002.1, read as the reverse complement.
CATACACTGCCTTTGTGATTTAATTGACGAACAACTGTTTGGTGGCGCTGACTAATAGCGTGCGTCTTGCGAATAATTACTGATCAAGGAGTCATCCTTATGGCCCTGCGCTTTTCATCGAAAACTCTATTAGCCGCTACACTTTGCAGCGTAATTGCCCTCAGCGGCTGCGCCAACAATAGCGCCTCTAACCCCTCCAACTACGGCCAGCGCAGCAATGACGTCGAAGCCGTTGATGCCACCATTGAACGCGAAGTCGAGCGTGCGCTTGCCCGCGCCGATGCACGCTTGGGCGACGCACGCATTCGTGCCCATAGCTATAACGGCTCTTTATTACTGGTAGGCCAAGTCCCCAGCGAAGAGCTTAAAGGCATGGCAGGCAATGTCGCCTCTAATTTGCGCGGTGTCGATAAAGTACATAATGAACTGACAGTTGCTGCAAACTTACCAGCCACGCAGCGATTGACTGACACATGGTTGACCACCAATGTCATTAGTCATCTGGCCACGAATGATCGCATTGACTCATCAAAGCTCAAAGTGACGACAGAGAATGCCAGCGTCTACTTAATGGGCATGGTCACTCGTCAAGAAGCTGACCGCATCGTGAATGCCGCTTCTTCTGTGGGTGGCGTACAGCGCATTGTGAAGGTGTTCGATTACCTCGACTAACGCCTCTCACGCACAAAAAAACCTCGCCAGCTAGCTGGCGAGGTTTTTTGTATTCGGCTAACAAAACAACAGCGAATGATTACTTTACAACGCGCAGCGTTGGTTTTTTCTTGGATTTCCCATCGCCGGACACTTTATCGGGCGATGTTTTAGGTGCTTGCTCTGACGTTGACTCCGTTAGCGTCAACTCAGGCTTCGGCACCTCTGCGACCGAGTCACCTGCCGCGTCATCTTGCTCATCCAACCCAGCTTCATCCAGCTCGGGCTCATGACCAAACACCATACCTGCACCATTCTCACGCGCATAAATGGCGATCAGCGCAGGCGTTGGGATCATCACCTGCATCGGCTGACCGCCAAAACGAGCGTTAAAACCAATGGCCTGATTTTCCATAAACAAATCACGCACCGCGGTTGGCGCAACGTTCAGCACAATCTGCCCGTTTTGCACAAACTGGCGTGGCACCTCCACCCCGGGCTGGGTGGCATCAACGACCAAGTAGGGTGTTAACTCATTATCTAACAGCCACTCATAGAGGGCTCGGGCGAGATAGGGACGGCTCGATTTCATAAGACTCCCTCCTCCTAACAAGTATGGCCCCTTGCCCACCGGGCGAAGAGGCCGAATGAATTCAAGCGCGCATCTCTTTTTCACGCTCGTTCAAAGATGCTTTAAACGCTTCACGCTCAAATACCCGCGACATATAACCGAGCAGCGGCTTCACCTGTTTTTCAGGCAGCTCAATGTTTAGCTCAGGCAAACGCCACAAGATCGGCGCTAAGCAGCAGTCTACCAGCGTAAACTCTTCACTCATGAAGTAAGGCATATCTTCAAAGATAGGCGAAATACCAATGAGGCTTTCACGCAGCTCTTTACGCGCCTTGTCTGCCTCTTTCTTACCACCGGTGCGAATCTGCTCCAACATCGGGCACCACTCACGCTCAATGCGATGCATCCACAGACGGCTTTGGGCTCGTGCTACTGGGTAGACTGGCAACAAAGGCGGATGAGGAAAACGCTCATCCAGATATTCCATCATCACCTTGGATTCATACAGCACCAGGTCGCGATCCAACAGCGTTGGAACGCTGTTGTACGGGTTGAGGTCTGCTAACTCTTCAGGCGGCTGCTCTTCAGCAACATCGACGATGTCGACCGCTACTCCCTTTTCAGCCAGAACAATGCGCACTCGATGACTGAAATGATCATCATTACCTGAGTAAAAGATCATTGACGACCGCTTGGCCACAACACCCATGAAAGCATCCTCGCATCAAAACAATTTTCGATAATAACATGCCAGCGCCCTCTTATGGGAAGGTAGCCAGCGATACATAACGACACTGCAGACAAGCAAAAGGCGCACGACTCTCGCCGTGCGCCCGTACTGCTAATCCTACTTCACGAATTAGTGGACGTCTCGCCAGTACTCACGCTTGAGCAGGTAAGCAATCACACCAAAAATAAAGATAAAGATAAGCACTTTAGGTGCCAGAGTTTGCGCCTGCAGCTTGGAAGGCTCACCCACATAGGCCAAGAAGTTGGTGAGGTCATACACCGCTTCCTCGAACTCCGCAGGCTCCATAGCGCCGGGCTGAGTCACCTGCAGCACATCGCAAGACTGGTACTTACCTGACAGCGGATCAGGAGACTGCCCAGCCACTGGCTGATCAGTTTCTGAACATACCATTTCCTGAACACCCTGGAGGGGCTCCAGCACGTTAGGCATAGCAACCAAGTCAAACACGGTGTTGTTGACACCCGTGGGGCGACTCGGGTCGCGATAGAAACCTAACAGGTAGGAGTAAATCCAGTCTGTACCGCGCAGGCGACCGTGCAGCGTCAAATCAGGGGGCGGCGCGCCAAACCAGGACTCCGCATCGCCACGATCCATCGCAATATGCATTTGGTCGTTGAACGCGAGATCCGATGAGAAGATTAAGTTCTCTTCTACCAGGTCTTGCGGAATCCCCAGATCATCTGCAGCACGCGCAAAACGCTGATGCTCAAGCGAGTGACACCCCATGCAGTAGTTGACGTACAGCTGCATACCACGCTGCAAAGACTCCTGATTACGCAAATCAGGGGTCATTGAATGCGGTACGTCAGCGGCAGGTGCCGCAAAAGCAGCCATAGGCACCAGCGCAAACAGCAGTGCAATCAGTTGTTTTTTCATTAGCCAGTCACCCTTTCTGGAACGGGTTTAGTCTTCTCCAGCTTGGTGTAAATCGGCATCAGCAAGAAGAAGGCGAAGTAAATGGCTGTACACACCTGCGCAAGGATGGTGCGACCCGTTGTTGACGGCAGCACACCTAAAACACCCAGAATCACGAAGCTGATACAGAACAGCAACAACATGACTTTAGACATCCAACCTTTATAGCGCATGGAGCGCACCGGGCTACGATCCAGCCAAGGCAGAACAAACAGAACTGCAATGGCAGCGCCCATGAACAGCACACCCAGGAATTTGGCATCCAACCCAAAGAAGGAGAAGGTAATGGCACGCAAGATCGCGTAGAACGGCGTGAAATACCAAACAGGTGCAATGTGATCAGGTGTTTTTAGTGGGTTAGCCGGCTCGAAATTCGGCCGTTCAATGAAGTAACCACCCCCTTCCGGGAAATAAAACACCACGACACTGAATACAAACAAGAAGATCGCAATACCCACCAGATCCTTAACGGTGTAGTAAGGGTGGAAGGCAATACCATCAAGCGGCTTACCTGTCTCATCTTTCTTCTGTTTGATATCAATACCATCAGGGTTGTTAGAACCCACTTCATGCAGCGCGATAATGTGTAGAACTACCAGCGCCAAAATGACGATAGGCAGTGCAACAACGTGTAGCGCGAAGAAACGGTTCAGCGTGATGCCTGAGATAAGGAAGTCGCCGCGCACCCACTGGGCAAGATCCGGACCGATACCAGGAATGGCCGAGAAGAGCGAGATAATTACCTGGGCACCCCAGTAAGACATTTGCCCCCAAGGTAGCAAATAGCCCATAAAGGCTTCTGCCATTAGCAGCAAATATATCGTCATACCGAAAATCCACACCAGCTCTCGGGGCGCTCTGTAGGAACCATAGAGCAACCCGCGGAACATATGCAGATAAATCACCACGAAGAAGGCTGACGCCCCCGTTGTGTGCATATAGCGGATGAGCCAACCCCACTCAACATCACGCATGATGTACTCGACCGAAGCAAATGCGCCTTCAGCAGAGGGGTTAAAGCTCATCGTCAACCACACACCGGTTAAGATTTGGTTGACCAGCACCAATAACGCCAGCACACCAAAAATATAGAAGAAGTTAAAGTTCTTCGGTGCGTAATACTTGGTCAGGTGGTCCTGCATCATTTGCGTGGCAGGAAAGCGGTCATCCACCCAGCGCATGATACCGCTTTCGGCCTTCGCTTTATTTGGATTAGCCATTAGGCACTCTCCTCATCTTCGCCGACCACGATGATGTCATCGCCTTCAAAGCGATAGGGCGGCACTTCAAGGTTAGTCGGTGCAGGTACGTTACTAAAGACGCGACCGGCTAAGTCAAAGCGAGAACCGTGACACGGGCAAAAGAAACCACCCGGCCAGTTACTAACGCCCACCCCTTCTGCATCTGGCTCAGGCCGATACAGAGGAGAACAGCCCAAATGGGTACAGATACCAATCAGTACACCAATTTCAGGTCTTATGGAGCGCAGACCACCCTGAATATAAGCAGGCTGCTGTGGCACTTCTGATTCTGGATCCGCCAGGCTATCCGCACCCAGCGCCTCTGTACGCTCGATCATCTCAGGCGTACGGTTAATAATCCAAATCGGGCGACCACGCCACTCGACGGTCATACGCTGACCCGGCTCAAGCTTAGAAATATCTGCTTGAACCGGCGCGCCTGCCGCCCTTGCCTTGGCACTAGGCTGCCAAGATGCCACAAAGGGGACCGCAACCCCGACAGCGCCCACCGCCCCCACAACGGAGGTGGCGCCTACGAGGAAACGGCGCCGGCCTTTGTTTACGCCGTTATCTGCCATTTCTGGTTTCTCCCATCAGCTTACCCGTTCCGTCGCAAAGGCGTCTTGCGACGACGAATATCAAATACAGTCTATGTTAAAAAAACAAAGCGCTCTGCACAAGAACAACCGCCCCGGACCATGGTGGTACGAGCGTTATAATTTTTTGATATTCCAATAAAAAACGCCCAGGTCTTTGACCTGGGCGTTTTTGCCGCATAGCGTAAATTAACGCTTGGAGAACTGCGGACGACGACGTGCTTTACGCAGACCAACTTTCTTACGCTCAACTTGGCGAGCATCGCGGGTCACATAACCAGCGGCACGCAGCGTAGGACGTAGGTCTTCGTTGTAGTTCATCAGGGCACGCGTGATGCCGTGACGAATAGCGCCAGCCTGTGAAGAGCCGCCGCCGCCTTCAACGGTTACGTAGACGTCGAACTGGTTCAGAGTCTCTGTCAGCTCTAACGGCTGACGAACAACCATGCGACCAGTAACGCGACCAAAGTACTGGTCAAGCTCGCGGTTGTTGACGGTAATTTTGCCGGAACCCGGCTTCAGGAACACACGAGCGGTGGAAGTCTTGCGGCGCCCGGTACCGTAATACTGCTGTGTCATGGCGAAGATTTCCTCAGATGTTCAGTTCAAGCGGCTGCTGGGCAGCATGCGGATGCTCGGCACCGGCGTACACTTTTAACTTGGAGTACATGGCGCGACCCAGCGGACCTTTCGGCAACATGCCTTTAACGGCAGACTCGATGATACGCTCAGGAGCGTGGTCGAGCATTTTGTCGAATGTCATGGAGCGCAGACCGCCCGGGTAACCTGTGTGGCGGTAGTAGGTTTTAGCCTTCGCCTTGTTACCGGTTACTTGGACTTTCTCTGCATTGATCACAACGATATAGTCGCCGGTATCAACGTGAGGGGTAAATTCGGGCTTATGCTTGCCACGCAGGCGGCGAGCAATCTCGGTTGCCAGACGACCGAGCGTTTTGTCCGTAGCGTCGACAATGTACCAGTCGCGCTGGACGGACTGCGGCTTAGCACTGAACGTCTTCATGGATGAAATCACCAGATTAAGTGTGTTGGGCGACTCACACCGCTAAGCGGCGTAGCACCATCCCTATTTTTTTTGGTTGCAGACCTTAGCCAGCAACATGTAGCGAGGCGGCATTCTACAGTAAGCATCCGCCCAAGTTAAGTGTTCTATTACTTTTTTTAGCGCGTGCTACTACCCTAGGGCTTATGCGGCAATGCTAGGTACTCACGAGACTGCATTTCCTGCAACCTTGACAGAGTGCGCTGGAATTCAAACGTGAGTTTGCCATCGCTATAAAGCGACTCTACCGGCACCTCGGCGGACATCAATAGCTTCACGCCGCGATCATAAAACTCATCGACCATATTAATAAAACGCCGCGCCTGATCGTCCGTTTTGCCATCCATTTGGGGCACATTGGCCACCAGCACCGTGTGAAACTCCCGCGCAAGCTCAATATAGTCATTTTGGCTGCGGGGGCCATCACACAGCTCAGCAAACTCAAACCACACGACATCCTCATGTAAGCGGCGAGTTTTCAGCACCCGATGGTTGATTTCCAGCGGCGCGTCTTCCTCTCCTGGCTGCCCTGCAATTTCTCTAAAGCTGCGAGCTAACTCTTGGTTGGCGGCATCATCTAAGGGCGCATGAAAAATTTCTGCCCGCTCAAGCGCACGCAGGCGATAATCAATACCTGAGTCGACATTAACCACGTCACAATGACGATTGACAAGCTCAATCGCAGGCACAAACCGCGCACGCTGCAAACCATCTTTATAAAGATCGTCTGGCACAATATTAGACGTTGCGACCAGCACCACACCGCGCTCAAACAGCGCTTCCAATAAATTAGCCAAAATCATGGCATCGGTAATATCTTTGACAAAAAACTCATCAAAGCAGATCACTCGCGCCTCAGCGGCAAACTTACTTGCAATTAGCGTAAGCGGATTTTTTTGCCCTTTATAGTGCGTGAGCTCGTTATGCACCCGCTGCATGAAACGATGGAAATGCGTGCGCATCTTTTCTGGAAAAGGCAACGCTTCATAAAAAGTGTCTACCAGATATGTTTTACCACGCCCCACGCCACCCCAAAAATAGAGCCCCTTGACCTGTGGCACCGGCGGTTTGACAGATTCGCTCTTTTTACCCAGCAGCCCTGCCATCTTGGCTTTGATACCTTTACTGGCAACCACTGCTTTTGGCACGGTGGTGGGCACGGACAAGAGCTCATCATAGAGACGCTGAAGATGCTTTACCGCCTGCTCTTGAGCAGCATCATATTGAAAATCACTTCGCTTGAGATCGGCTTGATAGCGCTCAAGGGGCGTTGGCCGACGGGTTGAATCGGACGCCTGACGCGCAGATACTGATGGCATTAATGTGCTCCCTCAACGCATTGTCTAAGCCGTATCGTCGACGCGCCGCCGCACGTCTGACAAAGCTTGCTCAACAAAATGAGGCTAATTATACGCCCCTTACACGCTAAGCGCATGAGCGGATTGACCCAACCGACTGACACGCGCCTATAATGGGGCTGTATTTCAAAGCCTCGCCCTGTGTTCAGCGGCGCACATTACTTAGGGAGAAGACTGTGGAAGCAAGCTCGCCACTCACTTTTGCAATCATTGGCTTAATCGTCGGTTTTATTATCGGCTTGGTGTGCTATCGCCTTTTCAGCAAAGGTGCGCGGGATGTCTCTTCACTTAAGCAGACCCTGCTTGAACGTGAACACCAAATCGCTGATCTAAAAAAAGGCATGAGCAGCCACCTCACCAGCATACAGGAGCGCCTGGAGAATATTCGCCATGAAGCTGACCTGCTTGAACAACAGGTAGAGAGTGAGGCCACTCAGTGGAAGCTGAGCAATGTGAAGCCGTTATCACAGCCAGCCTCCAACCCGGAAAATGACCAAGGTGTCGCCATGCCAAGAGATTACGCGGCTGGAAAAAACGGCACGCTGTCAGAAGATTTCGGTTTAAAAGAGAACAAGTCACAAGACAGCACTCCCGCCCAGCCTCCTCGCTACTAAGCCTTTGGCCAGAAAACACATTAAAGCACCGGCAACCGTCCGGTGCTTTTGCCTAGGCGAGCAACACCGACATCACCGCCATTAAGCCGGATTATCAATATCCACAAAGCGATGCTCCACATCGAACTCACTGGCCAACCACTCCCCCAGCGCCTGTACGCCGTAGCGCTCGGTGGCATGATGGCCAGCCGCAATGTAGTGGATACCCATCTCTCGCGCTAAGTGCGTCGTTCTTTCCGAAATCTCCCCCGATACAAACACCTGCGCTCCTGCGTCATAGGCGTCCACGATCATGTCCTGGGCCCCACCGGTACACCAAGCAATGCGCTCAATGGGTTCACTATTAAACGCTTCAATGACCAGTGGCTCACGCTGAAGCGTCACCCCCACCTGTTTCGCCAACTCACCAATAGTCTGCGGCACCACCAAACGCCCCGACCAGAGCAAACCCTCACCTAGCTCACCGTCCAAACACCCTTCTACCTTCCACCCCAAACGCTTGGCCAACTCAGCGTTATTTCCCATCTCCGCATGAGCATCCAGCGGTAAGTGATACGCCAAAAGACTGATATCGTTGGCCAGCAGAGTCTTGATGCGACGCTGCTTCATACCGGTAATGGGTACCGGCTCGTTCTTCCAGAAATAGCCATGGTGCACAAGCAGCAAATCTGCCTGCCAAGCCACAGCCTCTTCAAGCAACGCTTGGCACGCGGTGACTCCCGACATTACCCGCTGCACTTGTTCACGCCCTTCAACCTGCAGGCCATTAATGGTGAAATCTTTGAACTGGCCAGCGCGCAATTGATGGTCGCAGGCCGCTACTAGCTGATCACGGTGATTCACACTCACTCCTTTATCGCAATTAAGCCAGCCCCCGTGAGGCACAGTGGCATTCAGTGTTACCATAGCGCCATTGTAAAACTCGCTTCACGTTATCGCGAACCTCGCGACCGTTTAGACTGCCACACGCTGAGGAACTTTCGCATGCACCGTTTTGTGCTGCCCTATTTATGGCCCATTATCACGGGGCTCTTGCTCGCCTCCGTGCTACTGCTCGCATTCCCAGAGCAGCTCCCCAACCCGTTCCGGCAGACACCACCTGTTACGGTGGAAACACCCCCTATAGTAGACCCCCCCCCAGCACTGGTACCCACTACCAGCAACGAACCAACGGCTAACCGTCCTGCGCCCGATGTTCGTCAAGCAGCGCCGCTAACCCGCAACCAAGGCCCAGCCAGCTACTCCAATGCGGTTAATCAAGCAGCGCCTGCCGTGGTAAACATCTACTCTTCACGAATTGTGGAGCGTGACCAGCACCCACTCATGTCAGACCCTTTTTTCCAACAGTTCTTCAGCGGTGACGATGCCACCACCCACCAACGCATGCTATCGAGTCTTGGCTCGGGCGTTATCGTCAGCAACGACGGCTATGTACTGACGAACCACCACGTGATTAATGGTGCTGACCAAATCCAGGTAGCGCTTCGGGATGGGCGAGAAACGCTAGCGGAAGTCATAGGCACTGACCCAGAAAGCGACTTGGCGGTACTGCGAATCGACCTTGAGGACTTACCGGTGATTGAACTGGCTGATTCTGAAGAGGTTGCTGTCGGGGATGTTGCACTCGCCATCGGAAACCCTTTTGGCGTCGGCCAAACGGTAACGATGGGCATTATTAGCGCCACTGGCCGTAGCCATTTAGGGCTTAATGCCTACGAAGATTTTATTCAAACCGATGCAGCGATTAACCCCGGCAACTCTGGCGGCGCATTGGTCAATCCTGACGGCGCACTGGTAGGCATTAATACGGCCATCTTCTCGCGCTCAGGCGGCTCTCAAGGGATTGGCTTCGCCATTCCTGCCAACCTTGCTCACAGCATTCTGGACGAGCTTGTCACCCGCGGCCGCGTGATACGTGGCTGGCTCGGCATTGAGGCACAGGCGCTATCAAGGGAGCTGGCGGCCTCATTTGGCCTACGCACACCTCAAGGCGTCATCGTAGCAGGCGTGGTTAGCGGCGGGCCCGCGGCACAAGCAGGCCTACAGCCAGGAGATGTGCTGCTGTCTATTGATGACCAAGTCATTTTAGATGCCAGAGCCACCATGAGCGACATTGCCTCCATCCCTCCCGGGACATCCCTACCACTGACCATTGTCCGTGGCGGCGAGCGAATGGAGATGACACTAGAAGTGGGAGAAAGGCCGGTACCGACCAACGCCACATCAGCTGACAGGCAGAGCGGCTCTTAACACCGCTCTGTCTGCGCTGACATCACTGCTCGTTAATCGCGAATCCGATACTCGGCAGAGCGAGCATGAGCAGTGAGGTACTCCCCACGAGCCAACACAGAGGCAACTTTACCAAGCTCGGATGCCCCTTCCGGGGAGCAGTGGATGATGGAAGAGCGCTTCTGAAAATCGTACACGCCAAGGGGCGAGGAGAAGCGCGCCGTTCCGGAGGTAGGCAGGACATGGTTCGGCCCTGCGCAGTAATCCCCTAACGCTTCAGAGGTGTGGCGACCCATAAAGATAGCGCCAGCGTGGCGGATATCGTCCAGCCACGCCTCAGGCGCGGCCACCGACAGTTCCAAATGCTCTGGGGCAATACGATTGATCATCTCCACCGCCTCTGCCTGGTCTTGGCAAAGAATCAGCGCGCCCCGACGATTCAACGATGCTCGCGCAATCTCTTCGCGCTCAAGCGTCGGCAACAACCGCTCTATGGACTCTGCCACGGCATCTAGGTGCGCGGCATCCCAACTGACCAGAATCGCCTGAGCATCTTCGTCATGCTCTGCCTGAGAGAAGAGGTCCATGGCAATCCAGTCCGGGTCGGTTTGCCCATCTGACACCACCATAATTTCGGAAGGCCCAGCAATCATATCAATGCCTACCTGACCGAATACCGCCCGCTTAGCGGTCGCCACATAGATATTCCCCGGCCCAACGATCTTATCGACACGCGGAACACTTTGCGTACCGTAGGCCAGGGCAGCAACTGCCTGTGCCCCACCAATAGTGAACACGTAGTCCACGCCGGCTAAGTGGGCAGCAGCCAGCACCAGATCGTTCAGCACCCCATCGGGGGTAGGCACCACCATCACGATCTCACGCACTCCCGCCACATGGGCAGGAATCGCATTCATCAACACAGAGGAAGGGTACGCCGCCTTTCCACCCGGGACATAAATACCCGCCCGATCCAGCGGCGTTACTTTTTGCCCTAACACCGTGCCATCGGCCTCTTCATACTGCCAAGAGGTCGGTTTTTGCCGCTCGTGGTAGCGCTTGATGCGCTCAGCAGCAGTCGCCAGCGCATCGCGCTGCTCGGCTGGCAAGCCATCGTATGCTTTTTTTAACTGCTCTGGCGTCAAACGCAATTGAGTCATCGACTCAACCGACAGGCGGTCAAAGCGGTTAGTGGCTTCAATCACCGCTTGGTCGCCGCGCTGCTTGACGTCTGCCAGAATTTCTTCAACACGAGCCTGGACCGCTTTATCAGAGACGCCCTCCCAATCCAGCAGCGCATCTAGACGCTGATGGAACGCCGACTCACGCGTAGAGAGACGGGCAATGGTGGCTGTGGTTGTATCGCTCATGATGAACCTCGTGTCATTCAATAGGCTGCGTCTGACGCTTTTTCACGGCGCTTTCCAGGCGGGCTAGCAGCGGCTTGATACGGTCATGCTTCATGGTCATAGCCGCTTTATTCACCACTAAGCGCGTGCTGATATGCGCAATAAGCTCGCGGGGCTCCATTCCGTTAGCGCGCAACGTGTTACCGGTATCGACGATATCGACGATCTCATCGGCCAAGTTCATCAGCGGGGCGAGTTCCATCGCACCATAAAGCTTGATGACCTCTGCCTGAATACCCTGCTCGGCGTAGTAACGGCGCGCCACATTAACAAACTTGGTCGCCACGCGGCGGCGAGCTTTGGCAGGGGGCTGCCCGGTAACGCCCGCGGTCATCAGCTTGCAGCGGGCAATCTCCAAATCCAGCGGCTCATACAGCCCTTCAGCACCATGCTCCAGCAGCACGTCTTTGCCCGCAATACCGACGTCTGCCGCACCCAGCTGTACGTAGGTGGGCACATCGGTGGCGCGGATGATCACCAGCTTCACGTCAGGCAAGTTGGTATCGAAGAGCAATTTGCGACTTTTGCTTAAATCTTCGGCGGGCGTAATGCCCGCATCTGCCAATAGCGGCAGGGTTTCATCCAAGATACGCCCTTTTGAAAGGGCTAAAATCAGTTGCTTACTCATGATGTAAGGCCAGTGTTGTCCGCGTGGCTTAACCGGGAATGCGGCGAATCTTCGCCCCCAGCAGCTGTAATTTTTCCTCGATGCACTCGTAGCCACGATCAATATGGTAGATGCGATCGACGAGGGTCTCGCCCTCAGCCATCATGGCTGCAATGACCAGCGACGCCGACGCGCGAAGATCCGTTGCCATGACCGGGGCACCCGAAAGTTTATCGACACCCTTAATTAAGGCGGCGTTACCTTCTAAAACGATGTCTGCACCCATGCGATTCAGCTCTTGAACGTGCATGAAGCGGTTTTCAAAAATCGTTTCAACGACGCGTGAATGCCCTTCAGCGACTGCATTCATGGCCACAAACTGGGCCTGCATATCGGTTGGGAACGCGGGATACGGCGCGGTACGGATATTGACCGCTTTTGGACGCTTGCCGTGCATATCCAGCGAAATCCAATCTTCACCGCTGTCGATCTCGGCACCCGCCTCTTCGAGCTTAGCAAGCACGGCTTCCAAAATATCGGCACGCGTGCGCTTCACTTTGACACGTCCACCGGTCATGGCAGCCGCTACCAGGAAGGTACCGGTCTCGATACGATCGGGCATCACGTCATGTTCGCAGCCATGCAGCGAGGCCACGCCATCAATGATGATCGTGTCGGTGCCGTGACCACGAATCTGGGCACCCATCTTAATCAGGCACTCTGCCAGATCGACCACTTCAGGCTCACGAGCGGCGTTTTCAAGAACAGTTCTGCCATCGGCGAGCGTTGCCGCCATGAGCAGGTTTTCGGTACCGGTCACGGTCACGGTGTCAAAAAAGATGGTCGCGCCTTTTAAGCGACCATCGACGCGGGCGCGAATATAGCCTGCCTCAACGTGAATCTCCGCCCCCATGGCCTCCAGGCCACGCAGGTGCAAATCCACCGGGCGTGAGCCAATGGCACAGCCGCCAGGCAAGGAAACGTCCGCTTTACCAAAGTGCGCCAGCAGTGGCCCCAGCACCAAGATAGAGGCGCGCATTTTTTTCACCAGCTCGTAGGGCGCGTGACACTGAGTCACCTGAGAGCCATCCAGCTGAATGGTCATCTTTTCACCCATCACAGGCTCAACGCCCATGCGGCCAAGCAGCTCCAGCGTGGTAGTAATATCCTGCAAATGCGGCAAATTGCCGATCACTACCGGGCCATCGGCCAAAAGACTTGCGCACAAAATCGGCAGCGCTGCGTTTTTCGCACCGCTTGCCCAGACTTCGCCATCTACCGAGCCATTGCCCGTAATAATGAGTTTATCCATGGAGCGGCCGTTACTCAGCGTTTTCCGACGCAGTTTGCCACTGCGTCGGAGTAAACGTTTTGATGCTGATAGCGTGCAGCGCGCCGGAGGCAATTTCCTCGCTTAGCGCGGCGTATACGAGCTGTTGTCGCTTCACTGGAGAAAGACCTTCAAAGGCTTCGCCAACCGCAATCACCTGAAAATTGCAGCCTTCACCCTGGATGTGAAACTCACAGCCACTGATGCGGGATTCAAGCAGTGCTTTTACCTCGTTGGGTTGCATGAGACAGGAAACTCCTTTGGGGTCATTGAAATAGTAAGCAATAGGCGAACATGATAAAGAAAAGCAGCACGCTTGGCGATGCTGGGTAACCCCATCAATCAACAGAGCAGCCCGAAGGCTGCTCTGGAAGGTCACTCGTATTAAGTAGAAACGGCGGGGGGCGAAGTCAACGCGTCTAGCTCTGCCAGAGAAGCTAGACGCTCAAGCGGGGCTGACAGCACGATTGATCGCACCGTCACTTCAAGTGCCTGACAAGCACGGAGCCACTCAAATAAAACACTGATAGCAACGCTACTGGCCTTGTTGACCTGACCAAAGTCAAAACAAACCTCTGAATACTGCGCACCACGCAGCCACTTCACACCGGCAGCAGCCACTTCAGCCGCCGCACTCATGGTGAGGTCGCCCGTCGCTACCAGCGTGTCACCCTGCACGGTCAAAGACACCTCTGAACGGGAAAGCAACGACGTCACGCGTCGCCTCCCTGCTCTAACTCATCCACACCAATTTCTGGTGCCCAACCACGAATCACTGCATCGTAGTCGCGGTTATTTTCGCGCATGGCCTGGTCAAATTGATTACGGAAGGTCAATCCTAGGTTAATGCCATTTACAATCACGTTGACGACGCGCCACTGGCCATCAGAAAGACGCAGGCTGTAGCTGACGGGGTAAACCTGACCATTGTTGGCAACGACTTCCATATCAACGCTGGCCTGGTCTTCATGACGCTGGCCGCGCTGGTCACTCAGCACACGCAGCTCATCGTAATCAAACGTGACTAATCCCCGTGTGTAGGTATCAATCAGCGTTTGACGAAATACGTTGGCAAACTGGCTGCGCTGCTCGGGCGTTGCATTGCGGAAGTAGCTACCCATCACACTCGCCCCGATGTAGCGAAAATCGGCCACTTCGTTCAGGCTGTCGTTCACCAGCGCTTTCAGCTCATCCAAGTTATTGGCATAGTAATCTTCTTTGCCATTAATCTGACTCATAAAGGATTCGATGTTTTCACGAATCATCGCTTCTGGTGACGCTGTTTGCGCCTGGGCCATCAGTGGAGTCATTAGCAGCATGACGGCGAGCGTGAATCGCTGAATAAACGTCGATAAAATATTTTGCATCGTAGTGACCTCTTTGCTGAAAGTGACCAACGGTGTTTAGTTGCTGACCATATTGGATACAAATTGCTGAATTAGTTCTTCAAGCACCAGCGCAGACTGCGTATCGCGAATCACATCGCCCTCCTGCAGCATCTCGGGCGCGCCGCCCACACTTAAGCCTATGTACTGCTCACCCAGCAGGCCCGCCGTTAAAATGGCCGCCGTTGTATCTTGAGAAAGCTGCCCTTCAAGCTCACTGTTCAAACTGAGCGTAACGCGGGCGTCGTACCACTCTGTATCCAACTCTATTGCCTCTACACGGCCCACCGTCACCCCTGCCATCGTGACGCGAGCGCGCGGCTTTAACCCACCGATGTTGGCAAAATTTGCCTCAAGGCGGAACGTATCTGAGGGCGCTGAGAGCGTTAAGCCGCTGACACGCAGGCCAAGAAACACCAGCCCAACAATCCCTGCCAACATAAACAGGCCAACGCCAAACTCCATGGTTTTACTGCGCTTCATGACATTACTCCACCTTTAAAGGCCGCCGAACATGACGGCGGTTAAAACGAAATCCAGCCCCAACACCGCCAGTGAGGAGTACACCACCGTACGCGTTGTCGCTCGAGAAATCCCTTCTGACGTAGGCACTAAATCATACCCCTGAAACACGGCAATCCAGGTCACCACAAGCGCGAACACCACACTTTTGATCATGCCGTTACCAATGTCATCGATAAACGAGACACTGGCCTGCATGTTGCTCCAGTAAGAGCCTTCAAAGACCCCCAACCACTCAACGCCTACCAAGTAACCGCCCCAGATACCCACCACGCTAAAGCCGACGGTGAGAATAGGCAGCGCCACAAAGCCTGCCCAAAGCCTGGGTGCCACCACACGACGCAACGGGTCTACACCGATCATCTCCATACTGGTGAGCTGTTCGGTAGCCTTCATTAAGCCAATCTCAGCGGTCAAAGCCGACCCCGCTCGCCCCGCAAACAGCAGCGCTGCCACCACTGGGGCCAGTTCACGTAGAAGCGATAACGCCACCATTTGACCCAGCGCCTGTTCCGCGCCGAAATCCACCAAAATGGTGTATCCCTGCAGCGCCAGCACCATACCAATAAACAGCCCTGACACCAGCACGATAGCCAGCGACAACACACCCACAAAGTGCATTTGACGTAGCCAAAGCGACCACCCTTCTCGTGAGGGCACACCGACGGCCGACTGGGCGAGAAATACCGTGGCGCGCCCAAGGGCCTCGACCACATCGCACCCTTTACGCCCTAGACCAATCACTCGCGCCGCGTAGTGTGAGAATTTAGACTGCATCTACCCTGCCTTTATCGCTAAATCGTGACCAAGGATATCCCTGTAGAGCGTCTCTGCGGGATAGTGAAACGGCACCGGACCATCTGGCTCGCCGTGCATAAACTGGCTTACCCGAGGATCTTGGTTCACCTCCAGCGTACTTGGGGAGCCGTGAGCCACCACCTGACCATCTGCTATTAGATAGAGATAATCCGCAATACTCAGCGTCTCTTTAATATCATGTGACACCACGACCGACGTCAGCGAAAGCGCTTGATTAAGCCGCTTAATCAGTTGCACCAGAACGCCCATCGAAATAGGGTCCTGACCGACAAAAGGCTCATCATAGAGAATCAGCTCAGGGTCCAGCGCCACGGCCCGCGCCAACGCCACACGGCGCGCCATACCACCGGAAAGCTCAGCGGGGGTTAGATGCCGTGCGCCTCTCAGCCCTACCGCCTGAAGCTTTAACAAGACCAAGTCGCGAATCATGGTATCGGGAAGATCCGTATGCACTCGCAGCGGGAAAGCAACGTTCTCGAATACATCAAGATCCGAAAACAGGGCACCACTCTGGAACAGCATGCCCATCCGCTTGCGTAGCGCAAACAACGCCTTACGCGAGAGACGGTGCACATCCTGCCCATCAATAAGAATGCGCCCACGATCGGGAGTGAGCTGACCACCTATAAGCTTCAACAGCGTCGTTTTACCCGTGCCGCTTGGCCCCATAATCGCGGTGACCTTGCCACGCGGGATAATCATACTCACGCCGCGAAAAATATCGTTATCGCCACGGGAAAAGTGAATATCTTCGACCTGTATGAAGGGAACATCCGTCATATGCTGATTGACCTTCATCTCGATGCCAAAGCGCGTCAGTATAAACCGGCTAAGCGCGGGCAGTTTAAAAAACAGTGTTTTCGAAATATTATCGAACATCGTATCCTAACGCTACTCTCAGTAACAGTCGCGCAAATCACTGCTGCACAAGGCATGCCCGGGCAGCGCCAGCAAATCCCGCTGGCTAAGGGGCATGCTTTAGCTAAACACCGCGCCAAGATGTTATTCTTACTTGTCACCCAACCACATCATGAAAACGAGACACCTCATGCGCCAGCCACTCTCTACACCCAGCCAACTGCGTGAAAGTGCGCTGCGCACCTTGCAAATCGAGCAGGCGGCTATTGGGGGCCTGCAAGCCAAGCTAGATGAAGGCTTTGACCACGCCTGCCAACTGATTCTTGCCTGCCAGGGCCGTGTCGTCGTCACCGGCATGGGTAAATCTGGGCATATTGCAGGCAAGCTGGCCGCGACCCTTGCCAGCACCGGCACTCCTGCTTTTTTTGTTCACCCCGGCGAAGCCAGCCACGGTGACTTAGGCATGATTACCCGCGCTGATGTGGTACTCGCCCTCTCCAACTCCGGAGAAACAGCCGAAGTCACCGCCCTGCTGCCGCTACTCAAACGGCTTGGCACACCGCTGGTGAGCATGACAGGACGCCCAGGCTCGACCCTGGCGCGACATGCTGACGCCCACTTAGATAGTGGCGTAGAGCGTGAAGCGTGCCCCCTTGATTTGGCACCCACCAGCTCTACGACAGCGGCACTCGCCCTGGGCGACGCGCTGGCTGTCGCGCTACTTGAAGCACGTGGCTTTACTGCTGAAGACTTTGCCCTGTCTCACCCCGGCGGCAGCCTGGGTAAGCGGCTACTTCTACGCGTACGAGATCTGATGCACGATGGCGCGCGGCTACCGCAGGTTGCCTTAGGCAGCCCGCTGCGCGATGCGCTATTAGAAATTACCCGCCAGGGTCTTGGCTTCACCTGTGTAGTGGATAGCGAAGGCCGCCTTGCAGGGGTATATACCGATGGTGACCTGCGCCGCACGCTTGACCAATTCCATGACTTACGCGACGTATGCGTTGACGATGTTATGACACGTCCAGGCAAACGCATTGGCCCTGACGTGCTGGCCGCCGAAGCCGTTCGTATTATGGAAGACAGCCGGATTACCGCCCTCGCAGTGGTGGATGAACAGCAACGCCCGATTGGCGCGCTGCATATGCACGACCTGCTCGCCAGCGGTGTGATTTAACGGCGTAATGACGCTTTTTTTGCCATGGATGTTATGGAGGCTATATGGCCCTACCTGATGCACTACTCGACCGGCTTCGCCGCGTAAAACTGCTTGCCCTGGATGTAGACGGCATACTGACCGATGGTCGCCTCTACTTTCAGGCCGACGGCATCGAAATTAAAGCGTTTCACACCCAAGATGGGCATGGCCTGAAACTGCTGAAGCGCGTTGGCATCCATGTCGCCCTCATCACTGGCCGCGACTCACCAATGGTCAGCCAACGGGCGGTCGCTTTAGGCATTAGCCATGTATATCAGGGGTGTGAAGATAAGCTGACCACGCTGCGGGCACTCTGCCAACGCCTCGACATCACCTTAGAGCAAGTTGCTTACTGCGGTGACGACCTTCCCGATCTTGCGCCCATCAAACGTGCTGGTGTGGGCATTACAGTGCCTAACGCTCCGGATTACATGCACACCCACGCCGACTGGATCACCGATCGTCTTGGCGGCCATGGAGCGGTGCGTGAAATTTGCGATACGCTGTTAACCTCTCAAGGGCACTGGGATGCCGTGCTCGATACGTACCTACACGGGCACTCATAATGGGCTTTAGGGTAAAAAAGCGGGTTTGGATCACGGTGATGGTCGTCGCCTTAGGCGGCGTCCTCGTCTGGCTAGACCCCCGTGGCCCCCAGGAGAGTGAGATTGACCAGGAGGCACGTGCCCAGGAGCCCGGGCACGCATTAGAGAACGCCGAGATTACCCTATTTGGCGAATCGGGCGCTATTCAACAGTCCTTGGTCGCCCCACGACTGGTGCATACCCCACAAACCGCCATCACTGACGTAACATCACCACGCGCCACGCTGTTTGACAGCGAACAGCGAGAGTGGCTAGCCACCTCAAACACCGGGACCTTAAACACCGACACCCAGGCACTGACACTCAACGGCTCTGCGCGACTACTCGCCCCGGAAGAGGGCTGGCAGCTCGACACAGAGCAATTAAACTATGATGGCGTCACGCGCCATGCCTGGAGTGATACGCCCGTGTTACTGCAACAGCCGCCTCAGCGCATGGAAGCATCACGTATGGATGTGTGGCTAGATGACAGCCAGGTCCGTTTGACCAACAACGTGCGCGGCGTCCATCCGCCTGCCACTCGTTCCCCCTAGGAGTCGCGATGAATGCCTCAATCCGCACTGCCCTCTTTGCACTGACCCTACCGCTAGCCACTGCTGCCCTGGCTCAAAGTCAAGCACCGATCCAGGTAGAAGCTGACCGCCTCGACCTCGACCAGCGGGCAGGCACAGCCGTCTATTCCGGCAATGTGGATATTCGCCAGGGCGAAATGCAATTGCGCGGCGAACGCGTAGAGATCCTGCGCAATGATGCTGGTGAGCTTTCTCAAGCCATCGCTACCGGCGAACGTGCCTACTTACGCAACCAGCTGGATGACCAAGAAACGCCCATGGAAGGCTGGGCACGGCGGATTATCTACCACGTATCAGAGCGTCGGGTAGAGTTAATCGATCAGGCAGAGCTGACCCAGCAAGGGGACCGTTTTCAGGGCGGGCGCTTAGAGTATTTTATTGACCAGGAAGTGGTTCAAGCACGCTCTGATGTTAGCGGCAGTGACAACCAGCGTATCCGTATGACACTTCAGCCTGAACAATAGGGAGCGGCCACGTGGCAGCATCAACCCCCACAGATTCTACCCCGGTGAAAACGCTCTACGCGCATCATTTAGCGAAGAGCTACAAACGTCGCCGTGTTGTAAAAGATATTAATCTAGAAATCACCCAGGGCAGCGTCGTTGGGCTACTGGGCCCTAATGGTGCTGGCAAAACCACGTCGTTCTACATGATTGTGGGGCTAGTCAAATCCGATGCAGGTAGTGTCGGCATTGACGACCTGGATCTCACTCACGCGCCTATGCATGAGCGCGCGATAGCAGGAATTGGCTACCTGCCCCAAGAAGCCTCCATTTTTCGCAAGCTTTCGGTGGCCGATAACATCATGGCGATCCTGGAGACGCGTAAAGAGCTGGACCGCAGCGCCCGAGAAGCACGCCTTGAATCCTTGCTAGAAGATTTCCACATTACCCACATTCGCGACAACCTGGGCATGAGCCTTTCCGGGGGCGAGCGTCGACGGGTGGAAATCGCCCGCTCCTTGGCCACCGAGCCCGCTTTTATTCTGCTGGATGAACCCTTTGCAGGGGTAGACCCTATTTCCGTCGGTGAAATCAAAACCATCATTCGAGCACTGAAGAAACGCCATATTGGCGTATTGATTACCGACCACAACGTGCGTGAAACGCTGGATATTTGTGATATTGCCTACATTGTTGGCGACGGACATATCATTGCCAGTGGAAACTCCCAGGAAATACTCAATAACCAGAAGGTTCGAGAGGTCTATCTAGGGGCAGATTTCCGCCTTTAATACGCGACCCGCACAAACTTTTCTTTTAGTGGCATGCTTATTGCACTTGCACCGAGCCATAACTCGCTCTAGGGTGGAGCTTTCTGATTAACGAGTGGTTCTCAGATGGTCATGAAAGCTTCTCTCCAATTGCGTATCGGCACACAGCTGACCATGACACCTCAGCTGCAGCAGGCGATCGCTCTGCTACAGCTATCGACGCTGGACCTTCGTCAAGAAATTCAGCAAGCGCTGGATGCCAATCCCATGCTCGAGCAAGAGGACGAGTTTGGTGAGCAGGCGGTCAGCGAGCCTCAAGAGGCCGAGTGGTCTGAGAGCATTCCTAATGAGCTCTCTGTAGACAGCGACTGGTCGGACACCTACCAAGACATGGGCAGCCTGGGCGGCAGCAGTGAAGGGCCTGACTTTGAGCGCCAAGCCGCTGGACAAAGCCTTCACGGTCACCTGCTATGGCAACTGGCCATGACCGACTTCAGCCCGCGGGAATATGCAATCGCGGAAAGTCTGATTGATGCACTAGATGCCAATGGTTATCTCACCCAACCGCTTAACGACATCCGTGAAGGGTTAAAAGCCCAAGGCCACGACAGCTTAAGCCAACGGGAAGTGGAAAACACACTGTTGCGCTTACAGCAATTTGAGCCCACTGGCGTGTTTGCCCGCGACCTACGCGAATGCTTAATGCTGCAGCTCGCGGCACTACCCGAAGATACACCGCTATTGATGCCCGCTAAACGACTGGTGCGCCAGTTTCTAGAAGCGCTGGGCAAAGATGATATGCGGTTACTCAAACGGCGTTTAAGCCTGGATGACGAGCAGCTTGATGATGTCATCCGTTTAATTCGCAGCCTTGACCCACGCCCTGGCAGCGCCTACGGCATCACCGACGACAGCTATATCACCCCTGATTTAGTGGTGCGTCATGATCATGAAGGCTGGCATTTAGAGCTAAATCCAGAAGCGCTACCGCGATTGCGCATTCAGCCCGATTACGCCAGCTTGATCAAACGGGCGGATAAAAGCCAAGACAACCAGTTCCTCAAAGAGCACTTGCAAGAAGCGCGCTGGCTAATCAAAAGCCTCTCCAGCCGTAACGACACGCTGTTACGCGTCGGCCGCGAGATCATAGCGCGCCAGATTGGCTTTCTAGAGCATGGTGAGGAGGCGATGAAGCCGCTGATTCTGGCGGATATTGCCGAAGCGGTAGAAATGCATGAATCCACCATTTCCCGTGTGACCACCCAGAAATTCATTCATACGCCCCGGGGCGTATTTGAGCTCAAGTACTTCTTCTCAAGCCAAGTGAGCGGCCAAGACGGCGGTGACAGCCACTCTAGCACTGCCATTCGCGCGCGTATCAAAAAGCTGATCCAGGAAGAGTCGTCTGGCAAGCCGCTGTCAGATAGCCGCTTGGTGACGCTGCTGGAAGAGGGCGGTATTAGCGTTGCACGACGCACAGTGGCGAAATATCGCGAGTCGATGGGTATTCCTTCATCGAGTGAGCGCCGCCGTTTACGCTAGTTAAACGGTACGCTGATACAAACTCGTCGTGAGGGCTTTGCAATAGCTCAAAAAGGGTTACAATCGAAGTACAGCCCGATGGATAAGGAGCACGTCAATGCAAGTAAACATCACTGGTCATCACGTTGAACTGACTGACGCCTTGCGTGACTACGTTAACGAAAAGCTGGAACGCGTCGAACGCCATTACGACAACATCACCACGGTGCAAGTAACCTTATCTGTTGAGAAGGAGCGCCAGCAGGCAGCCTGCACACTGCATGCCGCCGGAGCAGACCTTCACGCCGAAGCGCTTGATAACGACATGTATGCCGCCATTGATGCGCTAGCGGACAAAATTGATCGTCAACTCGTTAAACATAAGGAAAAAGCACAAGCTCGCGCCCAGGGCGCTGGCGTGCGTTAACTCAATGACGTTGGAAACCATCCTCCCCCCGGAGCGCGTGCTCTATGATGTGCCCGGGGGCAGCAAAAAACGGGTGCTGGAGTTCTTCAGCACCTTTATCGCCCAAAACACACCCAGCCTAGACAGCCAAGAGGTGTTTAGTCGCCTTATTGGTCGCGAGCGTCTAGGCAGTACGGGGATAGGCAACGGGGTTGCTATCCCCCACGCTCGCAGCCCCCACTGCAGCGCACCTATCGCTGGCTTTTTAAAACTCGCGGAGCCAGTCGATTTTGACGCCATTGATGGCGACCCAGTGGACTTGGTCTTTGTTTTACTGGTACCAGAAGAGGCAGATGACACTCATCTTGCGCTACTGGGCCAAGTAGCCACTATCATGAACGATGCCAACACGCGTCAGCAGTTGCGTAAGGCCAGCAGCCAACGAGAGCTTCTGGCATTGATGACCGCTAAGATTCGAGAGCAAGCAGCGTAAGGTTTTAGCGGATTCATACAGCGCAGCCACTACTTATTTCCACGTTTAAAAGCCAAGAGAAACGCTATGCAACTGGTGATCATTAGCGGCCGTTCTGGGTCCGGTAAATCTATCGCCTTACAAGCGCTGGAGGATCTTGGCTATTACGCTATCGACAACTTACCCGCCATGCTGTTGGGCTCGCTCATTGATGAGCTACGAGAACAGGGTGAACGCACTCGCATAGCGGTTAGCATTGATGCGCGCAACCTACCAACAGCGCTTGAACGCCTGCCAGCACTGCTGGAAGAGCTGCGTCAGCGGGAAATCCGCTTTCAAGTGATCTATCTGACCACGGATGCGCGCATTCTTTTGGAGCGCTACTCCGCGACTCGCCGTCGTCACCCGCTAACGCGGGATAGCGACATGACCTTGGAAGAGGCTATCGATAAAGAGGAAGAAACACTCAATGAGATCCGCGATCTCGCCGATTTATTGATCGACACCTCACGCCTATCTGTCCATGATCTGCGCCGCCGCATTACTGACCAAGTCGCTCACCAACGAAAAGATCAGTTAACCCTGACGTTTGAGTCGTTTGGCTATAAGCGCGGTGTACCCATGGATGCCGATTTAGTCTTTGATGTTCGCTGCCTACCAAACCCTTACTGGGACCCTACTCTCCGCCAATATACGGGACGAGATGCGAATATCGTGGCTTTCCTCAGCGGCTACCCTATCGTCGAGGCAATGTCGAAGGATATCCAGGCGTGGCTGGAAAAGTGGCTACCTGCCTATCAGAATAGTCAACGTAGCTATATGACCGTGGCGATCGGCTGTACCGGCGGCCAGCACCGCTCTGTCTATATGGTGGAACAGCTCGCACAAAAGCTGGTCAAACAAACTGGCGAGGTGCAGCTACGACACCGCGAGCTAGGCCTACAGTACACACTGAGCGAAGAGCCAGCGGCCCCCTGCCTCACACCTACCGCTATCAGCACGCCCTGAGCGATAAGACCCAGAGCAAGACTCAAGCATCAAGACCCACTCGGCAAAAAGGAACCAGAGTGCCCGAAAGAACGTTAACCCTTACCAACCAGCGCGGCCTTCATGCACGCGCGGCCACCAAACTGGTGAAATGTGGCCAGCAATTTTCTGCGAACATTGTCGTTTACAAGCAGCAGCAGAAAGCCGATGCCGCCAACATTATGTCGCTACTCATGCTGGCGGCCCCTTGTGGCACTGAGCTGATCGTCGCTGCTGAAGGAGATGACGCCGAACAGGCGCTTGACGCGATTGAAGCCCTGTTCGACGCTCGATTTGATGAACACCAGTAACCTAACTCATCAAACCTATCTCAACAGTGTTAGCTGCCCGCTACTGTCATCGCATCAATAAGCCAACTGCCCGTGTGAATACTGCCACGGGTATCGGTATCGTCTCCTACGCCAGCCAGCCCCGCGAACATCTTGTTTAGATTACTGGCAATCGTAAACTCCTCAATAGGGTACTGAACCTCGCCATTTTCCACCCAGAACCCTGCCGCACCGCGGGAGTAATCGCCGGTCACGCCGTTCACACCTTGGCCCATCAGCTCGGTCACCCAGATACCACGCCCCATCTGTTTCAACAAGTCGGCCCTCGGCGTTAACGGTGCCAACAGACGCAGGTTTCGCGCCCCTCCTGCATTGCCTGTTGACTGCATACCCAACCGACGCGCGCTATAAGCAGAGAGCATGTAGCTTGCGACGTGGCCTTGATCAATAAATCGGTTATTGCGCGTTTGCACCCCTTCCGCGTCAAAGGGTGAGCTCGCCATTGCCCCTACCTCCATCGGACGCTCTTCTAGCCCAAGCCACTCAGGAAATAACGGACTGCCTAAGCGGTCACATAAAAATGACGCTTCCCGGTAGAGCGCGCCACCCGCCAGTGCACCCATCAGATGGCCAATTAGGCCGCTGGCAAGCGTTGGGTCGAACAGCACCGGAAACGTGCCAGTGGGGGGCTTCTGAGCACCAAGCCGACGCAGCGTGCGTGCCGCTGCTTCGCGACCTACCGCTTCCGGCTCTCGCAAGTGCTGAGGGTTACGCGCCGAGGTATAATCATAATCCCGCTGCATCCCCTGCTCATCTTGAGCAATCAGCATGCAGGAGAGCGAATGACTACTCCCTTTCTGCGTCCCTAAAAAACCGTGGCTATTGGCATAGACACGCACGCCCTCTCCACTGGAGAGAGAAGCCCCTTCCGACTGGTGAATACCCGTCACCTCTCGGCCTGCCTGCTCACAGCGCAGTGCCAGGTCAATCGCTTCATCGGTGGAGAGCGCCCAAGGATAGTGCACTTTAAGGTCTGGCAAATCGGTTGCCATTAACGCTGCATCCGCCAAACCAGCGGCAGGGTCTTCACCCGTATAGCGCGCAATGGCCAACGCCTTTTCTACCGTGGCTCGGATAGAGGCACTGCTGGCATCGGTTGATGAAGCACTGCCTTTACGTTTCCCGACATACAGGGTCACCGCAATGCCCTGGTCGCGGGAAAGCTCAACGGTTTCCACCTCTCCTAAGCGAACACTGACGCCTAGCCCCTGGTCCACACTGGCGCCTACTTCAGCGGCATCTGCCCCTAGCTGCTTTGCCAGGGCAAGCGCCTCTTCCGCGCGCTTTGTCAGCAGCGACTGCTGCGCCGATGCATCAAATGCCTGTGCCATATGGCCTCCTTTTCGCCTGAATCGCATTGGCGAATCAATGTTGTGGTCGCAGCCTGATATAATGCTGCGAACGAATCTAATCTGTGAGTTCTTATATGCCGAAGCAACGCCCCGAGCCTATCGATATCGATGAACAAGAAGAGCGCCCGAGTAAATCTCAGCTAAAGCGTGAAATGCATGCTCTTCAAGCACTTGGCGAAACCTTAATTGCCATGAGGCCCGCTGAGCGGGCGCGCTTCCCTCTCTCAGACGACATGCTGCGAGCCATCGAAGAGACATCGCGTATTCGCTCTCACGAAGGCCGTCGCCGCCATATGCAATACGTTGGCAAACTGATCCGTAAAGAGGATCTGACGGCCATTCAGGGTGTTTTCGATGCCATCGAACAAGAGAAAGAGCAGCGCGACCACGCGTTTCACCGCCTGGAAAAATGGCGTGACCGTATGGTCGATGAGGGTGATGACGGCGTCGACCTATTTATGGCCGACTACCCTAACGCAGACCGACAAGCGCTGCGCCAGCTAGTGCGCAACGCTCGCAAAGAACGCGAACAGGGCAAGCCCCCCACGAGTTCACGCAAGCTGTTTAAACACCTGCGCGATACGCTCGCCTTGTAAATAAAACGGCGCTTAAGACGACTGCGTGCCACCTACGGTCAGCTCATCCAGTTTTAGGGTGGGCTGGCCAACCCCCACCGGCACGCCTTGTCCCTCTTTACCACACACGCCAATACCGGTATCCATTTCCATGTCATGGCCAATCATTGACACACGACCCATGGCCTCAGGCCCATTGCCAATCAACGTGGCACCTTTTACCGGGACGGTAATTTTACCGTCTTCGATCATATAAGCTTCACTGGCAGAAAAGACAAACTTACCCGAAGTAATATCCACTTGGCCGCCACCAAAGCTCACGGCATAAATACCGCGTTTTACACTTTTGATAATGTCAGCAGGGTCATCCTGCCCCGCCAACATGACCGTGTTGGTCATACGTGGCATGGGGAGATGCGCAAAGGACTCACGGCGAGCGTTGCCCGTGGGAGCCATCTTCATTAAGCGTGCGTTTAGCTTGTCCTGCATATAGCCGGTCAAAATGCCGTCTTCAATCAATGGCGTGTACTGCCCGGGAGTGCCTTCATCGTCAACACTAAGCGCACCGCGACTATCCGCCACCGTGGCATCATCAACCACCGTGACACCCTTAGCGGCCACGCGCTGGCCCATACGGCCCGCAAAGGCGGAGCTGCCTTTACGGTTAAAATCACCTTCCAAACCATGGCCTACCGCTTCATGCAGCAGAATGCCCGGCCAACCAGCGCCTAACACAACGGGCATCTGCCCTGCTGGCGCATCCACCGCCTCAAGATTCACCAGCGCTTGGCGCACGGCCTCTTTAGCGTAGCGCTCAGCAACGCCCTCATCACGTAGACGCGACATGGAGTAACGGCCGCCGCCGCCAGCGCTACCACGCTCACGACGGCCATTTTTAGCGGCAATCACGCTCACGTTAAAGCGCACCAGAGGACGAATATCAGCCGCTAAGGTGCCATCGCTTGCATGGATCAATACTACTTCGTAGGTGCCCGACAATGACGCACTGACCTGGGTAATACTGGGATCAGCCGCCCTGGCAACGCGGTCGGCCTCTTTTAGCATGGCCACTTTGTCTTCTGCCGAAAGGCCCGCCAAAGGGTCAATCCCAGCGTAACGGGACGCCGCGCTTACGGGCGTCACTTTCTGGCTTGGCAGCTGCTTACCGCTACGCACAATGCCGGACGCGGTGCGGCCAGTGTCCATCAGCGCATCAGCGGTAATTTGGTTGGAGTATGCAAACCCAGTTTTTTCGCCGGCCAGCGAGCGCACGCCAACGCCGCCATCAATGTTGTAGCTAGCCTCTTTCACTTCGCCATCTTCCAGCACCCAGCCCTCTTGCCAGGTACGCTGAAAGTAAAGGTCTGCATAGTCAATCCCCGCTCCCATGGCGTAGCCAAGGCCTGCATCCAGAGCGTTCAAATCGAGACCACCTGGCGTTAGCAAAATGGAAACAGCGGACTCTATATCGCTTTTATGTGCGGTCATTGGGGGCCTTCTAAAGTCACTTGCGGCGAGGTCCAAGGGCCTCGCACGCGATAATAAATAGTGGTCGCTTGATCCAACGCATCGCCAAAAAGTTGGTCGGCAATGAAAAGTGCGCCTCCCACAATGGGAGCACCGACAGCAATGGCGGCAATGGGTAAACTTTGGCTCACGGGCAGTGTGACGCCGAGACGCTGATCAAGTTCACGCGCTAAGAGGTTAACACTTCCCGTCAGCGTGAGCGTGGTGGCGGGGGCATCAATTTGTAGGGGGCCACGCAGTAGCAGCTGGCCCTGCGCCACATCGGCAGCACCATGCACACGATCAAAGGCAGTCCCCTGACCGGTTAAATCCGAAAAATCAAATCGTAGGCGACGCAGAATGTTATCAAAGTTGAGCAGCCCTACTAAGCGGGCAGGCGTTGATTCAAGCGTTACAAAACGTCCGTCACGAATATCTGCACGCATTTCGCCACCCGCTCGACTTAAATCCATTTGCCAGGGAGCACCAGGCCACGTTAATTCAGCGGCAAGATCCGTGGTACGGCTACGCATAGCGACGGGCTGATTGAGTCGTTCTAACGCGGTGCCTACATCGCCGCCTTGAATGGAAATATCCGCTCGGGTACGGCTATTGACGGCATTGCCTTCCCAAACCAGTTCGCCACGCGCAGAAAGCTGACCAAGGGTTAAGCCCACCGGTGATAACGAAAAACGACGATCATCGGTTTGCCAATAAGCCGTTAATGGGCCCAAGCGCGTATCTTCAACGCTCAACTCCGCCAAACGAAGCCTGCCATTGGGCAACGCTGCCAGCCAGTCAGGGATCGGCACCGCTGGCGCATGCTGCGTCTCTATGGCGTCTACCCAAGAATTTGGCGCGGCAGCCGTAGCATCGTGCTGCTTGGCGGGCAGGTCCAATAAGCGATCCAACACCAGCCTGCTAATGGCAATATCAAGCGGCCTCTCACTTGCTGGTTGGTAATCGACACGCCCTGACAATATGTCGCCACTAAGCTCAAGCGCTGCACGCTGACCTGTGAGCGTGCCGGAGGCATTAAACGAACCAAAGCACTCATCTCTAAAGCGCAAGCAGTCAGCGCGCAATGCAATGTCTAATGGTGTGTTCTCGCCACCGGAGGGAGAGACCGATGCCCTGCCGGACATCAGCGGCGACAGTGCCGCGTACCATGCCATGGGGTCGAGGGTTTCAACCCCGGCCTCCAAGCGCCAACCGGGCTGACTAGGCCAGTTGGGGCGCTGCACTGCGTTTCCAAGCACGGCCTCTATCGCAAGAGAACCGTCATCTTGCATCAAGAATCTTGCCGCTGCTTTATCAGCAATCTCGGTGGACACTCGCCCCCTATCAAGCTCAGCTTGCAGCCGCCACGGCCATGGCTGCTCACGGGTTTTAGTAAAGGGTTCGGGCAAAGAACTGGTAATGCCTATCAAGCGACTCTCTAATGATAACGTTGGGTTGGGAGCCAGGGAGACCATACCCTGCCACTGGGTTTGCCCATTGATCACTTGGCGGGCTTGCTCAGCTGGTAGCCCTGCCAGCGCCAACAGCGCAGAAGCCTCAACACCCCCCTGTAGAACAATGCGCTCATTGGTCATCAGCTCTGCACGAATATCGCCACCTAACCACTGCGCCACCAACACTCCCAACACTGAATGCTCTTCACCGACCTGCTGCCAGTTGAGTGCGCCGCCCACATGACGAAGGTCAATGGGTGCCGATGCATACGTCACATTCGCAAGGGCTGGCCGTGCATTAATCTCCAGCTGGAGCGCCTCCACATTATCCAGCGGAAGCACCAGGGCAATATCCCCCTCGATAGTGCCGTTAACAGACAGGTCACTGAGTGGTAGCGCCCCCATCTCCGGCATCGCCTGCACAAAATTCAGCAGTGAGGAACCATCACTGTTCAGACGCCCCGACAGTTGCAGCGGCTGCTCTTCCTCCATGCGGATAGCCCCCTGGGATACTTCAACCCCCTGGCTTTGGGCATGATCCACCTCCGCTTGCAACACGCCTCCCTTCCATAACAACCGCCCTGCCACGTCTTCTAATCGCGGCCACTCCGGCGCAATGGGCAAGTGGCCTTGGGTAATCTCTAACGCCAGTGTTGCCGAGAGTTGATCCGATGAAGCTGCAGGCCCTAGGGGCTGGCTAAGCTTTAGCGACCCCTGAGGCACCACACCACCAATATCATTGGCCAACCACTCCCTAAGCGATGGCTCAAATGCCTTCATAGGTAGCCACTGGGAAAGCGGGCGAGACAGCGCATCCACATCGGCAAACGTAATGTCCAAGCCAAATTGCCCGCTCTGTTGACCCGTAATAAGGCCAAACCCGCCACTGATCCGAGCGCCGTCCCAGTCCACATTCAGGTCGCGGCCGCTAATCATGGTGTTGGGGCCGTCGTACACCCACTCCACCACGCCCTCGGCATGACGCAGCTGCATCGGCACTTCAAACAGTTCAGGGAAATAAAGGATGCTGTCGCCTGCACTACTAAAGGTCACGCGACCACGAAGATCTCGAGCCTGCACCCAGGCATCCAAGGGCCCGCCTCCTGGCGCCTGCTGCCAGGGAAGCACGGCTACGTTGGTCAGCGCCGCGTCGACGCCCCAGCGCCCCTCTCGCTGCCCCAGGCGAAGGCCCTGCACCTGCCCTCGTGGCGAGAGCGTTTGCAGTACACGTGTCAGCGACTCTGGCAGTAACGCATACTCACGCCAGGCGGCTAGTGATGAGAGTTCAAAGGCGCTGGTTCGAAGCTCCCACCGCCCCGGCTGATGTGACAAGTACCAGTGGCGCGGTAGCGCCGGACCATCACTAATTCCCTCAGGCTGAGCCCACTCAACGGTTTCAGCATTGCCACTGAGCCAGGCCTCGCCGCCTTCGCCATCACGTAGCCACTGCCCACTGGCTTGAATATTGCGCAATACCGCATACTCAACATCCTTACGCAGCGTTAACTCAGGAATATCGAGCGCCAATCGGGCATCGGCGAGTGCGCCCTTATGCCAGCGCCCCCATAGCTGCACCTGCCCCCCTACTTGTTCCACAAAAGGCATTTGATCGGGTCGAAACAGAGCCGCTAACACCACCAGGTGATCGAGCTGCATATCCAGCTGTAAGGCCGCGGAGAAATCGCGAAAGCCCTGCTCGCCGGGCTGCATTTCAGCGCGCATGGACATCGCGGGAAGTTCGGATTCAGCCGTATCAGGCGCATCAACAATGTTCAGAGCCCCCTCCAACCGGGTGCGGCGCTGATCACCATTTAACAGCAGCGAGGGAGCATGCAGCATGACCGTTTGCTGCTGGCCGTGCAGCATGACACGGCTGTTATCCACCCATAACCGCTGACGCAGTAACAGGCCAGCCCAGGCATCTAACGACTCAAGATTGACGTCAGGCTGGGGGGCAACACCCAGCGGCAGTGTGGCCGGCGCAGGCCACCCCCAAGCAGCATCATCCTGCTGGTAGAGGTGGAATTCGAGACCAAACATACGGGCGTCACTAAAAATCGGCGCTAGCTGTCTTAAACTTGCCCAGACATCCAGACGCAACGACAAACGATCAAGCGATATCAACGCCTGATCGTCTAATGTTTCCGCATGGAGGCTGTCGAGCTGAAAATGCAGGTCGTTACGCTCTAGAGAGAGCGCAACATGCTCAATCGTCACGGGCACGCCCATTCGCGCTTCCAGAAGTGCTTCTAGACGCGGAGTGAGCGCATCTACTTGGCTGGCGAAGAGCCGCAGCACTAATAGCAGCGCCGCCAGCGTTCCCAGCAAAGCGGCACTCCCTATGAGACAACCGCGTAAAAAGGCGCGTGATGCCATCATTACATCAGTACGATGTCGTACTGCTCTTGGGAGTAGTGTTGCTCTACCTGAAAACGAATCGTTTTATTAATAAACGTTTCCAGATCAGCAACAGCAGCCGATTCTTCATCTAGTAGGCGGTCCACCACCGGCTGTGATGCCAACACCATGTAGGTTTCAGCACTATACGCCCGCTCTTCCCGAAGTATCTCGCGGAAAATCTCATAGCAGATGGTTTCAGGCGTTTTAAGCGTACCGCGCCCACCGCATGTAGGACATGCTTCACAAAGCGTCTGTTCAAGACTTTCGCGGGTGCGCTTACGGGTTAGCTGCACTAACCCAAGCTCGGTAACACCGGTACATTTGGTTTTAGCATGGTCACGCTCTAGCGCTTTTTCAAGCACCCGCAGTACCTGGCGCTGGTGCTCCACATCAATCATATCGATAAAGTCGATGATGATGATGCCACCTAAATTGCGCAGCCGAAGCTGACGCGCAATCGCCGTCGCTGCCTCTAAATTGGTTTTGAAAATAGTCTCTTCGAGATTGCGGTGCCCTACATATCCACCGGTATTCACATCGATGGTGGTCATCGCCTCGGTGGGGTCAATGACGAGATATCCGCCTGACTTGAGCTGCACCTTGCGCCCGAGCGCCTTTTGGATCTCATCTTCAACGCTATAAAGATCAAAAATCGGGCGCTCACCGGGGTAGTACTCGATGCGGTCAACGGCATCGGGCATAAACTCTTCAGCAAACTCTACGAGCTTGACGAAGTTTTCCCGGGAGTCGATGCGTACTTTCTCAATATCATCACGCATCACATCCCGAAGCGTGCGCATGAACAGAGGCAGGTCGTCATAAATCACGCTAGGAGGCGTGGCGGTAATCTTGCGCTCGCTCACCTTGCGCCAAATACGTAGCAAGAAGTACATGTCGCTGGCCAGCTCTTCGTCGCCAACGCCCTCTGCCGCCGTTCGGACAATAAAGCCCCCCGTCACCTCAATAGTCTGCTCTTCGATACTTGTATCCAGTAGCGCTTTCAAACGCTCACGCTCACGCTCATCTTCAATGCGCTGTGACACGCCATGATGGGGCGAATCAGGCATGTACACCAGATAACGAGAAGGGATCGACAGGTGAGTCGTCAGCCGCGCCCCCTTCGTACC
This sequence comes from Vreelandella lutescens, assembly GCF_014640815.1. Classification (GTDB taxonomy): domain Bacteria; phylum Pseudomonadota; class Gammaproteobacteria; order Pseudomonadales; family Halomonadaceae; genus Vreelandella; species Vreelandella lutescens. The sequence continues at coordinate 115,183 of NZ_BMHM01000002.1, read as the reverse complement.
AATGGGGTCTTTGGTGACCTGCACTACTAGCGACTGCCCTTCGTGCAGTAGCTGCCCAATAGTCTGCTGCTCGTCGCTGGGTGTGCCTGGCGGCATGACTTCGTGGGCATGAATAAACGCTGCTCGCTCTAAGCCAATATCAACAAAGGCAGCCTGCATTCCAGGCAGCACGCGCACCACTTTGCCTTTGTAGATATTGCCTACGATGCCACGGCGGCGAGAACGCTCTATGAGCGCTTCTTGCAATACGCCGTTTTCTACCAGCGCAACGCGAGTCTCCATGGGCGTTAAATTTATGAGGACTTCACCACTCATGCAAAATTCCTTGTTGGATGTCCTATTCCTTGCCAGCGCAGCAGGCGATGAGTCGGTGGTTATGATGGATAACGGCCCGCCCAAACGGGAACTCCCTGCTGACGCAGCAAGCGCGTTGTTTCAAATAGCGGCAGCCCAACAACAGCGGAGTGGCTGCCCTGAATGTGTTCAATAAAAACGGCGGCTAATCCTTGAATCGCGTACCCACCCGCTTTATCGGCGGGCTCCCCCATGAGCCAATAACACGCGATTTCTTCTGCTGTTAGTGCTCGCATAGTAACGTTTGTGGCCACACTGCAGGAGAGTATACCCCGCGGCCCGCTCACCGCTACTGCCGTTAGCACCTGGTGGGTGCGACCAGAGAGCATGTGCAGCATGCTGTTGATCATTGGGCTTGCCAAGGATAACGCCATCAATGACCACCGCCGTATCTGACCCTAGCACGGGAAGCGTCGTTTTCCCCACTGCCGCTTGCACTTTTGCCACTGCCAACCGCTCGACATAGGCCTCAGGTAATTCCGCGTCAAGCGGTGTTTCATCAATATCGCTGGGCATCACACAGGCGTGGACACCAATAGAGGAAAGCAGCGTTTGGCGGCGCGGCGACGCCGAGGCTAAACACAGCACGGGGGCGTCTGCAGACATGGCTAACTCTACTTGCGTGTCGTCATAGTGTTCACGCATTGGCCATCCGCCGCTCAATCGCCTTAAACATCGTGGAGAGCCACGGCCACAAAAATGCGCTGACCAGCGACGGAATCAAGAAAGAGAGATGGATAGAGAAGTCGCCCGTTAGCGTACGCAGCCATTGCTCAATAAGCTGGACTAATCCAAGCAGCACGAGCACAAGTACCGACTGCTGTACTAACGAATAAGCACGAAAGCGGGAATATACCAGCGCGGCTAAAAACGCCAGTAGCGACAAGATTAATGCATGCTGGCCGAGCGCCGTACCTTCGATGAGATCCATCAAGAGGCCAAACACAAACCCATGAAAAACCCCGACGCGGTCAGGCGCACGCATGCACCAATAAATCAGCATGAGCCCAATCCACTCCGGGCGATACACCTGCCATCCGTCGGCAAGCGGCATCACCTGAAGGCAAAGCGTCAAGACCAAGCTTAGCCACACGACCGCCAAGGGCACTATCGGTGCACGTGCCATTAGCGTCCCTCCTGCACAACGGGAGCAACGGGCTGCCCAAGCCGCTGAGCAGCATGTAGCGCTTCGGCAGAAATATCCATGGACTCATCCCAAATAGGAGTATCTAACTCTTCACGGGCGGGTGGAAAGAGCAGTAGGAAATGGCGTGAGCGCTGAAGCTGCGCGGAGGGCTCAGCAACTACCCGAGCAAACGGCTGCCCTGGATCGTGATATACCTCAGTGACGCGCGCCACTGGATAACCAGGCGGAAAGCGCCCCGCCAAACCAGAGGTCGTTAGCAGATCTCCCTCACGGATATCTGCTGTATCAGGCACATGCAGCACATTGACACTGCCATAACGCCCGGTACCTTGGACAATAAAGCGCAAGCCATTACGGTTAACCTGCACCGGCAAGGCATGACTGGCATCCGCTAGCAACAACACTCGGCTGGAGTACGCTGACACCGCCGTAATTTGCCCGACTAAACCGGACGCATCAATCACGGGCTGCCCCACATAAGCGCCGTTCCGGTGCCCACGATCCACCACCATTTGGTGGCTAAAGGGGTCGTTGTCCAGCGAGAGCAGTTCTGCCGTTATGTAGGGAATATCGCGACGTTCAGCAGAGCCTAGCAAATTGCGTAACTCGGCGTTCTCCGCCGTGAGATTGGCAAGGCGCTGACCGCGATGGGAAAGTGTTAAGATTTGCTCGCGCAGACGGCGGTTTTCGTCCACCAGCGCCTGCTGATCGGAGAGCGCAAGGGCTCCCCAATTCAGCAGGTCGCTAGGCACACTGACCACCCACTGAATGGGCGCGACAACCATCGTCATTTGGGCACGCAAGTCTTCCATGCGGGTAAATCGATGGTCGACAAACATCAAAGCGCTTGCCGCCAGCACACAGAAGAAAAGCCGGTAACCGGGTAACGGCCCGTGTGAGAACAGCGGTTTAATAGGCAATCCCCCGCGTTAAACCGCTGCGATTAGTCGCTCGACAGTAACTCAAAGGTGTGCTGGTCAATCATTTCCAGCGCCTTACCGCCACCACGTGCAACGCAGGTCAACGGATCTTCAGCAACGATCACCGGCAAGCCTGTTTCTTCAGCGATCAGCTTGTCCAGATCACGCAGCAACGCGCCACCGCCGGTGAGGACAAGACCACGCTCCGCGATATCGGAGGCCAACTCGGGAGGAGATTGCTCAAGCGCACTCTTAACGGCAGCAACAATAGAGCCTAAGGTTTCCTGAAGCGCTTCAAGAATTTCGTGGGAGTTCAGCGTAAAGCTACGCGGAATACCCTCAGCTAAATTGCGGCCACGTACGTCAATTTCGCGCAGCTCGCCACCAGGGTAAGCGCAGCCAATCTCTTCTTTAATACGCTCAGCCGTCGCTTCGCCAATCAAGCTGCCATAGTGGCGGCGCACGTACGCGGTGATCGCCTCATCAAAACGGTCACCGCCTACGCGGATAGATTCTGAATAAACGACGCCGTTGAGCGAAATAATCGCAATCTCAGTGGTACCACCACCGATATCTACGACCATAGAGCCCTGGGCCTCTTCTACCGGCAGCCCGGCACCAATCGCAGCCGCCATCGGCTCTTCGATCAGAAACACTTCACGGGCACCTGCCCCTTCAGCGGACTCACGAATCGCACGACGCTCCACCTGAGTGGACATACACGGCACGCATACCAGAACCCGGGGGCTCGGCGTTAGGAAGGTGCTTTGGTGCACTTTACGAATAAAGTGCTGAAGCATCTGCTCGGTAACGGTGAAATCGGCGATCACGCCATCTTTCATCGGGCGAATCGCCGTGATGTTACCAGGCGTGCGGCCGAGCATACGTTTAGCGTCGGCACCTACCGACGCCACGCTGCGCATATTGCCAGATTGACGAATGGCGACTACGGACGGTTCATCGAGCACGATGCCACGACCGCGTACATAAATCAGTGTGTTGGCCGTACCCAAGTCGATCGACAGATCGCTGGAAAACAGCCCCCTCAAACGTTTGAACATGGATGTTGTTACCTAGTGCAGACCGGGAACCCTGTGCGGATGCAAACGGTATCACCGCAACCCCTTGGCAGCAAGCACGAGTCGCGCCTGATAGTGCCTGAAGGGGGCATTATGTGGTACCTTTTGCGGCTATTTTCCACGTCTGCTCCACAAGACGAATTTAAGATGACTGTATGTATACCGCTGAAAGCGGAATATGTTCCATCACGTTTGCGAGGAAACCTCGATCATGGCGCTTGAAGAATCTCATGTGCGCCGGGCCGCACACTTGGCCCGACTCGCCGTTAGCGATGACCAAGCCAGTGGCTTTGTCGACGATCTAAGCCGCATCCTGGACATGGTCGACCAGCTACAAAGCCTGGACACTGACGGCGTTGCGCCGCTTGCCCACCCATTAGACGCTACCCAGCGCCTACGTGCCGATGAAGTCACGGAAACGAACCAGCGCGACGCTTTCCAGCGCTGTGCTCCGGCAGTGGAAAACGGCCTTTATTTGGTGCCACGCGTGGTTGAATAACCTCATCGCACCGCTCGTTTCTGCTTCTTTTAATCGCCCCTGAACGGAGCTTCTGGGTTATGCATGATAAAACCGTAACGCAGCTCGCCGCCGCTTTGAAAAGCGGTGAACTCTCTAGCCGAGAGCTGACATCCCATTTTTTACAGCGTATTGAAAAAGCCGATGGCTCGCTCAATAGCTTCATAACGGTGACCGCCGAGCAGGCCATGAGCCAAGCAGCAGCGGCCGATAAAGCACGTGCCGATGGCAAAGCGGGCAAACTCACGGGTATTCCGCTCGCGCTGAAAGATATTTTTTGTACGCAAGACGTTAAAACCAGCTGTGGCTCAAAGATGCTCGATAATTTTATCGCGCCTTACAATGCTACTGTGGTGGAAAAACTGCGTGCCGCTGGCACCATTAGCCTAGGCAAGACCAATATGGACGAGTTCGCCATGGGCTCATCCAATGAAAATAGTCACTACGGTGCGGTTAAAAACCCCTGGGATTTATCAGCAGTTCCCGGCGGCAGCTCGGGCGGTAGCGCAGCGGCCGTTGCAGCGGGTTTCGTGCCAGCCGCCATGGGCACCGACACCGGGGGCTCGATTCGACAGCCTGCTGCGTTTTGCGGCATTACGGGGCTGAAGCCAACCTACGGACGCGTTTCCCGCTACGGCATCATTGCTTACGCTTCAAGCCTTGACCAAGCAGGCCCTATGGCACGCACTGCCGAAGACTGCGCACTTTTACTCAATGTGATTGCCGGCCACGATGTACGTGATTCTACCAGCGTGGCGCGCGGCGTACCGGACTACACTGAAACGCTCAACGCACCGCTCTCCGGGCTCAAAATCGGCCTGCCGAAAGAGTACTTTGGCGACGGTTTAGACCCAGAAGTAGAAAAAGCCGTGCGCGAAGCGGTAAAAGTCTATGAGTCACTTGGAGCGACGGTGCGCGAAGTAAGCCTGCCGCATACTCATTATGCGATCCCCGCTTATTATGTGATTGCTCCCGCTGAGGCTTCATCAAACCTGTCGCGCTACGACGGCGTGCGCTTCGGACACCGCTGCGACTCCCCCCTAGACCTGCAAGACCTTTACACCCGCTCTCGCGCAGAAGGGTTTGGGGAAGAAGTGAAGCGCCGCATCCTGATTGGCACTCACACGCTATCGGAAGGCTTCTTCGACGCTTATTACACCAAAGCGCAGAAAGTGCGCCGCCTGATTCGTCAAGATTTCCTCGACGCCTTTGAGGATGTCGATGTCTTGATGGGCCCCGCATCGCCCACGCCTGCTTTCGATCTTGGTGCAAAGAAAGACCCGGTCTCCATGTATTTGCAAGATATCTACACCATCGCCGTGAACCTTGCAGGTATTCCTGGCATTAGCGTTCCGGCAGGCTTTGCAGGTGGTCGCCCTGTCGGCTTACAGATTCTGGGCACTCACTTTGCGGAAGCGCAGCTGCTTAACGTGGCGCACCAGTTTCAGCAAGCCACCGACTGGCACACTCAACTGCCTGCCTTTGCCGAGGAGAACGCCTAATGCAATGGGAAACCGTGATCGGGCTTGAGGTCCACGTTCAGCTCGCAACGCGCTCAAAGATTTTTTCTGGCGCATCAACCGCGTTTGGCGCGGAGCCTAATACCCAAGCTTGTGCCGTTGATTTGGGCCTTCCCGGCGTGCTGCCGGTGCTTAATGAACAGGCGGTGGCCATGGCCGTGCAGTTTGGCTTGGCTGTCCATGCTGAGATTCCTGAAGTCTCGATCTTTGATCGTAAAAACTACTTCTACCCAGATTTGCCCAAGGGCTACCAAACCAGTCAGATGTATCACCCCATCGTGGGTGCAGGGGAAGTGGAAATTACCCTGGATGACGACACCACCAAGCGGATTCGCATTCATCACGCCCACCTAGAAGAAGATGCAGGCAAGTCGCTGCATGAAGACTTCCAGGGCATGACCGGCATCGACTTAAACCGAGCAGGCACGCCGCTATTAGAGATCGTTTCAGAACCTGATATGCGCAGCGCGAAAGAAGCCGCCGCCTATCTCAAAGCGATCCACTCGATTGTGACCTACCTGGGCATTTCCGACGGTAATATGGCGGAAGGCTCGATGCGTTGCGACGTCAACGTGTCGGTACGCCCTAAAGGACAAGAGGCGTTTGGCACCCGCGCCGAAATTAAAAACGTTAACTCGTTCCGCTTTGTGGAGCGCGCCATTGCGTTTGAGGTCGAGCGTCAGATTGAGCTGATTGAGGACGGCGGCAAGGTAGTTCAAGAAACCCGCCTGTTTGATCCAGAGCGCGATGAAACCCGCAGCATGCGCACCAAGGAAGAAGCCAACGACTACCGTTACTTCCCCTGTCCGGACCTGTTGCCGGTTGTGCTAGATCAAGCCTATCTGGAACATCTGCGCAGCCAGTTACCTGAGCTACCTGCGGACAAGCGGGCTCGCTTCCAGAATGAACTGGGCTTATCCGCTTACGACGCTAACGTGCTGTCAGCCAGCCGTGAAATGGCGGAGTTCTTTGAAGAAGTGCAACGTGTCTGTGGCGATGCTAAACAGGCGGCTAACTGGGTACAGGGCGAGCTTTCCGGTGCGCTCAATCGCGAGAACCTGAGCATTCAAAACAGCCCAGTCTCGGCCCAGCAGCTAGGCGAACTGATCCGCCGCGTGCTGGATGACACCATTAACGGTAAAGCCGCGAAGCAGGTGTTCCAGGCGCTGTGGAATGGTCAGGGCGAAAACGCGGATGCCGTGATCGAAGCCAAAGGCTTAAAGCAGGTGACCGACACCGGCGCGATTGAAGCGATGATTGATCAGGTCATCGCAGAGAGCCCAGCCCAGGTAGCGCAATACCGTGATTCCGAGCCTGAGAAGCGCGGCAAAATGATTGGTTATTTTGTAGGCCAGGTGATGAAAGCATCCCGCGGCACTGCTAACCCACAGCAGGTCAACGGCGTACTGAAAGAGAAGCTGGATGCCCTGCTGTAAGATTGCCCGCTATAAATAGTAAGCTCACCGTCAGGTGAAGAGCGGCTGCTTCGGCAGCCGCTTTTTTTATGCCACTAAACCAGCTGACTGGGCTGGGTAAAACGCTTCAGCTGCGCGCAGCCCGCCGCCCACACGTCCGCCTCAAGCTCGGCAATGGCTGCGGTAGGGAAGCCCACGCCTTGACTCGGCGACCCCTCCACCAGCAAGCCCGCCAAGTCGCCCACGAGGGGCATATGGCTGACCAGCATGATCGGCGCTTCATCATTGTGATGTATCAACCACTCGCTGACATCCGCCGCCATATCATCGGGGGTAATAAACGCCAGGGTTTGCAGCGGCGCGCCCAGCGCATCACTGATGCGCTTTGCAGTCTGCTGAGCGCGCACATAAGGGCTTGCATACAGCGTTGGCATCGTTAGCTCCCCCTGTTCGATTCGCTGCGCCAACCAGCGAGCCATCGCTTCCACTTCCTGCTCTCCGCGTGGGGTTAATGGCCGTGCATGGTCAGGAAATCCAGGTGCTGCTTCACCGTGGCGCATAATCAACACATGGTTCATCTCGCTGTTCGCTTCACGCTTGACGCTGCTTTGCATGCCCACTTCCTCTGTTGTGGTCTTTTGGGTGGTTGGGCTTAGTCGTGCTGAGCCTGGTCGCGGTGGGCCTGCTGAACAGCTTCGCGGGGCAGAATGAACTCTACATCGCTACTCTGCTCACCCATCATTAGCGTACGCGCCATCTCCTGGGCTGGCACCCCATCAAACAGCACGCGGTTTAAACCTTCGGCCAACGGCATGTAAACGCCCATCTCGCGCGCCTTGGCACACACGAGCTTCACCGTATTGACTCCTTCAGCGACTTGCCCAAGGGCTTCCACGGCTTCCTCTAAATTCCGCCCCTCCCCTAACGCGTAGCCAACTCGGTAATTGCGCGACAAATTAGAAGAGCAGGTCACAATCAAATCGCCCACTCCCGCCAACCCCAAAAACGTCATCGGGTTCGCCCCTTGGGCAACGGCAAAACGACTCATCTCGGCCAGCGCTCGGGTCATCAGCATGCTACGGGTGTTCTCACCCATGCCTAACGCCGCCGCCATCCCTGCGGCAATGGCATAAATATTTTTCAGCGCCCCACCCAGCTCAACGCCATGGCGGTCGTTACTGGCATATACGCGAAAGTAGCGGCAGCCTAGCGCCTGTTGCACTCGGGTGCGCGTCAGGGCATCGGCACTGGCAATCACCGTGGCAGTTAGCTGCTTATCGGCAATTTCGGACGCTAAGTTGGGCCCGGCAATGACGCCAATGTGAGGGAAACCGGTTTCCTGCTCCAGCACTTGGCTCATCAGCATAAAGCTATCCTGCTCAATGCCTTTTGTTGTGCTGACCAAGATCTGCTCAGGCCGCAGCCAAGGCTTCGCCGCTTGAACAACGCTGCGAAAAGCCTTGGACGGAATCGCAATTAACACCAGCTCAGCGCCTGCCAGCGCCGTTGCTAAATCAGAAGACGCTATTACCGCCGGATTGATGGCGTAATCAGGCAAGTAACGGCCATTGCGGTGCTCTTGGTTGATTTGCGCCACCAACGCTTCATCACGCATCCACTGGCGCACCGCGGCTCCGTTATCTGCGGCAATACTGGCAAGCGCTGTGCCAAAGCTACCGCCTCCCAGCACCGCGACCTTTATCTGCTGTTCACCCGCCATAGCAATATCCTGATCGTTAATCTCATACGTTGAGCGGTTACTTTATCATTAACCGCTCAAAAACAAGCGGCCCGCTTGGAAAACCAAGCGGGCCGCGTCTAGGTCACTGGCAGTACTTAGGCCGTGAGCACGCTATTAAGACGCTTCACATAGGCCGCTGGGTCATCAAGCTGCCCACCCTCTGCAATAATTGCCTGATCTAACAGAATATGCGCTAGTTGGCTAAACATATCGCCTTCGCTGCTCTCTAGACGCGCGACCAGCGCGTGATCCGGGTTCAGCTCAAGGATAGGCTTCACTTCGGGCATTTTCTGGCCGGCGGCTTCCATAATGCGGCGCATCTGGTAGCCCATCTCGTGCTCCGGCAGTACGACACAGGCAGGCGAGTCGGTAAGACGGTGAGTGATTTTCACCTCTTGAACGCCATCGCTCAGCGCTTCTTTAACGCGTTTCACTAGGGCTTCTTTCGCCTTCGCGGTCTCTTCTTGAGCTTTCTTCTCGGCTTCGTCTTCTACATCGCCAAGATCCAAGTCACCTTTGGCCACGTCAGCAAACGACTTGCCGTCAAACTCGGTCAAATGGCTCATCAGCCACTCGTCGATACGGTCAGAGAGCAGCAGCACCTCGATACCTTTTTTGCGGAAGATCTCCAGATGCGGGCTGTTTTTCGCTGCGTTGAAGCTGTCCGCCACCACGTAGTAAATCTTTTTCTGGCCCTCTTTCATCCGCTCGATGTAGTCGGCCAGTGAGTGCTCTTGTGTGGCGCTATCGGTGTGGGTGGAAGCAAACCGTAGCAGTCCTGCTACTTTTTCACGGTTGGCGAAGTCTTCACCCGGCCCCTCTTTCAACACGCTACCAAACGTGTTCCAGAACGTTTGGTACTGCTCACTCTCTTTGGATAGCTTCTTGAGCATATCCAGCGCACGCTTGGTCAACGCCCCTTTGATCTTGTCGACTTTGGGATCCTGCTGCAGCAACTCGCGGGAAACGTTTAGCGACAGGTCACGGGTATCCAGCACGCCTTTAATAAAGCGTAGGTAAAGCGGCAGGAACTGCTCGGCATCGTCCATAATGAAGACGCGCTGAACATACAGCTTCACACCGCGCGAGCCATCACGCTCAAACATGTCAAACGGGGCACGACCTGGCACATACAGCAGGCTGGTGTAGTCCAGCTTGCCCTCTACCTTGTTGTGGCTCCAGGTTAACGGGTCACTGAAGTCGTGGGCGACGTGCTTGTAAAACGCTTTGTACTCGTCATCCGTCACCTCACTTTTCGGGCGTGCCCACAGGGCAGTGGCTTCGTTAACCGTTTCCCAAGTGGTGACTTCACTCCCTTCAATATCGTTGCCTTCATCGTCTTTTGCCGTTTCTGTCTTCGGCATGCAAACGGGCACTTCAATATGGTCAGAGTATTTACGTACTAAGCTTTGCAGGCGGTAGTCGTCGGCAAACTCTTTAGCATCCTCTTTCAGGTGCAGCGTGATTTCGGTGCCATGCACCTCGCGCTCAATATCAGCAACGGTAAACTCGCCCTCGCCTTTGGAACGCCACTCAACGCCTTCAGAAGCAGCCGTACCCGCTTTACGGGTACGCACGGCCACTTCATCGGCCACAATAAAGCCTGAATAAAAACCGACGCCGAACTGGCCGATGAGTTTGGCATCTTTTTGCTGCTCGCCGGAGAGCTGCTTTAAAAATTCTGCGGTGCCTGAACGAGCAATAGTACCCAGGTTGGCGATGACGTCTTCCCGGTTCATCCCAATGCCGTTATCGCGTAAGGTAATCGTATTCGCGTCGCGGTCGTGCTCAATCTCAATACGCAGTTCGCTGTCGCCTTCATAGAGGGCGTCATTATCTAGCGCTGCATAGCGAAGCTTGTCGCAGGCATCTGCGGCGTTAGAAATCAGTTCGCGTAAGAAAATCTCCCGGTTAGAGTACAGGGAGTGGATCATCAGATTTAAAAGCTGCTTAACTTCCGTTTGAAAGCCAAGAGTTTCTTCGTGGGTCGCCGTTGTCATGCGCTTAGCCCTCATTGATCACGTGTTGCTTAGCGCCCCTGCTGCTTGTCAGCAGAGGCGGAAAAGGTGGTGACCTCAATATGGGGTTAAGCAAAGAGATTTCAAGAAGGTGTGTGCGAAGAAGCGGTAGCCGCTTGCTCTGCAGATTTCCATGCGCGGTAGTCGGCTAGCTGAGCATCGACCCGATTGAGCAGCCAACCGACAATCAATACGTCGTCAACGATGCCCAATAGCATAAGAAAATCAGGGATGAGGTCAAAAGGCATCACCAGATAAGCAAGCGCGAGCGCCATTGTCCCGAACGCTGCCCAGGGCACTGGCCTAAAGTCACCGCGCAGCACATCGCGTGTCATGGGTAAAAAGAGCTTCAATGCGCGAGCAATACGCTGAATCGCCCACACGCGCGTTTTGAGTCGACGAAACAACCACCAACCGGATAATCGTGCCATCGTAATTGAATCCTCCAAGTGTCACGATTGTCAGAACATTGTTTGTACATATAGTTCACTATAGCGATATTCATCTATCTAGCGAGCAAGAGGGAGTGTCATGCAGGCTTCGCCATTTCGTTCTACCCTTCGCACCTTGTGTGCGTCGGTGCTTATCGGCCTACCCGCTGCCTCATGGGCCGCCTCAGATGAGGCGATGCGAGATGCGCTCAATGCCGCTCGCCAACAACAGTGGCAGCAGGTGGATGAACGCGCCATCGAAGGACATATTCTCAGCGGCTATGTGGAATACCATCGGTTACGCAACCAGCTCCCTAACGTGTCCGCCAGCCAAGTGCTGCAGTTTATAGACCAGCATGCCGACTCCCCACTGTCAGAGTGGATCCGCGGCCAAGCCATTGCCAATTATGGTTATGCAGGCCGCTTTGGTGATCTGCTGACCGTTGCTGATGGTGAACCTGCGGGCACTGCGCGGCAATGTTATTACTACACCGCACTGCTAGACCGAGCCCCCGAACAAGCCCGCGCGGCTGGCCTAGACCTTTGGCGAATCGGCAGCTCTCAGCCCGATGCCTGCAACGGGCTATTCAACCGTTTGCGCTCCGATGGCACCATCAATGCAACAGCCATCTGGGAGCGTAAAATGCTCGCTTGGCAAGCGGATGAAACACGCCTAAGCAGCTATTTAGGCGGCCTGCTAAGCGGCCAATGGCAAACCGCTCTTGATACAGTGGCGACGGTGAGTACCAACCCGCGAGCGATTACCTCTGCGCCCACATGTTTAGGCCCAGAGTGCGCGGCGACGGCTGCTTTTTATCAGGCCGCCATGCAGCGCCTAACCCGAGACGACACCCCCGCCGCCTTCGCAGCATGGCAACAAATAGCACCGCGTTTGAACCTAACGTCGCTAGAGCGCCAAGTGATTGATGAGGAGCTGGCATTCTATGCACTCGTGCGCGACGTGCCCGGCACCCTAGGCTGGGTCGACAGTGTGCTGCCCTCTCTCGAGAGCGAACGCGTGCTGGAGCTGCGCGTACGTCGCGCCTTGGCAGACCGCCAATGGACAGAGGTGATGCACTGGATTGCTGAAATGCCTGCCAGCCAGCAAGAGAGCAGCCGCTGGCAGTACTGGCTGGGGCGTGCCAACGAACAGCTTGGCAACCGTGAAGCGGCCAACGCGCGCTACCAACAGGCGGCCACGGACCGCAGCTTCTACGGCTTCGCCGCCGCCGATAAAATCAATCAGCCTTATCGACTGAACCATGAGCGCAACCACTTTGATGACACGACGCGCGCTCAAACCGCTCAGCTACCGGTTGTGCAGCGTACCGAGGCCCTGCTGCGGATTGGTGAAGACGGTTTAGCTAACAGCGAATGGCTGCACGCGATTCAGCATGGCTCACCCCAGCAGGCCCGCGCACTTGCAGACTACGCTGCCCATCAGCAGTGGCACGCCCGTTTGGTGCAGACCACCATTGCGGGCGGAATGTGGGATGCGTTGGAGTGGCGCTTTCCCCCCGCTTACCGCGACAGCTTTATGCAATGGGGCAGCCAAACCGGCGTTGACCCTTTCCTACTGATGGCCATCACTCGCCGAGAGAGTGCCTACAACCCGGTAGCACTCTCTCCCGCTGGCGCACGTGGGCTCATGCAATTGATGCCAGGCACCGCCACACAGGTGAGCCGCCAGTTGGGCATCAACGACCCAGGCCCCTATGGCGTGCTAGAACCAGAGCTGAACATTCGCCTAGGCAGTACGTATCTGCGTGACAAGCTCAACCGCTACCAAGGCAACCGCTTAGCGGCGACCGCCGCCTATAACGCGGGCCCTGGACGCGTTGATCAGTGGCTAGGCAGCAATAGCATGGAGTCGTTTGATCTGTTCGTGGAAAGCATTCCGTTTCGCGAAACCCGTGACTATGTTCAAGCGGTCCTGAGCTACCGCGTTATTTTTGAGAGCCTGGCCAATGGTGGCAGTAGTGAGGGTGTATCGCTGCTGAATGACAACGAGCAAGCAGTACGCTACGACCGAGCGCTTGTTCGCCGCTAACCGGCCTCCCATCAAACACGCCCGGTCAAACCGGGCGTTGTTCAAGTGCAAGACGCACACCAAAGATAACCAAAACCGCTCCCGTGGCCGCATTGAGTGTCTGCGCAAAGCGTGCGCTGGCGAGCCATTTGCTGGCTCCTCCTACCATCAGCACCACGCTAATCTGCCAGATATTGGCAATCACAAAATGCACGCCCGCCAGCCACAGCGACTTCAACAGTGCAGGGTCCGTCGGTGCGATAAACTGTGGCAAGAAGGCCATATAAAAAACAACGGTTTTGGGATTCAGCACGTTTGATAACAGCCCTTCCTTAATTGGCTGCCATAGGGGTACGCGTGCAGACTCGTTCATCACACCTTTCACGGGCAACGGCGTTCCCCGCCGGGCGGCTAACAGGCTGGTGATCCCCAACCAAATCAAGTAAGCCGCCCCTGCCAGCTTCAGCATATTAAATGCCCATGCCGACTGGAGCAGAATGAAAGAGATACCTAACGCGGATACGGTGGCATGCACAAAGAGTCCGCAACAAATCGCCATGCTTGTGGCTACTCCATCTCGTACCCCACCCCGCGCCGTATTTCGGATAACCAAAAGCGTATCCACGCCCGGGCTTATCGACAGCAGCGTAATGGCCACCAAAAAGGGAATAAACTGCGCGTCGATAAGGTTGAGTTCCATCATGGGCAAGGCTCGCTGAGGTATAAAGAATCTTAACCACGTCACTGGACGTGCTGATTATTTGCTTCTAATGTAAATTTGGCGGGTAGGCGCTCAGCCACCCGCTCAATCATTAAGCACGTTAAGGATATGAACGATGGCAACTGGCACTGTCAAGTGGTTCAACGACACCAAAGGTTACGGCTTCATCTCTCCCGATGATGGCAGTGACGATCTTTTTGCTCATTTCTCGGAAATTCAAGCTGAAGGATTTAAGACCCTGCAAGATGGTCAGAAAGTCAGCTTCGAGGTGACACAGGGTAAAAAAGGCCTTCAGGCTTCCAACATTCGCGCCGCCTAAAAGCGCTGAATGGAGAAAGGAAAGGCCCGCCAAGGCGGGCCTTTTTTTATGGTGACGACTCGGCGTCTTCGTCAGTCACTCCGTTGGTCGAACGCTCATTTTCCAACGCCTGAAACTGCTCCTCAAGGCGCTGCTGTGCCTCTTCAAATTGACGTTCAGTATCTTCAATTAATGCGTCCACGTCTGTTGCCTCAAGCTCTCCTTCAAGCTGAGGAGTGTCAGGCAAGCTGCTTTCGCGCTCCCAGCTTGGCTCAATCGGGTCGTTCTCCATAGGCATTAACTCTGGAGACTGCTGCTCAATCTCTTGGAACTGCTCTTCAAGCTGCCGCTGCGCTTCTTCAAAGCGGCGCTCGGTTTCTGCAATCACATCATCCACGTCAGAGCGGGTGGTTTCTCCCGGCATGGCGCTTGCCTCATCTAGCGCCTCTTCTGGGTCAGCAGCAAGAGTCTCCGCGTCAGCCTGCAGCGACTCATTGGGCAAAGCGTTGGCCTCCGTGTCTGTTTCACGCATAGCCTCCGCTTGCTCTAACTCTTCCGCCGCTTGACGAGCCTCAATATCGTCTTCTACCTCGCTCGGTGAAGGCACCTCTGATGGCGCTGCGTCTTCGGTGCTGTCAGCCCCACTCTCAGCGGGCGGATCGGCGGGCGACTCATTTGCCACTGAGGCAGGCTCGCCGGCTTGATCAGTGGTGGCAGACGGCTCCTCAGGAGCGACCGCGGCCTCTTCCTGGCTATCTCCGCAAGCGCTGAGTAACAGCGCCATGCTGGCCAGTACAGGCATCCAGAATCGGTTAGTCATCGAGTGATGCTCCTTACAGCTAAATATATGTTCAGTGTCGGTCGTTGGCAGACAGCAGCGTACACCCTTCAGGCAGCAGAACCTTGAGCGCCAGGGGGACAACCTCGGCACTAAACCGGTCATAACGCCTAGCTTCACCATCTAGGGTTAGCGGCCAAGGTTCATCGTCGGGCTGGGTAGTGACCGTTAGCTGGCTCGCCGTGAAGTAGCGCACATAGCGACCTTCTGCTGGGAACTGCTGCAGCTCAGCAAGTAACGCAGGTAGCTCGGTCACTGAGTGAAAATCTTTCACGAGTAGGACATCGAGCCGACCGTCATCCAGCTTGGCCCTGGGGGCCAGCACTTGCCCGCCACCCGATTGCCGACCGTTACCTAGGGCAAGCAGCAGCAGTGAAGCCGCCTGCTCCTCATCTCGCCAGTGCAACGTGCCGCGGTAGCTTCGATGCCGCCAGGCTTTTAACGCCCCCATAAGCGAGTAGGCACCGCCACCTAACATACGCTTAAGCGTTTTCGGCGTAGAGGAGGTAATTTCTGCCCCAAAGCCCCCAGTGGTCATATTGACGTAGTAACTCACCGCCTGCTCGCCATTCGCTTCAGCGGTCATTCTGATCACATCAATAGGAGACGCAGCAAAACTCACCGCTGCCGCTAACGCTTGGTCTGGCTCAAGCGGCAGGCCCACGGAATTAGCAAAATCATTGGCACTACCAAGCGGCACCACGCCTAGCGCAGGCCGATGGTCGTGGGGGATCTGCATTAGTCCGTTGACGACTTCGTTTACCGTGCCATCGCCCCCGCAGGCAATCACACGGGTGGCTCCTAGCTCGACCGCTTGGGCGGCAAATTCAACGGCATCGCCGCCTTCCCAGGTGGCGCGAACGATAATGGGCGTCCCTGCCTTACGTTGCGCTTCAACGGCGTCGCGTAGCGCCGGATTTCCGGCAGACTTACCGTTAATAATCAGTAAATAACGCTGCTGTGAATCTGTCACCGGCGCCTTCCCTCTCCATGGTTAATTCGCTGGCGTTACCTTATGCCAGCGCTTTCTCAACAACCTCAAATACATTAGACGATAGCGGTTCTTGCTTGATCCGCTCTAGCTCCGCACGCATCAACTGCTGGCGTACTTCATCAAACCGCTGCCAGCGAGTTAAGGGCGTGACTAATCGCGCTGCAATTTCAGGGTTCAGGCGGTTTAGTTCAATGACCACGTCTGCCAATAACGCGTACCCTTTACCATCCAATCGATGGAAATTAACGCGGTTCTGAGCAAAGGCCCCAATCAGCGCACGTACTTTATTGGGGTTCTTCATTGAGAACGCTGGATGCTGCATTAAATACTGCATGCGATCCAATACATCCGGCTGAGGGCGTGTTACTTGAATCGTAAACCACTGATCCATCACTAGCGGATCGTGCGCCCACTTTTCGCCAAACGCTTTTAGCGCTGGCGTCGCCAGATCATCACGATCGCTATGCACCAACAGTGTCAACGCATGACGCACGTCCGTCATATTATGATTGGCCGCAAACTGCGCTTCACACAGCGCGATACTTTCTGCGTCTTCAATGGACACTAAGTAGGCCAGCGCAATATTTTTGAGGCTTCGTTGGGCGATTTGTTCAGCGGTCGGCGCATACGCCTCATCGGTAACATTAGCGTTGTACACGCTAAGGAACTCTTCACGAAGTGCCAACGCCAGTGATTGACGCACAAATTCACGCGCGGCATGGATCGCGTCCACATCCACAATCGGCTGCTGCTCCGCGATATAGGCTTCCGAAGGCAACGTTAGCATTTCAGCCAACACCGCTTTGTCGTCCATTGAAGACGTGAGCAAGGCTCTAAACGCCTCCACTACCCGGCTGTCCATGACCTTCTCAACACCGTTTCGGTGAGCCGCAATGAGGTCTTCAAGGGCCAGCATCGCCAAGCGCTGCCCGGCATCCCAACGATTAAAGCCATCGCTATCATGGGTTAACAGAAAAGCGAGGTCTTCCCGTGAATAAGGGAAATGCAGTTTTACAGGGGCCGAGAAGTCGCGAAGTAGCGAAGGGATCGGCGCTTCTGCTACATCGGTGAACACAAAGGTTTGCTCATCGTCGGTAAGATGAATAACGGCATCTTTACCGAGCTTCTCTCCCTCAAGGGTCAGGGTAAGGTCCTGACCCGATTTAGTACCCACCAAGCCCATGCGTACCGGAATATGCAGCGGGTGCTTATCCGGCTGGCCAGGAGTGGCTGGGGTACGCTGACGCAGGGTAAGGTGGTACTCCGCATGGGCGTAGTCATACTCGCCGTGAGCGTCAATTTCCGGCGTGCCTGCCTGGGAGTACCAGCGCATAAACTGGCCTAAATCAATGCCAGACACCTCGGCCATGCAGCCAACGAAGTCTTCAATGGTTACGGCTTGACCATCAAAGCGTTCAAAATAAAGATCCGAGCCACGCCGAAACGCTTCCCAACCCACCAAATTGCGCAACATGCGCACCACTTCAGCCCCTTTCTCATAAATCGTCAGGGTGTAGAAGTTGGTAATTTCGATGTAGTGATCCGGGCGAATGGGGTGTGCCGTGGGGCCTGCATCTTCGGCAAACTGAGCGGTGCGGAAAAACGATACGTCTTGGATGCGCTTCACCGGGGCTGAGTTGGTGTCCGCGGAGAAGCACTGATCGCGGAAGACCGTAAAGCCCTCTTTTAGCGAGAGCTGGAACCAGTCGCGGCAGGTGACGCGATTGCCTGACCAGTTATGAAAATATTCATGGGCCACAATACCTTCAACGTTTTGGAACGCCGCATCGGTAGCGGTATTGGGGTGAGTCAGCACAGCGGCAGAGTTAAAGATGTTTAAGCCTTTGTTCTCCATTGCCCCCATATTGAAATCATTCACCGCGACAATCATGAACAAATCAAGGTCGTACTCGCGGCCATAAGTTTCTTCATCCCATGTCATTGCTCGCTTCAGCGACGCCATCGCATGGTCGGTCTTATCGAGATTCTCTTGTTCCACCCACAGCTGCAGCGTGACTCGGCGGCCGCTCATGGTGGTGAAGTGATCTTCAACCTTGGTTAAATCGCCTGCCACCAGCGCAAAAAGATAGCAAGGCTTGGGATGCGGATCCTCCCAGGTCACAAAGTGTCGGCCGCTCTCTACAGTGCCGTGATCAACTGGGTTGCCGTTCGCCAATAGCACCGGCTCCTGCTGCGCATCACCTATCACGGTGACCTTAAACGTGGCCATGACATCCGGGCGGTCAGGGTAATAGGTGATGCGGCGAAAGCCTTCCGCTTCACACTGCGTGCAGTACATGCCGTTCGATTGATAAAGACCTTCCAAGGCTGTGTTACTGCTAGGAGAAATCTCTACGTCGCTCTCCAGCGTAAACGCTGACGGAACACTGGAGATTGTGAGCGTCTCGTCGGTGAGCTGGTAATCGGCTTCAGCGAGGGCCTGGCCGTTGATCGCGAGTGCGTGCAGCGTCAGGTGCTCGCCGTTCAGCACCAGCGGTGCGGTTTGGTCGGCACTGGCGTGGCGCTCAACGGTGAGGCGTGCTTTAACACGGGTCGCGGTGGGGTCAAGATCAAACGTCAGCTCGGTATGGGTCACCTGGTAGGCGGGCGGCTGGTAGTCGCTTAAATAAACCGGCTGCGGATCAGACATCATGCGAAACTCCTGTAGGCTATCAAGTATCTGAGTAGCGCAAGCACTGCGCTACTCGATGGACGTTGCTTATCGTATTAGTCGCGGAAGTTATCGAACTGCAGCGGCAAATCGGGGCCCTCTTCTGCGCGCAACAGCGCCATCACGCTCTGCAAGTCATCGCGCTTCTTGCCCGTGACGCGCACTTTTTCGCCCTGAATCTGAGCCTGTACCTTTAATTTACTGGCTTTAATGCGCTTGACCACATCTTTTGCTTCCGCTTGATCAAGCCCTTGCTTGAGCACCACTTCCTGGCGCGCTTTTACGCCTGAGAGCATCGCGTCTTTCACATCCATACAGCGCGCGTCGATGCCTCGGGCAATCAAACGATTGCGCAGCACATCCAGCATTTGCTTGAGCTGAAAATCGACCTCAGCTTCCATCTGTACTTTATCGCCTTCCAGAGCAAAGCTGGCATCCACACCTTTAAAGTCAAACCGTGACTGAACTTCACGGTTTGCTTGGTCAACCGCGTTGGCGGCTTCGTGCTGATCAAATTCTGACACAATATCAAATGAGGGCATGACAATGTTCCTGGCAAGACATGACCCACTATTCTAGAGCAGCAAGCACCCAACCGGCCAATTCTCTTGGAAAAACTTGAACATTCCCTTTGCAACGCGCCCGCAGGCCGCCTCAAAAGTTATACAAACGCTCTGCTCCGCGATGTTAAATTACTGCCCGCTGGCGTACTCTGCTGATAGAACACCTTAAGCCAATCAACGAGGAGACATAATGAGCGATCGCGATGCCCGCCACAAAGCGTCCATGGAAAAGCTAAAGGCCCGGGTGGATGACAAAGTAGCCCAAGCCACCGAACAGCGTGGCCTGCTGCTGGTCAACACGGGCAATGGCAAAGGCAAAACCACAGCGGCCTGGGGCACCGTAACGCGCGCCCTGGGTTACGGCTATAAAGTGGGCGTCGTACAGTTTATTAAAGGCTTATGGGAGTGCGGTGAACGCAATCGGCTGGAAGAGGACCCCAACCTGAGTGTTGCCATTATGGCCACGGGCTTTACCTGGGACACCCAAAACCGTGAGTCAGACACCGTTGCCTGTCAGGAAGTATGGCAGGAAGCCGAGAAAATGTTGGCAGACCCAGACACCTACCTAGTGGTGCTGGACGAAATCACCTACATGCTAAAGTTTGGCTACTTAGATATTGAAACCGTTAAACACGCGCTGCTTAATCGGCCAAAAGAGCAAACGGTGATTATCACTGGGCGCAATGCTCATCGCGAGCTGGTCGCTATGGCAGATACAGTGACCGAGATGCAGGAGGTACGCCACGCCTTCAATAACGGCCTGCAGGCCCGCCGCGGCATTGATTTTTAAGTAGACTTCCATACAAAAGGGGCGGCAAAGCCACCCCTTCACTTCGTCGGCATTATCGCATCAGACGTATCCGACAATACCGTGCTCAACGATCACTTAACTGTCAAACGGGTTACGCAGCACGATCGTCTCTACACGGTCTGGGCCGGTAGAAATAATATCGATGCTGGTGCCTACCTGCTCTTCCAGGAAGCTGATATAAGCGCGGGCGTTAGCAGGCAGGTCTTCTACCTTCTTCGCGCCCAGGGTGGACTCTTTCCAGCCCGGCAGATCGTGATAAAGCGGCTCAACCGCTTCATAGCCTTCAGAATCCACCGGGTTATCCAGCACGTCACCATCTTTGCTGCGGTAGCCAACACAAACACGGATATTTTCCAGGCCGTCCAGTACGTCCAGCTTGGTCAGGCAGATGCCGGAGACAGAGTTGATCTGCACCGCATGACGCAGAGCCACCGCATCAAACCAACCACAGCGACGCGGGCGACCCGTGGTCGCACCAAACTCGTGGCCGCGCTCCGCTAGGTGGCGGCCGTGGTCGTCAAACAGCTCCGTGGGGAACGGGCCGGAGCCTACGCGAGTGGTGTAAGCCTTGGTAATACCCAGCACGTAATCAAGGTACAGCGGGCCCACACCGGAACCGGTTGCCGTGCCACCCGCAGTGGTGTTGGAGCTGGTAACGTAGGGGTAAGTACCGTGGTCGATATCCAGCAGCGAACCTTGGGCACCTTCAAACAGGATGTTTTCGTTTGCCTTACGCAGGTCATGCACCATGCTCACGGTATCGCATACCATCGGGCGCAGCTCTTCGGCCATTTGCATGGCGCTATCCAGCACTTCCTGGAAATCTACCGCGGGCTCACCGTGGTAATTCACCAACACGAAGTTGTGGTAGTCGAGCACTTCACCCAGCTTGGAGGCAAACCGCTCGCGGTGCAGCATATCGCCCAGGCGTAAGCCGCGACGAGCGACCTTGTCCTCGTACGCAGGACCAATGCCGCGGCCGGTGGTGCCAATTTTGGCAACGCCACGAGCTTTTTCACGCGCTTGGTCCAAACGCACGTGGTAAGGCAGGATCAGCGGGCACGCTGGAGACAAACGCAGGCGCTCACGCACAGGCACGCCTTTGGCTTCCAACTCGCGGATCTCTTTGATCAGCGCTTCCGGGGACAACACCACCCCGTTACCAATGACACAGGTTTTGCCAGGACGCAGCACGCCTGAAGGAATCAGGTGAAGAACGGTTTTTTCACCGTCAATGACCAGCGTGTGGCCTGCGTTATGGCCGCCTTGAAAGCGCACCACGGCTGAGGCGGATTCAGTGAGCAGGTCAACGATCTTGCCTTTGCCTTCATCACCCCACTGGGTACCCAGGACTACGACATTCTTACCCATTATGCACTCGTCTCTTGTGTCAGGGTCGTTGTATGCCAACGACCATCGATAAACTCAAGACGGCGGTCACAGCTGTGTTCCGCCGGCCCAGTACGCTGCCCAGGCAGCGCTTGAATTACGCGTTCACCCTGCTCACGCAGCGCCGCAATAGCAGCGTTAAGCGACTCTTCTTCTTGGGCAGGTGCCCAAATCGCACCCCGGCTGGGTGATGCCAGCGCCAGCGATGCCAGTTGCTTAAGATCCATGGAGAAACCGGTCGCCGGTCGTGCCCGACCAAAAGCACGTCCTGTATCATCATAGCGCCCGCCTTTCGCTAGGGCATGCCCATAACCGGGCACATAGGCCGCAAACATCATACCGGTGTGGTATTGATAACCGCGCAGCTCTGCTAAATCAAAATAGAGCGAGACGTCAAAGCGCGCCAGAACCCCTTTATAAAGCGCTTCTAGCTGGTCCAGTGCCGCCATCACCGGCGCAGGAGCGCCTGCAAACCGTTCGCGGGCCTCCCCAAGTACGCTGGCATCGCCGTGCAGCTCACCCAGTGCCATCAGCATCTCTGCGAGCACAGGATCACTCACGCTGGCGCTCACCTGCTCTGCTAGCTGCCCGGGCGATTTTAACGCCAGAGCTTCAAATAGCGCACGCTCTTGCTCATCGCTGAGCGCAGCAGCCTCAACAAGGCTACGGTAAATACCAATATGGCCCAGCGCTAAGTGAATCTCATCAGCGCCCGCCGCATGCAGACTTGCCAATGCTAAGTGGATGATTTCACTATCGGCTTCTAAGCCTGCGTGACCAAACAGTTCAGCGCCTACCTGCACCGGGCTGCGGCCACCCTGGTGTTGATCAGCTTTAGCACGCAGTACATTAGTGCAGTAGCACAGCCGTACCGGGCCTTGGCGCTTGAGCGAATGCGCGTCCATTCGCGCCACTTGAGGCGTGACATCGGCGGAGGCACCCATCATGCGACCCGTTAATTGGTCAGTCAGCTTGAACGTTTGAAGGTCGAGATCCGTGCCGGTACCTGTCAGCAAGGAGTCCAAAAACTCCACCGGCGGCGGCATTACTTGGTCGTAGCCCCAGCAATGGTAAAGATCAAGCAGCGCACGGCGCAGCTCTTCCATGCGGCTTGCCTGAGGCGGCAGCACCTCATCCATGCCGTCGGGCAATAGCCAGCGGTCAGCGATGGTCATGTGAACAATCCTGCGAGACGATGAAGGCCCTTTCTGATAACGCCACCCAAAGCCTCACAAGGCGTTGCGTGGAAACGTTCACGAAACGAGGGCCACAAAAAAACCGGGCGACGCCCGGTAGATAAAGTCTATCACGTTTATACGCTAGATGAACCCCGCCAAGCGTACCGCTTAACGGGGTTCAAAGCGCTATTACTCAGCGCTACTGGGCACTGAGCTGCGCAGGTAGCGGAAGAAATCGCTATCCGGCTCTAGCACCAACAGGTTGCCATCGCCAGAGAAGCTTTCACGATAGGCGTTTAGACTGCGCCAGAAAGCGAAAAACTCCTGATCCTGGCCGTACGCCTGGGAGAAAATCGCAGCTGCCTCGGCATCACCTTCACCACGCAAGGTTTCAGAGCGCTCGTTAGCTTGAGCGAGCAGAACCTGACGACGGCGGTCGGCGTTAGCGCGAATACGCTCGGCCTCTTCTTGACCCTGAGCGCGCCACTCACGGGCTTCACGCTCACGCTCTGAACGCATACGCTCGAATACAGCGGCAGAAACATCTTCTGGCAGGTCGATACGCTTTATACGAATATCGCGAACCGCCACACCGAGCTCTTCACGCATCAGCTCGTCAAGCTCTGAAGTTGGGCCGGTCATCAGGTCATCACGGCGTTCGGCAATGATTTCCTGCAGATTCAGCCGACCAAACTCGTTACGCAGACTCTCATCCACTCGCGGTTGAATCAGGCGAATCGCCATCATCTCATCGCCAGCAGTCGCTTCGTAGTAGCGAGTAGGGTTCACTACTTGCCACTTCACATAGGAGTCTACAATGACCGCTTTCTGCTCTAGGGTCAGATAGCGGCTGGTATCGGTATCCAGCGTTAGCAAACGGGTGTCAAATTTACGAATTGTCTGAGCAATCGGAATTTTGGCATGCAGGCCAGGCTGAATATTTTCTTCAATGACCTCACCAAAGCGCAGCTTTACGGCGCGTTCGGTTTCATCCACCACATATAAGCTGTTACTTGCTAGCCACGCTACCGCGGCTAAGCCACCTACGATAAGCAGGGAACGATTATTAATCATTTAGCGGCCCTCCCTGCGGATAGGGTTGTTACTAGACGACGATGAGGAGCTGCTCTGATTGCCACGCAGTGACTCCAGCACGCGCGGATCAATCGCATCACTACTACTGTCGCCGCTGTTGCTGGAAGTTGAGCTGCTGTCGCCGCTATTACCACGCATCTGATCTAATGGCAGATACATCAGCGGCGCATTTTCGCTCACATCCAACAGCACCTTGGGCGTGCTACCAAAGACTTCCTCAATTGCATCCAGGTACATACGCTCACGCATGATCTCCGGCGCATTGCGATATTCGGTCAACAACGCATTGAAGCGGTTAGCTTGACCTTGCGCTTCGGCAACGACGGACTCGCGGTAACCCTGACCTTGCTCAACCACACGCTGGGCTTGACCCTGTGCGGCAGGAATGATCGCGTTAGCGTAAGCCATACCTTCGTTGATGGTCCGCTGACGATCTTCGCGAGCACGGATAACGTCATCAAACGCATCAATGACCGGCGCAGGTGCAGAGGTTGATTCAATGTTGATGGTTTGCAGACGAATACCCGCGCCATAGGCGTCTAAGTAGGTTTGCAGACGACTAGCAACAGAGCTACCCAGAATCTCACGGCCGGAGGTCAGGATATCGATCATATCCGTTCCGCCCACCACGTGACGCAGTGCAGAATCCAGCGCATTTTCAATCGACAGCGCCGGGTCACGTACGTTAAGTACGAAATCACGCGGGTTGGCCACTTGATACTGCGCAGAAATTTCCACTTCGACGATGTTCTCGTCGCGCGTCAACATGGACTGCGTTTGAGAGACGGAGCGAACGCGGGTGACGTTCACCATCCGAACATCGTCAATCAGCGGTGGATTCCACTGAAGGCCTGGCTCGACAATACCTTGGTACTCACCAAAGCGCAGCACAACACCACGCTCTGATTGGTCGACCAGATAGAAACCAGATGCCGCCCAAATTGCCAGGGCCACGATAACCAGCAGGCCAGGCAGTGCGAGAGAGTTGCGCGGCTTACCGCCGCCACTCTTACCGCTACCACCACCACCGCTTTTTTTACCGCCGCCACCAAGCATGCCATTGAGCTTGTCTTGGAATTTTTTCAGCGCTTCGTCAAGATCAGGTGGCCCTTGGTTATTGCCACCATTATTGCCGTTGTTGCCACCACCATTGTTTCCACCACCATTGTTCCCACCGCGATCACCGCCGCTGTTATTACCGCGTCGGCCACCACCGCTCCAAGGGTCGTGCTGGTTGCCACCACCAGGCTCATTCCAGGCCATACTTCGTCTCCACTAAGGTGTTCACCTGCACTTTGCCTTGTATTTATGCAAGGCCGGGTGCTTTTGATATTATTGCTATATCAATCTTGTACCATACTGCTACAGCCACATGCTATGGCCTTGGTACTTGATGGGCTACCATTCGTCAGATTCGCGTAATGCTTCTGGTAAATAGGTATTAGCACGCTCGCCCAACTGAGCCATCAGCTGGTTGAAATCACGCCTGGGCAAACGCACATCCAATACGGAGCGCCCTTGCTCATCAAAATTCTCTTCGCGCACGGCATTTAATTCATGCAGACCTGCACGTAACTTTCCCTGCTCCGGCGTCAAAGTTAGCGAAAAGCCAATAACGTCGTTCGCTAAGCGCTCGGTCAGCGCTTGATGCAAAAGCTCAAGGCCAACGCCCTGCTGGGCTGATAACCATACCACCTCAGGTACGCCATGCCCGTCGCGCTCAATACGCGGGGCGCTATCTAGCTTGTCGATTTTATTCATGACTTTAAGAACCGGCACGTTATCTGCCCCGATCTCTTTCAGTACATTATCCACTTGCTCGACGTTAAGCTCTCGGTCGGGGTCGGCTGCATCGATGACATGCACCAGCAGCGTTGCCTCTGCCGCCTCTTGCAGCGTGGCCTGAAAGGCCTCAACCAGCTTATGGGGCAAGTGGCGAATAAAGCCTACGGTATCTGCCATCACCACTGGGCCAACGTCTTCGATTTCAAGTCGACGAAGTGTTGGGTCCAGGGTAGCAAATAGCTGGTCCGCCGCATAAACCTCTGCGCTGGTCAACGCGTTAAACAGCGTCGATTTACCCGCGTTGGTATATCCCACCAGAGAAACGCTGTGGATTTCTGCCCGCGCACGGGCGCGCCTATTTTGCTCACGCTGACTACGTACTTTATCAAGCCGCTTGTGAATGGACTTAATGCGGCCCCGCAGCAGACGTCTGTCAGTCTCTAGCTGTGTTTCACCAGGACCACGCAAACCAATGCCGCCTTTTTGACGCTCAAGGTGCGTCCAGCCGCGAATGAGGCGGGTGGACATATATTCAAGCTGGGCAAGCTCTACCTGCAGCTTACCTTCGTGAGTTCGTGCCCGCTGCGCAAAGATATCGAGTATCAGACCGGTACGGTCCAACACGCGACACTTGAGCTCTTGCTCAAGATTACGCTGCTGAGAGGGACTTAAACTGTGGTTGAAGATGACCAGTTCTGCTTGATGAGCTGCGAGCATTGCCCGCAGCTCTTCCAGCTTTCCTGACCCGATAAATGTACGGGAATCAGGCCGCTGTCGGCTAGCTGTGAGCAATGTCGCGGGCTCTGCGCCAGCAGAGCGCACGAGCTCCAAGAACTCACCCGGGTCTTCACGTGCTTGCTCATCATAGAAGTCTACGTGAACAAGAACTGCCGTTTCACCGGCTTCTGGGCGTTCAAAAAACAATCAATACCTCGTGGACTCTCTTGCTATCCAGCGATGTTAGATTTCAGCATCAGGTGCTGAAGGATCTTGTGCCGGCAGACGCACATTGCGCGAAGGCACCACCGTGGAAATAGCGTGTTTATAAACCATCTGACTGACGGTATTGCGCAACAAGATGACAAACTGGTCAAACGATTCAATCTGGCCCTGCAGCTTAATGCCGTTTACCAGGAAAATAGAGACCGGAATGCGCTCCTTGCGCAAGATGTTCAGGTACGGGTCTTGAAGGGACTGCCCTTTGGACATGTTGCTCTCCCTAAAACTGTCGTTGGGGTTGGTTATCAAATGGCGTGCCCTACTGGTGCTACGCCGCAATCTTGTTGCCCGAAAGGCCCGGTGTATCAAAAGCGTTTGCCGGCCACTCGAAAACACTTGCTTACGAAATCACTATCTTACGCTAAGCACCGCTATCACGCACGAATTTCAGAAGCTTATCCAATGCGTCTGGTTGCTGCGTGTCTATCCAGTTCAACGATGGCCAGCTACGCAACCACGTGAGCTGACGCTTCGCTAACTGCCGAGTGGCAATAACACCTCGGGACACTAGCTCGTCCTGACCATAAGCACCGTCTAAATACTCCCATGCTTGACGGTAGCCAACACTTTTCATCGATGGCAAGCCAAGATGGATGTCTAAACGCTTTCTGAGGGCGGCCACCTCATCTATCAAGCCCTCATTCAACATTGTTTCAAAACGCTGGGCAATGCGGTGGTGAAGCACCTTGCGATCATTCGGGGCTAGGGCTATCGACAACACCCGCCAGGGAAAGGTTTCAGGCTGCTGTTCTTCCCAGAGTGCGCTCATAGGCCGACCACTGGCATAAAACACCTCCAAGGCCCGCATTAACCGCTGCGGGTCGTTGGGGTGGATACGCGCTGCCGAGACCGCATCTACTTCAGCAAGGGCACGATGCAAACCAGCCACCCCCTCCGCTTGGCGCTTCGCCTCAAGCTGTTCACGAATAGCTGCGTCTGCCGCAGGTAGATTCGCGACACCCTCTACGAGACGTTTAAAGTAGAGCATTGTGCCGCCTACCAGCAGCGGCACCTTCCCCTCCGCGCTGATTTGCCGCATCTCATGAAGGGCATCTTCACGAAAATCTGCCGCTGAATAAGGGTCAGCAGGGTCGCGGATATCAATCAGCCGATGGGGTGCCCGCGCAAGCTCCTCAGCACTGGGCTTAGCGCTGCCCACATCCATTCCCCGGTAGACCATGGCAGAATCAACGCTGATGAGTTCATGGCCTAGTCGTTCGTGAAGTGCTATCGCCGCATCGGTTTTGCCAGCGGCGGTGGGCCCCATCAAAAATATCGCCCAGGGGCGTGTGTCAGCCATCTGCTTACCGCACTCCGTTCATTGTCTTCATCATTACTGTCCGCGTAAAAACAGGCGGTCGAGCGCTTTCATGCTCATTTGCGTCCAGGTGGGGCGACCATGATTGCACTGATCGCTGCGTTCGGTGCGTTCCATGTCGCGTAACAGAGCATTCATTTCATCGAGCGTTAAACGACGATTAGCGCGCACGCTACCATGGCACGCCATGGTAGACAGCAGCTCATGAATCCGTGCTTCCACTTGATGCGTGCGCCCAAAACGCGCCAGCTCTTCCAGCATTTCACGCACCAGCGCTTCTGGGTCAGCCTGCGCCAATAGCGCTGGCAATTGACGTACTAGCAAGGTCTCAGGGCCAGCCACATCCAGCTCAACCCCTAGCTGTGCAATGGCATCGCGCTCGCTCTCTGCAGTGGCCACTTCGCTCCGGCTCGCTGCCAATGAAACCGGCACTAGCAGCGGCTGCGTATCAATCCCTTTAGCCGCCGCCAGTTGGTTTTTCATGCGTTCGTAAACAATCCGTTCATGGGCCGCGTGCATATCTACCAGCACCAGCCCCTGAGCGTTTTGCGCCAAAATGTAGACGCCGTGAAGCTGGCCTAATGCAAAGCCCAGCGGCGGCGCGGCAGTGGCATCGTGGGCAGGCATGGCAAGCGGCGCTTCGCGCACTTCGTTTGCCGCTGGGCGCTGGCTGGGCGGGCTTGGCTGAGGCGTTAATAGCGTCTCTTCGTGATCAGGATGGAGCGCTTGGTACCCTTGCATAAAACGACGCACCCGCTCAGCACCGGGATGCCGGTCCGACCCTTCCGAGAGTGGCATGCCCTGCTGCTGCCATCTCGGCTCGGGCGGCTCTACCGCCTTGGGCGATGCAGGATCATCTGCTGGCTCAGAGTGCTCTTCTGGCGACGCCTGCTCCTCATCAGAAGGCTTTGAAGCCGCCAGACAGTGGTGCAAGCTTGAATAGAGAAAGTCGTGGACCATCCGGCCATCGCGAAAGCGCACTTCATGCTTGGTCGGATGAACGTTAACGTCGACCACATCCGGATCAAGCTCTAAATAAAGCACAAAGACCGGATGGCGGCCGTTATACAGTACGTCCCGATAAGCCTGACGCACGGCATGCGCCACTAAGCGGTCACGCACTACCCGGCCATTGACGAAGAAGTACTGCTGATCAGCCTGGGAGCGGGAGTGTGTCGGCAGACCCACCCAACCACTTAGCCGAAGCCCTCCTGCTTCGCGTTCAATATAGCGGGCGTGTTCAATAAAGTTTTTGCCCAGCAGCGAAGCAATGCGGCGCTCACGGGCGGCAGGCGTATGACCCGGCGGCAGCTGGTGCACCACTTTTTGGTTGTGACGCAGCACCCATGCAATGTCGTAACGCGAGAGCGCCTGGCGTCGAAAAGCCTCTTCCACATGGGCAAATTCGGTCTTTTCAGTGCGCAAAAATTTGCGCCGCGCGGGCGTATTGAAAAACAGATCGCGCACGGCAACACTCGTGCCGCGGGGATGCGGCGCTGGGGTGACTCTTGCCTCCATACTGCGACCTTCGGCCACCACCCGCCACCCCTGGCGAGGGTCTTCGTCCGCATTAGAAACCAGCTCTAAACGAGAGACCGAACTAATGGAGGCCAGCGCTTCGCCCCGAAAGCCCAAGGAGCTGACGCCCTCCAGGTCTTCCAGGCTGCTAATTTTGCTGGTGGCATGGCGGGCCAGTGCCAGAGGCAAATCCTGCTCGCCAATGCCAATGCCGTCATCACGCACTTTAATCAGCCGCGCACCGCCCTGCTCAATCTCTACTTCAATACGCTGACTGCCCGCATCGATGGCGTTCTCAATCAGCTCTTTTGTCACTGACGAGGGGCGCTCCACTACTTCACCGGCTGCGATCTGGTTCGCTAAGCGGGGGTCGAGCACATGAATACGACCAGACAGCGAGTTCAATTCAGTCAACCAACACCTCAGAAGCTAATCATCAAAACAATCTCTTAAGCACCCTTTCCCACACCCGCATCAAAACAGGCTTATGAGCTGGGAATACGAAGCACCTGCCCCACACGAATGACATCTCCATTCAGGTCGTTCGCTTGCTTTAGCTGATTAACCGGCACACCGTGGCGAATGGCAATCGCCGACAGCGTATCACCCGACTGAATGCGATACTCGTTGCCAGTAGGGCGACGCTGATTATCACGCTGCCAAGCCAACAGGCTGGCCGGAGGCGGGTTACGCTGAAAATGATCACGCAGGCCATTAAAAATCGCCGTCGAAAGGCCTTGCTGATGCACCGGATCACGCAGTCGCCGCTCCTCATCCGGGTTAGAGATAAAACCAACTTCAATCAGCAACGAAGGAATATCCGGCGACTTCAGCACCATAAAGCCCGCTTGCTCTACACGCGACTTATGCAAACGATTCACACGCCCCAGCTGTTCTAGCACCTGCCCACCAATAGACAGCGAGTCGTTGAGCGTCGCGGTCATGGTGAGATCCAACAGCACGCCGCGCAGTACCTGATCTTTATCGCGCAGCGACAGGCTGCCATCGACACCACCAATCAAGTCTGAACGGTTTTCGCTATCCGCAAGCCACTGAGCAGTCTCGGACGTTGCCCCTCGCTGGGAAAGCGCATAGACCGAGCTACCCTGTGGCCTAGGACTAGTAAACGCATCCGCATGCACCGATACAAAAAAGTCAGCTTTCTGTTCCCGGGCAAGCTGAGTACGTTGGCGCAACCCTAAATAGTAGTCACCATCACGAATTAAGACGGCTTTAAACCCTTGTGTGCGATTGACATCAGACGCAAGCCGCCGGGCAATTTCCAGCACGACATCTTTTTCCCGAGTACCGGCAGGGCCAATGGCACCGGGGTCTTCACCACCATGGCCGGCGTCGATCGCAATGATAATGTCCCGCTGGGGGTGCGGCTGGGCAGGTTGCACCTCCACAGGCGGCTGCGCGGGCGTGGGTGAAGGCGCAGCGGCATCCACACCTGGCAGCTGGGCTTGCGCGGAACGCTGAGCCATCATCTCCTGATCACGAATCATGGCTTCGATGGGGTCGATGGGATTCTCTACCGCGCTCTCGCCGGGGTACTCTAAATCCACCACCAAACGATGGCCGTACTGGTCATTAGGAGGAAGCGTAAAATGGCGCGGTTCAATATCACGGTTTAGCTCAAGCACTACACGCAAACCTCCACCGTCACGCACACCCGTACGTACCGCGGAAATCGCGCTGCCATCTAACGGCAACGTGGTGACATCGGTATTGAGCTGACTCTCGTCAAGATCAATCACTAGCCGTGCAGGGTTTTCCAATGAAAACACGCTGGCATCGGCCGCCGCCGTTAGATCAAACACTAAACGGGCATGATCAGGTGCTGCCCAGAGCCGTATACTTTCAACAGCGGCTGCCTGCAGGGTGGAGGTGCTTGCTAGCAACACCACACAGCCCGTCGCTAATCGGCCTATCATACGGATCAGTGGGTTTTTCATATCCATTGAATCACACCACACTCCCGTTGGTTATCCATACACTGATTGTCCAGTTGCTCTAATACACGCTGACCGTGCTGACTATTCGCCGTTAGCAGCGCCGCTCGACCCCGCTCGGTCACGCTCAGCTGAATCCTCAGATCAGGGGCAGGTAGCCATCCCTCTCCCCTGCTTGGCCACTCAATTAAGCACAGTGCGTTGTCCGCCAAGACATCACGTCCGCCGATAAATTCCAGCTCTTCTGGATCAGCCAAGCGATAAAGATCAAGGTGATAAATACGCAAATCGCCAAGTTCATAGGGCTCAACCAGCGTATAGGTGGGGCTTTTCACCGCACCTTGATAACCGTAAGCGCGTAAAATGCCGCGCGTTAACGTGGTTTTACCTGCCCCTAAATCACCTTCTAAATAAACGCGCCCGTGGCCTTTTAACGCTTGGCCCAACGCCTTACCAAAGGCAACGTGGGCCACTTCATCGTTCAGTTGCACCTGCATGTTGGCCGCCTTCACGGGTTAATTAACACTCGTGCATAGGATGCCAGATCGCTTGCTAACAGGCCACGCTCTCCCTCTGTTTTAGCGGCCTCATCACCTGCTAGGGCATGCAGCATCACGCCAAGCCATGCGCTCTGCTCCAGATGACGACACTGAGCCACTAACGCGCCTAGCAGGCCGCTCAGCACATCGCCCATGCCGCCGCTGGCCATTCCTGGATTTCCGTAGGGGCACACCACCACCCCACTCGGCCCGGCCACCAAGCTCCCAGCGCCTTTTAAAATCACAATACCACCACGCGCACGCTGTAATGCGCGGGCGGCGGCCGGTCGATCAGCTTGAACATCGGCAATAGAACACCCCAGGAGCCTTGCTGCTTCACCAGGGTGAGGCGTTAGAATCCAATCGTCTCGGCGCAGCTCAGGCCAGCGGCTCGCCAATAAGTTAAGCGCATCGGCATCCACTACTAACGGGGTGGCTGCTTGCAGCGCGCTTTGCAGCATCGCCTGCCCCCATGCCTCTTGCCCCAACCCTGGGCCGATCACCACCACATCTGCTGACGCAGGCAAATCTGCCGCATCAGCACCGCCACGCACTGCCCGTGCCATTACCTCTGGGCAGCGCACCAGGCTTGCCGTGATATGATCTTGTGCCGTGGCCAGCGTTACTTTACCGGCACCTAACCGCGCAGCTGCCTGAGAAGCCAGCAGTGCCGCGCCGCCAAAGCCTGGCGCGCCACCCATCACCAGCACATGCCCCATGCTGCCTTTATGACTCGTGCGCGAGCGTGGGGTAAACGCCTCACCCAGCAATGAATCATCCAACCGCCATGCGGTAGGTGGTATATCAAAGAACGCTTGGGCTTTTACACCCAACGGTCGAAAATCGATATCGCCGGTGTACGCCGGGGCATCCCCAGTGTGCAAACCAATTTTGTCACCTATAAACGTGACGGTGCAGGTGGCTTCCACCGCCGTCCCCAGCACCGCACCCGTGTCTGCTGAAATGCCTGACGGAATGTCTAGCGCCAGCACAGGCTGCAATGAGGCGTTCATTGTCAGAATGGCCTGCTTGATATTGCCCTCCACCTCGCCAGATAGGCCAGTGCCGAGCAACGCATCGACAATCACTTCGCCAACCAGCGTGGTGTGCGGTTGCCACTCCTCAAACCCCACCCCTGCGGCCGTCGCCAACTCAGCAGCGCGAGCTACATCTCCCGAGAGCGTGTCTAACGGTTTAAGCGAGAGCCGCTGAACTTTTAGCCCAGACTGCATGGCCAGCGCTGCTAACACATGACCGTCGCCACCGTTGTTACCACCGCCACACAGCACCGTCACGCTACGTGCTTGGGGCCAGCGAGAGCGGAAGCTGTGCCAAGCGCTGGAAGCAGCACGCTGCATCAGGGCAAAGCTTTCTATCCCGCCTGCAATGGTGCGACGATCCAGCTCACGCACTTGGGCAGCCTTGTACAGGGGGCGTAACGACGAGGTACTCAACGTAGACACGATCTCTCCTTAATAGGGTGCTAAATCAACGCCTAAGCGTAGCGCCTTGGAGCATAACGCCACACAGCATGTTGCCACAGTGACTAATGCGTTAGCATAGCGTGCTTAACGCGCCACCGTTGACTGACAATGCCAAGTTCCACGACTTTTTCACCGTCTCGTGAACACCTGACTCTCAAACAGCTCTCTCAAGAACAGCTTTACCAGCTTGCCGCACTGATTAAACAGTGGGGGCGCGAGCTGGGCTTTCAGCAGGTCGGGATTACCGACACGCAATTAGCAGATCACGAAACTCACTTAAACCGCTGGCTCGAACAAGGCCACCACGGTGAAATGAGTTTTATGGCCAAACATGGCACCAAACGCACCCGCCCTGACGAGTTAGAGCCTGGTACCCAGCGGGTCATTAGCGTGCGTATGGACTACTTACCAGCCGAGGTGGAAAGCACCAAGGTGCTTGGGCAACCTAGCCGCGCCTATATCTCTCGCTACGCATTGGGCCGTGATTATCATAAGTTAATGCGTAAACGCTTAGCACAGCTCGCCAAGCAAATAGAGCAGGAGGTCGGGGGCTTTGGCTTTCGCGCTTTTGTCGACTCAGCACCGGTCATGGAGCGAGCCCTGGCCCAAAAGGCCGGGTTAGGTTGGTTCGGTAAAAACGCCATGCTGCTGAATCCCAAGGCAGGTTCACTGTTCTTTCTTGGGGAGCTGTATACCGACCTGCCACTGCCAGTGGATGTCCCTTTCGAACAGGAGCACTGCGGCAGCTGTAGTGCCTGCCGCACCGCGTGCCCCACCGGTGCCATTGTGGACGATAAAGTCGTTGATTCGCGCAGGTGCGTGTCCTACCTCACCATTGAGCTGCACGGCGCCATTCCCGTGGAGTACCGCCGCGCCATGGGCAATCGCGTGTATGGCTGTGATGATTGCCAGCTTGTCTGTCCGTTCACCCGCTTCACCAAAACCACTCAAGAAGAAGATTTCACCCCGCGCCACGATCTGGACCGCGCCTCATTAATTCAGCTGTTTAGCTGGGGTGAAGAGGAGTTTTTAGCGAAAACCGCCGGCAGCCCCATTCGCCGCATTGGCTATGAGCGCTGGCTGCGCAATCTGGCCGTTGGCCTAGGCAATGCTCCATGGAGCAACGCCGTTGAGGCCGCGCTATGGGCACGCCGTGCCTACCCCAGCCCTCTAGTGCGCGAACACGTCGCCTGGGCGCTTGAGGAACAGCGCCACAAGCGAGATGCGCGCATCGCAACGCGCGCTTGAGCACTACTCCGCGTCGCTGCTGCTACCGTCTATACGCAAAAACGTGCTGCGGTAGTGAGCCAGTTCTGCGATGGACTCTTTAATATCATCCATGGCTAAGTGAGCGTTCTGCTTTTTAAAACCGACTAAAGCGCTAGGATTCCAGCGCTTAGCCAGCTCTTTTACCGTAGAGACATCTAGATTGCGGTAGTGGAAAAATGCCCAAAGCTCGGGCATCTCCCGCTCTAAAAAGCGTCGATCCTGGTGGATACTGTTCCCGCACATAGGCGATGACCCCGCCACGACATATTGACGCAAAAAATCCAGCGTTTGTCGCTCGGCTTCCTGGGTCTCCACCGTACTGGCTTTTACGCGCGCCACTAGCCCAGACTCACCGTGGGTTTTCTGGTTCCAATCGTCCATACCCGCCAGCAGGCTATCGGGCTGTTTGACAGCAATCACCGGCCCTTCCGCTACCACGTTCAGCTGGGCGTCGGTAATTAAGGTCGCCACTTCAATAATGCGCTCTTTATCAGGCTCTAAGCCGGTCATCTCTAAATCGATCCACACCAACAGGTCACTGCGCGGCGCGCCGTTTTGCTCACTCATTACATATATTCCTTGGCCAGTGTCGCCTTAAAAACGGCGAATTGAGTAAAAGTGTCGCTTATATTGCCCTAACCCGCACCCCATACAGGACAGTAAGCCGCCCAGGTGGGTACAATGCCACTATTGTACCGAGCATCAGGTGGTCATGAGCAAACGTAAATTAAGTCGCCAGCAGCAGTGGCGCGTCGAAAAAATCCAAGCCGAACGCGCTCAGCGTGCTGAAAAGCGCGATGTGCAGGATGCCGAAAAGCTCTCTGCGGGTGAATACGGCCCCGAGCAGCCAGGCCGTGTCATGGCACACTTTGGCCGCACGCTGGAAGTTCGCGACGCCGACGGCACGCCTGTACGCTGCCACCTGCGGGCCAACTTGGATGGTTTGGTGACCGGCGACAGGGTAATCTGGCGCGCAGGCCAGGATGGCTCTGGCGTAGTGGTTGCCCGCGAAGAGCGGGACAGTATCCTGAAACGCCCTGACCCACGAGGCCAACTCAAACCTGTAGCTGCCAATATTGATCAGTTATTAATTGTGTTTGCCGTTGAACCAGCACCTCATCCCAACCTGATTGACCGCTACTTGGTCGCTGCAGAAGCCACTGGCATTGCGCCGGTACTGGTGCTGAACAAAACTGATTTGCTGCCAGAAGATGGTGGCGAGCTGGGACAGCTGCTTGAGCGCTATCGCGCGCTTGGCTACCCGGTGGTGCGTACCACCACGGCCAATCCAGAGGGGCTAGACGCCCTGCGCCAGCAGCTAGAGGGTCGCACTTCCGTCTTTGTAGGCCAAAGCGGCGTGGGTAAATCATCGCTGATTGACCTGCTACTGCCAGATGAAACCCTGCGAATTGGCGCGCTATCGGAAGATTCCCGCAAAGGCACGCATACCACGACCACGGCGCGGCTTTACGCTATGCGTAGTGACGAGGTGAGTAACGGCGAGCTAATCGATTCCCCAGGGATTCGTGAATTTGGCCTGATTCATTTAGATGAAAAGGAAGTGACCGATGGATTCATCGAGTTTCACCCCTATTTGGGCCACTGCCGCTTTCGGGACTGTCGACACCGCAACGAACCGGGCTGTGCTTTACTGGATGCTGTAGAGGCAGGCAAGATTCACCCTGCACGGTTTGCCAGCTACCGACGCATTCTCGATAGTTTGAGCACGTCATAAGAGTTTGAATTCGTTACAACACCGGCTTTACAGCCGTCACTCTATTTGCTGTTGTCTTAATGTAAAAGATAGGGAGCAGGACATGAGCACCGCCAGTCACTCATCGGAACACAATGTACTGCCATTCATCGTGGAACCAGAGCAGTTGCAGGAACACCTGAAGGACCCTCAGCTTCTCATTATCGACGTGCCGGTAAACGGTGATAGCTATCGTCAGGGCCACGTTCCTGGAGCGATTTATCTGGATTTTCGCTACCTGATGCGCGGCGAGGGCCCGGTGCCCAATGATGTCCCTTCTGTTGAATTTCTTTCCCAACTGTTCAGTGCACTCGGCCTAACCCGCGATACACACGTGGTGGCCTACGATGACGAAGGCGGCGGCTGGGCCGCACGACTGCTCTGGACACTAGATCTCATCGGCCATACCCGCTACTCCTACTTAAATGGCGGCATCCACGCCTGGCGCGATGCAGGCATGGAAGAGAGCACTGAGCTGACCGCCCCAACGCCGAGCGAGTACCACGCCGAGATTCTTAATCCCAACGCCGCAATTACCTGCGATGAGATTAAAGAGAAACTCAACGACAGGCAGTTTGCGATTTGGGATGCCCGCTCTAAAGCAGAGTATGACGGTGAGCGTGGCAACAACAAGCACCTTGGTCATATCCCTGGGGCCGTTAATATGGATTGGTTAGATGCCATGGACCGTAGCCGAGCGCTGCGTATCCGTGACTACGCCGAGCTAATGACCGAACTTGGCGCGCTAGGGCTCACGCCCGACATGGAAATCGCCACTCATTGCCAAAGCCACCACCGCAGCAGCTTTACCTGGCTAGTGGGCAAAGCGCTAGGCTTTAACATGCGCGGCTATGCGGGCTCCTGGGGTGAATGGGGCAACCGCGACGATACACCCATCGAGAAATGAAGATATTACTGTGACTCTTTCCCAAAAAGCCTTTTCGCTACTTCAATACCCGCTGCCTCACCATGCCCTATCACGGCTGACGGGGCAGTTTGCCCAGTGTGATAACACCTGGGTGAAAAACACGCTGATTAACGCATTTATCAAGCGTTTCAAGGTGGATATGAGCCAAGCGCTGGAGCCAGACCCCACCGCTTACGCCACGTTCAACGACTTTTTTACTCGCGCACTGAAAGCCGATGCTCGCCCTCTCGGGGAGGGCTTGCTTAGCCCTGCCGATGGCACGCTCTCACAATTTGGCCGCTTAACCGCAGGCAACCTTGTACAGGCTAAAGGCCATACCTACTCAGCAGAAACTCTGTTAGGCGGAGATAAAGCGCTGGCGGACGAGTTCACCAACGGCAGTTTTGCGACGGTGTATCTATCGCCTAGGGATTATCACCGGGTGCACATGCCGGTAACCGGCACGCTAAGAGAAATGATCTACGTGCCAGGGCGGCTTTTTTCCGTCAACCAAGCCACTGCCAACTACGTACCCGGTTTATTCGCCCGTAATGAGCGTCTCGTGTGTATCTTTGATACCGAGCACGGCCCAATGGCGATGGTGTTGGTCGGTGCGATGATTGTCGCCGCCATCGAAACCGTTTGGGCAGGACAGGTAACACCACTTTCTGGCCACCCTCAGCGCATGCGCTTTGGGCAGCCGGTTGTGCTTGAGAAAGGTGCCGAAATGGGGCGTTTTAAACTCGGCTCTACCGTAGTGATGTGCTTCGCCCATCCTGTTCATTTTGACAACCACCCTCTAGGGGCGAGCGTCCAAATGGGGCAAACACTCGCCGCGCCTGCCGGCTAGCAATTAGCGGTTGAAAATGCCAGCACCTCTTCCAAGCGCGATTTGCCTAATGCCCGTTGGATCAACCGGTCCATGCCAAGCGCAACGCCGGAAGAGGCTGGCATCCCCTGCTCCAACGCCGCCAGCAACTGCGTATCAACATCCACCTCCGGCAGCCCTAATCGGCGGCGTTCAGCGTTGTCATCATCAAAGCGCTGCCGCTGCTCCTGCGCATTCGTTAACTCATCGTAGCCGTTTGCCAACTCAATGCCGTTGAGATAAAGCTCAAAGCGCGAGGCGACCCATTCACCATCAGCATCTTGGTGCCGCTTGGCTAACGCTGCTTGGCTCGCTGGATAGTCCACGACCACGCTGAGTTCCTGCTGGCCCAGGTGGGGCTCAATCACCATTCCCATCAATAAATCCAGGCAGGTATCGCGCCCCTCATCGGACAGCGCTTGCGCAGGCATACTGCCACGCTCGGCTGCCAAGCTACGCAGCACATCCAATGATGTGGTGAAAGGGTCCACCTCAAGGTGTGTATGGAACAACTCACGGTAACGGTAATGCACGACGGGACCCGGCGAGCGCGGCAACACATGCTCTACCAACGCGGTGGTTTCCTCCACCATTTGCGCCAACGAAAACCCTGGGCGATACCACTCCAGCATGGTGAACTCGATATTGTGTCGAGACCCTACCTCACCATCCCGAAAACTTTTGGCTAATTGAAAAATGGGCCCACTATCCGCCGCCAGAAGCCGTTTCATATGAAACTCGGGCGACGTTTGCAGCCACAGCTTGCGCTGGCCTTTATCAGTACGTGCCAGGGTCGACAGCGACACTAAATGCACATCGGTACTACCACCCTGACCTAACACTGGCGTTTCCACTTCCCATATGTCCCGCGCCGCAAAAAAATCGCGCACCGTTGCGATCAAACGTGCACGCTCGCGCAGGGTAGCCATAGATGCTGCTGGCTGCCAG
Organism: Vreelandella lutescens; assembly: GCF_014640815.1. Taxonomy (GTDB): domain Bacteria; phylum Pseudomonadota; class Gammaproteobacteria; order Pseudomonadales; family Halomonadaceae; genus Vreelandella; species Vreelandella lutescens. Next base: position 76,111 of record NZ_BMHM01000002.1, on the reverse strand, counting down.
TTCATTGTCATTCCCTTCTCCCTAACAACATAAAGCCACGCGTCAGTATCGCGTGGCTTTATGAATGAAATGCTTAAGCGACGAAATTCGCTTTTATCACCGGGCGTTTAAGCGCGTGATACGTACTCACCAGAACGCGTATCCACTTTCAGCACTTCACCTTGGTTGATAAAGAGCGGCACACGCACTACGGCACCAGAGGACAACGTAGCCGGCTTAGAACCACCCTGGGCCGTATCGCCTTTCAGGCCGGGGTCAGTTTCCACTACCTCAAGCTCGATAAAGTTGGGCGGCGTTACAGAAATGGCCTTATCGTTCCATAAGGTCAGAATGTAAGGCACCTGCTCTTTCAGCCACTTCACGGTATCGCCAAGTGCTTTTTTCTCGACGGCATACTGCTCAAACGAGCCGTCGGTCTTCATGAAGTGCCACATGTCACCGTCGGTATAGAGATACTCCATCTCCAAATCCATGACATCCGCGCCTTCCAGCGAATCACCCGATTTGAACGTCTTCTCGCCCACACGACCGGTCATCAGGTTGCGCAGCTTCACACGGTTGAACGCTTGGCCCTTGCCCGGTTTGACCAATTCGTTCTCAACGATCGAACAGGGGTCGCCGTCGAGCATTACTTTCAAACCTGCTTTGAATTCGTTGGTAGAATAGTTCGCCATAATGCCTCTCAATGGTCTGTTTCAATTGTCTATGTCGTACGTGCGGCGATCCGCCAGACACTTACGTCACCGTCAGTTGCGTCATTGCGAATAGCAACGCCGCTAAGTGCGCGCATGATAACCCGAAGGAGGGCTTTTTGCAGGAGAACATCATTATCGCTGGTCACCCCGCACCTGCCCAGGTTTCAACCTCCTGGCAGCAGCAGCTTTCTCAAGCGATTCGTGATCCCGACACGCTCTGCCAACGCCTTGGTTTAGGCGCCCAATGGCTGCCCGGCGCACAAGCAGGCCATCGCCTGTTCGATATTTGCGTGCCCGACGCTTACCTTACCCGTATTAAGCCTAACGACCCCAATGACCCGCTACTGCGTCAAGTACTGCCCATAGGCGATGAAACACTGGCCTCACCCGGCTACGTCACCGACCCACTAGAAGAAGCGGACCACCGCCCTATCAAAGGGCTGATCCATAAATACGCCAACCGGGTGCTGCTCATCGCCAGCCCTGCCTGTGCGATCAACTGCCGCTACTGCTTTCGTCGCCATTTTCCGTACAGCGAGCACTCGCCCTCACGAGCGCAGTGGCAAGAAGCCCTGGCGTATATCCGCCAAGATACGTCGATCCATGAAGCGATTCTCTCCGGCGGCGACCCGCTTGCCGCCAGCGACCGTCAGTTGGCTTGGCTGACTGAGCAGTTAGCGAGCATCCCGCACCTGAAACGGCTGCGCATTCACACCCGCTTACCAGTGGTCATTCCGGATCGCGTGGATGATGCTTTGCTGGCGTGGCTAAGCGCAACGCGTCTGCAAACCGTCATGGTGCTGCATATTAATCACGCCAACGAAATCGACCAAACGGTGGTGGATGCCTGTACGCGGCTAAAGCAAAAAGGCGTGACGCTGCTCAATCAAAGCGTCCTGCTGAAAGGGGTTAACGACAGCGTGCCCACCCTCGCAGCCCTCTCGGAACGACTATTTGAAGCGGGCATACTGCCTTACTACCTGCATGTATTCGACCCCGTACAAGGGGCTGCCCATTTCGACATTCCCGACGCCGAGGCAAAAGCTCTGGTAACACAGCTGCTAGAACACTTACCCGGTTTCTTAATGCCTCGGCTGGTCAGAGAGATACCCGGCAAAGCCAGTAAGACGCCGTTATGAAGTGGTCTTATCCATTAAATGTTACATGTCGGTACCGCAATCACAATCACGCAACACCGTGGCGACTTATGGGTAAGCACTACCTGTAACATTGATACACGCGGCCCATGTGTAAGGTTTCATAGGCACATGGGCCTATTTAGCCAAGCTCTTTCGCCTGCTCGTTGGTGCGTTTCATCATCGAACGGTTCGCGGCCCTAAAACACACTCTCATCAGTGGCATCAGTAGCCACAGCAGTGGTGTCAGTAGCCAGCGATAGATAAAGCGTGTAATGAACAGTACCGGCAGTAGCACAATTAGCCATATAAGAAACTGGCCCAACCACACCGGCCAGCCTAGCCATTGAGACAGATTGGCTCCTAGCGCACTGACCAAACTCGGATGGCGAATGACCACATAGGCAGTGCCCGCTACCGCTGCAACTTTGGCCATGCGCGGCAGCGTGGCGAAACGCCCGCCACTCGCTAACACCCCTTGGCGCAATCCAGTGCGAGCGCCCTGCGCTTCGATGCTGCCTACCCGAGCAGTACGGGCGGCCCTTCCAGCCCGCAACACCTTGACGGTGCTGGCCATCACCAGTATATCGACACCGGCCCAGCCTAAATCGGCTGCGCCAATGGCGTCGCCACGCCGCCACTGGCTTTCCAGGTCGCGTAGCCCACTGGTAAAGAAATCGCCTACGCCTGCGACTAAGCGCTCACCCTGTAACCACTCGACGTCGCCTTGATCACTCATCACAAACTGATTGAGCAGCGCATGGCCGTTGGCATCCAGTAGTGCAATGCCCATCTGACCACGTCGAAAAGGGGTTAACTCTGCGATGGCCGCCTCTACGTCGGCTTCACCCAACTCATCATTATCCGATGGGGCATCGCTCCACCAGCGGCTCACTTGCTGATAGCGCTCGCCAATCCAGTGCTGTGCACGCAGCGTGGTAACGTCATGATCGCGGAAATAGCTCACAGGCAGCACCGCATCTGCGCCGAAGCGCACCAGCACCTGCTGGAATTGAGGCGATAACCCATAGTCGAGAAGCGTGCTTCGAGCGGTATCACCGTGGCGTAATATCGCCAACGAGGCGCTCATCCATAGCGCTTGATCCGACGCGTAGTGAAGGAACAGTGCGTTGATCTCAGCAGATTCTTCTTGAAGCGTGGGGCCAAGAGCGGGCAGTGCCCGCTCTACTTCCAAGCGTACGAACGCCTCTTCAAACGGCTTTTGGGAAGCCGTCACCGTGAGCAGCCCGGCCATCACTATGGCGACTAACGCGATGCACTGCCAGGGCCGTATTATCATTTACCCCAACGACTCCGCCGTCACATTCGCGGCCGCAGGCTGAGTCGAATGGTGGCGATTGATGGCGCTTAGCACGCCTTTCATAGAGGCGCTGGTGATGCTTTCATCGGTACCGACACCAAACACCGCCTTGCCATCGATACGTACTTCGACATAGGCAATGGCCTCAGCATCCGCCCCTTGCCCGCGGGAGTGTTCGTGGTAGTCGATAATCTCAACATCTTGGCCGCTCGCCACCAGCGCTTTAATAAACGCTGCCAGCGGACCATTGCCCTCGCCAGTCAGGGTCTGCCGCTGGCCTTTGATGTCGACAATCGCTTCCAACGTCACTTTGGGGCTATCCGGTTCAGAAGAGAGGCGGTGGTTCACCAGTCCCAGCGGTGAGCGCTGCTCTAAATACTCATCGGCAAAGGCTTGGTAGATCATCTGAGAAGTGATCTCTTTACCGGTGCGGTCAGCGACTTCTTGCACCACTTGGCTAAACTCAATCGAGAGCCTGCGCGGCAGTTCAATACCGTGCTCTTGCTCCAGTAAGTAGGAGATACCGCCCTTTCCAGACTGGCTATTAACGCGAATAACCGCCTCATAGCTACGCCCTACATCCAGCGGGTCAATCGGCAGATAAGGTACATCCCAGATGGCGTCGGGGTGAGCACGGCGATCCGCCATGCCTTTCTTGATGGCGTCCTGATGAGAGCCTGAGAACGCGGTAAAGACCAAATCGCCCACATAGGGGTGGCGCGGATGAACGGGCAGCTGATTGCAGTACTCCGCCTCGCGCATAATCGGGGTGATATTGGAAAAATCGAGCTGGGGGTTCACCCCTTGGGTATACATATTCATCGCCAACGTGACGATATCCACGTTGCCGGTACGCTCGCCGTTACCAAATAGCGTGCCTTCCACGCGATCCGCGCCCGCCATCAGCGTAAGCTCGGCAGCCGCCACGCCAGTGCCACGATCATTATGAGGGTGAACACTCACAATTAACGTGTCGCGCTTTTTCACATGACGACAGAACCACTCAATCTGATCGGCGTAATTGTTGGGCGTGGCCACTTCTACAGTGGCTGGCAGGTTAACAATCATTTTGTTGTCAACGCTGGGGCCAAAGGTATCCATCACCGCCTCAACGATCTCCACCGCGAAGTCCATCTCCGTGGTGGTGAATAGTTCCGGTGAGTACTGGAAGGTCCAGTTCGTTTCAGGGTTGGCCGCCATCAAATCGCGAATCTGCGCGGTGGCATCGATGGCAATTTGGATACACTCGGTTTTATCGACGCTAAACACCACCCGGCGAAACATCGGGTCGGTGGCGTTATAGACGTGAACAATGGCGTTTTTGACGCCCTTTAGGGCTTCAAAGGTGCGCTCAATCAGGTGCGGACGCGCTTGGGTCAGCACTTGAATGGTCACATCGTCGGGGATCTTCTCTTGCTCAATCAACGAGCGGACAAAGTCAAAATCGGTCTGCGATGCGGAGGGAAAGCCCACCTCGATCTCTTTAAAGCCGATCTTGAGCAGCATGTCGAACAGCCGCTGCTTACGCTCCTGATCCATCGGGTCAATCAGCGACTGGTTGCCATCGCGCAAGTCAACGCTGCACCAGATAGGCGCCGTCTCGATGCGCTTGCTTGGCCACTGGCGGTCGGGTAGATCAACGGCCACAAAAGGGCGGTACTTTTTGGCAGGATCAGTCAACATCATGGCGGCTCTCCTAAAATCAGTCAGTTGTGGGCTTGTCGCTGTGCTTACCGCCCGCGTCATTCTGGTGTGTTGGGGCTGTCGAGTATGCTTGAGAGAGCGCTGACTCCATGCGGTCAAGCTGCTCTTTCAGGCCGCGAACATCGTTGCGTAGCGACTGCAGCTCGGCTTCTTCGCCTTCGCCATTGTCCAGCGCCATCTGCGCACTCTCTTTCTGCATCACGTCCAGCACAATACCGATCATCATATTGAGAAAGATAAAGGCGTTCAAAAAGATGAAGGTTAAAAAGTAGATCCAGGCGTAAGGGTAAACATCCATCGCTGGATACAGCACAGCAGTGGCCCAACTCTCAAACGTCGCCACCTGAAATAACGTGAGCATAGCGAGAGAAATATTCCCCCACAGGCCTTCGTCGACATTGTGGAATAGAAAGCTGCCAATGGCGGCGTAGATGTAGAAGATGATAAACATCAACAGCACCACGTAGCCCATCCGTGGCACCGACTTCACCAGAGCACTAAGCAGCATCTGTAGCTCTGGGATCATTGAGACTAAGCGCAACACGCGGAAAATGCGCAGTAGCCGCGCCAGCAGCACCATCTCCGAATCATCCATAGGAATCAGGCTGGCGGTCACAATTAAGAAGTCAAAAACATTCCAGCCCTTCTTAAAAAAGCTGACTAAAGTGCGCTCGGCTGCCATCCTGATCAGAATCTCGACCAGAAAGAAGACCGTGACCGCCACATCAAGGTAGAGCAACCACTGTTCTACACGGGAGGTTTCTTCGTAAGTTTTCGCGCCAATGACCAGCGCGGAGATAACGATAATGGAGATTACCAGCCCCTCAAAAAGCTTGTTACTACGCAGCTTCTCAAAACGGGCTTGCCAGGTATTGAAGGGTTCACTCATGGAACAAGGAGTCTCTAAGCGGTTAACGACGACACTTTATACTAAAATCACTTACCTTCCATACAAGTGATATCCTGTTGTTTCACTTGATGTATCTTCGCCTCCAGGGCAACGCCTGTTGCTCTGGCGATTTTATTGATTTTTGCGCTGGACGACCTCATGACACTGCTGTGGATAGCCTTACTGCCTTTGTTGGGCGTACTGGTGCCGGCACTAACTGCCCAACGCGGCCGCACTTGGTGTTCGCTCGCAACGGGCATTCTGCCAGCAACAGCGCTTCTGCTCACGCTGCTGCAAATACCTGCCCTGCTTGAAGGAGAGGCACTGCGGTTTACTGCTGCCTGGATGCCTGCACTCGGCCTGGAGTTAGCGTTTCGCCTTGATGGCCTATCGCTGCTGTTTAATCTGCTGATTCTCGGCATTGGGCTATTGATTCTATTGTATGCCCATTTTTATCTTGCTAGCGATGAGCCTTTCGGACGTTTTTACGCCTTCTTGATGCTGTTTATGGCTTCGATGGTCGGCATTTCGATGTCTGACAACCTTATTCTACTATGGCTATTTTGGGAGCTCACCAGCCTTTCTTCTTTCCTACTGATTGGTTTTTGGTCCTATCGCAGCGATGCCCGTAAAGGCGCACGCATGGCGCTGACGGTGACAGGCGCGGGTGGGCTTGCGCTGCTGGCTGGCCTGCTGCTGCTTGGCGATATGGCCGGTAGCTACCGGATGGATGATGTGCTGGCCAGCGGTGCCACCATTGTTGCAGACCCACTCTACCCGCTGATGCTAGGGCTTGTGCTACTGGGGGCGTTCACCAAGTCCGCCCAGTTCCCGTTCCAGTTCTGGCTACCCCACGCCATGGCGGCCCCCACGCCCGTCTCTGCCTACCTACACTCAGCCACCATGGTCAAAGCAGGCATTTTCCTGATGGCACGCCTGCATCCCGCCATTGCCGATAGTGCGCTATGGAGCGTCGTCGTGCCGCTCGTGGGTACCATCACATTACTTTATGGTGCTTGGTTTGCGCTGCTTAAAACCGACCTAAAAGGCATCTTAGCGTTCTCAACCGTCAGCCACCTAGGCTTGATCACCGTTCTGCTCGGCATTGGTAGCCCCATGGCCGTGCTGGCAGCGCTGTTCCATATCTTGAATCACGCGGCCTTCAAAGCAGCGCTGTTTATGAGCGCGGGCATTATCGACCATGAAACCGGCACCCGGGAGCTGAAGCAGCTTGGCGGGCTCAGAAGGGCGATGCCGGTAACCGCGCTGCTCACCACCTTGGCAGCCGCCGCCATGGCGGGGGTTCCGCTGTTTAACGGCTTTCTCTCGAAAGAGATGTTTTTCACCGAAACTTTGGCAACTCCGGTACTCGGTGGCCTCAGCTGGCTACTGCCAGCCTTGGCAACGCTGGGCGGCATTCTTTCTGTGGCGTACTCGCTGCGCTTAGTACATGCAGTGTTCTACAAGCCCGCTCGGGAGCAAACGCCTAAAACTCCTCATGAACCACCGCATCTTATGCGCGTACCCGTTGAACTGCTGGTGGCGATATGTGTACTGGTGGGTTTATTCCCCGCTTTTTTTGCGACGGGTATTTTGGAGTTAGCAACGCAAGCCGTACTCAATGAACCGCTGTCGTTCCATTTAGCCATTTGGCACGGTGTTAACCTGCCGCTGATGATGAGCTTATTGGCCTTTGTGGCAGGTATCGTCATTTACTGGCGTCATGGCGATCTGCGCCACTTTGTGCAGCCCTTTGCCAGCGTGGATGCGCGCCGCGTCTTTGAACGGCTGGTCATTGCCGTGGGCTACCGAGCCGAGCAGATCATCACCAAACTGGAAGGTAACTCGCTACAGCGTTATATGGGTTGGCTCATAGGGGCAGCACTGGTGATGGGGCTTATTGGCCTGGCGGGCATCCATGAGTTAACTGGTAGCAAAGGCAATCAGCCGATTGATGGCGTGGTGCTGTTGGGCGCAGGCATGCTGATTTTTGGTGGTATTGCCACCGCCGCCACTCATCGCTACCGCTTGATTTCGCTACTCATGCTGTCAGTGGTCGGGCTATTTGTAGCGCTAACCTTTGCCCGTTTTTCGGCACCAGACCTAGCGCTCACCCAGCTATCGGTGGAAGTCGTCACCATGATTCTGCTGATGCTGGCACTGTTCTTCTTACCACAAAGAACGCCTAAGGAGTCCAGCCCGCTGCGCAACATACGCGATATTCTGTTAGCGCTGGCACTAGGACTTGTCGTGGCTAGCTTAAACTACGCCGTTATGACCCGTGAGACGCTGTCCATCTCCAGTTTCTTTGTGGAAAACAGCAAGCCAGGCGGGGGTGGTTATAACGTGGTCAACGTGATTCTGGTCGACTTCCGTGGCTTCGATACCCTAGGCGAAATTACCGTATTGGCCATTGCAGGCCTCGCTATCTTTAAGTTGCTTAACCGCTTGCGTCTGTTTATGCCCCATAGCGACGGCGAAGGGCGCGTATGGTCGCCGGACCGCTACCCGGCCATCCTGACCTCTATCTCGATGACGCTGCTGCCGCTGGCGCTACTAGTCTCGGCATTTATCTTCCTACGGGGCCATAACCAGCCCGGCGGCGGCTTTATTGCTGGCTTGATCACCGCCGTTGCGCTGATTTTGCTGTATATGGCACGGGGCGTTGAGTGGGCGCAAGCTCGCCTGAACTTCCCCTTCCAGCCGGTGGCCGTGGTCGGTGTGGCCATTGCCACCCTCACTGGGCTTGGCAGTTGGCTGTTGGGGTACCCCTTCCTGACGTCGTCGTTTGGTTATTTCAGTCTGCCGCTGATTGGCACCTTCGAGCTTGCCACGGCGCTGCTATTTGATTTGGGTGTATATCTCGCGGTGGTGGGTGCCACGCTGATGATTCTGGCCAATCTGGGCAAAGTCACCACGCCTCATCGGCCGGTGACTGACCCGAAAGCACCAGATACCCACGACACGACGAATGAAAAGGAATCCCTCTAATGGAACTGCTCTATGCCATTACCACGGGTGTCTTAACCGCATGTGGGCTTTACCTAACGTTGCGGGGAAGAACCTTCCCGGTCGTTGTCGGCCTTACGCTGCTCTCTTATGCCGTCAACCTGTTCCTGTTTTCCATGGGCGGGCTGACCACCGACGGTGCGGCGCTTGTGAATGAGGGTACCCAGTATGCCGACCCGCTCCCCCAGGCACTGGTACTTACCGCCATTGTTATCGGCTTTGCCATGACGGCGTTCGTGGTCATTCTCGCTATGCGAGCGCGCAGCGAAGTAGGCAACGATCACGTGGACGGTAAAAAGGAAGACCGAGAATGATTCAGCATCTGATTGTACTGCCCGTGGTCCTGCCACTGGTCGCGGGTATTTTGCTGCTCTACCAGCGCCAGGGGTTAGTGCGCTACAAGCGTATTGTGAGCGTGGTGGCCAGCCTTTTGCTGCTGCTCGTGTCGATTGCCCTGGTGCGCCAAGCCGCCAGCGGTGAGATTACCTACTATGCTCTGGGCGACTGGCAGCCGCCGTTCGGGGTCGTGCTGGTGTTAGACCGCCTCTCTGCTCTAATGGTGTTGATCACCTCCATTCTCGCCATTGGTGCCGTTGTGTTTGCCTGCGGCGGCGACGACGAGAAAGGCAGTAACTTTCATGGCCTTTTTCAGTGGCAGCTGCTGGGTATTAACGGGGCGTTTTTGACCGGCGACCTGTTTAACCTGTTTGTCTTCTTTGAAGTGTTGCTGTTGGCCTCTTATGCACTGCTACTGCACGGTGGCGGTAAGGCGCGCATTCAGGCAAGCGTTCACTATGTGGTGCTCAACCTGGCGGGCTCGTCGCTCTTTTTGATTGCGGTGGGCATTCTGTATGGTGCCACCGGCACGCTCAATATGGCGGATATGGGCTATAAGCTGGCCAGCCTACCCGCCGAGCGCGAAGGCTTAGTGACCGCAGGTGCACTGATGCTACTGGTGGTATTTGGCCTCAAAGCGGCTATTTTACCCCTCTACTTCTGGCTGCCCCGTGCCTATGCGGCAGCGCCTGCCCCAGTTGCCGCGCTGTTTGCGATTATGACCAAGGTGGGCGTCTACGCCATTTTGCGCGTCTATTCGCTGATTTTTGGCGAGCAGGCAGGTAGCCTTGTGGCGCTGGAGCAACCCTGGGTGTGGTGGCTATCGCTAGCCACGCTGGCAGCGGCAGGCGTGGGAGTGATGGCCGCGCGTGATTTGCGCCTACTGGTGGCTTACCTCGTGCTTATTTCGGTCGGCACGCTGCTAGCGGGCGTGGGGATGCGCTCTGTTGACGCCACCTCTGCCCTTCTTTATTACCTCATCCATACCACGCTGGTCACCGGCGGTCTGTTCCTGCTGGCGGAAATGATTGGCCTCCAGCGCGGCAAGCCTGGCACACGCATTGTCAAAGGGCGGCCGCTGGTGCAGGGCAACGCCCTGGCGATTACCTTTTTCATCGGTGCGATTGCTGTGGTGGGCATGCCACCGCTTTCAGGTGCGTTAGGTAAAGCAATGGTATTGGTAGCGGCTGAAGGCACACAGCGGTTGTGGCTATGGCCGCTGCTCCTGCTGGCAAGTCTTGCTTCACTCATTGCACTCTCCCGTGCGGGTTCTACGCTGTTTTGGCGCAGCCACCGGGGTAGCCCAAGCGGCAGCCCGCTATCTCGCTATCAGTGGTTTGGCATGCTCTGGCTATTAAGCGCTGCCCCGCTGCTGGTGGTTTTTGCTGGGCCGGTAAGTAGCTATACTCAAGCCACCGGCGAGCAGCTTGCCAACCCACAGCTGCTCATTGAAACGTTATTGCCTGATGCAGGAGAGACACCATGATGGCCCCTCGCAAATGGCTGCCCACCCCGGTTCTTTCACTACTGCTGCTGTTAGTGTGGCTACTGCTGGTACGCAGCTACGCCTTTGGCCAGTTCGTGCTGGGTGGTGCGCTGGCGATTTTGATTCCGTTATTAACCCACCGTTTTTGGGATGCCCGGCCACGTATCAGCAAACCCATGATGCTGCTGCGCTTTGGCCTTCGAGTCTTAGGCGATATCGTGACCGCTAACTTTGAGGTGGCCTATCTGATTGCGAACCCCTGGCGCAACCTAAAGCCCCGCTTCATCGAGTACCCGCTCATGTTGGAAGAGCGCTTTACCATTACGTTACTCGCCAGCACGATCAGCCTGACACCCGGCACCGTGTCGGCCAATCTACGAATGGACGGCAAATCGCTGCTCATCCATGCGTTGAATGTAGATGATGAACAAGCACTGATTGAGCAAATACGCGAACGCTACGAACGGCCGCTCAAGGAGATTTACGAATGCTAAGTATTGCGCTCTACATCACCTTAGCGCTGGTGGTCATGGCCCTGCTGATGAACCTTTATCGGCTCACCGTAGGCCCCGACCTCCCTGATCGGGTGCTGGCGTTGGACACTATGTACGTGAACTCCATCGCGCTGATTGTGCTGCTTGGCTTATGGCTCAACAGCAAGACCTACTTTGAGTCGGCGCTGCTGATTGCCATGCTTGGCTTTATCAGTACGGTTGCCGTGTGCAAGTACATTTTACGCGGGGATATCATCGAATGAGCCCGTTTAATGATGAGGTGCGTTTATGCCATTCTTAGTTGAAGCGCTGATTTCACTGCTGTTGCTGGCGGGAGGCGTGTTTGTGTTTATTGGTTCGCTGGGCATGGCGCACCTACGTGATTTCTACATGCGCTTACACGGCCCCACCAAAGCCACCACATTGGGCATCGGATGCATGCTGATTGCCTCTATGGGGTATTTTTGGAGCGTCGATGGCAAGCCGGATATTCAAGAACTGCTGATTACGCTGTTCCTGTTTATAACCGCCCCGGTAAGCGCCCATTTATTGGCCAAAACAGGCCTGCACATGCGGCTAAAGCACACCGAAAAAACCCAGGGCAAGCCAGTCGAGCTGCGCTCTGAAGAAGTGGGTGAAAAGCCGGTGCTTCACCCGGATAAAGGGCACGGCTAAGCCCTCTGCTTTTTTCACTTTCAGCGCTGGCAACCGCCAGCGCTTTTTATTGGCCGCCCCACTAAATCGTTGACAACGCACCAAAAGCGTTCAGTCCAATGTCTGACCAGCGCTCAAGAGAAAGTAGTGGCGAATGCCACTTTCCGGTAAGCTCTTGCCGATTGATTGTTTGTGGTGAGGTACATTATGTGGAGCCTACTCAGGCTATCTGCGCTTTCGCTATCTGCCTTAGTGCTTGCAGGCTGCTCCGACCCAAAAGTCGACACCAGCTCCATGCCTGCGGCAGTGGTCTCGATAGAGAAAGTGCGCGAGTCGCTGCCCACCTATAAGCGCGACGAATTTGATACCGCGTTAAAGATTATTGCCATGTCCTCGTTTAGCGGCATCGACCTGTTTAATCCGCAACGTATGAATGCCGCTGAGATTGCTGAATCTGCCAATGCCTATATGCATGGCCTCACGGGTGATGAAATCATTGAGCGCGCCGATCAGATGCTGCGCCAACGCCGTGCCCGAGAGCGTGAACAGGCGTTGCGCACGCTTAACCGGCTGGAAGCCAAACAGGCGAGCGCGCAGCGCGCCCAGGAACATTTAGCCCGACTCAGCGTTGATAGCGCGCGCTATTACATCAGCACCAGCCCCTATGGTGCGCTGGAGCCGGTCATTGAACTAACGGTCACTAATGGCTCAGACCAAGCCGTTTCAGAACTCATGCTGCGTGGGTTACTAGAAAGTCCAAACCGAGAAATAGCCTGGGTAGATGAAACGTTCTATTACGTGATTGCCGGTGGTTTAGCGCCCGGTGAAACCGCCACTTGGAGCTTGGCACCCAACCGCTTTGGCCCTTGGGGAAATGATCAAATCCCACGCGGTGCCGAGCTATCGCTCACTCTATTGGGGGCGAATGATACCGAGGGTGAGCCGCTGTGGAGTGCACCAGCACTTACCGAGAGTGAAGCAGCGCGGCTTGAAACGCTACGTACCGAATATAGCGGCATACGGCCACAAACAGCTGAGACCGATTAACGAAAACGGCGGTGCGAAGCACCGCCGTTAAGCAGAGTGAGCGTTGTCGCAACCTTAGGTCAAATCGGCGTCGCCATAGCCAAGCAGGTACAGCACGCCATCCAACCCCGCCACCGAGATCGCTTGACGGGCCTGTGCACGCACCAGCGGCTTAGCACGAAATGCTACGCCTAGACCCGCTGTCGCCAACATTTTCAAATCATTCGCACCATCGCCCACCGCCACCGTTTGCGCTAAGGCAACGCCTTCCCGCTCGGCAATCTGCTCAAGTAACGCGGCTTTACGCTCGGCATCGACGATGGGCTCCTGCACGGCTCCCGTCACTTTGCCGTGCTCAATCACCAGCTCGTTAGCATGGATCTCATCAAACCCAAGCCTCTCCTGCAAGTGGCGAGCAAAGTAGGTAAAGCCGCCGGACAAGATCACCGTCCGGAAGCCTAAACGCTTCAGGTTCGCCATCAGACGTTCAACGCCCTCCATTAACGGCAGCTCAGCAGCAATGCTGGACAGTACCGATTCATCCAAGCCTTCTAACTTGCTCATACGCTCTCGAAAGCTGGCTTTAAAGTCCAGTTCACCACGCATGGCACGCTCGGTGACCTCCGCCACCTCTTGGCCAACGCCGTGACGCCGCGCCAGCTCATCAATCACTTCAGCTTTAATCAGCGTGGAATCCATATCAAAACAGACCAAACGAGGCTGCTCTGCGCCACGGGCGGGCTGAATGACAAGATCCACACCCAGGCTTTCACTCAGTTCCAGCACGGCATGGCGCAGCGGTGTTAGCTCCTCGGGCGCGCCGCTGAGATGAAGTTCCATAACGTCAATGGCACTGTCACTCGCCCTCTCTGCCAATGGCTGGCGGCGCTCTTCCTGCAGGCCAAACTGCGCTATCAGCGCGGTGACTTTCGACTCAATGTCCGCCGTCAATTGCGGCGCTAATAGGGTTATCAGAACATCCCCGCGTGCCATCCGTTACTCCCCTGCTTCTAATCGATCAACTTTTTGGAAACCACGCGGTAGCTTGCTGCCACGCCTGCCACGTTCACCACGATAATACGCGAGATCGTCTGCTTTGAGGGTCAGCTTACGCTTACCCGCATGAATCAACAGCTCACCGCCTTCTGCGACCACGGTAATATCGCGTACAAACTCTTCGCGCCGTGCAGCCCGCGGGCCGGGGATATCGAGCATTTTATTGCCCTTGCCTTTGGCCATTTCCGGCAACTGATCCAGCGGGAACAGCAGTAAGCGACCTTCATTAGACACAGAGGCTACCCAAAGCCCTTCGCCCTCCGGAACCTCAATGGGTGGCATCACGCTGCAGCCTTTCGGCACGCTGAGCACGGCCTTACCGGCTTTATTCTTACCCGTTAGCGCCTCAAGCTGCGCAACGAACCCGTAGCCGCCGTCGCTGGCCAGCAGATAGCGCTTGGTGGGCGGTGCCAACATAAGCCCCGCCATTTGCGCGCCAGCCGCCACATTGACGCGGCCAGTCACTGGCTCGCCCTGCCCTCGGGCGCTGGGCAAATTATGTGCGGCGAGGGTATAGGCGCGGCCAGTATCGTCTAACAGCACCAGCGGCTGGTTGGTTTTGCCTCGGGCGGCAAGATGAAAACTATCCCCCGCTTTGTAGGAGAGCCCTTCGGGGTCGATGTCGTGGCCCTTAGCAGCACGAATCCAGCCTTTATCCGACAGCACGACGGTAATCGGGTCGGCACCTAGTAACTCAACGTCCGACAGCGCTTTAGACTCTGCACGCTCGACCAACGGAGAGCGGCGTTCATCGCCGTGCTCCTTGCCCGCCGCGCGGATCTCTTTTTCGATCAGCGTGGTGAGTTTAGCTTCGCTTCCCAGCAGGCCTTGCAAGGTTTTGCGCTCTTTCTCCAGCTCATCCTGCTCGCCGCGAATCTTCATCTCTTCCAGCTTGGCAAGATGACGCAGACGCAGCTCAAGAATCGCTTCCGCCTGTCGCTCGGTGAGGCCAAACGCCGCCATCAAGGCAGGTTTTGGCTCATCCTCTTCACGAATAATGCGGATCACTTCGTCAAGATCCAGATACGCCGTGAGCAGGCCTTCTAGAATATGCAGGCGGTCTTCGACCTTACCCAGCCGATGCTCTAAACGCCGACGCACGGTCGAACGCCGAAAACGCAGCCATTCACCTAGCATATCCGTCAGCGGCATCACACGTGGTCGGCCGTCCAGGCCAATCACGTTCATGTTCACTCGCACGTTCTTTTCCAGATCCGTGGTAGCAAACAGATGCGCCATCAGCGATTCAACGTCAATACGGTTTGAGCGTGGCTCAATGACCAGACGAGTCGGCTCTTCATGGGTCGATTCATCGCGCAGGTCGGCCACCATAGGCAGCTTTTTCGCCTGCATTTGCGCGGCAATCTGCTCCAGCACTTTGGCACCGCTGACCTGATAGGGCACCGCGGTAATCACGATATTGGCGTCTTCGCGCACGTAGCGAGCACGCAGCTTTACCGAACCACGCCCCGTTTCATAAAGCTTACGCAGGTCTGCTTTCGGCGTGATGATTTCTGCATCCGTCGGGAAATCCGGGGCAGGCACAAACGCCATCAAATCCGCCGTGGTGGCCTCAGGGTGTCGCAGCAAATGGCAAGTGGCTTCCACCACCTCCGAAACATTATGGGGTGGAATATCGGTGGCCATGCCAACGGCAATGCCCGTGCCGCCGTTGAGCAGCACATGGGGTAAGCGCGCAGGTAACACCACCGGCTCTTGCATGGTGCCATCGAAGTTAGGTGCCCACTCCACGGTACCCTGGCCCAGCTCACTGAGCAGCACGTCAGCAAACTTGGAGAGCTTGGCCTCGGTGTAGCGCATGGCGGCGAAAGACTTCGGGTCATCCGGGCTACCCCAGTTGCCCTGGCCATCCACCAGCGGGTAGCGATAGCTAAACGACTGCGCCATCAGCACCATGGCTTCATAGCAGGCGCTATCCCCGTGGGGGTGGAACTTACCCAGCACATCACCGACCGTACGTGCCGACTTTTTGTACTTGGCATTGGCGTGCAGTGCCAGCTCGCGCATGGCGTAAATAATCCGCCGCTGCACGGGTTTCATACCATCGCCAATGTTCGGCAATGCGCGGTCTAAAATGACGTACATCGAGTAGTCGAGGTACGCTTTTTCGGTGTAGTCGCGCAGGGATAGACGCTCGACGTCGCCCTCCGCTACCTGAATATCCATGGTCATCGGGGGTTATACCTCAACGTCTGCCAAGTTGCCGTAATCTTCCAGCCATTTCTTGCGATCACTGGCGCGCTTTTTGGCCAGCAGCATGTCCATCATTTCCAGCGTGCCGTCGCCCTCTTCCAGGGTGAGCTGCACCAAGCGGCGGGTCTCCACCGCCATGGTGGTTTCACGTAGCTGGAGCGGGCTCATTTCACCCAGGCCCTTGAAGCGCTGAACGTTAGGGGTACCGCGTTTTTTCGCCAGCTGTTTAAGCACGGCGGCTTTCTCGCTCTCGTCTAGGGCGTAGTGGACCTCTTTACCTAGATCGATGCGGTACAACGGCGGCATGGCCACATAGACATGGCCTGCATCCACCAAACTGGGGAAGTGCTTTACAAACAGCGCGCATAGAAGCGTCGCAATGTGTAAGCCGTCTGAGTCGGCGTCGGCCAGAATGCAGATTTTGTGATAGCGCAGCTTTTCAAGGTCGGCGCTGCCGGGGTCGGCTCCAATGGCCACGGCAATATCGTGGACTTCCTGAGAGCCGTAAATGTCGTGGGTTTCGACTTCCCAGGTATTCAGGATTTTACCGCGCAGCGGCAAGATAGCCTGGGTCTCGCGGTTTCGGGCCTGCTTGGCGCTGCCCCCCGCCGAGTCCCCTTCCACCAGAAACAGCTCACTCAGCGCGGGGTCTTGGCCGGAGCAGTCCGCCAGCTTGCCGGGCAGCGCGGGGCCAGACGTGACCTTTTTACGGGCGACCTTTTTCGACTTTTTCTGGCGCTGCTGGGCGGCGCTAATCACCATCTCCGCCAGCTGCTCGGCCTGCTCAATGTGATGATTCAGCCACAGTGAAAAGGCATCCTTCACCACGCCCGAGACAAACCCGGCAATGGTGCGCGAGGAAAGCCGCTCTTTCGTTTGGCCGGCAAACTGCGGGTCGAGCATTTTCACCGAGAGCACGAAGGAAGCGCGCTCCCATAAATCCTCGGCGGTGAGCTTGATGCCGCGAGGCAGCAGGCTGCGGTATTCACAGAATTCCCGCAGGGCGTCTAACAGCCCGGAACGAAAGCCGTTAACGTGGGTGCCGCCCTGGGGCGTAGGGATCAGGTTGACATAGCTCTCAAGCAGCGCCTCGCCACCTTCAGGCAGCCACTGAATGGCCCAGTCTACGCCGTGCTCGTCGTCACTAAAGTGGCCTACAAACGGCTCTTTGGGCAGTACTTCGTAACCATCGGTGGCTTCGGCCAGGTAGTCGCGCAGGCCATCGGCATAGGCCCATTCGGTTTTGGTGCCATCTGGTTCTACCAGCGTGACCGCTAAACCGGGGCAAAGCACCGCTTTGGCGCGCAAAAGATGTTTTAGCTTGGAAACTGCCAGCTTTGGGCTATCAAAGTAGCTCTCGTCAGGCCAAAAGCGTACTAACGTGCCGGTGGCGCGCTTGGCCGCTTTGCCGATTTCGTGCAGCTCTTCGACTTTATCGCCATGTTCAAAGGCGATGGCATGGCGGGCACCGTCGCGGGTTACTTCGACTTCCAAACGCCGTGACAACGCATTGACCACCGACACGCCCACGCCGTGCAGACCGCCAGAAAACCGGTAGCTTGAAGAGGAGAACTTACCGCCCGCGTGGAGTTTGGTCAGAATGAGTTCGACCCCTGACACGCCATGTTCCGGGTGTAGATCAATCGGCATGCCCCGGCCGTTATCCTGCACTTCAATGGCACCGTCACTATGGAGTACCACGCTGATGCTTGAAGCGTGCCCGGCGAGCGCCTCATCGACACTGTTGTCGATCACCTCTTGGGCGAGGTGGTTGGGTCGCGAGGTATCGGTGTACATTCCCGGACGCTTGCGCACCGGTTCAAGCCCTGACAGGACCTCGATAGAACTCGCGCCGTACTGGGAGGCATCAAACTGGGTCATGTAACGTCGGTTCCTGAAAAAACATACTGAACAAAAGCGTACTGTCGGCTTCAAACGGGGCCGTCACAGGACGGCCCCTTGGGTATTCTTAAGATGAGGCCGCTATGAAAAGCACACAGGATAGCGGAAAACCAAAAAGCTGTATATTCAGCCATATAAATTGGGAACACTACTCCTGCTCTGCGGCCCAAAAGGCTTCAATCAAGCCACGGCTAGAAGCGTCCATCCGGTTAAGGTCGCCTTCACCGTCAATAATCGCCTGGGTATCGGTGGCAATTTGCTTACCAAGCTCGACCCCCCACTGGTCAAAGGGGTTGATATCCCAAATCACCGCTTGCACGAATACTTTGTGCTCATACAGCGCTATCAGCGAGCCTAGGGTGGCGGGGGTGAGCTTATCGAGCAGCACCGTCGAAGAGGGTTGATTGCCCCGGTAGCGTTTGTGCTCGGGGCGCGGGCCATCTTCATCTAATGCATCGTCACCCAACATCAACACCCGGGACTGAGCAAAGCAGTTGGCCAACGCCAAGCGATGCTGCGCTTTCAAATGGCGGCGGGTATCCGGATTTTCGACCTCATCGTAACGCTTAAGCGGCGCGATAAAGTCGCACACTACCGGTTGGGTGCCCTGGTGAAGCAACTGATAAAACGCATGCTGGGCATTAGGGCCTAGCTGGCCCCACAGCACGGGGCAGGTGGAGTAGTTCACCGCTTGGCCCTGGCGGGTGACCGATTTGCCGTTGGACTCCATCTCCAGCTGCTCAAGGTAGGCGGCAAAATACTCAAGTCGCCCATCGTAGGGCAGAATCGAGTGGGCGCGAATATCCAGAAAATTCACGTTCCAGATGCCTGCCAAGCCCAGCAACACCGGCAAATTATCGTCTAGCGGCGCATCACGGAAGTGGCTATCCATGGCATGGGCACCCGCCAACAGCTCGCGGAAGTTTTCCATCCCAATCACTAGCGCAATCGGCAGACCAATCGTGCCCCACAAGGAGTAACGCCCCCCGACCCACTCCCAGAACATCAGCTGATGGTCGGGGGTAATCCCCCACTCGCTCATTTTTTCAGGGCTGGCGGATACGCCAATAAAGTGCTGGCGCACAATCAGCTCTGCGCTGATCGGTTTGGCATGGGGGCTGGCTTCCGGCAGGTCGGCGTGCTGCGTGAGCCGCCCAATCAGCCAGTCGCGGGCCGTGTTGGCGTTGGAGAGCGTATCAATGGTGGTGAACGACTTAGACGAGAGCACAAACAGCGTGTTTTCTGGATTGAATCGGCTGAGGTAGTCCGCCAGCTGTGAGCCATCCATGGTGGAGGCAAAATGGACTTCTACCGGGTGGATATCGCTGGGTCGATAGTCCGCCAGCGCATGGGTGACCATCAGCGGCCCTAAATCTGAGCCGCCCACGCCCAAGTTCACCACATGGCGAATGGGCTTGCCGGTCGCTCCACGCCACTGGCCCGCGTGCAGGCGCTGCACCAGCTGCTCCATTTGCGCCAAGCTGTCATGCACGGCCCCCACGATATCTTCACCCTCAACTTCCAGGTGGGCATCTGCGGGCAAACGCAGGGCGGTATGCAGCGCTGGGCGATTCTCGCTGACGTTCACTCGCTTACCGCTCAGCAGCGCTTGAATGGCTCCTGGCACGCCCGCTTCTTCTGCCAACGCCAGCAGGTGCTCTAGCGTATCGTCATCCCAACGCTGCTTGGAAAGATCGAGAGTGAGCCCCGCCACCTGCCGAGTAAACTGCTGCCAGCGGCCTGGATCATCACCAAACAAATTTTTTAAATGGACGTGCTTAAGCGCCTGAGCATGCTGCGTAAGCGTTTGCCAAGCGGGTAATGTATCGGGAGTTGCTGTTGCTGAAGCCATATGCCCTCTCCTGTGGCGTCGTTCCGTGAGACAGGAATCTGAATGGATCAGGCCTGTTCTGCGTTACCAAGGGCGCGTAAACTACGCAGCCTCATTAACCATCCTGGCTTGCCCATGAGTGATGCATCTTACCGCGACGCTATCTTTTCAACACCCCTAGACAAGGTGGCTAGGTTCTCCTTTGATGAACAGGTGGTCGCGTGCTTCCCCGATATGATTCGCCGCTCGGTGCCCGGCTACGGCCAAATCCTGGGTATGCTGAGCCTGATTGCCAAACGCCATCTGCGCCACGGCGCCCATGTTTATGATCTGGGCTGCTCGCTGGGCGCATCCGGCCTCGCGTTGGCAGGCGCGCTGCCCGCCGACGCGTTTCGCTATACCGGTATTGATCTTTCACCGGCCATGGCTACCCGAGCAAAACAGACCTTTCTTGATGAGTGCCCCGATCACGCCATGCAGGTGGAAGAAGCCGATATTCGTACCTACGAGTATGCGCCTTCGGGGATGATCATTCTCAACTTTACGCTGCAGTTTCTGCCCCCGGCAGATCGTGATGCGCTGCTCAAGCGGCTTTTTGATGCGCTCGAGCCCGGCGGTGTGCTGATTTTGTCGGAAAAAACCATCGATGCCGACGAGCGCGACAACGCTTGGCGGGTCGAACGCTATCACGACTTCAAGCGTGCCAATGGCTACAGCGACATGGAGATCAGCCAAAAGCGCACCGCGCTTGAGAACGTGCTGATTCCTGACACGCTGGATGCCCTGCACGAGCGCTTGTCGCTGGCGGGCTTTCCCCGTTCCATGACCTGGTTCCAGTACCTGAACTTCACTTCGCTGATCGCTTTTAAGGAGGGTTAAGGTGGCGCTACTCCCAAACGATCACCGAGTGCTGTATCAGGCGTTTTTAGATCAGGCCACGCAGGATGCCTCGCTAACGCCCTGGCTTGCCAAACTGCCCGAGCAGCTTGCAAACGGGCTAGACCGCCAGCGCCACGGCGACCTTTCCGCCTGGGAAAAGGCCGTGGCCAAGCTGCCACCACTGCCGGAACAGCGCCGCGTGGATCTGAATAGCGATACGCTGACGGTTGAACTCGACCTCACCGACAGCCAGCAGCGCCAGTGTTTTAACCTACTGCGCAAGCTGGCACCTTGGCGTAAAGGGCCGTTTAGCCTGGGTGGTATCGAAATCGATACCGAGTGGCGCTCTGACTGGAAATGGCAGCGTGTCTCCCCGCATCTTGCGCCGTTGAAGTACCGTAAAGTGCTGGATGTAGGCGGCGGCAGCGGCTACCACGCTTGGCGAATGGCGGGTGCAGGCGCTGCTTTTGTGCTGGTGATCGACCCTTCACCGCGCTTTTACTGGCAGTTTCAGGCGGTGCGCCACTTTGTCGGCAACGCCGATGAAGGTCGCACACAGTTTCTGCCGGTGGGCATTGAAGACGTACCCGAGAACCTGGGCTTTTTTGATACGGTGTTCTCCATGGGCGTGCTGTACCACCGCCCTTCGCCCCTTGAGCACCTGCAGCAGCTAAAAGGCGCGCTGGCTCCCGGTGGAGAACTAGTGCTGGAAACCCTGGTGGTAGAAGGCGATGAGCAAACCGTGTTTGTGCCCGGTGAACGCTACGCGGCAATGCCAAATGTCTACTTTCTGCCCTCTTCCAAAGCGCTGTGCCACTGGCTGGAGCGCTGTGGCTTCACCAACGTCCGCGTGGTGGATGAGGCCGTCACCACCTTGGATGAGCAGCGCTCTACTGAGTGGATGACGTACCAGTCATTGGCCGACTTCCTAGACCCAGAAGACCGCACCCGGACGATTGAAGGCTACCCCGCCCCTCGCCGCGCGGTGATTTTGGCCAATAAGCCGGAAGCGTCAGTGGCAACCGCCTAGGTCTTAAAATCAGCGCCTTAAAATCACCAGCCAGCGGCCGAGGTTCATCACGCTGGCCAACGAGGCGGCCACATAGGTAAACGCACAGGCGGTGAGTACGTGGCGTGCACCGGCCATATCGGCGGGCGGCACGTACTCTTTTAGCAGCGGCAGCGCGCGGTTGAAGCTGGCGTCAAACTCCACCGGCAGCGTGACGAGATGCACCAGCGCCGCCGTGCCAAAGCTAATCACCGCCATGATGATAATCATCGCAAGCCCACCGGGCAGCCGTGTGAGCACAAACAAAAACGGCGCGGCCATCATCAAAATAGCCCCCAGCTTTTCGGCTTTTTGCGCCACCTGCACCAAGCGGCTACGGGCCAGCAGCGGCGCGTAACCTTCATGGTGCTGAATAGCGTGGCCCACTTCGTGTGCTGCCACGGTGACGGCGGTTAGCGAACGACCATCGTAGTGATCAGGCGTTAAGCGCACACAGCGAGCTTCAGGGTCGTAGTGGTCGCCGTGTTCAGTACGCTCCACCCGCACGCCCTCCACGCCCATCCGGCGCAGCAGGTGTTCGGCCAATTCCGCACCGGTGCCTGGGTAGTCGTCACGACCTCGGGTATGGCGCTTTAACACCCATTTCGCCCATAGGTTGGGCAGCACAAAAATGGCTAGCGCCATGACAATCAAGAGAATCAACATCGTAACACCGGGACCCTGCCAGTTAGGAAGAGGTAAACGCGAGAGGAGAACCCGCTAAAAGGCCACCTGTATTTAATCAATAAGGTGACCTTTTGAATGGCGTTTAGTTTTACCACGAATGGCCCAATTTCGCAGCTTAGGCGGGCTCGTTACGATGGGCTTCCACGTCACGCTGAACCGCTTGCAAACCGCGTGCTGAGATATCGCCTTTGGCATGGGCATGCTCTGCCATCAAAATGCTATCGGCGGCCAGCACCAGCTCACACTCGGTATGGGCTAGTTCATCACGCAGACGCTGAATGGCGGATTCTCGCTGCGGGTCGCTGTCGACGCGGCGAATGTAAATCGCCTTAATACGATCCGGATAGGCCTTCACCACCTCAGTGTAAACCTCGGGGTCGTGCTGGCCGCTATCGCCAATCAAAATGCAGGGCATGTCATCGTACAGCGCGAGCATGCGATCAATCAGATCCCGTTTGTGCGCTTCTGCACGGCGCGGCCAAGGCTTGCGCCAGGAGATCCCCCATTCTCGCAAGAACAGAATAGGCCCCACCGGAATACGGTTGAGCTGAAAGAACGTTTCCAGCATTTCATAAATAGCCCAGGGGCCACGCGACACATACAGAATGGGCCGTTCAGCTTTATCCGTGTGGCCGCGATAAAGCGCCTGATACAGCGATGCTACGCCAGGAAAGGCCGTTCGACGATGGGGCTTACGCACAAACAGCCGATAGAGCATTTTCAGTTTTTCAGCCACGCCGGTAAACATGACCGTGTCATCAATATCACTGATCACCAATAGGTCTGCTTCCGGAGGAGGCACATACACTTCCACACTCGTGCGCACGGGCGGATGCCCTTTCGCGTGTACTAAGATATCGGCGCGATGCCAGGAAACATCGACAGGTAAAGACGTCGAGATGGGGATATGAGCATCAAAGTAGCCATCGCGGTCGGTGGTCATGCAGAGCTCGTTATCGCCCACGCGGACTTCCACTTTGGCGTCGGCCAGCCCGCGACGAAAAATGCGCCGGGCCACGTCGGCCGTATCACGCAGCATGCCCCGTCGGGGAATGGCGCGGCCGAGAGCCGCTTGGCGGAACACTCGACCCATGACGAATATCTCTCGTTGCGAACCGTAACCACGATAAGGATGCACCATCATCCCGCTGCGGCCACTGTCCCGCTTCATCGGTTTGGCAACAACATGGGCAAGCCTTTTGGCAAAGCTTGCCCACTGGTGATACCACGCCATTAAGCGTGCTGACCTGAATGACGCCCTTCCTGCAGCTCTTCTAGCAGCTTGGCGTTAAAGGCATCCAGGTCTTTGGGAGTGCGGCTGGTCACGAGGCCGTTATCAACCATTACCGGCTCATCGACCCAGTTGACCCCCGCATTGCGCAGGTCTTGGGCGACGCTCGGCACCGAGGTCATCTTGCGCCCTTTTACCACGCCGGCGTTGATCAAAATCCACGGCGCGTGGCAAATAGCGGCTACGGGTTTACCCGCCCGGAAGAACGCTTTCACAAAGCTAAGAGCGTTTTCGTTCAGGCGCAGTTCGTCAGGGTTAAACAGGCCGCCGGGGAGCACTAAGGCGTGATAGTCAGAGGCGTTAGCATCTGCCAAGGCTTTATCGGCCTCGTAGGTGTCGCCCCAATCGGTTTCTGCCCAAGCGCGAATGCCCTTACCTTCTGGTGAGATCACGTGTACCTCAACGCCCTCTTTTTGCAGCGCCGCGCGGGGAACGCTCAACTCAGACTCTTCAAAACCGTCGGTGGCTAAAATAGCAACACGTTTACCGTTCAGTGCTTGATTCATCATGCTCTCCTTTTCGTGATGATCTTGTCGTGATGATCTTGTCGTGATGAAGTGACATCTACAACGCCTCTCCAGTTTGGCGCATCTTATACAATCGTCAAGCGTAGAGACCGAATCGCACCCGTCACGATGCGCCTAGGCGTTGTACAATACACGGCCTAGCTGGCTCACATTGTACCCCCTCAGCGTGCTGGCACGCTGTACAAAACGGGGCTCTCGGGCAAACTCAAACAGCGCTTGAACGGCAGGCTCAAAATAGCTGCGCCGGTGCATCACCACATCGAACGACTCTTCTATTAGCGGGATGAAATCAAGCTGCTGGCGCAGTGCCGCAGCCTCCATGCCCAGCCCCACATCGGCTTCGCCTTGGGCAATGGCCAGCGCTAAATCGTCTTCGCTGAGCGCAGGATGAGCCGCCCAGTTTAGCGTATCAAGCGCTATATCGGCCTGCTGTAGAAAGCAGTGCAGCAGTTGAGCTGCCCCCGCCCCCGGCTGACGATGTGCGAGCGTCGCGCCGTGCTTGGCAATATCTCTCACTGAACGAATGCCCAGCGGGTTGCCAGCGGCCACTAACAGCCCCTGACGGCGCGTAGCCCAGTGCAGCACGATCAGGTCACGAACGCCCCCTAACCCTAGCGATGCCGGTTCGTTGTAGCGCCCTGAGGCCGCATTGAGCAGGTGAATGCCTGCCAACATCGCCTTGCCTTCCAGCAAGCGTCTTATGCCATCGCCACTGCCATGACATAACGAGGCCAAGTCACTCCCGCTCTCTCTCACTGCCCACTCCAAGAGCGGGTCCTGGCTGCCTGCTAGCACCGATGGAGGCGGCACCCGCTGTGCTTGGTCCCCCTCTAAATGGCTAAGCACCCACATATCGATATGCTGCCGAGGGAACAGCAGCTTCCCTGTCGCGCGGCTGCAGGGGATATGGCCTTGGCGCACCAGATCGTAGACCTTGCGCTCTTTCAAGCGCAGGTAATCAGCGACCTCTGCAGTGGTTAAGTACTCGTTCGACATGGTCACTCTGCATTTTTATGCGTATGGCTGCATATATTTCAGCAGCCAGTGCATAACTGCAAGTTTACGTACACTATGCCGCCTATCTTTAGGCGTTGTGGAAACGTTGGCGCGACCCCACAACTGTTCATGACCCTATGTCAGGTGCTTATGTCTGCAAGTGATAACCCTTTTTATACCGCGCTCGCGCTGATTCTCGGAATAGATTCAGGCTTGTTCGACATCGTAGCGCTCTCACTGCAGGTGTCTCTGATCGCCGTGCTGATCGCCAGCGCCTTGGCACTACCCGTAGGTGCGGCACTGGCGTTATGGCGTTTCCCCGGCCGTAACGCGCTTATTGTGGCCCTCAATGCATTGATGGGCCTACCCCCGGTGGTTGCCGGGCTGTGTGTCTATTTGCTGCTTTCTCGCGCAGGGCCGCTGGGCAGTTTCGGGCTGCTCTTCACCCCCACTGCCATGGTAGTCGCCCAGGTAATTTTAGTATTTCCTATCATCGCAGCACTCACACGGCAGCAGGTAGAAGCGCTGCACAGTGAGTACGCCGAACAGCTACGCTCGCTGGGTTTGAGCCAGCTACGTATGATGCCCACCTTGCTTTGGGATGCCCGCTTTGGGCTACTCACGGTGATTTTGGCGGGCTTTGGCCGCGCCAGCGCCGAGGTGGGTGCTGTGATGATTGTGGGCGGCAACATTGATGGCGTGACCCGTGTGATGACCACCAGCATTGTGCTGGAAACCAGCAAAGGCAACCTGCCGTTGGCGCTGGGCTTGGGCATCATCTTGCTTACCCTCGTCACGCTGATTAATGCCCTGGCGCATCTCGTGAGTGAAGCCGCGAAGAGGCGACTAGGATGAACGCACCCCTCAAGACGCTCTCGCACTCACCAGTAGGGCAGCACTCCTTATCCAGCGTGCCTGCCCTGCACTTTCAGCAAGCAAGCTTTGAGCATCGCGGCCACGCCCTGTTAACACCCACAACGCTCACGCTATCCGGCTGCCAGCGCACGCTGATTATGGGCCCCAACGGCGCAGGCAAAAGCCTGTTGATGCGTTTGGCACACGGGCTGCTTCGCCCCAGCAGCGGCCACGTTCGCTGGGAAGGCACGCCCCCGGTGCAAGCCATGGTCTTTCAGCGGCCGGTACTGCTGCGCCGCTCGGCCATCGACAACCTAATCTATGCCTTAGCCGTGCAGCGCGTGCCACGCCGAGAGCGCAAGGCGCTCGCTCTCCAGGCGTTAGAAAAATTTGGTTTGGCCTCCCTTGCCAAGCGCCCTGCCAGAGTGCTGTCTGGCGGCGAGCAGCAGCGCCTAACGCTAGCCCGCGCATGGCTGTTAAAGCCCGCCGTGCTGTTTTTGGATGAGCCGACTTCCGCCCTCGACCCTGCGGCCATTAAAGCCGTGGAAGAGGCGGTGAATGAGTTCCATCACAACGGCACGCGCATCGTGATGACGACCCACGATCTTCATCAGGCCAAGCGCCTGGCCGATGACGTGCTGTTTATGTACAGCGGACAGGTGTTGGAACACACCCCCGCCGAGCGCTTTTTCGACACCCCGGCCTCATCACAGGCCAGGGCGTTTATCCGGGGCGAGCTGGTGTGGTAAGCCCTAGCAGCGTTGAAGTATATCCAAAGGAGCAGACCGTGAAAAAAACCACCGCGCTGATCACCGCCAGTGTATGCACCACCGCGCTTACCTTTAGCGCCTCCCTACTGGCGGATGACAACTTCATTACGCTGGCCTCCACCACCTCCACCGAAAACTCTGGCTTGTTTGGTGCCATTATCCCCACGTTTACCGAGGCCACCGGTATCGACGTGCGCGTAGTGGCGGTCGGCACCGGCCAAGCGTTTGAAATTGCCCGCCGTGGCGATGCCGACAGCCTGCTGGTACACGATACGACGGGCGAAGAGCAGTTTGTCGCGGATGGCTATGCCAGCGAACGTTTAGACGTGATGTATAACGACTTCGTGATTGTTGGCCCCAGCGACGACCCGGCGGGCATCCGCGAGAGCGAAAGCGTGTCCGATGCCTTTGCACTGATTGCCGAAAGCGAATCGCCATTTGCCTCACGCGGTGATGACAGCGGCACAAATCGCGCCGAGCTGCGCTTGTGGGAAGATGCGGGTGTCACGCCACAAGGTGCATGGTACCGCGAGCTGGGCAGCGGCATGGGCCCCACGCTGAACACCGCCGCGGGCATGAATGCCTATACCTTCACCGACCGCGCCACCTGGGCCGCCTTTGAGAACCCGCAAGACTTAACGCTGCTGTTTGAAGGCGATGAAGCGCTGTTTAATCAGTACGGCAGCCTGCTGCTGTCGGAAGAGCAGCATCCGCATCTAAAGCATGCGTTAGCCGCCCAGTGGCATGAGTGGCTAGTCTCTGAAGAGGGCCAGCAAGCGATTGCTGATTTTGAGGTAGGCGGTCAACCGCTGTTTTTTCCTAACGCCAAATAATGCTATCTCCCAATAAACCTATCGCCAAAGCGCCAGCCCGCTGTTACCGGGCTGGCGCTTTATCATCAACGGCTTAGCTTTCGATCCACATCTTTTCGACCGAGCGGGTGGCCACTTCTCCCGGCACATCGACATAACCCCGCACGTTGGTGCGATTGGCCGAAATCGAATCCATATAGAGCGGCGCCACGGTGCTGCCTTCCTGCTGATACAACACCTGAATGTCGTGATACATCTGACGCCGCGTGGCCTCATCCTGCTCGCCGCGGGCCGCCACAATCAGTTGGTCCAATTGCTCATTGGCCCAGCGCGCTTCGTTCCACGGCGCATTCGACAGATTCACCATCGAGAGATAAGCGTCGGCCGTCGGGCGGCTAGACCAACCCGAGGCGCAGAACTCATGCTGACGCCACACTTCCGACCAGTAGCCATCCGCAGGCACGCGGTTGACCTCCAACGGTATCCCCGCACGCTGGGCCGACTGCTGATAAAGCTCTGCGGCCGAGACCGCGCCTTCAAAGGTCGCCCCGTCGGCGGTGCTTAACCGAATGGGCCTATCCACGCCCGACTTACGCCAGTGATGCAGCGCTTTATCCGGGTCGAAGGCATGGCTAGGCAGGTCGTTAGTGAAATACGGATTGCTGGGGAACAGCGGCGAGTCGTTGCCCACCTGGCCATACCCCTGCACCAGCAAATTCAGCAGCTGCTCTCGGTCGAGGGCGTGCTTCATCGCTAGGCGAACATCCATATTATTGAACGGCGCACGGTCAGCCAAACCGGGAAAGGTCACCTGGAAACTTCCCACGTTGCGATTAATCGTGAGCGATGACGCGCTTTCCAAACGGCTCACAATGCTGGGCGTTACCCGGTTAACAAAATGCACCGAGCCGCTCATCAGCGCGGCCACTCGCGCAGTTGCATCGTTAAAGGCGCGGGTTTCGACGCTATCAACGAAGGCGCGATCCGACTTCCAGTAGTTGTCGTTGCGCTTAACCAGGGTACGCACCCCAGGTTCAAAGCTTTCCAGCACGAAAGGCCCCGTGCCAATACCGTCATCGAAATTCGCACCGGCCGGGGTAATGGCAAAGTTCACCTCTCCCAGCAGAGACGGTAAATCCATGTTGGGGGCGGAGAGCGTCATGACCACTTCATGGCTGCCACGGGCGGTCAGCTCGGTGATCTGCTCCATATAGCCTTTCACCGCCGACGGCGAATCTTCGGCACGATGATGGTTGAGCGAGTACACCACATCGTCGGCGGTAAGGGTTTTGCCGTTATGGAAGGTCACACCCTGGCGCAGCGTAAACACCCACTGCGTCGCGTCACTCGTCTCCCAAGACTCTGCCAGCCCAGGCGCGAGCGTGCCGTCATCATTGAGTTCCGTCAGCGTATTAAACAGCTGCCGCCCCACGTGGTACATGTACTGCTCGAAGTAGTAGGCGGGGTCTAAGCGGTCGCTGCTGGAAGCGTTATCAATCGCTAAAATCAGATGCCCGCCGCGCTGAGGCGTCCCCTCCTGAGCACTTGCCCAGCGTGGCAGTAAAAGCCCGCCCAAGGCGCTGGCAGAGACAGACAGTGCCGCCGACTGCTGTAAAAACTGACGCCGTGTAACGCCTGCTATGCGCCGCTCAACGGGCGCTTTACTTCGTTTCGTCATGCTGGTGACTCACCCTGTGGAATCAATCCTGTGGAACCAATCCTGTGAAACCAATGCACAAAACGCTCTTAACCGCGCACCGCTTCTGCCAGCTTGGCAATATGCTCTGGCCCAATGCCGCAGCAGCCGCCAATCATGGTGGCCCCTGCCGCCTGCCAGCGCTGGGCGAAGGCCGCATAGGCGTCTGGCCCCAGGTCATCGCGCATATCGCTAACGCCGGAGTTCGCTGCGATGCGATTCGTTTGGGGCACAAAGCTGTTGGCGTAGACCCCTAGGCGCAGCGTTGCGTCTTGGGCGGCCACCGCTGCCTGCGCTTGGGAAAGCGCCTCTTCCATCACTTCAGCCTGGCTGCAGTTAAACAGCAGCGCTTCACCGCCCGCTTCCAGCACCGCAGCAACGGCCTCTTCAATACGCTCACCGGAGCGCAGTGCGCAGGGCAGTTCGTCATTTTCATCGGCGTCTTTCAGCGTGAACGAGAACCAGCGCGGGCGAGTGTCGTTACCCAGTGCGCTGGCAACGGCTAGCGCTTCTTCCGTGGCGCTCAGTGTCTCGGCTAGCCACACGTCTACGTAAGGCGCTTGGCCTTCAATTAGCGTGGACAGCAGTTCCGGCGCGCGCTTGGCATCAAAGAGCTCCGGCTGATAAGAGCCAAACAGCGGCGGGAGCGAGCCCGCGACGGTCACCGCTTGCCCGGCCACGCTGTCACGGGCAAGCTTGCCCGCCAGCGTGGCAAGCGCCAGGCCGCGTTCCGCAAAGCTCTCCTCGCCGATATGAAACGGCACCACGGAATAGGCATTGGTAGTGATCACCTCGGCACCGGCTTGAATAAATGCCTGATGTGCCTGGGTCACACACTCGGGGGCTTCCATCAGTGCCAGCGCCGACCACTCTGGCTGACGGAAAGGCGCACCCAGCCGTTTTAGCTCACGTCCTAAGCCACCGTCTAAAAGGGTTAACATCGACTCTCGCTCCTTGGTGTCTCGATCACCTGTGTCTGGATCCCTAGTGTCTCGATTCAGCGTTACCTAAAAATTGACGCCGCAGGGCGGCGTCAAAGTGTGTCGTTTTATTTATAAGCGCTAGCGGCCCAGCAGTGAACCGATATCTTTCGCTTCCCAGTGCGGGAAGTGCTTACGCACCAGCGCGTTCAAATCACGCTCGAAGGCGGCCCAATCAGTCGTGGTGGCCTGCTCCCGGGCGTTAGCGACGCCACGAATCATGCCCGCTCCCACCGTCACGTTGGTGAGGCGATCAATCACAATAAAGCTACCGGTGCCCGGGCTGGTGCGATAATCATCGACCGGAATAGAGGCGGTCAACTCAACCTCACAGCGAGCGATGGCATTGAGCCCGAGGGAATCGGTGGCATGCTTTTCCAGCGTATTGACATCAATCTGATACTCAATGGCGCTGACCTGCCCTGCCAAGTCACGTGTGGCGAGCTTGATGTCGTAGAGCTTGCCCAGTGTCAGAGCGTCTTCGTGCATCCACACGATGTCGGCGCTAAACACGTTCGAGAGTGGGATGTCAGCATCCGCGCTCACGATCCAGTCGCCACGGGAGATATCAATCTCATCTTCTAACGTGACGGTAATCGCCTGCCCTGGGTAGGCGGCGTCTAAATCACCATCAAAGGTGACCACGCGTGCCACGCGGGACGTTTTACCGGAAGGCAGCGCCTTCACCGCTTGCCCTGGGCGTAGGACACCGGCCGAGAGCGTGCCGCAGTAGCCGCGAAAATCCAGGTTGGGGCGGTTCACATACTGAACCGGCAAACGCAGATCAGTGAGGTTTTGGTCGCGGCTAATTTCGACGCTTTCCAGCAGTTCAATCAGCGTTTTGCCTTCATACCCCTGGTGATCACCAAAGTACCAGGGCGTTTGCTCGCTGGGGTTCACCACGTTGTCGCCGTTCAGCGCCGACATGGGCACGAAGCGGATATCCGGGGCCTGCAGGTTCGTCGCAAACGCGCGATACTCGTCCACAATCTCGTTAAAGCGCGCTTCTGAGAAGCCGACCAGATCCATCTTATTGACCGCAATCACCAGGTGCTGAATGCCGAGCAAATCGGCAATGAAGCTGTGGCGGCGGGTTTGGGTCTGCACGCCGTAACGGGCATCAATCAGAATGATCGCCAGGCTTGCGGTAGAAGCACCGGTGGCCATGTTGCGGGTGTACTGCTCATGCCCCGGGGTATCGGCAATAATGAACTTACGCTTTTCCGTCGAGAAGAAGCGGTAAGCCACATCGATAGTAATGCCCTGCTCGCGCTCTGACTGCAAGCCATCTACCAACAGGGCCAGATCAACTGCATCACCGGTGGTGCCGCTGGTTTTAGAAGCCTTGGTAATCGCTGCCAACTGATCTTCAAAGATCATTTTGGAGTCGTGAAGCAGCCGCCCAATCAGGGTGGATTTACCGTCATCGACACTGCCGCAGGTAATAAAGCGCAGCAGGTCTTTGTTTTCGTGCTCGTGCAGGTATTGCTCGATGTTATCGGCAATTAACGTTGACTGGTGCGCCATTAGAAATACCCCTCACGCTTTTTCTTCTCCATGGAACCGGCCTGATCGTGGTCGATGGCACGGCCGCTGCGTTCGCTGGTTTTGGTCAGCAGCATCTCTTGGATGATGTCCGGCAGCGTGGCAGCCGTGGACTCCACCGCGCCTGTGAGCGGATAGCAGCCCAAAGTTCTAAAACGCACCCACTTCTCCTCCGGCACCTCGCCTGGAGCCAGCGGCAGGCGGTCGTCATCCACCATAATCTGCATGCCGTCGCGCTCAACCACCGGGCGCTTGGCGGAGTAGTACAGCGGTACAATCGGAATCGACTCAAGGTAGATGTATTGCCAGATATCCAGCTCGGTCCAGTTGGAAAGCGGGAACACGCGAATCGATTCGCCTTTATTGACCTTGGCGTTATACACGTTCCACAGCTCAGGACGCTGATTTTTAGGGTCCCAGCGGTGGTACTTATCGCGGAAGGAGTAGACGCGCTCTTTGGCACGAGAGGCTTCTTCATCACGGCGCGCACCGCCAAAGGCAGCGTCAAAGCCGTACTTATCCAGCGCCTGCTTGAGCGCCTGGGTTTTCATGATATCGGTGTACTTCGCGCTACCGTGATCAAAGGGGTTGATGTTGGCTGCCCGCCCCTCTTCATTGGTGTGCACAATCAGCTCCATGCCCGCCTCTTCCGCCATACGGTTGCGGAAAGCGATCATTTCGCGGAATTTCCAGGTGGTGTCCACGTGCATCAGCGGGAACGGCGGCGTACCGGGATAAAACGCTTTTCGCGCCAGGTGCAGCATCACCGAGGAGTCTTTACCGATGGAGTACATCATCACCGGGTTGCGAAACTCTGCCGCCACTTCCCGAATGATGTGGATCGATTCAGCTTCGAGCTGCTTCAGGTGGGTCAGTCGGGCGGCGTCAGGTGCGGTGGGCACCTGTTGCGTCGCTGCCGACGGCGCAGAAAACTGGTTCATTACCTACTCCCTCACAAAACGGTGCTTGCTTTTATCGAAGCGGCTTTTCAATAAAGCCTTTGCAAACATGAACTGCCGCCCAGCGGATAAACCGCAAAGCGGGCATTTGTGGGTAGGGTAACGCTAGGTCAATAATAACCCAAAAGAATTAATAACTATCTTTTTAGATCGATAGCGCCTAAAAAGCGATTAGACGATCACTCGCTCAATCCAGGTCTGCCACTCGTGGCCGCTGAAATCGACCACGCGATAGCCAGGGCGCGACGCTTCATCAATGGCAAAGGCGTCAGCACCTGGCAAAAACTGATCCGCCATGGCAGGGCAACCGTAAACGCCAATATCGGTGCCCGCTGCCTGATGATGCTGGGCATAGGCTTGGTGGGCATGGCCAAACAGAATGATTTTTACTTGGGGGTAAGCGCTGAGTAGCTGCCAAAAGGCGTCGCGGTCTTGCAAGCCAATCGCATCCATCCAGGCGGCACCTACGTCTACCGGCGGGTGGTGCATGGCAATCAGGGTGGGTCGGTCGTCTTGCTCCAGCTGTTCTGCCAGCGCACTCAAAGCATCGCTCCCCAGCTCGCCGTGTGGCTTGCCCGCTACCTGGGTATTGAGCAGTAGCAAACGCCACTGCTCCAAATCCACTTCGTTTAGCAGCGGATGTTCGGCGGCCATCAGCTCTGGCTGGTCATGGTTGCCAGGAATCCAAAACCACGGGCATGGCAGCGTTGAGAGCGCGTCTCCAGCATGGGCGTAGGAGGCAGCGGTTTCATCCTGACTGATATCCCCTGTAAAGACGACGATATCGGGCCGCTCCGCCGCCACCGCTTCCAGCACGCGCTGAAACTGCTGCCAGGGAATCCCTGCACGGGAGTGCGCCCGCTTGTCAGCATGTAAGTGTGAATCGGTAATTTGAATAAGCCGCATCCACCTAGCTCCCTAGACCTGGCATGATTGTCTGTGCGTTATTAACAGCGGTGTTTAACGTAATTCCGGCATATCAACGGCATGGCCGTGCGCTAGCCCATGGGCAAGCCACTCCCCCAAAAAGCAGTTGAGCTGCAGCTTTTCATCAGGCTGATGCATGCGCGCATTAGGGTAGCGGTAGCGGCCGCTAAAATGGCGCTCCCGCTGAAAATCGATGACTTCTGCCATGCGCACATCGTGGTAGAGATGCACGCGCATACGCGGCCCCTCGATAACGGCATCCAGTGGCCCGCTCTGGGTGACTTCTACCAGGGTGGTATAGGGTGCTTCCTGCAGAATCGCTAAATGCAGGTCACCAAAGTGCTGGTGATCGCTGCGCAGTGCGATATCACGGCGCTGACCGCTCTCCATATCCCCTACTAAGCGCAGCAGGCGCACATAATTTGCGCTGCATTCGCCCTGCAGGGTTTTTAAATCGGTGACATAGGCGGCTCTTGCCATGATGACTCCTTACTGGGTTCGCTTGGCGTCAGTATTTGAAAGGGCGGCGCGTTGAGAGGCGGCGCGCAGCGATGCCCGCTGCCCTGCCAGCCAATGCAGTCCAATCAAAGACATGGCGTTGTCGAGTCTTCCCTGCTCTAGGAGTTCCCAAGCGGTGGTGAACGTTACAATATGCACGCGAATATCTTCGTGCTCATCCTCTACCCCATACACACCGCCTAAGCCATGAGTATCCACTAACCCGCAAAAGAGCGTCACACGTTCGTTGCAGGCACCGGGGCTTGGGTAGTAGGTATGCAGCTTGGTTAATTGCCCTACTTGGCAACCCGCCTCTTCCATGGCTTCTCGACGGGCAACGTCTTCCAGCGACTCGTCTTTATCGGCGAGGCCTGCCACGAACTCTAATTTCCAAGGGGATGTGGGGTCGTCAATGGCGCCGGCACGAAATTGCTCAATTAGCACCAGCGCATCACGGCTAGGGTCGTAAAGCAGCACGCCCACCGCATCAAAGCGATTATGCACTTCTCGGCGCATGGTGGCGCTCCAGCCACCTTCAAACAGCCGGTGGCGCAGCTCCAGTGCTTCTAGCCGAAAGAAGCCTTGATAGAGGGTGTCGCGTTGGATGAGTTCAACATCATCACGACCAAGCGTAGGGCCCATAAGGCACTCCCGATGATAACAATCGTACTATTATCAATGCTGGCCACCGGGAATGCCAATGCGGTGATTAACCGCGGGATTCAACTTTGCGGGTCAATCAACGCGCTATTTAGAGCTGACCTAACAGCGCTTGTGCGTCGCGGCGCAGCGCCTCATCTGACATCTGGCGATTGTCACGTGCCGTTCCATTCACCGCGCGCTGAGCATGCTCGCGAGCCGCTTGAGTATTGCCTTCCTCTTTTAGGAACGCCGCGTAGTAGTAGTTCACATCAATGCCATCGGGGCGAAGCTCCAGCGCCCGCTGGAACATACGTTCGGCGGTATCGCTGTTACCAAACCCCAGCGGGCGGCCTGGGGCACGGTCATAGAGCGCGCCTAAAGTGACATAAGCAGAGCCGTTGCCACCAGCAGGGTCTATTTCAATGGCACGCTCTAACACGTCGCGGGCATCACCAGCAGTGCCTAAAGCACCTAAACCGCCACGCTCACGAGCATAAGAGGCCAGCACAATACCTTGCCAAATCAGTACCTCGGCCTCATTAGGATGCTGACGCGCCAGCTGCTCAGCTTCACTGGCGAGTGCCTTAAGTGTCTCTTCACGCTGGTTGGCAGGCATCTCAGTGACCGTATGTTCCCAACGGTTCTTCAGCGAGAAGACCTCTCCTTCAAATGCCGAGGCATTGAGGGGGGCCAGCGCCAGCGTACTGCCAAGGGCTGCGGCGATAAGTAAGCGAGAAAATGGAATAGCGCGCATAGTCACTCCAGGTTTGTTGTTGTCACGGCTTTCGTTGTAAGTCTGATCAAGCCAAACATCGGCTTACTTAGACAATGTAACGAACGTTTGAATGATTCGCCAGAGAATCGCACCTTTGTTATCAATTGCTCCTGTAGCGTAAGCTTAATGCCTTCCAGGAGAGCCCTTTAGGAGAGCATTCGCCCATGAAAGGTCGCAACATGACCCGCTGGCGGGATCCGGCCAAAGATCCTCGCCAAGCACCTAAAAGTAATTTGATTACTGCAGAAGGTGCCGCCCGTCTGCGCGGCATTTTGGATCATCTTTCGCGGATAAAACGCCCGGAGCTTTCCGCGAAAGTGGGCGAAGCCGCCGCCCTTGGCGACCGCAGCGAAAACGCGGATTACACCTACAACAAGAAAGAGCTAAACCGGGTGATTGCGCGCATCCGCTACTTAACCAAGCGCCTGGATGAGCTACAGGTGGTGGATCGCCTGCCCGCCAATACCGATAAAATCTTTTTTGGCGCACACGTAAGCTTGGAAGATGAAGAGGGAGAAGCGCTGAATATTCGCATCGTGGGCCATGATGAGCTCGATACCCAAAAGCGCTGGATTAGCATTGATGCCCCCATGGCAAAGGCGCTTCTAGGCAAGGAAGTCGGTGACGACGTCACGGTACTCACACCCAATGGCGATACGTTTTACACCGTGACGGCGATTCACTATGGCAAATCCGCTGCGCATTAACGGATCAGCCGCCTCGCTTTGAGGAGCTCTCATGCTGACCCTGCCTCATCGGCTTATTCTTCCTCTAACGCGTAGTCAATCGTGGTAACAACACGAATACGCTTAATATGCGGCGTGTAGCTATCCAGATCTTCAATGGAAAAGTAGCCCTGGGTGGCCTGCCGAATGCCCCCAACGCCGCTGCCCGAGTCCTCTGCAAACTGCTGCGCGGCGTTACGGGCATCGGCCGTGGCTGCAGCAATCATTTCCGGCTTGATGGCATCCAGGCCAGTAAACAGAAATTCGGTGCGGTACTCGTAGCTGGGCGACAGCAGCACACCTTGGCGCACTAATGCCGTGGCCTCTGGCACGGCCGCAATCACACCATTTACGTTATCCGTGCGTAGCAGCAGCGTGGCCTCGGCACGATAGCGCTCATCGGGCCGCTCTCCCCCGTAGGTTTGACTGAACTGGTCGGTAATTCGAGGCGGCGTGACGCTGACCTGTGCAGCATCAAAACCACGCGCTTCCAAAAAATCGCGAATAAGCTGCTCGTGCTGGGATAGCTGCCCTTCAAGATCCGTGAGCGTATTCGCATTGACCGTATAATTCAGCGGCCACAGCACCATATCCGCGTCAACTTGGCGCTCAGCTAATCCGCGCACCGTTACGCTGCGTGAAGATTGCTGCCACACTTCTGCCGCGCTTTTGACATAGCTTCCACTCCACGCCAACCCCAGTGCTAACAGCCCACCCAGTAGCAGTGCCCCACCTAACACCGCCGTACTGCGACTATTGCTTGTCATCGTCCATGCCTCGCTGAATCCAGCCGCCACACAGCGCGACTGTCATTATCTCGCTTATATCGTTGGGTTCACATCACCCTCAGGCGAAGCATAGACGCAAACATCACCTTGGGTGATTACTTTAACGCGCGAAAGACGCGGAAGCGGCGATTGTCAGCGAGGCTGTTAAATTCACCAAAGGCACGCTGCAACTTCTCTGGGTAGGGTAAGAACACATTGGCCACCAAGATCAGCTGCCCTTTGGGGTTCAAATGCTCAGAAGCTTGATTGATCAACCGCGTGCTAGGGCCATAGCTCACATCGCGCTCTTGATGAAACGGCGGGTTACTGACAATCACATCAAACTGTTCACCCTCAAGCGCTGAGTACACGTCACTTTCCAGCACCGTGCCCTCTAGCTCATTGGCAAGCAGCGTGCGACGGCAGGCCTCGGCAGCGAAAGCGCTGACATCCACAGCCGTGACTGCATGGCCGCGCTTGGCAAGCCAGGCACTGATAATGCCGTCGCCACAGCCCATATCCAGCACCTTCAAGGGCTTTTTAGGCAGTGCAGTTTCCAGAGCTTGCAACAGCAGTTGCGTTCCTTCATCCACCTTGCCATGGCCGAACACCCCGGGATGGCTGACTAAGCGTATATCGAGTGCATCAAAGGTTTCCCAGGCACTATCGGGTGCCTCCATCACCACCGTGCGCGTGGCAAACAACGAGCAGCGGCGAGCGTTATCCAGCTTGTCGCAGACCATGCCCAGCCCACTGAGCACTTTAGGAACGCGTTTCACGCCCCCCTGGTGCTCACCCACGATATCGATAGGCGTGTTAGCGGGCAGCACATGGCACAGCCACGCCAACCACCACATGCCCAGCTGATGCGTTTTTGGCCAAAACAGCACCACTTGGTCGGTGGGCAGTTCATTCACCGGTTCAAAAGGAGTCAAAGCCAAGCGATCACTAGCCTGCCACTGCTGGCGTAGTGCCACACTGTCACTCACCATGGCCGCTGAATGGTTTAACAGCCACGCATCTTCAGGGGGTGCTACCGGCCATAATTGGGCGGCCTGCCCGTAGTAACGTTCAAGGAGCTGGCACGCAGGCAGTTGAGCACTCATACATTCGCCTCAGGTTTGGTAACGGTATAAAGTAAATAGCGGCCTAGTCGCCAATGGGGGTCGAGCTGGCAATACTGCTTTTCAAGCGCCAGCAGTGCCTCTTGATCACTCATTTTCTCGGGGGGCTGGCGCACGTAATCCTG
Source organism: Vreelandella lutescens (assembly GCF_014640815.1). Taxonomy (GTDB): domain Bacteria; phylum Pseudomonadota; class Gammaproteobacteria; order Pseudomonadales; family Halomonadaceae; genus Vreelandella; species Vreelandella lutescens. The sequence goes on along the minus strand of NZ_BMHM01000002.1, from coordinate 37,730 downwards.
AAAAATACGGATGCCCGCGACGCTCTCAATGCGTAAGCCGTTATCGCTTACCCACTGGCAAATCTCATCATGGGTGACGGGAGAAATCGGGGTTAAGCGCTGGCGCTTGCCCTTACCTTCCAACTGGTCGCTTAAGGCTTTTTGGTAGTTGCCTTTCACCACGTTAGAAAAACGCAGCGCATCGCGGTTAAACACCATCAGGCTAAGCTGCCCCCCTGGAGCAAGTAGCGTTGCCAGTGTGTGCAGCGCTTGCTCGGGGTTGCCCAGCCACTCTAATACCGCGTGGCAGGTAATCAGAGGCCAGGGGCCGGGGGCTTGATGCTGAAGGGTCTGAAGAGGGGCTTCAAGGTAGCTTAGCTGCTCTGCCTGCCACCCACCTGCAGCCACTTGTTCAGCGTGCCAAGCCTTGGCATGGGCAAGCATATCTTGGGAAGGCTCTGCCATTGTCACCGCGTGGCCACGTGCCGCTAACCAACCGGACAGTTGGCCTAACCCACCGCCGACATCCAGCACAGCCTGAGCCTTTAAGTGCAGCATTTGCGGCAGCAGATAATCCAGCATCGCCAGGCGCAGCTCCCCTCGGGGTGCTTGGTAGAGCGAGCGGGAGAACTTATCCGCCAGGCCATCAAAGTAGCGGTCGCCAGCGTCGGTTAATTCGTAGGTTGGGTGCATGCCACTAGCAATCACGTTAAAAAGGGGCGCTAGTTTACCCGTTATCACCCTTAAAATCGCACCCACGATGACCTGAACATACCGCGTTCAACTATCACCGTGGGTGCCGATGCTGAGCGAAGGTTAGAACTGATCCCAGCCATCCGCAGCAGAGTGTTTGGAAGGCAGCGCTTTGGCTCTTGGCTTTTCAAGCCCTAAAGATTGCCCTGAAGACGGCGGGCGACGTAGCGCTGGTAGAGGCTGGGCTCCACTTTGTGATGTTCTGAAAGCATTCACGCTGTTGGTTAATGAAGCGGCTTCGCCGCTTAATGTGTCAGCCACGCGGCGGTAGCTCTCCATATCCGACGCACTGGCTTGAGTGGTGCTATCAATCTCGGCAATGGCGAGGCCAATTTGCGCCACTCCATCGCTTTGCTCGCTGGCGGCTCGGCTGATCTCTTCCATCAGGTCGTTCACACGCTGGCTGGCGTGGCGAATACGCTGCGTGGCGGCCTGAGTTTCGCGGGTGTGGGCAACGCTTTCCAGCACGCTTTGATTGGTATCCACAATCATACGCTGGACTTCTTTTGCCGCTTCGGCAGTTTGGTTAGAGAGCTTACGCACCTCTTGGGCCACCACGGCGAATCCACGCCCGTGTTCACCCGCACGTGCAGCTTCCACCGAAGCGTTAAGGGCTAAAATATTGGTCTGGAACGCAATGGCATCAATGGTTTGCACCATGTGCTTCATCCGCTCGGACTGCTTGGTGAGCGCTTCCATGGCATGGGCCAATTCATCGGTTAAGCGCGTTGCGGTGCCCACTTCCGCCAAGTTGGTGTCTGCCGCTTTACTCGCTAGCTGTGCATTTGATGCGCTTTGACGCACGGTGCTAGAAATTTCTTCCATACTGGCGGCAGTTTCTTGCACTGCTGAGGCCTGCTGTTCAAGCCGGTCAGCCATATTGGTGTTGTTGTTCAGGATTTGACTCACCACCGGACCAATGGCTTCCATATTGCGCTGAATATCGCTGGCGGTGGAGAGCAACGAGCGCCGCATGAGTTGCAGCGCGTCCAAGGTTTGGCGCAACGATTGACGATTGGTGGAAGGTATCACCGTGTTTAAGTTGCCCGCCGCCAGCTGCAGTGCAATATCTTTCAGCGAGGCGACCGAGCGGTTAAGCGAGCCAAGTAACAGCGCATTTACCGACCAAATGGAACTAACAAGCACCAAGGCGAGCACACCGAGTGACCACCCGGTTAAGCCAAAGCGTTGAGCGACCCAAAGCCCTGCGCCAAGCAGCGCAGCACTCGCAATGGAAGACCCAATCACGCGCGCTTTTACGCCCTCCCACTGGAAGGATGGCAGCTTGCCGCGCAGCCCTTTGCGCTTTAACTTTCCACGCTTTAAGTAGTAAGGGCAGTTATTCTCACGCATTTGGCGGTACAGGTGATCAAAGTAGCGCGCCTTCTCTTCCCCGGCGTATGAGCGTAGCGAGGCATAGCCCTGCAACTCTCCCCTATCCACTACCGGCACCACATTGGCATGCACCCAATAGTGGTCGCCGTTTTTACGACGGTTTTTGACATAGCCTTGCCAGGAAAGCCCTTCGCGCAACGTTGCCCACATATCACGGTAAACCTCGGGCGGCATATCGGGATGACGAACGACGTTATGAGGTTCGTTCATCAACTCCTCAATGGAAAAGCCGCTCACCTCGATAAAGCGCGGATTGGCGTAAGTGATATAGCCATTGATATCCGTACGGGATATTAAAAAATCATCTGGCTCAATCGGATAGTTGATTTGTGATACATAGCCATTGTTACGCATAGCCCACCTCTTTAGAAAACACCTTCGTTCACTCACAAACGCTATAGGCGTACTATGGCTCAAGGCTTAAAAAAAGTAACGACAGCAAGAAACACTGTGACATTTGTTGACATTCAGCTATTTTTCACTATAAAGCTATACAATACTTAAAAAGACACCATAAAACTTAAACAACTTTAAAAAAACATTAGCTATCAAGGCACTTACACTCTTTCACCCACCACTCTAAAAAAGCTGCCTTGCCACATTAAAAAGCACAGCGTCATGTATAGAAAAGTGTACCAATAAGTATTGGCTCTCTTGTTGATTGTCTAAATCCACTCTTATAAAACCACTATAAAAACCATTCTTTTAACATTCAAAAAGATAAATTTTTCTTCACCTTAGAAAAAATAAAAATCTTTATTAATGAATGCTGATATAGACAACCCCATGGTGAGGGTCGCAACGTTGAGGGGCTCTTGCCTTCCACTGGATGTGTCATACAGTCCTATTGCTACGTACTGCCACTAAGTACTGTCACTAAGTACTTTCGCCTAGCGCTAGCGCTCGCTTGATGAAGTCGCTCCTTCCCATACTTCACAGCGGTCACGCCCATTGTTTTTTGCTTTGTAAAGCGCCGTATCGGCCAAGCGTAGGAGCCTTTTTGGGTCCATAGTGTGGGAGGGGTAAGTCGCAATACCGCAAGAGAGCGTGATACGCCCCAGCGGCTGCTGGTGATAGCTCAGCGATTTGTGGCGTAGCGCTTCTAGCAGCTTTTCAGCGCGCGCTTCCGCTTCAGTAGCACCGGTGCCCGGCAGCAGCGCAACAAACTCTTCACCCCCCAAGCGGCAAACCACGTCCGTTCCACGAAAGTGCTGCTTCAAGAGTGCGGCAACATCAATGAGCACCGCATCGCCCGCATCATGACCAAAGTTATCGTTTACTTTTTTAAAGTGGTCGATATCAATCATCAACAAGGAGAGTGGGCTGCCCTGACGCTGCGCAAGCGCCATTTCTTGGTGAAGCAGCGTGTCGAAATGGCGACGGTTGTGCAGCCCGGTTAATGCGTCCTGCAACGACAAGCCTTTAAGCTGGTGAACCAGGGTATCCAACTCTGCCGTGCGCGCCGTTACCTGCGCTTCTAGCGTGAGGTTGGCCGCCGCCAGTTGCCGCTGTGTATGCCGGTAGTGCCAGAGTGAAATAGCCACAATGGCCAATGAAAATCCCAGCGCACCATAGCTTAAAGGAATATTTCGCCGTGGGATCAACCCATGCGCCACCAGCATATCGGCCAGTAGTAGCGGTGCAAACAGCAAAAAACTGACCACGAACAGCCGTTGCTCTAAGTTCAAACGCCGTACCCGCAGCAGCGCCAGGAGCAGCATCGTCGGTAGCGTGACTAACAGCAGTACATCAAACACGGGGAAGGTTAGCGCCAAGCTGATAACCCCTAGCTCCACTAACCCGATCGATATCACCAAATAAGCCAAGTGAAGCTGCCATAAACGTGCCATCCGGCGCTTTGGGGCACCTTCCAACCAGTGGCTTAGCAGCAAACCCATGGCAATAGGCAATGTAAAATAGCTGGCGGCTCTCACGATATCCCAAGTCAGGGGGGCATCGGCCAAAAGCTGGCGGACCGGTGTTTCTGCTAGGAGCATCAGCCCTGAGGAAAAAGCAAATAACGCAATGGCAAAAAAGCCCCGGCGCTCCGGCCCAATCATGGCGAAAATGGCGGCCAAGGTGGCCAACAGCAGGCTAAAGGCGCTGACCGCTAAATCCTGGACGGAATCGTGAAGCATGCCGTGAAGCGCATCGATCCGATCTGTCACCTCTACATCGCCCCATAACCCAATGCTGGTGTAATCGGAAAAAATGCGCAGCGAGAGCTGCTTGCCCGCAAAATCCTCCGGTAACGCCATAAGATGCCATGGCCAGCCGATAAAACGAGGCGCCTCCATATCGCCATGCTCATAGATCAGCGTGCCATCCAGAAAAATCTGGCCTACCAAATTAATACTGGTGATATGCAAGACCGGATCACGCCACTCCCCTTCTGGCAGGACCGTTTTAAACCACACTGCCTGCTGCCCGTTGCGCCCGGGCGGGTTGGAAGGAAACGCGATGGCTTGCCAAGGAGCGCTTGCGTCTAGGGGAGCATCTCCCCAACGATACTCCCAATCGGTGAGCGGCATAGGCGACGTATTAGCGGATGCCGAGCTATGGGCTAACAGCAGCAGTGTGACCGCCATCCCCATCCAGTAATAGCGCGAAATGATGTTGAGAATACCCATAAATAGTGTCCCAACCGGCTCTACGCCAGCCCACCCCCACCGTCAATGAAGTTTTCTTTATACGCTGAAAAGTGCGTTGATAACACGTTTGACGCGTTTTTAACGATGATCGATACGTCGGCCTAGTCATTATCCAGCTGTTCAGAGCGATATAACTGCCACTCGTTTTCTACCCGGCCATCTGGCAGGCGGCAGTAACGCCCGCTACCTAGCGCGCTTTCACGCGTTATTCGCTCGCCCCCCAGGCTTTCGCAATACTCTGCGGCTGCCGTTTGCATGCTCACTCCTACTCCCTTCGTGCCCGACCCCACGCCACCGGCACAGCCGGCCAGCATGAGTACCATCATCAACGCGGCATATTTCATTTTTGACGCTCCTTGGCAATAAAAAAGCTGCGCCACCTAGGCGACGCACTGCGCTCAACAATTTTTCACATATGAAACGAAGTTTACGCCGCCTCTCTCTCTACACCAGGCAACAATAAGCCATTATGCTGTGCTGACAGCCTTCCAGCTCGTTATAAGACTATGCACAACGGCTGACACCACGTCTGCTCCGCCAAATTTCAGTAGGTCATCCGATGGTTACGCCATGAAAACACACCAGGGCTCAGAAAATCGTGTTGCGCATTCACTTGAGTGGGATGAAAACCACTTGTTGAACTATGACAGCGACCCACGCTTTGACCGCATTACTCGGCTGGCGCAACAGGTGTTCACGGTGTCTACCGCACTGGTGTCCTTAATTCACCATGACCGGCTGCGATTTAAATCTTGCCAGGGGTTGGAAGGCGTTACCGACGCACCGCTAGCGCGCTCTTTTTGCAGCCACGCTGTTTTGGACAGTGGCCCCCTGATTGTTGAAGACGCGCTTAACGATCCACGGTTCATCGATCACCCGATGGTCAAAAACGCCCCCTACATACGATTCTATGCCGGCGTGCCACTACACACCCCTTCAGGCCAGCACGTAGGAACACTCTGCCTGATTGACCCCACTCCCCGCACCATCAGCGAACAGCAAATCAGCGTGCTTCAGGACATGGCCAGCATGGTCGAAGAGCTGATTCAACATGATATCGGCAACCATGCATCGCACTCAGCGCTGGCCCTTGCACTGCGGGAAAGCGAGCGGCGTGCGCGGCTTGTGATTGAAGGCACGGGCGTTGGCACCTGGCAGTGGAATGTGCAAACCGGCGACACCATTTTCAACGAGCGCTGGGCACAGATTGTTGGCTATAGCCTCGAAGAGCTCGGCCCGACGACGATTGATACGTGGCTGAACTTCGCCCATCCCGATGACCTCGCCCACTCTGGGGCCTTATTGAACGCGCACTTTCTAGGCGAAACGGAGAGCTACAGCTGCAAGGCACGAATGCGCCACAAGTTGGGGCACTGGGTGTGGGTGCATGACCGTGGGCAGGTGTTCGACTGGACCCCAGATGGCCAGCCGTTGTTAATGTACGGCACTCATACCGACATTACCCATGAGGTAGCCGCTCAGCAGGCTCTGCAAGCCAGCCGCGATGAGTTCGCCTCGCTGCTGAGCAATATGCCCGGCGTCACCTATCGCTGTTTGCCCGATGAAAACTGGACCATGCTCTACATCAGCGGCCAAATAGACCGCATTAGCGGGCATCCCGCCGAAGAGCTAATTAACAACGCCCGCCTGAGCTATGCCGACCTCATCCACCCTGACGATACCGACAGCGTAGGCGAAGCCATTGAAACCGCCAAAGCATTGAATGAAGGGTGGCATATAGAGTACCGGGTACGCCACATTGATGGCAGTTGGCGCTGGGTGGAAGAGCGTGGCAACTGGGTGAAGGGCGATGCACAGCATCCCATCATTATGGAAGGCTTTATTGTCGACATTACCCGCGAGCACGAAGCCCGCGCACAGTTACGCAAGCATCACGAAGCGCTGCTGCTGCTCAACGACATTGCGTTTAACTCGCTCGACACCCTCGATGCCAAAATTCAGTATGCGCTACACACCACCAGGCACTATCTCGGCTTAGACCTCGCCATTCTCAGCCAAATTGAGGGCGAAGTTTATACAGTTCGCTGGGTGGAAGCCGCGCCCACCTTCGCCCTAAGCCCTGGCGAGCGCTTCGAGTTGGGCAGCACGTGGTGTCATTTGCTGTTTTCTGGACAGAGTAAAGAGCTGTTTATTGCCAATGTGCCCGATAGCGAATTTCATGCCCACCCCTGCTATCAAGCGTTCCCCCTGGGGGCTTATGCCGCGCTGATGATTGAAGTGGAAGGCCAAGTATTTGGCACGCTCAACTTCTCCTCCGCCGCCCCCCGGCCCGCGGATTTTGATGAGAGCGAAACGCTCTTTCTACGCTTGCTTGCCCGCTGGCTAGCCGATACGTTAACCAACAGCCTAAGCAATGAACGCATCACCAAGCTAATGGCTCAGCTGCCGGGCGTCATTTATCAGTATCGGCAATTCCCTGATGGCCGCCCGACCTTCCCGTTCAGCTCGCAGCAGATTCAAATCATGTACGGCTTAACCCCTCAACAGGCAGCGCTGGATGGCAGCCCCGCGTTTGAGCGTATTCACCCAGACGACCTAGCGCCAGTAGCGGCCGCCATTCAACACTCCGCCAGCACGCTAGAGGATTGGCACGCTACCTATCGCGTTAAAAATTCCCAAGGTGCCTACCGCTGGACCTCTGGGCAGGCGCGGCCCGAACGGCTCGCGGATGGCAGTGTGTTGTGGCATGGCTACCTGCACGACATCCATGAACAAGAGTTGGCCCGTAAAGCCATGGAGCGAAACGAAAGCCGCCTAAGGGGACTGTTCGAGTTTGCCCCCATCGGTATTGCATTGAACGACTTCGAGACCGGGCAGTTTATCGACCTCAACGACGCCCTCACCCTGCCTTCCGGCTATACCCGAGAAGAGTTTGTTAATCTCAGCTATTGGGACCTCACCCCACAGGAGTACCAACAAGTAGAGCAGCAAGTGCTGGTGAGTCTAGAGACCGAAGGCCGCTATGGGCCCTTTGAAAAAGAGTATATCCGCAAAGACGGCAGCCGATATCCGGTACGCCTACAAGGAATGCTCAGCCAAGACCCCGACGGGCGATTAGTGATTTGGTCGCTGATTGAAGACATCACCGAGCGTCGTCGGCTAGAGAAAATGAAAACCCAGTTCATCGCCACCGTGAGCCATGAATTACGCACCCCGCTCACCTCTATTAACGGCTCGCTGGGGCTCATGGCGGGCGGTGCAGTGGGTCAACTCCCTGCCCCGGCCAATGCGCTGCTGGAAACGGCGCAGCGCAACGTGAACCGGCTAGCATCGTTAATCAACGACCTGCTCGATATGGAAAAGCTGGTGGCAGGCAAAATGCCCATGAACATGGAAGTTCAGCCCCTCACACCGCTGGTAGCGGAAGCGATTGAGTCCATGGCGGGGTACGGAGAGCAGCACAAAGTGAGTATTCACGCCACACCGCAGTGGCCGGAGATACGCGTTAACGTAGACGGCCCACGGCTCATCCAAGCGCTAACCAACTTAATGTCGAATGCCGTCAAATTTACGCCTCAAGGTAAAACCGTCGACATCTCGATTAGCTACCACCATGCCAACGCCCACATCTGCGTTCGCGACTACGGCCCAGGTGTCGACCCCGCGTTTCAATCCCAACTCTTCCAGCGCTTTTCACAGGCTGACGGCAGCGACACGCGCAAACTCCCCGGCACCGGCTTAGGGCTTGCCATTACTCGTGAAATCACCCAACAGCTTGGCGGTGAAGTGCATTACCGCGATGCCCAAAACGGCGGCGGCGAGTTCTATATCGAGCTGCCAGGAGAGCTAATTTGCTGATATGCACAATGGAAGCTAGGCTGTTGACAGGGTTTGTACAGCATTACGCAAACCCTGTTAGCTTTTGCACAAGCCATTGATAGGCGTGTAAGAGCACCCTGCTAGCCATTCATAAGGAGAGTGACACCATGTCTAGCCCAGAGCATAAGCAAAAAATCTGGAAGATGATCAAGGATATCAAGGTCGGCATGCTGGTAACGTTAGACCACGACACGCCCCGCGCCCGCCCCATGCACCTAGTGCAAGACGAATACGACGGCACACTCTGGTTCTTCACCCGCCGCAGCGCTGAAAAAGTACTCGAAACCCAAAGCGACCACGATGTGTGCCTCAGTTTCTCCGATCAAGACGATGGCGTGTATGTCTCTTTATCAGGCAAAGCCAACGTGATCGACAACCGCGAATTGATCGAGAAGTACTGGAACCCCTTTGTCGCGGCCTGGTTCCCCGAAGGCAAAGACGACCCAGATGTCGCGCTTCTAGAAGTGAAGGTAGAGATGGGGGAACACTGGAAAGCCAAAGAGAGCAAAGCGTTCCAGCTGTACGAGATTGCCAAAGCCAATCTCAAAAAAGACGCCACGCCCAACTTGGGCGAAAACGAGAAATTCGGTGGATAAACCACTCGCAAAGCGCCCGCTGGTTCGGGCGCTTTTTTCTACCGCGCTAACAGTGATGGTTTGGGTAGCCAGCCCTTTCGCGTGGGCTGAAAGCGATGCACCAGCCGCATGCGGCCCTACCGAACAGTTGGGGGCACCGCGCTAGTAAGCTGCCTGCTGGGTAAGAGTGACGCCTTAGGTCTTTGGCGCCCCTAACAGGAGTAGAGCCTGCAACCTGCCGCTTTCAAGCAGGATCTGAGTTAGTTTCATACATTATTAAGCATCCTTTTAAATCCCGATCAATTCAACAAAATCATTAACTTAAAACGAAAATCCATCTTATTGTGTCTCATGCTTTCCACCTCTATACTGCCACAGCTGTGGGGGAGAAAAATCCTCATTTAAGAGACACAATTCTTTAAAGCGAAAACAGAAAAGGACGAACTATTATTAGCCCGCCCTTTATTCAGATACAATATAAATATTACTTAACGACTTACTGGTTTAACACCTGCAACTCTGAAGACGAAAAATATTGCGTATCATTTAATTGTTGCTGTGCAGTAGACTCAGGATAGGAAATTTTATTATCTTCTCCAGATCCTCTTTCGGCCATCGCCATACTTGAAAAGAGAGCTAAAGCAACAGCGGCAGCGATATGAATAACTTTCATACTGTAAACCTCACAAGATAAAATAAGAATAAAGTTAGCCAGTGGCTCAACGACGGCTATGGTTAGTTGCCACGATAAGTGGAGTAGCCATAAGGGCTTAATAGCAACGGAATGTGGTAGTGCTGTTCCGTGTCTTCCACTTCGAAAGGCACCGGAATATCGGGGAAGAAAGTAGCTATGTCGCGCTCTTCAAACCAAGCACCCGTTTCAAAAGTGACGCGATAGACACCCGGCAAAAACGCTTCACTGTCTGGATAAAGCGAGGAAACACGCCCCACTTCATCTGTGGTCGCCGTTGACAAGGACTCCCAACCCGCATCGGTACGGCGTTCCAACTCCACCTCAACGCCAGATGAAGGCAATCCACTTTGAATGTTAAGCACATGGACGCTGAGCGGGTTATCGCTTGCCTGCGCCATGGCTGCCACGCTACTGAAGATAATTCCGGTTACTAATGCAGATACAGTTTTCATAAAACACCTCTGAAAGTGAAGCCATACTGGCTGATATTGCTCTCGTCATCTCAAATGAAGGTGACTGTTGGCTATTGCTTTACTGCGGTAAAACTCGCTCGACGGCCGCTATGGCACACCCTTCATCAATGGCTGAGCCACCGGCACCCGCCACACCCAATGCCCCAATGATTTCGTCGCCCGACCGCAGCGGAACACCGCCACCAAGCAGTAGTAATTCATCAAGCGTATTGAGATTTTCTGACTCGGAATCTTGGCGGGCACGCTCGGCAAGCTCTCGGCTGTAGCTGCCTGTCGACAGAGACGTAAACGCCTTGCGTTGTGCTGCCAGAGTGTTGTGGGGGCCAATATTGTCATCGCGCTGCAAAGCGACTAGGTTGCCTCCACGGTCAACGGCCGCCACAACAGCTGTTCGTCCGTCGGCATGACACGCCTCTAGGGTTGCGCTCACTAGTCGATTCGCTAGCTCTAGTGACAGGTTTTGCTGTTGAACAGGTCCAACATCGGCAAGTGCGCTACCTGCTAGTAGGACAGCGCCAAGCATCGGCAGGCGAGCGAATCGTAATGTCATGGGAACCTCCTTATGAATGAACGAGGCCATACTGACACGCTGAACTCGTCAGCTACCTGACGGCAACATTACAGATTTGTAATGTGAAAAGTGGGTTATTCCGGCTAATCTGTTCCGATTTAGCGGGGATGACGGCATGCGTATCCTGGTAGTAGAAGATGAACAAAAGACCGCTAACTACCTAAGCAAAGGACTCGGCGAATCGGGATATAGTGTTGAGGTAGCCAGGGATGGGTTAGATGCGCAGCACTTGATCAATGAGGATGAGTTTGACCTAGTGGTTCTCGATGTGATGTTGCCGGGTTTGGACGGCTGGCAGTTGCTGCAGCTGATACGCCGACGGAGCCAAGTGCCGGTCCTTTTTCTGACAGCGAGAGACGCTGTCGAGGATCGCGTAAAGGGGCTGGAACTTGGTGCCGACGACTACCTTGTTAAGCCCTTCTCCTTTATAGAGTTTCTCGCAAGGGTACGCACCTTGTTGAGACGCAGCCCGCCTCGAGAGCGAGAGCATTTTCGTGTTGCAGATATGGAGATGGATGTACTGCGCCGGCGTGTAACACGGCAAGGCGAGCGTATCGCTTTGACCAACAAAGAGTTCGCCCTGCTGGAGCTTTTTCTTGACCGGGAAGGCGAAGTATTGTCGCGTACTTACATAGCCTCTCGGATATGGAAAATGAATTTTGATAGCGACACCAACGTCGTTGAAGTCGCTGTACGACGCCTTCGCGCCAAAGTGGACGACCCTTTTACACACAAACTTATACATACCGAACGTGGTATGGGCTATGTACTTGAGGATCGTACCTAATGCGCATCATTAACTCCTTAGCAGTGCGCCTGTCGCTCTTATTTGCGTTGGTCAGCGTATTACTGTTGGGCTGCATTGGTACTTACCTCTATCACTCATTAACCCGTGAAATAGCGTGGCGTGATGACCAAATGCTACAAGGACGTTTGGAGCGTTTAGAGTCACTCATCGACAATGGAGAGAGCGTTGACATGCTTCACCGCCGCTCTCATCTCTATGCCAACATGCTGGGCAATCGAGACAGTCTGCTGTGGATATTGGACGCTAGCAGCCGGGTGCTGATTGAAATCAACCCGAGCGACTTATCCGTGCCTAATCTACCAATGACAGATACGGTTCGTATGTTGGACACCACTGGACCTGTTCAAGCGAGATTGGCATGGCATACGTTTATACATGACGGCCGCTCTTTCACACTGATTGCAGGAAAGTTATTGGATGAGCGCAACCAAATGCTCAGGGCTTACCAATTAACACTTTGGTTTGCTATGGCAATGGGTGCGTTGCTCGCCCTTTTGTTGGGATGGGGAGTGAGTCGCCATGGCTTGAAGCCGTTGCAACGTTTAGTTGAGCAAGCCAATCGCATCAATATTCGCCAGTTAGATCGGCGTTTAGAGGTTGCGAGCGAAGCCCAAGAAATCAGTCATCTGAGTCATGGCTTGAATCGTATGCTAGATCGACTCGAAGCCGGTTTTTCGAAGCTATCCCGCTACTCCGCTGATATGGCCCATGAGCTTCGGACGCCATTGACCAACCTACTTGGACAGACTCAACATACTTTGCGGCGGGAAAGAAGCGCATCTGAATATCAACAGGTGCTGGCATCGAATATTGAAGAGTACGAACGCTTGTCAAAGATGATTGATAGCATCTTGTTTCTCGCACGTACTGAGGCACCTTCTAAAGAGAGCGCCACGGAAGAGGTCGACATTGGATTGTTAGTCATGCAGCTCTGTGATTATTTTGAGGGCATGGCAGAAGACGATGGGCGCATGCTCATTAATAACGCGTCAGGCCTCATAGTCGCGAACCGTGACCTACTTCGCACCGCTTTGGCCAACTTGATCGCCAATGCACTGCAACACGGCCGTTCTAATACCCCTATTCACATCAGCACGCATATCACTGGGGAAAAGCTCCATCTCGACGTTCATAATCGAGGCGATATTATTTCCCAAGATGACCTACCTCGCGTTTTCGAACGCTTCTACCGCTGTGACCCTTCCCGCACTGGCGTAGCCGCATCGGGAGGGCTAGGACTGGCTATCGTTCAGTCGATTGCGCATTGGCATGGCGGAGAAGTATACGCAGAGAGTAGCGATAAAAATGGCACGACGTTTACTCTGATACTACCTAATTCCTAAGTATTAATATCGATGGTTATTTTCTTATCAAAAAAGCATGTCATGTGGACGTCATGTCAGCTGACGGATCAACAACTCTATCCTTTGGGACTCGCTTTATGAACATCACTGTCTCATGATCTCATTCAGCAACAGTGTCAAAATCAGACCACTCGACGAGTGAAAGAAGGGTTGGCTTTCGCCGACATGCTATTACCCCTTACCCTTGCAGGGTGAGGGCTTCACGGAGAGTTTTATGGACTACAAACATGCAATTGTGAAGATAGAAGATGGCACGGAAACTCTGCTTTGCAACAACTGCGGCATCGTCATTGCTAAGGGTGCGCAACATGAAGACAGGGAACACTACTGTACAATGTGTATGAGCGGTAATTGCAAAGCAAAATTCAAGGAAGAGTAGTAACAAAGTGAGGGCAAAAGGCCTAAGGTAAGACCCAAAAATGGCAACGCAAATGAAAATTTTCTGTATTACATACAGATATCCGATCTATCGCTAGCAGTTCAAGAGTTGCCACAGGCAATTAAACGGGCGTAAGCACCCTTCATGTAGGTACTCACAAGCCAGGCGCTAATACCCCCCGAAAACAAATGCCTAAAATGATCGTAGCGAGCGTTTTTTGTGGGGGCGTTTGTGGGGGCGAAACAAAAAATCGGCTTTCGGGCCATAGACACAGTAGCGCTAAACTATTGATATATCTGGCGTCCCTGGCAGGAGTCGAACCTGCGACCTGCCGCTTAGGAGGCGGCTGCTCTATCCTACTGAGCTACAGGGACTTATGGGGCGCATAGTATAGCCTCTTGATGCGCCCCGGCCAACCGCAGGTGTTTAAAACCTACGATGAGTTAAATCCAGCCCAGCAGGCGCAGTGCGAAGATGCCCAGAGTGACGGTGATACTCGCCATGAGCGTGGTCATAGCGATGATGTTCGCGGCCAGCGCGACGTTGCCGTTGATCGCTTTGACCATCACAAAACTGGCGGCGGCGGTGGGGCTGGCGAAGAACAGGAACAGCAGCCCAAGCTGGCTGCCCGAGAAGCCCATCAACCATGCTGCCACGGTGGAAAGCACAGGCAGTATGAGCATTTTCATCAGGCTTGCGCTGAGTGCTACCTGACTACCCTCTCGCATACTCGATACCGACAGCGTCGCACCAATGCAGATGAGCGCCAGCGGCAGCGTTAAAGAGGCAAAGTAATTACCCGAGGTCATCACCCAGCTGGGCAGCGAAACGGAAAACGCCGTAAACGGCAGCGCCGCAAACACTGAGAGAATCAGCGGGTTTTTGACGATATGGCTAAGCAGGCTGCGCCAGTCGGTAGATTGCCCTGGCTGGTAAGCCGCCAGGGCTACCACGGAAAGTGCGTTGTACATCACGATCACCACGCCCAGCAGCAGGCTACCGGCGGAGAGCCCGTAATTACCATACATACCTGCCGCGAGCGCTAGCCCCACGACCCCGCAATTACCGCGAAACGCCCCTTGCACGTAAATGCCTCGGTCCGCCATGGGCACACGAAAATGCGCCCAGCCCCAGCTCAGCGCAAACTGCCCAAGGGTCGCCACTGCAAAAAACAGCAGCAAAGGCACATCCAGCGCAACACTTAGGTCAGCTTTGACTAGACTTAGAAAAATCAGCGTCGGCAGTGTGGCTTTAAACACTAAGGATGAGGCGGTAGAGATGAAAGCACTATCAATCCAGCCTAAGCGCTTAAGGCCAATGCCTATAAACACCATGGCAAACACGGGTAGGGTAACGTCTAGGGTGCGTGTAAAAAGCTCAAGTAGGTCCACGAAAGCGCTCTCAGTCGAATCAGCATCCTCTTATACTCTACCGTTGACTGAGATTTGTCGACTCGCTAGACAGTGACGCCACCATAAGGGAAAGTAAGCACAAACGCGCATCATCACTTATAGGTCACTTATGGTTCCGCCAGCCAGCCCTGAATATGAAGAAAAGCGGCTTCTCACGCTCAAGCGGTATACCTTAGGCGACCTATCGGCTGACCAGCATTTTGACCGAATTACCCAGCTCGCCGCGGCCTACTGCGATACTCCCGTGGCGCTAATCACGCTGGTAGATGACACCCATGTGTGGATTAAAAGCAGCGTAGGAAAAGCGGTAGATGGCGTGTCGCGATACCACTCTTTCTGTGGTGCCGCTATTGAAGAGCGACAGTTTTTTGAAGTGCCAGATGCTCGCGAGGATGACGTTCTGAAGCATCTACCGGTGGTCACGTCACCGCCCCATATCGTGTTTTACGCAGGGATGCCGCTCATCGCCGATAATGGCAGCGTGATGGGGACCCTATGCGTGATGGACCATCAGCCTCGCCGTTTATCCTCTAACCAAAAAGATCTACTCCAGCAGTTGGCCAGCAGCACAGTGCTGCAGTTTGAGCACTACTTGTTTCATCGGGCTTCCCATGCGATCAGTAACGCCGCCATCGGCCTATGGGAAATGGACGTTCCCAGTCGGGCCACGCATTGGAACGAGGTAGTGAGCGAGCTCTACGATATTGAGAAGCGTGACGCGCGCACCTTTGAGCAGCGCATGGATGCCTACACCCCCGAAGACCGCAAGCGGCTGATTAACGCCATTGACACCGCCATTGAGCAGCGCCAAGCCTTTAACGACACGTTTCAGTTGACTACCTTCACTGGCGAGCCGCGCTGGGTCAGGATTACCGGCAATCCACTCATCGTAGAAGGCAATGTGGTGCAGTTAATTGGCACCATGCTGGATGTGACCCCGCGCAAACAGATAGAAACGCAGCTGCTGCGCCAGCAGGCATTAGAGCAAGCGATCATGCGCGCTCAAGCCAGCTTTATCGATGGGCAAGGCGATGCCCAAGCGCTTAACTCGCTCTTAGAAGACCTGCTAGCGCTTACGAGCAGTGGGTATGGCTTTATCGGCGAAGTGCTCTACAACGACGCCCAAGCGCCTTATTTAGTCGCCCACGCCATCACCGATATTACGTGGGACCAAGCCTCTAAGCAGTTTTACGACCACAACGCCCCAGACGGCATGATATTCAGCAACCTCGACACCCTCTTTGGCCACGTGATGCGCCATGAAGAAGTGGTGATTTCTAACGCCCCTGCGATAGATGCACGGCGCGGTGGATTACCACCAGGACACCCACCGCTGAATGCCTTCTTAGGCGTGCCGATACACTCCAATGGCCACTGTATTGGAATGATTGGCCTAGCCAACCGCCCCAATGGCTATGATGAGGCGCTGGTAGATTTCTTGGCACCGCTGCTGGGCAGCATTGGTCAGTTTATTAACAACCTACGCAACCACCGCCAGCAGCGCCAGGATCAAAAAGCGATTGCGCGCCTCTCGATGGTCGCCAAAAACACCAGCAACGGTGTGGTAATTACCGATGCCAACGGCAACATTGAGTGGATCAACGATGGATTTACTCGGCTAAGTGGCTACACATTTGAAGAAGCTGTTGGCCAAAAGCCGGGCAAACTGGTGCAAGGGAGCGCGACGGATCACGCCACCGTACGCCGAATTGCCCATGCCCTGCGCCATCGTCAACGCTTTGAAGAAGAGCTGCTGAACTACCGTAAAGACGGTACCCCTTACTGGGTACATATCAGCTGTAACCCACTGCCCGCCAGCGAACAGGCAGGTGGGGGCTTTATTGCCATTCAATCGGACATTACCGAAACCAAGCGTCATGAAGAGGCGCTTTATAAAGCCGCCAATATTGATGAACTAACGGGACTGCCGAACCAGCGTTTAGCGCGCACTCAGTTAGAAGCATTAACGCAGCATCGCGAACCGCTTACAGTCTTTGTGCTCAACATTGATGACTTTAAACGCCTGAATGATCTGTTTGGCTACCCTGTTGGGAATCATATTTTAAAGCGTCTTGCTAAGCGCCTAGAGGCACTGGTGAGACCACTGCATCAGCAGGGCATTGCCGGTAGGTTAAGCGGCGACGAATTCGTGGTGATCGCGCCTAGGCAGCAGTTAACCAGCGCAGCGCTGCAGCAAACGATTCAGCAACCTATGAGGATACAAGGCCATACATTAAAGCTGACCACCTGCATTGGCATGACCTGCTACCCAGAAGATGAGGTAGATTCAGACACGCTGTTTCGCCACGCCTACCAAGCACTGTATCAAGCCAAAACTCAGGGGGTGGCGCAATGCGTGCGCTACAGCACCGATGAGGAGCATCTCTCGCGAATGCGCCAGCAGGAGCGCAGCGCCATTCAGCACGGGCTGAACAACCGCGAATTTCAACTCTTTTACCAGCCTCAGGTCGACCTCCAGTCGAAGGAGGTGGTGGGTGCCGAGGCGCTTATCCGCTGGCAGCATCCCAAGCGGGGCTTATGTGCACCTGGGGAGTTTTTACCCCTGATTGAAGGGAGCGAATTAGAGTTTCGCTTAGGTGAATGGGTCATTGAAGCTGCGTTAAAACAGCTTCAACAGTGGCAGCAACAGGGCATTGCGCTACAGGTGAGTGTCAATATCAGCCCGCAGCATCTGTTGCATCAAGGCTTTTTACCTCAGTTAGAACAGCTTTTAGAACGCTATGCCGATGTACCTACCAAGCTGCTGGCCATTGAGATTCTAGAATCCGCCACGCTGGATGATATGCAAGCCGCCCTGCATGTGCTCGAAAACTGCCAACGGCTGGGAATTGATGTCGCGCTGGATGATTTCGGCACCGGCTACTCATCGCTGGCCTACTTCCGCCGTCTGCCGGTGCAGCTCATTAAGGTTGATCGAGACTTTGTTCGCGACATGCTGGAGAGCGAAGATGACCGGGCGATTGTGGAGAGTATCGTCTTCTTGGCGAAGAAGTTTTCTAGGCCTGTGCTGGCGGAAGGGGTCGAAACCTTAGCACACGCGCAGGCGCTGCTGTCGTTGGGCTGCTTTCTTGCTCAAGGCTATGGCATTGCACGCCCTATGCCCGCGGAGAAACTGCCTCAGTGGCTAGCAGCGTGGCAGCGCGAGGGCTTTCCAGAAGCGTATTAATCGAACAGCGCCATCGGATCAAATTCGCTAGGCAGTTTCACGACCACGCCGTCACGCCCCTGCCCTTTGGCTTCATAGCTGGCAGCGTCTGCACGAGAAAGCGCGGCTTCTACGGTGTCATCATTATCATCAAAGGTCGTCACACCGATACTCAGAGTCACGGTGTACTCCTTCCCCTCATGGGTGACTGAAACCTCGCTCACTGCTTGGCGCAACGACTCCGCAATACGCTCTGCCTGGTTCAACGTACAACTGGGTAGCAGCACGCCAAATTCATCACCGCCCTGGCGGGCAACATGGTCGCTACGGCGCACTTCCCAAGCCACTATCTGAGCAATACGGCGCAGCATTTCATCGCCCAGGGCGTGGCCGCCCTCATCGTTAATGGGCTTAAAATGATCCAAATCAAACAGTAACAGCGCTGAGGGAGTGCTGGTCTTCTGGAAGTCGGCAAAGGCTTCTTCTAAACGGCGGTCAAACCCTCGGCGATTCAAGAGCCCGGTGAGCGGGTCGTGCTCCGCCTCCCAACGCTGCAGTGCCTCCTGCTGGCGGCGTTCGGTAATGTCCTTCACTACCCCGACCAACCCTAACGAGTGCCCTCCCTGGGAAAGCATCACCACTCGCGCATGTACATCTAGCCACAGGGTTTCTTGATCGCTGCGCACAAAGCGCAGTTGGCGCACAAAGTCGCTACCTGTTTTTAAACTATGCACCCACATATCCCTGGCCCCTTCACGATCATCCGCATGGACTTGCTCTATCCACGCTTCCATAGGGGTGTCCGAAGGAATGTCCAGCATCTCGAGGAGGGCGGGATTCATATAGGTGATTTTGCCGCCAAAGTTGGCAACAAACATACCTTGAGGGGTCGCGCTTAACACCGAGTCTAAAAACGCCTGACGCTCTTGCAGGTGGCCCACCAACTGCTGACGCTCGTGCTCTACCCGGTTAAAGGTGACTGCGACCTGCTGCAATTCTTGCATACTCGTGGCTAAATCCAGGCTTTCTCGTTGACCAACGCCCACCTCACCAATTTGCGCCTCAAGATGATCAAGCGGCTTGAGAATACGAGCGAGCAGCCACCATAAAAGTGGCATCATGATCAATGCAGTCACAAACCAGATGCCTAACAGCTTGTAAATAAATCCTGATAGCGGAAGCTGTGCCTGGTCGGCAGGCAAAAACAAGCCGACCACCCAATCGGCGGGCCATACTTGGGCATACGCCTGCAGGCTGACATTGCCATTCGCAAGCTCTGCAACGCCCTCGCCGTTCCAGCCAGCCAAAGCGAGCTCTAATAGCGGGTTTAATTGAACATCACTGATTTCAGCATTCACCAGCGCATGATCAGGATGATAAAGAATTTTGCCGGACGCAGTAGAAACAGCAGCATACCCTTCGTTACCTAATCGGATAGTACTTAGCCGATTAAACATCCCACTGCTTTTAAGGCTAACAATACCTCCCACAAACCCAGCAAAACGACCATCTGAGTCCATACGAGGGACACTGATCAGAACTAATGGCATGCCGCTGGCACGACCCACAAAGGGCTCACTGACATAAGGACGGCGCACCCCCCTCACCATTTTAAAATACTCAAGCTCTGAGGTATCTAGGCCTACTCGCCCCACAACGCTTGGCCAGTCGCTAAGAATGACACCTTTTTCATCACTGATGACTAAGCCTTCAAACCACGCCAGTAGAGAACTATTTTTTTGCAGTTCATAGTTCAACCATGACGTGTCATTTGACAGACCAAGTGCCCCGTTCAAGCGCTCCAATGCATTAATGCGCTGATTGATCTGCTGAGTAATTTCATCAGCCAGCAGGTCAGCCTCGTACCGCAGATGGGCCATATTTGTATCGTGGACCATGGTTTTACCCACCTGCCATGCCATACCAAGCACTGAGGCCGCCAATATGGCTAAGGCACAGGAAAGTCCCAGCAAAAGCCGGCTTTTTAAAGAACGAAACGTAATAAGCCTATGAATTATGGGGGCTAAGCGCACCAAAAATCCCTATTTCGTTAACTTTCCTTAAATTGAGACTGCGGGTTGAGTCTCAATCGTGATATTGACAACGAATTTACCAAAAACAACTGACGTGTGCGCGTTGATATAAGTCAACTTAGATAACTCTTTCAAACTGTATCACTGCATGACGGATATTGCACAAAGGTAAACCAGAAACCGCTTAATTGATAACGACGCTTATTTCACGTATGTTCGCCGCCTACTCGGCAAACCACCTTTTAAGACACTGCGGCCTCCTCTATGGCAAAACGTACGGCGGGTTATACCTCTAAAGGCATTGGCAGCATTACGTCGCTCGCCGCATTTTTAAACGAGTTTGACGACGTCTCGCTGATACGTCCGCTAAGTTCTCAACCGCATGCTGTTCTGGGCTGGGGATTAAAGCCTACCAGCCTACTCGCTAGGCGCTATGCCAAGCGGCACAACCTCCCTTACATTGGTTTAGAGGACGGTTTTTTGCGCTCGTTAGGGCTTGGCGTCGCAGGCTATCAGCCCCAGAGCATGGTGGTTGACTACACCGGCATCTACTACGACGCCTCACGCCCTAGCGATATAGAGAATTGGCTGAACACAGCCACTTTCAGCCCTGAGGAGCTATCACGAGCAGAGCACTGCATGGCACTGCTCCGGCAGCATCGGCTCTCCAAATATAATCATGCGCCTGACCATGCGCCTACCCACGCTAACGCCCAGGTGCTGGTGGTTGACCAAACCGCAGGCGATGCATCGATTGAATACGGTGGTGCCAGCGCAGCAAGCTTCTCGCTCATGTTAGAACACGCCTTAACCCATCACCCTGACGCCCAGGTGCTGGTTAAAATCCACCCTGATGTGATTGCGGGTAAGAAACAGGGGCACCTCACCAAAGCACTCAACCACCCCCGCTGTAAAGTGATGAGCGCCAACATCAACCCCTGGGCGCTCTTCGACCAGGTGGAAGACGTCTATGTGGTCACGAGCCAGTTAGGCTTTGAAGCCTTAATGGCAGGTAAGCGCGTTCACTGTTTTGGACTGCCCTTTTATGCAGGCTGGGGGCTAACCCATGACCGGCTTCACTGCCCGCGCCGGGTTCAAAAACGCACGCTTGCAGATGTTTTTGCAGCGGCTTACCTGCGCTACACCCGCTATGCCAACCCTTACACGGGGCAGCCAGCCACGTTAGAAGACACCATTCATCTGATTGCCGACCAAAAGCGTCAGCAAGAGCGGCTGCGTGGCGAATGGCAAGCCTGTGGCTTTTCTTCCTGGAAGCGTCGCTTTATCGGCAACTTCTTAGGCCCAGCGGCTAACGTGCGCTATGAGAAAGAGCTCCCCGCCCACGTCAATGAGACTCAGCGGCTGCTGGTCTGGTCAAGCCGTATTGACGATGCCTTTAAAACCCGCCACAGCGACCAGATGCCTCATATTTGGCGTATGGAAGATGGTTTTATCCGCTCCGTTGGCCTGGGGGTAGATCTTACCCAGCCACTTTCTCTGGTGATTGATCGTTGCGGGATCTACTACGACCCCCGTCAGCCCAGCGAGCTGGAGACACTGCTCAACGAAAGCACGTTCAGCGAAGACTTGATCGCCAGGGCAGCCCAACTTCGCCAACGTCTCGTGGCGTTGAAGTTATCAAAATATAACGTGCCCGGCGAAGCCGATGTCGCCCTACCCGATAACCAAACGGTGATTCTGGTGCCGGGTCAAGTAGAGAGCGATGCGTCTATCGCCACCGGCTCGCCGGAGGTCAGCACTAACAGCGCGCTATTAAAAGCCGTACGCAAGGCTGAGCCGGATGCGTTTATCATTTACAAGGCTCACCCTGATGTGATCAGCGGCGCGCGAATTGGCAAACTCGATACTGATGCCAAACGTCTGTATGATTTAGACGCCAGCCATATCGACATCACCGCCCTTTTGGAGCACGTCGATGCGGTACACACCATGAGTTCGCTGACCGGTTTTGAGGCCCTGCTGCGTCACCGCAAAGTGACCACTTATGGTTTACCGTTTTATGCAGGCTGGGGATTAACACACGATGCCATGCACTGCCCAAGGCGCACACGCACACTCTCCTTGGATGCTTTGGTCGCTGGCACGCTATTGCTGTACCCAAATTACGTCGACCCCGCCTCTGGTCAGCTGTGCAACGCCGAGACTGTCGTCAGCCTGTTGGAACGGGCAAAGTTACAACAATCTAGAGCACAAAAACCTCTACTTACATGGAAGCAGCGCATTTATCGTTGCTATCGTAACTTATTGATTGGAAGCCATTGAGTTGAAGCAAAAGCGCGCATTCTTATTCTTACAAGGCGTTTGCTCGCCCTTTTACCAGCGTTTAGCCCGCCGCCTAACCGATGACGGCCACCGCGTGGTGAAAGTCAACTTCAATGCAGGCGATCTCGTCTACTGGCAGCGCACTCATAGCCACAGCCACCTGTTTCGCGGCCCGCTCAGCGAACTGCCCGCCTACATCACCTCGCTATGGCAACGTTATGGCATCACGGACCAAATTCTTTTCGGAGACCGCCGCCCCATTCACCGCCCTGCGGTAGACCAAGCGCCCGCTGCCGGCATTCGCACCCATGTCTTTGAAGAGGGCTATTTTCGCCCTTTCTGGGTAACGCTGGAGCGTGAAGGTGTGAATGGGCATTCGCTACTGCCCCGCGACCCCACTTGGTTTTATGAGACCGGCAAAGCACTTCCTGAGCTTCCTACCCCGGTACGCTTTCGCTCATCGTTTAAAATTCGCGCCATGCACGATGTGGCCTACCATGTTGCTGGGCTGGCTAACCCGCTAGTGGCACCCCGCTACCGCAACCACGCGCCGATTACCGCGCCGGTAGAGTACGCAGGCTATATAAAACGCTTCACACTGCTCAAACAGTGGAAGAAACATGATGCACAACGTATTAAAACGCTGATTGAAAGCGGCAAGCCCTACTTTATGTTGCCCTTACAGCTCAATACAGACGCCCAAATTCGTGACCACTCTCCCTACGCCAATATGGAAGAGGTGATGGATCACGTTATGGGGTCGTTTGCCGAACATGCCCCCAGCGATGCGCTGCTATGCATTAAAAATCATCCCTTGGACATGGGGCTGGTCAACTATCCCAGCATCATTGCGCGGCTCTCTGACTTTTATGGCTTAAACGGGCGCATCGTGTATCTGGAGTCGGGGGATCTCAACGCGCTCATTAAGCATGCGGTAGGCACCGTCACTGTGAACAGCACCGTTGGTATTGTCTCGCTGGAGCATCAATGCCCTACATTCACCCTGAGCGACCCCATCTACAACCTAGCAGGCCTTACCTACGAAGGCTCGCTGGAGGAGTTTTGGCATCAACCGCCACCGCCCAGCACAGAACTGTTTGGTTACTTCCGCAATACCGTGATGCATGCGGCGCAAGTAAACGGCGGTTTTTACTGCCAGCCAGGCATTGATCTCGCGGTTAATAACGCCGCGCAGATATTAGAAGCCTGCCCATCGCCGCTGGAGAAGCTACTGTGAGCATTAATGCCCCCGCCGATGCCACACCTGACGTCACCGCTAATTTTACAACAACGGAACAGACAAAACGCTCACGCTGCGTGCTGATCACCGGGGCGACAGGCGCGATTGGTGGCGCACTCGCCAGGGAGTACGCCTCAAACGAGACGCACCTCATTCTCCATGGCCGAAACACCGGCGCGCTAGAACAGGTGGCTAGCCAGTGCCGCGAGCAAGGGGCCCAAGTGACGCTCTCGTCTGTCAATCTCAACGATAGCGATGCACTTGCGCAGTGGCTCACCACACTCAGCAACGAGCAGCTACCAGACATCGTCATCGCCAACGCGGGCAAAAACACTCACCCGGAGCAGTTAGGCGAGCTGGAGCCCTGGCCCGAGGTTCAGGCGTTGCTGGATATTAACCTCACGACCCCCATCGCCATGGCGCACCACTTGGTGCCCGCCATGCGCGAACGCGGGAGCGGCCAGTTAGTATTTATCAGTTCGCTAGCTGGCTGGCATGGGCTGCCCAGCACGCCCACCTACAGCGCCAGCAAAGCGGGCATTAAAGCCTACGGCGAAGCCCTGCGTGGGCTGCTTTCCCCCTGTGGCATTGGCGTGACGGTCGTCATGCCTGGCTACGTTACCTCACCGATGTGCAACGCCATGCCCGGCCCCAAGCCTTGGGAGTGGCCGCCAGAACGGGCGGCGAAAGTCATCGCTCGCGGCATTCGAGCCAACCGTGCACGGGTCAGCTTTCCCTTCCCGCTGAATTTTGGTACTTGGTGGCTGGCCGTACTGCCGGCAGGCGTCTCGCAGTGGCTGATCAAACGGCTGGGTTTTGATCATGTAGGGGGCCAGTAACATGCTTTCCAGCCTGCTGATATCGATAAGCCTGCCACTGCTCGTAGGGCTATTGGGCAGCTTCGCGTTTGAAGCGCTGCTATCGCCACGACCTGCTCCTCTTTGGAAACGCTCCATTGCCGCGAATGCTGTCCACGTAGGCAGCTGGCTACTGCTGTTTGGATTATTTACCCTACTCCTTCAGCGCCCCTGGTTTGCCGTCGTCTTTGTGCTGTCGCTTCAGCTGGTCGTGGTTCAATCGAGCAATACCAAATCCAACACCCTGAATGAACCCTTTATTTGCCACGACTTTGAATACTTCTGGGACGCTATTTTGCACCCCAGGCTTTACGTACCGTTTTTTGGCATTGGCCTTGCCATCGCTGCCAGCAGCGCGGGGGCTATCGCCATTGGCAGCTTCCTCTACTTAGAAGCGTCTTTCGTCAGCCAATGGGGCGCTAGTCTCTTCTTGCAAAGCACGCTGCTACTGAGTGCAGCGGGCGCTCTGCTGGTAGGTGTGGGAGTACGCGCACTTCCCGCCATGACGCTTGACCCCATCGATGACCTTCACCGCGTTGGGCTGCATGCCAGCCTTTGGGCCTACGGCGTCGCGCTTATGCGCTCTACTCCACCCTCGCCTGATGCCTCGCCCTTTAAAGAAGTCAGCCAGCAGGCGTTGACGTCCACCGCCCTCGACGCCGTCTTACCCAACGTGGTTCTGGTACAGAGTGAGTCATTTTTTGACCCGCGCCCCTGGTGCCCAGACGTTGCTAACACGCTGCTGCAGCATTTTGATGCCACGTGCCAGGAATCCATCGAAAAAGGCGAACTCAGCGTGCCCGCCTGGGGGGCCAACACCGTGCGTACCGAGTGCGCCGTCCTCACCGGCATTGCGCCTCATCACTGGGGGCCTCGGCAGTTCAACCCCTATCGCACCGTAAGCCGCCACCCACTGCCAAGCGTGGCCAGCGCTTTTCGGGCACAGGGTTATCGCACCGTATGCGTTCACCCCTACCCAGCCACGTTTTATATGCGCGATAAGGTGATTCCCCTACTAGGCTTTGACACCTTTATAGATATCGCCTCCTTTACCAGCCAAGATAAGCATGGGCAGTACATCGGCGACCGAGCCGTAGCACGAAAGGTTGGACGCCTGCTCAAAGATGACGATAATAGGCCGCTATTTATTTTTGTGATCACCATGGAAAACCACGGCCCGCTGCATTTAGAAGCCCCTACCCAGGCGCGCTTGGCAGACACACTGCCCCATGCGGCATGGCCTCTTCCTAGCCACCTACGCGAATTAGCCGTGTATTTGCACCATTTAGGTGAAGCTGATCAAATGTTGGCAAACGTTAAAACAGCGCTAAACGAACGCGCTAGGCCTGGTTTACTGGGCTGGTATGGCGACCATGTACCTATACTGCCAGATGCGTATGGGCACTTTACGCCCCCTACGGGGAGCACCCCATACATGATATGGTCAACCCAACCAACACCGCCTGACCAAACGCCTGCGGAGCACCCTACGCAGGGAGTAGCAGCCAACGAACTTGGCGTCCGGCTATTTAAACAAGTGTTTGGACGCGATATAAGTAACGATGTGATCAAGGCAGAACCAGAACCTCAGGAGCAAGAATGACTAAACGTGTGGCCATTATCGGCGCCGCCCATCGTTTCCCCGGCACCACCCCTGAAACGTTCTGGCAAGACCTGCAAGCCGAAAAAGACCTCGTCACCCAAGTGGCCCCAGATCGCTGGAGCCATGATGCCTTCTGGCATCCTGATAAACGCCACCCCGGCACCAGCGTCACGTTTGCGGCGGGCAGCCTGGGCGATATCAGCGGCTTCGACGCAGAGTTTTTCGGCATCTCCCCCCGCGAAGCCGCCAATATGGACCCCCAGCAACGCATGCTGCTGGAGCTTGCCTGGGAAACCATGGAAAGCGCGGGCATTCTGCCCAGCACTCTGCGCGGCAGCCAGTGCGGCGTTTTCCTGGGCGTCGCCAGCCTTGATTACTCTTATCGCCTAGCGGATGACATGGCGGCGATTGATGCTTCCACCGCCACGGGTAATACCTCCAGTATTGCCTCAAACCGTCTTTCCTACGTGTTCGACCTGCATGGCCCCAGCATGTCGCTGGATACCGCGTGTTCGTCCTCCATGGTAGCGTTTCACCAGGCTTGTCAGTCGATCCGCAGCGGCGAAACCACCATGGCACTGGCGGGCGGCATCAGCCTGCACCTGCACCCCTACGGCTTTATCATTTTTTCCAAAGCCAGCATGCTCTCGCCCACTGGACGCTGCCAAGTGTTCGATGAGGCGGGCAATGGCTACGTGCGCTCTGAAGGTGCAGGGATATTCCTGCTCAAGGATTACGATCTAGCCGTCGCCGATGGCGATAATATTTTGGCCGTGGTCGCAGGGTCAGCGGTGAATACCGATGGTCATAAATCGGGCCTGACGGTGCCGAACCCCAGCGCCCAAACGGATCTAATGCGCCGCGCCTATGAACAAGCGGGCATTTCCCCGGATGAAATCGATTACTTAGAGGCCCACGGCACCGGCACCGCCGTTGGCGACCCCATCGAAACCCGCGCCATTGGCGAAGCCATCGGCAAACATCGTAAAACGCCGCTATTGATTGGCTCGGTGAAGAGCAACGTCGGCCACTTAGAAACCGCCTCAGGGGTAGCCGGGCTTGCCAAGGCGCTTTACAGCCTGCAGCACCGTGAAGTGCCCGCCACCATTGGCATTCGCAAGCTGAACCCGCGCATCAAATTCGATGAGTGGAATTTAAGCGTGGTCACCAAAGCACAGCCCCTGAAGCCAGAAGGCCGTTTGGTGATTGGCATTAACTCGTTTGGCTTTGGCGGCGCTAACGCCCACGTGATTTTAGAAAGCGCACCGGAAAAAGCCGCCGCGCCGTACCAAACACCAGACACCCCGCTGCCCATTCGTGTCAGCGCCCGCAGCGAAGCCGCCCTCACGGAAAATGCCCGCGCCCTAGCGAAGCACCTGCAGGAATCTGGCCAAGGGTTTTACGATATCGCCCATACGCTGTTCCACCACCGTGAGCAGCACAGCCACGGCGCACTCTGCTTCGCCAGCAACGCAGAGGAGGCCGCCAACGCACTGCGCCAGTTTGCCGAGGGTAATGCCAGCCAAGTCCTAACGCTGGAGCGCCTCGCCGACGCCAAAGGGCCGGTCTTTGTGTATGACGGCAACGGCTGCCAGTGGGAAACCATGGGGCATGATCTGCTCGATACCGATGCCGACTTCACCGCCGCCATCGACCGCGTCGACGCACTGTTCCAGCGCTACGGCAGTTTTTCACTGCGTGACGAATTAGCAGGCCGTAACAAGCCTGAAGGCGAAGAGAGCCGCTTCGTGCGTACCGAAATCGCCCAGCCAGCCCTCTTTGCCCTGCAAGTAGCGCTCACCGAGTGGCTGAAAGCCCAGGGCGTTACTCCAGCAGCCGTGTTTGGCCACAGCGTGGGCGAAGTCGCCGCTGCCTGGGCCTCCGGTGCGCTTAGCCTGGAGGATGCGGTTAAGGTCATCTACTACCGCAGTGACTACCAAGGCAAAACCCGTGGCCTAGGTGAGATGACCGCTGTTGCCATGAGCGCCGACGACATCGCACCGTGGCTAGCCAAACCTGAGTTCAACCGGGTAAGCCTTGCGGGCATTAACAGCCCCAAAGGGATTACCCTGGCAGGCGATCGTGACCAGCTTAGCGAGCTTGAAGCCACGCTAAGTGGCCAAGATATCTTCGCAAAGCGCCTGCCGCTGGATTACGCCTTCCACAGCCCGGCCATGGATAGCATCCAGTCAGGGGTGGTCGATGCCCTGGCGGATATCCAGCCCCAGGCCACCAAGGTCCCCTACGTCTCTACCGTCACGGGTGACGTCAGTGAAGGCACCGCGCTAGACGCCCACTACTGGTGGCTCAATATTCGTGAGCCGGTGCTGTTTGATAGCGCCGCCACCGCGCTCATTGAGCAAGGCTACAACGTCTTTGTCGAAGTGGGTGCGCACCCCATTTTGCGCCGCTACCTCAACGAATCACTGCGTGAGCAAGAGCGCAGCGGCCTAGTGTTCGGGACCATCGAGCGTCACAAGCCTGGGTTAGAGGGATTGAACCGCACACGCAGCCAATTGCTGCTCAGCGGCTTACACCTAGACAGCCAGCGCTTCTTCCCGGTAGAAGGCCAGCGCGTGTTGCTGCCTCGCTACTCGTGGCAGCGCACTCATCTATGGGTACAAGGCACCAACGATGGCCAAGGCTTGCTGTCGCGCTACTACCAGCACCCGTTGCTGGGTTACCCGCTAGCACAGCAAGAGCACACCTGGGAAAGCCAGCTAGACACCAAGCGCCAGCCTTGGCTTTCCGACCACGTGGTAGGTGAAGGCGCGGTATTCCCGGGTGCTGGCTTTGTAGAGTTGGCACTTGCCGCCGCGCTCCAGCAAAAAGAGACACCGGTGCTGGATATCGAAGAGCTGGAAATTCGCGCGCCGCTACTGCTGGACGGCCCCAACGGCCGCGCCATGCGCCTTACCCTCGACCCCGATGATGGCCGCTTGGAGATTCATTCCCGCGAGCCCGCCACGGGCAGCGAGTGGCAGCTCAATGCCGTCGCACGCCGCATGCGCGAAAGCCGCGGCTTCCTACTCAACCGCCAAGCGCCCGCGCTGCCTAAGCGCGATGCTGACTATACGCTGGCTGAACACCTGCAGATGGCTGAACGTATTGGCCTGCACTACGGCCCTGCGTTCCAAGCCATTCAGCGCGGCTGGATTGAGGGCGATAGCGTCATTGGTGAGATTCAGCTCTCCGATGAGGTCACCACGCAACTGGATACGCTGCATGTTCACCCCGGCATTCTGGATAGCGCCTTCCAGATGTTCATTCCGCTGCTGGCACAGCACAGCGAGTTTGCCGCACAGCTCGCCTTCGTACCGGTACGCGTAGGCCGCATTCAGGTCAACGCGGAAGCGGGCGCGCCCGTTCTGGCACGAGCAGTGATGGGCAAACGTGCTCCGCACTCCTTCACCGCCGATTTTGAGCTGTATGACGCCCAAGGCCGCGCCGTCGCTGTGCTGAGCCAAACACGTTTCAAGGCCATTCGCCTGAACCGGGCGCACCACCAGCACTTTAGCTACCTGGATGTGGAGCTCACGCCCGCCCCGCTAAACGCTGTCGCGCTGCCGCTGCCTGCAGATGCGCTAACGCGCTTGATGGGGCTAAGCGATGCGTATAGCGCCAGCACCGGACAGCGCTACGCCCAAGAAGTCGCGCCGCTGCTCGATAGCCTAAGCGAAGCCTTTGCACACGACGCCAGCAGCACCGCTGACGATGACGAAGCGCCGCTACCGCCGGAAGCCATTTGGCAGCTACTGGTGCAAGATTACCCTGATTACTTCGCCCCTATTCACGTGGTGGGCCGGTTAGGCCTGCACCGTGAGCCGCTGCTCACCGGTAGTGATACCCTGGAAAGCCTGGGCATTAGTGCCGAGCACTTGGCGGGTATTAATCGGGTGCTGATTGGTGAACATGGCTGGCAGGTATTGGCTCGCGAGCTAGGCTCACTCATGGAAGCGTCGCTAGTCGCACTACCCACCGGGCAACGTCTCAACCTACTCGAGGCTGGCCCCTGTGCGCCCGCCCTTGGTCAACGCCTGCTAGAGCAGCTTGCCCACGGCAAGCCAGGGGTGAACGACACCTATCGCTACCGTGCGCTCACCACCAGCGACACGGCACGCCACCAAGCGGAGCAGTTGCAAGAGCGCTACCCGCTGATGGATATCCAGCCGTTAGACGAAGCGCTGCCCGCCCTAGCCGATGCCCAAAAAGCGCAGCTGGCGTTCGTGAGTGCCGATATCACCCAGCCCGACCGCACCCGCCAGCTCATCGATGCCTTACCTGCACAGCTCGCCCCTGGTGCGCAAGTAATGGTGATTGGCCTTCATCCAAGCCGCTGGTTGGATGACCTGCTGGCAACACCGGGCATTGATCAAGCAGCGCTAGAACAGAACACGCTGATTGAGTGGCTAACCAGCCAAGGGCTGAGCGTCTCTGCGCCTATGGAGCTAGAAGAGAACGGCGCTTACCTGCTGCATGCGCAACAACCGGCGCACAACGACACCAACGTTCAGGTATCCATCGCCCAAACGCTGCTGGTGGCCGATGCCCAGCAAGAAGCGCTCGCGGTAGCGTTAGCCGAACAGCTAAACAGTCATGCAGACCACAGCGTATGGCTTCGCGTAAGCGATGCAGCGCCACAAACGCTGCTGAACGAGGCGCTTGCCGACCAGCTCGAAACACCTGCGGCACTGAACGTGCTTGACCTGCGTGAACTGGGCAGCACGACCACGCAAGCCCAAACCCAGCGCTGCTTTGGCGCGCAGCAGTGGTCGCTCGCGCTTGAAGCCAGCGGCCTGGAAGCCCAAGGCACTACCTTAACGCTATGGCTAGCTACCCAGGGCTACCAACACGCTGATGACGCCGCGCTATGGGGTTTTGGGCGCTCGCTCGCCAATGAGGCGGTGGGTCACAGCGTGACCCTGATTGACCTACCCGACGCCCCCAGCGCTGCCGCGCTAGCGTGCGTAGCAGGCTCTATCGCCACGCCAGATAGTGAAAACGAGCTGGTAGTGACGCAGGAAGGCACCCGCTTTGCCACGCGCCTTCGTACGCTGCCCGCACCGCACCCGGAAAAAACCGCCAGCGAAGCACCCCGCCAAGCCATGACGTTGGGCTTCACGCTGCCCGGCCAACTGCGCCAGTTGCAGTGGCGGCCGCGCCAGCTGCCAGAGCTAGGCGCTGATGACGTAGAAGTACGCGTCAAAGCCACCGGCCTCAACTTCCGGGATGTCATGTACACCCTGGGCCTACTGTCAGATGAAGCGATTGAAAACGGCTTTGCCGGGCCGACGCTGGGTCTGGAATTTTCTGGCGAAGTGGTCGCGGTGGGCAGCAACATTCAGCACCTCACCCCCGGACAGGGCGTGGTAGGCTTTGGCCCCGCCAGCTTCAGCGACCGCGTGATTGCCAGCCAGCATGCCGTGGCACCGCTGCCAGAGGGCGTCAGCTACGCGGCGGCGGCCACCATTCCCACCACCTTCTTTACCGTGTACTACGCGCTGAAGCATCTGGCGCGTTTAGAACCCGGCGAAAAAGTGCTGATTCACGGCGCAGCAGGCGGTGTGGGTATTGCCGCGCTGCAAATCGCCCAGTGGATGGGCGCTGAAATTTACGCCACGGTGGGGTCAGAAGAGAAGCGCGACTTCCTACGCCTGATGGGCGAAGAGCGCCTTTACGACTCCCGCTCGCTCACCTTCGCAGAAGAGATTCTCGAAGATACCCAGGGTGAAGGCGTTGATATCGTGCTCAACTCCCTGGCCGGTGAAGCCATTAACCAGAACCTGCGCGCCCTGCGCCCGTTCGGTCGCTTCCTAGAGCTCGGCAAGCGCGACTTCTATGAAAACACCCATATTGGCCTACGCCCGTTCCGCAACAACCTGAGCTACTTCGGTATTGATTCCGACCAGCTCATGAAGGTACAGCCCGCCCTCACCCAGCGGCTGTTCGGCGAAATGATGGCACTGTTTAACGACGGCACGCTCAGCCCGCTGCCGTTCACCGCCTTTAGCCACAGCCAAGTGATTGATGCCTTCCGCTACATGCAGCAGGCGCGCCAAATTGGCAAGGTTGTAGTGACCTACGAACAGCCCATTGCTCAGCCACATCAGGAGCAGCTGGGCACCGCCAGCATGACGCTAGCGAGTGACGCCAGCTACTTGGTCACCGGCGGCCTGGGCGGGTTTGGCCTGAAAACCGCGCAATGGCTAGTAGATAAAGGCGCGCGCGAGCTGATTCTACTCAGCCGCAGCGGCCCCGCCAGCGAAGAAGCCCAAGCCGCCGTGGCAGCGTTTGAAGCCCAAGGCGTGAAAGTGCTGGCAGCGGCTTGCGACATCACCGACCGTGATGCCCTCGCCAAGGTGCTGGAACGTGCGAAAAGCGAGCTAAGCCCGCTGCGTGGCATCGTGCATGCCGCCACGGTGATTGACGACGGCCTGATTCGTAACCTGGATGCCGAACGCATTCAAAAAGTGCTCTCACCGAAAATTGACGGTGCCAAGCACTTAGAAGCGCTGACCGCCAACGACACCCTCGACTTCTTTGTGCTCTACTCGTCGGCGACGACGCTCTTTGGTAACCCCGGCCAAGCAAACTACGTGGCCGCTAACCACTGGCTCGAAGCGTTTGCCGCCCGCCGCCGCTCGCAAGGCCTCCCGGCCACCTGCGTGCGCTGGGGTGCCATTGAAGACGTCGGCTTCTTAGCGCGTAACACCCGCACACGGGATGCACTGCAAGAACGTCTGGGTGGTTCAGCGCTGCGCTCAGATGATGCGCTCAAGGTGCTGGAGCAGATGCTACTCACTCCTGGCACGAGCCTGGGCGTACTGGAGCTTGAGTGGGGTGCTCTCGCGCGCTTCCTGCCCACTTCCAACGCGCCGCGCTTTGATGAGATTGCCCGCGCCAGCGATGATGATGGCAGTCTGGATAGCGATGACGACATCAGCGCGCTGCTAGCGGATCTCTCGCCGGAAGAGCTGCACAGCACAATTACCGAACTGCTACGCGCTGAGCTTGCCAGCATTCTGCTGATCGACGAAGAGAAGATCGACGTGAACCGCTCGGTTTACGACATGGGCTTCGACTCGCTGATGGGCGTTGAACTGATGACCGCTATCGAGAATCGTCTAGGCGTTCAGGTACCGGTGATGGTGCTCAGCGAAGCCTCCACGCTTGATAAACTCGCGGGCGTCCTGATTCAAAAACTTCACCAGCATGACGACGATGTTGAAGAGTCGCCGCAAGATGCGTTAGCCTCTTTGGCTGCCCGCCACGGTGCGGATGGCATTACCAGTGAGCCAGCATCATCCCCTGCGACCGAGACACCATGACCGCCAAGCGTTCTGAGTTAAAACGCCAGCTTCTGGAACAAGCGCGCAAGCGCCCCACCGCCAGAGCCGCCAGCCCATCTGCCCCCAGCGCCCAAGGCGCGGGGGCAGCCCGTTCTGTTCCTGAGCGCTTTACACGCTTTGATGCCCACCCGGGCTATCAACAGCTCATGTTGCTGCGCGAAGGCGCTAAACAGCTTGGCCTAAAAGTCCCTTTTTTCAAGGTACACGACGGCCTCGCAGGTGCCACCAGCATGATGAATGGGCGCACTTGTATCAACTTCGCCAGCTACAACTACCTGGGCTACTCCGGTGACCCGCGCGTGGTTCAAGCAGCCAGTGATGCAGCCGCCCACTACGGTACGTCTGTCTCGGCCAGCCGCGTGGTCTCAGGCGAACGCCCCATTCATGGTGAGCTAGAGCGTGCTATTGCCAACGCCTATGCCGTTGAAGATGCCGTCGCCTTCGTCAGTGGCCATGCGACCAATGTGTCTACCCTTGGCTACCTGCTCGGCCCGAAGGACCTCATCCTGCACGACGAGTACATTCACAACAGCTCGTTAGTGGGCGCGCAGCTCTCTGGGGCCAAACGCATGTCGTTTAGCCACAACGACCCGGACGCTCTGGAAGCGCTGCTCACCCAGCACCGCCACCAGTTCGAGCGCGTGCTGGTGGTGATCGAAGGGCTCTACAGCATGGACGGCGACATCCCCGATTTGCCTCGCTTTATCGCGCTAAAACAGCGCCATCAAGCCTGGCTAATGGTAGATGAAGCTCACTCCTTCGGCGTGATGGGAGAAACCGGCCTGGGCCTGCGGGAACACTTTGCGATTGACCCCACCGATGTCGACATCTGGATGGGCACCATGAGCAAAACGCTCTCCGGCTGCGGCGGCTACATTGCCGGGAACACCGCGCTAGTGGAAACCCTGCGCTACTTCGCGCCGGGCTTTTTGTACAGCGTGGGCATGCCCGCGCAAGTGGCCGCCCCTTCGCTAAAAGTACTTGAGCTGATGGCCCAAGAGCCCGAGCGCGTCGCCAAGCTCCAAGAGATCTCCCGCTACTTCCTAGAGCAAGCCCAAGCCCGCGGCATGGACACCGGCCACAGCATCGGCTCTGCCGTAGTACCCGTCATCGTAGGCAGCTCACCGCTAGCAGCGCACCTGTCCAACGAACTGCTAGCGCACGACATCAACGTCCAACCCATTCTGTACCCCGCCGTACCGGAAAAAAGCGCTCGCTTACGCTTCTTCCTCTCCTGCGAACACACCCAAGCCCATATTGATGAAACATTAGATGTGCTTGAAAAGCTGATGGCGAAAGGGATGTGATTGGTGGTGAATGGTGAATGGTGAATGGTGAATGCCAACACCGTAGCGCGGCGTAACGAATCTTGCGAGGCACGAGCAAATGAGGCACCCGCGAGGGCGGCGATAGCCGCCTGATCAACCACCGTGAAGCATCAATCCTCGGTGGCACCTTCGGCACTCCTAACGGAGTGCTTCGCGGGTGCGCTCCGCTTACACCGCGCTACGGATACCCACTTAAATGCCGTGGAGCCCCGTAGCACGGCGTAACGAATTTTGCGAGGCACGAGCAAATGAGGCACCCGCGGGGGCGGCGATAGCCGCCTGGAAGGTGGCACGTTAACCTGGGGAGCCACCTGGGCAATCAGAAAGGTAGTCACATGGTAGTAGAAACAATCGAGACCGGCACTGCCCACTGGTACGTCATTCAGTGCAAAGGTAGCGAATCGTTTCGCGCAGCTGAACACCTTGTCAATCAAGGCTATGAGGTGTTCCACCCGGTGCTGGATGTAAAACGCAAACGCCAAGGCAAGCTTGCCACCGTCACCGAGCCGCTGTTCCCCTACTACCTATTTATCCGCTTAGACCAAGTCGTCAGCAACTGGCGGCCCATCCGCTCCACCCGGGGCGTACTGCGCTTGCTCACCTTTGGCAACACCCCCATCGCCGTGCCCGACGCACTCGTAGAGACCCTTCGCGCCCAACCCCACCGCCAAGAAGGCAGCCACAGCTACTTCACCGCCGGCGAAAAAGTCACCATCACCGACGGCCCCTTCAAAGACCTAGAAGCCATCTTCACCCGCAGCAAAGGCGAAGAACGTGCCATCGTCCTACTCAACGTCCTCCAACGCCCGCAACACGTCGAGCTTTCCGTAGAAAGCCTGGAAAAGCGATAAATGGTGAAGGGTGAAGGGTGAAGGGTGAAGGGTGAAGGGTGAAGGGCAACATCGTAGCGCGGCGTAACGAATCTTGCGAGGCACGAGCAAATGAGGCACCCGCGGGGGCGGCGCTAGCCGCCTGATCAAGCCACCGAGAATCATCAAATCTCAGTGCCACCGCCAAAACCCTGAAACCTGACCCACCAAGGATGCACATCACTTTTAATCACGCTACCCTATTCCCCTCACTCACTGCAGGGAAGCAGCCATGGCGACTTACCGACGCGCCCATATCCCAGGCGGCACCTACTTCTTTACTGTCGTCACCTACGGCCGCCAACCGCTCTTAGCGGATCGCTTAAACATCGACGCACTGGGCCGAGCGTTTCGACGTGTACGCGATGAACAACCCTTTACAATGGATGCCTTTGTTCTCCTTCCCGACCACCTGCACTGCCTCTGGACCCTCCCCGAAGGAGACGCCGATTACTCATCCCGCTGGCGCGACGTCAAAAAATACGCCTCCAAAGAGTTCCTCTTCCCACCCGGCAGCCAATACGCATGGCAACGCGGATTTTGGGAACACGTGGTCCGAGACGAAAACGACTGGCAGCGCCACATGGATTACATCCACTACAACCCGGTGAAGCACGGCTGGGCGCAGTCCCCTCGCGAATGGCAATGGTCCAGCTTTCACCAATGCGTGAAAAAAGGATGGTACGAACCAGACTGGGGCACGCAAGACATACCCGAAGTGGCCGACATGAACTGGGAGTAACCCCCAGGCACTCCTAACGGAGTGCTTCGCGGGTGCGCTCCGCTTACGCCGCGCTACGGGTGCCCACCTTAAGTGCCAACACCCATCAACACGGGGCAATTGCACGTACCCGTAGCGCGGCGGAACGAAAGAGCGAGAGCAACGAGCGAAAGAGGCACCCGCGGAGGCGGCGGATAGCCGCCTGGATTAAGCCACCGAGAACGATCACACCTCAGTGCCAAGATCGGCACTCCTAACGGAGTGCTTCGCGGGTGCGCTCCGCTTACACCGCGCTACGGGAGCCTTCCCTTAAGTTCCGTGACACCCATCAACACGGGGCAATTGCACATACCCGTAGCGCGGCGTAACAAAAGAGCGAGAGCAACGAGCAAATGCGGCACCCGCGGGGGCGGCGGTAGCCGCCTGGATGAGGCCACCGCAAATCATCACACCTCAGTGCCATCATCGGCACTCCTAACGGAGTGCTTCGCGGGTGCGCTATCGCTTACACCGCGCTACGGGAGCCCTCTCTTGAGCGCAGCGAACCATTAGAGCAGAGTGCCTGCCACGTAGCGCGGCGTAACGAATCTTGCGAGGCACGAGCAAATGAGGCACCCGCGGGGGCGGCGGATAGCCGCCTGGATGAAGCCACCGTGAAGCATCAAACCTCAGTGCCATCATCGGCACTCCTAGCGGAGTGCTTCGCGGGTGCGCTATCGCTTACGCCGCGCTACGGGTGCCTATCTCAAGTGCCGTGATACCCATCAACACGAGGCAATTGCACATACCCGTAGCGCGGCGTAACGAATCTTGCGAGGCAACGAGCAAATGCGGCACTCACGGGGGCGGCGGATAGCCGCCTGGATGATGCCACCGTGAAATATCACACCTCAGTGCCATCATCGGCACTCCTAACGGAGTGCTTCGCGGGTGCGCTATCGCTTACGCCGCGCTACGGGTGCTCACCTTAAGTACCGCAAACCATTAGAGCGGAGTGCCTGCCACGTAGCGCGGCGTAACGAATCTTGCGAGGCACGAGCAAATGAGGCACCCGCGGAGGCGGCGGTAGCCGCCTGGATGATGCCACCGTGGAATATCACATCTCGGTGCCAAGATCGGCACTCCTAACGGAGTGCTTCGCGGGTGCGCTATCGCTTACGCCGCGCTACGGGTGCCTATCTCAAGTGCCGTGATACCCATCAACACGGGGCAATTGCACGTACCCGTAGCGCGGCGTAACGAAAGAGCGAGAGCAACGAGCAAATGAGGCACCCGCGGGGGCGGCGGATAGCCGCCTGGATTAAGCCACCGTGAAATATCACACCTCAGTGCCATCATCGGCACTCCTAACGGAGTGCTTCGCGGGTGCGCTATCGCTTACGCCGCG
>NZ_BMHM01000001.1 GCF_014640815.1 Vreelandella lutescens | reverse complement strand
TTTATCACCCTCATCGGCAAGCGCCCACATGAATTACCTGATCAAATTGTTAAAGAGCGTTTTCGCTGTGCTGGCTCGATGACCTGAACCGTGTTGCCTCAGCGAGGAAGGCGTATTCTACGCACTTCCTGGTGTTTGTCAACCGCTGTTTTCAGCGAGTGAAGCGAGCGACTTAAACTATAACAAGACGGCTCTAACTTCCTGACAAACCAGAGGTTTTTCAACCTCATTCACCGCTGGTAACGCTTGGCGTCCCCGGCAGCGGATGCGTACTTTACGGATTCGCGGCCGGGTTGGCAAGAGGGTTTTGAAAAAAAAGCGGCAGACGATGTCTAAAGACAAGTCTGCCGCAAACCACCGATCAGTACCCTGACCAGAGAGTGCCTGGTAAACGCCTAGGCTTAAATCTCAAAGCCTAAGCCAAAGTCTTCGCTTGAGATGGCCATTAAGCTGCCCGCTCCCGCTTGGATCATTGCCGCGTGCGCTTTGGTACGCGGTAACAAGCGCTGATAGTAAAACCGCGCTGTATTCAACTTTGCCTGATAGAAAGCGGCATCATCACCGTCCTGCGAGGCAGCGGCCTGCTTGGCAGCACGTGCGAACAGATAAGCAACCGTCACGTAACCTGAGTACATCAAATAATCGACGCTAGCGGCCCCTACCTCTTCACGGTCCTGCATCGCCTTCATACCGATGCCCATGGTGAGCTCGCCCCACTCGGCGTTCAGCTTAGCCAGCGGCGCAATAAACTCTTTCAGCGCAGGATTGCTCTCCTCTGACTTACAGAACTTGTGAATCT
Source organism: Vreelandella lutescens (assembly GCF_014640815.1). Lineage (GTDB taxonomy): Bacteria > Pseudomonadota > Gammaproteobacteria > Pseudomonadales > Halomonadaceae > Vreelandella > Vreelandella lutescens. The sequence continues at coordinate 932,238 of NZ_BMHM01000001.1, read as the reverse complement.
CTTTAGTGAACACCTTTAGCGACTCGCCTTGGCTCATCAGCACTTTGCGTCCTAATAGATCAAGCGCTTGAATGCCGGTCGTGCCTTCATAAAGGCGTGTGATGCGCGCATCGCGCACCAACTGCTCCATGCCCCACTCTTTAATAAAGCCGTGCCCACCAAAAATCTGCACGCCTTCATTCGTACACTCAAAGCCCACTTCCGTCAGGAAGGCTTTGACGATGGGTGTTAATAGACCGAGCAGCGTCTCCGCACGCTCTTTCTCCTCGCCCGGCACACCGTGCTCAACAATATCCAGCATCTGAGCGGTATACAGCACCAGCATGCGGCCGCCTTCGGCGAAAGCTTTTTGAGTGAGCAGCATACGGCGTACATCAGGGTGCACAATAATAGGGTCAGCGGCTTTATCGGGCGCTTGTACGCCAGACAGCCCACGCATCTGTAAGCGGTCGCGCGCATAGCTCAACGAATTCTGGAAGCTCGCTTCCATTAAACCCAACCCTTGAATCCCCACGCCCAGGCGGGCCGCGTTCATCATAGTGAACATGCAGGCCAGGCCTTTATTCGGCGCGCCCACTAGATAGCCCGTTGCACCGTCAAAGTTCATGACGCAGGTAGCGTTACCATGGATACCCATTTTGTGCTCAAGGGAACCACAGCTGACGCCATTGCGATCACCAGGGTTACCCACAGCGTCCGGCAAAAACTTGGGCACAACGAATAGCGAAATACCTTTAGAACCCTCAGGAGCATCCGGCAGCTTGGCCAAAACGAGGTGCACGATATTTTCAGCTAAATTGTGTTCACCAGCAGAGATAAAAATTTTGGTGCCCGTAATGTGGTAAGCATCACCTTCAGCGGGCACTGCGCGGGTTTTAATCAAACCAAGGTCAGTACCGCAGTGCGGTTCCGTCAAGCACATGGTGCCGGTCCAAACACCTTCTACCAGCTTGGTAAGATAAGCAGCCTTTTGCTCATCAGTGCCGTGGTGACGAAGCGCATCCGCCGCGCCGTGTGACAACCCTGGGTACATACCCCACGCCAGGTTAGTGGCGCAGATCATTTCAGAGAGCATCATCGCCAATGAATGAGGAAGGCCTTGACCACCCTGCTCAGGATCTGCGGCCAAACTCGGCCAGCCGCCTTCAACATACTGCTGATAGGCTTCTTTAAATCCTTTAGGAGCTTTCACCTCGCCCCCTTCCAGCAAGCACCCCTCCTCATCACCGCTTTGATTGAGAGGTAGCAGCACCTCACGAGCAAAGCGACCACCCTCTTCCAAAATCGCACTCACGACATCTGGCGAGGCATCTTCACCATTGGGTAATGCGGCGTAGTGGCTTGGGTAATCAAACATTTCGTCCATCACGAAACGCATGTCACGCAGAGGGGCTTGATAGCTGGGCATGTTACTTCTCCTAAACAGGGGGCTGAAAGCGCTGGCATTCACCAACCGCTTTCAAACACATGTTTGAAAATTAGCGCGCTCACACAGCACAGTCAAGCAGTCGTTTGAATTAAGCTGAAAAACCGACTACAACTTTGGTCGCCATAAATACAAGGGCATGTTTTTAAATACAAAAAAGCCTGCTCGAAATATGAGCAGGCTGGCCAAGAGCGGTGCGCTTAAAGCGGATTACTGCATGCGTATACCGCCATCCAAACGAATCACCTCCCCATTGAGCATGGGGTTGGTAATGATTTGCTCTGCTAACAGCGCAAACTCTTCAGGTTTTCCCAAGCGCTTAGGGAAAGGCACAGCAGCAGCTAATGCCTGGGCGGCCTCATCAGGAATCTCGCTCATCATTGGTGTCTCAAACACCCCAGGAGCAATCGCCATGACGCGAATGGCATGGCGGGATAACTCTCGTGCCGCTGGCAAGCTCATTCCCACAACCCCCGCTTTAGAAGCACTGTAGGCACACTGCCCCACTTGCCCATCAAACGCCGCAATAGAGGCCGTGTTGATAATCACACCACGCTCACCGCTGTCACCGGGCTGGTTTTTAGCCATCGCAGCAGCAGCGAGCCGCATCACGTTAAAGGTGCCGACTAGATTGATATTGACCGTGCGCGAATAGCTATCAAGATCGGCGGGATGACCGTCTCGATCCACTAGTTTGGCGACGCTCACCACACCTGCACAGTGCACAACGCCAGAAAGCCCGCTTTCACCACCCAACGCCACCGCTGTATTCACCGCCTGCTGCATATCGGCGGCAGAGGTGATATCAACCACACAAGCCTTAGCCTGAGCACCCAGCTGTTCTGCTAAGTTCGACACTCGATCACTCATATCGCACAGCACCACATTGGCGCCAGCGCCTACCAGCCGCTCTGCCGTTGCCGCCCCAAGACCCGAGGCAGCCCCGGTAATCAAAAACGTACGATCCTTTATCTGCATGACGCTCTTCCTATGAATTATGAGTTATCGCGAACTTGCTCTGCTGCTTGGGCACGCAGCTTAAAGCGCTGAATCTTGCCGCTGGGGGTTTTAGGTAGCTCATCGACAAACTCAATCACTCTGGGGAACGCGTGAGTAGAGAGCCGTTCGCGCACCTGCTGGCGAATTTCTTCGGCCAGGGCATCACTCGGTTCGTAACCATCGCGAAGTACGATATAGGACTTGATCACTTCGCCACGAATCTCGTCTGGCTGCCCCACCGCCGCAGACTCCGCCACTGCTGGATGCGTCATCACGCTATTTTCGACGTCCGTTGGCCCCACTCGGTAACCCGCCGTGGTGATAATGTCATCATCTCGGCCTGCAAATTGAAAAGAACCATCTTCATTACGAATGACCACATCGCCAGTTAAATAGTAGCCGTTGACGAAGGGATCTTTCTCTTGCCAGGTGTAGCCTTGGAAAAAGTGGGCAGGCGAGTTCTTGATATCCACCGCCAACACGCCGGGTTCACCGGGTGGCAGCTCGTTGTACTCCGCATCCAGTATGGCTAGCCGGTAGCCCGGCATCGGCACCCCCATAGCTCCCACATGTTTGGGGTGTTCAAGGGAGTGATGATTGTTACAGGTCATCCCGGTTTCCGTTTGACCGTAATGATCCATCACAGGGCAGCCTAGCGATTTTTCTACCCAGGTAACGACCTCCGTATTCAGTGGCTCCCCAGCAGAGCTGGCTGCACGCAGCGTTAAGGTTTGGTGGGCGTTATCAAACAGACCAGACGCTTTCATCAGGCGGTATGCCGTCGGTGCCGCTGCAAAATTGGTGATGCGATGGCGCTTCATAAACGCCAAGGCACCCTCTGCACTGAACCCTGCTTCACAGAAATGGGTTGTGACACCTAGTAAGAGCGGCCCAGCAATAGCGTAATAGAGGCCATAGGCCCAGCCAGGGTCCGCCATATTCCAGAAGCGGTCATCTTCACGAAGGTCAACCGCTAGCTCCATATAGAGTGCAAACGCGGTCATTCCCGATAGCGGTACTGCTACCCCTTTAGGCTTACCCACCGTGCCGGAAGTAAACATCTGTAGAAACGGCTTATCCGGCGAAAGCCGGGGAGGCGCTTCACTCATTGACGTATACGTCAATGCAGCCTGCCAATCGAGGTCGTTGGCATGCTCGCTGGTTGCACCGCCCACGGCTAAAACGGGCGGGCACTGGCTCAAACCATCAAATTTATAGCGATTGGCATGATCGGTAATGACCAACTTGGTATCGGCTCGCCCTAACCGGTAATCCACTGCATCCGGCCCAAAGGCAGTGAACAACGGCTGATAGACGGCCCCAATGCGCCACGTTGCCAGCACGGTGATCAGCAAATTAACAGAGCGGGGCAACATGCAGGCAATCCGGTCACCCTCACCAAGCCCCTGGCTTTTGAACCAGCCCGCTAACTGGCCGCTCTGCTTATCCAGCTCGGCATAGGTCAGCGTATGGGTTTGGCCCTGGGTATCTTCATGCACCAGCGCCAATACGTCGCCCTGCCCTTGGCGCACGTGTCGGCCACAGCAAGCTTCAAAGGCATTTAGACAACCATCCTGATGGTCATCCAGTGCGGCGACAACACTCGCAACTGAAAAGCTCTCGAGAAATGTCGAATACTGAGGAAGTGACGCTGATGTTGCTGTCATGACGGCTCTCTTATGTTGTTGGTCGTGAGCACTCGGGCAGGCAGGATTCCACGCAGTGTTGGCATTATTGTCCGTTTACGTTAACGGAAGCCTACCGATAGACCAACGCTAAAAGCATTTATCCAAGAGCGCAAGCCGCAAGCGCGGCAAAGGGGTTAGACGTTGGTCGACTAAAGAGAATCGCCGCTTAGCGGCTTAACGCGACATGATCATCGCGACCAACTCATCGGCGAGATCATCTGGCGTGCGCGAACCATTAGGGTCATACCACCGCACGGTCCAGTTCAGTGCTCCTAAGATAAAACGCGAAACGAGAAAGCGGTCACCATGAATAAGCCCTGCCGACAGAGCATCCTCTATGACGTCTACCCACATCGCTTCGTAAGCATCGCGCAAGTGACTTAAATGCGCGCTGGCCGCAGGATCTAACCGACGCCACTCAAATAGCGCCACCACATGCGCATTACGGTCGGCAAACAGCGTTTCCAGGTGGGCTCTCGCCATGGCATGTAGCCGCGCCTCTGCGTTATTCGGGCACGCTTGCAAAGCAGCTTTGGCGATACTGAGCGCATTTTGTGTGCCCTCCTCAATGACCGCCGCCAGAATTTCCTGCTTATCTTTAAAATGATGAAACAGGCTACCGGACTTGATGCCCATTTCCTGGGCCAGCATGCGCACCGTGGTGCGATCAAAGCCCTCTTGTACGAATAGCTGAGCGGCTAAGCGCGTCAATTCCTTGCGGCGAGGAGATGCATTCATTACATTCATGTCATTTACACTAGCGCTTGCTTGGTTACGTAGGAGAAGACCACAGCCCCGCGAACGGGTCAACGCATCGCTAAACACTCAGCCAGATAATCACAAAAAATCTATCAGGAGATAGACAATGAGTAGCGCTACCGACGTCGTCTTTTTATCCGCAACCCGCACTCCCATGGGGGGCATGATGGGCAGCCTCTCCAGCATGAGCGCACCCGAATTAGCCGCGGTGGCCATCCGCGCCGCCATTGAGCGCGCTGGCATCGAAGCCGCCGCTATTGAAGAGGGCATCATGGGGTGCGTGCTCCCCGCCGGTGTCAAACAAGGCCCTGCACGCCAAGCGATGCGCCAAGCAGGCATTCCAGACGCCAACGGTGCAACGACCATCAATAAGCTCTGTGGCTCAGGCATGAAAGCCACTATGTTGGCGCATGACTTGATCAAAGCGGGCACTGGAGAGATCTTGTTAGCGGGCGGCATGGAATCCATGTCGAATGCGCCCCATGTACTCACCAAGGCACGCGGTGGCTATCGGCTCGGTCATGGCGAGCTCAAAGACCACATGTTCCTCGACGGGCTGGAAGATGCTGAAACTGGCAAACTCATGGGCGTCTTCGCTCAGGATGTGGCCACTGAGCGCGGCTACACGCGTGAACGGCTAGATGATTTCGCCATTGCCTCCCTGGAACGGGCTATGGCCGCCACCAACAATGGCGATTTAGACGCCGAAATGGCCCCTGTCACGGTCACCACGCGCCAGGGCGAGACCGTTGTTTCTTACGATGAGCAGCCCTTCCAAGCCAAGCTGGATAAGATTAGACAGCTGCGCCCCGCGTTTGCAAAAGATGGCACCATTACGGCTGCCAACGCCAGCTCTATCTCCGACGGAGCGTCGGCCCTGATTCTCGCCAGCCAAGAAGCAGCTCAGCGTCACGGCGTCAAACCGCTGGCCAGAATGCTGGGCCATGCCACTCACTCCCGTCATCCGAGCGAATTTACCATCGCCCCTGTAGGCGCGATTGAAAAGCTGATGAAAAAACTTGGCTGGGGTGTTAACGATGTGGATCTGTTCGAGATCAATGAGGCCTTCGCCGTCGTGACCCTGATGGCCATGGACGACCTTGGCCTGCCGCACGCAAAAGTGAACGTCTTTGGCGGCGCTTGCGCTCAAGGACACCCGATTGGCTCCACCGGCTCACGCATTATTGCTACGCTCATCCATGCACTGCGTACCAAAGGCGGCAAACGCGGTATTGCCAGTCTCTGTATTGGCGGTGGGGAAGCCACCGCCGTTGCTGTTGAGTTAATGGACTAAACCGTTAAACAAGCACCATAAAACGCGTCTTGGCTACTAAGCCAAGGCGCGCATATTCTCTTTAAGATCGCGCGACTCAGTACTTGCCATTGCCTCCCAATCCAATTGCCCCAAGGGTTGCTCCGATGCTTCATCACTTAAATCGGATGTAATGGCTTCCTCAGCAATCCGGAATTGCCCCGCATATTCACGCATCTGCAGCGCTTCTTGTGTCAACCCCTCGGCACTTTGCGCTGTTTGGTTCACTAGGCGCATTGCGTCTTGCGTCGTAGCATCAATCTGAGTCACAGCCACGTTGACCTCTTCAATACCACGCCGCTGCTCCTCAGAAGCTTTGGCCATTTGCGCCATTAGGTGCTCTACTTCGGTCGCGGCTTGCATGATCGCCCGAGTGTGCTCACCGGCCTGATGAGAGAGCTCACTACCTTCCTCAACGCTCTTACGTGAAGCCTCGATACGTGCGCGAATATCGTGGGCGGCATCGGCACTGCGCGTGGCTAGCGCGCGCACTTCGCTAGCCACCACAGCAAAACCACGCCCATGCTCACCTGCCCGTGCGGCCTCTACCGAGGCATTCAATGCCAAAATATTGGTTTGGAACGCGATGCTTTCGATCACTTTGATGATGCTTTGAATCTCTTCAGAGTGCTGGTTAATCGACTGCATCGTGGCAATAAACTGAGCGATGACTTCATCACCCTGCTGCGCTTTATGGGTTACATCGGTAGTAGAGCGATTGACGTGCAACGCGCTCTCAGCATTTTGATTCACTGTTGCGGTGAGTTGCTCAAGACTCGCGGCCATTTGCTGTAGCGCTGACATCTGAGAATCGGTTTGCCCCGCAAGCCGCTGGCTTTGGGTAGCCATCGCTTGACTGTCGCTATACACCTGCTGACTGCTGTTATTGAGGTGATTCACGGTTGTCGTTAACGAGCGCTGCATATTTTCAAGCTCGCTAAACAGGAGACCAATTTCGTTGTTCGCGTGGGCTTCTACAGGAGACGATAAATCACCTTTTGCAATGCGTTTAAAATGTTGGGTAATCACGCGCAACGGACGCAGCACATTACGGCGCACTCCCCACACCACCGCACCTACCATCAGAAGCGCTACAATGATCATTCCCACTACGCCCAAAAACAGCAATGATGAAATTTTCTCAAAACGCTCAAACAGGCCAGCACCACGTGCTACCGAATAGTCATAGAAGCCTTCTGCGGCAGCAACAAAGCGTTGACTACTATCATCAACGCGGGACTCTCCAGATAGAAAACCGCGCACGTCTCGCTCTTCTAACATCATCATTTGTAGGTTGAGATTGTTATTTACTAGCGAGCGAAAGCTATTTGCCAGCTGTTCAGAAAGCTCTGTTTGCTGATTTGCATCGAGTCTCTCCTGAAACGCCGTAAACCGGCGAATGGCAGAGTCAAGAAGACGCTGCGATTCTTCTAAAAGTGGTTCAGGACGATCAAAAGAAGGCGTACGAATGAGTTCCGCTGCACGATTCATCTGCACTCTGGCACGTAAAACCTGAGTATAAGCACCGTTTAGCTCGCGCACCTGCGCCATTTCCTGTTGCTGCAACGATGTAAATGCATCGCGCCCAAACTGATTGGCAAAAAGCCCTAAGCCGCCAATGGCTAACACTAAGCAAGTAAACGTCACGAGTACCAGCGTCCAGCTTGCCTTGACGCTTAGATTATTGATCACTTTCATGGTGCACTCCGTCGAGATAGGAATGATCAGCTTTTTTGCAGCGGCAACCAAAGCTGTAAGCGGCGGCGAATCTCGAACAGCGCTTGCTCGTAAGCATCTAACTTACTGATCAAGCGGGGGTCACGGATGTCCCAGTATAAGATTTCGTCAGCCTTTCCTTGCCAGTCCCGGCACGCCTGCTGGGCTTTGTCACACAGCACGATCACGACATCGAAGGCATCGTTCTCGAATTGATCCAGTGACTTGCTGTGCAGCCCATCTGTCGAAAGACCCTGCTTTTTTAAGGCTTCAAGCGTGAGCGCATGGGGCTCATCGGGTGCCGAGCCTGCACTGAAGGATTCGAAGCGATCACCGGCCATATGGCGAAGTAGCACTTCTCCCATCAGGGAGCGCGCAGAATTGGCATTACAGAGAAAGAGCACGCGACGCTTCGACATAATTCAACAACCTCTTATTTAATTTTACATCGCCACCATACGCCCAGATGATGACGGAGATATTGCAACTCAGGCAGTCGGCTAGAAATATACGAAAAAACATATATCATGAAAGCCATCTATGGTTGTTTTTACCAAGGAGCCCCCATGGCACTGCTTGCGGATTTACCCAATCTCGACCCTGAGCTCTTCCAAGCTCCTAGCCTCGAATCATTGGGGCTGCCCTCCTCCTCGCAACCGGCACCCAAAGTGCTGCTGCTGTATGGATCGCTACGCGAGCGATCATTTAGCCGCTTAGCGGTAGAAGAAGCGGCCCGCCTACTGGATGCGATGGGCGCCGAAACACGCATTTTCAACCCGCGCGGCCTGCCGCTCCCTGATGCTGAAGATGCCAGCCACCCCAAGGTGGAAGAGCTACGCTCCCTAGCGCAGTGGGCAGACGGGATGGTGTGGTGCTCGCCAGAGCGCCACGGGGCGATGACAGGCATTATGAAAGCACAAATCGACTGGATTCCCCTGGCGCTAGGCGGCATACGCCCCACTCAAGGCAAAACCCTAGCTGTGATGCAGGTCTGCGGAGGCTCACAATCATTTAACACAGTGAACCAGCTGCGCATTTTGGGGCGTTGGATGCGCATGGTAACCATCCCTAACCAATCTTCCGTGCCCAAAGCCTTTATGGAGTTCGATGACAACGACCGCATGAAGCCATCGCCGTTTTATGATCGCATCGTGGACGTCATGGAAGAGCTGGTGAAATTCACTCTGCTGGTGCGAGAGCGAAGCGAGCTGCTCACCGACCGATACTCAGAGCGCAAAGAGAGCGCCGAAGAGCTTTCTAAGCGCGTTAACCAGCGCGCCATCTAATCAAGGAGCGAGCCATGTCACATCAGGAAAAGGCAGCCCCCAGCAGTGCCGACATGGGGCTTTTTGAGCGCTATCTCTCGCTTTGGGTCGCCGCTGCGATTGTGGCAGGTATTTCACTCGGGCAGTGGGCACCTGCTGTCCCCGAAGCCCTATCACGCTTTGAATACGCGCAGGTATCAATCCCTATTGCTGTACTCATCTGGGCGATGATTTTCCCCATGATGGCGCAAATTGACTTTAGTGCCATTGCAGGCGTCCGTCGCCAACCAAAAGGGCTGGCCATCACCACCACGGTGAACTGGCTCATCAAACCCTTCACCATGTTTGGCCTGGCATGGCTATTTTTTATGGTGATTTTTAAACCTTGGATCCCTGATGCGCTGGCCAGCCAGTACCTTGCAGGAGCCATTCTACTGGGCGCTGCGCCCTGCACGGCGATGGTCTTCGTCTGGAGCTACCTGACCCGTGGCGACGCAGCCTACACGCTGGTACAAGTGGCGCTCAACGACCTGATCATGCTGTTCGCTTTTGCGCCGATCGTGGTCTTGCTGCTGGGTATTTCAAATATTCAGGTACCCTGGGATACGGTGCTACTCTCAGTAGTGCTCTACATCGTCATTCCCCTGGCGGCGGGTTACTTCACGCGCAAAATCCTTATCGCCAAGCGCGGTGCCCAGTGGTATGACAATGTCTTTATGAAGCGCATAGGCCCGATCACTCCCATAGGGCTGATCATTACTCTGGTACTGCTTTTCGCGTTTCAGGGCGATGTCATTCTAAACAATCCACTGCATATTGTGCTTATCGCCATTCCGCTGATTCTACAGACGTTTTTGATCTTCTTTATCGCCTATGGTTGGGCGAAAGCGTGGCGCGTACCGCACAATATTGCTGCACCTGGGGCGATGATTGGTGCCAGCAACTTTTTTGAGCTTGCCGTGGCGGCCGCCATTGCGCTGTTCGGCCTGCAGTCGGGTGCTGCTCTAGCAACGGTGGTGGGTGTATTGGTAGAGGTACCGCTGATGCTGGCCCTAGTGCGCATTGCCAATAACACGCGCCAGCATTTCCCTACTCATGCCTAAGGAGTCTGCTCGATGGCGCACTATTTGATTTTTCTCGGCTCCACCAGAACGTCAACGCCTCCCGCGCCCGCACGCCTGGGCGAGCGGGTAACCAAAGCGTGCTGGCAGTTACTCAGCGCACAGCGCGATACGACGGCGGAGATTATTGACCCGCTCTCTCTCAATCTCAGCGGCCCGTTTAAACCGCATTTTGCCTACTCTGCCTCCACCGTACCGGATGATTTAGATGCCCTGGCAAAGAAAATTGGCCAAGCAGATGGCTACGTGATGGTGAGCCCGGAATACAATCACGCCATGAGCCCAGCACTGAGTCATTTACTGAATCACTTTGGCGCGTCGCTATTTGCGTTTAAACCCAGCGCCATCGTCACCTACTCCATGGGCCAGTGGGGTGGCACCCGCGCTGCCGTGAATATGCGCTCGTTTCTATCTGAGTTGGGCTGCTTGCCTGTTTCAGCGATGATACATATCCCAAAGGCTCATGAAGCCCTCGATAGCGATGGGCAATTTCGTGCAGAGCAAGAGCGCTGGGAAAGCTATTTTGGCCGGACGCTAGCACAGTTGACATGGTGGGCAAACGCCGCGAAAGCGCACAAGGCCGAGCAAGATCCCACTACCCTATCGCCAGCCATTAACCAAACCCCCTCTCAACGTGACGCCCCGTAATGTCAATCACTATCTACCACAACCCAAACTGTGGCACATCGCGCAACACGCTGACCATGATCAAATCATCAGGGGAAGATCCTGACGTGATCCACTACCTGGAAACGCCGCCCAGCCGAGAGCGCTTGATAGAGCTGCTGGCGATGATGAAGCTGCCGCCGCGAGCGCTGCTGCGCCACAAAGGCACGCCTTACGATGAGCTCACATTGGATGATCCTACGTTAAGCGATGATCAGCTTATCGACGCCATGATGGTCCATCCCATTCTGATCAACCGCCCTATCGTCATTACGCCTAAAGGCTCAAAACTCTGTCGACCTTCCGAACAGGTGTTGGCGCTGCTGGAGCGGCCAGTGGCACACTTTGTGAAAGAGGATGGCGAGCGTGTTGACTACCCGCCCAAATAAGAGGCGCTCAAGAAATGATGGACCCGGTCATTGAAATAGAAGAAACAGCTGCTGCTTTTATCAAGCAACAAGGGGGCGTGGTCACCGTAAGGCTTTCACCCCGTCATGGCTGCTGCGGAGGCACGGCGCGCATCGCCATCGCTGAGACGTCTACTCCCAAAGAGATCTCAACGTTTGCATGCCACCAGTCGGAAGAAGTGACGCTGTGGATAGCCCCCGAGCTTGCCCAGCAGGGCTTACGACTTCGAGTAGAAGGCTGGTGGAAGTTAAAGCGCCTGTTTGTCGATGGTGCTGCGTTAGCCTCGGGGCACGCGGATACTCAGCAGCACTAGCGTTGCTACCAACATGAGCAACGACGTTAACCACAGCGCTCCCGCGCCCCACTGATCAATCATCAGCCCAAATAGAAGGGGTGCCAGTGCCTGCAAGGTCCGTGCAGGCACCATAATAAGCCCTTGCCTGCGCCCAAACCCGTTGGAACCAAACAGCGCAAGTGGCAGCGTGCCCGAGGCAATCGTCATCATGCCGTTACCAGCGCCATGCAGTAGCGCAAACCCGGCAGCAGGCATCCCAAAGAGCGTTAAAAGCGTGGCCCCTATGGGATGGAGCGTGGTGGCCACCCTTCCCGCCACCAGGGGATGAAAACGGCGCAACAGCACAAACTCGCCCATTCGCGCAGCGACTTGGGCTGGACCCACTAAGGCAGCCGCAGCAATCGCTACTGACAGCGACACTCCGCTCTCTTGTAACAGCCAGGGTAAATGCGCTGCCATGGCGGTAGATACAAACCATCCGGCCGCAAATACGTAGGCCAGAAGCAACATGGTGAAACGAGGGCGCTCAGGAGAGGGAGAAGTGTGGCTCGACACGCTGACGTCTGCGTTGCGCTCAGCCTTTGGCAAGCGAGCGTTCAAGGGTATGCCTACCAGCACATGCGCCAACGCCCAACTAACACAGGCAGCACGCCAGCTCCACTCGCTCTCAATGAAGGCAGTGATGGGCCAACCAATGGTGCTGGCGAACCCCGCCACAAGCGTCACCCCCGTAATTGAGGCCCTGGCTTGATTGCCTAACAGGCGGCTCAGCGTGGCAAAGGCCGCATCGTACAATCCAAACGCCATACCCACGCCGATCACAAGCCAGGCAAACACCAGCGAAGCGGCCCCTTGGGATAGCGCTAACGCGATGAGTCCCAGCGCCATCAAGCCGTTAGACGCCATTAGTACACCGCGGCCGCCTTGGCGATCAATCAACCGCCCTACACTAGGCCCTAGCATCGCGACCAGCAACAATGCCGCTGAAAACGCTCCAAAGACCCAGCGGCTAGACAGCCCCATCTCATTGGCAATGGGCGCTGCAAGAATGGCAGGCAGATAGTAGCTAGATGCCCAGGCAAGCGTTTGTGCGCTCCCTAAGGTGAGCGTTAAACCAGCGCTGGGCGAACGAATCATGCCGCCTGCTTAGGCAGGGCCAGCGCCATTATAGCGCTGGCAGCCACCAATCCTGCCGCCACCCACAGGCAAGCACTCAAACCATACGCCATATAGAGCCAACCAGACAGTAGCGTGCCCACCAAACGCCCCATGGCATTAGCCATATAGTAGAAGCCAACATCCATCGATACGCCATCGGCACGGGCATAGTGAACGATTAAATAACTGTGCCAACTGGAGTTCACCGCAAACAGCACGCCAAACGCCAGCAGCCCAACCACTAACCACCCCACCTGAGCTAGGGGGAGTAGCGCTAACAAAGTGGCTAGCACCGCCAGGGCAGCTGCCCACCCTGCGGTCATCGTCCGCGCGTCGCCCTTCAGTAACGCGGTGAGTTTTGGTGCTTGGGTTTGCACACCGCCATAACCAATAATCCAGGCAGCCAACAACCCACCCACGGTCCAGTGGCTCCAACCATGCTGATCATATAGAAAGACCGGCAGCGCCACGACAAACCACACGTCGCGAGAGGCAAACAAGCAAAAGCGCGCGGCAGAAAGTACGTTGATTGCGCGGGACTTGGAGAAGATCTCGGAGAACTTGGGTTTGACTTTTTGCTTGCCCAAATCGGCTTTTAAGCGCCAGAGCGATAGCAGCAGCACGGCACTCAGCATCACGGCCATCGCAACTACGGCCCCACGAAACCCAATCAACGTCAGCAGCACACCGCCAACAAAAAAGCCCAGACCTTTCAGCGCATTTTTAGAGCCGGTTAACATCGCTATCCAGCGGTACAAAGCGCTATTGGCATTGGCACTATCAGCAGGCACCAGCACTTTAACAGCGCTTTTGGCGCTCATCTTATTCAGGTCTTTGGCAATGCCCGAGAGCGCCTGGGCAGCCATGACCCAAACGACGGTCAGCATCCCGGCGGGCACCATGAGCATAGCAAGCGCCACAATTTGCAGCCCTAGCCCCACGTTCATGGTGCGGTTCAAGCCTAGCCGCGCACCTAACCAGCCGCCTACTAAGTTGGTCACGACGCCAAAGGCTTCATAAAAAAGAAACAGCATGGCGATTTCAAGCGGTGAATACCCCAACTGGTGGAAGTACATCACCACTAGCATGCGCAGCGCGCCGTCCGTAACGGTAAACGCCCAGTAATTGCCGGTAATCAGCATATACTGGCGCACCTCGAACGGTAGCACCCTTAACTTACCCAGCAGCGACTCAGCCACGACCAACGGGCTCCCCACCGACCATGCGGGCCAACTCAGCGGTACGATTTGCATACCCCCACTCGTTGTCGTACCAGGCGTAGAGCTTCAACTGCGTTCCGTTCACCACCATGGTAGAAAGAGCATCAATAATCGAGCTGCGTGGGTCGGTGCGATAGTCGATGGACACCAACGGGCGCTCTTCATAGCCCAGAATGCCTTTCAGCGGGCCATCGGCAGCGGCTTTTAGCGCTTGATTCACTTCCTCAACGGTGACTTCTCGCTCCAGTTCGAACACCATATCGGTAAGCGATGCGTTGGCTAGCGGCACACGAATCGCGTGGCCGTTTAGCTTACCTTCCAACTCAGGAAAAATTGCGGTGATCGCTTTAGCCGAGCCCGTGGTAGTCGGGATCAGGCTCATACCGCAGGCACGCGCCCGGCGCAGATCCTTATGCGGTGCATCCAAAATAGTTTGGGTATTGGTAATATCATGCACCGTCGTCATTGAGCCGTGACGTATCCCAAAGTGCTCAAGAATCACTTTGACCACCGGCGCTAAACAGTTGGTGGTGCAGCTCGCCGCCGTGACAATACGATGTTTGGCAGGCTCATACAGGTGATCATTCACCCCCACCACGACGTTCAGCACGCCTTCTTCTTTCACCGGCGCACTCACTACCACGCGCCCGACGCCTTGATCTAGGTATGCCTGCAGCTTGTCAGTGCTCTTCATTTTGCCAGAGCACTCGATGACCACATCACAGCCAGACCAATCGCTTTCCGCAATCGTCTTATGAGCACTAAACGCCACCTCATGACCATCCATGACAATGGCATCTTGACGTGAAGAGATGCCCTGCCCTGGCGTCCATTGGCCGTGGACAGAATCAAACTCCAGCAAGTGCGCAAAGGTGGCGGCATCACCACCGGGATCGTTGATACGCACCAGCGTCACCTCGCCTGCCGCCACCTGCGGCCAAAGGCTGCGCAGTGCCAAACGACCAATACGACCAAATCCATTAATACCGACGCGAAGTGACATAGGAGTACCTCCAAATATGCAATAAGGCCAAAGCCTACCGCTTATATACGAAAAATCATATATTGGCAGATAAAAAAACGCTGCTTGAAGGCTCCCTACGGTAGCGAGCCTAAAAGCAGCCATCTATTTAGCCGTAACGGCCAGAGATATAGTCTTCGGTTTTCTTCTGTGCCGGGGTCGAGAACATCACTTTCGTGTCGTTGTACTCAATGATTTCCCCCAGGTGAAAGAAGGCCGTGTAGTCCGCTACGCGCGCCGCCTGCTGCATGTTGTGCGTCACAGTCACAATGGTGAACTTCTCTTTCAGCTTATCCATCAAGTCTTCAATGGTCGCCGTGGAGATTGGATCCAGAGCTGACGTCGGTTCATCCATCAAAATGACGTCAGGCTGAACCGCAATCGCTCGTGCAATACACAAACGCTGCTGCTGACCGCCAGAGAGGGAAGTACCTGGTTCCTGAAGCTTATCTTTTACCTCGTTCCACAAGCCCGCATCGCGCAGTGCTTTCTCGACCAGCTCGTCTTGATCTGCTTTACGGCTGACCAAATCGTGCATACGCGGTGCATAAGCAATGTTTTCATAGATAGATTTAGGGAACGGGTTAGGCTTCTGGAACACCATTCCAACCCGACGACGCAACGCCACTTCATCCATCTTTGAAGCGTTAACATCACGGCCATCCATCTCTACCAACCCCTCAATACGCACGCTTGGGATCAGGTCATTCATGCGATTCAAACAGCGCAAAAATGTAGATTTACCGCACCCCGAGGGGCCAATCAGCGCGGTCACATTTTTCTGGAACAGGTCGATATTCAACCCTTTTAACGCTTGGCTCTTGCCGTACCACAGGTTGAGGTCACGAACACGAATACTCAGGTCGTGGCATGCCATCTCATTACGGGTATAGGGCTGGCCAATTTCCGGATTCGACTGATAAGTCATTTCGGGCATTTTAGCACTCATAATAAATTCCTTTAGGTAACGGGCTTACCAGCGACGTTCAAATTTCTTACGCAGTAACACTGCGGATGCATTTAGCGAGATCAGGACAGCTAATAAAACCAGAATGCCACCTGCTGTTTTTTCGACAAAGGCACGATCTGGTTCACCTGACCAAGTGAATACCTGAGCCGGCATCACCGTGGCCGCTTCGGTGAAGGAAGCCGTTACATCAGGAATAAACGCCACCATACCTACAATAATGAGCGGAGCGGTTTCCCCCATTGCCTGGGCCAAGCCAATAATGGAACCTGTCATGATGCCGGGCATCGCCAGCGGTAATACATGATCTTTCACTACCTGCCAGCGTGAACAGCCCACGCCAAACGCCGCGTGACGTATTGATTCAGGAACACTTCGCAATGCAGTACGCGTGGATATGATAATCACTGGAAGCGTCATCAGGGCAAGCGTCATACCCCCTACCAAAGGGGAGGATCGCGGCACGCCAAAGAAATTAATGAAAATCGCTAAGCCCAGCAAGCCAAACAAGATGGACGGAATGGCCGCCAAGTTATTGATATTAATTTCGATGAGCTGAGTTAAGCGATTATCAGGTGCAAACTCTTCCAGATAAATAGCGGTCATTACACCAATTGGAAAGGCAATCGCTAGTGTGACAATCATTGTCATCACCGTACCCACCACCGCCGACATGATACCGGCAAGTTCGGCCATCTTAGAGTCACCCCGAGAGAAGAAGCCGGAGTTAAAGCGCATCTCAATTTGGCCACTGGCGACTAGGCTATCGATTCTTGCCATATCATCAGCATCTAACCGACGAGCACGGTTACCCTTCAGATATTGGTCGACTTCAGCACTTGCCAATACCCAACGTGTTTGCGTAGTACCCAACAACGACGGGTCATTGCGCATTTCCAGAGGAATAACACGTACGACGCTTCGGCTTACGATGCTGGATAAATCTCTATCAATGGCTGCTCGTCCTGAGCGCGAAGCCTCTTCACTATAATTAACTTCAACATTTACCATTGCCTGTTTGAATGCAGGCAGCCCTTTATTAAGCATGTCGGCGAAGAAGATCAGCAAAAACATCGCTGCCAATCCCAACGCACCCATTGAAAAATATTTCAACCGCGCAGATTTACGGTGTCTACGCTTGAGCTGCTGACTGATCTGGTCAAATGAATCACTCATTGATTAATACCTCAAGCGTTACAGATTATTGACGCGATATTTTTCGCGGAAACGGCGGATCATGAGCACCGATACAAGATTTAGAGATAGCGTTACCACAAACAACACTAGCCCAAGAGCAAACGCAGAAAGCGTTTCCGCACTCTCAAACTCTAAGTCACCGGTCATGGCTGCAACGATACGTACCGTGACGGTCGTCATTTCTTCTAACGGATTAATCGTCAAGTTTGGACGCATGCCCGCTGCCATCACCACAATCATGGTTTCGCCTAAGGCTCTCGACATACCCAACAGCGCCGCAGAAATAATACCGGGTAAGGCAGCAGGTATAACGACATCACGAATGGTCTCGCCTTTGGTCATTCCCAGCGCAAGCGAACCCTGTCGCATACTATCGGGAACCGCATTAATCACATCGTCAGAAAGAGATGAAATAAATGGGATAATCATGATGCCCATGACGATTCCAGGGGCTAAGGCGTTGTTAAAGGAAGCACTCACCCCGACGGTCTCTGCAACACGAACAATAAAAGGGGCGACGGTGATAGCGGCAAAGAACCCGTATACCACGGTAGGAATACCAGCCAAAATCTCTAGCATCGGCTTCGCCACCGCACGTACCTTACTGGGTGCATACTCACCCATATAGATAGCGGACAGAAGACCAATTGGCACCGCCACTGACAACGCAATGGCCGTAATCATGAAAGTACCAGCAAACAAAGGCACGGAACCAAACTGGGCTCCACTACCATCACCACGCCCAGCAGCTGCTAAAAAGCTGTTACCTGGAGCCCAGGTGGTGCCCGTAATAAAATCCCAAAAGCTGTGCATCTGGAAGAAATTCAGTGCCTCACCGATGATCGAAATGAGGATACCGAGTGTGGTTAAAATGGAAATAGCTGCGGCAGAAGCGAGTATCCAACGTATGGTTCTCTCAATGGCTTGTCGTGCGTGGAAGTTTGAACGCACCAATAGCATGCCTACTGCCAATCCTACCGCCGCTAAAACGAGACTGACCAGCAAAAGAGAAAACGTGGGTATTTCAGCACCTATCAGCAACATGACAAATGCACCAACAGCACTGAGCACAATCGCAGGGCCTGCCGTGGCAATCACTGCAAACCATGCGTACTGATCAGGCTGAGAATACATTGCGATACCGGATGATCGCACCTGCGTTGCCTTCCGCCGTGCTACAAAGAAGGCCACAAGCCCTAATAGCAATAGCACGCTGCAAAAAATCAAAAATAGCTGGTTAGTCTGCATCATAGGTGTCTCTGGTTAGACAATGAATCTACGACCGGCATGTTGAAGGAAAAACATGACACTAATATGACAAATACACGAAGGCATACATTGAATTGGCATAAAAAGAAAAACCGGCGCAGTGTGCGCCGGTTTTCTTGATACACGCCTAATTACATCAGGTCTTCAACGGTCAGCTGCTTGCGGTCAGCCAAGTCAGCCTGTACACGCTCAAGCGCATCAGCAGTCGGCAGGATCAGGCCGATATCTTTGAGCAGACCATCTTCGCCAATCATCATCTCGGAGACAAACATCTCAGCGTAGTCATACATTACCGGCACTTCTTCAGCGTGCTGGTTTTTGATGTAGAAGAACATTGAGCGAGCAACGGGGTAATCAAAGCTTGCGATAGTCTCTGGAGTTGCCTCAACACCATCAATGGTTGAACCAATCAAAACATCATCATTTTCTTCAAGGAAAGAGAAGCCGAAGATGCCAAATGCAGTGCGATCTTGAGTCAGACGCTGAACGATCAGGTTGTCGTTCTCGCCGCCGTCAATCCAGCCACCGTCGGTACGAACGTCTGAATAGGCCTCACCGCCGTACTCTTCAAATTCCTCAGAAGCAGCTTCGAGCACCAATTCTTCAAACGCATCACGAGTACCAGAAGTTGTGGGCGGACCAACGATAACGATATCGCGATCAGGCAAACTGGCGTCGATCTGGCTCCAGTTAGTGTAGGGGTTGTCAACCAACTCACCGTCAACAGGTACCTGCGCAGCGACGGCCAGGAAAATTTGCTCAAGCGTTACAGGCATTGCGTCATTTTCATTGGATTGCGCAAAAGCAATACCATCGCTACCGATGTACACTTCAGTAACATCAGTCACGCCATTTTCAATGCAGCGCTCAAGCTCAGAAGCATGAATACGACGAGAAGCATTGGAAATATCCGGCGTACCAGCGCCAACGCCATTACAGAACAGACGGATACCGCCGCCAGAACCTGTTGACTCGATCACAGGCGTTGGGTAGTTAGTCGTTGCACCAAACTCTTCAGCCACGAAGCTAGCGAACGGATAGACCGTGCTAGAACCAACAATATTGATCTGCTCACGAGCCTGCGCTACACCTGCAACGCTCATTACAGCTGCTGCTAAAACAGTGGTTTTTAGAATACGGTTCATGCGAGTTACTCCTGTCGATGTAAGGTTCTGGCCTTCGCAAGACATACTTTGCACCGCTTCGATGACATCTTTATGACATCCACAAAAACGCGTCAATTTTTTAAAAGAAATTGATGACTACAGCAGCAGCCCCAGCGCTGCAAGAGTACACAACCCAAGAGAGAGTCGCTGCAAGAGCTGTTTATCTAGCCGATGGGCAATGGCATCGGCCAGCGCATTACCAATTAAAACGGCAGGCAAAAAGGTGAGCGCAAGCTTAAAGTGCCAAACGCTGATCTGCCCTGCCAACGCCAGCGTCAGAAGGGTTAACAGCGAGGTCAGGACAAAAAAGGCCGCTAGGTTGCCACGCATTCGGTCAGGTGAGAAACCGTGCATGAGTAGCACGATGGGCGGCCCGCCGATAGCGGCCACCGTTCCAAAAATACCGGAGAGAATACCCGCCACAAATAGCGTGACACGGTTCACCGGCAGCTCAAAGCGGCACAGCGTAACCAGTACGGCAAACAGCACGATGGCGGCAATTAACTTTTCCAGCACAACCATCGGCGCTGCCATCAACAGCCAAATACCTAGCCCGTTACCCGGTAAACGGCCAATCAAAGCAACGCCAATTTCTTTTAACCTCACCTCATGCCAATAACGGCGCACCATCATGAGGGACACAGTAAATCCGAAAAGCACAAGAATCACCGGCACCAACCGGGGCTCAATCATCAGCAATAGTGGTGCGCCAACCACCGCCAAGCCGAAACCAGTGGCCCGCTGCACAAAGGCACCGAGTAGCAATATGGCTGAGCAGGCTAGCCAACTCTCCAAGGGCATCTCTAACCACTGCGGCAGGTTATCCATTACAACGCTTCATCCACCCTCGGGGCTTGCGTCAACACCCTGACGCCGATATTGCCCAGCAGAGCAGCACCTAGCATGGTCAGCACCATGGGCCATAAGTGCTCTACTTGGAACAGCCCCACCAGAACGCCTGCCAACGCGCCACAGCTAAACTGTATGCCACCCAGTAGTGCGGTTGCCGTGGCACTGATATGACCAAAATAATCCAGTAGCGATGAGATAGCATTGGGCGTGATCAGACCAATCATCCCGGTGAACATCATCACCAGCGGTACCACAACATAAAGCGATGCCACGTTAAGGGCCGTAGCGAGCACAAGCCCCAGCGCAGCCACTAACTGTATGGTCAATCCTAAACGCAAATTCTGCTGCGGTGAGCGCTTACGCAGCAGGTGAATATTGATGCGATTGGAAAGCGCAATCACTACCACGTTAACCCCAAAGACCAAAGGGTAGACGCCAGGTGAGAGCGAGTAATAGTCCAAATATAAAAACGGTGAGGCGGTGACGAAGGCAAATAGCCCGGCAAACGAAGCCGCCACCGCACAGATATAGCCCATTCCTTCCTTATGGCGCAGCACGCTGGCGTAGTTGCGGATCACTTGCCGAGGAGACGCGGCAGGCAGGCTTGTGTCGCGCGTTTCTGGTAAGCGCGTGCCTAATAACCAAAGTAAGAATCCAGCATAAACCGCCAGAAAAACAAAAATCAGCCACCAGCCAGCAATGTGTAGCAGCAGGCTGCCCACTGCAGGTGCTACCAAGGGAGCCAGCATCATAATCATCGCCATCGTGGACATCACTCTGGCAGCTTCACGCCCACTAAAGCAGTCGCGCACGATGGCCGCCGAATTCACCACACAGGCACCGCCGCCTAATGCTTGAACAAATCGCCAGACCAGTAATGACGTTAAGCTATCAGCAGTGGTGATCGCCAGACTGGCTAGCATAAACACCACTAAGCCACTCAGCAGTACCGGCTTCCGCCCCACCCGGTCCGAGAGCGGACCAAAACAGAGCTGGCCCAGCGCAAACCCAAACAAGAACATGCTAATCGAGAGTTCAGTGTGGTGAATGCTAGCGTTAATACTCTCGGCCAGTATGCCAATGGCGGGCAAATAAGCATCTATCGCAAAAGGTGCAAGTGCCGTGTTGGCGGCTACCAACAACGCCACCCGACGAGGGTTAAGTTTCATGAGTCTCCTTGAAACGGGCGTAGAAAGAGCGGCATGCACCGCCTAAAAGATAGGCCGCTAATCATAATCGATTTCAATTCATTTGTCGGTGCCTGTTCGTCACGCGCGCGCCTTGCTAAAGTACCTCAAGGACAACCAAGGAGCACTGCATGGCCACTAGCCTATTAAGCCAATTAAAAGAGATGACCACCGTGGTGGCTGATACCGGAGACCTTGAGGCTATTCGTCGCTTCCAGCCCCAGGATGCCACCACCAACCCATCGTTGATCCTGCAAGCTGCCCAGCAGGAAGAGCGCCGCGCTCGTCTGGCGAGTATTGCCAAGGAGAGCACTGATTTAAACGATGCCGTCGATCGTGTCGCGGTCGATATTGGTAGCGAGATCAGTAAGCTGGTACCCGGCTACGTCTCTACCGAAGTGAGCGCCCGTTTATCATTTGATCGCGACGCCACCATTGCTAAAGCGCACTCACTGATTGAGCGCTATGCACAGCATGGTGTCGGCCCTGAGCGCATTTTGATTAAAATGGCATCGACCTGGGAAGGGATCCAGGCGGCCCGCCAGCTTGAGCGCGACGGGATTCGCACCAATCTAACGCTGCTGTTTGGCTTTGCTCAGGCACAGGCTTGTGCCGATGCGGGTGCAACGCTGATTTCACCGTTTGTGGGTCGTATACTCGATTGGCACAAGGCACGCTCGCCGGAGGCTGATTTTAGCGGTGCCAATGACCCAGGCGTGCAGTCGGTTAAGCGTATTTATGACTACTACAAAGGCCACGGCTACCCGACGATTGTCATGGGTGCTAGCTTTCGCAATATAGGTGAAATTCAAGCCTTGGCAGGCTGCGATCGTTTAACCATTTCCCCCGCGCTGCTCAACGAGCTAGATGAGCTAGAGGGAGAACTTCCGCAGCAGCTAACGCCCATGGGTGCCAGCAGCTCGGTAGAACAAGCGCTCACCCAGGCAGATTTCCGCTGGGAAATGAACGAAGATGAAATGGCGTCGGATAAGCTGGCGGAAGGTATTCGCAAATTTATGGCGGACCAGCGTAAGCTTGAAGAGCTATTGAGTACGCTGCGTAAGCAGTAAATGCTGACCAACACAGCATCTAGGCCTATCGATAGTCACATCGTTAGCGCGCCCTCTACCCTCTCGGGTAAGAGGGCGTTTTACTTATGTACCGCCGTAGATTGCGCTTCCAGCATCTCCACCAACGGCTGAAACTGCTCGCGATTATGCTCATTCATGTGCATTAAAATGCGGTGTGCTTCAAGGATACGGTCGCGCAGTCCCTCTTCATCAGCAGGCTCAGCGGGCAAGTCTTCCATTGATGAATTCAGCGTGGCGGATTGCTTGAGCGGCGCTTCCATCAGGGTAAAAAAGCGCGCAAATCCCATGACGTCGAGCATCTGACGCACATCGGGATTGTTCGCAATAATAGTGGGAGGTTGCTCTAATCGCCCTTTCACCGCCATTGCCACTTTAGCCAGGAAACCTAACGCCGTTGAATCGACATTGGTCGCCTCGCGCAGGTCAATCATCACCGCCTGGAGACCAGGGGTTTCAGCAAGACGTTGCGCTTGGGTATCTAGGGTGGCGCATAATGTTAACCGCACATCACCACATAGCTTTAATACAAAAACACCGGAATCGAACGCCGCTTTAATGCGGCCCTCTTCAATCAGCATGACCAAATCCGCTCACCATCATGATTGTCAGGTCATCGGGTAAAGCATCGCGGTCTTGGTTCGCCTCATCATCCTCATCGCCCTCTATCAAGAGCGAGTTGGTGTTGGCTAGCCGGTCGCGCAGCTGCTCAAGCGTGACACTTTCGCTAACGAGTTGCTCAAGTTCCGTGAGCCGCGTGTCGAGCGTTTTACCCGGCAAGCATTCCAATACACCGTCTGAACACAGCCACAACCGAAAGTTGGCCGGTAAAGCACAGCTAAGCGAAGGATACTCCACATCAGGGAAAAGACCTACAGGCATTCCTTCCCCAGCTAATCGTTCCAGCTTACCATCGGCCGCTAATAACGGCATGGGTAGCTGTGCACCGAGCGAATAGTGCAGAGTCTGTTCCTCATGGTCAATAACGCCTACAAATAATGTGGCGTGCTTTCCAATATCAGTATCCTGCAGTTCACGATTCATTGCCGCCAGCCAATGAGGCGGCAGCTGCTCTGGCGCCTGGCCGTCCCACTCGTTCAACCAGCGGTTACACAAGTACTTCAGCAGGACCGTGACAAACGCAGACGATGCCCCGTGGCCCGAGACATCGGCAAAATAGAACGCGCTAAAGCGGTCGTTATAGCGCTGGTAGTCGAGAAAATCCCCTGACAGGTAGAGCGAGGGGGCAAACCAGTAGTCGTAATAAACGCCGTTGATCACTTTAGGATGCGTTGGCAGCAAGCGGCGCTGTATATGACCACCGCTTTGCTGATCCATACGCAGTAATGCCAAGTGGGTCTCTAGGCTTTCATTCAGCTCCGCCAAGCGCTCACGGTCGCGATCTCGCTCTTGAGCCAGGGTATGAAGCTCAATCGCCTTGCGAATCATTCGGCGTAACAGCTCTGTGTGGCGCAACGGATGCACTATATAGTCCACCAATCCCACATCAATCGCCTTTATCAAGTCAGCATCCTGGCGCGAGTCGCTGACGACAAGGGTGGGCAACCGATGTGTCAGTTGTGACCACTGTTGGCGCGGCACGGCACGGGCGTGGGCCACAATCAGTGCGGTGCCACTCGGCAAGTGGTCAATGTTATCAGCTGCAAACACCCACATGCCGTCACAGGTAATCGCCTCAGCAAGCGCATCACGCTCAGTGCCGGGCTCGTCGATTACCGCAATCAACTGCTTAGCGTGATCCATGTTAGGCCTCAATCGGCGAAGTCGTCGTCACCGAAGTCGGTATCGTCGAAATCAAACTCGTCCATGGCAAAAGGGTCGTCACCTAGCTCACCGTCATTCACCTCAAATTGACGGCGCTGTAAGTAGGCATCGCGGATAAAGCGGTAACGATCACCGGAAATCAGTGACTCTTGGTCTAGCAAGCCCGCGCGGAGGTGAATAATATCGAGCGCCGTTAAGCCAGCACGCAGTTGGTGATCATCCATATACGTAATGGGGTGCGCTGCAAAATCAACCGGCAGGCCCGAGGCATCTCGTAGCGTGCGCGGGCCTAGCAAGGGCAGAACTAAGTAGCGCGAATCCTCCCAACCCCACACGGCCAACGTTTGGCCAAAATCTTCTTTATCTGCCGTGATCTCCATCAGCGTGGCGTAGTCCAGCAAGCCACCAATACCCACCGTGGAGTTAATCACAAAACGGGAGGTTGCCAACCCTGCATTGGCTGGCTTGCCTTGCAACAAACTATTCAGTGCAGTGCGGACTTCGCCTAAGTTAGAGAAGAAATTTCCTACACCGGTTTGCACAGGGTCTGGAGTGACCGCTTTGTACCCACGCGCAACCGGTTTGAGGGCATAGCGATCCAATACGTCATTAAATTCAAACACACGCCGGTTGAAGCCTTCCCACGGGTCTTGCGGGTCTGGCGCTACACGCTCCTGTGCGGCATCTCCTTGAGAAGAGCCGGCACTGGCACATCCACCCATGCTTAGCGTGGCTAGCAATAGTATAGGCAGCAGCTTCTGCCAAGTGCCTGGAGCCTCTTTTTGCGGTGCCAACAACCTCAGCATGCGATTTCCTCTTTCAACATAAAACGCTATTCCTAACACAACCGGTGATCGGCAAGATCCACCTATGACTGGCGACGTAGGACCACGCTACCAGCACTATACCCCGCACCAAACGAACAGATAACGCCAATATCCCCGGCCGATAACGCTTCACGATGAAGATGAAAGGCAATGATCGAACCCGCAGAACTGGTATTGGCATAGCGATCCAAAATAATCGGTGCCTGTGCTTCACTGGGCTCTTCACCCAGTACTTTACGCGCAATCAGATCGTTCATGTGGCGATTGGCTTGGTGTAGCCACATACGCGTTAAATCCGCCCCTGATAGCTCTAACGAAGCGAGGTGATCGGTGATGAGTTTGGCCACCATCGGGCACACTTCTTTAAATACACGGCGTCCTTCTTGCACGAATAGCTTGTCTAACGCCTGCGGGTCGCTATCGGTCACGCGGTTTAAAAAGCCTGCGTTATTGCGAATCGCATTCGAAAATTTGGTCACGAGTCGCGTTCCAAGAATTTCATAACGCTCATTGGCCACGGCAACATCGCTATTTTCCAGTACCATAGCCGTACAAGCATCGCCGAAAATAAAGTGGCTGTCACGGTCTCTGAAGTTCAAATGCGCCGAACAGATCTCCGGATTCACAATCAGAGCACGTTTAACGCTGCCCGAGGCAATCGCATTCGCCGCGGTTTCCAAGGCAAACGTGGCGGAGCTGCAGGCGACGTTCATGTCAAAACCGTAGCCGGAAGTACCCAGCGCCTGTTGCACTTCTACCGCAACCGCCGGGTAGGCACGCTCTAAGTTGGAGCAGGCCACAATCACCAGCTCAATATCAGCGGCATTCACCTGTGCAGTTTCCAATGCTTGCCGCGCTGCCTGAGTGGCCATCTCACACTGAATAGACGGTTCGTCATTATCACGTTGGGGCAGTTTAGGCCGCATACGCTCAGGGTCAAGGATACCGGCTGCATCTAGCACATAACGACTTTTAATCCCCGAGGCTTTTTCAATAAATTCACTGCTGGAGTATGCGAGCGCTTCGTGTTCTCCGCGCGCGATGGCCTCCGCATGCTGCGTATTATGAATGTCGACCCACGCATTAAAAGCAGCGACCAACGCCGCGTTATCAATGGCGTTTTCCGGTGTGTAGAGTCCTGTACCGGTGATCACTACATTGGTCATGCCTGTCTCCTTATTGCGGCCTCAAGGCACATAGCTGAAACCGTCCGTAAAATAACATCTTGCAAGGATTTTCACCCTGCCCTCTCTGTGCGTTTGGTTTGCGCTATTAAACGCTGGTAATTTCTTCCCAACGCTTTTCCAAACGCTTAAGGGATACCGGCATCTGAGTGCCTAACTGCTGAGCAAATAGCGACACTCGCAGCTCCTGTATCCACCAGCCAAACGCCACCAGCTCCGGATCTTCAGCGGCACCTCGGCGCTCGCTTTTTCGTCGTGCATCGAAGCGGGCTTCCATAGCTTGGACATCGTGCATCATCATTTGGTCGCGACCGCGTTCACGGGCCGCTTTTTCGAGGCGAATCAGGGCCGCCTCGGTATAGCGCGGATACTCGCTAAGCCACTCGCCAGAATCGCGAATGAAGCCAGGATAGACCAAGCGCTGCATCTGTGCGCTAACATCGCTGTAGACGAGCGCTAGAGCAAAATTGAGCTTCCCTTTAAGCACTTTGGTCACCGCCAAATGCCCTTTCAGTGCTTCTTCGATTCGGGTCAGCAGCGCGGTCGCATAAGGAACCAGCTCACTTTCGGTCGCCTTGAGCCGCTCGGCAAGCTCATGGGCAGAGCGCGGCAGCGGATGATGGGCCACCACCTGCGTGAAGACTGCGAGCAGTAAATCCTCCACGAGAGCCTGTTTACTCCCCACTTTAGCAAAGAGTAACGCGCACTTTTCTACTCCGGGTAAGCGCTTTATAACCTTCACCTGTTCAGGACGCTTAGCAATCGCCAAACGGGCCACACCTTCCTGGTGAACCGCCGCCGCCTTCGCCGGATGATCAAAAAGCGCCACCTTAAAGCTATGGGCCTCGGCCATCAGTGCTGGGTAGGCTTCTACTCGAATGCCCGCTTGCGTCGTGACTCGCGACTCGGGCAGCGGCGACTCCGGTAACTCATCCAATGCAGGTGCTTGGCTTGCCTGGTCGGCCAAGGCCTGAGCACCTGCGCTGGCAGCTTCTTCAAAACGTCGCTCCAGCGCACGCACGTCGCGCCCTTGGCCCAATGTTTTGCCCGCATGGTCAACGACCCGTACGTTCATGATGAGATGCGGCGGCAGCAGATCAAGACGCCAATCGTCCGGGTGAACTCGGGTGGCCGTGCGGCGGCGAATGAACTCTCCTAGCGCTTCAGTGAGCGGTCGCTCATCAGGCACAAGTGTTTCCAGCGCCGCATCGACCCAATCAGGAATCGGCACGACTTGGCGGCGAATGCTTTTAGGCAGTGATTTCAGCAGCGCAATGCACTTTTCACGCAGCAACCCCGGCACCAGCCACTCCAAGGCATGTACCGGCAGCTGCGGCAGCATGGCGGCGGGCACCGTAAGCGTCACGCCGTCGTCGTCGGCATCCGGGTCGAAGTGGTAGCTCACCGGGTAAGCCACCCCAGAAAGGGTTAAGTGATCGGGGTACTGCGCCTGGGTAACGTCGTGGGCATCCCTGGCTTTTAGCGTTTCAATATCAAACTTGAGAAGCCTGGCATCTTGTCGCTCGGCCTGCTTGCGCCAGTGCTCAAAGCCCTTACCGTTAACGATATCGGCGGGGATTCGCTCGTCATAGAAGGCGAACAGCGTCTCTTCGTCCACCAGAATATCTCGCCGACGAGCGCGATCTTCTAACGCCTCTACTTCTTCGATTAGCGCACGGTTATGGGCAAAGAACTCCCCTTTGGTTTGGAACTCACCCTCCACCAACGCCCGACGAATAAACAGCTCCCGCGACTCCTGAGGTGCAATCGGCCCGTAATGCACGCGACGGCGCGCCACAATCGGCAGGCCAAACAGGGTAACCTGCTCAAATGCGACCACCTGAGCACGCTTCATTTCCCAATGGGACTCACTGTAGCTGCTTTTTACTAAGTGCTGTGCCTGGGGCTCGATCCACTGCGGGTCAATCTTGGCCACGGTGCGTGCAAATAGCTTCGTGGTTTCGATCAGTTCAAAGGCCATGACCCATTTGGGTGTTTTTTTCGCCAACCCAGAACCTGGATGAATCATAAACTTGCGGTTGCGCGCGCCAAGGTACTCTCGGTTTTCAAGCAGCGTGCCCAAATTGGATAAAAGGCCAGACAGCAGCGCCTGATGCAGCTTGCCGGATGTTTTTCGCCGCGCCTGCTTGGCCTGCTCTTCGCTCTCGTTCTCATCGCGAGGCAGCGGCGCGGGCACCTCAATCTCCATATCTCTCAGCAGTTGGCGCAACTGGCGGAAGGTATCGTGCCACTCGCGCATGCGCAGATAGTTAATGTAGTGGTCACGGCACCAACGTCGCAGTTGGTTACCTGACAGCGCCTCACGCGCATTCTCGATGCCATGCCATAAATTCAGCAGCGCAACGAAATCGGAATCCGGATCGTGCCAGCGCTGGTGGGCTTGGTCAGCGGCTTGCCGCTTGTCGGCGGGCCGGTCGCGGGGGTCTTGAATAGCAAGCGCAGACACCACGATCAGCACATCTCGCAGGCTGCCTCGCTCTGCACCCGCTAACACCATGCGTGCCAAGCGCGGGTCGATGGGCAGCTTCGCCAGCTTACGACCCAGCGCACTCAGCTGCTGTTTATCATTCACCGCACCCAGCTCAAACAGCAGCCGGAAACCATCTTTGATAAAGCGGTCATCGGGCGGATCAACAAAGGGAAAGTCTTCAATATTGCCAAGCTTGAGCGCCAGCATCGACAGAATGACCGATGCTAGGTTGGTGCGCTGAATTTCCGGATCGGTAAATGCAGGACGTGATAGAAAATCCTCTTCGTCGTAGAGACGAATACACACGCCTTCTGCAATCCGGCCACAGCGGCCCTTACGCTGGTTGGCGCTCGCCTGGCTGACCGGCTCAATGGGCAGCCGCTGGATTTTTGCCCGGTAGCTGTAGCGGCTGATACGTACCAGGCCAGGGTCAATCACGTAGCGAATCCCCGGCACGGTGAGGGAGGTTTCAGCCACGTTAGTCGCCAGCACGATGCGCCGCCCACGGTGAGGAGCAAACACACGGTTTTGCTCTTCATTGGAGAGGCGCGCATACAGCGGCAGAATCTCGGTGCCTTTTAAATCCGCGCGGCGCAGGGTATCGGCGGTTTCACGAATCTCCCGCTCGCCGGGTAGAAATACCAGCACATCGCGGGGGCCGTGCAGCCAGCCTTTTTCCCGCTCAATCGTTTCGATCTCACGCACGGCATGCAAAATGCCCTCCTGCAGCGTGCGGTCATCTTCATCCTCTTCACTGCGCACCAGCGGGCGGTAGTGGACATCCACCGGGAACGTGCGACCCGACACCTCGACGACTGGCGCTGGCGTTTTCAGCGTGCCGAAATGGGCCGCAAAGCGCTCCACGTCGATGGTCGCCGACGTGATGATGACTTTTAAATCAGGGCGCTTGGGCAGCAGCCGTTTAAGATACCCCAGCAAGAAGTCGATGTTTAAGCTTCGCTCGTGTGCTTCATCGATAATCAGCGTGTCGTAACGCAGTAGCAGCGGGTCGTGCTGTGTTTCAGCCAGCAGGATGCCGTCGGTCATCAGTTTGACGAGCGTGCTGGGCGAGCTTTGGTCGTTAAAGCGCACCTGATAGCCCACCTGTTCGCCAAGCGGCACGCTCAACTCTTCTGCCAGCCTCCCTGCAACGCTGCGCGCAGCCAGCCGCCGTGGCTGCGTATGACCAATCAACCCTTTTCGGCCTCGGCCAAGCTCCAAACACATTTTGGGCAACTGAGTGGTTTTACCCGAGCCGGTTTCCCCTGCCACGACCACCACTTGATGGTCACGAATCGCGGTGAGGATATCGTCACGACGCTCCACTACCGGCAGTTCCGCTGGGTAATCCAGCATCACGCGCAGCGCTTCGCGCTGAGCCAGCACCTGCTTGGCTTTATCGACTTCTCGCTGCACCTCACTCAAGCCACGATCAATGGGCTTTTGTTCGCGCTGCCGACGCCGCAGGCCAGCCACACGACGCGATAGCCGCTCTTGATCACGCAGCATAACGTGGCTTAGCGATTCGTTAAGCGCGGTGAGTGCGTGAGCGTGGTCTTGTGGGGTATCAATGCGGGAGGAGTGCGTGTCGGTGGTCACGTTAGGCTCGGTTTCCATCTCAGAATGAACGTCGGCCCACTCTTAGAGTGGGCCGACCATTGTAACGCTTTCGCGAACGAGACGCCTAACGCCAGCTTGACCGAGCGTTCAACCCTTATGGAGCGTTGGACGTTTCTTGGTCGCGCAACTGGCGGCGTAGCACCTTGCCGACGTTAGTTTTTGGCAGTTCGTCGCGGAACTCGATGTATTTCGGCACTTTATAGGCTGTGAGCTCTTTCTTGCACCATGCGCGCAGTGTTTCGGCATCGAGCTGGCTGTTTTTTGAGACCACAAACAGCTTGATGGCTTCCCCAGCGTTCTCATCAGCAACGCCGACGGCGGCGGCTTCCAATACATCGGGATGCGCAGCCACGACGTCTTCGACTTCGTTGGGGTAGACGTTAAAGCCCGACACCAGAATCATGTCTTTTTTACGGTCAACGATCTTGATGTAGCCATCGTCCTGCAGCACGGCGATATCGCCAGTATGGAACCAGCCGTTTTCATCGATGGCGTTGCGGGTCTCCTCTTCACGCTGCCAGTACCCTTTCATCACCTGGGGACCCTGAACGCAGAGTTCGCCCGGCTCACCAAACGGCATGTCGTTACCGTCGGCATCCACTACCTTCACCGAGGTACCCGCCACTGGCTTACCAATCGTGCCCAATTGGATCGCATCGTTGGGGTTGAAGCTCACAATCGGCGACGTTTCCGTCAGGCCATACCCTTCGGCAATCGGGCAACCGGTCGTCTCTTCCCAGCGCTGAGCCGCTGCCTTGGTCAACGCCATGCCGCCTGAAATGGTCAGTTTTAACTTAGAGAAGTCGAGCTGTTTGAAATCGTCCCGATTACACAGCGCGTTAAAAAGCGTATTGAGGCCGATAAAGCCGGTAAACGGCAGCCCCTTAAGCTCTTTAACGAAATTAGGCAGGTCGCGGGGATTCGTAATCAGCAATGAGTGGTTGCCAGTTTCCATCAAAAATAGGCAATTAACGGTAAACGTATAGATGTGGTACACAGGCAGCGGTGCAATCACCAGCTCTTCACCGTCAGTGAGATGCTCACCAATTGCTGAGCGCGCCTGGAGCATGTTGGCCACCAAGTTACGGTGAGTCAGCATCGCACCTTTAGGCATACCTGTGGTGCCACCGGTGTACTGTAGCGCAGCCAAGTCATCGAGAGTGCGCTCAACAGGGGTGTGCTTAAGCGATGCGCCTTTCTTTAATGCATCACGGAAGCCCACAGCGCTCGGCAACGAATACGCCGGTACCATTTTTTTAACATGCTTCACCACCGCATTAATCAACCAACGCTTTGGCGCATCATGCAGGTCACCTAACTGCGTCACCAACACATGCTTGATATCCGTTTTATCGAGCACTTTCTCAAGTTTGTCAGCCATATTGGCCAGAATCAGGATGGCTTTGGCGTTGGAGTCTTTAAACTGATGAGCCATCTCCCGCTCGGTATACAGCGGGTTAGTGTTTACAACCACGAGGCCTGCACGCATCGCACCAAACACCGCCACAGGAAACTGCAGTACGTTAGGCAGTTGGATCGCGATTCTATCGCCCGGCACCAAGTCAGTCTCGTGTTGGAGCCACGCAGCAAAGTGGGCTGAAAGACGATCAAGGTCGGAAAAAGTAAGCGTCTTGCCCATGCAGGTGAAGGCTGGCTTTTGGGTAAAGCGCGAGACCGCCGAGTGAAAAACATCCGTAACAGAGTGGTACTGATCCAATCCTTCAAGCGCAGGTCCGCTTAAAATGGGGTTATTGGCGTGTTCGCTCATGGGCTATCTCCGCTATCCGTGTCGATGTGAGACCGACCTTGTTATTGTGATGAGGTTATTTAAAGAGACTCAACGACAACGATATACGACGTTCAAGAGAGTGTAAAACGATCGATTGAAACTTGCGTTTCAACTTTAGCTTATAGTCAACAAGGCAGTTGACCCTATGGACAGTATCGAGCGTCAATTTCTCCCTCACGCCATACCAACAACTCTCCTGGCACCATCCTGTGCCACGCCTCGTTTTGCGTTAGTGGCTCGGTGGCAATCACTGAAACAATATCGTTAGGCGTCGTGTGCTCGATAAAATTAACCGTCATTTCCGCATCAGATAACTCCGCCTCACCAAAAGGAGCACGCCGAGTTATGTGTGCTAATTTGGTCGAGCAGTAGCTATAAAGATAGACGCCGTCAGAGAGGAGTAAATTAAAAACGCCAAGGCCCCTTAACTGCTCGCACAGCGCGTGCAGTTTTTCCCATAGCACTTCTGGGATAGCCGGTGGTGTGGGAAACGCCCTTCGCAGCTCGCCCATTATCCAGCAAAAAGCGTGTTCGCTATCTGTATTACCTACCGGTGTGTAGACCCCCAAAGGCAATGCCTGCCAGTCACTCAGTTGGCCATTATGGGCATAGCACCAGGGTCGACCCCACATTTCACGGGTAAAGGGGTGGGTATTAGCCAGCCGAACACCGCCCACGTTGGCTTGGCGAATATGGCTGATGACCACATTGGATTTAATCGGGTAATCGCAGATCAAGCGGGCAATGGGTGAATCCACCGAAGGGTGAGGGTCTCGAAAATCGCGATAGCCACCCTCTTCATAAAAGGCGATCCCCCACCCATCACGGTGAGGGCCCGTGCCCCCACCGCGGTGTAGAAAACCAGAAAAGCTGAAGCAAATATCGGTGGGTACATTGGCACTCATACCCAGTAATTCACACATTGGCCCACTCCCTTGATGCCAGTCGCATTAGCGGATCACCGGCTCGCGGCGGCGAGTAGGCTGTGGCTCCTCCTCCACGTGGCGGCGAGCGGGCGTATCTTCAACGGACGCAGGGCGACGCCACCACCAAAGGGCGATACCAATGCAAGCCCCTAGCGCGACGCCTAACACCAACCACAGCAAGCCATTACGCAAAGCACTGACACTGTGTTCAAAAAAACCGACGGCAGCTACCATGGCAGACGGTGCCCAACCGCTGTAGAACTCGCCCTCTTCAACGAGCGGTAGCCGATAACTGGCAGGCATCCACATGGCTCCTGCCGCACACCATGTAATGACTAGACGCGGCAAACGCGGCAAAAATCCGAATCCAAAGTAAACCGCTAACAGCACCAGCAGCGAAAGACCGTAATAACTTAACCACAGCAGTGACATTGAGTCTGCAAACAGCATAATACCCCTCATGTGGGTGGAAGCACCCGACGTTGATTTCCCGTTATGGTACCTATCAATTTATGAAAGCACAGCCTGGTATGCACGAAGGCTCGCCCGTCGCGCGCTATTATCGCGCCGATGACCCGCAATGGCACTGGTTAGAAGAGCGCGATAGCCCTGATGTTAGCGATTTTCTCACTGCGGCCAACCAGCAGCATGCCAACTGGTTTACTCCGCTCGCTCCGCTGGCGGATACCCTCTACCAATCGCATCTAGCGCGCCGCGAACTGGCTGTGAAAAGTTTAGAGACAGCGCTTGACCACTTTACGTTCTGGAGCGAGACCGGTGCTGAGGATGACTACCCCTGCTGGTGGCGCTATCCCAACGGCCAGCCTGAGCAAAAAACCTGCTTTCTAGACGTTCGTGAACGCGCCGCCGAGCAGCCGTTTTACGACATGGGCGATATGGCCCTCTCCCCAGATGAGCAGTGGCTCGCCTGGACCGAAGATACCCAGGGCGATGAGCGCTTTACGCTCTGGATAAAAGCGTTACCTAACGGCACGCCGCGCCAGCTACTGACCAATATCGGCCCCAGCGTTTGTTGGGCAGAAGATCAAAACGTAGCAGGCGCAACGCTACTCTTCACCCGCTTTGATGATACCCAACGCCCGGATAGCCTGTGGCGTCTTTGGATTGAATTTGCTGAGCAAGCGCCTACGCACGCCCCCGCACTCGTGTTTCAAGAGCCTGATCCCGAGTTTTGGGTAGGGGTAGGCAAGACGCGCTCTAAAGCGTGGCTCATCATCGAAAGCGGCTCAAAAGATACTACTGAAGTCCTCGCCCTGCCTGCTGATCAGCCCGATACGGCCCTCATTTGCCTGCACCCCCGCGAATCGGGCGTAGAGGTCAGCATTGATCATCGCCCTGGAACCTTTTATCGCCTGCATAACCAGACGGGCCCCCACTTTCAACTGGATATGCGCGGCGAACACGATAACGCCAGTTGGCAGCCGCTGATTGCGCATCGCGATGACGCGACGCTGGAGGGGGTTGATGCGTTTGAGTGGGGCTTGGTACTTGCTGAGCGAAGCCATCAGGATGCGCAGGTACTGCTGCGGCGCTTGGAGCTGGATAGTCACCATCAAACGCTGCTTGATAGCTACATTGAACTGCCCGAAACGCCCTGTTCACAGCTGCTGGAAGACTCGCCACACTTTAATGCGCGCACGCTGCACCTGCGCGAGGAGTCGTTTACCCGCCCACCGAGCTGGTATGCCTTAGACCTCGATAGCGGTGTACGCACGCTGTTAAAACAGGTGCCCGTTCACGGCAACTTGGCGCCTGAACAGTTAGTTAGCCGCAGAGTATGGGCCACTAGTCACGACGGCGAGCAAGTCCCGGTATCGGTGGTCATGCGAGCAGACTTGGCAGGCCAGCCAATGCCCACCCTGTTATACGGTTACGGTGCTTACGGTGAAGCGCTGGACCCCTGGTTCTCGATTGCCCGCCTAGAGCTACTGGAGCGCGGCGTGGCCTTTGCTGTAGCCCATGTGCGCGGCGGCGGTGAGCGCGGCGAACCGTGGTACTTAGAAGGCAAAATGGCTCATAAAGAGAACAGCTTTCACGACTTTTTAGCCGCCCGTGAAGCGCTTGTGGCCACCCATATCAGCCAGCCTGAGCGGATAGTCGCCTGCGGTGCCAGTGCAGGCGGGCTGCTGGTGGGTACTTGCATCAACCGTGCGCCGGAGGCCTTCTGCGCGGCGGTGTTGGATGTGCCTTTCCTGGATGTGCTGCGCACCATGCAGAACCCAGAGCTGCCGCTCACCACCGCCGAGTACACCGAGTGGGGTAATCCTGAAGCACCCGATGTGGCTGAACGCATCGCCGGTTATTCCCCCATCGACAATATTCGTGAGCAGCATTACCCCGCCCTGTGGATTGAAGGCAGTTGGTTCGATACCCGCGTTAGCTACTGGGAACCCGCTAAATTCTACGCTCGCGTGAGTCAGGCACAGCAAGGAGCTGCACCTACTCTGCTACATACCGATATGAGCAGCGGCCACGGCGGCGCATCGGGAAGGTTTAAGGCGTGGCGCGATACCGCTCGCCAGGATGCGTTTATTCTGTGGGCACTAGGGCTAGCGGAGGCGTCGCGGGAAGTGCATTCGTCAAGGCCTCAGTAAACTCCCTAAACGCTTGCTGAGCCCCTTGAATGACCCAGGGCCATGAGTCTAGTGGACACATGGCCTCGGCAAATTGCCAAAAACCCGCCCACGCGGCGGGTGTAAGGGGCATTTCGGAAAAAAATCGGCTCGGAATCTGGTCACCCAAAGCACGCTTGGCGTGGCAGGCAATCGCCTCGCCCCCTAAACGTGAACCCTCGTGCACGTAGAGCATGCCAACCATTTCATACAGACTGGCAGGTGCCGAGAAGCGCCACGCAGGAAGCACCGGCTGACCTAGCTTGCGTAAATCATGGCCCAGCAACGGCTCTCGCAGCGTCAGCGTATAGTGGCTCTTATACTCCACTATCGTTTGGCTGAGCGCACGCTCAAGGCCTGCAGCCGCAGGGTACAGACAGGTAAGCGCCGCTCCATAGATTGCCCTGTTAACATCGGGGCGGAGGAGATGACGCAATGCCGGATGATGATCCACACGATGATGGTCAGCTTTCGTCTCTTGCCTGAGCTGCTGCGCCAGTGACCCATCGTCTCTACTCTGCATCGTGACTCCACGGCATGCTCTTAGCTTGCCGCAATAACGCGCGCAGCTTAAAGAGATAAAGACGAGCACTCGCGGTCCAGGGTCGGCTATGCCCAAGGCGCTGTTCAACCCAGGATTCAAAGGAGCGTCGTGGTGAAACGACGCTTCCACCGTCCCGATAATCCACAGGCTTATCAGGATTTCCTCCCCACGTCACATCGTAAATATGCTCTAAGCGACACAGATACAAGTTGACGGAGTGATGCTGGTCTAATGGCAGGTCACTAATTAAAGCGACCCCTGCTACCTCGCTTAGCGGCATCTCAGCGCAATCGCGTTGAAGGCAATCGCTCATCCAGACGTTAGAAGCTTCATTCGCTGCCTGCTGCGCTACGATATTCATCGCATCGGGCGTCAAGCCTATCCCGTGCTGATAATACTCTTGGTCCATTTGAAGCATCACACCATCGGCTCCAAAGGTCTCCATTAACCATTCGCTCAGCTCTTCCCAAGCGCTTTCCAATTCGCCATGGCGCATCAATACCGCTTTGGCATGGTCAAAGTGGCGTTGCAATCCATCAATCACCTGCTGGCGTCGGCGCGCTTTGAAGTCACGCAGGCGTAAATTAAATCCTTCGCTCAGCCCTCGCATCGCTTCTAGTTCGCTAACCGTTAACTGCCGTGGAGATGCTGAATGGCAAGAGATCAACGCATCAAGCTCTCCGGCTTGGATAATGGGCAGAGAAATGGCACCGCCTACCCCCATATTCGCCATATACTCTAAGTGAATGGGCGATGCGCTGCGTAAATCGACATAGCTTAAGTCAGGTGTCGCATCCGCGTTGGCTGAATAGATCGGCACGGGTGCAGCGGTGGCATCAGGAATCGTGCGCCAGGGGTTTTTCAAATAGAGTTGACGCGCAATATAGGGAATATCGCTGGCGGGAAACCGCAGCCCTTGATAACTGCCCGCGACACCCTCTCGACACGCCTCGGCGAGCACTTCGCCATCGCCCTCAGGCATAAAACGGTAATAAAGCACTCGGTCAAAACCACTCAGCGCCAGCAGGCTATCCATCAACGTTTGACACTGAACCGCCAGCTCATCGGCACTCTCTGGTACAGACACAGCCCCACTAACGGCCACCATCGGCGCAGAATGGGCGTCGACAGGATAAAGCTCATATACACAACCGCTACCGTGATGGCTTGTCACGACAACATCGAACTCTTGATGAGGCGTATCACACTGGCCAATGTAACGCTCACCTGGACTGAGTTCAGGCAGTGCCGCAGTAATGTCGTGCAAAAACGCAGGAAGCGGATACCCAAGTGCAACATGGGCCTGTGGATCGGTTAACAGGCTATCTGCATTGGCCGATACATGGGTTACCTTGCCTGCCATATCAGTGATCATCAGCACACCATGGGACTGGATCGCTCCAGAAAGATGCAGTTCCTCCTGCTCACACTGATGAATAAAACCATGCGACTGAGTCATGAAGAGGCATCCTGCAGAGTGTGATCACTGGCGTCGGCAACAATCACTGAGGTGAAATCATCCAGCGCTAAGGGCATAGAGAGCAAATAACCTTGGACAAAGTCGCAGCCATTTTCAATCAGCCAAGCCAGTTGGGCAGGCGTTTCTACGCCTTCGCCCACGGTACGGATACCCAGCGCTTTGGCCATACCCAGAATAGCAAGTGCAATGGCTTGATCTCCGCCATCTTTACCACCTAGCCCGTCCACAAAGCTCTTATCGATTTTCAACTCGGCTAAGGGCAGCCGCTTTAAGTAGGCAAGCGATGAATAGCCGGTACCAAAGTCATCCACTGCCAGCTTAATACCCGCTTCGCGCAGTTTTTCAATATTGCCTAATGCTGAGCTGGAGCGGTCTACCAAGGTACTTTCAGTGATTTCAACTTGAATCAGCGAGTACGGGACCCGGTACTGTTTCAAACAGCTAAACAGGTGGGTAATAAATCGCTCTTCTTGGAAGCTGCGCGCCGACACGTTCATGGCAACAGGAGGCGGCGTTAACCCTTCGTCTCGCCATTTAGCAAGCTGACGTACCAAGAGCAGTGCCACGTAACGGTCCAGTTCCAGAATCAGCCCTGTCGCCTCTGCCACAGGAATAAAGTCAGCGGGGCTCACTTGGCCAAGCGTGGGGTCGTACCAGCGCAACAGCGCTTCTGCACCGGATAAACGGCCCTCCTTCACGCAGACAAACTTTGGCTGGTACACAAGATGCAAACGGCCATGCTCCATGCCTTCACGCAGGGCATGCTCGATCGCGACATCACGCATCAAGCGCGCCTGAAGCTCCGGCTTGAACAGCTCGAACCGGTCACGGCCATTCTCTTTGGCACGGTACATGGCCGTATCGGCGGCTTTGGTTAGCCCAGCGACATCGTCACCATCGTCAGGGCAGAAAGCCAACCCAATACTAGACGTCACAAAAAGCGCATGTCGGCGCACCTCAAACGGTTTAGAGAGTGCTTCTACAATGCGTTTAGCGACCTGCTCAGCGCCTTCGATGGTGGTATCCACCAGAATAATCGTGAACTCGTCTCCCCCCAACCGGGCAACGGTGTCCATATCCCGAACCAGCTCTTTTAGCCGATTGGCGACTTGGATCAAAAGCTCATCCCCCACGTCATGCCCTAGGGTGTCGTTGATGCTTTTGAAGTTATCCAAATCCAAAAACATGAGTGCGCTTAGCTGTTCGCTGCGCTTTGCATGGGCAATGGCTACTTGCAAGCGATCCTGGAACAGCGTGCGATTGGGCAAGCCTGTGAGGGCGTCGTGTGTGGCCAGGTACTCCGCCTGGCGCTGAGACTCTTTGATATGGCTGATATCTGAAAAAACGGCGACGCATAACCCATCATCATGGCTATCTGGCGCAATAAGATTGAGCGTTAACCACTGGGAAAATAGTGTTCCATCACGATGTTTATTAAACACCTCCCCCTGCCAGTAGCCGTGCTGCTGAACGATATCCCACAGCACATAGCACGTTTCAGGGGTTTGCACGCTGCCTTGGTTTTCATCCTCGCAGTACAGCAAAGGGAGTGCAGGCTGGCCTTCAACGTCACTTGCGGCATATCCCGTAATACGGCTGAACGCATTGTTCACTGACTGGATATCACCTCGAGCGTTAATGACGACAATGGCTTCTCCCGCCTGTTCAAATACCTTGGCAGCGACCAGCATTTCTCGCTCAGCATGCTTGCGGGCGGTGATATCCTCTGATTCCGTCAGAATAAGATAAGGATGCCCCTTATCGTCTCTTAATACCTGATGTACACAGGATAAAATGCGCGGACTGCCCCCATCACTGGGCAGAATGTGCTCGGCCTCAACGATCTGCTGAAAGCGCACGGCTTCCATATCCCGTGACCACACCGACCCAGCGTAAGCATCGTCAAATAGCTCAAACACATTGTGACCAATCAGTTGCTCTTGGGTCAGGCCAAACGTATTTAAAAACTGAGGGTTAGCAAACGTATAGCGCCCGTTAAGATCTTTTAGCGCAATCATTACCGTGCTGCTTTCCATCAACGCGTGCAGCTGCGCTTGGGACTGTCTTAGCTTGGCCTGTACCTGGCTGAGGTCGGTAACATCCATCAGAGTGACGACCAGTATTTCTACCTCGCCGAGCTGATTTACCCCAGGGGTAATCAGCCGCTGCAGTAGTCGCCCCTCCAGCTCCAGTACACTCTCTTCCGGCGTTGCCTGCTGAGACACACTCACCAGCGTCTCTTCCAGATCATTAAACACAGGGGGTAAACGCAGGCCCGACACATGACGCAATAGCGCCGTAGGTCGCACGTTGAACGAACGTGCCGCAGGCGCGTTATAGCGCTTCAGGCAAAAGTCGCTATCAAACACGAGCAGCGGAAAATCCAGCGCATCGTAGAGATACGTATATTCATCATTGAGCTTGGTCAGCTCACCCGTCTTAACATTCAGCTCTTCATTCAAGCTAATCAGTTCTTCATTCGTGGCTTGCAGCTCTTCATTGGAGGCCTCTAGCTCCTCATTGGTTGCCTGCAGCTCTTCGTTAGACGCCTGGGCCTCTTCGTTGAGCGACTGCATCTCCTCATTGGCAGTCGCTAACTCTTCAATGAGCGACTGCAGGTGTTCTCTAGTGGCTTCCAGCTCATCTTCAAGACTCTCCATCCCATCAAGCTGGGCGGGCTCCATTAGCTGGTCAAGCGGCACACTGACGGGCTTTTCACTCTCCACCAGCGGGGTTAACACCATGAGGATACGGTGGTCGTCATCTTGCTCGGTCAATCCACGGACACTTAACCGCCACCACTCATGCTCAAAGCGCCGTCGACGCCCTAGCTGTGGGGCGCGCTGCTTATTGAATTGATGCAGCAATGACATCAGCTCGCCCCGAAAGGGGTCAATGATGACATCCTGAATACCGACTTGAGTGCGACCTGCTGGGAAATGCAGAAAGCGCTTCACGTCTCCAGCGGAGTGCTGAACATTACCCTGGGCATCGCAAAGCGCGACGGTGGCCCCCATATGGGCGACCAATGCATCCAGCAACTGCTGCATATCTCGATCACGGCGCTTCAACGGCGCGACAATTCGCTTAGCCGTTGGCGTTTGTTCGACTAACTCGCGGCTTTCACCTTGCTTACTAAACAGGCGTTCGCGTCGGTCTAATGGGGTAAACAGCGCTTCCGAATACCCCACACTTTCAGAGCGACCTAAAAAGAGCAGGCCTTTGACTTTAAGACCAAAATGAAAACGTTGCAGCACTTTCGACTGCAGATCATTATCGAAGTAGATCAGCACGTTACGGCAGGTAATGAGGTTTAAACGTAAAAATGGTGGATCATCCACTAAATTGTGTTTAGCAAACACAATCATATCGCGTAGCGTTTTATTGACCTCAAAATTTTGTTCATGGGGGGTGAAATAGCGCGCTAATAAAGCGGGAGGTAGAGCATCCAGGGCAGCGCCCAAATATCGACCCCGGCGAGCAATTTCCAGCGCATCCTCATCAATATCCGTGGCAAAAATTTGCACGACAACCTGACTGTCTAATGCCCGCTTTGCCTCGGCGATTAACAGTGCAATGGAGTAAGCCTCTTCACCGGTGGCACAACCAGCTACCCAAATTCGCAAGGGACCGGTTTCTACCTGCTCCACCATCGGGTGGATCGCTTTTTTGAGAGCATCAAACGCGCTGGTATCACGGAAAAAAGCGGTCACGGAGATAAGAATATCGCGTCCCAGCTGCTCTAGCTCAGCGGGATTATTCTCTATTAACGCAACGTACTGCTGCATATCAGAGACGTTAGTCGCCACTAGACGACGGCGGATACGGCGACTCAGGGTGCCAGGTTTATATCCCGAAAAATCGAGCTTTCGGCGCTCTTTTAATAGCGTCAACAAGCGCGGAGGTACATCAACCTGATTCCCTTCTAAGCTTGCACATTCAAGGCGCGCCAATTCAGCTAGCCGCGATGCCATCTCCTCCACGTCGAGAATGTAATCAATCACACCGGCGTCAATCGCAGATTGCGGCATACCGTCATACTTAGCGCTTGAAGGCGTTTGCACCATCGTGATGCCACCAGCGGCCAAGATAGCACGAAGCCCCGCGGTCCCATCTGAGCCGGTACCCGATAGCACGATGCCCACAGAGGACTCATGGGCATCACTGGCAAGCGAAGTAAAAAAATCATTGACTGACGGCTTTGGTACCACATGCGGCAACGCGGGCGTGGTGTAAAACACACCGTCTTTAATCGTGGCATTCGTATTGGCAGGCACCACATAGATAACACCGGCTTCAGGGCGCTGGTGGTTTTCAAGCCGCATGACCCGCAACCGGGTTTCACGGCTGAGAATATCCACCAGCATGCTCTTATGCGTGGGCGAGACATGCTGCAGCACTACATAAGCCATCGGCAATGTAGGATCCAACGGGCGAATCAATTTTGAGATGGCTTCGAGCCCGCCCGCAGAGGCACCAATACCGACGACGATAGGCGGTACTGGTGCGGAAGTTGCAGCAGTCATGAGGTTCCTTTGCTAATCGAGAGAGGTCTTTTCCCCAGTCTACACAGCTCGCTAGCAAAGCAATATGGTCGGATACGATAAACTACCAACGGTATCGCCGCTGAGCATTTATTCGTTCAGCGCAAGCGATTTATAGCCTTTTTGATGTGATGATTCCGACTCAATCACTGCGGCAACCGGCAGCTTGAAGCCACTCACTGCATCAAGAAGCACGTCTGCTGTTTGTGAGAGCTTTTCTGCCATTGCATGAGCATCACTGACTGAGCGATTGGAGCGTTCCAAGGCATCATGCATTTCGGTCACGCTATGCTCCAGCTCATCAATCCCTTGGTGCTGCTGCTGTAAGGCACTATCCATGGAGCCTAATCGTTTAGCCACATCAGCAAACGACACGCTTAGGCGCTGGGTTGTATCACTCGCCGCACTGCTCTGTGCAACGCCTTTACTGACGTGCTCAGTAATCGCTGCGACGCTGTGGCGAATACGCTCGGCCGTTTGCTGAGTATTACCGGCTAATTTACGCACCTCATTGGCCACTACTGCAAACCCACGACCTTGTTCACCCGCTCGCGCAGCTTCTACCGATGCATTCAGTGCCAGTAAATTAGTTTGAAAGGTAATGTGATCAATTTCTGCCAGCATATTGCCAATCTGTTCCGCCTGCTT
Organism: Vreelandella lutescens; assembly: GCF_014640815.1. Lineage (GTDB taxonomy): Bacteria > Pseudomonadota > Gammaproteobacteria > Pseudomonadales > Halomonadaceae > Vreelandella > Vreelandella lutescens. The sequence continues at coordinate 888,987 of NZ_BMHM01000001.1, read as the reverse complement.
CGTTAACAGACGCATCATTTGTTGAAGCGACGCTACCTGCTGGTGATTCTCCTGCATGGCCGCTTCTGCCTCGTTCGCTAACTTTCGTACACGCTGAGACTCTTCCGCCGTTTCGCGAGTGAGGGAAGCCAGCTGCGTGGCATTGGTTGAAATACGCTCTGTCTGGGTAACATTTCTCGCAATTTGCTCGCTCAGCTCGTCCTGGGCCAGAAAGAGTTGCTCACTCAACGTATGCGATTCCTGCGCGGCTGACTGGGTTTGACGCAAGCTATTCGCCACTTGATCACGCATCTCTTGCACGGCGGCTACGGCTGGCAAACGCTGTTGGGCGGCTGTAAATCGCATATCCAGCTGGCCACTCCCTGCTTGATGGGCGAAACGACTCACATACAGCCCCTCGGCCACCATACGCGATAGTACACGGGCCAAGTACCCTAACACGCCCACTTGAACCACGACCGCGCCGGCATGCATTAACAGGCATGCGAAAAGCGCGGCCCCCGAATGCCCATCATGGTGGTCGCTGCCCACCATGCCGCTGTAAAGCTGCACGTATCCTAAGTGCTGCAACCAACTAAACAGTACGTGATGCAGTGCAACGACCAGCCCGCCAAACGCAATCACCCGCCAGTCGCTGTACAGGATGAGCGCTGATAGCAAAATAAAGATACTGAAGTGCGCCTCAATTAAGCCGCCACTCTGTTCAATCAGTACCGCGGACCACCCCATCATCACAGCGGCTTTCACAAAACCGTTAATAGGCTTCCCTGGCAGCTGCTTTTGGAGCCAAGCCGTCAGCGGCAGCGTAGCCACGCCATAGATAGCCACCAACCAAACCGTGTGGATAACAAACCCCACTATTAAACAGAGTAAGCTTATTAAACCTATAGGAAGCCACATAAAACGGTCAGCGTGGGCGATATGGCGAGCAAATAGAGCTTGGGACATAGGTCTCCTTCAACAAGGTACAGCGCTGAGATATCCAAACGTGCCGCGGCACGTCAAACAGGAGCGGACTATAGAAACCTTGAAAAACTTTTTCAATACTTAAAGTTACACTTTTATAACAAAAGGTTATTGTACACACCTCAACGGTTACGACTTACTGCGCCTTGTCAGCCTGACGATTCGCTGAGATTATTGTTAACTGCGCCACTCAGCGACAGCTGTCCTCATTCCCACCTTGCTTTAGATGACCCCTGCCTAATGGATGTAAATAACCGTGAGTTAGCACTACAAACGGGACTACTGATGTTGCTAACCACCACCGTCATTATCGGTGGCGCTAGCCTTGTCTTCGGGGTGACGCCCAGTTTGCCTCAGCCCCAGGCGCTGGCTATTTTGCCCGACAGTTCTCTCGTTATTCTGCTCTCAGGCCTAGGGTTAAGCGCGGTCATGGCCAATAGACATCGCTGGCGAAAGCTGGCTAGCGTGACACTGTTGGCGCTTGCCACCTATACGATGCTGCATAACGGGATGTCAGGACACTCAGGTGTCTCATGGCTAAGCGGGCAACCGCGCTTGCCTAGCCAAGCGACTCCTATCCTGGTACTCGCGGCTTTTTGTTTATGGGTGGGGCCGCAAGGGCCTTGGCAACAACGAGTATGGCAGGTGGGTGGTGGCATTTTATGGGTGATTGGCAGTATTACGCTGGCCTACCATGCCGGTGTCGGCCTGCCTGCTTGGCTGCCAAGGGCAAGCGCTTTGCTCCCTGGGTTGCTCTGCTTCTCGTTCGGACTTGCCATGATCATGGTCAGCCGCAACATTCCTCACCTAGCCGCCTCGCTGAGCAAGAGTGCCGTCGTAGCAGGCATCGTTGGCGTTGCCCTGAGCATGAGTGCCTGGTTTCTCATTAGCTGGAATCAGCACGAAACGATTCGTTTGGAAGCTCAGCACACACTGTCTAACGTGACGACCAGTATTGAAAGAACGCTTAATTCGCGCGCCATCGTGCTGGAGCGACTGGCTGAGCGGTGGCAAGGTGTGTTTGAAGATGAAGCGTCGCGCCAACGAGAGGTGGTCCGCTATTGGAGCGACTACCCCAGCATTTTGGCTTTGGCATATTTTAATCCCTCTGCCCGAGATATATGGCGGCGTGCACAGCAGGGAAGTGACTTGCTATGGCTAGATGATCAATTGACTAGTCTGGCGGTCATACGCTGGCTGAACCAACAGCAGCAAAGCGTCCAGTGGCTATTTCCGGATGCTGCTAGACCTAACATTGCATTACTTGCGATCAAACCCGTCGCTGAGCAGCGCTATCAGCTGTTAGCCATGATTGATATCGCTTATTTAATCAGCCAAGAGACCCATATTTCCGAGCTAGCCTTTACTCTGCGCATTCGCCATCAGGGTGGTGAAATTATGAGTAAACAGAGTCAGCCAGCTTCCGAACGCTCCTTTTCAGAGGCCTCTCTGTTAAGTGAACAGCACTTGGGATTACCCGGCGGCCCGGCCCTGCATTTAAGCCTGTGGCCCCAGGGCTCTTCTCACTTTGAACTGGCCAAGTTTATTGCGGCAGGCATTGGCGTTTCCGGTTTATTGCTGACCTACCAGTTGGTACTGAGCCTTGCCTTAATGGCGGCCAGAGCACAGCGTACGCTGGAGCTTGCCCAAGCAAAAGAAGCGCTGGAAGACCAGCACCGCATTCAAGCCATGATCGCCCGTGACGAACCCTGTAGCGCTACGCTGCTACAAATCTGCCGGCTGCTGGAGCAGCAAAGCGTACAGTATCATGCGGCTATATGGCGCTTAGACACCTCAGCAGCGTATCGCGTTGAGCTACTCTCCTGCAGCCTACCCTTTGCCCTGCAAGAATCCATGCCCTTCAATGAGAGCGTCGTCACCCTGGCTAACGAGCTTCACCAACGGGGCGAAACAACGGCCACGTTGGTCATGGATGCAGATTCCTCGTCGACACTTTGTCGGCTAGCGGCGCAGTACGGCTACGGCAAAGCCACGCTACATATTTTGAGCAGTAGCGACTCACACCCCCTCGGGGCCGTCGTGCTGCTTTGGAAGCAGAGCGAGCCAGAGCCGGTCAGCCGTGCGTCTGAGCCAGAACCCATCCTCTTACCCAGCGCCTTGCGCCTGATGCGCTTAGCCATCGAACGCTATAACCACCAGCAAACGCTGCAAGATAGCGAACAACGCTTTCGCTCACTGTTTACTCAAAACCCAGATGGCGTTTTCTCGCTAGATGTGGACGGCTATTTTCTCAGCGTGAATCAATCATTACTGACGCTACTGGCTATTAGCGAAGCCGATATTATCGGCACGCACCTTTATACGATGCTACCGACCGAGCAGCGTGACCCCATAAATCATGTCTTTAGCCAAGCGCTAACCGGCGTTTCTCAGCGCATTGAGATCGAAATGCCCAGCCAAACGGGGCACCTCCACTACGTTGATATCTCCTTTCTACCTACCGTTGTGATGGACAATGTGGTGGGTGTGTATGGGGTCGTGAAAGAGATGACGGCACTACGCTTTAATGAAGCACAGCTACGCATCTTTCAACGCAGCCTAGAAGCCAGCAGCAACGGTGTTTTAATCTGTGAAGCACAACGCAATGACTTCCCCATCATTTACGTCAACCCGGCGTTTGTAGAGATTACTGGCTACGACCTAGAAGATGTCCAGCAGCGTAACTGCCGATTTTTACAGGGACCCGACACTGATCCCCAGCAGGTAACCGATATTCGTCAGGCGCTCACCCAACAGCGCGATATTAGCTTGACGATCCGTAACTATCGGAAAGATGGGCGCGCGTTCTGGAATAACGTATTTATCTCGCCGGTGCGCGCTCACGATGGCCAAGCCACCCACTTTGTGGGGATCATTAATGACATCTCAGAGCGTAAGGATCATGAAAATGCGCTGGCATATCATGCAACTCACGATGCGCTGACAGGACTGGGTAATCGTGCGCTATTTGAAGACCGTTTGCGCCATGATGTGGACTTAGCGAAACGCCACCATCAACAGTTGGCGGTGCTGTTTATAGACCTGGATGAATTTAAGCCTATTAATGACACGCTAGGTCACGCGATTGGCGACCAAGTACTGATCCATGTAGCAAGACGCTTAGAGGAAGTCATCCGCCCCTCTGATACGTTATGCCGCTTCGGTGGAGATGAGTTTGTACTGCTGCTACCCGACCTGGACGCACCTCAACATGCCCAGGAAGTGGCTGAACGCTTACTGCTGGAGCTGGCACAGCCGTATCGAATTGACCGCCACGAACTCTACCTATCGGCCAGTATTGGTATTGCGCTAAGCGACGAAGCGCTTGATAACCCAGCCGCCCTGCTTCAGCAAGCAGATATGGCGATGTACAAAGCCAAACAACAGGGTCGCAACACCCTGCAAACGTTCACCCACGACATTAACCAAAAGCTGACACAGCGCGTTACGCTGCGAAACGATCTCCAAGAGGCGATCACTCAGGAACAGTTTGAGTTGCACTATCAACCGCTGCTAGGTAGAGACGGTAACGTGCATGGCTTTGAAGCACTGGTGCGTTGGAACCACCCCATTAAGGGCCCCATATCCCCTGCTCTGTTTATTCCTATTGCAGAAGAGACCGGCCAGATTATTGGCTTGAGCCAGTGGGTACTAGAGCGTGCCGCTCAGGATTTTCTAAACCTGCAGCCGCTACTTCCAAGCCATTGCCGAATGGCCGTTAATCTATCTCCTATGCAGTTTCATCGTCCCAGTTTTTTAAGCTCGCTACGCAAAACCCTTGAAGTGACAGGCCTGCCGCCCACAGCGCTCGAACTGGAGCTGACTGAGGGCATTTTAATGAACGATACCGACGCCGCCATTGACACCCTGCATGCATTGCGGGGGATGGGCATTAGCATCGCGATCGATGATTTTGGCACAGGATTCTCTAGCCTCAGTTATTTGCGCCACTTACCGATTGACAAGATCAAAATAGATCGCAGCTTTATTCTCAACATTGATGAAAGCAGCAAAGACGCTGCGGTCGTGCAGGGGATTATTGCCCTGGCTCACCACCTGGAACTCAACGTGGTCGCCGAAGGCGTTGAGACCCGTCACCAGCAGCAGCAACTTTTAGCGCTCAACTGCGATGTACTTCAGGGCTATCTATTTGCCAAACCGATGCCTTTCGACATGCTCACTCACTGGCTTGCAGAACATAACACTCGTCTAAGCTAAGGGGGCTTCGTCTTTTATTCAGCAGCACTCCGGTGCTGCTTTTTTATGCCCACAAATATTTATGAAAATACTTTCCACAAAAGCTTCACAGGGCGATTTTTTTACGACATACTAGCCATAAGTTTTATATACCAACGTCTAACCACATTGACGAGGCACACCATGAACTATCAAGAACAGTTTCCAACTATTTGGGACGCACCTTTAAAGCCCGCTACTCAAAAAGCAGCGAAGCCGAGTGTGAGCAAAGGTGTTAACAAGCCCCAGATCACTCCTCTGAAAGAGGCGTTTCTAACCATCTGGGATAACGCTAAAAGCAAAACCGCTAGCTAATTCCAAGATTAGCTAGCGGTAGCAATAGGTGCCACGGAAGGCAGCGCTGCAGCTTTACATGCGCTTACGTCATTGGAATGACGGCAATAATATGCTCTTCAAGATATTTTTCTGGCACCTCATCTTGTGAAACGGCAAACCCTCGCACGCTGACACCCTTGCGGTGTACTCGCTCGGCATCGTTGCTTAATAAGGGGTGCCAACCTGCTAACTTGCGCCCTTCAGCGACTCGCCGGTAACCACAGGTGTGTGGCAACCAAGTAAACTCTTTGACCAGCGCAGGAGTGAGTTGCGTACAGTCTGGAACGCTATCAAAGCGATTCTCATAATCGCTGCACTGGCAGCTATGCGTATCAAGAAGCTTGCATGCCACATTAAGAATCGCCAGCTCTTGCGTCTCGTCATCGTGCAGCTTAAGTAGGCAGCACTGGCCGCAGCCGTCACACAGCGCTTCCCACTCAGGCTGGGTTAGCTCTTCAAGGGAGTAGCGTTCCCAAAAGCGCTCGCGCAACGCGGTTTCCATCGTCAATTCCCTCGGTTCACCATAGCTTGATTCACAGAGCGTCAGCGCGCAGACCCATCGCTGGTCAGCGTTGCACTGCACTCACTCCAAAGCACACTAAAGTCAGCTTTTAATGCCGTGTAATCTTCGCGCAGCCATGGCACCAATTCGGCTAGACGGTTGGGGCCAGAAAGCCGCTGCCCAAGCCCTGCCACCGCACGACACGTAAAATCAAAATCAGCGTAACGGCGGAGCCAATCGTGCTCAATCATGACCGGCATCATCGTAGCTAACCGCTGTGGCGCAGGCTGTGCGCTTAATAATCGATAGCAGCGCTCAATCAACTGGTGCTGATCAGCCCCTGCCTGCTGGTGAGAGATAAAATGATCCCACACAATATCCAGAGCAATGCCTGCGTAGCGCCTTTGAAGTTTAGGGGCTCGCTGCTTGGCTGTTGTGACGCTAGGGTGCTGGTCTACCCAAGCATCTACTCGCCGATGGTGGCGAATACCACGGGCAACGCTGGGTGACCAAGCGGACAGGTCGCTGCCCTTCACACCATCGGCAATCAAATTACCGTATAAAAAGCCGTCGTCGCCAGGCTGAGCCAGCCATGCATGGGCCAGAAAATTCATCGCGCTGAGGTTACTTTTACGCAGGACTGACTCACGAACGGTCTACCGACTGCGCACGGTGAATATCTAACAAATAAGGCTCTTTGGCAGGCGGCATCTGTAGATAAAACCCTTGTTCTTCAATCGCCGCCATCACATCCGCCGCCTTGACGCGAGCAAGTGATTTGTCAGCGGTCAAGATCATCGTTAGCACGGGAACCGGCTTGCCAAAGGTTTCCATCAGCGCCTCAGGCACTGTTTCTGTGCCCTTACGCTTATCCACGTAAAGGTACATTTCCTCTTTACGCGAGCTTTTTAAAATCTCACAGAGTAATTTTTCACTCATTACAATGGCTCCTCAAGCGCTTGATGAATTGCCTGTGTTAGACAGGCATCACGCCAACCACTCAGTTCCGTCAAAGGCTGATGATCAAGACACTGCATGACCATTGTCTCAATATCACGACGACGCAGCAGCATTTCGGGCGCAATATTAAGCGCAGAAGCTTGTTCGGCAACCACGCCTTTAATCGCCTTGAAACGCCGTTTAAAAGCAGGCTGCATGGGGTCCGGCCAGCGAGCTGGTAAATCAGAGTCTGAACAGTGCAGGGCCTGCTTCACCAGGGCCAGCAGCGCATCGCCCTCTTTTTTAACCAGCGGCGGCTTAACGCCTTCAACCTCTGCCAGCTCGTAGCGGTTCTTAGGCATTTTTTCAGCCACGGCGAACAGCAGCTTATCGCTCACCAGCCAATTACGCGGTAGATCACGACGGCGAGTTTCACCTTCGCGCCAAATGGTCATCAGCCGATAAGCTTCTAACTGGCGAGGAGATAAACGCCATAGCTGTCGCTGCCGCGTATACCACTGGCCATCGTTTTCAACGCTGCGCCCTGCCTGCTCAATGAGGTTGGCACACTCGCTGTCTAGCCACTCCCGGCGGCCTAGCTCGTCTAGTTTATCTGCCTGAAGTGCCCATACTTTTAATAAATAGATAACATCTAACGCCGCGTATTCACACTGTGAAGGTGTTAATGGGCGCTCCAACCAGTTAGATCGCGTTTCCTCTTTGGGCAGCGTTTCCCCCATCCAGTGCTCGACGAGCTTTTGGTATCCCATACCTGGATTTTCGCCTAAAAAGGCTTGTGCTACCTGGGTATCCACCAATGGTGTAGGCAACGTACCGGCCCAGTGCTGGAAAACTTCTAAATCTTCGCTGCAGGCATGTAACAGCTTAACTGCGCTATTTTGCAGCAGCGCTTTAAACGATTCCGTGCAGGGCGTGGATAACGGGTCGACTAAATATGCCACCTCATGACTGGCAAACTGAATCAGCGCCGGTACAGGAAAGAAGGTATTTTCGCGGAAAAATTCGGTGTCTAGGGCGATGACGCGGGCACCGGCAACCTGTTCACAAGCGGCGTCTAACGCCTCGGCACTATCAATCCATTGATATAAAGAGGAGGTTGAAGAGGACAAATCAGTCTTCCGGGTTGGCACAACCGCATTAGCGCTTGCGTTTATTATCAGTATTAGTCGCCAGCAAAAGGCTGGCGACCGTTAAAAGCGCGGCTTAGTGTACCACCATCCACGTACTCCAGCTCACCGCCCATCGGCACGCCATAGGCGAGTCGAGAAAAGGAGACGCCGTAGTGCGCAAGCTGAGAGGCAATGTAATGCGCTGTTGCCTCACCCTCTACCGTAGGATTGGTAGCGAGTACCACTTCGCGAATATTGCCTTCAGCCACACGGCTTTCGAGTAGATCCAAGCCAATGGCATCTGGACCAATACCGTCTAACGGCGAAAGATGGCCATGTAGCACAAAGTAGCGACCCTGAAAGCCACCCGCTTCCTCGATGGCCAACTGGTCTGCAGGTGATTCGACCACGCACAACAGCGTATCGTCGCGACGCGGGCTTTCACATAGCAGGCAAATATCGGCTTCTGTTAGCGTGCGGCAGCGCTGGCAGTAACCGACCTCTTCGATTGCCTGCTGAATCACCGCTGCTAACCGCTGCCCGCCAGGGCGCTCACGCTCTAACAAATGCATGGCCATACGCTGGGCCGTTTTGGGCCCAACGCCGGGTAGCACACGAAAAGCATCCATTAACTGCTCTACGAGCGGAGAAAAACGCATGATTTAGAACGGCATCTTAAAGCCGGGCGGCAGATTCAGGCCCGCCGTCGCTTCTTCCATTTTCGCTTTGGAGTTCGCTTCAACTTTACGCACAGCATCGTTTACCGCTGCCGCCAGCAAGTCTTCAAGCAGTTCTTTCTCTTCTTCCAGCACGCTTGGATCGATGGTGACATCAATGACATCGTGGCGGCCGTTCATGGTAATTTTCACCATGCCTGCGCCAGCTTCACCGTGCACTTCCGCTTTGGCGACTTCTTCTTGCACACGCTGCATTTTTTCCTGCATTTCTTGGGCTTGTTTCATGATATTGCCCATTCCGCCTTTAAACATGCGGTGATCTCCTAAAAAGTCATAAAAAAGTAGGTAGCCGTCGGCCGTTAGGAACGTGGCTCTGGCGTTGGTTTTACGGTTGACTCAATTAGCGTAGCTCCAAACGCCTGCTGCAACTTCTGAATATTGGGGTCGTGATGCAATAGATCAACAGCCTGGGCATGGCGTTCTTGCTGTAAACGCTCTTCTTGCTGACGAGGCGTTTCCAACCCAGCGTCTAACTCTGCCACGCTGAACTGAACCTTTCGCGGCATGCCAAGGGCCTTGAGCGCGCGCTCGATTCGCCCATTATGTACCTCAGCCTGCATAGCAGACTGACTCGGGTCCAGCCGCAACACCACGATGTCACCATTATCACTTTCCAACTGACAATTGGCGGCCAAGTTGCGTGTCAGACCGCCTAAACCCAAAGCGTCAAAGTGGGCTAGCCAAGCGCTATGAGTAAGGCCACTATTCGCATCAACTGCCTCAGAGGAGGCCTTGAGGCTAACTGGCTCTGGCTCTGGCTCTGGCTCTGGCTCTGGCTCTGGCTCTGGCTCTGGCTCTGGTGAAAGCGTAGCGGCGCTTTCTACCTCTTCAAGCGACCAAGGGGGCGGCTCTTCACTGTTTAATTCAGGGCGATGCTGCTCAGCTAACTCAGCGGCATTGTCGTCGGGTGGCGCTGCTGCCTGCACCTCAGCAGGCGCAGGAGGCTTAACCTCGGCGACTACGGGGGAAGGCTCAGGCTTTTTTGCACTTGATTCATCAACAGAAGCAGCGGTTTCTGCCGGGGCTTCGGATGAGGCGCTTGTACCTAACGCGGGTTCACGGCGCAGAGGTAAAGGCGTTGCAGGCGGCTTCGGTACGCCCTGGGGGCGGAAGGCCAGCATACGCAGCAACGTCATTTCCAAGGCGCTGCGTAAATCCGGCGCGTGGACCATATCGCCGCGCCCCTGAATGCCAATCTGGTAATATAGCTGAATATCTTCGGCGGTAAATCGACTGGCCAGCTGCTGGATTTGCGCGCGGTCTCCATGGCTGTTATCCATGGCATCAGGCACCATTTGCGCAACGGCTAAGCGGTGCAGGATGGCCGTAAGCTCATCCAATACGGCAGCAAAATCCGGGCCCTGCTCGGCAAGCTGAGCCACTTCTGCCAGCAGTGTTTGAACATCGACGTCTGCTAACGCCTCCACCAAGGCCAGTACATGGCGATGGTCCAGCGTGCCGAGCATAGCGGCCACATCGGCATGGCGCACGGCCCCTTGGCCAAACGCGATGGCTTGATCGGTCAAGCTCATCGCGTCACGCATGGAACCCTCGGCCGCTTTACCTAATAGCCACAGCGCGCTTTCATCATATTCAACGCCCTCTTCCCCCAGCACATAGGTCAAATGCTCCACCACACGCTCAGGCGGCATATGCTTCAAGGTGAACTGCAGGCAGCGAGAAAGTACCGTCGCGGGTAATTTTTGCGGGTCGGTGGTCGCTAGCAGGAATTTCACGTGGGGAGGCGGCTCTTCCAGCGTTTTCAGCAGCGCATTAAAACTACTGGTGGAGAGCATATGCACCTCATCGATGAGGTACACCTTATAGCGCCCTTGAGTAGGCGCGTACTGGACGTTATCGAGCAGCTCGCGAGTATCTTCGACTTTCGTACGCGAGGCGGCATCAACCTCAATGAGATCAACAAAACGGCCTTCATCGATAGCTTGGCAGCTGTCGCACTGACCGCAAGGCGTTGAAGTAATCCCCTCATCTCCACGCCCGTTGGCGGTGCAGTTAAGGCATTTTGCTAAAATACGCGCTAGCGTGGTTTTACCGACACCGCGGGTACCGGTAAATAAATAGGCATGATGTAAGCGCCCCTGATCTAGGGCATTTACTAAGGCACGTTGAACATGGGCCTGGCCCACGAGCTCATGGAATGTACGTGGCCGCCATTTGCGGGCCAGAACCTGATAGCTCATTGAGCAAAACTTCCTTAGGCGGGCTGACAGTCGATGCTAAACGGCCAAACGATCACCGTAGATGCTAAAGTGTTGGTGTTTCATCATGCACCATTCTAGCGGCTGCACCGCCGCCCGCCAACCGCCCGACGTTTGCCGGGCGGCAAGGCGTTACGCTTAGGCGTTTTCGCCACCTTCAGCAGCAGCGGCACGCTGGGCAGCTTCTTTCACCAGCTTTTCCAGTTCGCCATTTTGGTGCATTTCCATGACGATATCGCAACCGCCTACCAGCTCGCCTTCTACCCACAGCTGGGGAAAGGTCGGCCAGTTAGCAATTTTCGGCAGCTCAGCGCGGATATCAGGATTATCCAGGATGTTGACGAACGCAAAACGCTCACCACAGCTCATCAGCGCCTGCACCGTTTGAGAAGAAAATCCGCACTGAGGAAGCTGCGGCGTGCCTTTCATGTAAATCAAAATCGGGTTTTCGCTGATTTGGCGCTGAATATTTTCGGCAGTCGTGCTCATGATGTGCTCCTAAACAAGTGATGTGATCCAAGCCAGTTTACGCAATTCGTCCACTGGCTTTAACCCCATGACCCAGCATTGCCCCGGTTTGGCGGCTAACACCAATACCCGAGCAAACTACTCGGCCTTAACGCGTGCGCGTCATTCTACGCATGCTGCCCGCGTTGCGCATCCCCCGCCGCATCGCTAGGATGGTGTTTTTGCGCGGAGAGTAGTCATCATGGCGACACGCCATTTCCTTACCCTGCTGGATTTAACCCCAGATGAGCTGGCGTATCTGATCCAGCGTGCCATTACGATCAAAACCGATCTGAAAGCCAATGGTCCGGTATACACACCGCTACCCAACCGTACGCTGGCGATGATTTTTGAAAAATCGTCTACGCGAACCCGCGTCTCCTTTGAAACAGGCATGGCACAGTTTGGCGGCCACGCACTATTTCTTTCTCCCCGCGACACTCAATTAGGTCGCGGCGAGCCCATCGAAGACACCGCCCGCGTACTCTCTGAAATGGTCGATGCGGTCATGATTCGCACTTTCTCCCATGAAGGTCTGGAAACCTACGCCCGCGCTAGTAGCGTACCGGTGATTAACGCCTTGAGTGACGACTACCACCCCTGCCAACTACTGGCAGACGTAATGACGTGGACGGAGCTTCGCGGCAGCGTTAAAGGCCGCACGGCGGTGTGGGTGGGTGATGGCAATAACATGTGCCACTCGTGGATTAACGCCGCGCGCCAGTTTGGCTTTCATCTGCGCGTATGCTGCCCGAAAGGGTATGAGCCACGCGAGGATATTATGGCGGCGGCGGGCGACTGTGTAACCTTGCTGCATGACCCGCAAGAGGCGGCCAAAGGCGCGGACTTGATCACTACCGATGTGTGGGCCTCTATGGGTCAGGAGGCTGAGCAGGCGAAGCGGGAAGCGGATTTCGCGGGCTTCCAAGTCACCGAAGCCATGCTCGACACAGCGCAGCCAGACGTCCTATTTCTCCACTGCTTGCCTGCTCATCGTGGCGAAGAGATCAGCCACTCACTGCTGGACGACCCACGGGCAGTCGTATGGCAAGAAGCGGGCAACCGCTTACACGCACAAAAAGCACTGATTGAGTTTTTGCTACTGGGAAAAATCGACGCATGATGGCGTTTCCGCCCCGCCGATTATTGCGGGGCGGCACTTTTCAGAAAAGTTAGCGCCACTGCCTGTGGATGGGCACAAAAAAACGCCACGTTACGAGTAACGTGGCGTTTTTGGAATATTGGTGGAGCCTAGCGGGATCGAACCGCTGACCTCAACACTGCCAGTGTTGCGCTCTCCCAGCTGAGCTAAGGCCCCACAAACTGCATTTGCTTGCAGCGGTGCGAATACTAAGTGACAACGCATATGAGGTCAAGGTTTAAAGTAAACAAGCAACTACTAATTCTCCTTTGCCAATAGCTGTGGCACTCTATAGGTTCGCAGCGTGCGTATCGCCCGAGTCCACGATGATTACCTGCAGGAGCCAGACCTTTGATCAACGTTTTAATTGCCGATGATCACCACCTGGTGAGAACCAGTATCGCTCACCTGCTGAACGAAGAGTGCGATATTAAAATTGTAGGTGAAGTAGATGACGGGGAAAGCGCCGTGACACAGTGTCGGCAGCTAAAGCCCGACATCGTTCTCATGGACATCCGCATGCCCGGCATCGGAGGGCTAGAGGCCACTCGACGCATCCATCGTACGCTGGCCGACGTTAAAGTCATCATCCTCACTGCACATTTAGAAGACAGCGTATTGCGGCGAATGCTGGAGGCTGGCGCGTCAGGCTTCCTCAGCAAGGGGGCCGATGCCGTCGAAATGACAGAAGCGATACGCCAAGTGTTTCATGGCCGCCGCTATGTTAGCCAAGAGATCGCCCAGCGGCTTGCACTGGCGCACTTCACTGACGAAGACAACCCTTTTAGCCACCTCTCACATCGAGAGCTGCAAATCGCCCTAATGATTGTGAACTGCCAGCGCGTTCAGGATATCTCGGACCGTTTGCATTTAAGCCCCAAGACGGTCAATACCTACCGGTATCGTCTGTTTGATAAGTTACAAGTGGCAACCGATGTTGAACTTACCCATCTTGCTTTACGCCATGGACTCGTCGAGGGCTTTGACGCCATCTTGGGTTAGACCTACCATCGCGGCTTCTGCCGTTTGAAAGCGCCGATGCCCAGCTATGACTTTTGATGCTAAACAATTTTTAAGCTCGGTCAGCACCTCTCCAGGTGTCTACCGCATGCTGGACACAGAGCAAAACACCCTCTATGTCGGCAAAGCCAAACGCTTGAAAGCGCGGCTAGCAAGCTATTTTCGCGGTCAGCTCAATACCAAAACCCAGGCGATGGTGGCACGGATTGCCGATATTCAAATCACCGTCACGCGTAGTGAAACGGAAGCCTTACTGCTTGAACAAACGCTCATTAAGGAACTTCGTCCGCCCTACAATATTTTGCTGCGGGACGACAAATCCTATCCGTTTGTGTTTGTGACTGACCGCCACCCCTACCCCGCTTTAGAGTACAAACGGGCTCGCCAGCGCCGCGATGACGGACGCTACCTGGGGCCCTACCCCAGTAGCGGTGCCGTTAAAGAGAGCCTCACGCTGATGCAGAAAATCTTTCGCATCCGCAATTGTGAGGATAGCGTTTTCGCTCACCGCTCTCGCCCCTGCTTGCAATATCAAATCCAGCGCTGCAGCGCTCCTTGTGTTGATTACATCACCGAGGAGGAGTACCGCCGAGATGTTGAACACGCTGTTATGTGCCTAGAAGGTAAAAGCGAGCACGTCACTGAGCTGTTGAATCGAGAGATGGAAGCGGCAAGCCAAGCGCTCAACTTCGAAGAAGCCGCGCGCTTACGCGATCAGATTCAACAGCTTCGTCAACTGCAGCAACGCCAGTTTGTCGATAACGAAAGCGGCGATGCCGATGTCTTTGCCCTCGCCCAGCGCCCTGGCGCCTTGGGCATCTCTATCTTGAGCGTACGAGATGGTCGTCTGCTAGGCGCTAGGCACCATATGCCCAAGAACGATCTGGATCTGCCACCGGAAATGCTGCTAACCGAGGTGGTTAGCCAATATTACTTTGGCCAACCTCACAATGTGCCTGGAGAAGTCATTACCAGCCATCCCTTGGAAGATAGCAACCTGATTGCTGATGCTCTCTCTCAACAAGCTGGCAAAAAAGTGAGGGTGGCGCACCAAGTACGTGGGCATCGCGCTCAATGGCAGCATTTAGCCATGACAAATGCCGAACAGCAGTTAGCAACACAGTTAGCCAATAAAACCCAGCTAACACAACGCTTTGAGGCCCTGCAAAAAGCACTCGGGCTGGAGAAGCTACCAGAGCGACTTGAGTGTTTTGATATTAGCCATAGTCAAGGCGAGGCGACCGTGGCGTCGTGCGTGGTATTTGATCACCAAGGCCCCCGCAAAAGCGATTATCGCCACTTCCGTATCGAGGGCGTCGCGGCAGGAGATGATTACGCAGCTATGCAGCAGGCGCTCACGCGCCGCCTAAAGCGTGTCAAAAGCGGCGAGGCGGTAGCACCGGACGTTTTGATTGTAGATGGCGGCAAGGGGCAGTTGAACATGGCACGTGGGGTGTTAAACGCTTTAGCGGTTACCGACATCATCTTATTAGGCGTCGCTAAAGGGACCACCCGTAAAGCTGGCCTGGAAACACTGTTTTTAGAGAGCAGCGACAATCCCCTGCCGCTAGACCCTGCGTCACCAGCACTGCATTTAATTCAGCACATTCGCGATGAATCTCACCGCTTTGCGATTGCAGGCCACCGGGCAGCCAGAGACAAAGCGCGGCGCACCTCAACGCTGCAGGATATTCCTGGCATTGGGCCTAAACGGCGGCGTGAACTTTTGCGCTTTTTTGGTGGCCTACAAGGCGTACAGAAGGCCAGCCGCGATGAACTGGCCAGAGTTCCTGGAATCAACGCCTCTCTAGCCGAGACGATTTATACGGCATTAAATAGATAAACTTGTTCTTAACATGGATGCAATGCGCTAAGGGGGATAGAATGACCCGCACATTACACTCCGACTTTCTTGATTCTCCGGCAAGGATCGCTCCCTGCGATGAATATACCCAACATACTTACACTGGCAAGAATCGTCTTTATCCCACTACTGGTAGTGCTTTTTTATCTACCGTTTAGTTGGAGTATGCCAGTGGCAGCTGGCTTGTTTGCCCTGGCATCCGTGACCGATTGGCTAGACGGCTATTTAGCCCGCCGCTGGAATCAGTCGACGCCCTTTGGTGCCTTCTTAGACCCCGTCGCTGACAAGCTGATGGTTGCCGTAGCGCTGGCACTTTTAATTGAGCGTTTCGACACACTCGTGCTGACACTACCCGCTCTTGTCATCATTGGGCGCGAAATCGTGATCTCCGCCCTGCGGGAATGGATGGCCGAGATGGGCAAACGAGGCATGGTAGCGGTTTCATGGATTGGCAAACTGAAGACCACGCTGCAAATGGTTGCCATACTGGTACTGCTCGCTTTCCCGCCAGGGCACGAGGTCGCTCTATTGGGTGTAGTCGTTCTGTATGCCGCCGCCGCCCTGACCCTGTGGTCAATGGCTCAGTACCTGAAAGCTGCCTGGCCGCACCTTAGCCGCTCCATGTAATGGCCGGAACGCTAGCGAACAGTAGCGCATTGAACCCATTGATAAATTGAATGTTTGACAAGTGCGCAGCGATGCGTATAATTCGCCCTCGAGTCGAGCGGGAATAGCTCAGTGGTAGAGCATCGCCTTGCCAAGGCGAGGGTCGAGAGTTCGAATCTCTTTTCCCGCTCCAATTGGTTCACACCAACGACTTGTTAGGCTGGATGGCAGAGTGGTTATGCAGCGGACTGCAACTCCGTGTACGCCGGTTCGATTCCGACTCCAGCCTCCATTTTCAGTGTAGCGATCACTGCTAAAGTGTCGAGACACTGCCCGGATGGCGAAATTGGTAGACGCAAGAGACTTAAAATCTCTCGGAGGTAACTCCGTGCCGGTTCAAGTCCGGCTCCGGGCACCATTTAATGGCTTGTTTAGTACAAAGGCATAAATTGATAGCGCTGCGAGATTTCATTATCTACGCGGCTTTTTTTATGTCTGGCTTCTGCCACCATCCTGCTCTCCCCCGCCTGTCGATTTTTTGCCCGAACGCATCGCTTAGCACAAGTGGTCACGCTATGATGCCTTTCTTATTGTATTAGCGATTTGAAGGAGCGGGCCGAATGAGCACGCCAACATCTGACATTTTGATTATTGGCGGCGGCGTCGCTGGCCTGACCCTAGCACTCGACGTTGCTGATCATTTGTCAGTTACCTTGGTACGCCCAGCACTGGATGACCAAGGGGCCAGCCGCTGGGCTCAAGGGGGGATTGCCGCTGTGCTATCCCCGGATGACAACCTTGAGGATCATGTTAACGACACTCTTATTGCGGGTGACGGCCTATGCGATGAAGAGGCCGTTCGTTTTACCGTTACCCATGGCCCAAAGGCCATTCAGTGGCTCATTGATAACGGCGTTCCTTTTACACCAGACCCCGACCCTGCAGCCCGCTATCCCTATCACTTAACGCGAGAGGGCGGGCACAATGCACGACGCATCATTCATGCTGATGACGCCACAGGCCGTGCCGTGGTCGAAGCGCTGGTCAATAAGGTAGCCGCCCACCCTCGCATTACTCAGCGCAGCGACCTGACTGTTCTAAACCTGCTGAGTGACCATACAGGGCGCTGCATTGGCGCACAGGGGGTAGATAGCGAACAACGGTTGCAGGCGCTTTTCGCTCAACACACGGTCATCGCTACTGGTGGTGCCAGCGGGCTCTATCGCCACACGACCACTCCTGCTCCTAGCAGCGGTGAAGGCATGATGATGGCCGCCGAGCTAGGGGCTACGCTTTGCAATCTTGAATTTCAGCAGTTCCACCCGACGTGCTTGTTCGACCCGGATGGGCCCGCTTTCTTGATTAGCGAAGCCGTACGTGGAGAGGGAGGCCACCTGCTCAACGAAGCCGGCCAGCGTTTCATGCTCGATCTGGACGCACGTGCGGAGCTCGCGCCAAGAGATATTGTGGCCAGAGCGATCGATGCACAAATTCAACAGGGCACCCAAGGACATGTGTGGCTGGATATTCGACATTTAGGTGATACCGCTATACGCCATCACTTCCCCACTATTTTAGCGCACTGCGCCTCGCGGGGAATGGACATTACGCGCCAACCTATTCCCGTAGTGCCTGCGGCCCACTATAGCTGCGGGGGTGTTGCTACCAATCATGTAGGTGCTACAGACGTTGCGAACCTCTATGCCATTGGGGAAACAGCTTATACCGGTCTTCATGGCGCTAATCGTATGGCCAGCAACTCACTACTTGAGTGCCTAGTGTATGCACGCAGCTGCGCGCAGCACTTGCTTTCTCTGCCTCGTTCGCTGAGCCAGTCAATAGTCACAAGCAACTACCAGGCGTCCACTGTTCAGCCAAACGCTCACGTGGATCTGGGAGCATTACATATAATGCGCCGAGAGATGCGCAGCGTAATGAGCCAATACGTCTCTATCGTAAGAAGCAACCAGGGCCTTGCGGCTGCCAGCAAAGCGCTGGCAGGCATCAAAGCAGAATTAGAAGGGGTGGATAAAGCGATGTCGCACCCAGAAAGCGTGCGCTTGAAGCAGGCCATCACATTGGCGCAACTAACGGTACTGGCGGCTTCGCAACGCCACGAGTCTCGAGGCCTGCACTACTCCATCGACTGGCCCGATCATTGCGCTTTATCGGGGCCCTCCAAGCTCACTCTCGCTGGCTCAGGCGTTGCTGAGTAACATCAACGCCCTGGCCGATGAAAACATCGACGTAGAGCACGCTGGCTAATGCCAGCCAGGCTGTCTGGCCACACCCACACACGTTGCGAACCAATACGAAGCCCTACCAGCCAAGGCCCCAGGTAGTCACAGCTCACACTGTACCTCGGGCCTGCCTCACCGGTACTGTGCAGCCAGTAGCCCTCCCACTGGCTGCCGTTCTCAATAAGCTGAAGCATACCGCTAGGCTGCGCATAGAAGGCCGTACACACGAGTGTTGCACCAGCCAGCAGCACACTTACCCCAGCCCAATGCCCTAGCATTACCGCCGTCAGAACTGCCAGACCCAGCGCAAGCGCACCCTGTAAGCCACTTGACAGCTTAGAGCGTGCGATAAGCAGTGTTATCGGTGGTTTCAGCATGCTCAACAATCATTTGCACCAGATGGCGCAAGTCAGGGTCTTCAGGCCACTCCCTGTGCATTAACCAAACAAACAGATCCTGATCCTCTTCCTCAATCAGGCGCTGATAGGACAACTGCTCCTTTTCGCTCAGCGTGTCGAAGCGTTTCTCTAAAAAGGGGATTAACAGTAAATCCAGCTCCCACATACCGCGCCGGGAGTGCCAATAAAGCCGCTTACGGAGTACCGCAGCAGGGGAAGTATCGTCGCTCAACGTTAGCCTCTCCGAGTAAATGAAATGAAATGTCAGTATACCGAAGCTGTGGGGTCGCGCCAGCGCCGAGCTTCGCCTATGCTGTTACTCAGCTTCGCACTAACTTGCCTAGTACCTTGTTTTATCTGAATTGTTTTATGCGGTTATGCGCAGTATGCTGATTTCGATGTTATCGAGGTCGCATGTGCGTGACAGCCTTTAAAGTTCGCAGGGAGCCAACCGATGACCAAATCTGAACTAATCGAACAAATTGCGATGCGTCAACCGGAGCTATCCGCCAAAGAAGTCGAGACGGCGGTGCGTATTATCCTAGATGATATGACCGATGCCCTGGCCAATGGAGGGCGGGTAGAAATTCGTGGTTTTGGCAGTTTCTCGCTTCACTACCGTGAGCCGCGCACGGGCCGCAACCCGAAAACGGGCGACCCCGTTGATTTAGACGGCAAATATGTGCCGCACTTTAAACCGGGCAAAGAGCTGCGAGAGCAAGTCGATGCAAGCCGCGCACTAGGTTACTAAACGAGTGAATAGCGCCATCCGACCTTCTGCGGGATGACGTCGGGCCCAGACTCAGACACAATAGCATCACTGTGAATGTCACTGACTAGGAAACTCTCATGCGTTGGATCAAAGGGCTGATTCTGGCCGTTATTTTATTGGTAGTCCTACTGATAGGCATCCTGTTTGCTGTCAATAACCAGCAGGCCATTGCCTTAAATCTGATATGGGCCGAGCTTCCTGCTGTATCGCTTTCCGTCTGGCTGCTGGCCACATTGGCGGTCGGTGTGATCGTCGGCATGCTGGCCATGCTGGGTGTTTATGTTCGCCTGAAAGCGCAGCTGGCCCGCAGTGAGCGCCATAATAAACAGCAGCGCAAAGAGCTCGACCAATTACGCACCCAGGGGTTAAAGGAACTGGCGTAAATGCATAATGCGGTACTGCTAGGCGTACTCATGGCAGCGATTGCCATTGGCTTTGGCCTTGGTGCGCGCTACGCCTATCGCCGCCAGCAACGTACCTCTATTCGTACTCCCGGCCTGTCGCGGGAATACTTCGTCGGGCTGAACTACTTGTTAAATGAGCAGCCCGACGAAGCGATTAATACCTTTATCCACGCTCTGGATGTCAATAGCGACACGGTTGAAACTCATATTGCCCTCGGCAAACTTTTTCGCTCACGGGGAGAAGCGGATAAAGCCGTTAGCATTCATCAAAACCTGCTGGCACGCCCGGCCCTCTCAACCGCTACCAACGACACTATTCAGCTTGAACTTGCCCGTGACTTTATGGCTTTAGGCGTGCATGACCGTGCACAGCGGCTGCTGCGTAGCCTACTTGAGCACTCGTCCAACGAAGCACTTCGTTTAGAGGTCAAGCGGCTGCTCATCGATTTGCTAGAGCGGGAAAAAGAGTGGCAAGACGCTCTGGATATCGTTCAACCGCTCATTAAGCAGCAGCCCGCTATGCGTCGCCCTGCCTCACACTGGCTCTGTGAGCTTGCCCAGGAAGAGATTCATCAATCGAGCCGTGCGCTGGCACGCAAGCACCTCAAAAAAGCCCTGCAGCTAGATGAGCGCTGTGTTCGCGCCACTTTAATGCTCGCAGAGCTTGAGATGGATAACGGTCACTACGAGAAAGCGATTGAGCAGCTTAACCATATCCCGCAACAGGATGCTGCCCACGTTCCCACTATGCTTCCCGCATTGCACCGCGCCTATACCCGTAATAACGACATCGCTGGTTTAGAAAGCGACCTGTTTAAACTACTGGGTCAAGCGCCCTTTACCAGCGTTATTGTGGCACTAGGATCCCTCGTGCATCAACGAGACGGCGTCGACAGTGCCATTGAGCGTACCGGCGCATGGCTAGGTGAAGCACCTAGCCTCGGAGGGCTCGATTATCTGGTCGACCTCTACCTTGAGAGCGAGCGCCTTGCGGGCAAGACGACTCCAGATACTCGCCTACTCCTGCTAAAACACCACACAGAAGCCCTGCTAAACGGCCGACCGCGTCATCGCTGCCGCCGCTGCGGATTCAGTAGTGACAGCCTGACCTGGCAGTGCCCTAGCTGCCGCCGCTGGGGCACTATCAAACCTATTACCGGGGTCGAAGGTGAATAGCCGTTAAACGCTTGCCAGTTCGGCTTCAATCGCTGCCAAAGCGGCCATGGGGTCCTCTGCCTGGGTCACCGGACGACCCACCACCAAGTGTGTACTGCCCGCCCGCAGTGCGTCAGCAGGCGTCATAATGCGCTGCTGATCGTTCGCTGCGGCAAAGCTTGGGCGAATCCCAGGAGTGACCTTCAAAAACTCATTACCGCAGTGAGCTTTGATCTGACCGGCCTCTTGGGCAGAGCATACAACGCCACCTAATCCACTTTGCTGGGTAAGCGCTGCCAATCGCATCACCTGCTCAGCCGGGGTTGCACTTACCCCCGCCTCCTGAAGATCTTCCGCCTGCATACTGGTCAATACCGTGACTGCGATTAAGTGCGTAGTGAGCTGATGATCAGATAGACGCTTGGCGGCTGCCTCCATCATTTTACGCCCACCTGAGGCGTGCACATTCACCATCCAGACGCCCTGCTCTGCTGCCGCCTGAACGGCACTCGCCACCGTATTAGGAATATCGTGGAATTTGAGATCAAGGAAAACATCGAATCCACGGCCATGAAGTGCTTCCAGCACAGCAGGGCCACTTCGCGTAAAAAGCTCTTTACCCACTTTGACCCGGCAACGAGCCGGATCAAGCTGGTCAGCCATGCAAAGCGCCGCATCAAGTGAAGGATAATCCAGGGCAATAATCAGTGGGGAATCGGTGGACACGCGCTTACTCCGTGTTCGTGAACGCTGGTAGGAAAACTGCGCCATTGACGCTAGCAGTGCCCCTTAGTGTACCAGCCTCATAAGGCTTGCAGTGTAAGTGATTCGCCATTTACCCGTAGCAAAAAACTTACAAAAAGTATCGTTAATTACTTACAGCACTGACGGTTTGAAACGATTAAGTTTACTAAGGCGGTGTCCAGAAGGCCTCCGCGATCACTCGCCCCCACGCTGAGCACTTGGGTGGCTCAATAGAAAAATAGAAGGAATGTTACCGATGCAGACCACATTTAAACGTTTCGTAGCCGCACTATTGATTAGCCTGAGTCTTGGTTTCACAGGTGCAGCGTTAGCTCAGGCCGTTGCACCCATTAACGTAAACAGTGCCGATGAGGAGCTACTTACCGAACTGCCGGGCGTGGGCCCAAGTCGTGCCGCGGCCATTATTGAAGAGCGTGAAACGAATGGTGATTTTACCGATGCAGACGATCTAACGCGTGTGAGTGGGATTGGGCCCGCTACCGTAGATCGCATGCGTGATCAAATTACGTTTGAAGAGTAACGGTAAGTAGCCAGACTTGCTCTGCCGCCGTACGACAATACGCCGACGGCGGCAAAACGACACATCGCTTTATAATGTATCGCCCGGCACTCGCACTTGGCCGCTCATTAATATCCGCGCGCTTCGACTCATCACCGCTTGGTCAATCTGCCAGCGTCCATCCACTAGGCTGGCTTTAGCTCCCACGCGAAGTGACCCTGAAGGATGACCAAACGTCACCGCGTCACGCTCATCCCCTCCGGCTGCCAAATTCACCAGAGTCCCTTGAATCGCCGCTGCCGCGCCGATCGCAACGGCTGCCGTGCCCATCATGGCGTGGTGCAGCTTACCCATCGAGAGTGCCCGCACTACCAAGTCAATATCTTCAGCATTCACCGCTTTACCACTTGATGCCGTGTAGCTGGCTGCCGGTGCCACAAACGCCACCTTGGGGGTATGCTGACGACTTGCAGCTTCCTCCACATGCTGAATCAGCCCCATACGAACGGCACCGTGGGCACGGATCGTCTCAAACATCGCCAGTGCGCGAGCGTCCCCATTAATCGCTTCCTGCAACTCACATCCGGTGTAACCCAACGCTTCGGCATTGACGAAAACCGTTGGGATACCCGCATTAATCAGCGTGACTTTGAGCACACCGACGCCTGGCACATCTAAGTCATCGACGACGTTTCCAGTGGGGAAAATCGCGCCTTCACCGTCGGCGGGGTCCATAAAGGCGACGGGGATTTCTGCCGCCGGAAAGGTCACGCCATCCAGCTCAAAATCGCCGGCTTCTTGCACTTCACCATCTGTAATGGGCACTTGGGCAACAATGGTTTTCTGAATGTTAACCTGCCAAATGCGCACTTCTGCGATGCCATTTTGCGGCACCTTCGCGGGGTCCACTAGGCCGTTGGCGATAGCGTAAGGACCTACTGCCGCGGAGAGATTACCGCAGTTGCCGCTCCAATCCACAAAGGGTTTATCAATCGACACTTGACCAAACAGGTAGTCCACGTCGTGGTCAGGAGAGTCACTCTTCGAGAGGATCACCGTTTTGCTGGTGCTTGAGGTTGCTCCACCCATACCGTCAATCTGCTTTTCATAGGGGTCGGGGCTACCAATTACCCGCAGCAACAGCTTATCGCGCGCTTCACCGGGCACCTGAGCGACCGGGGGTAGATCGCTCAAAGTGAAAAACACCCCTTTACTGGTGCCGCCGCGCATATAGGTGGCGGGAATACTGATTTGTGCTTTATGAGCCATTACGTACCTCCTAAAAAATAGCCTGGCAACCGCCAGGCTATTCGCTATCAATCACACCCTTACCATTACGCTAGCACCGCTAGGCAACGGAGGATTCCAAAAAGTCTTGAGCAAACCGCTGCAACACGCCACCGGCTGAATAGATGGTCACTTCTTCAGCCGTATCCAATCGGCAAACCACCGGCACGCGCTCGGTGCTGCCACTGGTGCGATGAATAACTAGCGTGAGCATGGCGCGCGGTTCCGGCTCCCCTTCGACATCGAAGACTTCTGTTCCGTCTAACGCCAGGGTATGCCGAGTGGTACCGTCTTCAAACTGCAGCGGCATGACGCCCATACCGATCAGGTTGGTGCGATGAATACGCTCAAAACCTTCCGCTACGATTGCTTCCACTCCCGCCAGCGCGACGCCTTTGGCCGCCCAGTCCCGGGAGGACCCCTGGCCATAATCCGCACCCGCAATAATGATCAGCGGCTGCTTACGCGCCATATAGGTCTCGATGGCTTCCCACATACGCGTGACCTGACCCTCTGGCTCAATACGCGCCAGCGACCCCTGCAGCACTTTGCCCTGCTCGTCGTGGACCATTTCATTGAACAGTTTCGGGTTCGCCAGGGTTGCCCGCTGGGCGGTCAGGTGATCGCCACGGTGAGTGGCATAGGAGTTAAAGTCCTCCTCCGGCAGGCCCATTTTGTGCAAATACTCCCCCGCCGCGCTATCGAGCATGATGGCATTGGAAGGCGAGAGGTGATCGGTAGTGATGTTATCCGGCAGAATCGCCAGCGGGCGCATGCCCTTCAGCCCACGCTCTTTCGCCATGTTGCCTTCCCAATAGGGCGGGCGGCGAATATAGGTACTCTGGGGCCGCCATTCGTAGAGAGGGCTTACCTGCGTGCGCGCACTTTTATCCAGATCAAACATCGGGATATAGGTTTGGCGGAACTGCTCGGGCTTCACCGACGACTTCACGATGGCATCGATTTCGCTATCGTCGGGCCAGATATCTTTAAGGGTGACCGGGTTATCCTGCTGGTCATACCCCAGCACGTCTTTTTCAATATCAAAGCGAATGGTGCCCGCGATGGCATACGCCACCACCAACGGCGGTGAGGCCAAAAACGCCTGCTTGGCGTAGGGGTGGATACGGCCGTCAAAGTTTCGGTTGCCGGAGAGCACTGCCGTGGCATACAGGTCACGGTCGATAATTTCCTGCTGAATGGTCGGCTCAAGCGCGCCAGACATCCCGTTACAGGTGGTACAGGCGTAGGCCACCACACCAAAACCCAGGTTTTCCAACTCGTCCATCAAGTGGGCTTCTTCTAAGTACATCTTGACGGTTTTCGAGCCGGGGGCCAGCGACGACTTCACCCAGGGCTTGCGGGTCAGCCCTAACCGGTTGGCGTTGCGGGCAATCAACCCCGCCGCCACCATATTGCGTGGGTTAGACGTGTTGGTGCAGCTGGTGATGGCGGCAATGATCACCGCGCCATCCGGCATTCTACCTGCCTGCTCATCGGCCCGGGCTTTATCCAAGTTGATGGCAATACCACGCTTAGCCAGCTCAGAAGTAGGCAAGTGAGCATGGGGGTTAGAAGGCCCTGCCAACGTACGCGCCACGCTTGAGAGATCAAACGTTAATACCCGCTCGTAATAGGCACTCTTGAGATCATCCGCCCATAGCCCGGTGTGCTTAGCGTAGGCTTCTACCAACGCCACCTGCTCATCTTCACGCCCGGTGAGCTTGAGGTACTCGATGGTTTGATTGTCGATATAGAACATCGCCGCCGTGGCACCATATTCCGGCGTCATATTGGAAATCGTGGCGCGGTCGCCCACGGTCAGCGCATCAGCCCCTTCACCGTAGAACTCTAAGTAAGCGCCCACTACCCGCTCTTTACGCAGAAACTCGGTAATGGCAAGCACCATATCGGTGCCAGTAATGCCCGGCTGCAGCTTGCCAGTGAGCTCGACACCGACAATATCCGGCAGGCGCATCATCGAGGCGCGGCCTAGCATCACGCTTTCCGCCTCCAAGCCGCCGACTCCCACGGAGATCACCCCCAGCGCATCCACCATGGGCGTATGGCTGTCGGTACCCACACATGTGTCTGGATAGGCGATACGCACGCCGTGCTCATCAGGGCGGCACTGTACCACCGGCGACATCTTCTCCAGGTTGATCTGGTGCATGATGCCGTTGCCGGGGGGAATCACGTCGACGTTTTCAAACGCCAGCTTGGTCCAGTTAATAAAGTGGAAGCGGTCATCGTTACGACGATCTTCCACTTGGCGGTTTTTCTCGAAGGCATCCTTCTCAAAGCCCGCATGCTCGACGGCCAGCGAGTGGTCGACGATCAGCTGAGTGGGCACCACCGGGTTGACCTTGGCCGGGTCACCGCCTTTGTCAGCAATGGCGTCACGCAGACCGGCCAAATCCACCAGCGCAGTTTGGCCAAGAATGTCGTGGCAGACCACCCGCGCCGGGTACCAGGGAAAGTCCAGATCCTGCTTGCGCTCAATCAGTTGCTTCAGCGCATCCGTGAGCAGTTCAGAGTCACAACGACGCACCAACTGCTCCGCCAATACCCTTGAGGTATAAGGCAGCTTAGCGTAAGCACCCTGCTCTATCTCTTCGACCGCTTGGCGCGCATCGAAGAACTCAACCGGCGCGCCTTCTACCGAAACGTTGGGTAGAAGCTTGCGATAATTGGTGTTCATAACGCCTCTCACTTAGTGATCGCACGGTCGGTTAATCACGCGCTTCGATGGGTACCCATTCACTCTTCTCAGGACCGATGTAATCAGCGCTGGGGCGAATAATACGGTTATTGGCACGCTGCTCGAACACATGCGCGGCCCAGCCGGTCAGCCGAGACATCACAAAAATCGGCGTGAACAGCTTGGTCGGAATATCCATGAAGTGGTAGGCGCTGGCATGGAAAAAGTCTGCGTTGCAGAATAGCTTCTTCTCCCGCCACATTACCTCTTCACAGCGCACCGATACCGGATAGAGCACGGTGTCACCGACGTCATCGGCCAACTTCTTTGACCACTCTTTAATGATGGCGTTACGCGGGTCGGACTCGCGGTAAATCGCATGACCAAAGCCCATGATCTTCTCTTTGCGCTCCAGCATGCCCAGCATTTCCCGCTCGGCCTCTTCTGGCGAGCTCCAGTGCTCGATCATCGCCATGGCCGCTTCGTTGGCACCACCATGCAGCGGGCCGCGCAGCGAGCCAATGGCTCCGGTCACGCAGGAGTGCATATCCGACAGCGTGGAAGCACACACGCGGGCCGTAAAGGTAGAGGCGTTGAACTCATGTTCGGCATAGAGAATCAGCGAGACGTTCATCACACGGGCGTGCAGCTCAGAGGCTGGCTCGCCGCGCAGCATATGCAGGAAATGGCCGCCTACCGAGGCGTCATCGGTTTCAGTATCAATGCGCACGCCGTCATGGCTGAAACGGTACCAGTAGCAAATAATCGAGGGCAGCACGGCTAATAGGCGGTCCGCCACATCCTGCTGCTCATCAAAGCTCTCTTCGGTTTCCAGGTTACCTAGCATGGAGGCCCCTGTGCGCATCACATCCATCGGGTGAGCGTCTTTAGGAATCTGCTCCAGCACGGTTTTCAGTGCCTCGGGCAGGCCACGAAGCCCTTTGAGCTTGGTAATATAGTGGTCAAGCTCTGCTTGATTGGGCAGCTTGCCTTTCAGCAGCAGGTAAGCGACCTCTTCAAATTTAGCCTTTTCGGCCAGCTCTTTAATATCGAAACCACGGTAGGTGAGGCCGGAACCAGTTTTACCCACCGTACATAGCGCGGTAGCGCCAGCACTCTGCCCTCGTAATCCTGCGCCTGCTAACGGTTTATCAGCCATGTGATGTCTCCTGACGTGCTTATTTATAAGAGTTGTTGGTCAATATGGTTACAAATGAACGCGCTGGTTAAACGTCTTTCTGCTCGGCAAACAGCGCGTCGAGCTTCTGTTCAAAGTCGTGGTAGTTCAAAAAGTCATACAGCTCATCGCGGGTCTGCATAGTGTCAACCACCTCACGCTGATGGCCGTTATCCAGAATGCTTTGGTAGACCTTAAGCGCAGCAGCGTTCATGGCCCGGAACGCCGAAAGCGGATAGAGCACCATGCGGCAGCCAACCTCACCCAACTCTTGCTGGCTAAACAGCGGCGTTGCGCCGAATTCAGTGATATTCGCCAAAATGGGGGCATTGACCCGCTGACAGAAGGCGGTGTAATCATCCAGCGTATGCACTGCCTCGGCAAAAATAGCGTCGGCACCCGCTTCCACACAGGCATTAGCGCGCTCAATGGCCGCATCCAGCCCCTCTTTCTGGAAGGCATCGGTGCGGGCAATCAGGTAGAAATCTGGGTCGAACTTGGCATCGGCGGCGGCTTTAATGCGGTCCACCATTTCCTGCTGAGATACGATGGCTTTATTGGGGCGGTGGCCACAGCGCTTCTGGGCGACTTGATCTTCAATATGCACGGCGGCAACGCCTGCACGCTGCATCTCCTTCACAGTGCGGGCAATGTTGAATGCGCCGCCCCACCCCGTATCAATATCCACCAGCAGCGGCAGGTCAGTCGCGCCGCAAATACGGTGCGCATCTTCCACCACGTCATTCATGGTGGTCATGCCTAAGTCCGGCAGGCCAAACGATGCGTTGGCAACGCCACCCCCAGAGAGGTAAATAGCTTGATGCCCCACTCGCTCGGCCATCATGGCGGTGTAAGCATTGATGGTGCCTAAAATCGGCAGCGGGCGATTGGCTTCCAGCGCGGCACGAAAGCGTGCGCCAGGGGTAAGTGTGGCTAATGAAGAAGTAGACATGGGCGTGAGCTCCTAATCGGACGATGTTGTTGATTGTTGTTCGAGAATAGCGGCATAACGATCTGCCACATTGGCACGGGAAGCGCTAACGTGGCGGCGCATTAACAGCTCGGCAAGCTCGGCATCCCCAGCTTCAATGGCATCCACAATGCGGTGATGCTCCACAAACGCCCGCTGGGGGCGTGTACCGCTGGCACTAAACTGGGTACGGTAGAGGCGCACCAAGTAGTAAAGGTCATCGCACAGCAGGTTCATCAGCATTTTGTTGTGGCTGCCTTGAACAATGCGATAATGAAAGTCTAGGTCGCCTTCCCGCTGGTAGTAGGCTTCACCGCGTTTTAAGTCGCCCTGGCTTTCGTGCAGCGCCAACACATCGCGTAAGCCCTGAATTTCCTCAGAGGACATATGCTCAGCGGCCAAGCGAGCTGCCATACTCTCTAGCGCTTCTCGCACGTCAAACAGCTCTAATAGCTCTTTCATAGAGAGCTTAACAACGCGCGCCCCCACATGAGGCACACGCTCGATAAGGCGATGAGCTTCAAGGCGACGCATGGCTTCACGCAGCGGCCCACGGGAGATACCGTAGGTTTTAGATAGCCCAGGCTCCGTAATTTTGCTGCCCGGCGCTAGTTCACCGCGCACAATGGCGCTTTGCAGCTGATGAAAGACACGTTCAGCGAGCGTGCGCACCTCAGGTGACACGGGCTCTGGAAGCGCTTCATCGGCAGGAGCGGAAGTTGTAGCAAGTAACGTCATGGCAAATTGTCGACAATTAGGGAATAGAGGAACTTTAGCCCGCTCTATTTCTCTCGTCAACCATGTGAAATAGGCGTTTTTATTCGCCTTTCGTTGCACTTGGCCATCCCACCACTAACAAAATGTCAACAATCAGGCGTTTTTTACCCATACCACTGCCAATAACGTGAGAACGCCGTCAATGGCTTGTGCTGGTGTGATCGTGACGAGACCTCTAAAATGTGTCGCCCTCACTGGCCTGGCGTTTGCTTCATGACAACGGCGTTGACGATTACAGCCCTTCCCTACGCTCCTGATCCTTTGGCTCTTTTTGCCAAGCTTAGGCAACGCCCTGGCGCGGTGCTGCTTGATAGCGGCCGCCCTAAAGCCACCAACGGGCGCTATGACATTCTGACCAGCGACCCGCTTGCGACGCTTGAGATAGGGCCTAGCGGCCAAACAACGTTTGAGTCTGAGACGCTGGCACTCCCCGCTTCGCTCAGCGATACAACGGCTCAGCAACAGTGGCTGCTAGAGCAGCTACCAAGCCCACTGCAAGAGAGCGAGCTGCCTTTTCTAGGGGGCCTGATAGGCTACTGGAGCTACGATTTTGGCCGCAATCAGGCAGCTATCCCCAGCCAGCACCCGCCGGCAACCCAGCTACCGCTAGCGCGCCTGGGACTGTTTGACTGGTGCATTACGTTTGACCACGCCACCCAAACTGCTTGGCTGGTTGGTAGCGAAGAGCGGCGCAGCCAGGTAATGACCTGGCTAAACGAACCAGCAGCACCTACTGCCCCCTTTCGGCTTACCCAGCCGTTCTTAGCCGAGCTGAGCCAAGCGGAATACACACAACGCTTCACCGCTGTGCAGCGCTATATTCGCGCAGGAGACTGCTACCAAATTAATTTGGCCCAACGCTTTTCGGCCCGTTACCAAGGCGATGAGTGGCAGGCGTACCTTAAACTGCGCGAGGCCACACCCACGCCTTTTTCAGGCTTTATGGCGTGGGGTGAGCAAGCGGTGATGTCACTTTCCCCAGAGCGCTTTATTCAAAGCCGTCACGGGCTAGTAGAAACTCGGCCAATTAAGGGCACTCGGCCAAGGGGCCAAACGCCAGAACAAGATCGTGCGTTAGCAGATGACTTGCTCAGCAGCACCAAAGATCGCGCTGAAAACGTGATGATTGTGGACCTGCTGCGCAACGACCTAGGGCGTGTATGCACACCCGGCTCTATTCGCGTGCCGCAGCTGTGCCAGTTGGAGAGCTACCCTAATGTGCACCATTTAGTTAGCGTGGTGCAGGGCCAACTTGCCCCCCAGCACTCACCGCTTTCACTGCTCACCGCTGCGTTTCCCGGTGGCTCAATCACGGGCGCTCCTAAAATACGCGCAATGCAGATTATTGATGAGCTGGAACCCTGTCAGCGCAGCGTTTATTGCGGCAGCCTGGGGTACATCGACATCCGTGGCAGTATGGATACTTCCATTGCCATTCGTACCATGGTGGCCGATGCAGGGAATCTGCATGTATGGGGCGGCGGCGGGCTAGTCGCTGATTCGCAAGCGGAGGAAGAGTACGCCGAAACACTGGATAAGATCCGCCACTTAATAGGCGCTTTGGAATAAGCGACTATGCTCTTACATCAAAAAGAAATATAAAAATCTAACCAAACGGTATTGGGGAGAACCCCATTGCCTTTGTTAGCCTAGGAGGATGGTACGCTTTTTCACATAGGAGGCCGCATGTCCTCAGCGCTTGAACAGATTAATCACGACTTTGCTAACAACCCCCAAGGGCTGATCGAATGGGCGTTCAGCCAAGGCGAACGTCCTATCTGCACCACTAATTTCCGCCCCTTCGAAGCAGTCATACTGCACATGGTGACGCAGGTTCGCCCAGACATTCCGATTGTATGGATGGATAGTGGCTACAACACTGAAGCTACTTATCAGTTTGCCGATGCGCTCATTCAGCGTCTCAATTTAAATATCGTGAGCTTTTTACCTAAACGCACGCGCGCCCACCGTGAAGCGTTAGAGGGCGCCATGCCGGGTATCGATGACCCGCGCCATGACGCCTTCACCCAAGAGGTAAAGCTTGAACCCTTCGAGCGCGCTCTGCGGGAGATGCAGCCCGATGTATGGTTTACCGCGCTGCGCGCCGAAGATACGCCGGAGCGGGCTAAAATGCAGGTAGTGAGCCGCAACAGCGACGGCCTGCTGAAAGTCGCGCCACTGCTACAGTGGACCGCTAAGGATATGTACTACTACCTAGAGGCCAACGACCTCCCCAATAACTTCGACTACTTCGACCCCACCAAAGTGGAAGAGAAGCGCGAATGCGGGCTGCACTTACAGCACTAATGTGGCCAGTCGTATGCATACCAAAAACACCGCCCAGGCATTTGCCTGGGCGGTGTTTTTATATCGCGCTTAGACCTTATTTGCCTAGCCAGATGCTTAATACTCGGGCAGCTCTACGCCTTCAAACAGCGCTTGCTCAAAACGTGGCCCAGCCATGAGCGCTTCATCTACTCGGTCACGGGTTAAGTGTGGAGCAAACCGTGCCAAGAAGTCATACATATAGCCGCGCATAAAGGTACCGCGACGAATACCAATTTTCGTGGTGGAGCTGGCAAATAAGTGGCTGGCATCGAGGGCCACAAGATCGCTGTCCAACACCGGGTCTACTGCCATGTGGGCCACAATACCCACACCCATGCCTAGTCGAACATAGGTTTTAATCACATCCGCATCCGCAGCGGTTAGCACCACGTTCGGCGTTAAGCCCTTTGCTTTAAACGCATCGTCTAACTGCGAACGCCCAGTAAAGCCAAACACGTATGTCACCAACGGATGGTCGGCCAGGGCTTCAAGCGTCAGCGGGCCGTTTAGCGTTGCCAGCGGATGCTCTTTTGGAACCAGCACACAGCGGTTCCAGCGATAGCAGGGCAACAGCACCAAATCGGTAAAGAGTTCTAAAGATTCCGTGGCAATCGCAAAATCCGCCTGCCCTTCACTCACCATCTGGGCGATCTGCTTGGGCGTGCCTTGCTGCATATGCAGCGCTACCTCAGGGTACTTTAGGGTAAATTCACTAATAATAGGGGGTAGCGCGTAGCGAGCCTGCGTATGCGTGGTGGCGATGGCCAAGCTGCCACGTCGCTCGTCGCTATGCTCCTGTGCCACCTGCTTGATGTTTTCCGTTAACTTAAGCACCTGACCTGCCAACTCGATTATCGACTGACCGGCGGGGGTGACACGGGTTAAATGCTTACCGCTGCGGGCAAAGATCTCAACGCCTAACTCGTCCTCCAGCAAGCGAATCTGCTTTGAGATACCTGGCTGAGAGGTGAACAGACTCTGCGCCGTTGCCGAGACATTCAGGTTATGTCGATTGACTTCCCAGATATAGCGAAGTTGCTGTAGCTTCATATCCTCACCTTATTATCTATGCAGGAAGCACGTAAAAGCGCGTCCTCGCGCTGCTACTGCGTGCTTAGCCAAGCGCCCGGTTACCATGGCTCAATGAGCACATTTTTGAATAAAAAAACGTCTTATAATTCACTTATAGTATAAAAAATAGCGTCTATGAACATCTATTAATTTTTTCTATTTAAGGACAAATCGCATCAGGAATTTGCCAGCACCCGCCGCGCCCGCTAACATCTGGCAACTTGGCGCGGTGAAAGTGCGCTAGTATTTCGCGTAATGACCGTTGCTCCATTTGAGGCAACGAAACAGCAAGAGCAACGCAAACGGGAGAAGCAAATGGCTAACAATGTTGATGTCACCAACGCCAATTTTGAGCAAGAAGTCCTCAACGCCGAACAGCCTGTCCTGCTGAAATTCTGGGCCCCCTGGTGCGGCCCGTGTAAAGTCATGGCACCTGTTGTTGATGAAGTGGCCGCTGAGCGTGGCGATAACCTGAAAGTGGTTAGCGTCAACGTTGATGATGCGCCGGAAATTGCCGCTGAACAGGGCGTCCGCGGTGTACCCACGGTCATGCTGTTCAAATCTGGCACCAAAGTCGCTTCACTGGTGGGTGCGCAGTCTAAGTCTCAATTGACTCAGTTCATCGACCAGAACGCTTAAGCCGTTCACGTTACCGCTGGCGCTGCCAGCGGTAACTTCCTTCTTATTCTTTGCTTATCTCGACGTCGGCTTCCTCTTTTCTTAACCACTTCCCCCTTCTCCAGGGCGGACGACGCGCATCTCCTGGGCGTTTTAGCTGCACATTACGTTGCCTCCCGGGGCCCAGTAAATGGGCAATCCAGCGGGTTTGAGGATGGCTATCCAAGGCAATTTTCAGCGTCATGGTCAGTACCACCGATAGCAGCATACCCGCCGCACCAAAGATCCACCCCCACACCACTAAAGATAAAAACGCCACAAAAGTAGATAATCCAAGTGCCTGCCCCATCACTCTTGGCTCAATCAAATTCCCCAAAATGAAGTTGATGACCAAGTAGGCCGATGCCAGCAACAGCGCCTGCAACACTCCCCCATCTTGAGACACTAACAGCAGCAGCACGGGCGGAATAGCCGCCAAGGCAGAGCCAATATTGGGAATAAAGTTAAGTGCAAAGGCCAATACACCCCACAGCAGCGGAAACTCCACGCCGACCATCAGACACGAGAGCCAGACCAACACGCCGGTTGCCAAGCTAATGACGGTTTTAACTGCCAAGTAGCGCTTGAGGGTTAGGCTGAACTCACTAAACCGCTTCAGGCTAGGCGCTGGATTTTCAAGCGCGCGGGAAACCTTATCGCGAAAATGCAGCGTCTCAAACAGCATGAAAATCACTAGCAGCGCAACAATACTACCCTGCATAAACAGCGAACCGAGTTCTCCTAGCAGCGTCGCCACCCAAGAGCCATCATCTTCCATGGCAAACATCGAACTCAGCTGATCCGGATCAATCGCTAAGCCATGGGAAGCCATCGCATTCAGCAAGTCCCAATAGTGCTCATAGAGCCTGGATTCAATATCCGGAAGCGCTTCAACAAAGGTGCTGAAACTGTTGACCACCAACAGCCCAATCAGAGAGATAAAGCCCACCAGTACCAGCAGCGTAATCAGCGCCGCTATTCGCCGACTCAAGCCACAGTGATGCAGCCACTGCACGGGTGAAGTACACACCACCGCAATAAATACGGCCAGCAGCAGTGGCACCAGTAAATCAGCCCCCACTTTCATTCCGGCAACAATCACCACCAAGGCGGCAAGCGCCAGCGTGGCATTCAGCGGAATACTTCGATAATCCTCGTCCGACAACTTCGACATAGCCCTTTCCTTAGCATGTTATCTATACATGATGGCTGCTTGCTGGGTATTGCACAAACCGTGCAAACATTAAGTAACTGTTTTTCGACTACGCTTAGCCTGTGAACTTTATGACCACGCTCCCTTCAAAGCAGCGACCACCTATCGTCATTAGCTCATTTAACGCATGGCTCTCAGCAAGGAAGTGACCTATGAAAACAGCAAATCATCCTCTTAAACGACTGCGCTACGGCGTGCTGGGCGGTGCATTACTGGCCCTGATGGTAGCGCCTAGCGTGCACGCCGCTCCCCCCGCCCCCCCTAGCCTCCATGTGCAAGCGCAGTCATGGGTGGAAGTCGAGCCCGACAAAGCCACACTCTCCGCACGCTTGTGGGAAAACACCCCGGCCGTTTCCACGCTGGAAGAGACCGATAGCGAAGCGCTTAGCAGCGCCAGAGAGCGGCTGGAACAGCGCGCCAGCGAGCTTATTGCCGCGATGGAAGAGATTGGCATTGAACAGCGTGCCATCAATGCCGGTTCACTCAACGTTTATCCTGAGCATGTGGCCGGCCCGCGAAACGACGACGGCGAGCAGGATACCTTGATGCGTACCCGTTTGGAGCGCCCCTTCAGCGTTGAGCTAACTAATATAGACCAATTAGGCGATGTGCTGGACGCGATGATTGGCGCGGGTGTGAATGCCTTGGATGGCGTGCAGTTTGACCTGCAAGATCGCGATGCCGCCACCGACGAAGCACTCACCAAAGCGTTGGAAAAAGCCCGTCATAAAGCAGACTTGATGGCGAGCACGCTGGGCGTCACGCTGGGTCACGTTCAACGTATTGAAGAGACCCAAGCACCGATTTTTCAGCCCCGCATGATGGCTATGCGCGCTGAAAGCGACGCTGTGGGCAGCGGCTCAGCCAGCGACTACCGCCCCGGCACCATTCGCATTGATGCCGGGGTGAATGTTGAGTGGGCGCTTAGAGGGCAAGACGGTCGAGGCCGCCCAGGTAGGGTTGCAGGCGAGCAGGAATAGTCACAGACCCATCTGCCTGCTGGTGGTTTTCAAGCACTGCCAGCAGGCAACGCCCCACCGCCAAACCAGAACCATTCAGCGTATGCAGTAGCTGCGGCTTTTTGGAATCAGGGTGACGGTAACGGGCCTGCATCCGGCGCGCCTGGAAATCTTCACAGTTTGAGACAGAGGAGATTTCCCGGAAAGTGTCTTGGCTTGGCAGCCACACTTCCAGATCGTAGGTTTTAGCCGCGCCAAAGCCCATATCCCCAGTACATAGCGTGACCACCCGATACGGCAATTCCAGCGCCTGCAGGATTGCTTCGGCATGGCCGCGCATCTCCTCCAGCGCTTCGTAGCTTTTCTCCGGCTCAACAATCTGCACCATCTCAACTTTATCGAACTGGTGCTGACGAATCATGCCGCGAGTATCGCGCCCGTATGCGCCCGCCTCAGAGCGGAAACACGGCGTGTGAGCGGTCAGCTTCATCGGCAGCGCCGCTAGCTCCACAATCTCATCACGCACAAAGTTGGTCAGCGGTACTTCAGCGGTGGGAATCAGGTGATATTCGCGCTCATCATTGAGTTTGAAAAGATCCTCGCCAAATTTTGGCAACTGCCCCGTCCCCATCAGAGAGTCACGATTCACCATATAAGGCACGTAGCACTCTTCATAACCATGCTGCTGGGTTTGGGTATCCAGCATAAACTGCGCTAGCGCACGGTGCAGGCGAGCGATAGGGCCACGCATCACTGCAAACCGTGCGCCTGTCAGCTTAGCGGCCAGCTCGAAATCGAGATAACCGGATTTCTTACCCAAATCCACGTGATCCAGTACCTCGAAGTCGAATTCACGTGGCGTGCCCCAGCGGTGCAGCTCCACGTTATCGTCTTCGCTGTTGCCTTGCGGCACACTCTCATGGGGCAAGTTCGGAATACCGCTGACCGCGTCATCCCACTCAGCCTGCACCTCAGCAAGCTCACGCTTAGCACTATCTAAACGATCACCAAGATCACTCACCTCGTCCAGCAGCGGCTGAATATCTTCGCCACTCGCCTTAGCTTTACCAATCGCTTTCGAGCGCATATTACGCTCGTTTTGCAGCTGCTCGGTCTGGGTTTGCAACTCACGACGGCGCGACTCTAGCGCCTGCAGTGCCGCTTTATCGAGTGCGAAGCCCCGCCGGGCCAGTTGTTGCGCAGTCGCATCAAGATCACCGCGCAGCAGTTTCGGATCGAGCATGAGTTATCCCTTGGCCAGAATTCTGTGAAACACGGCACACAAACGCCGTGACAAAGGGGCCTATTGTAGGCAAAAGCACGTCAGGGGGCTATGGGGTGACACTGAACGGGCAGATCACGGGTATGCGTTATGAGCAATGCACATATCCATCCCCGCTTATTAGCCAAAAGTGGTAGAGTGCCCGCCGATTCGCAGCAAGAATCACAACAACGGATTCAGGACAGGAGAAAAGCAGTGCAGGAAACAGCACAGCAAGGAAAGTTTGGCTGGTGGCGTCGTATCGCCCTATGGAAAAAAATTCTCGCCGGCTTGGCGCTCGGGGTGTTAGCGGGCGCACTGCTCGGTGAAACCGCCAGTGTCTTTAAGCCATTGGGCGATATTTTTATCAACGCCATTATGATGTTGATTGTGCCGCTGGTATTTTCGACGCTGGTGGTGGGTATTACCTCCATGCGTGACCCGCAAAAGATGGGCCGTATCGGTGCGCGCACCATTACGCTTTACCTCGTCACGACCGCATTTGCCATCAGCATTGGCCTAGCGCTCTCTACCCTACTCCAGCCTGGGGTGGGTGTCGGGCTAAGCTTCGACGCTGAAGTCTCGGCTAACGAAGCTCCCTCGCTGATGTCGATTCTGATCAATCTGGTGCCGCGCAACCCGATTGATGCCCTGGCTAATGGCAACATTATGCAAATCATTGTGTTTGCCATTGGCTTGGGGATTTCGCTGACCCTGATCGGAGAGAAGGGCGAGCCGGTGATGAAGGTGTTTGATAGCTTCGCCGAAGCCATGTACAAACTCACCGGATTGGTCATGGCGTTTGCGCCGTTCGGGGTGTTTGGTTTGATTGCCCATGTATCGGGCCAGTACGGCTTAGAGATTTTGCTTCCACTCGCCAAGCTGATCGGCGTGGTCTATCTCGCCAGTATTTTGCATGTGCTCGTGGTCTACTCTGGCTTTATCTCTCTACTGGGGCGTTTGAACCCGGTGCGCTATTTAAAGGGCAGCCTGGATGCCATTGTGGTGGCGTTTTCTTCTGCCTCGTCAGCAGGCACCCTGCCCGTCTCCATTCGCTGTGCGCAGAAAAACCTCGGCATTTCTGAAGGGGTATCTGGCTTTGTATTGCCCGTGGGTGCCACCATCAATATGGACGGCACCGCCTTGTATCAAGGCGTGGTAGTACTGTTTATTGCCCAGATGACCGGCACTGATTTAAGCATGATGGATTACGGAATGATTGTCGCCACCGGTACGCTGGCCTCGATTGGTACCGCAGGGGTTCCCGGTGCAGGCCTGATTATGCTCTCCATCGTGATGGCGCAAATTGGCTTGCCCTTGGAAGCCATCGCTGTGGTCGCGGGTATTGACCGTATTCTGGACATGGCGCGCACCAGCGTTAACGTGGCGGGCGATTTGATGGTGACCACCCTGGTAGGTAAAAGCGAAGGTGAGCTTAACGAAGAAATTTATAACACCAGCCGCCCTTAATTATTAACCATGCGGTTCCACGCCCGCGGCCTCTGGCTGCGGGCGTTTTTTATACGCATCGGCAAGCTGCTAGGATGCTCTTATCCCGACTTTATTGAGCGAGTTATTATGCCTTCCGCCTTAGAAAACACCCTTGCCGATATCGATGAGCTGCATTCCCAAGACCCTCAGCACAGTCACCTTGCAGATGGCACCTCTCAGCCCCAGGAGCTGGTGTATGCCCAGCGCATGAGCCACTGGCTGGAGCAGCTGCACAACGCACCCAGCGAGCTGCTGCGCATTGCCGTGCGCGCTCAGCATTTGCAGCGCTGGCAACAGCCGCGAAGCGATTACCCGGAAGGCCGCATTGGCTACTTAACCTGGCGTCGGGACCAAAGTGCCCAGGCCGGTGATACCACGGCGGCGCTAATGGCAAAGGCAGGCTACTCCCAAGAGGAGGCAAAGCGCGTGGCCAGCATGATTCGCAAGCAGGGGCTGGGGCGCGATAGCGATGTGCAAGCCCTGGAAGACTGCGCCTGCCTAGTGTTCTTGGAAAACTACTTCGCCGACTTCTCCCGCAAGGTGGAGCACGATCACATGGTGCGCATTGTGCAAAAGACCTGGGGCAAGATGTCGCCGCAGGCACATGCGCTGGCCCTGACGCTGCCCATGAACGACGCCTGCGCGGCGCTAGTAAAAGAGGCGCTCAATAGCCACTAAGACGCCACCTCAAGATGCACCGCCGCAGTAGCTGCGGTAAAGTAGCGCTATCCCCTATCCGCTTCCAGCAGTGACGGCTTAACCCCCTATGATTGCATCCCTGGACTCTCGCACGGCCCCCTTTGAACGCCTTGGCAACCACTACGTGCGTTTTCTCGAAGCCCTACGTGCCCGCGGGTTTGAAGGCGAAATCGCGCCGGACTACGCCAACCGCACCGTGCTGGCGACGGATAACTCGATTTATCAGCGCCTGCCCCAGGCGGCGGTGTTTCCCAAACACGCCGAAGACCTGGAGCGCCTTGCTAAGCTCGCCTCCGAGCTGCCCCACCGGGATATCATCCTCACCCCGCGGGGTGGCGGCACCGGCACCAATGGCCAGTCGCTGACCGACGGCATCGTGGTGGATGTCTCCCGCCACATGAACCAAATACTTGAGATCGATGTGGAAGCCCGCCGGGTGCGGGTACAGGCAGGCGTGGTCAAAGACCAGCTAAACGCTGCGCTAAAGCCCCACGGGCTGTTTTTCGCCCCAGAGCTATCGACATCGAATCGCGCCACCATTGGCGGCATGATCTCCACCGACGCCAGCGGCCAAGGTAGCTGCCAATATGGCAAAACCCGCCACCACGTGCTGGAGCTGGATACGATTTTGCTCGGCGGGCAGCATTTACACAGCCGCCCACTTAGCGCGGAAGAAGAGCAACAAGCGCTGACCCAGGAGGGTGTGCTCGGCAAGGTACACCGCACCGCCGCCACGATTATCGATCAGCAGCGCGAACTGATTGAGGCGACATTCCCGCCGCTTAACCGCTGCCTGACCGGCTACGATTTGGCCCACCTGCGCGAAGATGGCCAGCTCAACCTCAACAGCTTGCTGTGTGGCTCAGAAGGGTCGCTAGGTTTTTTAAACGAAGCCGTGCTCAACGTACTGCCGATCCCTAAGCACTCTACGCTGGTCAACGTGCGCTACCCAAGTTTTATGGACGCCCTGCGGGATGCCAAGGCGCTCATGACCAGCAGCGCTAAGCCCACCTCCATTGAAACCGTGGACGACACCGTCCTGCAACTGGCGATGGAAGACTTCGTGTGGGACAGCGTGGCGGAATTTTTCCCGGCGGGCAGCACGCCCATTCAGGGCATCAACCTGATTGAGTTCAACGACGATGATCCCGAACAGTTAGCAACGCGTGTAAAGGCATTTACCCAGCACCTTAGCCAGGATGCCACCGTGGAACGGCTAGGCTACACCCTGGCCGAAGGCCGCCCGCAGATCCAGAAAGTCTACGCCATGCGCAAGCGTTCGGTGGGCTTGCTGGGTAACGTTCAGGGGGAGAAACGGCCGCTGCCATTCGTAGAAGATACCGCCGTTCCGCCGGAGCACCTGGCTGACTTCATTACCGAATTTCGCGCCGCGCTGGATGCACGCAAGCTCTCTTACGGCATGTTCGGCCATGTGGATGCGGGTGTGCTGCACGTGCGTCCGGCGCTGGATATGAAAGACCCCGCCCAGGAGGCGCTGATTCGCGAGATCTCCGATGAAGTTACCGCCCTCACCCAGAAGTACGACGGGCTGCTGTGGGGCGAACACGGTAAAGGCGTGCGCTCCGAGTACGGGCCTAAGTTCTTTGGTGAGCTCTACCCCTGCCTGCAGCAGGTAAAAGCGGCGTTCGACCCGCATAACCAGCTCAACCCCGGCAAGATTGCTTCACCTTCTGAAAGTACCACGCTGATCGCCAAAGAGAGCGACCCGGAACTGCTCACCGTCGACGGCGTGCCCATGCGCGGCCAGCTAGACCGCACGATTGATGAGCGGGCGTGGCAAGCGTATGACGCAGCGGTGTACTGCAACGGCAACGGCGCTTGCTACAACTACGATGTGGACGACCCCATGTGCCCATCGTGGAAGGCCACCCGCGACCGCCGCCACTCCCCTAAAGGCCGCGCCAGCCTGATTCGTGAGTGGCTGCGCCTGCAGTCTCAAGCGGGCATCGACGTAGTGGAAGAGTCACGTAAAAAGAAAGCCGAGCGCAGCTGGGGCTTTATCAAAAGCTTCCCCAAGCGGGTGATGAATACCCTGAGCCGCCAGCAGCACCACGACTACTCACACGAGGTCTACGACGCCATGGCGGGCTGCTTGGCGTGTAAATCCTGCGCGGGCCAGTGCCCGATCAAGGTCAATGTGCCGCAGTTCCGCTCGCAGTTTTTAGAGGTGTACCACGGCCGCTACCTGCGCCCGCTGCGGGATTACGTGATTGGCGGCACCGAATTTATGCTGCCTGCGTTAACCAAGATGGCCCCGCTCTATAACGCCGCCCTTGGCCAGCGCTGGGTTGAGCAGCTGATGCAGAAGGGGCTCGGCATTAGCGACTCCCCCGCCCTATCGCGCGCCAGCGTGAAAAAGCAGCTGCGCGCCTGGGGCGTCGCGGAAGCCACACCCACATCGCTTTCGCTGCTCACCGAGCAGCAGCGGGCCAACAGCGTGGTGATTGTGCAAGACGCTTTCACCACTCACTTTGAAGCCAAGCTGGTGATGGATGTGGTGGAACTGTTGTCGCGGCTTAACCTACGCGTGTTTGTGATGCCGTTTTCTGCCAACGGCAAGCCTTTGCACGTGCAGGGGTTTTTAGGGGCCTTTGAGCGCACGGCGGAAAAGCAGGCCAAACGCCTTCGCGCGCTTAGCGAATTTGAGGTGCCCATGGTAGGCATCGACCCTGCCATGACGCTCACCTATCGCCAGGAGTACGTCAAAGCTCTGGGCGGCGATAAGGTTCCGGATGTACTGATGCTGCAGGAGTGGTTAGCAACCCGCATAAATACCCTCGCCCCCGGCCAGCTAACGCTCAGAGACCCAGGTTTTAAGCTGCTTTCCCACTGTACCGAAAAAACCAATGCACCGGGCAGCCCAAAAGCGTGGCAGCAGGTGTTTGCGGCGTTTGGTTTGCAGTTGGAGCTGGCCACCACGGGCTGCTGCGGCATGTCGGGTACCTACGGCCACGAAACCCGTAACGTCGCCACCTCCAAAACGATTTATGCCCAGTCTTGGCAGCCCCAGGTGGAAGCAGAGGAGAACGCGGGCAAACTGCTCGCCACCGGCTACTCCTGCCGCAGCCAGGTGAAGCGCTACTCGGCACAAACCCTGCCGCATCCTTTACAGGCCCTTCTCCACTGCCTACGCAGCCAGCCACGATAGGTTAATTTACACTAGCGCCTGATCGCACACAGGGCCTGCTGCGCATGCAGCAGGCCCTGTGGATATGGCAACGTGTATTTGGAGCGTCGGCGTTAACCTTCCTGCGTATAAGGCAGTGAAGAGTGATGCAGCACGATGCGTAAGTTGCCCTCGTCGTCTAACTGGTAGCCCCAGGTTTTGTCTACCGTCGTGGTATTGCCTTCGCTGTCCAGCATCGCTACGTGGCCCATGGTAAGCGCGGTATCGCCGCTGATAAAAATGGCCGCGTTATCCACCTCTACCTCTTGCCAGCCTTTCAGGGCAAAGCCGCTATCTTCTGGAAACTCATCGCTGTGACCAACAAAGTAGGCCAGCGCACCTTCAGCGGTTGTGCGGAACGTTTGTGGATCGCTGGCCAGCGTTGGCTTGAACAGTACCGGCCCCATCGCATAGCCATAGGCCCCTTCAATTATGGTGCTGGCCAGCTCACGCGCCGCA
This sequence comes from Vreelandella lutescens, assembly GCF_014640815.1. Taxonomy (GTDB): domain Bacteria; phylum Pseudomonadota; class Gammaproteobacteria; order Pseudomonadales; family Halomonadaceae; genus Vreelandella; species Vreelandella lutescens. The sequence goes on along the minus strand of NZ_BMHM01000001.1, from coordinate 846,314 downwards.
TCAATCCCGTCGTTTTCATAGGTGGTTGCAATCGCCACCAACGCCTCGCCCCATGCCTGCTGAGCCTCTTTCACTTGTTCGGGAGTGATGTCGCCTCCAAGATGAGTGACTTCTGTGGCGTGGGCAAAAGAAGCAGCACTTAATCCAATCGCCGTACCAAGCAAGATCTTTTTCAACATATTGGCGTCTCCGTTGTTGCACCGTGAGAATAAAAAAGCGCTTAACAGTGCTCTGCCAGTGAGCTTTTAAGCACTATACGCGGAGCGCCCTTTCATTAAGGTCATCACAGCATTAACAGAGCAGGCGTTTTACATTAATAGAAGGTGAATAAACGGCGAGGTGTTTTGCTCTATCACGTGTTGCCCCTATCACTTGTTGCCCCTATCACTCTGCAGGCGCAGGGTTCAGTCGGTAACCAAAACCACGCTGGGTGGTAATTAACGACTCCCCCGCCCCTTGGGTATCTAGCTTGGCGCGCAGGCGACGGATATAGACATTCACAATATTCGTCAACGGGTCTTCATGGGCTCCCCAAACGCTGGCTAAGATACGCTCACGGCTATACAGCTTGCCTGGGGTCGTCATTAACAGCTCAAGGATCGCCAGCTCCTTAGGTGTCAGGTCGATACGCTGGCCGCCCCGCGTCACGCTGCGCTGCTCACGGTTTAGGCAAAGGTCACCTACCCACAGTTCGCTATGCGAAGGGGGCTGATGGTGGCCATGGTAGCGACGATGCAACGCACTTAAACGCGCTAACAGCTCTTCAAACGCGAAGGGTTTTACTAAATAGTCGTCTGCGCCAGACTCAAGCCCCGAGACGCGATCTTCAATGCTGTCCAGCGCCGTCAGCATTAATACTGGGTAACTGACGGCGGCGGTGCGCAAACTTCGGCAAAGGTCCGTGCCTTTTATATCGGGCAGCAATCGATCAAGAATAATCACCGGCTGTATATCAGGCTCCCGAGCACACTGGATAATGTGCAGCAAGGCTTCCTGCCCTTCGCTGAACACCTCTACCTGATACCCTTCTGCCGCAAGACCTCTGCTCAGAAAGTCACGAATGCGAAGGTCGTCTTCGACCACAATCACGTGCATCTTCAATCGTCCTTTAGGGGTAGGTGGCCCGCTGCAGCGTGCACAGGCAGCTGTAAACGGGCCTCACACCCTCCCTCATGTACCGTCTCTAAACTGAGCTGCCCACCGTGCAGGCGAGTTAGCAGCATAGCAATGGCCAAGCCTACGCCCTGGCCATCCGGTCGATGGTGGCGAGCCTGCATGCCTCGGTAGCCGCGTTCAAACAGTCGCTGTGCCTCACTGTCCATTAGCCCAATACCGTGATCACGCACGCAAAGCTCCCAAACCGCTTTACCCTGTTTATTCGCCACTTCAGCGCTAACGTTAACAACGCCTCCGGCGTGGGAGTACTGCACGGCATTATCCAGCAAAATAGCCACTATCTGCTGCAAGCGTTGGGGGTCTCCTAGCACTGTCGTACTGTGAATAGGACCGCTCGACACAACAATATTACGCAGCCTGCCCAACGTAGAGGCTTGATCGATGGCATCCCCCAATAACGTCGACGGGTCCAGGGGCTGGCGTTTCACCTGCCACTCCACAATATCGCTGCGGGCCATGGTCAATAAGTCACTAATCACATCGGTTAAGCGCGCGGCATCGCTGGCGATGCGCGTCAGCGCTTGCCGATACTCGGCCTCACTGCGGCCACTTCCCCGTAGGGTAATTTCCGCCTCGCCGCGAATCGAGGTAGTGGGCGTGCGAAGCTCGTGGCTAATATCTTCTAGCAGCTGCTGCCGCTGCTGGCCCAGCTGGCGCAGGCTGGCAAGAGCAATTTCAAGCTCTCGGGTGCGGACATCCACAAGGTCTTCAAGATGCTGTTTCCGATCTTGCTCTATCCGGCGATGCTGACGCAGCTCATCCGCCATAACGTTCATGCGCGTCGCCACATGACCAAACTCGTCGCGCATACGCTCATCTAGGCGGTGCTCAAGATCTCCCCGCTGAAACGCCTGCGCCCCCTTCACTAACTCATAAATAGGGCGCTGAAGCGCTCGAGCAAAATACCAAAACACCAGCACAATGGTGAGTGTCAGCGTAAGCGTGGCGGCAATGGCCAGGGTTATCAGATGTTGCAACGACTGGTCGGCATCGCTGCGCTGCTGAGCTAGCAGGGTGCGTTCACGGGCGAGAGCATCCGACAACACCATTCGCAGATGTTGGCCGTCCACTAGGTCGAACTGTTCGGTGGCGGGCATCACCGAACTGGCTAACACGGCACGCTCAAGCGCTTGAAATAACGCGTCAAAGGTGGCGAGCGCCGCTCGGCGCTCATCCACTAACGCCGCAACCTGCTCGTTCGTAGAGAGCATGCGCCTGGCAAGCCGGTCGCTATTAGCGTGAAGCCGCTCTAGGTGGGTGCGCAGCTCATACAGTAGGAAATCACGCTGCTCAATATCATCAGGCTGGAGGTCGCTTTGTGCATTTACCAGCCAAGTGCGCAGCCGGTTTTTACTATCCGAAAACGCCAAAAACCCGGCGTGTAGGTCGCTGGACAGTCTGCCAAGCTCGACTTTTTGCCGAGCGCCGTCAATGGCCCATACTGCCACACCGCCCTGAACAAGCATCAGCAGTGTCAACACCAGCAGGGCAATGCCAAGACGACGTTTGAACATCACCAGCCTCCAAAGAGAGCCGAAGAGCGCTTACGCCGCCTGCGTGAAGCCCGCTCAGCGTTAGTTAGGCAAGGTATCGCGGGTTAAAAAAACAGTCGTTTTAGCGCTAAGCCTGGATCATCTTCACGCATGAAAGCCTCGCCCACCAAGAAGCCATTGACCTCATGGTCGCGCATCAGCTCAACATCATCACGGGTGTGGATGCCAGATTCGGTAATCACGGTGACATCTGCCGGAATGCGTGGAAGCAGGTCCAGGGTGGTATGCAGGCTGGTCTCGAACGTATGCAGGTTGCGATTGTTGATACCCACCAGCTTTATATCCAGCGCCAGGGCCCGCTCTAGCTCATCAGCATCGTGAACTTCCACCAGCACATCCATCCCCAACGCGTTGGCCTGCTGGTGCAAGTCGCGCAGCTGGGCGTCATTGAGCGCCGCCACAATCAGCAGAATGCAGTCCGCACCGATGGCGCGCGCTTCAGTGACCTGATAGCCGTGGGTAATAAAGTCTTTACGAATCACCGGCAGGTCGCAGGCATCGCGAGCGGCAATGAGGTAATCCTCATGGCCTTGGAAGAAGTCGGCATCAGTAAGCACAGAGAGGCACGCCGCGCCGCCTTGGGCGTAGCTTTTGGCGATATCTGCTGGGTGAAACTCTTCGCGCATCACGCCTTTAGAGGGCGAGGCTTTTTTTACCTCGGCGATCACTGCCGCGTCGCCTGCCGCAATACGCTGATTCAAGGCATCAATAAAGCCACGGGGGGCGCTCTGCTTCTCCGCCAGCGCTAACAGATCCGCTTCGGATACCGCCTGCTGACGCTCAGCGACTTCCTGGTCTTTACGGGCCAAAATGCGCGTTAAAATAGTCGGCGTTGCCTGGTCACTCATTGGAAGTTTTACCCTTTAAAGACGCTAGTGAAGTGCGAAAGCTCTCTGAGCTTCTCAAGCGGTAGTTTGGAGGCCTGGGCATCCTGGGCCACCATCACGCCCTCATTCAAGCTATCGGCCACGCCCGCGCAGTAAAGCGCCGCCCCGGCGTTGAGTGCCACCATATCCGCCGCTGCGCCCTCACCGCTAAGTGCGGCTTTCACCAAACGCAGGCTATCTTCCGCGCTGGACGCTTTAAGGGTGGCTAGGCTTTGGCGCTCGATACCCAGGGATTCGGGAGTAATGGTGTACTGGGTAATCTCGCCCTCTTTAAGCTCTGCCACTAGCGTGGGGGCTGCGAGAGAGATTTCATCCAGACCATCTTCAGAATGCACCACCATGACATGTCGGCTACCCAGCTTGCGCAATACTTCGGCCATCAGCGGCACCAACTCAGCAGAGTACACACCCAGCACTTGATTGGGCGCACTGGCGGGGTTGGTTAACGGGCCAAGAATATTAAACAGCGTACGCACGCCCATTTCCCGGCGTGGCCCAATGGCATAGCGCATAGCGGGGTGGTGGTTAGGTGCGAACATAAAGCCAACGCCTACCTGCTCAATACAGCGCGCCACTTGTTCAGGCTTGAGATCAAGATAGATGCCCGCAACATCGAATAAATCGGCGCTGCCAGAAGAAGAGGAAACGCTGCGATTGCCATGTTTAGCCACATGGGCACCGCCCGCGGCGGCCACAAAACTAGCAGCCGTGGACACATTAAACAGGTTGGCGCCATCGCCGCCGGTGCCGACGATATCTACCACGTTCTCGGCGTGCAGCTCGACGCGTTTCATTAAATCGCGCATTACTTGGGCAGCGGCGCTAATCTCTTCAGCACTTTCCCCTTTCATGGCCAGCCCCACCAGCAGGCCACCAATTTGTGCATCGGAGGCTTCGCCGGTCATGATCTGGCGCATCAGCGCGTGCATCGCATTGAAAGAGAGGTCTTCGCGGCGCATCACCGCGTTAATTGCGTCTCGCATTTGCATGAGCAGGAAAGCCCCTAAAGCGTATGAATTTGGCGATCAGCCGCGTTGTAAAAAGTTGGCCAATAACGCATGGCCCTGGCGCGTGAGTATCGACTCAGGATGAAACTGCACGCCTTCTATATCGAAGGTTCGGTGCCTAAACCCCATAATGAGCCCAGGGGTAACATCGTCATCCGCCGTCCAGGCGGTCACTTCCAAGCAGTCCGGCAGGCTGGTTTTATCCACCACTAACGAGTGATAGCGCGTCACTTCCAGCGGATTTTCCAAACCGTTAAACACCCCCTGGCCCCGGTGTACCACTGGCGATGTTTTGCCATGCATCACCTGGGGTGCCCGCACCACCTTACCACCATATACCTGGCCAATCGCTTGATGTCCCAGGCACACGCCTAAAATTGGCAGCCTGCCCGCGAAATACTCAATCGCCGCCAGCGAAATACCCGCTTCGTTCGGCGTACACGGGCCAGGCGAAATCACCAGATGGGTGGGCGCCAGGGCGCGCATCTGCTCCAGAGTAATCTCATCGTTGCGGTAGGTCATCACCTCGGCATTAAGCTCACTAAGGTACTGGACGATGTTAAACGTGAAGCTGTCGTAGTTGTCCAGCATCAACACCCGTTGCACTGCCTGCGCTTGCGCCATCGCCCCGCTTACTCCATCACATAAATAAAACCGCACTGGCGGGATGATACCCCAACCCAGACGCTCCTTGCAGGGGCAGTGCGCGCTTAGTGCAGCTGCGGCACCGCTGCCCGCTCCAGCCGACAGGCGGCGTACTTGAACTCCGGTATTTTACCGTAGGGGTCCAACGCTGGGTTAGTGAGCAGATTGGCGGCGGCCTCAGCGTAGGCAAACGGCACAAACACCATGCCGTCAGGGATTTTAAGATCCACTCGGGCGGTCAGCGTGATCGCTCCTCGCCGCGTGGTAATGGTGATCTTCTCGCCCGGTGCCACCCCCAGGCGATTCAATTCGCCCGGTGAAAGGCTGGCGACCGCTTCTGGCTCTAGGGCGTCGAGCACCTGGGCACGCCGCGTCATCGAGCCCGTATGCCAATGCTCCAACTGGCGGCCCGTGGTGAGCACCGTGGGGTACTCGGCATCCACCGGCTCATCCGGCGGCAGTGGGCGCGTAGGGGCGAATTTCGCCAGCCCGCCAGCACGCGGAAAGGCGTCGCTAAATACTACATCCTGGCCGGGCGCATCCTCGGCTGGGCAGGGGTACGTCACGGAGTTCTCTCGCGCCAGCCGCTCCCAGCTAATGCGGTTGAACGAGTGCATGCCCTGCTTCATTTCAGCAAACACTTCTTGCGGGTGCTGATAGCGCCAGCCCAACCCAAAGCGATTGGCGATTTCTTGGATAATCCACCAGTCGGGCTTAGCGTCTCCTGGCAGCGGTAAGGCCGCCCTGCCGAGCTGTACTTGTCGGTTGGTATTGGTCACGGTGCCCTCTTTTTCAGGCCACGCGGAGGCAGGCAGAATCACGTCGGCGAACTGGGCGGTTTCGGTGATAAACAGATCCTGCACCACCAAATGCTCAAGCTTACCCAGCGCGGCGCGGGCGTGGGTAAGGTCCGGGTCAGACATCGCCGGGTTTTCACCCAAAATGTACATACCGCGCACCTCGCCTGCGTGAATCGCATTCATTACTTCCACCACCGTCAGCCCAGGCTCATCGCTCAGCGGTGTGTTCCATAGCTCTTCAAAGGCAGCGCGCAGCTGGCTATCGCCCACTGGCTGGTAGTCCGGCAGCACCATGGGAATTAACCCGGCGTCTGAGGCACCCTGCACGTTATTTTGGCCGCGCAGAGGGTGTAGACCTGTGCCGGAGCGACCGGTGTGGCCGCAAGCCAGTGCCAGTGAGATCAGGCAGCGGGCGTTGTCGGTGCCGTGGGTATGCTGGGAAATGCCCATCCCCCAGAAAATCATCGCTTTTTCAGCCTTGGCGTAACGGCGTGCCACCTCACGAATGGTGTCGGGGGCAACACCGCAAAGCGCGCTCATGGCGTCCGGTGTGCTGTTGGCCACGCTCTGTTTGAGCGCGTCAAAGCCTTCGGTGTGGGCGTCGATGTAGGCTTGGTTATACAAACCTTCCGCAATGATCACGTGGAGCAGCGCGTTGAACAGCGATACGTCTGCCCCCGGTGTAAAGCGCACGCTCATGCTGGCATAAGCATCCAGCGCCTGCCCGCGAGGGTCGAGAATAATGATCTCGGTGCCCTGTTTGGCCGCCTGTTTAAAGAATGTTGCCGCCACGGGGTGGTTCACCGCCGGGTTGCAGCCAGTGAGGATCACCACGTCAGCTTCCAACGCCTGCATGAACGAAGCGGTCACCGCGCCAGAGCCTAAGCACTCCATCAGCGCCGCGACGGAGCTGGCATGGCAAAGCCGCGTGCAGTGATCCACGTTATTGCTGCCAAAGCCGGTACGCACCAGCTTCTGGAACAGCCACGCCTCTTCGTTAGAGCACTTGGCGCTGCCAAAGCCCGCCAGCGCTTTGGGGCCTTGCGCCTGCTTAATCGCCATCAGGCCGCCTGCCGCCATTTCCAGCGCTTCGTCCCAGTTGGCCTCGCGGAAGTGGCTGAAAGGATTGGCGGGGTCAAAGGTAGGGTCGAGCGCTTTGGGTATACCGGGCAGACGTATCAGCGGCTTGGTCAGCCGTGCGGGATGGCTGACGTAATCAAACCCAAACCGGCCTTTCACGCACAGGCGGTTCTGGTTAGCGGGGCCGTTGCGCCCTTCCACATAAGCCAGAGCATCGTCGTTAATATGGTACGTGAGCTGGCAGCCCACCCCGCAGTAGGGACACACGGAATCCACCTGCCGCTGGCTTTGAGAATCGCCCTGACCTTGGGCATTGACCACGGTGGCAGGCATCAATGCGCCGGTGGGGCACGCCTGCACACACTCGCCGCAGCCCACGCAGGTGCTCTGGCCCATCGGGTCGGCAAAATCAAACACGACGGTGGCGGCAGCGCCCCGCTGGGCCATGCCGATCACATCGTTACTCTGCACCTCGCGGCAGGCGCGCACGCACAGGTTGCAGGTAATGCAGGCGTCCAAGTTGACGTGCATCGCTGGGTGGCTGGTGTCTGGCTGTTGCACCTGTGGTGACGCCGCCGCATGGCTGACCGGTGCTGTGCGGCGTGGTGGTAGCCACGTTTTGACAGCATCCTCATCCACCGCCAACTGCTCGGCGATTGCCCAGAAGTGGCTGGAGCGGTCAGGGCTTTGGGCGCGGCTGGGCTGGTCGGCCATCAGCAGTTCCAGCACGGTTTCACGGGCTTGCATGGCACGGGGAGAGTGGGCGCTGCGCACCACCATGTCGGGCTTGGCCTCGCGGATACAGCTTGCCGCCAGCACCCGTTCGCCTTCGATTTCCACCATACAGGCTCGGCAGTTGCCGTCGGCGCGGTAACCGGGAGCGTCTTTAAAACAGAGGTGGGGAATGGTCTCCCCAGCACGCTTGGCTACCTGCCAGAGGGTCTCTCCGGGGTAGGCGGTGATCTCATGATCATCCAGCCATAGGGTGAACGAACCGGTCATAACGCACCCCCTTCGGCGGTATCACTGACGATAATCTGCTGCTGGGCAAGCGCAGGGCGGAAATCCTTAAGCAGCCCTAACACGGGGTTCGGTGCCGCTTGCCCTAGCCCACAAATTGAGGCGTCTTGCATCACCTGCGCCAGCCGAGTCAGCGCCTGTACGTCCCATTGAGGGCGCTCTAGCAGGCTGAGCATTTTCTCTGTGCCTACCCGGCAAGGCGTGCACTGCCCGCAAGACTCATCGGCAAAAAAAGCCAGCAGGTTGGTGGCCACCGCTTGAAGATTATCTTGCTCAGAGAGCACAATAATCGCCGCAGACCCAATAAAGCAGCCATGGGCCTGTAACGTATCAAAATCCAGCGGCAAATCCGCTTTACTGGCGGGGAGAATACCGCCCGATGCACCGCCGGGTAGATATGCAGCCAGCGAATGTCCTTCCGCCATGCCGCCCGCATACTCCTCTATTAACTCCCGCAGCGTGATACCCGCAGGTGCCAGGTACACGCCGGGCTTTTTCACTCGCCCGGAGACGGAAAAACTGCGTAAACCGAGTCTACCGTTGCGCCCATGTCCGGCAAACCACTCAGCGCCTTTATGCCAGATGGGCGCAATCCAGTAGACAGTTTCAACGTTGTTCACCAGCGTGGGGCGGCCAAACAGCCCTTGCTGGGCCACGTAAGGCGGGCGGTGACGCGGCTTACCCGGCTTGCCCTCCAGGGATTCAATCAGCGCCGACTCTTCGCCGCAGATATAGGCCCCAGCGCCCCGGCGCATGATGATGAATCCAGGCGCGACTAAACCCGCCTGCTCCAGCTCCGCAATCGCCTCATGGAGCACACGGTGAAGGCCAGGGTACTCATCGCGCAGATAGATATAGAGTTTCTCGGCCTCTATCGCCCAAGCGCTGACCAGTGCCCCCTCTAAAAACTGATGGGGCGCACGCTCTAAATGATAGCGATCTTTAAACGTCCCCGGCTCGCCCTCATCAGCGTTAATCACGCAGTAGCGCGGCCCGGCGGCTTGGCGCACCGCCTGCCACTTTTTAAAGGTAGGGAAGCCCGCGCCTCCCAAGCCTCGCAGGCCCGAGGCTTCCAGTGCCTGCAGCAACGTATCCACGCTTACCTTACCGCTGCGGACACTGGCCAGTAACTGGTAACCGCCTGCCTGCTGATAAGCGTCAAGCCGCTGCCACAAAATCGCCTCCGGGTGAAAGTGGCCCGTATCCACCACGGCCTCAACCCCATCGGCCGTGGCATACAGCACATGGTGATGGCCGACTTCAGCCACGGGTGCCGTATCGCAGCGCCCCATGCAAGGGGCACGCACCACCCGCACACACTCAGGATCGACGCGAGCAGCGAGCGCGCTGTGTAACGCCTGGGCTCCTGCCAGTTGGCATGAGAGTGAATCACATACGCGGATAGTGGTATCGGGGGGCGGTGCTTGGTGATCGTGCACAACATCGAAATGGGCATAGAAGGTGGCGGTCTCATAGACGGCGGCCATGGGCAGGTTCATATAGGCCGCTAAAGCACGCAGCTCTACTAACGCTAAGTAGCCATGTGCCTCCTGAATAGCGTGCAAATGCTCTATCAGTAGATCACGCTGCTGTAGGCTTGGCGTGAGACGCTCATCGCCCAATAAGCCCCGTAGCGCTGCCAGCGCCACGGGGGCCACATCGCGCCCTTTTGGGTAACCGCGACGACGGAGAGAGGACGTACCAATTTGAGAGGTCATGACACGCAATCCAGAGCTGGTCAAAAGAACGTTACTGACGCCATCCTCAAAGCCGCTATGCTCATTCAAAAGGGCCTAGGTGGGTGAGACAACGATTGGCTGGGGGTAGGCCGCTATGGGTAGTCACTTTGTCAGCGGCTTTTTCATAGCATAGAGGTTAAGCGTTAACGGGGAAACCATCGCGTTCTCTAGCGTCTAACTACTCGACGCCTAGGAACCGTGCGTACGCCAAGGCTGGCAACGGAGCCAGACTCTCTTTATTATCTGCCGTCATTTTAATAGGTTAGGAGCGTGACATGGATAAGCGGGCACCTTGGTTACTCACGCTTTTATTGGCAGCAGTGCTCACCTCTTCCCACGCCATCGCAGCACCTTCTTTTAAGGTCATTGCCTCTTTTTCCGTTATTGAAGACTTGGTAAAGCGTGTTGCTGGCGACGACATTACTATTACGACGATTGTACCGATAGGCCAGGATGTTCATCGCTGGGAGCTCACTCCTCCCAACGTACTGGCTGTGGAAGAAGCCGATATTGTGTTTTACAACGGCCATGGACTAGAACCGTGGATTCGTCATCTAGAGGCCATGGCGAGCGATACTTTAACGCTGATGGCGTTGGCAGAAATGGCTGACTACGCGCCTCTGACAATTCCAGTAGGCCAACATAAAGGTAACCCCGACCCTCATATGTGGATGGCCCCCGAAGGAGCCATTGCCTATATCGATGTCATTACACACACCTTAAGCACCCATTACCCTGAAAAAGCCCCCGCCTTTCAAGCGCGCGCGGATGAAGCAAAGCAGGCGCTTAAGCTGCTCAACCAGCAGCTTACCGAGCGGCTAGAGGGCATCCCCCAAACGAATCGTGTACTCACCACTAGCGAAGCGGCACTCGGCTATTTTGCCCATGCGTTTGGCTTTGAATACGCGGCCATCTGGGGGCTTAACAGTGAAACGGCAGGCAGCGCCCAAGCTATGGAAACCATGAGTAAGCGTTTAGCCGACAAGCGCCCGCCCGCACTGTTTTATGAGAGCACGACACCTTATATCCATATGGATGCCTTAGCGCGAGAAACCGGCCTTACACTGGCAGGCCCACTCTACGTGGATACGCTAAGCGCCCCCGATGGCCCCGCCTATAACTACCCCGCCATGCTACGCCACAATGCGGAGCTGCTGCATGAAGCGCTGGGAGGCGCCAGGGCCGAGGAGTAGCCGCTAGGCAATCAGCTCGCGGAGCGAGGATACCAACAGGTCAGGTTGGCTCTGTTCGATGGGGTCACCATGGTTATAGCCGTATGGCAACGCGATGGTGGTAAAGCCCGCCGCCTTGCCCGCCGCGATATCGTGACGGGAATCCCCCACCATCACGCTCACCGAGGGCGCAATATCCAGCGTTTCGGCAATATGTAGTAGCGGCAGCGGGCTGGGTTTCTTCTCTGCCAGCGAATCGCCGCCCACAGTGGCCACAAACAGTGGCAGCAGATCAAAGTGACTTAAAATGGGCGCGATAAACCGCTCAGGCTTGTTAGTAATCAAGGCAAGCTGATAGCCCGCATCATGCAAGGCATGCAGCGCTTCAAATACCTCAGGGTAGAGCGTGGTTAACGCATTGGGCGCTGCACCGTAGTGGCGCATAAACGCCTCATAGGCGCTTTGTTGCAGCGCTGCCTCTGGTGCGTTACCAAGCGACCATGTCAGCGCTCGCTCAACCAGCACCTGCGCACCGTTACCCACCCAATCGCGCACCTGAGACTCACTCGGTGCAGAGCGCCCAACCTCTTGCAGCGCTCGCTGCACGCCAACGGCTAAATCGGGCACTGAGTCGATTAACGTGCCGTCCAGATCAAAGGCGATCAATCGCTTTCCCTGCAAAATAGTATGCACGCTATGGCCTCGCTTATGCATGTGAGCTGTCGGTTCACAACAATGTTGATTCATTAGCAAATCTTACCTGCTTCGACCTTCGTCAGACAGCGCAGAACGATCTATGCTGTGGCTATATTCGCCAAGGAGAAAGTAATGGGCATTCCCCGAATTGTGATTGTAGGCGGCGGCGCGGGCGGTCTCGCCCTTGCCACACGTCTAGGGCATACGCTGGGCAAGAAAAAACGTGCAGAGATCGTACTGCTTGATCGTAACGCCACCCATGTTTGGAAACCGCTGCTGCACGAACTTGCCACCGGAGTACTGAACTCCAGCATGGATGAAGTGGATTACCGTGGACACTCCTCTGCACACTGCTACCGGTATCAGCGCGGCTCGTTGAACGGCCTGGATCGGGAGAAGAAGGTCATACACCTAGCCCCTATTAAAGATGACGATGGCATGGAAGTATTACCTGCCCGCCAGCTCACCTACGATTATTTAGTGCTGGCAATTGGTAGCATCTCTAACGATTTTGGTACTCAAGGCGTCGCCGAGCACTGCCATTTCATTGACTCCCCGCAACAGGCCAAAGCCTTCCAGCGGGATATGATCAATACCTTCTTGCGCTATACCGACCCCAATTTGCGCCAGCATACTCAGCTCACCATCGGGATTGTGGGTGGCGGTGCCACAGGCGTGGAGCTTTCAGCAGAGTTACTCGACGCCTCGCGCCTGCTCAATGCCTATGGCGTCACGGCCGTTGACCATCAAACGATCAGCGTGCATTTAATTGAAGCAGCGCCGCGACTGCTTCCTGGTTTATCTGAACGCATTAGCCAAACGGTGCAGCAGGAACTGGAGAGTATGGGGGTCTCCGTGCATGTGGGCACGGCGATTCAAGAAGCTCAGGAGTATCAGCTGGTGACAGGCGATGGAGAGGTGATTGAAACCGACCTCAACGTCTGGGCAGCAGGCATTAAAGCACCGCCGTTTCTTACTGAGCTTGGCCTAAGCACCAATAAGCGCAACCAGATTAACGTCAAACAGACGCTGCAAAGCGTGGACGACCCGCATATTTTTGCAATGGGAGACTGCGCAAGCTGCCCCCAAGGCGATGACGCAACGGTGCCGCCTCGCGCTCAGGCCGCCCATCAGCAGGCGAAGTTACTCGCCAAAAATCTGGAACATTGCCTGGAGAAGAAGGCGCTGCGCGACTTTCACTATCGCGATCACGGCTCGCTTGTATCCCTGGCCCGTTACGACGCGGTAGGTAACCTCATGCGCAGCTCTGCCTCTCGCGGCCTGTTCCTGGAAGGGTGGCTTGCGCGCCAAGCCTATGCATCGCTCTACCGCATGCATCAGCTCTCTATTCACGGTGCACCAAAAACCGGGCTTGCCTGGCTGGTGGACAAACTGAACCGCTACCTCAAGCCACGTATGAAGCTGCACTAACGACATGCAAAGGGCGGGAGACTAGCCCGCCCCTCTTGTGTCTTAGCTTGCGCTCCGTATCAGCGAACCTTGGCCAGCTCCGCGCGCATCCGCTGAATCACGCTGTCGTAGCCGTGTGGGTCATTCGCTTGATGAGCATTAAAAATCGCCGAGCCTGCCACAAAGGTGTCGGCTCCGGCGGCAGCGATATCGGCGATGTTGTCGACTTTGACGCCGCCATCGATCTCCAAGCGAATAGGCAAGCCCGAAGCGTCGATACGCGCCCGTGCCTCGCGCAGCTTGTCCAGCGTGCCAGGGATAAACGACTGGCCGCCAAAGCCGGGGTTGACGCTCATCAGCAGCACCATGTCGACCTTATCCATCACGTAATCAAGATACGAAAGCGGCGTGGCCGGATTAAACACCAGCCCTGCTTTACAGCCGCCGTCCCGAATCAGCTGCAGCGAGCGGTCAATATGCTCAGAGGCTTCAGGGTGGAAGGTGATATAGCTGGCTCCGGCATCAATAAAATCGCTAATCATGCGATCCACCGGCTTCACCATCAGGTGCACATCAATCGGTGCGGTTACGCCATGATCACGCAGCGCCTTACATACCATCGGCCCAATGGTCAGGTTCGGCACGTAGTGGTTATCCATCACATCAAAGTGAACCACATCGGCACCGGCCGCCAGCACGTTGTCGACCTCCTCGCCCAGCCGCGCAAAGTTAGCGGAGAGTATTGAAGGGGCAATCAAAAAATCCTGTGCAGCGCTCATGGATGGGACCTCGGATAATAAAAATAAGGGCGCTATCTTACCAGAGCCACACACGAAGCCCTATTCCGCATGATGGTCGTGCAGCATGCTTGTCACCCATGCATATTTTTAAACAGATATTTCCAAATAGAATATAAAACACAATTGTAATTCCACAATCCTAGGTTTAACCTTAGCGTCATCGCGACTAAATCGCCCCCAGAATCAAGGAGTCTACAATGACGCTACCCTCCTCTTTCCGTACCGGCCTGCGCCGCAGCCTGCTCGCCGCTGCCGTGGGCACCGCCGTTTCCGGCATGACCTTCTCCAGCGCTGCCGTCGCTCAAGAGCGTGAGCTGCTGAACTCCTCCTATGACATCGCCCGCGAGCTGTTCGCCGCGATCAACCCAGAGTTCCAGGCCTGGTGGGAAGAAGAGCATGGCGAAGAGATCGCTATCAGCCAGTCCCACGGTGGCTCTTCTGCCCAGGCGCGCGCCATCATGCAGGGCCTGCGTGCGGACGTAGTGACGTTTAACCAAGTCACCGACGTACAAGTACTGGCCGATGCAGGCCTAGTGGCGGAAGATTGGCAGGATGCGTTTGAGAACAACGCGTCGCCCTACTACTCCACGACTGCCTTCTTGGTACGCAAGGGCAACCCAAAAGGTATCGAAAGCTGGGATGACCTCGTTAAAGAAGACGTGCAAATGGTCTTCCCAAACCCGAAAACTTCCGGTAACGGCCGCTACACCTACTTGGCTGCTTGGGGCTTCGCTGAGAATGAGTTCGACGGTGATGAAGAGCAAATTCAAGACTTCATGCGCACCTTCCTGCGCAATGTAGCGGTGTTCGACACCGGCGGCCGTGGTGCCACCACCAGCTTTATCGAGCGTGGCATTGGCGACGTGCTGATCAGCTTTGAGTCTGAAGTGAACAACATCCGCAGCGAGTACGGCAGCGATGACTACGAAGTGGTTGTCCCGCCGGTCAGCATTCTGGCGGAGTTCCCGGTTGCGGTCGTGGGTGAAAACGCCGAACGTAACGGCAACAGCGACTTAGCCCAAAGCTACTTAGAGTACCTGTATAGCGAAGATGCCCAGCGTCAGCTGGCAGGCTTTAACTACCGTGTTCACAACGAGACCGTGGTAGCAGAGTTTGCCGACCAGTTCCCCGACACCGAGCTGTTTGAAGTAGAAGACGTATTTGGTAGCTGGGAAGAAGCGATGGAGAACCACTTTGAAGGCGGTGCTCTGCTTGATCAACTGCAACGTCGTTAACGGAACCCCATGAGCCAATTAGCATTTTGGCGATCCGGCAGCACGCGCGTGCTGCCGGGTTTTGGCCTGTCTATGGGTATCAGCGTGCTATTTATTTCGCTGGTACTGCTACTCCCCATTACGGGGCTGTTTGGCCAACTGGCCAACCTGAGCTTGGCCGAATACTTTGCCATTATCACCGAAGGCCGCGTTGTCGCCAGCTATATGGTCACCATTGGTGCGGCAGCGGTGGCAGCACTGGTCAATGCGGTGTTTGGCCTGCTCCTAGCCTGGGTGCTGGTGCGCTATGAGTTTCCTGGCAAACGCCTGCTTGATGCCTTAATGGACCTGCCTTTTGCCCTGCCTACGGCTGTCGCGGGCATTACCCTGGCCACGCTCTATGCGGGCAACGGCTGGGTAGGCAACATTATTGAGCCCATGGGCTTTCAAGTGGCGTACACCTGGGTGGGAATTGCGCTAGCAATGGCCTTCACCAGTATTCCCTTCGTGGTGCGCACGGTGCAGCCCGTGCTGGAAGACTTGCCTGCTGAGGTGGACGAAGCCGCGATGTCTCTGGGTGCTACCGATGGCGTGGCGTTTCGTCGAGTGATTATGCCGCACCTTTGGCCAGCACTCGTGACCGGTACCGGGCTTGCCTTTGTGCGCTCATTAGGTGAGTTTGGGGCGATTATTTTTATCGCAGGCAATATGCCTTACGAAACCGAAATCACTGCGCTGATGATCTTCGTCAAACTACAAGAGTATGACTACGCGGGGGCGTCTGCCATTGCGTCGGTCGTACTGTTTGTCTCGCTGGCGTTGCTGCTCGCGATCAATATTTGGCAGGGCCGCTTTGTGCGTCGTCTGCACGGAGGTAAAGGATAATGCGTCGGATTGGTGATGCGCCCATCGTGCGGCGCTTATTAATTGGCGCAGCCCTACTGCTTTCTGCGCTCTTCTTACTGCTGCCTTTGGTGGCTATTTTTGCTCAGGCGTTTTCCCAGGGTGTGGCCGTGTTCTGGGCCAACGTCAGCAATACGTTCACCCTGCACGCCATTGGTCTGACTCTGGTCATTGCGTTAATGACCATCCCTATCTGCTTAGTGTTTGGCGTCGCGCTGGCATGGCTAGTGACGCGCTTTAGCTTTCCTGGGCGGCGCATTCTGCAAACGTTGATTGATATTCCGTTTGCCGTCTCCCCAGTGGTCGCAGGCTTAATTTATTTACTGCTGTATGGCCGTAACGGCTGGATTGGCAGTTGGCTAGATACCCACGATATTCAACTGATGTTCGCCTGGCCGGGCATTTTAATGGTGACCATCTTCGTGACCTGCCCGTTTGTGGCGCGGGAGCTAATTCCGCTCATGCAGGCCCAAGGTTCTCGGGAGGAGGAAGCGGCGGTGACGCTGGGCGCTTCTGGCTGGACGACGTTTTGGCGGGTCACGCTACCCAATATTCGTTGGGCGTTGCTTTACGGCATTATCCTGACCAACGCCCGCGCAGTAGGTGAATTTGGCGCGGTCTCGGTTGTCTCAGGGGCTATTCGTGGGCAAACCAATACGCTACCGCTGCACCTTGAGCAGCTGTATCAGGATTACAACGCCGTGGGTGCGTTTGCGAGCGCCGCCCTGCTGGCCCTAATTGCCCTGTTAACTCTTGCGGCCAAGGCAGGCCTGGAATGGCGCGCATCGCGCCGGGAGGCATTCTCATGAGTATTCGCTTACAGAATATTGCCAAGCACTTTGCCAACACCCAGGCCCTTGAACCGATCAACCTGGATATTCACGAAGGCGAATTGGTAGGGTTGCTAGGGCCTTCTGGCTCAGGCAAAACCACCCTACTGCGCATCATTGCTGGCTTGGAGAACGCCGACCGCTCCCCACAGCCCGGCAAGATCCTGTTTGGCGACCGCGATGTGACCAACGTACACGTGCGTGACCGCCGCATTGGCTTTGTTTTTCAGCACTACGCGCTGTTTCGCCATATGAGCGTTTACGACAACGTAGCCTTTGGCCTCACCGTGATGCCGAAAAAGCGTCGCCCTTCCAGTGGTGAAATTCGTGCACGGGTGTTTAGGCTGCTGGAAATGGTTCAGTTGCAGCACTTGGCGAATCGCTTGCCTGCCCAGCTCTCGGGCGGGCAACAGCAGCGCGTATCGCTGGCTCGCGCGCTTGCTGTAGAGCCTGACGTCCTGCTGTTGGATGAGCCGTTTGGGGCGTTGGATGCCAAGGTTCGCCAAGACCTTCGCCGCTGGCTGCGTCGCCTGCACGACGAGCTGAACTTCACCAGCGTGTTCGTCACCCACGACCAGGAAGAAGCGCTGGAGCTTTCTGACCGCGTGGTGGTGATGAGCAATGGCCGCATAGAGCAAATCGACACACCAGACACCCTTTACCGTGCGCCGAAGAACCGCTTTGTGTTTGAGTTCTTGGGCGATGTGAACCACTTGGAGGGCCGCGTTCGCGATGGCGTGCTGACCTGCGGCGATGCGCACCTCAACGTGGATTTACCCGATGGCGATGAAGAGCTGCTGCTGCGCCCTCATGAGGTGCGGTTGGCGGAAGAACCCAGCCCTGAAAGCCATCTGCCGGTGACGATTACCGCTATCTCCCCGGTCGGTGCCGAAGTGCGTGTAGAGCTAGAAGCCGACTGGCTGGCGAAGCCCTGGCAGGCGACCGTCCGTCACGCTGATTTCGAGCGCCTGCACATGCGCCGGGGGCAGCGTTTGTTTGCCCATCCGCGCCAGTGGCATCGCTTTAAAGAAGACGCTAAAACACCTGAACAGCAGGCACGCGTGGCTTAGCCGCTGCTGGCTTCACGCATCGGCACAGAGCTATACTGGTGCCTTCACACTCGGGGCTTTCACCCTCAATGCCTTGTTGCGACAGGTATTTATCCCGTTCAACCACGATGATTGCGGAGAGTTTTATGCGTCGGCGTCACTTTTTACGCGCATCAGGTGCGCTGCTAGCCACGGTGCTACTAGTAGGCTGCGCAAGCCCCCAATATTTACAGCTAAACCCCACCCGTAGCGCCAACGTGCCGCAAACAGGCTCAGGCCAACAGGTCACCGTGGTGGCCGTTGATGCTCGGCCTAGCGAAGTGATTGGTACGCGTACGGGCGGCAACATGTCTACTGCGCAGATCACCGTCAGCAGCCATGAATTGATCCCACAGTTGCAAGCCGAAGCTGAGCGCGCCGCGCGTGACATGGGCTTTACGCCCACTCGTGAGGTTGCCCAAGGCCGCCCTAGTTTGACGCTAGAACTTGCCAGCCTAGATTATGGCCGTGGTGACAGCGGGCAGCCGCTGATTGACGAAGCGCGTATTGAAGGGGTTTTCCGGGCCATCGCTCAGAACCAGGGCACAACGTATACCGGTACCTACACATCTCGCCGCACCCAAGGCTATGCGCTTAAACCGGGCGAAGATGCTAATACACGCATGTTGAATGATCTATTGAGCGATGGCTTAAATCGAGCGTTCAACGACCCAGAGCTTGGTCGACTGCTCGCTCGTTAAACTCGTGGCCCGCGGCGTTCAAGCGCCCAAATGCTCTCACTGCGACCACGGGCATCAGCAGGTAAGTGAGCGAGTCGTTCGATACGGAAGTTGGGCGTCATCAGACGCTCAATTTCCTCATCGGGCACGCTAAAGGGTGGGCCTGCATCGCCATCACCATGAGTCAGCCCTACCAACAGCCCTTTTGCCCCCGGCGGCACCAGCTGCGCCAAATGAAAGGCGTAGCGCTCACGGGTCGCGGGTGGCAGCGCAATCAGCGAGGCACGATCATAGAAAGCCTCGACTTCCTCCGCCTGCTGAATATGCAGGTGAAAGAAATCGCCGCACCATAGCTCCACGTTACCCTGGCGGGACACATCAAAACCTGCCTGAGTATACCGGGACACGCCGCCATTACGCTGGGCCAAAAACTGCTCAATAGCCTCTGGGGCAAGCTCAATGCCCAACACGGGGTGGCCTTGATCCGCCAGCCAGCGCATATCCAAGCTTTTGCCACACAACGGCACGAGCACTTTGGCTCTGTCAGCGACGCCCAATGTTGGCCAGTGCTGCTGCAATGCCGGATGGGTACTTTCCAAGTGAAAGCCAATACGGCCCTCTTGCCAACGCTGCCGCCAGGGATTATCCATCGGCTAACCTCTCGTCTACTTTGCGCTGCTACGCCACTGCCAAATGCTTAGAACCAGCGATCACGCTTTTTACGACGACGCGGCAAGTGCGGCACAATCAACCCCACCAACAGACCCGCACCCGCCACACCGCCACCGTACATAAAGTAGCGCATCAAGAGGTCTTCTTCTTGAGTATCGAGACGTGCTTGCAGCGCTCTCACCTGCTGGCGAGACTGCTCTGCCTCGTTATCCAACTCGAGATTTCTCGCTTCCAGGTCTGCGATACGCTGCTCGCGAACATCGAGCGTTTCGGTCATAGAAGAGACTCGCTGCTCCCAAGTATCGTTAATACCGTCAAGCTCTTGGGTCAGCTCTTCTACTTGCGCCTGTAGTTCCGGTAGCTGCTGGCGGGCACTGGGGGTTTGCTGAATCTCATTACTGAGCACCCAAACGGTATCGCCGCTATTGCTGCGTACCCGGGTGTAGTCACCACTGGTTTCCAGCACGTCTACCTGCTCGCCTGCATTGAGTGTTCCCACAATGCGATAGCCATCTGTCGGTCCGCTGCGCACGTAGGTACTTAGCTCATCGCTGACCCAGGCTTGGCTATCGGATTGAGCAAACGCTGCTTGGCCACTGACACTTAACAGCACACCAAAAGCGGCGGCATAACAATTACTACGAATTTTTTCTACTTGCATGACGTCATGTCCTGATCATAAAAACGCGCGCAGCCGACGAAGCCACCGCGCGTGTCGCTCAAAGCGTTGCGCATGTCTTAAGCGCTTACCCTTCCCCGCGGGGCGGTAACGGGAAGGGACGAGGAAACTCTGCGACGCGGGCATCACTTTTAACGGCTTTTAATGGCCCCTCACGCTCTACCTCATCAATCCGCACAATGGCGTTAAGAGGCAGGTAGCTGCGTTTGACGCCCTCAAAGGTTCGCTGCAGTTTTTCCGCTCCTGGATCCACCACCACCCGCGACGCATCGTCAAAGACAAACTCCTCGACTTCAATAAAGCCCCAGAGTTCGCTTTGAAAGATCTCACGAACGTATAAATCCCAAATTTCACCCTGCTGGTGAACCACCACACGGTAGATCGGCTTGGCCGCCATCTTGGCCTATTCCTCTTGCCATTTGAACGTAACGTTTAGCTGCCAAGCCTACCATACTCAGGGGGCTCCCTTTAGAAGACATCGCTAAAGGGAGCGAATTCCCTGCCATTTTCGCTTCAGAGGGTGCTAATTAGCCCAGGACGGTTCAGGTCGTGTATGGTGAAGTGAGTAATTGGCAAGACCATTCATCACCCCATAGGAGTCAACATCATGCAAAAGGATCCCAATAAGGGCTATATCGCCCTATTAGGCTGGAGCCTCAACGCGATCGAAGCCGCGGAAAACTTTGACCGTCGCTACATCGTGGTTGCACCCGACTGGGCGGAAGAATACTGCCAAAAACACGACATTCCCTATGTGCCTTGGAACTTTGAGCGCCTAAATGATCGCTCTATTGAGATTGCAGAAACGCTGAAAGAGAAAGGCGTTGATGTGGCGATCCCTCTGTTTGAGGAAACCGTTGAGTGGGCAGGGGCAATCAACTCAGTGCTGCTGGACAACCCGCGCCTTTACGGTCAATCGCTGCTACTGCGCGATAAGGCACTCATGAAGCGCCGCGCCCAGCTCGGTGGTATTCGTGTTGGCATTTTTGAAGAAGCCCACGACAAAGAAGACGTCATTCGCTTCCTCAAACGGGTCAACCAGACACTGCTGAAACTTGATGGCGACCCCAATGACCCCATTCACCTGAAGGCGTTTGATAAAGCAGGCTGCCTCGGCCACCGGGTCATCCGTACGCCTGATGAAGTCGATATGATTCCAGATGAAGAGTTTCCTGTCCTGATGGAATCTCACCTGGATGGCTGGGAATTTGCAGTAGAAGCGTGGATTCACGACGGTAAAATCGCCTTCCTGAATATTTCAGAGTACGTCACGCTAGGCTACTCAGTGTTCGTTCCGGCGTCGCCCGAACTTGAAAAATACCGTGAGCAGATCACCGCTCAGATCGAGAAATTGATCAAAGCGTTCGATATCGAGTTTGGCCTGATTCACCCCGAGTACTTCGTCACCAGCGACGGTGAGATGTACTTTGGCGAAGTCGCCTATCGTCCGCCGGGCTTCAAGGTGTTTGAACTGCTGGAGCGTGTTTACGGCTTTAATGCCTATCAGGCCTCTATGCTGGTGTTCGACCCGAAAAGCACCAAAGAAGAAGTGGCTGAGTTCTTCCCGAAAGAGGTCGTCGATGCCAACGGCTTCGCTGGCTGCTTTGGTGTGTACCCGCGCCGCCGCGTGGTAAGCCGCCTGGAAATTCCAGAAGAGACCGAAGATCACCCTTACTTCGAGTCCCACGAACTGACCTCGCCCGTTGAAGAAACGGTCACCAAACGGACAGCGTTTGGTACTCACTGGGGGTTGATCTACTTTAAAGGCGACGATGCGCATACGATTCGCGATCTGCTGAAACGCCAAGAAGATCTCGACTTCTATGTATAATCCCTGCCAAGGCTGGGATAAGGAGTCACCGTGACGACCACGCAAGAGGCCTCTTCTACTGAAGATGGCAAGCTCAATGGATTACTGAGCAAATTTGATGATGCGGTGCGCCTGCTTTTGCAGGCGCCTGCCTTTACCAAACCGGCAAAGCTGCCTCGCGTGCTGGATACTGCTAGGCGCGTACTGTTACAAGCAGGCGGCTGTGCAGCGCTGGAAAGCCGCGCGGCGGATTTTGAATCCGCTGGCGTCTTCGCCGGCTCCGATTGGGCAACGCCCCAATACCTGATTCCCTCCCTCACGACCTATTCGCTCAAAAGCGCGGATGCCAACGTGGTGGTGATTGAGGCACTCAGCGAACTACGGCTTCTAGCCGTGGCCAAGGGCAATGTCGCCCACACCCTTATTTCCCAAGAGCAGGCTCACCACTACCTCACCCAGGTAATGGCGATTAACCTGTGGCTGCTCTTCAATGCGCCCAGCGAAGCCGAGCGAGAAACCCAGGGGCGTTTAGCGAATATTTCTCGCCAACTGTTCCAACACTTGGCCGAGCGCATCGGCTATGAGTTCGTGATCGACCAGCTGATTGATGAGATTTGGCGCATCCTCAAACAGCGCCCTATCCAGGTTGATGCTATTAAGCAAATGATCACGCAGATCGCCCTGTGCCAAGCCAACCCTGATATTGACCTGGGCGCTAGCGGCCACGGCGCAGGCAGGCTGGTCAGCTCGCTTTATGGCCCGACTCAAGCCTGCCGGGAAGACCCTGGCGTTGATGTTTATAGCGCTCGACTTGAGCGTATGGATAACGCCACCCTACAGGCGGAATCCACCGGTTTTGCACGCGCCATGCACGACACCGGGTTAGTCTCCCCGTATCACGCAGTGCTGCTGCGCTACCTGCTAGAAGAAGGCGACCATCTGCTTTCAGAGGCGCTGGGGCTCTCCTCTACCGGCCGCGACTGCTTGCTGTGCTACCGCGAGTTGGTACATGCGCTGATTCGCAGCGGCGTTTACCCGGCGACCGCTCAAGCGGTGTATGGGCTGGCCCTGCTGCTAGAGCGTGGCATTCTTTATCAGCCACCCGTGGCACCGGCGATGTGGCGTCAGCTCAACCTTCAGCTCTCTGAGTGGTCCGAAGGACGCCTGTCGCTTGCCTATGGCGATATTGCCTCTCCCCGTGCCCGGCTTATTGAAGGCGTGCTGTGTATGCTTGGGCTGCCTTTAGGCGTGGGCCAGGGCAATAACCCCACCTGCCAATCGGCTCGTGCGCTCTCCATGTGGGCTTATAACGACCCTGATTATCTGCTTCAGATGGTCACCTGGGCCGCTCGAGATGATGAGATTATTATGCATTTCGAGGGGCAGCCCATCTCCTCCAATGAGAGCATCTCTGGCGTTGCCGCTGAGCTACCCATTGATCTTGATCCGGTATCGCTGATTGTAGTGCCCCATCTGGATCGCATTTATGCCGAAATGGGCAGGCGCTGCATCGGCCGTGAAGGCGACCCACACCGCTGGGTGAACCCTGAATTCCACGGCTGGTGGTCGGGTCGCGGGTTTAGCATTAACGTCGATGTCGCCACCGGCCAACTGACGGAAGTAGACACCTTCATTCGCCATTTCTACGCCAGCTACCACCCTTACTACAACGGCAACCAGCCGCTGATTCATCCACAGCCTGCTGGAATCGCGGTGACCGACAGCGCCGCACGGTTTATTGGCTGGCACGCGATTACTATTTTGCGCGCCTCCCTCGACCCTAACGACGTGATGCGGGTCTACTTCTATAACCCCAACAACGACAGCGGTCAGGATTGGGGCGACGGCGTCAAGGTCAGCACCTCTGGCAACGGTGAGCGCTTTGGCGAGGCTTCTTTGCCTTTTGAGCAGTTCACTTCCCGGCTCTATATCTATCACTACGACCCGCTGGAAAGAGGCGAGCTGGCTACCGTCACGGATGAAGAACTAGAGCGCGTGAAAGGCTTCCTGCACCGCAGCTGGGGGGCAACGCGTTTACCACCTACTGAACTGCAGGCCGACCAAGGCCCCCAGTAACGCGGGGCCTCCCACACATTACAGACACGACCAAGATGATACGACTCGATCAACTGCTGGTCAGCCAAGGGCTGGCCAGTTCTCGTACCCGTGCCCAACGGCTGATCAAAAACGGGCGCGTTTTTTTAAGCGATGGCACCCTGCTGAATAAACCCTCTGAAAAATGGCCTACTGATGCCCCGCTCCGCGTGGAAGAGGACCCAGAAGAGCGCTATGCCTCGCGCGCCGGGCTTAAATTAGAAGGTGTTCTGCAGGCCTTAGCGATGCGCTTAGAGGGTAAAGGCGTGCTGGATATTGGCCAATCCACGGGCGGGTTTACCGACTGCGCGCTACAGTTTGGCGCACGCCATGTAGTCGGCGTGGAAGTCGGGCACGATCAGCTTGCCAGCCACTTACGCAGCGACCCACGCGTGACCTGCCTGGAAGGACTCAATGCTCGCCATATGAGCACTTCAGAGGCACTGTTGAGCACGCTTGCCGAACGGCCGATTGATCTTGCCGTAATGGATGTGTCGTTTATCTCCCAGACGCTGATTCTGCCTGAGATTGCTGCTCTACTGCCGCCGGGCGGGCAGCTGCTTTCGCTGGTGAAACCGCAGTTTGAGCTCGACCCCGGTGCGTTGGATAAACGCGGTATCGTGCGAGACCCGCGTCGCTACGCAGAGGTCGAGCAAAAAATACGCACCGCCTGCCAGCAATGCGAGCTTGCCATCAGCCACTGGCAGGAGAGCCCGATTACCGGCAGCGACGGCAATCGGGAGTTTTTGCTTCTTGCCAGCAAGCGCTAAGCGGTCAGCTCAAGGTAGCCGGCGGAAGGGTGGGGTTGGACTGCACTTTCACCGACTCCCCCTGCTCAGGATGCAGCCACACGTCCAATTGCTCGAAGGCAATCCGCACGCCCGCCTCTTTGAACAGCTCATCCACGCGGCAATTCACCTCATCGGCCGCAAACAGGCGGTCTAAAAGGTCGTTGACGAAAATACGCAGCTCAAAGTTCAAGCTGTGAGGCCCGTAACTTAGGCAGAACACCTGAGGCTCAGGGTCATCCAGCACCCGGGCATTTTCGTCAGCAGCTTGACGCAGAAGCTTATGCACCAGCGGCAAATCTGAACCGTGCGAGACTCCGTACGTGAGCACCACGCGGGTCACATTGTCGGAGAGTGACCAGTTAATGAGCTGATCCGTGACGAAGGTCTTGTTGGGGATAATGATCTCTTTGCGGTCGAAATCGGTCACCGTGGTGGCACGAATACGAATCTGGCTCACCGTGCCGTGCAGGTTACCTATGGTAATGGTGTCACCAATACGAATAGGGCGCTCAAACAGAATAATCAGGCCGGAAATAAAGTTGGCAAAAATTTCCTGCAAACCAAAGCCTAACCCGACGCTCAACGCCGCTACCAGCCACTGCAACTTATCCCAGGACACCCCTAAGGTCGCCAGCGACATCACGATGCCGGTTCCCACAATGGTATACGAGAGCAGCGAGCTAATCGCATAGGCACTCCCCTGCTTGAGCGCCAAGCGCGATAACACCATCACCTCCAGCAGGCCCGGCAGATTGCGCGCCGATATAAAGGTGATGGCCACCACCAGTAGCGCCGTGACAAAGTCCGAGATCGATAGCGCGTTGTCGACCAAATCGCCTTCAGCCGCATTCCAAAGCGACACCTGATCTAGGTACCCCAGCACAGAGAGCAGATCCGACCACACCAAATAGAGCAGCGCGCTAAAGCCGATCAGCAAAATGAGCTTGGAAAGGCGCAGCGACTGCGCGTTGATTTTTTCCATATCCAACGGCGGCTCTTCGACAACCTCAAGCCCCCCTTCTGCGCCTTCTTGTACCTGGGCACGGCGTCTGGCCAGCGCCCGGCGATAGGCTAACCGCCGTGCTGCCACCGCCAAACTGCGTACCACCGTTGCCTCTACCACCACCCAAAGCCCCAGCAAATAGAGCGTAATGGCAAAGCGTGCTACTAGCCGAAGAGCCGTATATTCATATCCCCATGCGACCAACCCCAGCAGTACCAAGGGCACTGAGGCCATGCCCAGCCCCAACACTAACCTGAAGAGCCGCACACCAAAAATCGGCACATGCGCAAGAATAAGCTGCGCCAGCCACCAGGCCATGGCCACCAGCCCGCCCATAAACAGCGCCATTGCCACAGGGCGAAGCGCTAGCGGTGTTTCCATCTGCTCCGACATAGCGGCAATTGCCACCACGGGCACCAAGGCAATACCTAAGCCAATCAACAATTGGCGTAGTCGAGCGTTGTAAGCAGGAGCCCAGGTAAAATGACGTTCAGCGACGCCATCAGGCACCAGCAAGCGTCGCCCAAGCGCAATCACGCCCCAGCTCAGGCTAAGCTGTAACAACGCAGGTGCCACACCTTGCGCCAGTGCCCCTTCTGCGGTGCGCAGCGCAACACCGGCACCCGCTAATGCCAGCGGCCCTGGCAGTGCCAACAAAGCGTTCAATAGTACCGCTTTAGGCGTGTGCAGTTGGGTATCGCTTTTTAAGCGACCAATTTGAGAGTGAATCAGCGCTAAACGTGCTTTGATGCGCCCGCGCAGTGCGAGCAATGCCACGCTGATCAATAGAAGAGGGGCACCGACTAACATGTCCCAAGAGAGCCCTTGCCAGCGGGTGGGCAGCACACCACGCCACTCGCCTTCTCGCCACTCCTGCTGCAGGTTATGGGGGAGTTGTCGCAGCCAGTTCACATCCAACGGGCGGCTGTTAGCAACCCAGAAAAGCTGCTCGTCAATGGTGGCGCGCAAGTCATGCGTGGTGGTTAACAGCTGCTGCTGGTTGAGCTGAAGCTCGATAGCGGCACTGAGCAAATTACCGTAGGACTGCTCTAGCTGCTCTACCAACTCACGGCGCGACTGATACAGCCGGGTCAGCGAATCGACCAATCCAGAGGTCACATCGACGCCCGCCTCTTCAATACGCTGTGCCGCTAGCCGCTCCCCCTGGCGCAGCTGGTCTCGCTGACGCACAAGGTCAAACTGCTTCAAACGCAGGTCGGCAATCTCATCTTGCAAATCGCGCCGGGGCAGCACCACCGGCAGCGACTGGCGCTGCTCGCGTAGAATCCGCGAGAGCAGTTGGCTACCACGAATGGCCTCCATCTGCTCATTGAGGCTGCGCTGAAGCTGGCGGACATGCTCTAACTGGCGCTGGGCCTCAATGTTTTCACGCACGATGCCATTGGCACGATCCGTTGCCCGCAGCAGTTCCAAGCTCAGCGTTTGATTGACTTGCTGGGCATTCAGCACCACCGGGTGCCCTTCCGCAATGAGCGGATCATTTTTGGCAGCGTCAGCAATGGCCTGCTCAGACTGAAGGCGTCGCTGGCGGTCAATCACACCCTGCAACAGGCTCAATTGCTGTTCCTGGCGATCTATTTGCAGAGCGAGCAAATCACGCCGCTGCTGAGCCAGCTCGCGCAGGCGGCTATTAGCACTCAACTCACGCTGATTTAAGCTGACTTCTCGTTCAGCAAGCGCCCGCTCTAAGCGCCACTGAATGAGCTGGGCATCTTCACGGGCTGAGAGCTGACGATCCGCTAGCAGCGCCGCGCGAGTATCGTGCTCGCGACGCAGCGTTTCCGCGCGCTGTAGTGCATCGGAAATGGCTTGCTGTGCCCGCTCTGGAAGCGTTTGCGCAGCCAATAATTGGGAATTGACCTCTGCCATCTGGCTTTGCAACTGCTGGAGTTCAATGACCGCCTCAGCCTGTTCGGCTTCCAGAGCGTCTAGAGGCATATCGCTCAGATTGTCTACCGAGAGCTGTAAGCTCTGTTCTTCAGCCTCGTTTAGCTCACGCTCTAAACGCAGCAGCAGCTCAGGGGCCTGGCTTACCCGCTGCTCCAGTGCCTGCTGGCGCTCTTCAATCGCATTAAGCCGATCGTAAGCCTCCAACGCGGCGGCAAGTGCCGCTTGGTCACGCTGCTGTTCAGCCGTTAATTCGGTCTCAAGCGACTCAATGGCCGCTAAACGTTCGCTAAGCTCAGATTGGGGAGGGACGCGCTCAACCGGTGTACTTTGAGCGCTGGCGGTTCCGGCCAACATCGTGACCAGCCATAGGCAGCAGAGAGCGGCTTTAAGGGCATTTCTGACCACGTTACTTATGCCTCATTGACATGTCAGCCCGCTAAGCCGGGCAGGATGCCTATTGTCATGGGTATGACATCGTTACGCAATCTGGTAAGCGCCTACTGACATCGACAGTTGACTTACACCTGCCGCATGTATAGAAACAACGCTGGTATCTTTACTCTTAATTTGCGAGCCACGTTGATGGTTACCCGAAAACTGCTGTTCACCGGTTTGGCGGCCTTAATGGGCGCTAATATTCTCAGCACAACGGCCATGGCCGAGACCCGAGACGAGATTGAAGCGCGTATTCAAGCGCTGAACACCGAACTCTATCAACTGCGCCAGCAACTGCAGCAAATTGAGGCGCCTGAAGAAGCAGCACAAGGCGTTGAACCTGCACCACTGCCGGTCGAAGTTGCCCTGGAAGACTTAAGTGACCGGCGACAGCTAGAGCAAGAGTCATCCCGTAACCCGTTTGCGATTACCACACACCGCACCAATTACTTGTTCCCTATCAGCTACAACACCAATCAAAATGCTGAAAATTTCCGCAGCATTTCTGAGGAAGTGCAACCCGATAGCGGCGAGGTTAAATTCCAGTTTTCTGCCAAATTCAATTTGGCAGAAAACGTCTTTGGCGAACTCGGTGACGTTTACTTCGCCTACACTCAGAAAAGTTGGTGGCAGGCCTACAACACCGATGCCTCCTCCCCTTTCCGGGAAACCAACTACGAGCCTGAGGTCTTTATCGACTTCGACAACGCCTGGAGCGCGCTGGGCTGGGTGAATACTCGTAACCGTTTCTCTTTTATCCACCAGTCCAACGGCCGCTCAGATCCGCTGTCGCGAAGCTGGAACCGGGTATATTTAGAAAGCACGTTCCAAAGTGGCGACTGGGCACTCACCCTAGCACCTCACTGGCGTGTTCCCGAGTCTGAGAGCGACGACGATAATCCCGATATCGAGCGCTTTGTGGGCTACGGCGATATTCGACTTGCCAAACGTCTGCAAAACAACCATGAGTTTGCTGGGCAGCTGCGCGGCAACCCCAGTGCCGGCAACTATGGCACGCAAATTGATTACAGCTGGCCTGCGTTTAACGGCGTCCGAGCGCACGTGCAGTACTACTACGGCTACGGGGAAAGCATGATTGATTATGACAATCGCGTGCACCGCCTCAGTCTCGGTTTCAGTCTCAACCCTCTGTTTAGTGCTACCGGGCTGAACCGTTAACCCGGCAGGGTTGTCTATATGGTGACGGCTGCTATGCTGAAGTCGTCACTCATTTATTCGTCAAAGGAAGACATCATGGCAAAACGTAATACAGATACCTCCGCACGCGCTGATCAGTTGAAAGAAGACCTGCGTCATTTAAGCGAAACGGTCGAAGAGCTAATGAACGCGACGTCAAAAGACGCCAGCGGTGAAATGCGTGACCTGCGTGAGCGTGCCGAACGACGTTTGAAGGATACTCGTGCCCGTCTAGAAGCACGTGGAGAGCGTTTCTACGAAGATACCCGCGAAACGCTTTCTGAACAGGTTGACTGCTGCGACCGCTATGTTCGTGAAAACCCATGGACCAGCCTCGGTATTGGTGCTGCCGCCGGTCTTGTTGTTGGTATGCTACTCGGTCGTCGCTAATGGCTTTGGGTCCCACCCAACGCGTTTTTTCTGCCGCCAAACGCCTGCTGAAGTCACTGGTTGCTAACAGTGAAACCCGCCTGCGTTTGGCGGTTTTAGAGCTAGAAGAGGAACGCGCACGTTTATTGGTGCTGCTGCTACTAGCAGGTGCCAGCTTACTGTTGCTACTGCTAGGTGTTGCTACGCTTACAGCGCTAGTGGTTGTTCTCTTTTGGGATACATACCGCATTACCGCTATTAGTGTTAGCGCAGGCGTACTGATTGCGCTGAGTATTTTGCTGGCCATGATTGCTTTGCGTCAGGCAAAACGACATACGCTGCTTAAAGAGACGTTAAAGCAGCTAGCCGCTGACCGAGCACTGCTGGAGGTGAATGAGGATGACTCGTCACAACAGCGTCGTTAAGCCACCTAGCCGGGCAGAGCGTAAAGCCGCATTGCTGGCTGAGCTAGAGCAACAGCGTATCGATATCTTAGTGGATAGCGACACGTTGAAACGGGCTTCATCACCGCTAGACAGCAACTGGCGAAGCCTCAAGCTTCCCCTTTATGCTATCGGAGGCATTGCGGTCCTACGCATTATGCGCCACCCTGGCGGAACCATGGCGGTTGGCCGCAAGGCGTTGGCGGGCTATATGCTGTTTCGTAAATTAAAATTGCTGACTAAAGTAGCAACCTAAGTACGCAACAGAGCGGGTTTAGCCTAGCAAGCTGTTTCTAAAAAGCCGTTGTGGTTCTCCCACAACGGCTTTTTAATACGCCGCGTTGACACTAGCACGCCTGCCCACAAGCCACGCCGCTGGCCCACGCCCACTGAAAGTTATAGCCGCCAAGCTGCCCCGTCACATCCAGCACTTCACCGATGAAGCGCAGCTGCGGCAGGTCTTTGACCTCAAAGGTTTTCGATGAGATAGCGTCGGTACTCACGCCGCCCATGGTCACTTCCGCCGTGCGCCACCCTTCCGTGCCCGCCGGCTTTAGCTGCCACTGGTTGAGCCGCTGGGCCCACACATCAAGCGCCTCGTTACTGTATTGCGCCAATGGGCTGGTTAAGTGCTGATCGGGATACCACTCTAATAGCGCCTGAGCAAAGCGCTTGGGGAAACGCTCGCCTAGCCAGGTCGACAGCAGCCGCTTAGGGGTTTCCTGGCGAGCATGGCGCAACGCGCCAGCCGCATCTTCGCCCGGCAAGAGGTCGATGGAGATTGCGCTTCCCGGCTCCCATACGCTGGAAATCTGCAGCATGGAAGGGCCGGACAGCCCCCGATGGGTAAACAGCATAGGTTCGACAAAGCGCTTCTCTTTGCAGCTCACCGCCGTGGGCACGCTGACCCCAGACAGCCCCGCCGCCCGCTCTTTCCAGCTATCGCTTAAGGTAAACGGCACCAAGCCTGGGCGAGTGGGTAGCACCTCTAAGCCAAACTGGCGGGCGATATCGTACCCAAAGCCTGTCGCCCCCATGGTAGGAATGGAAAGCCCTCCCGTCGCGACTACCACCACCCCTGCATCAATCGTGCCTAGCGAGGTGGTCAACCGCATGCCCTCGCCCTGCCGCTCTAACCGGGAAATGGAAGTCTTCAGTTTAATTTCTGCACCGGCCCACTCACACTCGGTCAACAGTACCCGCACGATCTCTTTGGCGGAGTCGGCGCAAAATAGCTGCCCTGGGGCTTTCTCCACATACTCAACGCCGTGGGTCTCCACCAGCGATACAAAATGTTCCGGACGGTAACGTTTTAATGCAGAAATGCAAAAATAAGGATTTTCAGAGTAAAAGTGTCCAGGCGCTGTATCAAGGTTGGTAAAGTTACAGCGGCCTCCCCCAGACATCAGGATTTTTTTACCCGCTTTGTTTGCATGGTCGACCACCAAAACGCGTCGCCCGGCATAGCCTGCCTGTGCTGCACACATTAAACCAGCGGCACCTGCGCCAATGACCACGACGTCGTAGACCATAACTGAGGCTCCAAAGATGAAAAGGCGGGCATTTTAACAGGTAAGGCGCGCCAAACTACTGTACATTTCAAAAGTCAATGTACAAGAAATGCACAAGATAACACCCAATTGCCTCAACACCGTTGCGTGTAATGGCTTACTATCACCACCGATTGCGAACCACTGCGACTTCTATTTAATAACACAGAGATACCTATGCTCGCTTTTAAACGCCCCTTTTGCTGCTTCTTGCTTCTCCTTGGATGGGCCAGTGTTGCCAGCGCGCAGTCACAGCCGCCAGTCATTGGTTACCACGTAAAGACCGAGACCTGGTCCGATCCATTGGAAGCGCTGGGCACCCTAAGCGCCGATGAAAGCGTCACTTTATCTGCCACCGTGACCGACACCATCGCTGAGATCAACTTTGATGACGGCGAGCAGGTAGAGCGCGGTCGTTTGTTGATTCGATTGGAAGATGCCGAAGAGCAGGCGCTGTTAAGAGCCGCCCAAGCGATTACCGATGAGCGGCGTAACGCCTCAGGCCGCGCCTCCCAGCTTCAGCAGCGCAACTTAGCCGCAAGAGCCGACGTAGAAGATACGCAATCCCGGCTTCGCCAAGCACAAGCTGATGCCCAAGCCCTCGAAGCGCGGCTTGAGAATTATCGCCTCCATGCCCCGTTTAGCGGCCGTGTGGGTTTTCGTAACGTCAGTGTCGGCACGCTCGTCACCCCCGGCATGGAGCTAGTCACACTCGACAAGCTAGATATCATGAAGCTGGACTTCACCGTACCCGAAGTGTTTTTGGGGAGGCTATCGGCGGGATTGAGCCTCAGTGCCACCACCGCCGCGTACCCAGACGAGGTATTTCGGGGCGATATTTCCAGTATTGGCACCCGCATTGACCCCATTTCACGCAGCGTGAATGTGCGCGCCGAACTGGCGAACCCAGACCTAAAGCTGCGGCCCGGTATGCTAATGGAAGTGATCGTTCAACAGCGCGTGCGTGAGTCGCTCGTCCTCCCTGAAGCGGCGATTCAACCCAGCGGCAACCGCCACTTTGTGATGGTGATTCAGCAAGAGGAGGAGGCCCCTCGCTTAGAGCGCCGAGAAGTGGCTATTGGCGAGCGGCGCAGTGGAGAGGTAGAGGTACTGGAAGGCATTAGCGAAGGCGATCTGGTGGTCATTCACGGCCTACAGCTGGCCCGCGAAGGCCAGGAAGTACGCCTACTAGGCATTGCCGATGACAGCACGGACATTCGCTCGCTGCTGGAGGCTGACCGCTAATGCGTTTATCCGATATTTCCGTTCAGCGGCCCGTGCTAGCCATGGTGATTGCCGCGCTGATCATTGCCTTTGGCCTGCTCGCCCTCAACCGCTTGCCGCTGCAAGAGTACCCCACGGTTGACCCGCCTATCGTCAGTATTGATACCCGCTACCCAGGCGCATCCGCCAGCGTCGTCGAAACACGCATTACCCAGGTGCTGGAAGACCGCATTGCCGGGGTGGAAGGCATCGAGCTGATCACCTCCCAAAGCGAAGATGGACGCTCGCGGATTGAGATTGAGTTCGCCATCACCATGGATATCGACGCCGCGGCGAACGATGTTCGCGACCGTATATCAGGCGCGCTGCGTAACTTGCCAGACGATGCCGACAACCCGGAAGTGACCAAAGCCGACAGCAGCGAAGAGATTGTTGTTTGGCTAAGCCTATCCGGCGCCGACTACTCCATTGCCGAACTGACCGACTACGCCAACCGCTTTCTCGTCGATAGCCTCTCAGTACAGCCTGGCGTTGCGCGGGTGCGCGTAGGGGGCGGTCAGGATTACGCCATGCGCGTCTGGCTTGACCGTAACGCCTTGGCAGCCCGAGGCCTTACCGTCGGCGATGTGGAA
Organism: Vreelandella lutescens; assembly: GCF_014640815.1. Lineage (GTDB taxonomy): Bacteria > Pseudomonadota > Gammaproteobacteria > Pseudomonadales > Halomonadaceae > Vreelandella > Vreelandella lutescens. The sequence continues at coordinate 812,804 of NZ_BMHM01000001.1, read as the reverse complement.
GATGCACTGCGCGCCGAAAACGTCGAGCTGCCTGCGGGGTCGATTGAATCCGACGACCGTCAGTTTATTGTCCGCCTGCCCCGCAGCTTCGCCACCGCCGATGATTTTCAGCGCCTAGCCATCACCCAAAGCGACAACGGCTATCTAACCCGCCTTTCTGATGTTGCCAGGGTGGAAGTGGGCTCCGTGGAAGACCGCTCTGTTTTCCGCGCCAACGGCGTACCCATGGTGGGGCTGGGGATGATTATGCAGTCCACCGCCAACGTCATTGAGCTTTCTGAGGCGGTGCAACAAGAGCTTGGGCGGCTCCAAGACACCCTGCCTGAAGGCATGTCGCTTGCCCTGAATTACGATGCCTCTGTGTTCGTTTCCGGGGCCATTGAGCAGGTGGTGATGACCCTCTTCATCGCCATGGGGCTCGTGGTGGTCGTCATCTTCCTGTTTCTGGGCAATCTGCGCACCACCATTGTGCCCGCCGTGACGGTGCCGATTGCCGTGATTGGCGCGTTCACGGCGCTGGCGGCCATGAACTTCTCCATTAACTTGCTCACCCTGCTCGCACTGGTGCTGGCCATCGGGCTGATAGTAGACGACGCCATTGTGGTGCTCGAAAACATCAACCGACGCATGCACGACTACGGCGAAACACCGCTGGTCGCCGCCTTTCGCGGCACGCGGCAAATTGCCTTTGCGGTCATTGCCACTACCTTGGTGCTGGTCGCCGTGTTTGTACCGCTCAGCATGCTACAGGGGGATATCGGCCGGCTATTCTCTGAATTTGCCCTGACCATGGCGGCCGCCGTCATTGTGTCTACACTACTGGCACTCACCTTAACGCCCATGATGGCGTCTAAAATCCTCAAACCCGGCATGCACGACAGCCGCATTGGGCAAGGCGTACAGTGGCTGCTAGACGGCACCAAACGCCGCTACCAGCGAGCCCTGGAAGCCGTGCTGGCGGCTAAATGGCTGGTCGTGGCCCTGTTTGCCCTTCTGATCGCCGGCACGGCGTGGCTGGCGTCAGAGCTGCCCAATGAATACACCCCGCAGGAAGATCGCGGTAACTTTATCGTGCTGGTCAACGGCCCGGAAGGGGCCACGTTCGACTACATGATGGACTACATGGATGAGATCGAAGCGCGGCTCACGCCCTTTGTAGAGAGCGGTGAGCTGGAGCGCGTGGTGGTACGTGCCCCGCGTGGCTTCGGTAATATCGAAAACTTCAACAGCGGCTTCATCATCGTCAATATGGCCGACTGGGGTAGCCGCCGCAGCGCCTGGGAGATCATGGCCGACGTGCGCCAGCAGCTCAGCTCGCTCCCTGGCGTCCAGGCCTTCCCGGTGATGCGCCAAGGCTTTGGTCAGCGCACTCAGAAGCCCGTGCAGTTTGTCTTGGGTGGCGGCACTTACGAAGACCTCGCCCGCTGGCGTGATCGGCTGATTAACCATGTGCGCGAAGACAACCCCCGATTGACTGCCATCGAGAGTAATTACGACGAAACCCAGCCGCAGCTGCGTGTGGACATCAATTACGAACGCGCTGCTTCGTTAGGCGTCACGGTCACCGAGATTGGCCGCACGCTGGAAGTGCTGCTGGGTGGCCGTAACGTTACCCGCTACGTGGACGACGGCGAAGAGTACGACGTGATTGTGGAAGGCGACCGCAGCCGCCAAAACAGCCCGCGAGCGCTGGATAACATTCAGGTGCGCTCGGCACGCACAGGAGAGCTAATTCCGCTGGCAAGCCTAGTGACGCTGTCTGATTTTGCCGGTGCTAGCACGCTAAACCGCTTTGACCGCGTTCGCGCCATTACCATTGAAGCCAACCTCGCCGATGGCTACCCGCTGGGCGAAGCGCTGACCTACCTGCAAGACACCGCCAACACCATCCTGCCGGAAGAGGTGCAAACCAACGTGGCCGGGCCATCCCGAGACTTCCAGCAGGCAAGCGGCGCGACGATGTTCCTGCTAGTGCTGGGTGCTGTCGTGGTGTTCTTGGTACTGGCCGCTCAGTTTGAAAGCCTCATCCACCCGTTTGTGATTATGCTCACGGTGCCGCTGGCCATGAGCGGCGCACTGCTCGCACTGCTGCTCAGCGGTCAATCGCTGAATATTTATAGCCAGGTGGGCTTGGTGCTGCTGATTGGTTTGGCGGCGAAAAACGGCATTCTGATTGTCGAGTTCGCCAACCAACTACGCGATGAAGGGCAAGCATTTCGCTCGGCGTTAATTGAGGCCTCGGTGACCCGCCTAAGGCCCATTTTGATGACCGCCGTGACCACCATGGCCGGTGCCATTCCGCTGATTATCTCCAGCGGCCCAGGGGCGGAATCGCGGTTGGTGATTGGCACGGTCATTATGGCCGGGGTCGGTGCGGCTACCGTCTTCACGCTGTTTGTGGTGCCGGTGGCCTACGACCTGCTGGCCCGTTACTCAGGCTCGCCTGGGGCGGTGAAGCGTCAGCTTGAAGAAGAGATCGCCAACGCACCCACGGCTCAACACACGCCGCTGGATACGCCAGAGCGATAACGCATCCCAAAAACACTCAGGGCGCCCATTAGGCGCCCTGAGTGTTTAAACGTCACAACGGCGTTGCTTATTCGCAGTCGCCGATGCGCTCGCCTTCAATCGCGGTGTTCATGGTCAGCTCACCCATGGGAGACTGAGTCAAAATATCCACGGTGCCTTCAATCTGCTCGCCCATAAAGCGCATTTCGCCATCAATGGTGGCTTCACCACCTTCAGCGCGGCACACCATGCTGTAGGAAAGGCCGTCGGCATTCATGTCTTGGTTGAGAAGCTCGCAGCCCTCTTCCTCTTCAATAAAGCCAAACTCAGCACCGTCTAACTCTTCTTGAGTAATGCACTGGCGCTCGGTTTCCGTTTGGTCAGGAATCTGCATATCGCCGCTAACGCTAGTGACGCTGACGAATTCCCACTCGCCGGGCGTCACGTTGGGTGTTTCCGCCTGGGCAACCATCGGGAAGGCCGCTAGGGCCGCAACTGCCATGTATCGTTTCATCATCGCTTTTATCTCGCTAGGTGATTCGGGAAAACTCGCCATTATCCTACCTGATTCATTCATCAGGTGCCTGCTTACAAACAGCACTGCTAAACTAGACAGCTATCATGCTGATATCGATATCAACCGACATCAATAGTAACGCTAAAAAGGGCAAACACTATGCACGACGACGCGCTAGTCAATCACGATTTCCACTGCCCTTACTGTGACACACCGCTCACCTTTGTGATCGATACTTCCCAGGGCAGCCACGACACCTGGGAAGATTGCCACCAGTGCTGCGCCCCTATACAGCTACAAGTCATTGTGTCACCGATGACCGGGGAGCTAGACGCCGTTATCACAGGGCGTGATGACGACGTGCTGTAGCGCTAGAAAAGCTTAAACTCCCTCTCCTTGCTGCATCGCCGCCTGACGCTTAGCTTCACTGCGGCGCATGAAGTACCACGCCAGCAGCGTGGCTAACGACACCGTCAAAATAATCAACGTGGCCAGCGCGTTGATTTTGGGCGACACGCCCATGCGCACCGATGAAAACACCACCATCGGTAGCGTGTTCGCGCCTGGCCCAGAGACAAAGCTGGCGATCACCAGGTCATCCAGCGATAGCGTAAACGCCAGCAGCCAACCGGCAGCCAGCGCGGGCGCAATCACCGGCAGCGTCACAAAGAAGAAGGTCTTGACCGGCGGTGAGCCTAAATCCATCGCCGCTTCTTCAATAGAGCGGTCCACTTCCCGCAGGCGAGCCGCCACCACCACCGCCACGTAAGCACTACAGAACGTGGTGTGGGCAATCCAGATGGTGGCCATCCCCCGGTCGGCGGGCCAGCCAATCAGCTGCGCCATTTGCACAAACAGCAGCAGCAGCGAAAGCCCAGTGATGACTTCCGGCATGACCAGCGGTGCCGTCACCATGCTGGAGAGCGCCGTTTTACCGCGGAAATGGCCATAGCGCGTCATGACGAACGCAGCGACCGTTCCCAGGCACACCGCCATACTGGCGGCAAAGAACGCAATCTCAAGGCTGGTCCATACCGCCGACAGAATCTGCTGGTCGCGGAACAGCTCGCCATACCACTGGGTGGAGAACCCGGCCCATACCGTCACCAGTCGAGATTCGTTAAACGAATAGACCACCAGCACCACCATGGGCAGGTACAAAAACAGCAGCCCTAATACCAGCATCACGGTGGTAAAACTTGGACGTCGACGTGATCTCATCATTCTTCAAGCTCCCGTGACTGGTAACGGTGAAACCACACAATAGGAATAAGCAACAGCAGCAGCATCACCATGGCAAGCGCCGAGGCCACGGGCCAGTCGCGGTTGAGGAAGAACTCTTCCCACAGCACCTTACCAATCATCAAGGTATCGGGGCCGCCCAGCAGCTCAGGAATCACAAACTCCCCGACCGCTGGAATAAACACCAGCATCGAGCCCGCGATGATGCCTCCCATAGAGAGCGGCAGTGTCACCTTCAAGAAAGTGTTGATTTTACGTGACCCGAGATCTGATGCCGCTTCCAACAGTGAGTTATCCAGACGTGTTAAATGGGCATACAGGGGCAGCACCATAAACGGCAGGTAAGCGTACACAATGCCCACAATCACCGAGAACTGGGTATTCATCATCCGGAGCGGTGAATCGATGACGCCTAACCCCAGCAGCAGGTTATTGATCAGCCCGCTATTGCTGAGAATGCCCATCCAGGCGTACACCCGAATCAGGAATGACGTCCAAGAGGGCAGCATCACTAACAGCAGCAGAATCAGCTGCCAGCGGCCCGGAGCACGCGCCATGGCATAAGCCATTGGGTAGCCAATCAATAAACACACCGACGTTGCGACAAAGGCGGTTTTAATCGACCCCCAGTACGCCGCCACATAGAGCGAATCGGACAACAGAAACAAATAGTTGCCCAGATTCAGGAAAATATTCAGCGTCTGGTCGGCGTACTCCACCAGCGGCCCATAAGGCGGTATGGCAATGGCCGACTCAGACAGGCTGATTTTCAGCACCAGCGCAAATGGGAGTAGGAAAAACAGCGTCAACCACACCAGCGGGAAAGCAATCACGGCGCGTCGGCCTAGCTGCATCCGCTTGATCACGCCTGCAATGCGAGATGGCATCATAATAGGCAATCTCCTCTCAGCCACCGGGGCATTAGCGGTTCAGCACGATAGCGCTATGGTCTTCCCAATAAACGTACACGCTATCCTCCCAGGTGGGGCGGTCGCCGCGACGCTCGGTGTTGGCCATGCTCACCTTGATCATCTTTCCTGAGGCAGTGCGCACGTAGTAAAGCGAATAACCGCCCAGGTAGGCGATATCATCCACTTTGCCCGCTTCCCAGTTGTACTCACACGTCGGCTGTTCGCGGGTCAGCCAGATTTTTTCAGGCCGCAGCGCCGCCCACACCCGGCGGTCGACCGCTTGAGTGGTAATACCGTGATCAATGTAGATAGGCCGTGACAGCGACGGTGACTCAATACGGCAGTGGTCAGCGGCATCTTCAATGATTTCACCTTCAAACAGGTTCACCGTGCCCACGAACTCGGCCACCATACGACTGGCGGGGCTTTCGTAGATATCCACGGGCGAACCCACCTGCTCGATCCAGCCGTCAGCCATGATCGCCACGCGGTCAGCCATGGTCATGGCTTCTTCCTGGTCGTGGGTCACCATGATGCAAGTTACGCCTACCTGCTCAATGATCTCGACCACTTCCAGCTGCATTTCCGTGCGCAGTTTTTTATCCAGTGCGCCCATTGGCTCATCGAGCAATAACAGCTTGGGACGCTTAGCGAGCGAGCGCGCCAAGGCCACCCGCTGGCGCTGGCCGCCAGAGAGCTGATGGGGCTTACGCTTGGCAAAGCGCTCCATGTGCACCAGCTTCAGCATCTGGGCAACCCGCGCTTCAATTTCAGCTTTCGGCAGTTTGTCCTGCTTCAGGCCGAAAGCAATATTCTGCGCCACGGTCATATGCGGAAACAGGGCATAGGACTGGAACATCATATTAATGGGGCGTTTGTGCGGCGGCATCTCGGTAATGTTTTCGCCGCTCAGCAAAATGCTCCCTTCGCTGGGCGTCTCAAACCCGGCGAGCATGCGTAGCAAGGTGGACTTACCTGAGCCAGACCCGCCCAACAGCGCAAAAATTTCGCCGCGCTTCACCTGTAAATTCACGTCATCCACAGCAAGCGCATCATCAAATCGCTTGCTCAAGCGCTTAACCTCTAAAACGATATCTTCAGCAAATCGAGGGGCTTTCCCCTGCGCCCTTGCAGGCGGAGGAATGGCAGACGAAGAGGCTGAGGAATCGTTCGACAGGGGCGTAGTGACCATTCGCCACTCCCATCAAAAGGCCCGGTTAACCGGGCGATAAAAGACAAACAGCGAGCCGAGCAGTGCCCGGCTCGCTGTCAGGCGATGAGTAGAATTAACGGCCAGATTTGACGCGGTTCCAGGTACGCGTACGGGCACGCAGCACATCCTGCGGTTTTTCCGCTTGGATGTAGAGGTTCTGCATGACCTCTGTTTCTGGGTAGATAGCTGGGTCGTTGAGCAGCTCATCAGAGAGGTACTCGTTAGCGGCCAAGTTGGGGTTGGCATAGCGCACGTACTCACTGATTTCAGCGGCAACTTCAGGGTCGAGAATAAAGTTGATAAACGCGTGAGCATTTTCAGCATTCGGCGCATCCGCCGGGATCGCCATCATATCAAACCAAAGAGCTGCGCCCTCTTTCGGGATGCTGTAGCCAATGGTGAAGTCACGCCCCGCTTCTTCAGCACGGGCTGCGGCCTGGAAGATATCGCCCGAGTAGCCTGCAGCGACACACACATCGCCGTTGGCCAGATCAGAGACATAGCGCGAGGAGTGGAAGTAAGTGATGTTGTCGCGAACGCCAGCAATCACCTCGCCTGCCGCTTCAATGTCTTCGATGTTTTCGCTCAGCGGGTCACGGCCAAGATAGGCAATCGCAGGCGATAACATCTCATCGGCAGAGTCCAGCATCGAAAGACCACAGCCTGCTGCGCTCAGCTGGCTGGTAATTTCCGGGTCAAACAACAGCGCCCAGCTATCTAACGGTGCGTCGTCACCAAGAATTTCGGTCACTCGCTCAACGTTATAGCCGATGCCGTTAGTACCCCACATATAGGGAACCGAGTATTCGCTACCTTGATCGATGGTTTCAAGATTGGCCATCAGTTCAGGATCAAGGTTGCCTAAATTGGGCAGCAACTCATGGTTTAGCGGCTGAAAAACGCCTGCCTTTACCTGGCGGGTAAAGTAGTACGTGGACGGCACCACTACGTCGTAGCCAGAGCGGCCCGACAGCAGCGCTGCATCTAGAATTTCGTTACTATCGTAAACATCGTAGGTCACTTCTATGCCGGTACGCTCAGTAAATTTTTCCAGCGTTTCCGGGGCAATATAGTCAGACCAGTTATATACCCGCACTTCATCAGCGTGGGCAGCAGCGGCCGCTACGGCAAAAGAGATGGCCGTAACGGCCCCTGAAAGTTTTTGGATGTTCCCCATTTACCTACTCCTTAAATGTAAAGTCCACATCACCAAAAAGCCCATGTGCTGCAACCGGCTGCCGCTGGCGGGTGCGCTTTTGTGCAAACCCAATCCAGCTGAAAACAGCTTAGGCGATTATCTCAACCGTGCGAATTTTGCGGTGCAGTGCCGTCTATCGCAAGAGTATGTGAAAAATTCTTGTATTAAAGCGTCAACGCCCCCACTTCATGGGTCGCTGACGGTAGCAAAACTCATTAATAGTCAAAATGCATTGGGAAGATTCATTTTTCCAATTTTAGCTATTAGTCGTAGACCGCTACCATTGGTAGCAACTTTTTCAACTACCATTCACCTATTATGGAGACGTTTTGAATGTCCTTGATTAACACTGAAGTAAAACCGTTTAAAGCCACTGCTTACCTGAACGGCGAATTTGTTGACGTTACTGAAGCCGACATGAAAGGCCAGTGGTCTATCTTCTTCTTCTACCCGGCCGACTTCACCTTCGTTTGCCCGACTGAGCTGGGCGACCTGGCAGACAACTACGAAGCCTTCAAGAAGCTGGGCGTTGAGATTTACAGCGTGTCTACCGACACCCACTTTACCCACAAAGCATGGCACGACAGCTCTGAGACCATCGGCAAGCTGCAGTACCCGATGATTGCTGACCCGACCCTGCAAATTTCTCGTAACTTCGAAGTTCTGATCGAAGAAGCAGGCCTGGCTGAGCGCGGCACGTTCGTCGTTGACCCGGATGGCAAAATTCAGATTGTTGAAATCAACGCTGGCAACATCGGCCGTAACGCTGAAGAGCTGCTGCGTAAAGTGAAGGCCGCTCAGTACGTTCGTGAAAACCCGAACGAAGTTTGCCCGGCCAAATGGAAAGAAGGCGAAGAGACACTTGCCCCGTCTCTGGACCTCGTAGGCAAAATCTAAACCGCCTACCGCTGCCGCCTGGGGTTCAAATCGCTTCAAGCTGAATCTCTATAGGCAGCACAACACCCGGGCACTTAGCCCGGGTGTTTCGTTTAAGCACCCGTGTAACCGCATACCGGTTTTCCCTAGCGCTTTTACCGCCTGCCCTACTGACTCGGCAGCGGGCGTTTTAGGTTGAGAACAATTTACTGCTGACTGCGAGGAAACCACTGTCATGCTGGACGCCAATTTAAAAAATCAGTTGAAAGCTTACCTGGAAAAAGTGACTCAACCGTTCGAGATCGTTGCGTCCCTCGATGACGGTGCCAAGTCACGTGAGTTGCTGGGCCTGCTGGAAGATATCAGCAGCCTCACCGACAAAATCACTCTGCACAGCGACGGGCAAGACAGCCGCACGCCGTCGTTTGCGATTAACCGCCCCGGCGAAGAGACCGGCGTGGTGTTTGCAGGTATCCCCATGGGCCACGAGTTCACCTCGCTGGTACTGGCGCTGCTGCAAGTAGGTGGCCACCCACCCAAGACTTCTCAAGAACTGCTCAATCAAATCAAGGACCTCGACGGCGAGATGCTGTTCGAGACCTACTACTCGCTCTCCTGCCAGAACTGCCCGGATGTGGTTCAAGCGCTGAACCTGATGGCGATCTTCAACCCGAACGTGCGTCACGTCGCCATCGACGGCGCGCTGTTCCAAGATGAAGTTGAATCGCGTGAAATCATGTCGGTGCCGAGCATCTATTTGAACGGCAAGCCGTTTGATCAAGGCCGCATGACCCTTGAGCAGATCCTAGCCAAAGTAGATACCGGCGCTGCCGAGCGTGACGCGAAGAAGCTGAGCGAAAAAGCGGCTTTCGATACGCTAGTGATTGGCGGTGGCCCGGCAGGCGCGTCGGCAGCCATCTACTCTGCCCGTAAAGGCATTAACACCGGCGTTGCCGCCGAGCGCTTTGGCGGCCAAGTAGCCGACACCATGGGCATTGAGAACTTTATCTCTGTTTCCCATACCGAAGGCCCCAAGCTGGTCAGCGCCCTTGAAGAGCACGTCAAAGAGTATGAAGTTGACGTGATGAACCTGCAGCGCGCCACGTCGTTCAAAGCAGCGGAAGCCGAAGGCGGCCTGCATGAAGTGACGTTTGAGTCTGGCGCGAAGCTGAAGAGCAAAACCCTGGTGTTGGCCACCGGTGCCCGCTGGCGTGAAATGAACGTGCCCGGCGAACAGCAGTACCGCAACAAGGGCGTTGCCTACTGCCCACACTGCGACGGCCCGCTGTTTAAAGGCAAGCGCGTTGCGGTGATTGGTGGCGGTAACTCAGGGGTTGAAGCGGCTATCGACCTGGCTGGCATCGTCGGCCACGTCACGCTTTTTGAGTTTATGGGTGAAATGCGCGCCGATGCGGTCCTGCAGAAGAAGCTGAAAAGCCTGCCTAACGTGGATATCGTGCTAAACGCCCAAACCACGGAAGTCACCGGCGACGGCAGCCGCGTGAACGGTCTGACCTACAAAGACCGCAACACCGATGAGATTAAAAACATCGCGCTGGAAGGCATCTTTGTACAGATTGGTCTGGTGCCCAACACCGAGTGGCTGAAAGGCTCGCCTATTGAAATGACGCCCCGTGGCGAGATCATTGTCGATGCCCACGGCATGACCTCGGTGCCCGGCGTGTTCGCCGCTGGCGATGTCACCACCGTGCCCTACAAGCAGATCATTATTGCCATGGGCGAAGGTGCCAAGGCATCACTGGGTGCCTTCGACTACCTGATTCGTAACTAATCAGCTGCCGCTAAGTGACACGTTTAAGCCCGCTCTTTAGCGGGCTTTTGCTTAGCTGGATAGGGCTCTACCACCGCAGACACGACGGCACCTTCATGGCACTCCAAATAGCGTGCCGTAATCCTACCCTCAACATAAGCCAAAGAGGTCAGCGTGACTCCGTGCGTCGTATACACCTCACCAGAGGCAGCGCCGCTAATCGTCATGGGTTCATCGGCGATCACAACCCCTATTAGCTGAGTTTTCACCCCGATATGACTACCGACGAAAGGTGGACACAGCGCTAGTGGAGCAAGCGTCACTTCCTGCTCAACCCGACTTTGCGCTTGAGGGCTTTTCTGCTCGGTTGAAAGCCCTTTTTGCTTTTTACGTTTGCCATCCACAACAATAATGGTCATTGCGACAACACCGGCAATGATAAGCCACGTTTCGGTTATCATAGCCACCTCCTTTATTTACCACGTTGTTGATAGCGCCCGTACCAGCAGGCGGTGGGCCAAGACACAACAACGCCTTTAGTAGGTATATTGTGATGTTCAAAAAAGCAAAATCGTCGGGCGAGCAGCTAGCGGTCTCCGAGACCAATACACCTGCTCTTGAGCCTAAAAGCCTGCCTTCTGCATCACGCCAAAGCACATCGGTCATTGGCAGTAAAACCCAACTGCACGGCGATATAAACAGCGATGAAGACCTCACCATTGAAGGTCAGGTCACTGGCACCATTACCTGCAAACAGCATACGGTCAAACTGGGTGCCAGCGGCATACTCTATGGTGATGCCTATGCACACACACTACGCGTATCAGGAAAGGTCGAAGGCAGTTTAGTGGCACTCCATAAAGTGACGATTCATGGCGGAGCTCACGTCACGGGTACCATCACCACGCCTTGCTTAGTGCTGGAAGATGGCAGCACTTTCCATGGCACTATCGATATGAACCCTGACAACGCTATTTTCGAGCGTATGTTTACCGCGCAACCGACCAAAGCGAGTGCTTCCGAAGCAGGCAAGCAGAAGTGCACACCCTCACAGGATGACATTCATCGTCTTGAATCCTCTCAGAGTGAGAAAGCCAGCTAACCTACCTATCCGTCAACCACTACCCACATACAGTGCAGGCAGGGTCACGTGGCACCTGAAAATGACGCCACTGGCCGCTTAACCCATCAAATGTCGATAGCCCCTGGTGCAGTTTGCCCGCGCCACTGAGTAGCTTGAACGCCTCTACTGCCTGGAAGCAGCCAATCAGCCCCACCAGCGGTGCCATCACGCCACTCTCTGCACAGCTCAGCGCCTCATCTTCGCTATCCCCTGGCGGGTACAAGCAGGCGTAGCAGGGGCATGCGTCATCACGTGGGTCAAACACCGCTAGCTGGCCTGAAAACCGAATCGCCGCGCCGGAAATCAGCGGCACGCCTGCCTGCTGGGAAGCGGCATTAATGGCATAGCGGCTGGAGAAGCGGTCGGTGCAGTCCAGCACCACATCCGCCGAGGCCACTAGCGCCGCTAGCGCCTCCCCTTCTGCGTGCTGCTCTACCGCCACAACATGGCACTCGGGGTTAAGCGCCTGCATGCGCTCCTTGGCTGAACGCGCTTTGTTCACCCCCAGGCTTGCCTGCTGATGGGCAATTTGGCGCTGCAAATTGGTTAGCTCGACATGGTCAGCATCGGCGATGGTGATGGTGCCTACGCCCGCCGCCGCCAGGTAGAGCGCCACCGGTGAACCCAGCCCGCCTGCGCCAATAATCAGCGCATGGGCTGCACGCAAGCGCTCCTGCCCTTCTATGTCCACTTCAGGCAGCATGATTTGGCGGCTATAGCGCAGCAGCGCCTGATCGTCCATCATCGCGTCACTTATCCTCAAATTCCTCAAAATCGGGGATGTGCAGGCTAAAGCTCTCTTTCACCTCTTCCATCACCACGTAGCTTTTCGACTCTTTCACGCCGGGCAGGGTCAGCACCACATCGCCCAGTAGCTGACGATACGCGGCCATCTCTGGAATGCGGCACTTCAAAATGTAGTCAAACTGCCCAGAGACAAGATGGCACTCCTGAATCTGCGGCAGCTTCTCCACCGCACGACGAAACTCATCAAACACAGCAGGCGACTGGGTTTCCAGGCTAATTTCGACAAATACCAGCAAATTCGCCTTGAGCGCCCTGGGGTCAAGAATGGCTTGGTAGCCGCGGATGATGCCCGCGCGCTCCAAGCGCTTCACTCGCTCTAAGCAAGGGGTTGTGGATAAACCAACTTCAGAGGCAAGGTCTACATAGGAGATGCGCGCGTTCTCTTGCAAGCAGCGCAAAATCTTTAGGTCGATACGGTCCAGCGTTCTATTTTTTGGTTTCATGGCAGGATCCAATACTGATGAATCAGGCAGTTATTCGAGGTGCCCCAGGGTAACCCGTTCATGGCCGCCCATGTCTTGCACGCTTTCAACGCTTAGATAACCTGCTTTCTCTAGCGCTTGGCGAACGCTAGGGGCCTGCTGGTAACCGTGCTCTAGCGCCAGCCAACCGCCGGGCGTGAGATGGGCTTTTGCTTGGGTAATCAGGTGCAGCAGATCCGCCATGCCGTTTGCCTCGGCGACCAGCGCCGAGCGTGGCTCAAAACGTACATCGCCTTGGCCTAAATGCGGATCATCGGCGGCAATATAGGGTGGATTACTGACAATGATCTCAAACGTTGAACAAGATACAGGTGAACTAGAAGAAAGCGTGAAGGCGCGAAACCAGTCGCTGACCAGAAACGTGGCATTCGTGATGTTCAGCGAGCGTGCATTTTGAGTCGCCAGCGCCACTGCCTCTGGGCGAATATCCGCCCCCACCACTTCCCATTCCGGCTTTTCACTGGCGAACGCCAGCGCAATGGCACCAGTGCCGGTGCCCAGATCCAACAGTCTGCCCGTGGGCGCGCCTGCTCGCGCCAACGCGGCTTCTACGAGCGTTTCGGTATCGGGCCGGGGAATGAGCGTGGTCGGTGAAGTCGCCAAAGGCAGCCCCCAAAACTCACGCTCTCCGGTTAAATACGCCACCGGCTGGCCTTGGGCGCGCGCAGCGACTAGCGCATCAAACCGGGCGTGCTGCCAAGTAGGGCATTCGCTATCGCCCCAGGTATAGAGCCACGTGCGGCTGCGGCCAGCGGCGAACTCCATCAGCACTTCGGCATCTATCCGAGGCGACGGCGAGCCCGCTAACTGCAGCCGTTGGGCGGCGCTATTCAGCAAAGCGTCGAACGTCATTACGCGTCCTGCAGCGCCGAAAGCTGTTCCGCTTGGTACTCGTGAATCAGCGGTTCAATCACATCGTCCAACTGCTCGCCGCTCACCACTTCGGTCAGCTTGTAGAGCGTCAGGTTAATGCGGTGATCGGTAATGCGCCCCTGAGGGAAGTTGTAAGTGCGGATACGCTCACTGCGGTCACCAGAGCCTACCAGCGAGCGGCGGGCATCGGCCTGCTCCTGGCGCTGGGAATCCACTGCGTTACGCTTGAGCTTGGCGGCCAGCAGCGACATCGCTTTAGCGCGGTTCTTGTGCTGGCTACGCTCTTCCTGACACTCCACCACCACGCCGGTAGGCAGGTGGGTAATACGAATCGCCGAGTCGGTGGTGTTAACGTGCTGACCACCGGCACCGCTGGAGCGGTAGGTATCGACCCGCAAATCTGCCGGGTTGATATCGATATCACCCACTTCATCCACTTCAGGCATCACCGCCACGGTACAGGCGGAGGTGTGAATACGGCCCTGGGATTCGGTGGCCGGTACGCGCTGCACCCGATGCGCACCCGACTCAAATTTGAGCCGCGCATACACGCCATCGCCCTTCACCCGGGAGATAACCTCTTTATAACCGCCCTGCTCGCCGTGGCTGGCACTGACGATTTCGACGCGCCAGCCGCGCTTTTCTGCATAGCGGGAGTACATGCGGAAGAGGTCGCCTGCAAAAATCGCGGCCTCATCGCCACCGGTGCCTGCACGCACTTCTAAAAAGACGCCACGACCGTCGTCTGGGTCTTTCGGAATCAGCAGGCGTTTCAGTTCAACATCAAGCGCTTCCAGCTGCTCGCGGCCGTCGAGAATTTCCATCTCCGCCAGCTCGCGCATCTCTGGGTCGCTATCGCGGCTTAGCTGCTCGGCCTCGGCAATGCTTTTTTCCACGCCAAGGTAACGCTGCCAAGCCGCCACCAGCTCTTCCAACTCCGAGTACTCACGGGAGTAGTCGCGAAAGCGCTGCTGATTGTTGATCACCTCAGGATCTGACAGCAGCATGGCCAGTTCTTCAAACCGGTCGGAGAAGCTGTCTAAACGTTGGCGCAAAGTCTCTTTCATGCGGGCGTATCATCCTTCTGGCGTTTTGCCGGGGGCGCTGGCTGCTCAAAGGCGGGCTTCGGTGGCAGCAACAGGCGCGGTGCGGCGCTAAGCAAATCGTGGTTTTCCTGGGAGGCCGCTTCACGAATGGTGAGCGTTGGCTGATGCATCAGGCGGCTAGCGAGCTGGTGGGCTAAGCGCTCCACCACTTTGGCCGGGTCTTCGCCTTTTGCCAAACGCTCAAGCGCTTGGTCGCGGGCCTGATCGCGCAGCGCCTCACCGTGGCGGCGATAGTCGCGGATCACCTCACCACCGTTACGAATACGCCGTTCATGCTGCCAGCTACCAACGCCGTGCTCAATGAGCGACTCGGCTTGGTCGGCTGCCACCTGACGGTGGCGACGATTCTCTTCGATCACCTCTTCCAGGTCATCGACGGTATAGAGGAACACATCCGCCAGCTCACCCACTTCGGGCTCGATATCTCGCGGCACGGCAATATCGACCATAAACACGGGCCGATGGCGACGCTTTTTCAGCGCCCGCTCCACCATGCCTTTACCTAAAATAGGCAGCGGCGATGCGGTAGAGGAGATAACAATATCGGCATACTCTAACGCGTCCGGAATCTCAGGCAGCGTGATCGCCGTACCGCCCAGCGACGAGGAGATCTGCTCGGCCCGCTCGCGGGTACGATTAGCCACCGTTAACTGACGCACACCGGCTTCATGAAGATGGCGCGCCACCAGTTCAATGGTCTCACCGGCGCCAATCAGGAGCGCCCTGGCACGGCTGAAGTCATCAAAAATGCGGCTGGCCATGCTCACGGCGGCATAGGCGACCGACACCGGGTTTTTACCAATGCCGGTTTCGGTACGCACCTGCTTGGCGACGGCGAAGGTGTGCTGAAAAAGGCGCTCCAGCTCGCCGCCCAAGCCCTTGGCCTGACGCGCTTGCTGGTAAGCATCTTTTAACTGGCCAAGTATTTGCGGCTCACCCAGCACCATGGAGTCCAACCCAACGGCCACGCGCATCAAATGACGAGCGGCCTCGTTATCGTGGTAGTGATAGGCACAGCGGGAAAGCTCATCAACACGCAAATTGTGAAAACGCCCCAGCCAGTCCAGAACCGTCTGCTCACCGGCGGCATCCGTCACACAGTAAAGCTCCGTGCGGTTACACGTCGAAAGCACGGCCGCTTCGCTAATGTGTGGCAGGCTACGCAGTTCGGCCAACGCACTGTCTAGCTGCGTTGGCGTAAAAGCCACCTGTTCACGCACAGCTACGCTGGCGGTACGATGATTGATTCCCAGGGCAAGAAGCGTCATGGGTTAGGCGTCTTCGCTAGTGGATCGGTCGTCACGTCACTGTCGGTCATTGTTTCTTGGCTTGTTGATACAAGTCTAAGAGAGCAGCTCATCAAGTGAATTGCGCTGACTCGGCTCTTTTTCAAGGTGGAACATTCTACCACAGCAGAGCATGTTCTGGCGCACACCACTTTGCCGCAGGCAGCCAAGCCGCTATGCTGAACACTCGGCCACTTGATCGAGACACGCATGCCCCATCGCGCAACACTACTGGGTATTCCCTTTTCGTTTTCGGGTTTTCCTCTACTGCCTCTGGCCGCCACGCTACTGCTGAGCGGCTGCCAGCTTTCACCATCCTTTCCTGGTGGCGACTCAAACGCTCGCCTGGAAGATCCCATGGCATCGGCACCGCCGATCACCAAAGGCCTGGATGCCGCCGGGCTACGCACGCTGCTCGCCGCCGAGCTAGCCGGGCAGCGCGGCGACTACCGCTACGCAGGCCAAGGCTATCTTGAAGCCGCTCAGCGCTATACAGCACCGGGGCTAGCCGAACGTGCCACCTTTGCCGCCCGCTTTGGTAATGATGCCGCACTGATGGAAGCGGCCGCTCTGCGTTGGCGTGAGCTGGACCCACGCGCAGAAATGCCCAACCGCCTGCTGGCCTCTCTCTCGCTGCAGCGGGGCGATTGGCTAGACAGCCTAGAGCAGCGGTTGGCCATTGCTGACGCAGACGGCAATGGCGAGATTGCCACCTTTGCCGAAATTGCGGTAGCCGAAGAGGCACCGCTGCGGCTGCTGGCACAGCAGCTGCGCAGCTACCTTGCCCAGCCCGAGGTGTCTCAACGCGAGTTTCATAGCGACGTGCTGCTCGGCACGGCTCTGATTGAGGCCGCCCTGGGCGAAACGCAAACCGCCCAGCGCTACCTAGATGAAGTCGAACAGCAAGAGCCCGAGTCCGCCGCCCTGTGGCTGGCAAAAGCACGCCTAGCGCTGGAAACCGGCGACCATCGCGCGGCCCAGCGGGCGGCCCAGCAAGGGCTTAGCCTCGCGCCGGATGATGTGCGCTTTATCCTGATGCTGGCCCAAGCGGAAATTCGCCTTAACAACATTGCGGCCGCTGAAGTGCAAACCAACACCCTGTTAGAGAGCCACGGTGGCAATCAGGATTTACGCATTGCACTGGCGCAGCTCTATTTGGAAGAGGGGCACAGCGAACCCGCCTACCGGCTGCTGCAACCGCTGATTGGCCAAGAGAGCATTCCTAACATTGCCTACTTCTTAATGGGCGCGATTGCGCAGTCCCAAGACGAAGTAGACAACGCGCTCCTGTACTACCGCCAAGTGCATGAAGGCGAAGAGTTCTTGCCTGCCAGGGCAGCCGCCGCCAGCATGCTGATTGAGGACGACCGCCTGCTGGATGCGCGCGCGTTTCTGCGCATTGAGCGCATGCGCCACGACACCTATTTCGGCGACTTGGTCCGCCTGGAAGTACAGCTACTGGATGAACTCGCACGGCAAGAGGATGCCACAGCGCTACTCGATCGCGAGATCACCCGCACACCAGATGACACCAGCCTGCTTTACCTACGCGCCATGCGCGCCTGGGAAATGGGCGACCTAACGGGCATGGAGCAGGACTTACGGCAAATTTTGCGCACCGAGCCCAATAACGCGGATGCACTGAACGCGCTGGGTTACACGCTGGCCGACCTCAATATAGCAGGCAGGCTAGAAGAGGCCCGCGACCTTATTGAGCGCGCTTATGAAGCAGACCCGGACAACCCCGCCGTACTAGACAGCATGGGTTGGGTGTACTTCCGCTTGGGCAAACCTGACGATGCGCTGGCATGGCTGGAAAGCGCCTACGCGCAGATGCCTGACCAGGAAATTGCCGCTCACTTGGCCGAAGTACTGCACTCACTGGGACGCAGTGAAGAGGCGCGCCAACTGATTGCACGCATCCTGCAACGAGCCAGCTATCACCCCCAAATTGATGATTTGCTTGAGCGTCACCCTGAACTTACGCCGCCAAGCACACCCTAACGCTTACTTTTTCTGATCGTTCATAGACAGCACTGACATGGAGCCAGTTATGTTGACCCCCTCTTTAGATAGCGCCCGGGGCCATGCCCCGCATATTGCCTTTCCTCGCTCTGCCCGCCTGTGGGTGGCGGCATTGGCACTGTTAACACTTGCCGGCTGCGCCACTCAAGCGCCGGTAGATGAAGGCGGCCGCCAAGCTGGCCAGTGGGAGCGCCAGCAGGCAGAGGTAGAAGCTTTTGAAAGCTGGACGCTAGTCGGTAAAGCGGGCCTGCGCACGCCCCAAGAGAACACCAGCGCCAACCTGGACTGGAACCAGACTCCCCACTACTTCCGCATGCTGATTAGCGGGCCCTTTGGCGGTGGCCGTAGCGTACTGGAAGGCCGCGAGGGTCGCTTCTCGCTTTCCACCAGCGACGGTCGCTTTGAAGCGGAAACCCCCGAAGCTTTAATGGAAGAGCAGCTAGGGTGGTCGTTACCTGTACGCGCCATGCCCGACTGGGTGCGCGGCCTGCCCGGCGACCACGCCAGCTACCAGCTTGAAACCGACGAACTCGGCTTCCCCAACTTCCTACAGCAGGATGGCTGGGAAATTGATTACCGTGACTGGGAACAAGTAGAAGGCATGTGGCTACCGCGCCGTTTAGTCATGAACTACGGTGATGTGCGTATCACGCTGGTCGTTAACCAGTGGCAAGCCTCCTAATAGAGCGCGACAGGCTGGCGGCACACGCCAGCCCTCTTTCATACGTTTACATATGTTTAGCCAGTAGAGAGACGGCATGCCCGCAACACCCCGCACACTCACCCTACCCGCCCCGGCCAAGTTAAATCGCATGCTGCATATTGTGGGCCGTCGCCAAGACGGCTACCACGAACTGCAAACCCTCTTTCAGATCATCGATCTCTGCGATTCCCTAAGCTTTACCCTGCGCCAAGACGGCGTTATCCAACTCACCACGCCCATGGACGGCGTCGCCCACGACGACAATCTGATGGTGCGCGCCGCGAAGCTGTTACAGCAGCACAGCGGCACGCCCCTAGGGGCCTCTATCACGATTGATAAACATCTGCCCATGGGCGGCGGCCTGGGCGGCGGCAGTTCTAACGCGGCCACGGTGCTGGTCGGTTTAAATCAGCTCTGGCAACTGGGATACAGCCCAACCACGCTGGCAGCGCTTGGCTTAACGCTGGGGGCGGATGTGCCTGTATTTGTGCGGGGGCACAGCGCCTGGGCAGAAGGCGTGGGCGAGCAGTTAACGCAAGCCACTCTGGATACCCCCTGGTTTGTGGTCATTCACCCCGGGGTAAGCGTCTCGACACCGGCTATCTTCCAAGACCCAGAATTGACACGCGACAGCCTCCCCATTACTATGGCGCGCGCACTGCAGGGGGGAGTGGTCGAGTGGCGTAATGACTGCGAAGCAATTGTCAGAAAACGCTACCCGCCTATCGCGGAAGCACTTGACTGGCTCGCGCAGTATGCACCTAGTCGGCTGACCGGTACCGGCGCTTGTTTGTTTGCCGCTTTTGATTCACAAAAAAGCGCGCAAATAGTGGCTGAACGGGCCAATCAACGCTGGCAAGCATGGGTAGCACGCGGACTTAACACCTCTCCCCTACAAGATGCTCTGGGCTGCTGAAAGCGCCCGGTCATCGCATTAGGTTATTGCTGGGGTATCGCCAAGTGGTAAGGCACCGGTTTTTGGTATCGGCATTCCCAGGTTCGAATCCTGGTACCCCAGCCAATCCTAATTATGATCTGCGTTTTCTCCCCTGATCCCCAACACTGCAAAGGTGGCTGCGCGTGTCAAAATTGATGGTTTTCACCGGGAACGCCAATCCCGAACTCGCTCAAAAGATTGCCGAGAGCTTAGACAGCCGTATGGGTAACGCAACGGTTGGTCAATTTAGCGACGGCGAAATCGCGGTCGAGATCAATGAGAACGTGCGTGGTAAGGATGTGTTCATCCTGCAATCCACCTGTGCCCCCACGAACGACAACCTGATGGAACTGATTCTGATGGTAGACGCCCTGCGTCGCGCCTCAGCTGCCCGTATTACGGCAGTGGTTCCTTACTTTGGTTATGCCCGCCAGGACCGTCGTGTACGCTCCGCCCGCGTTCCCA
Organism: Vreelandella lutescens; assembly: GCF_014640815.1. Classification (GTDB taxonomy): domain Bacteria; phylum Pseudomonadota; class Gammaproteobacteria; order Pseudomonadales; family Halomonadaceae; genus Vreelandella; species Vreelandella lutescens. The sequence continues at coordinate 792,761 of NZ_BMHM01000001.1, read as the reverse complement.
TCTCCGCCAAAGTGGTGGCTGATATGATGGTGAAAGCAGGCGTTGACCGCGTCATGACCATGGACCTGCACGCCGACCAAATCCAAGGTTTCTTCGACGTACCGGTTGATAACGTATACGGCTCACCGATTCTGCTGGACGACATCGAGCGTCAGAACTACGACGACCTCGTGGTTGTTTCCCCCGATGTTGGCGGCGTTGTGCGTGCACGCGCCATTGCCAAACAGCTGAATGCGGATCTGGCCATTATTGATAAGCGCCGCCCCCAGGCTAACCAAGCGCAGGTTATGCATATCATTGGTGAAATCGAAGGCCGCACCTGCGTGGTCGTCGATGACATGATTGATACCGCTGGCACGCTATGTAAAGCCGGTGAAGCGCTGAAAGAACACGGTGCTGCACGCGTTGTTGCGTATGCCACCCACCCGATCTTGTCTGGCCCTGCGGTCGACAACATCACTAACTCTGTACTGGATGAAGTGGTCGTGACCGACACCATTCCGCTTGCCGACCATGCGCGTCGCAGCGGAAAAATTCGCCAGTTGAGCGTTGCTGGTTTGATTGCGGAAGCGATTCGCCGCGTCAGCAACGAAGAATCCGTCAGCGCGATGTTCCACTAACGCCTGACGTAATAAGCCCCCATCTGGGGCCCTGGAGGCGTCGTCGTCTGGTCGCGGGCGGCGGCGTTTCCTTACTTAAACTAAGAGGCAAATTCCATGTCTGATTTTATCCTGAAAGCCAGCGTTCGTAACGACCTGGGGAAAGGTGCGAGCCGCCGCCTGCGTCGTGCGAACCAACAGGTACCGGCCGTTGTATACGGCGGTGAGAAAGGCGCTCAGTCTATCTCTGTAGAAAAAACTGCTTTCTACAAAGCGATCGAAGACGAGTCCTTCTTCTCCTCAGTCATCAAACTGGTGATCGACGGTACTGAAGAGCAAGTAGTGGTACGTGACCTTCAGCGTCACCCCTACAAGCCGCTTCTGACCCACGCTGACTTCATGCGTGTTGACGCTACTCACGAAATCACCATGAACGTGCCGCTGCACGTGGTGAACGAAGAGAAGTGTGTAGGCATCAAAGACCAAGGCGGCGAACTGCACGTCCTGGCCAATGAAATTGCCATCAGCTGCTTGCCGAAAGATCTTCCGGACTTCCTGGAAATCGACATCAGCAAGGTTGAGCTGGGCACTACCCTGCACCTGTCTGACCTGACCCTGCCGGCTGGCGTCACTTCTGTTGACCTGTCCCACGGTGAAGAGCACGACAACGCCATTCTGAGCATCACCAAAGTGAAAGTACGTGGTGGTGACGAAGAAGAAGGCGAAGGTGAAGGCGAAGAAGCCAGCGCTGAGTAAGCCTTGCTAAAGGCGCTGCCAGCGACGGCTGCCCAGCGCCACCTGGGCCATGCCTGCATGGCCCAGGGATATGAAAATCAAGCGCTTCGGCGCTTGATTTTTTTTTGCCGCTTAGCACTCTCGCCCCTTCTGCAGCACACGCTGCCCACTGGGGCTGATACAGTAAGCACGGAATATCTTCCAGAACCGTTGGAGGTGGGAACATGAGCCAGGTAACGGCCATTATAGGACTGGGCAACCCAGGCGCAGAATACGACGCCACCCGACACAATGCGGGCTTTTGGCTAGTGGACGCCATTGCACGCAGTGCCCACACCGAACTGCGTCCTGAGAAAAAGTTTTTAGGTCTGTATGCCAAAGCACGCCTCGGTGATCATGAGCTGCATCTGCTCAACCCCACCACCTTTATGAACCGTAGCGGTGCCTCCGTGGCTGCGCTCGCACAGTTTTTTAAGCTGACCCCAGACAACCTGCTGGTCGCTCACGATGAGCTTGACCTCCCCCCTGGGCAGTCACGCTACAAAACCGGCGGCGGGCACGGCGGCCACAACGGGCTGCGGGATATTATTAGCGCGCTGGGCAATCAGAAAGAGTTCCACCGCGTAAGGATTGGCATTGGCCACCCCGGCGAAGCGAAACAAGTGGTCAACTACGTGTTGGGCCGCCCCGGCAAAGCCGAGCAAGAAGCCATTGAACGCTCGCTGGACGAATGCCTTGCCACGCTTCCCCTCGCCCTTTCTGGCGATTGGGCTAAAGCCATGAACCGTCTACATAGCGTAAAATAGCAGCACGTTATCAGCACACATTCAGTACGCGTTAAGTACGCGCTTTTTTCACTACCGGCAGACGCTTCATCTTGAGCGCTGCCCTAGCGGCCAGGAAGTTATTTTATGGGCTTTAACTGCGGTATTGTCGGCCTACCCAACGTAGGCAAATCCACGCTGTTCAATGCGTTGACGAAGTCAGGGATTGATGCAGAGAACTTCCCGTTCTGCACCATCGAACCCAACGTTGGCATCGTCCCGATGCCAGACCCACGCCTGGATGCGCTGGCAGCCATCGTAAAGCCTGAAAAAGTGCTGCCCACTACCATGGAGTTTGTGGATATCGCCGGCCTTGTGGCGGGTGCCTCCAAAGGTGAAGGCCTGGGCAACAAGTTCCTGGCGAACATTCGCGAAACCCAAGCCATTGCCCACGTGGTGCGCTGCTTCGATAACGACAACGTGATTCACGTTGCCAACCAGGTCGACCCCCGCGCCGATATCGAGACCATCAACCTTGAACTCGCCCTGGCCGACCTAGACACCGTCGAGAAAGCCAGCCAGCGCCTGCTGCGCTCGGTGAAAGGCGGCGACAAAGACGCCATTGCCACCAAAACGATTCTAGATAAAATCCTGCCGCACCTTGCCGAAGGCCAGCCGCTGCGCAGCTTTGGGCTAGATGACGACGAAAAGCGTCAGGTGAAAAGCTTTGGCTTCTTGACCCTCAAACCCACCATGTACATTGCGAACGTCAATGAAGATGGTTTTGAGAACAACCCCTACCTGGATATCGTCAACGAGATCGCCGCCGAAGAAGGCGCGATTGTGGTGCCGGTCTGCAACCAGCTAGAAGCAGAAATTGCCGAACTCGAAGATGAAGAGCGCAGCATGTTCCTCTCCGAAATGGGCATGGAAGAGCCGGGCTTAGACCGCGTAATTCGCGCGGGCTACTCGCTGCTTGGCCTGCAAACTTACTTCACCGCAGGCGTGAAAGAAGTACGCGCCTGGACAGTAAGGCAAGGCGCGAGCGCACCCGAGGCCGCCGGTGTGATTCACACCGATTTCCAAAAAGGCTTTATCCGCGCTGAAGTCATCGCCTATGACGACTATGTCTCTCTAGGCGGCGAGCAAGGTGCCAAAGACAACGGAAAATGGCGCTTGGAAGGCAAAGAGTACACCGTCAAAGATGGCGATGTGATCCACTTCCGCTTCAACGTATAAGCTAGAAGAGAAATAAATGCTTGACGGGTGGCGTCTCTCTGAGTAATATTCGCCCCCGTTGAACGGCTACGTAGCTCAGCTGGTTAGAGCACATCACTCATAATGATGGGGTCCCCTGTTCAAATCAGGGCGTAGCCACCAACACCGAATATCGCTAGCAATAGCAAAGGCCCGCTGACTCAGTCAGCGGGCCTTTTTCGTTTTCTATTTTTCGTTTCTAAACGTGGGGTTGGGTCAGGAGAGCGCTGGACGATTCAGGAACACCGTCAGCGCACGCGTCAGGTAATCCACATCCCGCGTACCGGACGTTTCACGAATCGAGTGCATCGCCCACTGGGGCAACCCTACGTCGATGGTCGGGACGCCCACTTCGGTGGCGGTAATCGGCCCGATGGTGCTGCCACAGCCCATATCCGCCCGCGTAACGAACGACTGCACGGGTACATCCGCTTCGCGGCACACATCGCGGAACAGCGCACCGGTAACGCTATTGGTAGCGTAGCGTTGGCTAGCGTTCACCTTGATCACCGGGCCGCCATTAATGGCCGGGCCATGGCGCTCATCGTGCTTATCACGGAAGTTCGGGTGCAGCGCGTGGGCGTTATCGCAGGAGATCATCAGCGACGACTGAATCAGCTGAATCAACGACTCCTCGCTACCACCGCCTACCTGGGCATTCAAACGCTTCAGCACATCGCTCAAAAACGGCCCCTGAGCCCCGCAGGCGCTCGCGCTGCCCACTTCCTCATGGTCGTTAGCTACCAGCAGCGCCCCCTGGCTTGCATCGCACTCCAGCAGCGCCTCTAGGCCCACAAAGCATGACAGCAGGTTATCCAGCCGTGCGCTGGCCACCAGCTCTTTGCGCAAGCCAATCAGTGAAGGCGGCTGCACGTCGTAAAAGCCCAGCTCAAAATCCACCACTTCTACGGCGCGCAGGCCGTGCTGCTCTTCTAGCCATTGGGCTAGCAGATCATTCAGCTTGGACGTATCGCTCTGCATCAGCACCGGCGACATCTGCGTTTGCGGATTAATCGAGCGCCCCGCATTCACATCGCGGTCCATATGGATCGCGAGGCTTGGAATCATCGCGATCGGGCGGTCTACGTTCAGCAGCACGCTCTCCAGGCGGCCATCGGCATGGCGCACGTGTACGCGCCCCGCCAAGCCCAAATCACGATCAAACCAGGGCGCTAGCAGCACACCGCCGTACACCTGCACGCCCAGCTGCAGCCAGCCCGCGGAATACTGCGTGGCATTAGGTTTTAAACGCAGCCCCGGGCTGTCGGTATGTGCCCCCAGCATGCGCAGGCTGGTCAATTTACCTGCGGGCAGTTGAAAAGCGATCACAGACGAATCGTTACGCGTCACGTAGTAGCGCTTTCCTGGCGCAAGCTGCCAGTTCGCGGTCTCTTCCAGGCGCGTAAAGCCCGCCTGCTCCAAACGCTGAGCCATGCTGCGCGTGGCATGCCATGGCGTAGGCGACTGCTGCAAAAAATCGCACAGCCGCGTTAAACGTTCCGCGTTGAAAGCCTCGGACATGGAATTCCTCATAACAGTAATGATTGAGTCTCACAGGGGAAATGACCTGCTACAATGCTCCCTCGGCCTACGCAACTCATAGGCTAACTGCGGGTCTAGGGAAGAATGAGTGTACACAAATCCGGGAGAGCTTGACTGATGAGCTTGTTTGCAACGCTTTCGCGCTCGGTCGCCCTTGCCGTGATGCTGGTGATCGCCAGCCCGGCAGCACTAGCGCAAATCGCGCCGACCGACGAACAACGCCAAGCGGCTGTGGAAATTGCGGACTCGCTCCGCTATGGCCACTATGCTGATATTAATTTTAACGAGCAGTGGTCACAGGAAGCTTTCCAGCGCTATCTAGATATTCTAGATGGTCAGCGCGCCTACCTGCTAAACCGCGACATCGAACCCTACCGTCATCTTGAAGACGATATGGCCGAGGTGCTCTTCAACGGCGACCTGGACGACGCTTTCGCGCTTTACAATCGCTTAAGTGAACGCCATACCGCTCGGCTTGAATGGCTGCTGGCTCGCCTGGATGAAGGGCTCTCGCTGGAGTTTGATAGCGACGAACGCCTGGAAGTGGACCGCGAAGACGCCCCCTGGGCCACCCGCGAAAGCGAGCTGGACGAACTGTGGCGCAAGCGGTTGAAAAATGACGCCCTGACCCTCGCCCTGACCGATCAAGACAATGAGCAGATTGAAGACAACCTGCGTCAGCGTTACGAAGGCCAGCTCTCTCGGTTACGCCAAGCAGAATCAGAAGATGTCTTCGGCCTGATGATGGCCGCCGTTTCCGGCACCATCGACCCGCACACCGGCTACCTCTCCCCTCGCCAGGGTGAATCCTTTGATATCCAGATGAGCCTCTCGCTGGAAGGCATTGGTGCCCTGCTGCAAGCCGACGGCGAGTACGTCAAGGTATCTAGCCTAGTACCCGGCGGCCCCGCTGAGCGCGCAGGCGTATTAGAGCCTGCCGACCGCATTATCGCCGTCGGCCAGGAAGAGGGCGAGATGGTCAACGTGGTAGGCATGCGCCTAGACAACGTAGTGGACCTGATTCGTGGCCCCAAAGGCTCTGTGGTGCGCTTAGATGTGGTGCCCGCCCAAGCCGTCGACATGACCCGCTCGCAAATCGTTGAAATCACCCGCGACACGGTCAGCCTGGAAGACCAAGCCGCCCACAGCGAAGTGATTGAAGTGATGCGTGACGGCGCGCCCCACCGCATTGGCGTGATCAGCGTGCCTACCTTCTATGTGGATTTTGACGCCTGGCAGGCCGGTGAAGAGGAGTATCGCAGCACCACTCGCGATGTGGCCCGCGAAATCGACAGCCTCAAAAAAGAGGGTGTAGAAGGCATTGTGCTAGACCTGCGCAATAACGGCGGCGGTGCACTGCAAGAAGCCAACTCGCTGATCGGCCTGTTTATCGACCGTGGCCCCACCGTGCAAGTACGCGACGCCCAGGGCCGCATTCAGCTCTACGGCGACACCGAAGCAGGCACCGTGTACGACGGCCCGCTCACCGTGCTGGTGAACCGCCTTTCGGCCTCGGCCTCTGAAATCTTTGCCGGTGCTATTCAAGACTACGGCCGCGGCATTGTGGTGGGTGCGTCTACCTTCGGTAAAGGCACCGTTCAAACCCTGAACGACCTCAGCCATGGCCAGATCAAACTCACCCGCGCCAAGTTCTACCGTATTTCTGGCGACAGCACCCAGAACCGCGGCGTAGAGCCGGACATCACCTTCCCCAGCCTGATTGACCCGGAGCGGATTGGTGAGAGCAGCCTGGATAACGCCCTGGCCTGGGACACCGTGCAAAACGTTCAGTACCGCCGCTACGGCGAGCCGGAACGCGCCCTGCCAACGCTAATTGCCCGCCATGAAGAGCGCGCCAAAGAGAACCCCAACTTCCGCTACCTGGAACGCCAATCCACGCTGGCTCGCCAACTGCGTGAACAGCACACCAGCGTGAGCCTGAACCGGGAACAGCGCCAACGCGAGCTAGAAGCCCAAGAAGCCGAACAGCTCTCGCTGGAAAACCAGCGCCGCCGCGCCCTGGGGCTACCCGAACTGGAAGAGTGGATGGACGCGCGTAGCGACGGCACCACCCCGACAGAAGATGCTGAAGTAGAAAGCGAAGGCGGAACGGAAGAAAGCGACGAAGAAGTACCGGTAGACCGTGCGCACGTACTCGAAGCCGCTGAAGTGCTGCTTGACTATGTACACCTGCAAAACCAGCAGCGCATGGCCAAGCGGTAAGTAAACGGCTTGACCTACCCTAAGTACGAAGACGCCAGCCCTCGGGCTGGCGTTTTTGTTTGTGTGTACTAACTAACCGCTAGCAGAGCGCTGCACGGCGCGCAGGCCGGTCGCCCATGCGGGCCAAACGCTGCGTTAGCGCGTTAAGCTGCACCACACTCCCCTGCGCACCGGATTCAATAATCGACTGCGCCCAGGCAGGCAGCTGCGGCGCTAAACGGTAGTAGACCCACTGCCCTTCCCGCTGATCGATCAGCAGGCCGCACTGGCGCAGCTGCGCCAAATGGCGAGACACCTTCGGCTGAGACTCCTCCAGCGCATAGGTCATCTCACACACGCACAGCGACTGCTCCTGGGCAATCAGCAGCACCAGCATCAGCCGCGTTTCATCGCTCAAACACTTAAAGACCTGCAGCGCCTGCAGGCTAGCCGCTTTTCCCACGACACCTTCCTACGCCATGAATTGAGGAGGCTAGTTTACGTCATGCTGGGGGGTAAGGCTAAGGGGTTGGTAGCCAGAACGTAGACCTCTAAAAAACATTAATGCCAAATTTTTATTAATACCAAAGAAGCGTCACACAATTAAAAAAGCATTAAATTCATATCCAACAAATTGTATTTCAAGAAAACTGAGCAATTGATGCCTTACCCTTCACTCGGTCTGAGAGCTCTTCAGTCATTACTTTGGAAAAAATTTCGACCACCTTATTAGGGGTATCTAACAAATTATGTTCAAAAAGCAAAGCATCATGCATAGGCAAAACAATGGTAACATCTTCGATTTCGCTTACTGCTAGAAGCGATTTTTTAAATATTAAAGAAGCAGTACCCTGCACAACTTGACTAACTGCCGAGCGCTTTTCTTTTCCAGATAATTTTCTACTATACCCTGTAATGCTCATAGCTAATTTTATTACCTCTTGTTGATTATCAAAAGACAAACAATCCTTATTATAAAAAAATTTCAGCTGCTGACAAAATTCTGTAAAACCATCTTTAGAAGATATTTGCTTCTCACTCTTATCAATAACTTTCTTTCCTTTTTCGTCAAATATGCGAACATGTATCTTATTCGAAACCATAGCGACAATTACCAAAGAAGCTGCGCTATTTGCAAGGCGCTTAAGATTATCAACAGACATCAATTTGAGATCGTACACATCCCTCTTGTAGTAATTTCCATTTAACGTACCTATTCGCTCATTTCGACGAAACTCCGACCAAACTGAATTCTTCCACTCTTCATATTTGGTAAAAGCTTTAAATGAAGATTTTGCACTTTTACGATCAGCACCAAAAGAGACTGCCGCATCAACTAAGGCATCACGACTCATTCCATAAGCATATGAAAGAAAGAGTTGTTTAGCGGCCTTCCTATTTCCATCAAGACCAAGATATTGTGTAGCAAACAAATCATACATGTCGCCCGTTTCGTAAAGTCTTGCTAATTCTGGGTCTTCGGAAAGTGCTGCCATAATTCCAACTTCATATTGATCAAAATCTACATAGCTGAGATTCGCACCTTCACGTGCTTTCAGTATTGTTCGATATTTTTTAGCTAAGTTTTGCAGTGATGGACTGCGTAAATGCACTCGCGATGTTCTAGATCCAAAAACGTCGATTACAGGACGAACAAGATCACTAGATATGGATAATGATGAAAGCACTTGCCTAGTTGAGTTTAAATTTAAAAGAGAAATTGTATCATTCCCGAAATTCTTCTCATGAGGCAAAAACTCCAACACATAATTAGTCGAAACCCCATTGAGATCGAAACCCAAAGCATTTAGCTTGGCTTCTATTGCATCTTGAGCAGGTGTCTCTAAAGGCATATCATGAGTAGCAGAGTAATTCTTCAAGGCATAAAAATAGTCGTGCTCTGCCTCGCTTCGCTTTTCTTTTAAGCCCATCGAATTAATACAAATACCAGAAGCCATCGACCTCTGAAGAAGTCTGTAAACTGGCAACTCAACTTCTAAAAACCTACTCATCTCATCATTAACAGATGCTTTTTCACATAAAAAACAAAACATTTTATCCATAGCTGTAGCAGCTTCTAATGCGACTTCAATATCAAACCCCTCCCCCCCATAAAACATTTTCTTATATTGAGAGCAGACTTCTTCGCTAGTGCCATACCTGATTAACTCGTTCGTAATATCTTGCTTTTCGCGAAGGATACGGTCTTTTGGATCACCACTTATAGTAATTCTAAACTCATCAAGATCTAAAATTAATTCTGGTATATCTTGCGCCTTATCAAATAACACGTCGCGAATCAGCCAAAAATCATGGCATACAACTATCCTATCTAATTCAACAACTTGCTGTACATCCGTCTCTACAATCTGCCCATCGTCAAACCAGTAGAATTTATCTGCTCCGCCACCTGTAATATCCTTCGCAAATAACAAAATAGCATAAGAGTAGTCAATCATATTCGCTTACCTCATTCACGAGACTTGGAAGGTCAGTTCTTTCACGCATAGCAAACGGTAGACCTTCCTTATTATTATGTCGCGCGGCTCGAACAATCGTACCTTTTAATGCTAATGGCACCAAACCGTATAACTTGCTTAGACTTGCTTCAGGAAGAACAGAAGCAGATATGAGCAAATAACGCGCATTTTGAAAGGGCAGAGTGCCTGAAAATTTTTCTAGTGATTTTTCAATTAATTTACTTTCTTCAACGCAACGTAGCCAAACGAGAATTGCAGCAGCTTCTCCAGATCCAAAATCTTTTTGAAGCTTTCGATCCGCAAGCTCAACTAGGGCATCAGATCGGTATTTTCTAACAGCTAGGAGAAGCCAAATATTATAATTCTGCCAATCATGAATAGCGCCCTCTTCTTGCATTAGAAAAGCTTCTAATGCCGGCAAACAGCGCCCATCTCTGTCTAAAATGGCAATTAAACGGCAATACTGATCGGTTGATACAGCCTGATCAAGCAAAGTACCTGAGAGTGCATCTAATAAAGAAAAAGTTAGTGCATCACCAACATCAAACAGCTCACATTCAACAATTTGTGCAATACGATTGACAGCGAACCTAAATTGACGAGACTGTGTCTCGCCAGATTCAATACAGTTTTCCAGCATCTCAACAATATAGCTTACGGAGCGTGTTACAAGCCTACGACTACGTGACTGCCACATATAGTTAATTGCATTAGTACTACTATCTTGAGAAGGAAAGTACTTCGCTATATTTTCATGAGTTGTATCAGGCGGCAAAATCTCGGTTTTACTTGCATTAATATTTAAACCTATACAGCGAAGCTGACGTATTAAATATTGAAGCGCACGCCGAGCAGAAGATTCAGAATCAGCAAGAATTCTTATGTCGTCAACATATCTATAGTAATCACACCCGCTCTCAACCATTGCATGGTCAATAGATGAAAGAAGTATATTTGACAAAAATGAGGAAGCATCTCGATTTTGAGGAAGCCCATGACTTCCACTATAGGTCCATTTCACTAGAAGCTTATCCAGAGTTGTTATTGCGTTTCGTATTTGAAGCTTTTCTGGTCCTGTTGCTGAAATATATGGAATAGCATGCTCTAGCGCAGCAGTTAACTGATCTCGTGAAATGTTCTCGAAAAAATTACTAACATCAGTTATCAGCAGAAATTTATTTGACCTAGCAAAAGTTAACGTAACCCCTTCAAAAGTAAACCAACGATCTATCTTTGGCTTAAACAAATATTTTTCTTTAAAAGGCTTGGAATCATAGCGATAACTTAGCACTCTATGGCTTATTAGCCGGTCATAATATGGAATCAAAAAACTACATATAGCTTGATAAATAAAACGATCAAAAAAGTCTGTTTCAAGACTGTAACGCTCACCATACCCACTCTTTGGAATATTTCGCAGAACCCTTTGAGTTCCGCAATAAATACCATTCCCGTCTTGAAGCATCGATATAATTATATTTTTTGCATCTTTAGGGTTATTAAAAAGATCTTGGTATTGCAAGCAGTCAAAATACCAATCATCTCGCATATCTTGGCGCAAGTGGCTTAAAACACGATCAAAATTGACTGGAAAGCCCAATGCTTGACCCTTCTCCCAAAAGGAGGAGCTAAGCAAATAATTTTCTGAATCACTCATACTCACCAACCCTTTGTAGAGCCCAGACTTCTAAAAAAACGTAGAGCATAATTACTATTATCTATAAACATATTAAAAATATCCAAAAGCCACTAATACATTCTTATACTTAGAAATAATAATTTCTAAGTATTATGAGCAATGATGCCCGTTCATTTACAACAATACAACTCCCTAATTGGCACTTTAGGTCACACATTTTAATTTTACAAAATATCCTCAGTAGGATCATTTCTTGATAGAAGCAAAGACATATGAAATTTTTAATAGAAAACTTTCAACTACTGAAAAAACATCATGACTCTATTCCACAGCAACGGAAAAGTTCTCTCTAAGACGGACTCTAACTAAGTAAATCTTATTCATATCATGGGAATATGATGAATTTTCAACAACTTAAAGGCTCTGTCACAGCTAGGAAGGTACTTTGAGGCCAATACACAGGCATGAAAGGAAATAGGAAAATAAGCACGCACAAAAAATCACCCAAAATGCCATATGGCAGCGGGCGATAGAATCATTCAAACGGGGAAGGTGTTACGCTAGATGGCTCCCTGAGCAGGACTCGAACCTGCGACCCAATGATTAACAGTCATTTGCTCTACCAACTGAGCTATCAGGGAACAACAGAAAAATCTTTAGCAGAACAGNGGGAACAACAGAAAAATCTTTAGCAGAACAGCAGCTTGGCTCCTCGAGCAGGACTCGAACCTGCGACCCAATGATTAACAGTCATTTGCTCTACCAACTGAGCTATCGAGGAACATCATTTGCTGTTGCGTTTGAACCAGAGCCTATCACTTGTCAGCCTCTACTTAAAGCAATCTAAGTAGTTGTCTTAACAAATGTTTTGGCTCCTCGAGCAGGACTCGAACCTGCGACCCAATGATTAACAGTCATTTGCTCTACCAACTGAGCTATCGAGGAACTGCTCAAACACGGTGCGTAGTATACTGATTGAAACGCTCGGGTCAAGTATCGATTACGGGGGAATGCCTAGCCCCTGGTTTCGTGTATCCGTATAATGCACGCATTCAACGGCCGCACCAATCGCTGCCCAACCGTTATTTCATTCATCCCTCGTCTCCCCCGACGACCCATAGATGACAGGTACCGATGGCGAAGAAGCTCTTCATCAAAACGCACGGCTGCCAAATGAACGAGTACGACTCCTCGCGTATGGCGGACCTACTCGGCGAATCTCACCAGCTGGAGCTCACCGATAACGAGAAGGAAGCAGATGTGATTCTGCTGAATACCTGCTCGATTCGTGAAAAAGCTCAAGATAAGGTCTACCACCAGTTAGGCCGCTGGAAAAAGCTCAAAGACGCGAATCCGGATCTTGTGATTGGCGTAGGCGGCTGCGTGGCCAGCCAAGAAGGTGAAGCGCTGCGTAAACGCGCTCCTTTCGTAGATATGATTTTTGGCCCGCAAACCCTGCACCGGGTGCCGAAGATGCTCGACGCCCGCGCCAATAACCAAATTGCGGCGGTGGATGTCACCTTCCCCGAAATCGAGAAGTTCGACCACCTGCCGCAGCCCAAATCTGATGGTGCCACGGCGTTTGTGTCGATCATGGAAGGCTGCTCGAAGTACTGCACCTTCTGCGTGGTGCCTTACACCCGCGGTGAAGAAGTCTCCCGCCCGTTTGAAGCGGTGATGGATGAAGTCATGCACCTAGCCGACCAGGGCGTGCGTGAAATCAACCTGCTGGGCCAGAACGTGAACGCCTACCGTGGCGACAACGAAGACGGCGACGAGATTGATCTTGCCGAGCTGATCGCCTGTATCGCGGCGGTGGATGGCATCGACCGTATTCGCTTCACCACCTCTCACCCGGTGGAGTTTACGGATAGCTTAGTAGACGCCTATGCGGATATTCCGGAGCTGGTGAGCCACCTGCACCTGCCGGTTCAGTCTGGCTCTGACCGTATTCTGAGCGCCATGAAGCGCGGCCACACGGCGGAAGAGTACATCGAGAAGATGGAGCGTATCCGCGCTAACCGTCCGGATATCAGCTTCTCCTCTGACTTTATTATCGGCTTCCCCGGTGAAACAGAAGAGGATTTCGAGGCCACGATGGATCTGATCCACCGTATCGGTTTCGATCACTCGTTCAGCTTTGTGTATTCGGCGCGCCCCGGCACCCCGGCTTCCGGCTTGCCCGACGACACCCCTGAAAGCGTGAAGAAGCAGCGCTTAGCTATTCTGCAAGAGCGCATTCTTCAGCAGGCCGCGCAGATTAGCCGCCGCATGGTGGGCACTACTCAGCGTATTCTGGTTACCGGGTTTTCTCCGAAAGACCCCGGCCAGCTCTCTGGGCGTACCGAGAACAACCGCGTGGTGAACTTCCGCGCCGCCAATCCTACCGAGTTAATCGGCTACTTTGTGGACGTCGAAATCACCGAAGCGCTGCCTAATTCGCTGCGTGCTGAGCTTGCCTCTGCCGAGCGTTATTAATCGGCGTCTTATCCTAGGTAATTGCCCCGGCACCGCCGGGGCAGTAAGCTGAGTCTCACATACATCAACTGACGGGTTTCTTACTCTTGAGCCAGCCATCACCTCAGGCCAATCGCATTATCACCCTAAGCCTTGAACCCAATGATCCGCAGCGTCTTGCTAGCCTATGCGGCCAACAGGACGAGCATCTAAAGCTGATTGAAAGCCGCCTGGACGTGACGTTGCGCAACCGGGGCAATGTATTTCAGCTGGCCGGTGCCGCTAACCGTATTAAAGCGGCGGCTAACGTGCTGGAGCACCTCTACCGTGAAACCGCCGCCGCCGAGCTTTCGGCGGATACCGTGCACCTGTTCCTCCAGGAATCCGGGCTTGAAGCTCTGGAAGAGGAGGACGATGGCGAAGGCGGTAGCGATGAAGTCATCATGCGCACGCCGCGCACCATGATTAAGCCACGCGGGCTTAACCAGCAGCGCTACGTGCAGAGCATTCGCGAGCACGATATCAACTTCGGCATTGGGCCAGCGGGTACCGGTAAAACCTACCTGGCCGTGGCCGCTGCGGTAGAAGCGCTCAATCAGCAAGAAGTGCGCCGCATTCTGTTGGTGCGCCCAGCGGTAGAAGCCGGTGAGAAACTGGGTTTCTTGCCGGGCGACCTTGCTCAAAAAATCGACCCTTACCTGCGCCCGCTGTACGACGCGCTGTATGAAATGATCGGTTTTGAGCAGGTGGCGAAGCTGATCGAACGTCAGGTGATCGAGATTGCTCCGCTGGCCTATATGCGTGGCCGTACGCTGAACAACTCCTACATCATTCTGGATGAGAGCCAGAACACCACGCCAGAGCAGATGAAAATGTTCCTGACGCGGATTGGTTTTGGTTCCACCGCCGTGATTACCGGGGATATTACCCAGGTCGACTTGCCGCGCGGGCAGCGTTCGGGCCTCTCGCAAGTGCTCGACGTACTCAAAGAGACCCCCGGAATCGGCGTGACGCACTTTGCCGCCAAGGACGTGGTGCGCCACCCGCTAGTTCAGCGCATCATCGAAGCCTACGACGAGTTTGAATCGGAGCAGGAAGTGCAAGAGCGCGCCCGCCGTGAAGCTCGCCAGCAAGAGCGTGAAGCGCGTATGCACGCGCTAGAGCGCAACAGCGAGCGTTCTGGAGAAGCCTACCGATGAGCGAGATCGTGATTGATCGGCAGGCGGCGATTGATGAGCCACTGCTACCCTCGCTTGAACAGCTCACCCATTGGGTGGGCTGTGTCTTTTCTCGCCACCCGGATGATGACCGCCTAGAGCTCACCATTCGTTTTGTGGATGAAGAAGAGAGCCAAGCGCTGAACAGCGATTACCGGGGCAAAGATAAGCCCACCAACGTGCTCTCCTTTCCTTTTGAAAACCCACCCGGCATTACCCTGCCGCTGCTGGGCGACCTGATTATCTGCCACGCCGTGGTGGCGCAAGAAGCCGACGAGCAGCAGAAGCCGCTGGCCCATCACTATGCTCACATGGTCGTACATGGCACCCTGCATCTTATGGGTTACGATCATATTGATGAGCAGGAAGCCGAAGAGATGGAGCAGCTAGAACGCGAGCTGCTGGCGACGCTTAATATTCCTGATCCTTATCACGTGTAAGCTGCTACCCTGAGCCAGCCTAATGGTTCAGGTGCCTATGTTTAGAGTGGTGTTGGCCGCCACTCAGTGATAAAACGATGACGTGTAAATACGATCATCCGTTCGTAATACCCTTTTTCGTAACTGAGAGATTTGACGCAATGAGCGAAGACCGATCGAGCAACCCCAATCAAAAATCATGGCTCGAGAAACTCTTTGGCGCCCTTTCCGGAGACAACGACGAACCCAGCTCGCGGGATGAGCTGATGACGTTTTTACGCCACACCGCAGGGAAACTGAAGCTGGACCAAGACGCCATCATGATTATTGAGGGCGCACTTGAGATCAGCGACCAGCAGGTGCGTGAAATCTTGATCCCACGCTCTCAGGTATCAGCCATCACCCTTGATCAAACGCGGGATGATTACCTGCCCCTGATTCAGGAAACCGGCCACTCCCGCTACCCGGTAGTGGGCGAAAACCTGGACGACGTGAAGGGCATCCTGCTGGTCAAAGACCTGCTGCCGCTGCTGTCGCAATCGCAAGAGAGCCGCGATGCGTTCAAACTGGAAGACGTGCTGCGCCCTGCCATGTTTATTCCAGAGTCCAAACGCCTGAACACGCTGCTCAAAGAGTTCCGCGAAACCCATAACCACATGGCCATCGTGGTGGATGAGTATGGCGGCACCGCGGGTATCATCACCATTGAAGATATTCTGGAGCAAATTGTCGGGGATATCGAAGATGAGCATGACACCGATGAAGAGGACGATATCCGCACGCTGGAGAACGGCCACTTCGCGATCCGCGCCCTCACCCCAATTGAAGACTTCAACGAGCGCTTTGGCACCGAGTTCTCTGATGACGAGTTCGACACGGTGGGCGGCCTGGTGATGCAGCAGTTTGGCCACCTACCCGGCCGTGGCGAGCACACCAGCTTAGGCGGCTGGCGGTTTGTGATTCTGAACGCCGATAACCGCCGGATACGTCTACTTGAGGCCTATCGCGATAGCGAACCTACGGAAGACGAAAGCCAAGACGACTAGCCTGTCGCCCTCACCTTGCCTACCTCACCCTGCTGATAGGATATCGCCATGGGGTTTACACCCACGTTGACGCTTCAGCTGCTAGCCGCCTTAGTGGCTGGCGGCTTTACGACGCTTACCGCTTCTCCGTTTGAGCTTTGGTGGCTTGGCCCTGTTGCCATCGGCCTGCTGTATGCAGGCCTGCACACCTTAAGCCCTGCCCAAGCCGCGTTAAAAGGCTGGCTGTATGGCGTGGCGCTGTTTGCCAGCGGCACCTCATGGGTCTACGTTTCGATTCACGACTACGGCTACACCGGTGCGCCGCTCGCGGTCTTCTTAACCGCGCTGTTTGTGAGCGTACTGGCGCTGTTTTTTGCGGGCACGTTCTGGCTCTATCGGCGCTTTATTGGCCCCCGCTGGGCGCTGCTCACCTTCGCAGGCGCGTGGGTGCTGGGCGAAGTGCTGCGCACTTACTTGTTTACCGGTTTCCCCTGGCTGCTGGTGGGCTCTAGCTACGTAGACTCCCCACTGGCCAATTGGGCACCTGTTGGCGGTGTGTACTTACTCTCGCTGCTGGTGGTGCTTACCGGCACGTTAGGGGCGGAGCTGCTGCGCCGCCAGTGGTGGGCGGCGCTACCGCTGGCCGCTATCTGGCTGGCTCCGCTTGCCTTAACCCACCAGTGGACAACGCCCGTAAGCGAACCCACTCGCGTTGCGCTGCTGCAGGGCAACCTGCCCCAGCTATTAAAATGGACCCCTGAAGGCCAGCGCACCGCCGCGAATATCTACAGCGACTTAACCCGCGAAGTGGCGGATGAAGCGGATCTGATCTTATGGCCTGAAACCGCGCTGCCCATGATTGATAGCCAAGCCCGGCCAGTGCTGGAGCGCGTGCAGGCCAACCTGCCGCCTGAAGCCGCGCTGCTAACGGGCATTGTTCAGCTCGATGAGAACAACCGCTACTTTAATAGCGTGATTGGCGTGGGCAATGTAGAAGGCAGCTACCAAAAAGAGCACTTAGTGCCGTTTGGGGAGTACCTGCCGCTAGAGAGCGTGCTGCGGGGGGCCATCGACTTCTTTGACCTGCCGATGTCTAGCTTTAGCAAAGGCGCGTCAGAGCAAGTGCCGATGCAGGCAGCGGGCGTCGCGATTGGTAACGCCATTTGCTACGAAATTATCTACCCGCAGCTCGTCGCACAGCGGGCAGCCGATAGCGGCGTGATTGTGACGGTCTCTAACGACACCTGGTTTGGTGCCTCTATTGGCCCGCACCAGCACCTGCAAATTGCCCGCCTGCGTGCGCTGGAAAATGGCCGCTACGTGGTTCGCGCCACCAGCAACGGCATCACCGCCATTATTAACCCCCGTGGTGAACTGGTAAACCGCGCCCCGCAGTTTGAAACCACCTACCTCACGGGCGAGTTCTACGCCATGGAAGGGTTAACGCCGTTCACCCGCATGGGTAGCTGGCCCGTATGGCTGCTGGCGGGGCTGATGCTGGTTCCAGGCTTACTGCGCAGGCGCTAAGCGTTGGCCGTTAAATAGGCGACACTTTCACCCCAACATCTGCTGAATGCCTACTGTTTGGCAAGATGTTGGGGTAAAGCACTCAACCAGCTAGCCAAGCCGTTGAAAACCCTTTTATCACTGAAACGCAAATAACCATTCACCGCATAGCGGTTATTAGTCTCACGTTACTGCGTAAAAGCGTCTCGTAACGCTGTTTCAACACGAATGCTCTCTATTTGAAAACAGCGCTTGTACTTCCCTCCCTCACTATGGTTTAACGTCAATAACACATAGATTAAGGGTGGTGAGAGTGAATATCTCATTCAGACGGCTATGCACCTCTATCCTGGTGATGGCTGCAGCCTCGGTTAGCCTCTCTGCCGCTGCGCAGCCAATTTCACTCCCCACCGCTTGGCAACAGCTGCGCGAACAAGACGACGACGTTGCCGCCGGGCAAGCCGCTCAGCAAAGAGCGGCCGCCCTTCTCTCTTCAAGTAGCAGTTTGCTACTTCCGCAAATCGACTTAATCGGCTCCTACACCCACTTAAATAGTCCCATCGAAGTGGATGCCTTAGCGCTTAACCCGTTAACCAGCGCAGCGGCAACGGTTCCCGGCCAGCTGTTAGTCGATTTAATTGGCGGGCCTGAGGCCTTTACCACCCCGGTAACTAATCGCAATATCGCCAGAAGCTCGCTGGCGATGTTTTGGCCCCTGTATACCGGCGGAAGAATCACCACGGCGCGGGACTTACTCTCATTGGAAGAGCAAGCGGCTGCCTTGTTACTTGAAGAAGTCTACCGCGTGCGCTTTATGGAGTTAGTGAGCACCTACTATGGGTTGGTGATGGCAGAGAGAGCCCTAGCCACCCAGCGCCAAACGGAATCAACCCTAGGCCACCATTACCGTTCCGCCCAGGCGCTGGAGGATCAATTCCAAATTGCGCGGGTAGAGCGGTTAGCAGCAGAAGCCGCCTATGATCGCGCTCGCATTACTACCCGCGCCGTAGAAGAGCAGCGCAATAGCGCCCGGCAGGCGCTGGCCTCGCTCGTTCATCATGCCAGTACCCAGCCCTCTTTGGCGGCGCACTCTCCCTCGCTACTTGTGCCTAGCTCGCCGCTTTTTACGCTAAGCACACTGCCGCCTATGGATACGTTCACGCCGGGGCTTGCTAACCACCCAGGGCTTAGGCTGCTCGCCAATCAAAAAGCACAGGCGGAGAGCGTCGTTGACGCAAGCCGCGGGCTGTATCAACCGAATGTGTTCATGTACGGCAGCTATAACCTTTATGAAGATGACTCGGTGGCCAGCGACCTCACGCCCGATTGGCTAGTGGGGGTCGGCGTTAGCGTGCCGCTGGTGGACCGCAGCGGGCGCAGCGGCAAAGTGCAGGCCGCCGTTAGCACCGTGGTGGAATTAGACCACCGCCAGCAGGCGGCGGCGCGACGGCTGGAACTGCTGCTTGACCACCAGTATCGCGACGCTCAGCAGGCGCTGAATGAGTATCGCGACCTTGCCAGCACCGTTGCGTTAGCGGAAGAGAGCCTGCGCTTGCAGGAACTCGCGTTTGCAGAGGGCTTGGGCCGTGCGCTAGACGTGATTGATGCGCAGACATTTTTATCCGCGACACAAACACGCCGAGATGCGACGGCCTTTCAGTTTGTCGTCTCGCTGGCACAGCTATTAAGCATTACCGGCCAGCAAGAGGCGCTGTTTGACTACCTTAGCCAGGGAGAGCCCATCCAGTGACCACTCGTAAACTCCTCCTGCTGGCCATGTTGGTGGTGATCATAGGGGCCATTGCCACGGTGTTTTGGCGTACGTATCGCCCGCCCACGCCGCAACTGCAGGGGCAAATAGAGGCGCGCCAATATATGGTCTCCTCCAAAGTCCCCGGTCGCCTTGCCGAGATTGACGTGCGCCGTGGCGACCGCGTTGCCGCAGGCGAGCGTATGTTTCGTATCGACAGCCCCGAACTCGAAGCCAAATTGACCCAGGTCGATGCGCTAGACACCATCAGCCGGTCGTTAGCCCAAGCGGTGGAAGGCGGCACTCGGGAAGAGAAAATAGCCGCGGCACGCAGCGAGTTTCAGAAAGCTCAGGCGGCTGAAAGCATGGCGCGCACCACCTATGAACGTATTCGGGTGCTGGCCGACCAGGGCGTAGTGGCGCGCCAGCGCTTGGATGAAACCTTCACTTTGCTGCGCGTGGCGGAGCAAACACGCGTTACTGCCGGTGAAATATTGCGCTTGGCTGAGGCTGGCCCGCGTGAAGAGGCCCGCACCGCTAGCCGTGCAGGCGAGGAGATCACCACCAGCCTACGGGAAGAGATCAACGAATTACTCGAAGACTCCATGGCCTTTGCGCATCACTCTGGGGTGGTAAGCAACGTGCTGCTGAATGTCGGCGAGCTGGTGCCTCAGGGCTTCCCAGTGGTGATGATCACCGACCTTGATGACGCCTGGGCGCTGTTTAACGTTCGCGAAGACCTTCTCCAACGGGTACCGCCAGGGGCAGAGCTTGAACTGACGATTCCGGCGCTTAACCAAACCGCGCTGTTTCGTGTGACCCATATTGCGGCGCTCGGCGATTTCGCCACATGGCGGGCCACCGTGCCAGGGCGTGGATTCGATATGCGCACTTTCGAGGTGGAAATGCACCCTGTTGCGCCGGTGGCGGGGCTAAGGGCTGGCATGAGCGTGCTGCTCGAACTACCCGACCTTGACTCAAACACCCAACATGGCAACGAATAACGTTACTGGCTGGCAGGCGCTACGTCGCCAGCCTTGGTTATTGGCGCTGGTGGGTTGGCTACCGCCCGTACTGACACTGCTGTTAATCGCCATTTTTGCCCTAGGCACGCCACAGTCGCTGCCTATTGGAGTGGTGGATTTAGACCACACCGCTGAAGCCCGCGCACTGCAGCGCCACCTAGACGCCAGCCCCGCGCTGGATGTACGTCACCCCTATGCCTCGCCCAGTGAAGGTGCCGTGGCACTGCAACGCGGCGAGGTGCTGGCGCTGCTGATTATCCCCAACGATTTTGGGCGCGACTTACGGCTGTCGCTAAGCCCGGAGGCGGTGGCTTTCTACAATAGTCAGTACTTACTGGCGGGCAAGTTCATTGCCTCTGCTGTCACGCAATCCAGCATGACCTTTGCCGCAGAAACAGGCGTGGCACTTCGGTTAGGGCAAGGCTACGCCCTTCCTGAAGCGGTGGCCGCAGCTGCACCTGTGCGTCCACAAATCACCGCGCTGTATAACGCGGGCATGAGTTACGCGCTGTTCTTGGTCACGACGATTACCCCTGCCTTATGGCAAATCATGATTGTTGTCGCCACGCTCCTCACCCTGTACTGGCGTTTAGAAAACGCCCCGCTGCCTGACGGCTACCTCGCTAGAAGCCATGCCCTTTGGCAGCTGCTCATGCCTATTTCGCTGCTGCTCTGGTTACAAGGGCTAATCACGCTAGGGCTATTTCACTATTTTCTTGGCTGGACCCCGGAGGGCTCCGTTGGATGGTTAATCGTGGGCATGGCCCTGATGGTGCTGGCGATACAAAGCATGGCGATGCTGATACTTGCCGTAGTGGCCAATAAAGTGCGAGCGCTGAGTTTATGCGCCGCCTACCTTGCCCCGGCGTTTGCCTTTATGGGCATTACCTTTCCACGTGGCGATATGAATATGTTGGCTCGTCTCTGGGGAAATTTAATGCCCTCCACCCATTACATTGAGCTGCAGGTCGCAGTGGCCGACCACGGTGCGCCGCTCGCCACGCTGTTGCCGCCCTTACTCACCCTGCTGCTGTTTCTCATTCCGCTGCCTTTTGCTATTCGGGCACTACCCAAGCAGCTCACCGTCGACCCTACCGAGCAGGTATCCACATGAGCGATTGGCGGCGCTTTTGGCAGGCATGGCGTGCTGAAATAACCCATATTGTGGCCGACCGTGCGGTGCTGCTGGTGATTGTGGGCGGCCTGTTATTTTATGCGGTGCTGTACCCGCTGCCATATCAAAAAAGTGTTCCCGGCGAGCAGGCCATTGCCGTGTTAGACAGCGACCACTCCGCCATGGCGCGCCAGCTGATTCGCATGGCCGATGCCGCCCCGCAAATTCGAGTCGCGGCACGCCCCGGCAGCATGGCAGAAGCCGAAGCACTGCTGGCCAATGACGAGGTTCACGGGCTGCTGGTGATCCCCGAAGGGTTTGAGCGCAATGTGTATCTCGGCAACCCCACCAGCCTCTCCTTTGCAGGGGATGCCAGCTACTTTCTCATTTATGGCAATGTGGTCGAGGGGCTGCTCACCGCCGCCACCACGTTAAGCGTTCAAACCCAACTCATGAGCAGCTTGCTCAAAGGTGATAACCCGATGCAGATTCCTGGGCACATCATGCCCATGCGGGTGATTACCAAACCCGTTTTTAACCCCACATCCGGCTACCTGAACTATATCGTTCCGGCGGTGTTTGTCTTGATTCTCCACCAGACCCTGCTGATCGCCGCAGGCAGCGTCACCATCAAAGATCGCGCTCGGCGTTTTCTCGGCCAGCCCGCCACCTCGCTGGCGCTGGCGATTCCGCTAAGAGTCGCCAGCTTTATGCTGATCTATTTGCTCTTCGCGATGCTCTATTTTGGATTCTTTTTCCGCTTGTACGGGATTCCCCATGTGGCCACGCCAGGGCCACTGCTGCTGTTCAGCCTGCTGTTTTTCATGGCAGCCACGCTGTTTGCGATTTGGCTGGGGTATTTACTGCCTAGGCCGGAACTGACCACCGTGGTGGTGCTGCTCTCTTCTTTACCTATTGTGTTTACCGCAGGCTTTGCCTGGCCTGCCGAAAGCCTGCCCCGCTGGCTGGATGTCATCACCCTGCTGATTCCGGTAAAACCCGGCATCCAGGGTTTTTTAGCGATCAATCAGATGGGCGCACCGATCATCAGCATTTGGCGTGAAATCGGCGTGTTGCTGGGGCTATGTGCGCTATACGGCAGCTGGATTGGCTGGTTGGCGCACCGTCAGCGTCGGCTTGCTAAGTAGCGCCACCACGTAAAAGCCCCCGCCACGTTTCAGTGGCAGGGGCTTTTAGGGGGTACTGAGGAGCGGCTTGATGCCTAACGCAGCTCTTTAACCGCGGTGGCGTGGCGGCCTTACTGGCTGGTCGCGCCGCTGGGGATTTCCCCTAGCACTTCAGGAATGGTCATTTTCACGTAACGACCTGGGGCGGGCTCAATGATTTTTAGTTCGCCTTCTCCTGGCTGGCGGGCGGGCACCATCTTTTTCGGGTCCGCATCCGCGTAGCCGTTCTCTGTCACCCACGCCTGCCAATGGGGCCACCAAGAGCCTTCGTTAAAGGTCGCGCCTTCTTGCCACGCGTCATGCGTTTCAGGCAGCGTGTCGTTGGTCCAGTAGCCGTACTTATTCTTATGCGGCGGGTTCACAATACCGGCAATATGCCCAGAACCGCCTAGCACAAAGGTGACCGGGCCTTTAGGCAGCAGCGCACCGTAGTAGGTACTGTTCCACTTGGCGATATGGTCTTCTTTGGTGGAGACAAAGTAGCTGGGGGTTGAGACTTTACGCAGGTCGATTTTCACCCCATCAAGCTCAATACCATCCGGCTCTACCAGACGGTTGCCCAGATACATATGGCGTAAATACCACGCATGGGTGCCTGCCGTTAGGTTGGTGCCGTCGGTGTTCCAATACAGCAAGTCAAAGGCCGCTGGCACTTCGCCTTTTAGGTAGTTATTGATATAGAACGACCAGAACAGGTCATTTTCCCGCAGCAGGTTGAAGGTGTAGGCCATCGAACGGCCGTCCAAATAGCCTTTCAACTGCAGCGTGTTCTCTAGGCCTTGAACCACTCGCTCATTGAGGAAGACGCCAATATCGCCCGGGTCGCGGAAATCTTGCAGCGTCGCCATGTAGGTAACCGACTTCACCTTACGGCCACGGCGCGTGCTGGTGAGATAGGCCACGGTGGAGGCCGTTAGCGTGCCGCCTACGCAGTAGCTCAGCAGGTTAACCGACTTCTCACCGCAGGCTTGCTCAATCGCTTCCATGGCGCTGATGGGGCCCAGCTGCATGTAGTCGGCCCAGGTAATATCGCTCTGCTCGGGGCCAGGGTTGCGCCAGGAGATCAGAAATACCGTATGCCCCTGATCCACCATCCACTTCACCAGCGAGTTATCTTCCCGCAGGTCGAGGATGTAGTACTTGTTGATCCAGGGCGGCACGATCAACAGCGGCGTTTTAAAGGTGTTTTCGGTGGTGGGCGTGTACTGAATCAGCTGGATCAGCTCGTTTTCATACACCACGGAGCCAGGCGTCACCGCAATGTTCTCGCCCACGCCAAAGGCGCTGCGGTCGGTCATGCGGACGTTGATGCCTTCCGCTGAGTTGGCTAAATCTTCGCGCAGCCGGGCAAGGCCATCGACCAAATTCTGGCCTTTGGTTTCCAGGGTGCGGCGCATCACTTCCGGGTTGGTCGAGACGAAGTTGGTGGGCGACATAGCGCTCACCAGCTGGCGGGCGTAGAACGCCAGATTACGCTTATGGGTATCGTCTAAACCGTCTAGATCGCCGATTAACTCATCAACCATCTGCGAGAACAGCAAATACTGCTGCATGATCGCCATGTAGTAGGGGTCGGTGGTCCAGGCTTCGTCTTTAAAGCGGCGGTCGTGTTTGGGCGGCGTGACCAGCGGGGCCACCTGCTCACCGGCCATGGCGCGCACGCCCTGCTGCCATAGCAGCCACTGGTCCTGCACCAAACGCGACTGGGTTTGCCACAGCAAATTGGGGTTGCTCATTAGCGATTGAGCGGCGGCTTCAAAGCTTTCGCGCATGTCGCTGTACACAGAGTCAGCGGCTTCGCTAGGCACCATGCGTGACAGCAGGTCTTGTAGCAGGCCTTTGTACTGCTCACCCACGTCGTCAAGCTGTGCCTTCCATGTCTCCATCTCTTGCTGGGACAACGGTTGAGACGGCATTTTCCACCCTGACTGCATACAACTTCCCCCTCACCAACTGGGCGCGATTCGCCCTGGCAACTTGCTAAAAAAACGCTCTAAAGAACGCTGAAAATGAACGCGGCGCCTCAAAGGCGCCGCGAACACTACTCACCGTTAGCTTTTGCGAGACGACTGACTTGACGCTTTAGCCGCAGGCTGCTCACCTTTGGCGGCGGCGCTGGCCTGTTCGCTCATTTTTTGTCCGGCTTCGCTAAACAGTTTTTCCATTTCGGATTTGAACTGTAGGCTCATTTCGCCCATGACCCGTGCATCTTCCTGCATTTGCTGGGAGAGCTCGTTCATCATTTCCGCTTGCTTGGTACCGAAATCACGCAGGCTTTCAGCGTCATTAATTTCGGTCGCGCTGCGGATGCGCTCAGTGCCCATCTGGCTGTAGCGTTTCATCGCTTCCAGCTGGTACTGGGTCATTTTTTCCATGTTGTTAAGCATCAGCGAATTCATCTTGCGCATCGGCTCAAACATTTGGCGGGTTTGGGCGCTGAAGGCGTCCATCATTTTATCTTGCATTGTGGTTGCTCCTGTCTCTTATTCCTTGGCATGAGCCTAGAGTGGCCCATCACATCGCAGATTGCTGCACTGCAAAAAGAGTAATCCTTAGTATGCTGCTTTGCAACAAGGAGCTTTCCATTCGCTCCTTGTGCATCTTCTACCCTTTCTTCTACCCTTTCGCGCGCGAACGAGAAGAGGCCGTGGCTTTCGCTTTGGTGCTTTTCTCGCTTGCCGCTGACGCCGGTTCGCTCTCCTGAGTGCTAGTGCTGGTTCCACCCGTATGAGCGCTACCGGCTTGGCGCAACATATCCAGCATCATTTGCTGGTAGGTGCCAAAGTTAGCAAGCCCCTGTGAAAGCCCTTGCTGCATCATAGGCTGCTGCAAAAATGGGCGCATTAAGCTCATGGGGTCATAGCCTTCTACCCCTGATTCCATCTGCCGCTGAATGTTGTCCAGCAGGCTCTGCTGGAACGCTTCTACATCCGGCAACCCCAGCGACTGCCGAAACTCATCCGGCGTCAGGTCAAACTCAACGTTAATTTTCATAGGCGACTCCTTAACCGTCTTGTTTGAGTGTAGCAGCGAACCACTCAGCGCACCTTGGCGTTATTGCTGGCCTAATCGCGGTGTATCAACGCTAACATCCGCATTCTGCCCGCGATGGCGCAGCCAATGATCCAACAGCGTAATGGCCATCATGGCTTCGGCAATGGGCGTTGCCCGAATGCCCACACAAGGGTCGTGACGCCCTTTGGTAATCACCTCTACCGGCTCGCCATGCACATCAATAGAGCGGCCCGGCGTGGTAATACTGGAGGTGGGCTTCAGCGCCAGCCGCGCCACAATGGGTTGGCCGCTGGAAATACCGCCCAGCACCCCCCCCGCGTGGTTAGAGAGGAAGCCTTCCGGCGTCATCTCGTCGCGGTGTTCGCTGCCGCGCTGGGCAATGCAGCCAAAGCCCGCGCCAATCTCAATCCCTTTTACCGCGTTAATGCTCATCAAACCGTGCGCTAAGTCAGCATCCAGGCGGTCGAAGACCGGCTCGCCCAAGCCTACAGGCACGCCATCGGCAATCACGGTAATTTCTGCGCCCACGGAGTCTTGGTCCCGGCGCAGCTGGTCCATGTAGCTTTCCAGCTCGGCCACTTTATCGGGGTCGGGGCAGAAGAAGGCGTTTTGGTCGACGGCTTCCCAGGTTTTGAAGTCGATCTTAATCGGGCCGAGCTGGCTCATGTAGCCACGAATTTGGATGCCCTGGGCCGCCAGCACCTTTTTAGCAATGGCACCCGCCGCCACGCGCATGGCGGTTTCACGGGCGCTGGAGCGGCCGCCGCCCCGGTAGTCACGATGGCCGTACTTATGATGGTAGGTGTAGTCCGCGTGGGCGGGCCGGAACTGGTCTTTAATCTTGGAGTAATCTTTCGAGCGCTGGTCGGTATTCTCGATCAATAGGCCAATCGAGGTGCCGGTGGTTTTGCCTTCAAACACGCCGGAAAGAATACGCACCTGATCAGGCTCTTTGCGCTGGGTGGTGTGGCGCGAGCTGCCGGGGCGGCGACGGTCTAAATCGCCCTGCAGATCCTCTTCGCTAATCGCAATGCCAGGAGGGCAGCCATCCACAATGGCCCCTAGTGCGGGGCCGTGGCTTTCACCAAAAGTGGTAACGGTAAACAGTTTGCCAAACGTATTGCCAGACATGGGCGTTTATTCCTTACGCAAAAGACGCCGCATGGGCGTCGAGTTCAGCGGCGCTCAGGGCAAACACGCCCTGGCCGCCACGCTCGAATTCAAGCCAGATAAAGGGCACATCTGGGAAGGCCGCCTCTAAATGGCGGTCAGAGTTGCCCACTTCGACAATCAGCCAGCCCTCGGCCGTTAGATGGTTACGCGCTTCGCGCAGAATGCGCCGCACGATATCCAGGCCGTCGCTGCCTGAACCCAGCGCCAGCGCTGGCTCATGGCGAAATTCGGCGGGCATGGTGGCTAAGTCGCGCTCATCCACATAGGGCGGGTTGGAAACGATCAGGTCAAAGCGCTGCCCTTCCAGGCCGTTAAACACGTCCGATTCCACGGCGCGTACCCGGTCGCCAACATCGTGGCGGGTAATATTCTGCCGCGCCACGGCTAAGGCATCCTGGCTGATATCCGCCAGCGCTACTTCGCAGGTAGGCAGCACCAGCGCTGTTGCAATGCCAATGCAGCCTGAACCAGTGCACAGATCCAGCACGCGGGCGGGCGGCTCTTCGGGGAACCACGCTGCAAAGCCATCTTCAATCAGCTCGGCAATCGGCGAGCGAGGAATCAGCACGCGCTCATCCACGTTGAAGGGGTAGCCTGCAAAGAAGGCTTCACCCAGTAGATACGGCAGCGGGCGGCGCGTGGTGACGCGTTCGCGGGCGAGGCGAATAATGCGTTCACGCTCAACCGGCAGCAGACGCGCATCCAACACGGCAGGGTCAACGTTCCAAGGAAGGTGCAGCGCGCCTAAGCACAGCGCAACGGCTTCATCCCAAGGTGATTGGGTGCCGTGGCCATAGTGCAACCCCGCCAGATAAAACTCGCTGGAGACCCAGCGCAAATAATCGCGCAGTGTAAAAAGATCACCCAACAGCGCCGAATCGGGCAGCGATAGCGTTGAGGGAGAGGACTCATCGGTGAGATGCGTGGTCACAAGGGCTCCTGGCGTCAAAAGTTCGTTAGGGGATTGTACCTTTGACGCCGCCCGGTTCACAGCAGCGCCAAGCTCGCTATACTGTCTCGCCCGTAATGTTTCTATTCACCGTGACTTTTGATTTGAGCCGACCATGACGCGACACCTGCCTAACGATGACGATATCAGTGCCTTTCGCCAAGCGCTGCAGGCGGCAGGGGTACGCCGTATTGCCACCAACCAAGCCGACCCCGGCAAGCCTAAGCGCCAAACGGATGCCAGCGAAGCACGCCGCCGTGCGGCGGTAGAGAGCAATACGCTGCAAACCAGCGGGCGCACCTCTGATGGCCGGGTGGAAGCCGTACGGCCATCGGAGTATTTAGAGTTCAGCGTGCCCGACCTGCCCTGGCGCACGTTCAGCCAGTTGAAGCGCGGCCAAACGGCCTGGCAGGCAGGGCTAGACCTTCACGGCTATACCCTGGAAGAGGCGCGGTTAGAGCTAGAGAGCTTTCTTCGCGATGCCGCCGGCCAAGGGCTGCGCTGTGTGCTGGTGGTGCATGGCAAAGCCTGGGGCACTACCTCTGATTTCCCGGTACTGAAAAGCCACACCAATGCGTGGCTGCGCGAGTGGCCCGGCGTGCTGGCGTTCTGCTCTGCCACGGATATCGATGGTGGCACCGGGGCGGTGTATATTTTGCTGCGCAAACGCGGGCAGTAAGTAGGCCGCCGTTACTTATACCCGCCGTTATTCGGTGGCATCCGAGGCAATGCTGGGCATGCGCCGCTCCAGGGCTTGGTCGGCCAAGTGGCGTCCTAACCGAATCAGATCATTAGCGCGGTGGAATTCGTACGTACTGCAGACGGTTTTGGGAATTTCGATCAGGACATCTGGCGGGTAGCCTGCCACCTTGTACTTCGCCAGCGCCGCCTGGGTGATATCAAACGACTCCAGAATCATATCCAGCTTGCCCCACTCGCGCTTACCGCGCAGGTCCACCGTTTCATCGTCGTCGCTATCGTCAGCACCACCGCCCAGGCCGCCCCATAACCGCCGGGTGGTGGCGCGTACTTCTTCCATCCAGCCGCCAATATTGGCATCGCGATCCCGCTCTAGGGCCGTGCGGCTGTCGTCACTCTCTTGTTGAGGCAGCAACTCTTCTAGCGTAACCGGCTGCGGGCTGTGGGCGGTGACGTTCACCGCCACCACGAAATCAGCTTCGTGGGCGGCCAAAATGGGCATCATCGGCAGCGGATTCAGCAGCCCGCCATCCACCAGCACCTGTTCACCAATATGCACCGGGGTAATCACCCCAGGTACCGCGATAGAAGCGCGAATAGCGCGAAGCAGCGGGCCATTTTGAAACCACACCTCTCGCTGGCGCACGAGGTCGGTGGCCACCGTGGTGACGGGAATCGGCAGTTCTTCAATGAGCCGGTCGCCTACCAGCTCTTCCAACTTGCTCATCACTTTGTTGGCACGCATGGCCCCCATGGGGCTCCAGGTCACGTCTACCAGTTTGAGCACGTCTAGATAATCAAGGTTACACACCCACTCCCGATACTCGGGTAGCTTACCGGAAGCGTAAATACCGCCAATCAGCGCCCCCATGGAGCACCCGGCAATCGAAATAATCTCGAAGCCACGCGCCTCCAGCGCTTCAATCACACCGATATGGGCATAGCCTCTGGCCCCGCCGCTGCCCAGCACCAGCGCGACTTTATTGCCGCCCTCTAGCGTTCTCCCCGTCAATTGGCTGACCACGTTCTGCCCCTCCCTTTTGGCATGGCGACTGATGCGTACGCGCTTAGCGCTTAATGCATGCTTATATTACAGTGCGGTTTCGCGACTAATGACCTCGGCCACGCGCTCTACGGCTTGCGGCTCTAAATGCAGATGGTGGCCACCCGCCAGTACATGCCGGGTTAACATCGGCACTGCTTGCCGCGCCTGAGCAGCCCAGGCGCGCTCGCCCAAAATGCCCCGCTCACCTTCTATCAATAGCACCGGTGCCTGAATCTCGGCCAGTACCGCGAGCACCTGCTGCGGTGTAAAACGTACTAGCGAAGGCTTAAGCAGACGGCTATCCGTGCGCATTTGTACTTTGCCATCGGCGGTGGCCTGGGTATTGCGCTCTACCAGCGGCGTGGCGGTAATGCTATCCAGCGGCGTGACGCCACCCGCCACACGAGCCGCCACAGCGCTTTCAATATCTAGGTAGCGGGGCCCACGAGAAAGCGGCCGCCGGTGGGCCATTAAGCCTTTGCGCAGCTGGCTTGGCGTCTCTTCAGCGGGCGTATTCAGCGCGCCTAAGCCGTCAATCAGAATTAACCGAGCGACCTTCTCCGGTAGCGACGCCGCCAGCAGGCAAGAAACCGCTGCGCCCATGGAGTGGGCAAGCAGCGTGGCCTGCTCAAGGCCCAACGCTTCCATGGCATCCAGCACGTCGTGGGTGTAATCCCAGAGCGCGTAGTCGCTGCCAGCAGGCGCATGGGCGGAGTGCCCGTGGCCACGAAAATCAATCGCCACAATGCGAATATCCAGCATATTGGCTAAGCGTGGAGCTAAACGTGAAAAGCTGGCCGCATTATCCAACCAGCCATGCAGCGCCAGCCAGGTGGGCGCATCTTGCCGCCCCCAGCTCAGCGCCGCTAGCCGTCCACTGGCCAACGAAAGCGGTTGAGGAGCCGTGCCTACTCGGGAAGCATCGTTCATAAATCGGTGTCTCACAGCGAAAAGCCAGCGCGTCTGATGACGCTCGTAAGTGCAAACGTTACCATGCTCGGCGCAGCGCTTGTGCTGCTTTTACGCGGCCATGGGCCACGACGCCGTTCCTTTTTTGATGGAGATTGCCATGAAACCTCGCCGCGATACCCGCGCTCGTAACCTTGTGTTCTTTATTGCTGTGACCAGCGCTTTGGTCGTGGGGCTGTGGCTGGCACGTTAGTCAACCGTGCGTTAGTCATCCGTACAATGCTTAGCTTTCTTAGGAAGACACTTGCAATTTTTGCCTCATGAATAAATACTGTTTAAAAATACTGTATATAAACACACTATTTATTCATGAGGACACCGATAATGCCGTCTCAACCCGCCCCTCTTGCCATGCCTCTGGTTGCGACAGCCTTTCCGTTAACCTCCCAACCGCTGCCGTTTCCTCCGCTGACGGGTCGTGCAGGCTTTAGCGGCTTTCCTTCCCCTGCCCAGGATTACGAACCGCGCACGCTTGATCTCAATACGCGGCTCATCAAGCACCCCACTCAAACGTTCTACCTCACCGCCACCGGGGACAGCATGGAGGGCTGGGGCATTTTTGAAGGGGACTTATTGGTGGTGGATCGCAGCGTTACGCCCCGTTTGGGGCATACGGTAGTGGCCATGTTTGATGAGGAAGTACTGATCAAACGCTACGCGCTGTATTGCGGCACGCCGCATCTCTGCTCTGCTCACCCCCATTATCCTCCGCTGCCGCTAGAAGGTACCAACTGCCAGCTATGGGGCGTGGTGCGCGCCGTTATTCACGAGTACTTGCCATGATTGGGCTGGTGGATGCCAACAACTTTTATGTTTCCTGCGAGCGGGTATTTGACCCCGCGCTAGAGGGCAAGCCCGTTGGCGTGATGTCGAATAACGACGGCTGCGTGATTGCCCGCTCAGCCGAAATGAAAGCCATGGAGATCGCCATGGGCACGCCTGCATACCAGCTAGAGGGGCTGCGCCGCCGTGGCGTGATTCATCTGCTCTCTTCCAACTACGAGCTGTACGGCGATATGTCGGCGAGGCTTGCCCAACTGCTGCGCGACGCCTGCCCGGAGGTTGCCCCCTACTCCATCGATGAAATGTTTATCTACCTGGATGGCTTTAGCGATGCCCAGTGCCAAGCCA
This sequence comes from Vreelandella lutescens, assembly GCF_014640815.1. GTDB lineage: Bacteria > Pseudomonadota > Gammaproteobacteria > Pseudomonadales > Halomonadaceae > Vreelandella > Vreelandella lutescens. The sequence continues at coordinate 760,862 of NZ_BMHM01000001.1, read as the reverse complement.
TCGGTGCGGCGCTGCGCCGCCGTATTCGTCGCCATTTAGGGCTGCCCGTGTGTGTGGGTTTAGCACCGACGCACACGCTGGCTAAGCTCGCCAACCACGTGGCCAAAAAGCAGCCGCATTATGAAGGGGTGTGTTTGCTTCACGGCGAGAGCGCCACCACACAAGTACTGCTGAAACAGCTGGCCGTTAGCGACGTATGGGGCGTAGGCCGACGCTTGGCGGAACGGCTGGCGGTGAGCGGTATTCGCACCGCCTGGGACTTACGAGAGAGCGACCCCAAGCAGCTGCGCAAACGCTTTTCCGTGGTGCTGGCCCGTACCGCATTAGAGCTACGCGGTACGCCCTGCCTGGAGATGAACGCCGTGGAGCAGCCCCGCCAGCGCATTATGACCTCGCGCTCGTTCGGCCAATCCACCGGTGTGAAAGAGGAACTGCACGCCGCACTACGCCGCCACGCCCAGCGCAGTGCCGAAAAACTACGCCAGCAAGGCAGCCTGGCCCGCGCGGTGATGCTGTTTTTAAACACCAACCGCCACCGCAAAGACCAGCCGCAGCTCTCACCGAGCGCCATGATTCCCCTAGATGCGCCCACCGACGATAACCGCGTCATTCTAGAGGCCGTTCGCGAAGGGCTAGAGCAGATGTACCGCCCCGGCTTCACGTTTATGAAAGCGGGTGTGATGCTGTTGGATTTGGTAGACGCGCAGCAGTACCAGCTCTCTCTGCTGCGGCCAACTACCAAGGCGCATCCTCATTTGATGAAGACGATCGACGCCATTAATCAGAAGATGGGGCAAGGCACGCTGCGCTTCGGCATGACCGATGCCGACGCGCCCTGGCAGTTACGCTGCGCGCACCGGTCTAACCGCTACACCACGTGCTGGGATGAGTTAATGGAGGCAGGCACTCACCCTGGCGCGATTGCTGCCGCCAGGGCAAGGCGTGAACAGCAGCGCTTAGCGGGCGGAAAGCGCGTGGCGAAGACGCGGGCTAATGGCCTCTCCCACCACGGCAACTAGCACCAGCAGCGCCAACAACATTGGCCAGTGGGCCGCAAACGAGACCTGATACAGGCCAAGGGCATCAACAAAAATCACCAGAATACCCAGCGGGCTGACGTAGCGCACCATGGTGAGCCACAGCGCATAGGGCAGCGGCGAAAGCCCCAGCTCGTCGCGGAAGGTCTCGCTTTTCAGCACAAACCCTGCCAGCAGCACCATGCCTAAACCACCCAGCGGCATCATCCAGCGGGAGGTGAGGTAATCTAGCCAGTCAAAGAAGTTTTTGCCTGCCAGCGTCCAGTCAGCGCCCATGTTGAACGACAGCATCGCCAGCGTGCTCATCAGCCATAGCACAATACCCGTGGCCCACGCGGCTGATTTACGGCTCATGCCTTTGTTGTCGCATAGCCACGAGACCGTCGCTTCCACCATAGAGATTGAGGAAGTGAGCGCGGCCATGGAGAGCATTAAGAAAAACAGCACACCGAACAGCGTGCCCATGGGCATCGCTTGGAACGCCAGCGGCAGGCTCATAAAGATTAGCCCTGGGCCTTCACCGGGGTTCATGCCGTTGGCAAAAATCACCGGGAAGATCGCTAGCCCCGCCATCAGCGCCACCACGGTATCTGCCACGGCCACGCTCAGCGTGGTGCGGCCAATGGAAGCACCTTTCGGCAGGTAGCTGCCGTAGGTCAGAATCGCCCCCGATGCCAGTGAGAGCGTGAAGAAGGCGTGTCCCAAAGCCGCCAGCATGCCTTCACTAGACAGGCTGCCTGCTTTGAACGAGAACAGGAAACTCACCGCCTCACCAAAGCCGCCGGAAAACACGCCGAATACAATCAGCAGCACCAGCATCAGCACCAGCCCAGGCATCATCCAGCTAACGTTTTTCTCGATGCCTTCCTGAACGCCTTTACCGACAATGACCATGGTGAGCAGCGTGACTAGCGTACTCCAGCCGCCCAGCGTGATGGGGTTGGCGTTATTGGCCCCGAACACCGCGGCCATATCGTCAACACTAGTGCCCGCCAAACCGCCGGAGAGCATTTTCCATAAGTAGGAGAAGGACCAGCCGGCCACCACGACGTAGAACGACAGAATCATAAAGCCACAGAGCATGGCCATCCAGCCAATCAGCGACCACATAGAGGAGCGGCCAGACTCGTTCACCACACGGCGAATGGCATCAATGGGGCTTCCACGACCACGACGACCAAAGGCAATTTCCGTCATCATCACCGGGACGCCCACCGCTAAGATGCACGCTAAATAGACCAGTACGAAGGCACCGCCGCCATACTCCCCCGTGATATAGGGAAATTTCCAAATATTGCCTAGCCCCACCGCCGAACCGGTGGCTGCCAACATAAAGCCCCAGCGGCCTAGCCACTGAATGCGAGGTTGCCCAGAAGACGCCATGACCTTCCACCCTGTCAGAAAAAAGCGCCTATCCTAGTGGATTTTGCAGTGAAAGCCCACGTATCACGGCGTGGCATAGCTCGCTTTTGCCTCAGCATCCAGCCGCTGGGCGGTATGATCCACTTTGCGCAGCCACGCCAGCAGCAGCGCCCCAACACATACGAAGCCCCCGGCTAGCCAGAGGCCCACATAATAATGGCCAGAGGCTTCTGCCAGCATGCCGGTTAACGCAGGAGCCACAATCTGCGCTGCGCCATAGGCCAACGTCATTTGCCCCATCAAACGGGCGGGGCTGGCGGGGTAAAGCCTACCGGCCATAGTGAGCACTAAACTGACACAGCCCAAGAACGTGCCGCCGTACAGCACAGCGCTAATCAACACGCCCGGCAGCGTTGGGCTTATGGCAGGCAGCACAATGCCGACTACCTGCACCAGCATGGCCACAATCAGCGCGCCTAAATAACCAATCCGCCGCGCGATTAAATCCCACAGCATCACCGCAGGCGCTGCGGCCAGCCCTACCAGCGCAAAGGCCCAGTTCCCGGCTCCGGCCAGCAGCGGTTCACGCTCCACAATCGCGACCAAAAACGTCGCGCTGATCACATAGCCATAGCCCGCACAAAAGTAGGCAGGCAGCATCAGGCGCATAAAGGTGCGGCTAGGCGGCGTTGCAGGTGCTTGATGGCTGGCAGCACTGCCTACCACCGGTTTTACCGGGCGCGGCAACCAGCACCAGGCAGGCACCAGCAGCACCGCCCCCAAGGCGCTAAAGCCCCACCACTGCGCTTGCCAGTTCATTGCCAGCGTCAGCATCAGCTCTACCGCTAAAGCCGCTACCACAATACCAATGCCGACGCCTGCAAAGTGGATGCCCAGCTCGCCCCGCTGGCGGTGCTGAATCAGCCAATGCAAAATCAGCCCTGATGCCAATAGCATCGAGCCACTGCTGGAGAGCCCCGCCAAAAAGCGCAACCCTGCCCATACCCAAAAGTGTTCGGTCAGCGCCATACCGGCGGTGGTTAGCACCGCCAGCACTAGGCCAATGCGAAACAGCGTGTCTTTGAGATAAATCGTGCGAATTGAAGCCGCGAGCACCGCCCCCAGCATATAGCCTGCGTAGTTCAACGCCGCCAGCCAGCCGCCATCGGCGTCGCTAATCCAGCTCTGCTGTTGCATCACTGGCAGCAGCGGCGTATAGGCAAACCGCGCAATGCCAATGCATAGAATTTGGCTAAACACACCCGCTAGCAGCACTTTAAAGCGCTGCGTTTGAACGCTAGCAGTGGGCATGGACACTCCCTCGTCGTGAGCTTTTTTGTTGTGATAGGGTGGCGTAAATGGATAGCCAGCTATCTTCCATCATACCCGGAATCGCGCGCCGTACTATCCGCTAAACGTGGCACCTGGAATCAGCGCATTGGCGCGCAGAATCTGGCAGACTAAGCCTCACGTTTCACTACCGTCATAAGCGAGCAAGCACGATGAGCGATACTGCAAAACCCTGGACGCAACCCATGCCCGACGCGCAGTTCAAACTGATGCGCGACATTTTGGCCGCCCCCAGCCCGGTAGGCCTGGAAGGCGCAATGACCTACGGCGTGCTGAAGCCTTACTTCGAGAGCTTCGCCCCCAGTAACTGGCACTTGCACCAGTTCAAAGGCAATGCGGGCGTGGTGCTGGATACTCACCCGGACCGCGATGATATGTTCAAGCTGATGATCATCGGCCATGCGGACAAAATCCGTATGCAGGTTCGCTCGATTGGTGAAGATGGCAAAATCTGGATCAACACCGACTCCTTCCTACCCAGCGTGCTGATCGGCCATGAAGTCACGCTGTTCAGCGAAGACCCGGAAGCCCCCGGCAGCTACCGCAGCATTGAAGGCGGCACGGTGGAAGCGCTGGGTGCTATCCACTTTTCTGACCCCGCCCAGCGCGATGGCAGCAAAGGCATTAAGAAAGAGCAGATATATCTCGACCTGCAAATCCACGGCGAGAACAAAAAGCAGCAGGTGCTGAACCTGGGCGTGCGTCCGGGCGACTCGATTATCTTCAATCGCCCTATCCGCCAAGGCTTTAGCCCGAATACGTTCTACGGCGCGTATTTGGATAACGGTCTGGGCTGCTTTGTGACGGCTGAAGTGGCGCGCCTGATCGCTGAAGCGGGCGGCACCGAGAACGTACGGGTGATGTTTGCTATCGCCAGCTACGAAGAGATTGGCCGTTTCGGCAGCCGAGTGCTGGCCGGTGAACTCAAGCCCGATGCGTTGATTGGCGTGGACGTTAACCACGACTATGTGGCGGCCCCCGGCATTGGCGATAAGCGTATGCAGCCGCTGGAAATGGGCAAAGGCTTTACGCTGTCGGTGGGCTCTATTGCCAGCGAACAGCTCAACCGTATTATTGCCAGTGCTGCCAAAGAGCAGGACATTCCCATGCAGCGGGACATCGTGGGCGTGGATACCGGCACGGACGGCATGGCGGGCGTGTTGGCTTCCATCGATAGCGCTGCTACCTCTATGGGATTCCCGATCCGTAACATGCATACCATTTCGGAAACCGGTAACACCCAGGACGTACTGGCTGCCGTGCATGCGCTGCACCACACCATTCAAGCGCTGGATGCCCTGCCCAACCTTAAGCAGGCCTTCCTGGATAACCACCCGCGCTTAGACCAAGCAAGCCCGCTTGCGCACCAGGGCAGCGCTAAGCCTGAGAGTGACGACGAAAAACCCGCTTAATTGGCATAAAAAAACCCCGGCCATTGCTGGCCGGGGTAGTAGTAACTCCTCCGTAATCCTTCTTCACGAACCTCCTGTTCGTGCATCCCTGGTCTTGCAAGCCTTCCCTGCCTGCTCCTTAACACTTTTCCCTGTGTTACTGCTCACCTTGCCTTTTAAATGTGTCAACTACATTAACCTGAGATAGAAACATCAGCACTTTTGTTAAATATCGAGGCTGTGCACTTTTAAATAAAGCACACACTGAGACTGCTTTTCTTAGCGCGTTGCAGGGTTGCCACCTATACTTTTTTGGCATCTGTAAGGATGCCTTTCTACACGGACGTTACCACGCCTGAACCCATTCACCCCCTAGCGGTAGGAGGTCAGCGTGCGACATATCATGATCAGCTCGAAAGTCCACGGTGTGGATATTATGTGCCGCCACTGCGGCAATGCAGAATCCGCGACAACACCGTACCTGAACCGGTTTCGACTGGAAGGCACCGGGAAAGACAGCGTGCTGTTACGCTGTTTAAGTTGCCAAACGTCGGTATCGGCCCCCATGAGCCAGCTAAGCGCACTGTTCTATCACCACGCCTGTTAATGGCTCTTGTCACGCGCACCGCTCGTTCATAAAAAAACCCCGGCCATTGCTGGCCGGGGTTTCATCAGGTCCTCCATAATCCTACTTCACGAACATCCTGTTCATGCTTCCATGTGCACCGCAAGCACTCCATGCCTGCACTTCCCTGTAACGCCGTCCCTGCGTTATGTGCACACAGTGCGCTCTATAGCGGTTGAGTTATCTAACCTATGATATGAAACGCCAAAAGTTTTCATGCTATCGACTAAAACCTATCAGATACCTTGCAGTGGCTTCTACCAAAAACATACAATCGTGCACGTTTGCAACTAATAAAGGGCAGCCCCGTGACGACCAACACTATTGCAATAGCGACCCCTCCACAGAAGCGTCTTACCCCCTGGTTGGCGGCCGCTTTGGGTATTGCCTTAGCTACTCCAGCACTCGCCGACAGCTGGGAAGGCACCCTTGGCGCAGGCGCTACCTATGCTCCTGATTACCTGGGCAGCGATGATTACGATGTGCAGCCACTGCCAGTGCTCAACCTCACCTATGGTGACCAGCTCTCCATCAACCTACGCGACGGTATCGCTTGGCATGCGATTCGCCAAGGCAATTGGACCGCTTCTCCGTACATCGGCTACACCTTCGGGCGGGATAACGAAGGCGACATCAGCCGCTTTGAGAAAGTCGATGGCGGTGCCACTCTTGGCCTACGGGTGAGTTACCAGCAGGGCCTGTGGCGTTACAGCATCGCGGGCAGCACAGCGGTGACAGGCGATGTAGAGGGCGCTAACTTCACGGGGGATGCAGCCCTTCGACTGCCCATGAGCGAACGCACGCTCTTCACGCTGACGCCAAGTGTGAGCTACTCCAATGAAAAGTGGACCGAATCGTTCTTTGGTGTCTCGGCACAAGATAGCGCCCGCAGCGGCATAGCGGCTTACACGCCTGATGGCGGCTATTGGCGGGCAGGCATTAACGCAACGCTGAGCTACGCGTTAACGCCGGAATGGACTGCCACAGGGTTTTTAGGCACCACTTACCTTACCGGCAGCGCATCCGATAGCCCCATTGTGGAAGACCTAGGTAGCGATTGGCAGGCACTAAGCGGCGTATCGCTAACTTACCGCTTCTAGTTCGGCGATGACCACCACAAAAAAGGCGGGCCCATGGCCCGCCTTTTTATGCGTTCACTTTACCGCTTCACTTATGTGATCGCTTCGCTCAGCGCGTAAACCACGCCATTAGCGCTTCTGCCGTTGGCGCTGAGGAAGGCGGGTTCTGGCCAGTAATTAGCTGGCCATCTTCACGTACATAGGGCGTAAAGATATCGGCTTTGCTGTAAATACCGCCACACTTCTGCAATGCATCTTCCACCAAGTGCGGCACTACATCCGTGAGGCCAACGGCGTCTTCTTCACCGTTGGTGAAGCCAGTGACTTGGCGACCTTTCACCAGCGGCTCGCCGTTGCTGTCTTTGGCATTCACCAGCACGATAGGCGCGTGACAAACAGACGCTACCGGCTTGCCTTGGGCAATGAAGGTTTCAATCAGTTTGATGGAGTCTTGGTCGTCTACCAAGTCCCATAGCGGGCCGTGGCCGCCGGGGTAGAAGACTGCATCAAAATCATCCGCCTTCATCTCACTTAGCAGATGGGTGTTGGCAAGCGCTGCTTTTGCGGCCTCATCTTTTTGGAAGCGGCGCGTTTCATCGGTTTGGCTATCTTCTGCATCGCTTTTAGGATCCAGCGGCGGTTGGCCGCCTTTCGGCGAAGCAAGCGTGACCACCGCCCCTGCATCTTTAAACACGTAGTAAGGCGCTGCCAACTCTTCCAGCCAAAACCCGGTTTTCTCGCCGGTATCGCCTAGCTGATCATGCGAGGTTAGTACCACTAGAATACGCTTGCTCATCTCGATGCTCCTAATAGTGAAGAGTGGGATAGCGTGATGCGTTACTCCATTTACCTTGGGGCGCACTTTTACGGTTACAAGCCCTGCCCGGCTACCTTGTATAGAAAATCAAAAACCTCGATATCCACCATAACGACTTGTTTTCGCGCCTTTTGATAACAGGAAGCATCATTTATGTACTATTCAAGTACAATAAACATACAATTTTATCTTGTACATCACTTATCCCTAACCTATAGTTGAAAGGGCTCGCGGCAGGGATACCGCGTCACAATGGAATGTACGCTAAGGAATAGCGAGATATTGCTCATGGAAGGAGTCAGCTCAGGAAGAGCAAGGTAACACCAGGGAAGGAGTTAGCTCAGGAAGAGCTAAACGACGACCATGGAAGGCCAGGTACTAGAAGCATTGGTGCTTAAAAAAGCGTCCTCATTTACGAGGGCGCTTTTTCATGGGCGCAAGGTATGGCGAGACGATGGTTCAGACAGGCATAGGTTTAACGTGAGCTTTCACGAACGAACATTTTTCCGCAACGGCCCTGCGCACCGCTCGGAGCCCGCCAGCAGTTTTGGCTTGATTCGCCGCCAGTTCGATTTTCGCTCCATCGAGATTGGCCGCTGGGTCACCAACACTGAACGAGACCGTGCAGCCGAGCTGTTTCACGATGCGCTGTGCGATCTCATGCTGATTCTTCAAGGTACCGAAACGCTGATTTCACTCAGGGGCTCTCTCGCGCTCCAGTACGGCACTGGTGGAAGGCCTGGCGTTTCGGCCCACTACGACCCTCGCCAACGCAGCTTTGCGCTGGCCAAAAACGCAGGCCCGGGCAGTATTGCCCACGAGTGGTTTCACGCCTTCGATCACTACATTGCGCCTAAATGCTTTCACAACGTGCCGAACAGTGCTTTTGCATCTGCCGCTTGGCTGGCCGATGCTTCCCCTATTCAGCACCCGCTCAACCAGCGGTTAATCGCTTGCTTTCGTGCCATCCTACTGCAACCCAATGGCCAGCAACCTAGCGCACTATTTCACCACTCTGCGGCGATGGATAAAGCGCTTGGGCAGCTTTACTACAGCAAACCAGAAGAGCTATGCGCCCGCGCCTTTGAAGCGTTCGTGCAGGATGCCTCGATCAAAAATCACTTTTTGGTGAAAGGCACCAAAAGCTCGCCAGAAGCAGAGCGTGGTTTATATCCGCAGGGGGAGCAGCGCGAACGCATCAACGCGCTGCTGAGTGACTACTTCATCACACTAGGCAGCGCTCTTAGCCGCACACGCGGATAAAAATGTGCGAAACCGCTGGCCAGCAGCTAGGCTTAAAGCACACTTATTTCTCAGAGGAAGAGAGCATGCCATCTACTACTACCATCGTTGTTGTCGTTGTTGTGATTGCCGTAGCGATTTTTGGCTTTAGCGGTGGGCTACCGTTTTAAAAGCAGCCAAGTTACTAACGCGCACGTCGCCTTTTCATTCGGTACATTTTGACATCGGCATAGTTAAGTAGCGTATCGGCATCTTTGCCGTCTTCTGGGTAGGTGGCCACACCCACACTGCAAGACGGCATGCCGATACCCCGCATATCCGCCCCTCCTACCTCTGCCGCGAGTGGTGCAGAAAGCACCTCCAGTATTTGGGCAGCTTTTTCGATAGCGGCCTCTTTAGAGTGAACGTCGGTCAATAACACCGTAAATTCATCGCCCCCCATACGTGCCACCGTATCGGTTTCGCGCACGCAGTCACTCAAACGGCGAGCCACCTCACACAGCACCGCATCCCCCACCGCGTGGCCATGCACATCATTAATGCGCTTAAAGTCGTTTACATCTAAAAACAGCAGCGCAAAGCGGGTTTGATAGCGTCTTGCGGTACTTAACGCCGATTCCAAACGGTCGTAAAACAGCGAACGATTGGTCAGTTTGGTGAGCGGGTCGTGATGCGCCAAAAAGCGTAGGTCGTCTTCCGCCTGCACCTGGGCCGTTACATCCCGCGCCACCCCAATTCTCACCTGCTCTTCTTCCGACCAGCGAGCCGACCACAGCACATGCACCACGCTGCCGTTCTTATGCAGGTAGCGGTTACGAAAATCGAGATGGGGCTGCCCATTCATCACCCGTTTAATGGAGGCTTTAGTCACGGCCAAATCTTCTGGGTGCATATAGCGAGTAATCAGCGACCCCACCAGCTCATCGGCACGATAGCCCAGCAGTGATTCGCAGGCATCGCTAACGAACAGGATCTGATGATCCGCATCCACCACGAACACAGTATCGAGCATCAAGTGAACTAGCTTGGGATAAAGCGCCTGTAAATCAACGGACATGGGCAGCCTAGCCGGGTGACTTTTTTCGAGTATAGACGGATCGTGGGTCGTCAGGGCAATTGTTATGTTGGTGGGGGCGGCATTCTGCACGCTGAGGCATGAATGCTGTTTGTTTATTCGTGAAAACCTCAAACACAAAAAAGCCCGCTGATTGCTCAGCGGGCTTTTTTAAATTCTGTGGCGGAGAGGGAGTCCGCATACTCATCGTCCTGACAAATCCAAAAAAATACAGAAATAACTGATTTATATAGAAAAAAGTAAAAAATAAGTCCCACTACATCCACATTCATGCGACTAGTCACACAAGAAAAGTATGGGCTGGCGTATGGGCTAGCATATGGTAATCTTGAAAAATCTACTATGGGAGATAGCAGCTGTGGGCAAACTGACAACAAAAGGCGTACAGAAGCTGGTCAGGGAATCAAACCCTGGCATGACCAATGATGGGGATGGGCTGTATCTGAAAATCGGTAAAGGTGCCGGCGCAAGCTGGATTTACCGTTTTCGATGGAACGGCAAATTGAGAGATATGGGCCTCGGTAGCTTTGCAGATTGCTCCCTATCAGAGGCAAGGGTCGTTGCTGCTGAGCAACGCAAGCTTGTGAAGCAAGGCATCGACCCACTGGCTGCTCGTGAGCAGAAATCTGATCCAGTAGCAGGGCCTGTAACTTTCACGCATTGTGCAGCGCGCTACATTCAATCTCACCGTCGCAGTTGGCGAAATGCTAAGCATGCGCGTCAGTGGGTAAGCACGCTTAAAACATATGCCCGCCCGGTGATAGGAAACCTCCCTGTAGAGAATGTCACAACGCAGGACATATTGAAGGTTCTAACGCCTATCTGGACAGTCAAAAACGAGACAGCTAAGCGTGTACAGGGGCGGATCGAGAATGTGCTTGATTACGCTGCAGCCCATGAATACCGCGACCCAGTCAACCCAGCGCGCTGGCGCGGCCATCTCGACAAACTCTTAGCCAAGCCGTCAAGGGTTCAAAAAGTGACTCACCACCCTGCTATGCCTTATGACGAGGTGGCGATATTTGTAAGTTCAATACAGGCTTACAATAGCGTGTCATCAAAAGCACTGCAGTTTTTGATACTAACAACCACGCGTACCTCTGAGGTGCTCAACGCTGAATGGCATGAGATCGATATGGGTAAAGCTACGTGGCTAATACCAGCAGCCCGCATGAAAGCTAATAGAGAGCATAGAGTGCCACTATCTAAGCAAGCAATGGATCTATTACATAGCCTGCAGCGCGTTAGAGGTAATAATTTTCTTTTCCCCGGAATGAAGGTGGGTCGACCACTATCCAATATGTCGCTTTTGCAATTTATGCGAGGTCTTGGATATGGCCCCAGTGGTGAAAAAGGAAATTACGTTCCCCATGGCTTTCGCTCAAGTTTTCGAGACTGGACAGGGGAAGTGACAAGCTACCCGCGTGACGTAGCTGAAATGGCGCTAGCACATACTATTGAAAATAAGGTAGAGGCTGCATATAGGCGTGGGGACTTGTTTGAAAAACGCAGACAAATGATGCAAGGATGGGCTGATTTTGTTTTCAACGACATCAATAAAAAATGAACATAAGGTCAATCTAAGCATGTCAAACGATGAACTTTTTACTTTCGATGATGCCGCTAAACTAGCCGGTATTAATAAAAATTCTTTGCTCGAAAGACTGGTTGAAAAAAGCATCCCTTTACTATATAAGCCGAGCTCACTCATCCACCTTTATTGCCTTTCAGTTGATATAAACTTAATAGCCCCATTTGCACCATTCCAAGGCTTTCTTGAAGATAACAGAACTGTCTATCAAGAAGTTAATGACTGTGACTACGTCGTAGTAGATAGCAGCGTATACGATAAAATATTATGCGCGAAATCGATAACCATTTCTCTTTTCTACAATATAGCAAGATTTAACTCTCCAACAGAAATAAATATATTATCTGCTGAAAATATTGCTCTTAACGAAACAGACAAAAAATTTAAGACTTGTCAAATTTCAAGACGGCTTAGGACTGAGGCTCGCTTTTGTTTCTTTGAACGCAAAAACTCTTTACAACACTTCAAACCAAAAAAAATAACAGTCACCCTCCCACCTATTAATCCATGTGAGCTTTTCATTACAATAGATCAACTTTGGATAAGAAGCTATGATTTAGATAAAATCATCCCTCATTTCCTACAGCAACAAATAAACAAAGAGAAAGAAGAAAGACTGCGGAACAAAAAAATACAGGATGAAGCCAAAGCAATCCAAGATGAAATTATACAGCTTGAAAATTTAGATGTGACTAAAGAGTGGATGAATGACAATTTAATAATGCTAAATAGAGCATGCGTCAGATTTCTTATCGAGAAAAAAACAAACACAATCAGTGACAATGACCAGATAAAAATATTGATCAAAGAGTTTATTTCCGACAATTATCGAGAAATTAATAAAAAAGAAATAAGTAAGACCGTACTAAGCGCATGCACAGATGTTGTAATCACTGATCAACTGATGAAAAACATGCACGCCCCAAGTCTATCAGAAAAATCAAGATACCATACTGCAATTACACCAGCAGTAGTAAATATGAATGAACTTGCCCTTAGAATTAGCGAACGCATTGATAGAAACAATCCGCCCAGAATACAAGACATAAAAGACCAGGCGGATAAAGAAAAAGCACTGCCTAAACGAATATCGCAACAACTGGCGCGGTTTATGCTTCCCAAGCCTTGATAGAAACCTTCTTTCTAGGCCTGCCATTACATGAATTATATTTTTTCTTCAGCACGCCCTTAAAAAACAAGCGCTCGTTCAGGCCTATAAAATCTAATACGTCATCAGGCTTAAGCATATAGTTCAAAACCATGCTTTTAAGGGCTTTACGTTTATCCATTTCATAATAATTTATAGAACCAATTCCAAGGCTCTTATACCTATTCTTGTATCGATTACAATTATAGTATCGACCATCATTGCCAGACACTACATTGTTAACCCAGCATTCACCTAGCATTTTCCCTAACACGACGTCCTGCTGGCGCTTTGATCCGTTATAAATAATTAAAGCATGGTAATGAAAGCCTTTAAGCAGTCCATATTCAAGTTTTATCAAATACCCTATCATATCTTCGCCAAGCTCCGATGCTCTTAGCTTTGAATGCATAACCTTCCAGTCGTTTTTTACCTCTCTCATTTGTTTACCGAAATTATCACTTTCTATAAACTTACCTTTACGATAAGAAAAATCGACTCTAACGCAAAGTATTCTTGAATATAAATTATGTAAAGAGTCAACATACCCATATGCGCTCTTAAGTCTATTACGATACGCTTTTTCTTGCTTATACCTCAGCAAACTTATTTTTCTAGAGGAAAATTCATAATTCAAAAAATTAACGCTGAAATTAAGCAAATCTTCTTTACTAATGGCATTTATCTCTTGACCATCAAACCTAGATTTAATTTCATTTAAAAGACTTAAAAAGCATAAGAGATATGGATTATATGGCAATCTTGACGCATCCAGCCTATCAAGGTTAACTCCTTCGATTATACTTTCAAATAGCTCGTTACTAGTAAGGCTAGACAGTAAGACAGCCCCACCTTCGTCGTTCGAACTAAATGCAGGCCACCCTTGCTCTTTTAGACGCTTAACCAAGCCAATCACTTGCACACAGTAACCACGCGGCCCACCTCTTAACTCTAGCCAACTATCATTAGTTGCATTTAATGCATTCGAATTAGCTTTAGAAAATAAATCAATCATTTAAGCATCCTTATAACAAGATAATATGCGCAGTTTTATCAGGCTCATGACTATGGCATGGCAGATTTTTGATATACACATTTCTTTCTAATAAAGCAGAAAGCCAAGACTTGGTAACCGCTAAAAGGTGCAATACTCTACTTCACTTTCTTAGTATAAGGGTAGTTACTCCACCCTAATATCACCTTAGCAATTATGTTTTACGAGTATAGAAAGGAGTAATTAAAAGACACCTAGCATCTACCTATTTTAAATAAAAATACACAATCCAATAACATATATACCAAAACTTTTTCTTATGTATTCAGCACACAAGACTCTAAATACTGCGCACTCACACTCTTAATTAAATCACAAAGTTAATGTCAACAAATGGTTTAAAAGGTCCATTCATTCCAAATAACTCGTGGTTTGCAGCCACATAATCAATGATTATATTAGGGTACATATCAATCGCCTGAACGTTACTCATTACAAATCTAGATATCATCCCTTTATTTGACAACCGATCGATTGACGCGTTTAACTTATCGATATTCCTTAACCTTGACGAAACATTTCTCCTAATATAGTTTTTCTTCAAATATCGATATCCAAGTTTTCTCTTACCTTCAAGCCATTGGTGCAAGACATTATCGTCTATATCTTCTTCACTAGGCATATAGAAAACGCGCATGAAATCATTTGCACATATTTGAACCATGTTATATGCTTTCACCAGATAATGCTTAGTAACACACACGTCCAAACCATTATCGAAAGCACTTAATATAGCCGATAGCCTGATAATATTTTCTGGCACCTTAGATGCTAAATCTTTAAATGAAGCATATTGACCACCAGATAGAGTTTCGCTTTCAACATGCTGACACATAAGCGCAAATTCTGCAGCGGCTTCTCTTGACAGACTCATTGCCTTTCTTTCACTCCGTTTTTCCAGAATATTTATTTGCTCATGAATATACTTACTGCAACTTCTGTTGAACAAACTTGAGTAACGGCTTTGAACAGGCCCGGACTGATTGCGCTTACCAATTCGGCTTTCAGGCAAAAAAACTAAAAACCTAGCCCAAAGGCCTGAAGCTCGGAACTCGCATGAATGTTTTTTATTAAACTCATTCATTATTTCATTTTGCACCATAACACCAATAGTCAACCTAGCCCCTTTTACATAGCTTGAGGCAGTTGATTTCCTATCCACTTTTAGATCATCGCCACTCCAGGCATCATTAATAGAAGCATAATTTTTAAATGCCCCTCCATTCAATATTCCAGCACCCTCACTTGATATCAACGATGCATACTTTGATTTATCATGCAATCCTTGCATTAAAGCTTCGGATGTTGAATCCTTATATATGAAGTCAATTATCGATGGCTTTTCAGGTTTTTCCATATCTAGCTCCTTCAGTATTTTTTCGTACTTTTCAGTCTCTCGACCTTGCACAGTTTCACGAACAATTTTACTTTCAATTGCTTTGTATTTTTTGCTCCAAATGCGAATTTCGTTATCGTATCGATTTTTCCTACGCTCGTTACTTAGAGCTAATTCCTTATTTTTAGCCAGTACAACTGAATTTGCTTTAGCAAAAGCTGTTGTTTTTCTCTCTCCCGAGCCTGCAAGTAGCAGCGTAAATAGAGATAGCGGGGACTCCCTACCATCAGGCCAGCGGATATCTGCCACCCCCTGTAATGCAGTTGACGCCGCAGTCAAATAACATGACAAAGCCATTTTTTGGTCGATTTGTAAATTTATCGACATTTCATCTGCTGATTGCTCAATTAAATCTTTTACATGGTTATTGAGCTCGGCATTTCTGCCTGTCCGATGAATAGCCATATTACTTCTCCTGTTTAGTTAGACGCGCAGCGATACGCTTGCCAATCCACTGATCAACTTCATTTTCTACCCAGGCCACCGACTTTTTTCCTATTTTTACTTGCTTAGGAAAATCAGGGTCATAGCTAGATGAGTTTTCATCCAACATGCTGTAAATGGACGAACGGGATAGTCCCGTTATCGCTATCACTTGTTTCAGACGCAGAAGCGTCATTGGTTTAGCATTTAAAGTTTCCATCTCTATTTGCCTCTATCATTGATGAATTTATGGGCATCGTTAACTCATGTGCTGCTTGCCCTGTTCATGAGAGACATAATTGAGGATGGTGAAATAAAAGTCACATGACTTAATTTGACGTTTTTTGACGTCAAATTTCTTTACTGCGTTTTGATTCATCACACTGGGGGTGAAATAAGAATGTGTGGGCACTGAGCCGTTGTTGTTGGGTCATCGATTGATAGGGCTCCCAAGAGAGCCACCGCCGTTGTCGAAAGCCATGTTGCTTTACGTATTCTGACTGTTTAATGGCATTGAACGGTCGAGCAGGAGTCTTTCGGTATCCGTACACACCGCCGCCATTACTGCAGTTGGAAGCTGGCATCAATCCATGATCAGTCAAGATATTCGGTAGGACACGACGCAACAGAGCGCAATGCAGTCAGCGTGTCGACTGGCAGTGGCAAAATGTCACTATTTCCAGCGTTGTGCATATCAGTTAAGTTCCTGTACCACATCGTCATGATTGGCGACGTGAAGGTTGGTGATCTGTTTCCAAAAGATGGCGGAACGGACTTTCGGTTGGTCGGCCTCTTCGGCAAAAGTGATGTGAAATTGTTGGTAATTGTTCTGTTTCCCTACCGGTGGTCAGTGACTCGAATAGGAGCCAGCAGCAAAGTAGGCACCTTTCCGGCGCGACTGGTTGCATAATCAACCCACGAGCTGCTGGCTTGGCAGGCTTTACCCCGCCTTATTCATGAGGACGCTGATTGGATAACGGGAAGAGGCTGCCTGGCAGCGTCGCCCACTAGGATCAGCGCCTCAGACGCTAGAAACAGTGGCACCGACCACGTCAGCACCAGGGTGTTGTTGACAAGGGTACGCAGCTGGCTAGCAAGCGAATGACGGATGCGCAGTGATTGGCGTCGATCGACTGGATTGTCCTCCAGCGCCTCTATCAAACCACTGTTATAGAGGACTTCACGCAACAATAAAGCGGGGCACTTAATTAACAGACCTCTCTGCTGTCCGATCAGTGGGCTGCTTTTTTTTCGCCAGAGTTCGGCGATAAAGGCGATTAGATATGGCCATGATGTTACGGCTTATAAAGGGGCCATAAAGACCCCAGTGTGATTACCAAGTAAACACCCAACTACCGGTAGACGCATGGATTGTTACTTCCAGAAGACGACTGTTTGGACATAAATGACCATAGGTCTCAGTCTCACCGAACCCAAGCTCTGCACTCATGTCTGTCCGTTCTTGTAGATTACCAAAACGAATGTTTTCAATCTGATCGGGACCTGTCTTTATCATGGTACAGTTACCACGATTAAAGACAGCATCGTAAATGATCAAGTTATCACTACGACTAATGATTTCAGTGGTGCCGCTTCTCGCTAGGCGGATATCAAAACCCGGTTCAGATTGCTGTACAGGTCGACGTGTTTGTGTTTCCCGTTGTACTTGTTCGTACTCTTCACCATCCTTGCACATCTGCTCCCACTCCTCCAAGACGTCGAAGCGAATGATAGCTTCTTGACCATTCGCTACACGGAAGCTCTCGATGCGTTCCATGACACACTCCTGGACCTCTTCTTCGGTAATCTCATCAGCCAGAGTCGGAGTGGAAACAAGTGCCAGTGTAAGAACGGATACAGCAAAGATTGATTTTTTCATAATTCCCTCCTGGAACGTTGGTATTTCAATGCCCATTATTGGGCGGTAGTGACATAAGCCCCCTTCCACTATGGGAGGGGGTATTTCAAACAGTTGGGTATCAACACCAGGGCTATCGCAGTTGAGCGAACTGCTGAATGATGGTGAGTAGATAGCTGTCATCCCTACCGGCCTTCTTGCGTTTTCCCTTTTTGGAGCCCTGCGAGGGTTCTTTCTCGGTGCTATTAAGCGCAAGTTTGCGCAAAAGTGCCAAGTTTTCAGCGCAATAACTTCGACGTGTGCGATTTTCATCTTACTTTAACGTAACGTCCAGCATTCAGTGCAGGCTGTTTTCAATGGCCCAATGCTAGGCCACTTCTATCATACGGGTTGGCGATAGGGCGTCGCTTCGCAAGTAATTCGCCATTTATCCAGCCAGCGCATCCCCGCTGAGCAGTGGGTATTCAGGGAGGGTTGACCTTACGAGAGCCATAAAGCTGTCAATGCTAACAGCTACTCCTGCTACTCAGTAGCAGGAGTAGCAAGTGTGAGAGGGCATACTGTTATTTTTAGTAGCCTTACTGGCTATTTTATAACCAAATCAACTGATCTAAATTACTTTTAATAACTCGTTCCAGTGCGTCGTATACCTTGGTGTACGCCGCTCACTACGCAACGACCAGGCGTTTCCTTTTCGGGGCAGTCCCAGCTGTACCGTCCCCTTGCCCAGCTCTCGGTTGAGTTTATCCATCGTCGCCATCAATCGTTCGCTACGTTTGGCTTCTTCGTCAGTCTGAGGGGATTCAGTGAGGGTGAGCTGTCGGTTAGCTTTAGGCGATAGATCAAGCAGCATGAGACCCACTTTGTGGTAGGCGTACCCTTTTCGCCAGAGACGACGCAAACCTTGTACCGCAGCGGCGATGATCTCACGACTATCATCAGTGGGCCGTTCCAGAGAAATGACCACACGTTGACGATATTGAGGTAAATCTGTACGAAACGAGTTGGTGCGGATAAACACCATGACGGCGCTGGTGACGCTTTGCTGCTTGCGAAGCTTTTCGCCCGCCCTGGCAGCATGATGCCGTAGCGCCTCCCTTAACTGATGGGGATCGTTAGTAAGCCGCCCAAACGAACGAGACACCATGATCTGTTGTTTAGGCTGGCTCATGTCATCTAGCTGAATGGAGGGTTGCCCCCGCAACTCCCAGATAATGCGCTCCTGCACCACACTAAAGTGCCGACGGATATGTTTCGGGTCTGCCTCTCGCAGATCCCAGGCAGTCTCAATGCCCATGACGCGTAATCGCTCGCCGGTGCGGCGTGCAACGCCCCATAGTTCGGTGACAGGCAACTGCTTCAACAACGCTTTAGTAGACGCGCTTTCTGCAAGCAACGTGCATACGCCTTGGTCTTTATATGCGGGGTGTTTTTTAGCGGCATGATTGGCGACCTTGGCCAACACCCGAGTCGGCGCAAACCCCACTGACACGGGAATACCTGTCCACTGCTTCACGGTATCACGCAACGCTTGACCTCGATGTTCCAAGTTATCTACCTCAAATCCTTGAAACCCGACAAAGCTTTCGTCGATGGAGTACACCTCTACATGGGGTGAAAACTCGCCCAGTACCTCGGTTACTCGTTGGGACATGTCACCATACAACGCATAGTTGCTGGATAGCAGGACAGCTTGGCGGCGCACTTCGGGTGTTAACAGATGCATGGCAGCCCCCATTTCAACATCCAGCGCTTTTAATTCGTTAGAGCGCGCGACGACGCAACCATCGTTATTGGATAGTACTCCTACAGGACGACCTTCCAGTGACGGGTTGAAGACCCGCTCGCAAGAGACATAGAAATTGTTGCAGTCGATCAGGGACATCATTGCAGCGTTGCCCCTGGAAAGCTGTGAAGCACATGAGTCACTACTCCCCAGACGTGCGACTCACGACCATCTAAGGGAATGGGAGGGTAAGCAGGATTACTTGCTCGTAGATAGGTCCGCTGCCCTACTCGCTCAAGGCGCTTTACTGTGAGCTCACCATCAACACAAATGACGATAATGCGCCCTGGTAAGGCTTCGAGACTGCGATCCACCACCAGCAAATCCCCATGGTGAATCCCATCACCAATCATGGAGTCTCCTTCAGAACGTACGAAATACGTTGCAGCAGGTCGTTTCACCACATAGCGGTGAAGATCAAGATCGGTATCTAAGTGGTCATCTGCGGGTGATGAAAAGCCTGCGCGCACGGCACAGGTATAGAGCGGTAAGGGCTCCGACACTGTCAAAGCGCCTTCTTGTCCTAGTAATGTCACTGATAACGTCATGGGCACCTCCATTAATAACTGCATATAAAAACAGTACCTGTAAAGTACTCAATTAACGCAATACCGCATCGGCGTATCCCAACTAATTTCAGACCTATATCACTCCTATGCATCCACCCCACTGGAACCTTTTCCTCTGCATAGGAGCTTCAATATGCCCCCACCCTGTAAGCGTTGTGCATCAACACGCATGCTGAACCTGGATACAGCCCAACGCGTGAGCGTAGTGGGCAGCACCTTGATCGGCGGTGCTATTGGCGCATGGCGCGCAACCGCCGTCACCGGCCCACTGCCATTGGCGGTGACTCGCTTTCCGCTGGCAAAACTGCCTGCCGCCATGATGGGTGCCATGGCCGGTGGTCAAACCGGCTTGCGCATCGCCACCTCGCTGTTTGAGCAGTGGCTTCCAGTTGGCAGCGGGACACCGTGGTTATGCTTGTCTTGCGGCTGCACCTACCGCGACGCCTATTCGCCTTTAGCACCTAACGCTTAACCCATCGTTGTTCGCCCTGTGTGGGTCGGATGATCCGCTTACTCACTTTTTCGCGCTGGCCTTTGGTCGGCGCTTTTTTATGTCTGGAGAATGACTCATGGCACATCTCGTTGAACACATGGCTTATGTTGGCGATACCCCTTGGCATGGCCTGGGGCAGCAACTGTCTCGTCATCAACCGCTGGAGGTCTGGCAGCAGCAGGCCGGTATGAACTGGCATATCGAAGAAGCACCGGTACGCTTTATTGCCGAAGGGGCAAGCCACCTTGGCAGCATTCACTCGTTCCCTGAGCAGAAGGTGCTCTATCGCTCAGATACCAAAGCACCGCTGTCGGTGGTGTCGCAGCGCTATAAGGTGGTGCAGCCCGAGGAGATCCTGGAGTTTTACCGTGACCTGACCGAGTACGCCGGGTATGAGCTAGAAACCGCTGGCGTGCTCAAAGGTGGGCGTAAGTTCTGGGCGCTAGCCCGTAGCGGCTTAAGTACGTCGCTTAAAGGTCAGGATGAGGTCAATGACTACCTGCTATTGGCCACTTCCTGCGATGGCACCCTTGCCACCATGGCCACGCCTACCACGGTGCGGGTGGTGTGCAACAACACACTGCAAATTGCCGTCGATGGCACGTCGCAAGCGGTTAAGGTGCCCCACCGTTCAGAGTTTGATCCGCGTGCCGTGAAGCGTCAGTTAGGCATTTCGGTGTCGCAATGGAATGACTTCATGTATCGGATGAAAACCCTAGCGGAGCGTAAAATCACTCGGCAGGAAGCGCAGCAGTATCTTCAGTCGGTGATTTGTGGCGCAGAGAAGCCGCTGGACGATCCTTCAAAACTGCCCAATTACCGGGCGCTGAATAAGGTGCAGAAGCTTTACCACGGTGAAGGCCGGGGCTCTCACTTGGTGACTGCCAAAGACACGGCCTGGGGCTTACTCAATGCAGTGACGGAATACGTCGACCATGACAAGCGGGCACGCAGTAACGATACCCGTATGGACTCAGCCTGGTTTGGTCAGGGGGCACAGCTCAAACAAGAGGCTTTGGATGCCGCCCTACAGCTGGTGTCGTAGCCATCCATACCCCCATCCCCACAAGCGATTCACCTAATGATCATCCTCACCCTCACGGCATAGACGCCCAGCCCCTGAAAAGGCTGGGCGTTTTGCTGTGGGGCTTATGCCGCGAGGTACCCGCATGAGCTTTGTGTCCGACGCCATCGAGATGGCTATCACTCGACTAACCAAACAGCTGCTAGAACACGATGCCCACAAAGCAACGTCGCTGGTGTGTGCCCAGGGCGAGTTTTATCGCGCGGAGATACGCCTGGAGCGTATCGATCCCGCTGACATTGCGCGTCACTTACCCGACGTTCCTGCGCCCGTTAAATGACACACCCCATGAACAGGGCTGACTAGCCCGCATTTCCCTCTTCACGTAAAAGGAGGTGCCCCATGGCACAGCGTACTCATGTAGTAAATGCGTCTTCCCAAAAAGGCCCAGTACCTTCCATTCAAGCAGACGCCAACGCTCAGCACTACCCAAGCTCAGCGGCGCTAGAAGCGCATCCTACAGCTGATAGCACCGCCATTATCCAGGTAATTGAGCGAGCTGCTCTCAACCCTGACGTCGATATCGACAAGATGGAGCGCCTGCTGCAAATGCAGGAGCGCGTGATGGACCGCCAGGCCATGATGGCCTACAGCGCTGCTATGGCAGCGATGCAGACAGAGTTGCCCAGCATTGAAGAGCGCGGCCAAACCAATAACGGCGGCTATGCCACGCTGGAGGATATCGTCGATACCGTGCGACCCATCTTGCAGAAGCATGGCTTTGCGGTGAGCTTCCGTATTCAGACACAGGAGCGCGGTATCCAAGTCACGGGCGTGCTAATGCACAAGGACGGCCACCGGGAAGAAACCAGCATGCTGCTGCCTGCGGACATGAGCGGTAACAAAAATGCCGTCCAGGCATTTGGATCGTCCACCAGCTACGGCAAGCGCTATGTGCTGTGCGCTTTGCTTAACATCACCACACGCGGGCAAGACGATAACGGCCAGACCAGCACACGAGCAGTCTTGAAAAGGGTCACGGCCTTTCAGGCGGGTCAAATTCAGCGACTGATCAGCCAATGCCCAGCCACTACCCAAGAGTGGTTCAGTGGAAAATACGGCGTTGCGGTTCAGGTGCCCCAGGCAGATTTCGACAAACTCCGCGCATCCCTCACCAAACGAGCCGTGAAATAGCGGCTCAGCCCGACCACTCATCGCCTACAGGAGGCGTGTATGCAGATACTCACCATGCCACAAGGCTCGCCGGAGTGGCTGGCGGCGCGTCTTGGGCGCGTCACTATGTCGGAACTCAAGGCATTGCTGGTGAATGGCAAAGGTCCCGGCGGGTTGGGTACCGGAGCCATCACCTACATGCACCAGTTGATCGGTGAGTGTATGACCGGAGAGCTGGCTGAGCCGTTTCAAGGCAATGCCCACACCAAGCGGGGGCAGGAGCTAGAGAGCGTCGCCCGCTCGCTGTATCGCGATATGACTGGCGCACCGAAGCCTAAAGAAGTGGGCCTGATTCTCAACCACAACGTGGGCTACTCACCGGATAGCTTGATTGGCAGAAACGGCCTATTGGAGATCAAGACCAAGCTGCCTAAGTTCCAGATTGAGGTGCTGCTCAGCGGGGAAATACCCGACGAACACGTGCCTCAATGCCAAGGTGGGCTATGGGTTAGCGAACGGGAATGGATCGACTTTGTGAGCTACTGGCCCGGAATGCCGCTGTTTGTGAAACGCGCTTACCGAGACGAGGCTTTGATCGGCACGATTGCCAAGCGGGTTGACGCCTTTCATGAAGAGATGGAGCGACGCATCAGCCAAGTGATGGCTGCGTGACTCATCCGCTGAACCACAATACACATCCACTATTAACGACATAGATGCCGGGGCCACCACCCCGGCATCTTTATTTTTTGGAGGTCATCATGCCCCATAGCAAACTCATAGCCGGTGAAGTGGCAGGCACCTACTTAGTCACGTCACCAGTCACGGAAACTGACATCATCACCATGGCCAAGCGTTTTGCACGCCGCAAGCTCGCCAAAGGCCGCAAGATCTCACAGCCCTCGCAAGCGTTTGAGCATCTACAACTCCTGCTACAGGACTATGAGCACGAAGTCTTCAGCGTGCTGTTTCTGGACAGCCAACACCGAGTGATTCGCTTTGAAGAGCTGTTTCGCGGCACCATTGATTCAGCCAGCGTGTACCCACGAGAGGTACTAAAGGCGGCACTCGCTTACAACGCCGCCGCTGTGATCCTAGTTCATAACCACCCTAGTGGTGATCCTGAGCCTAGTGATGCGGATCGGCGTATCACTGAACGCCTAAAAGAAGCGCTTGGCTTGATGGATGTACGGGTGATTGACCATGTGGTGGTGGGTAGTGATGGGTGTAAGTCGTTTGCGGAGATGGGGTATTTGTAAACACATGCCAGGGTTAATCAGAGCCGCCTTATGGGGCGGCTCTGCTGCGAAGAGCCTTATTTTTTCTTTATATGAAAAATGTAAGTTCAAAAATGAAAAACGAAGCCTGTATAGCACTGCCTACTCTACAATCGCTTTCAACAACGCATCTCGTGCATCCTGATAAAACTGAATGTCGATTTTTGTCGCCATATCGTCGGATAGATCATAAAGCTGACGTCGTGCAGCAACTGGCATGAGCAGTGTACTTGCGCCCTTCTCTACCGCAAGTTCTGCAATATTGACAGCACTACTGATCGGCTCGATAGAACCACCCAGGTTAATCTCGCCGACGACGATCAAGCCGCCTTTAACCGATTTCTTCAGCAAACTACTGCACATAGCTATCAGTGCCGCCATACCTAGCTTAGAACCGCGCTTGGCAGCGTCGAAGGCTCTGAGTTGAACGGAAAACTCGTGGGAACGAGGATCACGGTCACCGATAAGCTGTGTGGACCTGGCATACAGATTCTGCTCGGCATAACGTAGAGACTCTTTGAATGCCGCAGGTGCTGGGTTGTTAAGGATGCGCACCCCAGAGCCTGGACCTTCGTTGACTTCAAGGCGATAAAGTCCTGAATTGTCATCAATATCAACGCCACCTTCGCTGATGGTCCATATCTGGCCGGGTTCCAGCGGGTCATCGCCAATTTCGTTGTCGGCGCGCAACTCTGGTGTGGCGACAAATTTTTCTACGCCATCATCACCAATAAAGTAGCTGAAATGAGTATTACGAAACTCAGCAGCGCCAACGCGCTTTTGCTGCTCTTTAACCCGGCGTCGGACCTCTAGGCCAAGCCGAGTTGCCCATTCCAAATCTTCGTCAGACACTGCCATATCCTGGCCGGGATACATTAACTTGAGTAAGCCCGAGACGGTTTTGTTCACCGCGTTGGTGTCACGACCGCTCAATGCACCACCCAGATGGACACGGTTCTGCATCGCCGAAACACGATTTTGGAAGCGCAGACGGCTCATGCATTCAGAAAAAAAGTCGCTAACCAGGCCAAAGTGATCTGTAGTCAGATCCTTATTCATCTTGGGTACGTCCCAACCAGGAAGATAGCAGTGGATGCGGTCCATCCAGGCAGTATCATCACGCATTTCCGCTGGCAGAGGGCCGAACAGATGGCCTATACGTTGCTGATGCTCAATATCAACATCAAAGTTGCCAACAAATACCATTGAACCGTCAGCACGGATACTCTCCTTCCCACGGCTGAACTCGCCCGATTCCATGTAGCCCTTCATGATATTGATCCCTTCCTTAGTATCGAAAGAGATCCCGCTCACTTCATCAAAACAGACCACATCGTACTGACACACTAGGCCGCGCTGCCCATTAGCATTGTTGACGAACATTTTGGCAATGGTCGCCTTACCCCCTGAAATCAGGTGGGCGTAGGGAGAAACCTGCTGGAACAGGTGGCTCTTACCGGTACCACGCGGCCCCAGCTCCACCATGTTGTAGTTACGTTCTACGAAGGGGATCATCCGCAATAGAATGGCATCTTTGGCACGCTGCGAAAGCTCTGCAGGCTCCAAGCCAATGGAGCGCACCAAAAAGTCCCGCCATTCATCACTACTGAAACTTGTGCGCGCCTCGGCCATCACTTCCAGCACGTTACGTTTAGACATCTGGATGGGACGTAGCTCAGCGATACCAAAGGCATTGCCTTTTTCTTCGGCAATGATGCCGTCGTATTCCAGCGTTACCTCGGCATAAAAGCCGCCAGTCAGTAGGCGCTCATTGTCATCGACAATTTTATCCGGGATACGCACCCGGTTGAGATTCAAGCTAGGCAAAGAAGCCAAGTAGCCGCCTTCTTTCTCCACAAAGCGCACACTGACAATGTCGATCAGCTTGGCTGAACCGGTTTTATAGGCTCGCGCTTTGAACAGCTCTTCCTCACCAGCACGCACGGTGCGATCCGACAACTGGCGTTGAACGATTTCCAACCCTTCTTCAATCTCTGTTGGGTCTGTCGACGCGCAATATCTGCCCAGCATAAACTCGACGACGTAGGTGGGAACCGGAAACTGGCGAGCAAAGGTTCGCACCAGATCCTTGCGCACCAAGTAGCCCTCAAAGACCTCAGCGGACTTGTGGTCCAGCGTATCCATTTCCACTTATTCGCCTCCCACTAATGTCGGTTTTTTCGCCAGCACATTGTCTTGGTCATCCAGCAGTACGATGACCGCCGACGTACCTTCATACTGGTCATCCACCAGTAGATTACATTTGCCCTCTTTGAGGGGCTTGCGCTTAGTGATTTCCGATTCAGAGTCTGCCGAATGTGTGCGGAGAACCGCCACCACACTTTCAGCACTGGTTGCTGCCTGTATCTTGCAGGTTAAGCCAAGCCAGCGCAGATCAGATAAGGTTGCCGTAATATTTGATGCTGCGACTGGAGGCTGGGTACTGCGCACTTCGATTACCGGCGTCAGGCACTCTTGTAAGCTTAAGCCACCATGGTCATAGTGCTGCCCAGCTTTAAAACTACAGGCACCAGGCGCCATGGCGATACTGACTTCGCTGTTCCAGTGCCAGCCTACCTGTTGATAGCCGGTATCTACAGAGTCCTTAACGACAGCGCAGCGGCTCCAGCGGGTTTCGGTCACATATTTGGCCAGTTCAACTTTCGCCATAGGTGCTGGGGTCAGCATCCACCCATGGTCGGTGACGATACGGATTTTTCGCCAACCTGCGGCTATCAGTTCTTCCACTCGCTCTATTATCTCAGCCAACAAGCTGTCGATACGTGCAGCAAGCTTCAGGCCCTTTACGTGTCCTTCCTTGTCGATGTCGCCACTTTGTACCCAAGCATTCGACGTTGGATCACCCGAGTCTCCTTCCGCCAAGTACTGCCAGCCTTTTTCCTGTAAAAACTTCTTCAAGTAATAGGAAGAGAAATCCTTATCGTCATCTAGCAAGCTAGGCTCAAAGTCACGGTCAGTGACTCTGCCGGTCAAACGATCATTTACTGGCGTCACCGCAGCTTTAGCCGTTGCTGTTACGGACGGTAAAGCAGCCCAATTTGACGCTAGTCGCACTTCTCCTAACCGTTGCAAAGCAAGATAAAGACGCTGGGCGATGTCATAGCGAAGGCCATCAACGAAAAAAACCACTTCCCCGCCCACTGCATATTCTGCAGTGGCTTCATTGACTTGGTCAGAGCCAGGATAGCCCTTTGCTTTGACCAAGCCCTGAAAGTTTCGGGTTACCTCATCCAGCCATGGTGTATAAATCAGCGCAAGAACCTGCTGAACCAACACTTGTTGATGGGTTGGTAACGGAAAAGCCAAGGCTTTAAGCACACCATCATCAGCCTGCCAATAGGACGCCTGATATTGCGCTGCCATTTCATCGGCATCTGCCCCGGAAAACACCTTGGCGGTTTTCTCCGCCACTAGGCTCAAATGCTCCAGCACGCCAGCGAGTGGCGCTAAGCTAAGTTCAGACCAAAGCCAGCGACGACGATTGCCGTGCTGTTTATCCAATGTTAGTAAGGCTTGCCGGGCTTGAGCAGAATCCTGGCTGAGCAGGCGGTTTAAGGATTGCTCCAACTGCTGTTCTTCATCAGCGTTAATGGCAGGATAGCTCTCGCCATTGGCCGCCAAGTCAGGTTGGACCTTGAGTAGCAGCTGCGGAATATAAGGATAGTAATGACACGACTCTACATAACGCTGCCATACGCTCTCCCAAATCCCCTGCCGCTGGCAGAGCAACTCGGCAGCGGTCAGCTCGCCCTCTTTCTCAGGGTTAAAGTGGTATTCGGTTTCACAAATGCCAACTAGCGCCTGCCAACGCGACTGATCCCAGCGCTCCAGGCAGCTTTTGCTGTCGTTCATCCAGCTCAGCAGGTCTCTCACTGGGTCACTGCTAACCAGTTTGTTAAAGTCTGCCGCTTCCAGACGGCGGTTGGCCAGCTCCTCGTCTTCACTTTCGAGGGTTTCTGGTAACACGCGCAGCATGGCCTGCTGGGTTTTTTCATCTTTTGCTACATCCAAGCCAGCGCCACCGTTGCTAGACACCAGAAAAGCATTCACTGTCCAGTCACGGCCTGAATTGTTGTAAATCCACCAGCAGCCACGATACTGCAATTCAGCCAATGGCTTGAGGGAATCTGGGCAGGTGCTGATAGCGCGCAAATCCCTGCGCTCAAAACCTGGTAAATAAACAATCGGTATACGGTCAGCTGGCAACTCAACGTCGGGTAGAACGCCCTCAACCACGCATTTGATCCAGATGGCGGGGCCGGTTTTGTCTTCCGGTGCATAGTCGCCCAACACAATTAACTCAGGTAATGCAGCCCGAAGTAATGGCAACGCTGACTCCCACTGGCGCAGCTTATCCGTCCAAAGGATCGCGCTGGGTGCAGCCTGCACATTGGAGTTATAGGTGGCGCTGGCACGTACTTCGTTAGCCAACAGATCAATCAGTTTCATAGCAGCCCCTGGCGGTTGGCTTCGTGCCAGACAAAAGGTGATTTCTTTTTCAAATAATCAGACGGCAGCCCATGCTCCAGATAATCCTGGTACCAGCTCACACGCAACTCACGACACTGCTGGTCATCAAGCCTCAGTCGCTCGATTGTTTCTTCAACCAGACGCATTGCTTTAGCAGCCAGCCGCGGGTTTGGATAAATATGTCCGGTGGACAACTGCAGGCGGAACAAATCAGGCGCAAGGTAGAAAGGCTCCAGTACATCGTTAAAAGCACCTTTACGACTATTCATCGTTGAGCATGCCAAACGATAGTTGCTCCATTCATAGGCCAAATCAGCATTCGTTGACTTGGCTATAAAGTGATCAACACTTGCTGCGCCCATTACTCGCTCAAAATAAACACCAAGGTAGGCACAAATGCCGGAGTATGAGTGGTGCAGGTCAGTCAAACACTCTCGCCAGTACGGCTCGATATTTGCTTTAGGGGGCAGAGGCTGGTTTAAAGAAAACCCTTTCTTTTTAAGATGCGCCAAACCCTTTTTGCGTACCTTTGCATCGAAATCTGCAGGCTCGGGCTGCTCAGTAACAGGGATCATTGCAACCAACCTTGTTTCTCACCCACATAGCGCCAGCGAATCCAGAACGGGTCTGTATCGCCCAGCAAAGTGCGCAACTTGGCATCAAGGTTTTTTGCCAACTGCTCATCAATGACCTCTTCAGAAAGGATCTTTGCCGCTTGCTCCAGAGTATCTTCGGCTTCCAATGACCGCGAACTCCCCAGATCAAAAGCTTCACTGATTAACCAGCGCGACGCATCACCCTGGCGCACAAATGGGCGCCTGCGAAGTACCACCTCACCCTGTTCAAGATCGAGATCAAACCAGGCGTCTTTGCGCTCATCAAACAGCGGCTCAACCGATGCCATAATCAAGGGTGAGTGAGTGGCAGTGATTAGCTGTACATCTGGCCGCTTGGTCAGTTCTTTCATCACATTAAGCAACGCAGGAACAATAGTTCTCTGCCAACTTGGGTGCAGGTGCGACTCGACCTCGTCAATCAAAAATACCACTTGATGGGTGGGATCTTCCCCAAGATGCTCGGCCGCTTTGCGGTGCTCCAGCCAGGCCCAAACCATAAAATAAGCTAATGCCATCACCCGCTTCATACCAGACGATGCATGGAGCACCAGTACATCCTGGCCATAGGGCATGGTAAGTGTCGGGATATCCCTTACATCATCCAGGCTCAATTTGCCCAACTTACCAGGCACCATTGCCTCTTTATCATTCGGTGACAGTACCTTGAGTACTTTCTTCAGCAGTTTGAAGGCTTCCCCTCCCTCCTTCTGCCAAGTAGCCCAGTCCTGCACTAAGCCATTGCAGAGCACACTCCCCTCATCCTCCAGGCCATCCCACACATCCGCAGGGCTAAATACAAAGGCGGGCCTGCGCTCCTGCACATCTACATTATTTTTGGTTTGCCAGTAATTACGCGAAGGATCCCAAACGGCAAAGCTGCCATCACTCATGGCATAAAGCACAAGGCCAGGATTAGCGGGTCGGCCTGCTCGGCCTGTCCAAGCCTCTTCGCGGGGCTGGTAATTACTGTTATAGCTTTCATCTTTGCTTTTACCGGTAAAGGTGAAGCTTATCTCACCGCCTTTTCGTGGCAACGGCTTTACTTTTTTGCCAACCGTCAAGCTGTTGTTAAGCTCTGCTGGCCACTTACGGGTCATCGACCACCAGGCAATGTCCAGCAAAAAACTCTTGCCTAAACCATTATCACCGGTCACCAGGTTTAAACGCTCACCGAACTCCAGCTCCATCAAAGGTGCTGGACCAACATTGGTCAAATTGAGCTCTTTAAGCATCTTTATTCTCCAGCATGGACGAGTTTAATTGCGCTTAGTTTAACGGCCATCTGTCATCAAACCTTGCAAAGGATACGTCTCCATTACCTCTCGCACCAAGCTCTCCGTCCTGGCTTTGAGCTTCTCAATAGTCCAGCTGCTTTCGCCAGCTAATGACTGATTCA
Source organism: Vreelandella lutescens (assembly GCF_014640815.1). GTDB lineage: Bacteria > Pseudomonadota > Gammaproteobacteria > Pseudomonadales > Halomonadaceae > Vreelandella > Vreelandella lutescens. The sequence continues at coordinate 730,589 of NZ_BMHM01000001.1, read as the reverse complement.
AGTATAGCCCGTTGTTATACCCGACTTGGCGGCCCTGGCTATCGGCACGGCTCTGCTTTTCCGCAAAGCTCTTATTACCCAGCGCGCTGTTGTAGCCCGAGATGGTCAGGTTACCCAGACAGTGTGCGTAGGTTTGCCGATATTGTTCAGCTAAAGTGGTATCGCCATCAGCGATCATTTGCACCCAGCTGGCAGGAATATTCTCACCCTGGGGGAAGATATGTTCGATAGTCCAGAGGTATTGTTTGCCCTTCAGCGCCCATAAATCTACTTGAGTTTCACGGGTCATACGGTTTTCTTCCAGAGCGCACAGCACGAAGCGGCAGACGGCTTTATTATCTTCGTAAACTGGGCCTTTAAGGCTTTTTTCAAACTGCGCATCGTTAGCGCTTTCTACAGCAAGGCACTGTTTGATATGGCTGACTACCGCATCACCACTCAGCACCATGATCGCCTCGGTCACATCCATGAAGATGCGCGTCAAATCACGTGTAGGTGGCAAGTCGGTAGTATTACGACGCACAAAGAAGGCGATCAAGAAGTTTACCACCTGCTCTAGATGCTCCTGCTTGAGTTGTAGCGTTGATTGCCGCTCAAACAGCACCAACAGCAGCAAATAGCCAGCGGCACCTTGGATACGGTCCAGTGACAACAGCAGACTCGATAGCTTTGGTTGCTCAGGCACAGCACGGTAGCCAATAATCTGCGCATAATGGTCTGACAGGCGAATCATGCTCTGCAAAAAGCCTTCGGCATCATGGGCTATCAGTTTTTCGTAAACCTGCATCAAGTTCGACTTGGTGGCTACCGGTACCGATACAGTGTCCTTCAGGTCGGGCTTGAAAGCGTTGTAGTACTGACGGAAAAAGCGCTCCTGAACAGCATAATCGTCCCCCAAGGCGTCAAGCACCTTTTTCCAACGGTTGTAATGCTTGTCGATGCTACCGGGATCTTTTGACTCCAGCACGGCCAACAGCTTGTTTTTAATCAGATCAATAGCGGTCAGTGGCACGCCGCGGTTGTTCAGTGACTCAAACAGCGTGTAGGCATCGGAATGCCCAGCCACTTCAATCTTGACCAGTGTGGCGGTATTGACCTTTTCCAGCATCGCCTGAAGACTAGCGACAGGGTCAGTGGCATGTTCTAGGTACAGCTCTATGCGGCTTAAAAAGTGACGAAATGCCTTCATTACCCGCCGATTTCCGGCATTGGCCACGGCTTCTACATCGCTCAGAATGCCTACCTGACCCAGAATCGAGAAATAGTCCTGCTGATTATTATTCTGAACCTGGGGAATCAACCGAGGCTGATCTGGCTTTTTCTTCAATACTAGCTTGTGCTTGAGGTTATACAGTTCAATCTGCTGATCCATTCCAAGATCAGGCAGCGCGCTATAACGATGGTAGACGGCAGACAGCAGCAGCGAAAGTGTGGTCATTCGCTGTTGGCCATCCACCAGCTCCAAGCTTTGTACGGTCAGTGCGTCTTGCGATTGATTAATGCAGATGATCGAGCCAAGAAAGTAATGAGGCTCGTTATCTAGCAGGTCATCAAAGAGCGCGTCCCACTGGGCGCGGCCCCAGGTGTACTCACGCTGGTAGCGGGGAATGGCATAAACCACCCCGCTTTCAATATCGAGGAGCGTGGATACCGGATAGTTATAAACGGATTTAATCATGACTTATTCCTAGCCGCCTGCTTTTCAGCCACGTCCAGATGATGATCATTAATACGTGCACCCTCGCCTTCGTCATATTCCAGGCCAAGGCTGTACCAGGGGGCAGATTCAACGTCTTTGCCGCGGTCTTTGGTCCATTTAATATTGGGTTTCCAACGCAAAATGCCCGCGCCTTTTTTGCTGACATCGCGGGCTAACATATAAGGGCGGATGTTGAGACGCACACCGTCGTTGAGGTCGGGGGTCCAGCCGATGGGTTGTTCGGCGAGGGGCTTCCAGCGGACGAAGATGTCGTAGGGTTGTTCGCCTTCGAGGATGGCTTCGAGTTGTTTTTTCAGGGCTTCGGCGGCGGCGAGGCGTTCCTGGGCGCCGTCTTCGCCGTTGGCCAGGCCGGCTTGCTGGGTGCGAATCCAGTCGCCCAGGTAGGTGTAGATCAAGCGCTCCAGGCCAGCCTTGTCGAACTTGTGGTAGTTGACCAGTGCACTGAAGCCGTCTTTTAGGCCGTCCCAGATATGCCAGATAAAGGGCCGGTGCTGGAAAAGTTTGCAGTGCTGCTCGAAGAACTTGTCGCGCAGCCAGAGGCTGAGGGACTTGCTGCCGACGGCATCGAGCAGGCGGTTTTTCAGCGGGGAGGTCCACGCATCGCCATAGGCGGCTTGTAGCAGGGCTTCCAGGCGCTGATCGGCGGCCTTTTCGCCGCGTACCGGCGGCAGGCAAAGAATGCCGTCGTCATCGACAAAACCGGCCAGTGCCTGGCAGCGCTCGACCCATTCGCGCTGTTCAGCGGCCAGTTCCATATCTGGGTCCAGCTCTGTGGGCCAGCGATAGCCGAGCAGGCGGGCGACGGCGACTTGCAGCACGCTGTCATCAACGCGCAAATCGCCGTGGGCGGTCCATTTTGTCTCTTCGTCCCAAGTCACCGAGCCACAGGGATGGCCGTGGAAGATCCATTGGGTGGGGTCATTGGTGTAGGGCTGGGGGAGGCCGTTGGGGTATTGTTCTTCAGCGACTTTGGTCCAGTGGTCGAGGTCGAAGGGGACTTTACCAAAAGTAGCATTGGTAACATTAAGTTTCTGATCAACCAGTCGAACACTTTTAATAAAGTAAGGTGAAGAACAAAATGACCAAACTGCCGCCAGTTCAGTCTCGTTCTTGGGGATTATTGCTGCGGCATTACTGTCGTAATGAGATCCTTGATGTAAGGTGGCTGGCAGCTGTCCCATTTGGGATATCCTAATTGCCTTAACCCCCCAACCTTGCCAACCTTGCTTCCACCCACCGCTAGCATACTGCGTCTTGGCTAACTCTTCTCTGTACTCAGCAAGCTTACCTTTTCCATTCTCCCATAAAATTACTTGCTGATTTCCAGAATAAAAACCCGTTGATTTAACTGTGCTACTAAAGAATTCGTATCCTTTGGTTATTTCAGGAAGTTCAAAGGAGTACAATACAAACCTAGTATTATCACCTGTCAGCTGACCAGCATAAGAATCTGAAAATTCTTCTAATAACGCTCCAGATAAATCTTCAAAACTAATTCTACAGTCTGGGTTCTCTGACTGTTTTACTTGGCTAAAAGACTTTATTTCCTCGTCAAAAAGGGCCGTGGCTTTACCAATAGCATTTCGATACTCAGAGACATCCACGCCACGGATGCAGTTGACCGAATCGCCACTCTGCAACAGATCAGCTGACTGCACTGAGTAATTACCACGCGAAATACTCACCATAGCGATGTTCGTTATATTACCTGGGCCAACTTCAAAGGCTTCAGCCCCACCACCCAACTTCACGACAAGGCGCCAGTCGCCTTGATGCAACAGCTTTTCGCGGAATTTGCGGTAGCTGGTGAGGAACAGCCAGTTTTGCGGCAATACAACGCTGGTAGTGCCGCCCTGCACACAGAACTCCAGGCAGCGGTCTAGAAACACCGTGGCCAGATCGTTCTTGCCTTCGGGATAATAGCTTTCGCAGTAGTCCTTGAGGGTGTCGTGCTGCTTGCCGCGTGCCAGGTAAGGCACGTTGGTGATCACCCAGGTGTACTGACAGGACAGCAGCTCGGCAGCCTTGGCCAAGCCCTGGGCGACAATGCCGGCCTCCACACGATTGGTCAGGGCAGAGATTTCACCGTCGGCCTGGCTTTGCTGATTAGCCTGATCCTGAGTGAGTGCTTCACCCAGTAGTTGCTGCAATTCGCTCCACTGGGCAATTTGCGCGGCCTTGCTGCGGCGCGGGTTGATCAGGCTGCCGAGTACCGGGGCATCCTTGAAGGTCTGGTACATCCAGTCCAGTGCTATGGTCAGGTTCTGCTTGCCGGCCTTGCGGCTGAGTTCTTTCCACTCATCGCGAGCAGCGGCGATGGACAGGCCACTGCAGGCCAGGTGCAGTTCTGGCAGGGTGCGATAGCCACCGGCACCGGGGTAACGCCAGGCTTCCAGGGCCACAGCAAAGGCGGCCAGCTCGACGCAGCGTTGGTCCAGCTCCAGTCCGTGCAGGTTTTCGCTGAGCACCTTGTCGATGGCTTGTTGGGCACTCAGCTGTTCGGCCTGCATGCGCATCGGGACCAGCATCAGGAAGGCAGCGACCAGGAAGTGGCCGGAGCCGCAGCAGGGGTCGAGGGCTTTGAGTTTGCTTAAGCGTTTGGGCCAGGCATCGAAGGTGCCGGAGGCGGGTTGCCATTGCTGGGTTTGGTCGTCTTGCACAAAGCGCAGGTAGCTGAGTGGCACGCCCGGGATGGCGGCTTTGTTGCGTAGCTCTTGTTCACTGTTAGCGGTTTGCCAGTCGTGGTCTGTTAAGCGTTGACCGGCCCACCAGGCGCCCAGGCTGTTATCCAGCAGGAAGCTGACCATGTAGGGTTCGGTAAACAGCTGGGTTACCGGAGCCAGTTCATCGGCACCGATCTTCACCTGAGACTTATTGACCTGCTCCTTACGCTTGCTTTGCCAGAACTGATAAACCCAACCCAGACTGTCTTGGGCCTGGAAGGTTTCGGCAGCCAAGCCTGTGACCAGTTGCTCTAGGGTGCGCTGATGCTCAGGGGCAAACTCAAGCTCGAATACCGGCGAATCAATACGGAATATCTGTGGCAGCATTTTCGAGGCCAGCACGCCGGCCAGCTCCCAACCACTGTGGCAGCGGTGCTCTAGGTCATCGCGCAGGGCGTCCGGGTCTTGTACTAGCTCACTGCACTCGGCCAGAGTCAGCGGCGTGTGCTCGTCGTACATCAGCAGGTGGTTCTGCTCCAGAAAGCGGGCGAACAACATGCGGTGCCAATGCTCGTAGGCGACTTCGGTGATCAGCTTGTTGGTGCTCTGTTGGCCATTGGCAGCTTTAATATCACCCAATTGGCGGCCATGGGCGCGCAAGCGGTTACGCAGATTGCGCTGGGCATCGCTCAGGTAATCTGCGGGTTTGGTATCGCCCACGGTTAAACGAGTGAGGGCTTGGGTGGCAGCCAGTTCGGCGATATCGCGGGCTTTAACAACGGTAGCTTCCAGGGCGCGGCGCGGCGCTTTCTCAAGGGGTTCGCGGTTCATGATATGAGGCATTAGAAAGTCACCGGTCCGTCGTTGAGTTTGTCGAGAATCTGCTGTTTAACCTTGGCTAACCACGTATCGACATCCGCTTCACATTCAAAGGTTTTGTGCGGCAAGTTGATGCGTTGCAGCTTAGGCTGCAGTAGCTCGGCGGCTTCTAGGCGGGCGCTGTTGAACTTGCTGGTCAGTGATTCGGTGCGGTCAGTCCATTGCTCTAGGCTTACGTCGCTAAGGCTATCAATAATGGCTTCAGCATCGTTAAGTGCGGGCTGTTTAATCGTCAGTAGCTTGCGCTTATCGAGGATGGCGTGACGCTGCTGCTCACTAAGCTGTTGCCAGTAGCTGTCGGCTTCCAGTTGCGCTAGGCAGGTAGCGTGGCGGTCTAGGTAAGCCTGCACATGAAACTGGATGGCATCGCGCAGCTTAGTGACTAGCTGCTGGATCAGGCCAGAAACTGGGTTGGGGTCATCCAGCAGTGAACGATGGCTGATGATGGCATCGATCTCATTCTGGATAGAGGCATGAAAGGCCAAGCCACGGCTGTGGTTCAGTAATGCCTTAACCAAAGACCAATCGTCTTTGCGAGCATCAATGCGCTCAGCAGTGGCGGGCCAGTCTTTGATCGCCTGTTTGATGGCGTCTTGCTCGTCTAGCGCGTATTTGAGCTGGGCATTACCGGAAAGGCGAGCCAGTTCATCAAAAACGCTGGCATCAGGGGTAGCTGGCAGCGGTGCTTCCCCCCCTGCGCGCTTGGCTAGTTCACGGCCTTTAGCCGCTAGCAAGGGCAGCTTGGCGGCTTCTTCACCTGGCTGACAGTCAATGCCGCTGCTGGTGAGAACACCACGGATCTTGATCAGGTCTACCGGGCGTATGGTGATGCTTTCCGGCTTGAAGCTGGTTTGAGTGATCTGCTTGCGCTCAAGGCTCAGGGCCGTCACCGGATTATTGCGGTTGTCGTAGGCAATCAGGATACCAGTGGCCATCAGCACCGTTAGGGCGCCGTCGATGGCATCCTGCGGCCAGCCATAAGGCGCAGCAAGAAAATGCTCGCGGACTTCATTGCCCTTTTTCGACACGCCGATAAAGCGTTTGATAGCGGCACACACCGGATGCTGCTCGGCATCGCCGCTGTATCCTATTACTTCCAGGGCGTTTTGGCCGCCTTCTTTGCTGGCACGCTCAAACACCTTGCCCCAGCCTACGTTGTCTGCGACATCAAATTCACGGTAAAGGCGAATCAACGACGCTTTGGCAGCGGTTTCAACCCGCTCGGCAATACTGTTGCCATCTACTTCATTGCCACCGGCTTGCAACACTTGCACGCCGTCAAAAATTTCGCGCAGCAGCGCTTGCACCTGCTTTTGCGCATCGCGGTAGCGGGTTTCCATTGCCGTGCGGGCATCTTTACCGGCATCGGTGTTGGGTATGCCGCGCTTTTCCAGGGTGGCGTGGGCGGCGTGCTCGGCAATAATGGCGTTGGTCAGTTCTGAGCGATTACGAGCGGGTAAAAACACAAAAATAGTCGGCTCGCCAGACTGGCGGCTGCGGGCTTCCGTTAGGAAACTTTTTTCATCAATGCCCCAGCCGTCCTGCACCCAAACGTAAATTTTTTCTTTGGCATCTTTGGGCAGCTCTGGGTCAAAGCAAGGAATAACCTGGCGCGGTTCGTTGCATTTCCCCTGGGTCAGACGCACTTTGGCTACTTGGCCACGTAACTCTTTGTGCAGCATATCAACGCGAATGTTTTCCACCCGCTGCATGTTGCCGCGCAGGTCAGCTTCTTCCTGGCGAAGTGTGTCGTACCACTGAGCACTTTCCTGGGTTTGCAGCCGGTATTCGGTGCCGATGCTGGTTTCCATGGGCATTACCAGGCCTTCATCAGCCAGGTCTTGCAACAATACGGGTACGCGGTTACGAATACTCTCTTTGCCGTTGTTGAGGTCATCAATCAACAAATCAGCAAGCATATCTGCGGTGGCACGCACTCCGCAGTCAGCGGTTGGGTCTGAGGGCAGTTTACCAATCAGTAGTACCAAGCTAAGAATGCGGGCTTTAAGCTGGCTATCAGCATCACCGGCGGACAGACGCCCGATGGTTTCGGCGATTTCCTTGGAGATAACACCAGTTTGCATCAGGTTGACTGAAATCTGGTTGTAGATGAAATCGGCTGGTACCACGTGGCCCAAGGGCTGGTCGGCGGTGGCCTGAGCTGCTTCGTGGATCACTCTGAGTTGGTTACGCAGCTGCGAGACGGTGCCAGTGGTATCGACAATACGCAGCACGCGCTCCCAAAAGCGCCGCCGTACCGGTAGCAGCGGGTAGTCCGCTAGCATGACTTTCTCATCATCCCGATGATGTTCAATTTTGGTACCGCGCAGCTGGCGGGAAATTTCACCCAGTTGCGATTGCAGCATTTGTTCTAGCTGCTGCTTGACCGAAGCTTTTTTCTGCAGAATCACTTTGCGAATTACGGATTCGACATCGGTATCTGACAGCTGGATTGGAATTTGAAAGCGGCCCAGCAAACGTTGCAGGTTGGGCATGCCAGAAAGCGCGCTCTGACCGGTGGCAACAAACAGCAGCTTGTTCTCGAAGATAGAGTGCTTACAGCAGGTTTCTACCACTTCCTGCACCTGGTGGGCTTTGTCAGTATCTGAGCCAACGTACTGTTGTACCTCGTCGAGCACGACCAGCGTTAGTGGGAACTGGCCGTCGACGGCTAAAGCATCATAGATGGCATCCACCATCTGCTGGTTGGTGACATCGTTTACCTTCGGATACTGCATTTTCAGCAGCTGGCGTACTTCTCTAATGTCTGCCCCCAGGCTGCTATCTACTTCCAGCAAGGCACCGGCAATGCTGCGGGAGACGTACAGGTCTTCCAGCTCGTCATCCCAGCTATCTCCGGCTGTTTCGACCTTGTCTTTCAACTGATCAAAAATGCCCTGCTTTTTCAGCCATAACACAAACCGGGCTTGGTGGTATTGCTCAGGTAAACCGGCTGATTTGAAGATGATATTGAGCAGCGCCAAGCGCACATTGTTATTGGCTCCAGAACCTAAGGTACCGGAGGCGGCATGCAATCCACCGTGACGATTGGCGGCAATACTTAGCTCTTTGAAATGGTCTTTAATCTCTTGTGGCAAATCGGCAATATCGCGGGCGGCAACGCCGTCACTAAATGGCTGGTTTGTCCACAGCGCTCGCAACATTTTGGCCAAGTGTGATTTACCTGAACCGAAGAAGCCGGAGATCCAAACACCAGGCTGTTCATACTGCCCACTGAGATTGCGCAGATAGGCAGAGAGAATCTTGTCGAGACCCGCTTGATATTCACCATCACAAACAAAGGTTTGTAGCTCGTAGCGCAAGGTTTTCAGCGCCTGGGCTGACTGGTCGTCTTTGACCTCAGCCACACCGTTGTTTTCCAGACGGTTCTGCTGGGGGTCAAGTTGGTAAATCTCGCGGTTCAACATCCTGGGCGTACTCCCTTTTGCGCCTTGTGCGCCACTCTGTGCGTTAGATAATGTCTATTAATTTTCTAGCTATTGATTAATTTTCTAGTTATCAGCGGTGATAGCGGTAGCTTGGTAGCCCCAGCCATCGCGGGCGTCAAGCAGGCGATAGCCATTGTTGACGTACTCCCCGGGAAAGAGCACCAATAGCCTTCCCGGCACATGCTCGGCCAACTGTTTAACGAAGTCCGATACCGAGGCAAAACCAAATAAAGTGCCGCACCCTACTAGAGCAACTACAGTGGTTTCATCAGCTTCATTGCTTACACGTTCGGCTAGCGCTGCGACTGACTGGCGAACAAAGGTCTTGTATTTGGGCTCCAGATCTTCGGGATCTTCAAAGTAGTCTTCCCGATACTTCTGCGCTGCCATCCATTCAGGAAACAGGCGGGTGATATCCAGCTCCAACCAGGCGTTACCGGCTGTTTCTGTGGCAAGGCGAAACTCCACCACACGGGCACGCAGCTTGAGTTCATCTTCCTTGTGGTAGATGGCAAACAACACTCGCTGCTCATTCGCCAGCCCCTTCATCCAAGGTATGCTGATGTAGTTTGTGTAGCTTTTGATTAGGCGGTTTAGTCGATTACTCATGCAACCAGGACTCCTCTTCCTTGCTCAGGTAGTCAGGGAAGGTTACTTCCACGACCTCACTGGAGTGTTTGAAGTTAATCAGCCCGCTGTAACTTGCATGGCGTGCCAGTTCCAGCAAGCGCTCCTGGCGACAGCCCAACAGGTGAACCCATTGACTGCTGAACAGCCGACTACCGGTTACACCCTGTAAGTAGCCTTGAAACAAGGCAAACACCAAATTTACCGGGCGCACATTCGGCTCGGTACGGTATTTTTTTTGTCGCCCTTTCAGGTAGCCAGCGTAGGTCCAGGTGCCATTGACATTTTGGGCTAGCGATTTGAGCATGGCTGGACTGTAGCGATCTGGAAATTGCTCATCAAAGACTCGCTCCATGTCCTCCCGCGGCAACCAAAGCCCAGGCGCTAAAGCTAAGATTTTATCCTGGGACAAGCGTAAGAGTGGGTCGCGGGCCAATGCCATTTGGCAGGCCAATAAAGGGCGAGCAGCTTCATCGCTTTCCCACAGCTGACGAAACACACGAAATAACGGGACACGGATATCTAAACTGTAAAGATCGACTAGGTGCCGCCAAGTCAATTTTCGTGCTTTCTCGGTTGGCTTGTGCAGCACATTAAACAGCTGTATATCTTCCTGGTACTGCGCCAAGGTTGCATCAATGCCGCGCCCGTGAAATAGCTCGGTAATTTCTGCCAGCATCATCGTGCGTGCGGCATGAGCACCATTACGTCCGGACTTAAAACCGAATTTTTGTTGCGGGTCTAATGCCACTCACTGAACCTCAATCACGAAAATTTGATATCAATAAAAGGCAACAGTGTAACCCGCAACGGGAATTCATTGGTGGCTAGTTAACGTGTATCGAAACCCTGCTGCCTAGAGCAACGCGGGCGCGTAAACAGAATGTAACTTGAGTTCCACGCTCGTAACTACACTAGATTTTCTATCATGCTAATTAGCCAGCTAAATAATATTAATAATAGTGAGATTATCATCACACAGAATGAGCGACTAGCCTTGGTGGTTGATTTTTTACACATTGAAACGCTGGTATCAAGAGGTTCTTATGGCAAGCGTTTGTGCCCCTCATACCTTGATCAATAGGCCCCCCGGCTTTTACCAAGAACGTGCTGGTGAAGAGATAAAGCAGATCATTATGGGAGGCATGGAAATGAGTACCGAACTGAGGCGAACACCTACAGCATGCATTTCTTGTCCGAAGGAGTACCGCGCCTTCCTATAAGAGCCAAAATCAAAGTATGGGCTGAGGTATGGGCTGACTGAATTACAGGCACAAAAAAGCCGCTAAAATCAGCGGCTTAATCTATGTTCTTGGCGGAGAGGGAGGGATTCGAACCCTCGAAGCCTTTCGACTTACACACTTTCCAGGCGTGCTCCTTCGACCACTCGGACACCTCTCCACATTTTAGCTCTGCTGTTAGGCGCTGCCTTTCTCAACAGAACGGCGCATATTCTATGGTCTAAGCCGTGAAATAGCAAGCCTTTTTCCTGCTTAGCTTTTCCCTACTTAGGCGTTTGGCAGCACGGCGTAGCGGCCTGTGGCTTCTAGGCAGAGCAAATCACCGCAATAGAGCTGATGGGTTAGCTCGATACTGCCTTTGCCTCGTTCGCTGAGTTTTGCGGCAAGCTGTGAAGGGCCATCTGGATGGCTTGGGGCGCAGGTCATGCGGTAGTCACCCATGACCGGGGCGAGAAAGCGCTGGCTGGCTTCGGCGACCACCACATCCTGGGCCCTGCCCTGCTGGCGAAGCCAGAGAGTGACCCAGCACCAGCCTTGTAGCGTGGCTTGTGCACTCAGCGCGCCGCCAAAGCCGGTGCCTTTGTCGTTGAGGTTGGGCGTAAGCGCCAGTTGCCACGTGAGCGCGCCGTTGGCTTGGCTCATGCGGGTAATGCCAAGTGCCTCCACCATGGGAATGGCCGCTTCCAGCCAGCGCTGAAAGGCGACTAGGTCCTCCTCGCCTTCCGGTAGCGGTAAGCGGGGATGTGGAATGCCGGGTTGGCGGGGCGGACTCATGGCGACCTCCTTGGCATTACAGGGGCGTGGATTTAATTCCAGCGCTCGACAAAATCCGCGCTGTTGTGGGTTGCCACTGGCTTGTGGCGACCCGCTAGGCTGCCCAAATAGATAAAGGCAACGACTTCGTCGTCTTCATCCAGCCCCAGGCCTTTGCGCACCACGGGATCAAACGCGTATTTGCCGCTGCGCCACATGGCTCCTAGACCTAGCGCGTGGGCCGCCAGCAAAATGCCGTGGGCGGCACAGCCTGCCGAAATCACCTGCTCGATTTTAGGCACTTTGGGAAGGTCCGGCGTCACCTTGGCAATCACCGCGATAATCATCGGTGCACGCAGCGGCTTTTTGCGCGCGGAATTAAGCGTGTCGTCGCTGGCGTGGGGGTCTTCTTGAAATTCGGCTTCCGCAAACAGCTCGCCCAGGCGCTCCCGGCCTTCGCCGGAGAACTCGATAAAGCGCCACGGGCGCAGCTCTTTGTGATCTGGGGCGCGTAGGGCCGCTTGGTATATGGCGCTGAGCTGGTCAGCACTGGGGGCAGGCTCGGTGAGCTTGCCCATGGAGCTACGTTCGTGAAGCAGCGTGATGGCGTCCATGGTGACTCCTTCTCCATTAAAGGTAAGCATTACTGCCGGGCAAGGCGCAGCGGGCTGGGAGGCGTAAGCCCTGGAGTGGCTCGCCAGGGGCTGATGTCCAGGCCGCCACGGCGCACGTAGCGAGCCAACACCAATAGCTCCTCTGGCTTCGCCTGCTGCATCAAGTCTGTAAAAATATGCTCAACGCAGTGCTCGTGAAAATCCTGGTGCTGGCGGTAGCCAATCAGGTAGCGCAGCAAGCCTTCGCGGTCGATTTTCGGGCCTTTATAGCGAATTAACACGCTACCCCAGTCCGGCTGACCGGTCACCGGGCAGTTGGATTTTAGAAGATGCGAGTGCAGCGTCTCTTCCACCACCTCATCGCTCGTGGCTAGATGCGACGCGCTGGGCGTGTAGTCGCTCACCTCGATATCCAGATCATCCAGGCACTCCCCCGGCAGGCGTTGGGGGGCCAGCTCACTATCATCCACCCCCAGTAGCTCAACGCTCACGCTGGCACCGGCAGCGCTGCTGAGGTCGCGCACTAACGTCTCTTCCACCTCGGCTTGGCTGGCAAAGCGGGTTTGGTTAAGGCTGTTAAGGTAGAGTTTCCAGGATTTGGATTCAATCAAGTGGGGTGAGCTTGCCGGCAGCCGGAAGCGTGCCACCGCGACGATGGGCTTGCCGCGGCCATTGAGCCAGGAGACTTCAAATGCGTGCCACTCATCTTCGCCGACAAACGGCAGCGCGCCCTCTTCAATGCCCAGCGGCGCGCGGTTGGCCGCACGGGGAATGGGGTACAGCAGCCCTGCATCGTACTGCTCGGGGTAAGCGGAATCGCGCCCCAGGGGCGCGTGTTCTAAGGTATCGGGGCGGTGGGCCATGAAAACTCTCTCAGTCGTGCTAGTTCAATAAGGGCATGTTAATCAGGGCTACTGCGGCGATCCACTAGCTGCGAATGCCTTTACCACGTTCTAGCATGGTCAGTGCCACCATAAACAGCACGACAATAAAGGCGAAAATAGCGGCTAATGCCCAGACTACCGGAATATCCGAAACGCCCAAAAAGCCGTAGCGGAAGACGTTCACCATATACAGAATCGGGTTGAGCATCGAGACGCCCTGCCAGAAATCCGGCAGCATCGAAATTGAGTAGAACACACCGCCTAAATAGGTGAGCGGCGTCAGAATAAACGTCGGCACGATGGAGATATCGTCAAATTTGTTCGCCAACAATGCGTTGATAAAGCCGCCAATGGAGAACAGCGCCGAGGTGAGCACCACCACCAACACCGTGAGCAGCGGATGCTCGACCGTTAAGCGGGTGAAGAAGAGCGACACCAGCGTCACGATCAGCCCTACGCCCAGGCCACGTGCCATGCCGCCCAAAATAAAGCCTGAAAGGATCACGCCGTTGGGCATTGGCGACACCATCATCTCTTCAATGGAGCGCTGAAACTTATTAGAGAAGAAGCTGGACGCCACGTTGGAGTAGCTGTTGGTGATCACCGACATCATGATCAGCCCTGGCACGATAAAGTCCATGTAGCTGAAGCCGTCCATATCACCAATGCGCGACCCAATCAGGTTGCCAAAAATGATGAAGTACATGGCCATGGTGATGGACGGCGGCAGCAAGGTTTGCGGCCAAATACGGGTGAAGCGCTTAATTTCTTTGAGCACTAGCGTCCACAGGGCGACAAGGGTTTGCATTGCATTCATGCGCTCGCCTCCTGCTGTTCACGCTGGTCGATGGCCTGCTGACTGCTCTCTACCATGGAAACAAACATCTCCTCTAAGCGGTTAGCGCGGTTACGCATCGACACCACCTGGATGCCCTGGGCGCTTAACGCACTGAACACATCGTTCAACTGCTGGCCACGGTGAATCACCAGCGCCAGCTGAGACGGCTCGATTTGCTGCAGCTCAAAGCCTGCAATCACAGGCACTTGCGCAACTGGTTCAGCGAGATCCAACAGGAAGGTTTCGGTATCAAGCTCTGCCAGCAGCTCACGCACGCTGGTGTCCCGCACGATTTCACCATGATTAATAATGGCGATATTGCGGCACAGGCTTTCGGCTTCTTCGAGATAGTGCGTGGTCAGAATGATCGTGGTGCCTTCATCGCGGTTAATGCGGCGCATGTACTCCCACATGCTGCGGCGAAGCTCGATATCAACCCCGGCGGTGGGCTCGTCAAGAATCAGCAGCTTGGGGCGGTGCATCAAGGCACGCGCAATCATCAGGCGGCGCTTCATGCCTCCAGAGAGCATCCGCGCACTGCCGTTGCGCTTTTCCCACAGCCCTAAATCGGTCAGCAGCTGTTGGGCGCGGGGCAGCGCTTCGCTGCGCTTCATGCCGTAGTAGCCTGCCTGGGCCAGCACGATATCCAGCACTTTCTCAAACTGGTTGAAGTTGAATTCCTGCGGCACCACGCCGAGCTGATACTTGGCTTTAGCGAAGTCTTTATCAATATCGATACCAAAAATCGACACCTTACCCGCCGTCTTCTGTACCAGCGAACAAACGACGCCCAGCGTGGTGGACTTTCCTGCGCCGTTGGGGCCCAACAGCGCAAAAAAATCGCCCTGATGGACGTCTAAATCGATACCTTTTAACGCTTGGAAGCCGTTGCCGTACACCTTGGTCAGGCCACGGATCGACAATGCCGGTTCGGCCATGAATATGTCCTGTCAGCAAGTGGGGAGCACAAAGAGCTAGAAGCAAAGATATCGGGGCAGGCGCATATTTTTTCAAGTTAGCGACTTAGAACGCTTTTGGGCATCGCGGCATCTTGCTGATTTCGCGGCGTTAAATCCTACATTAAGTGACACTTTGCCACGCTATTACTGCAGTAGCAGCTCAATTAATACTTTAGTATTACCCCGTACAGCTGTGTCCGCACAGCGGTACACCAAGGGAACATACTGAATTTATAAGAGAGCCAATCCGAACATGAGCACTGCCATGACGCCGTCATCAGGCGCACATACCCACCGACCCTCGCCAAACTCACCTACCGCTGCACGCAAAGGGCTGGCTGCCCTGCCCCTGCGCCGCCAGCGGCTGCTGGGCGTGGCCATTTTATGGCTGATCCTGGCCGTGATGATTGCGGTCAATGCGTTTCAAAGCCGTGCGCTACTGTATAGCGAGCGCGAACAGCGCATGGTCACCGCGGTGGATATTGCGCTTTCCACCTTGGATCACTACCACCAACTTGCCGAACAGGGCCAGCTTGCCATACCAGAAGCGCAGCGTCGGGCCTTCAATACTCTGCGCGATGTTCGTTTTGGCGAGGAGGATAACTATCTTTTTGCCTTTAATGGCAGTCTGCGCATGCTGGCACACCCTACTCGGGAAATGGGAGAAGATATTTCCCAGGTGAAAGATCCAGAAGGCACGCTGATTTTCCAAACCATCCTGGATAACACTCAAGCAACAGGCAGTGGCTTTACAGAATACTTTTCTAATTTTGCCCGGGGCGGCGATGCCAAACCTCTGGTTCGCGCTTACTCTGCCGCGTTTGCACCATGGGATGTTTACGTGGCAAGCGGTGTCTTTGTGGGAGATGTAAATAGCACCATCATGCACCAGTTGGTGGAGAGCATTCTGGTGGGCATCGTGGCAGGTGTACTGGTCACGCTAGCGTTCTGGGGCATGATCGGACTGATTTTACGCCGCTTAGGTGGTGAACCAAGCTATGCCGCAGGCGTGGTATCCCGGATTGCGCAGGGTGATTTAACCGCTCCTGTGGCACTGCACCACAACGACTCCAGCAGTCTCCTCTACGATATTCGCCAAATGCGTGACAAGCTGCGCGACGCCATGCAGGAGATTCAATCCACCAGCTCTGCGGTTGATCACAACGCGGGCGATATCGCCGCTGGTAATCAGGAGCTCTCTTCTCGCACCGAGCAGCAGGCCGCTGCACTTCAGCAGACGTCCTCAAGCATGGAAGAGGTGACTGCGACCGTCCGCCAGACAGCCGACAGCGTGGAACAAGCCAAAGAGCTAGTACGCAGCGCGGGCGAAACCTCTCAAGCCGGCCAGAAAGCGATTGGCGACGCAGTGTCATCCATGCACGAGATTAGCGCGGAAGCGGATAAAATCACGGATATCGTGTCGTTGATCGATAGCATCGCTTTCCAGACCAATATTCTGGCTCTGAATGCGTCGGTTGAAGCCGCACGCGCAGGCGAGCATGGCCGCGGTTTTGCGGTCGTGGCAGGCGAGGTTCGCCAGCTAGCCAACCGCTCGGCCAGCGCTGCCCACGAAATCAAAGGGTTGATTAATGCCTCGAATGCACAGGTCAGCAATGGTGCCGCCCTGGTAGATACCGCCAAACAGCGTATGCAGGATATTGATCAGCGGATTCAGCGCGTGAACGACCTGTTTGCGGACATCACCGCCGCCACTCATGAGCAAACCCGTGGTATTGAGCAAATTAATGTCGCCATCGCCCAGCTGGACCAGGCAACTCAAGACAACGCCTCGATGGTTCAGCAAACCGCCACGTCTGCCCAAGACCTTAAGCAGCGCTCTCAGTCGCTTAACAGCGTGGTAGGCCACTTTAACCTGGTAGATTAACCCCTGCAGCGCTCAGGCCTTGCACCTGGGCGCTACCCTGCCGCCGTCATCAGCCCGCTCCAAACGACACGCACGCACAAACGCCGCTATTAAACGGTGCATAAAAACGTATGAATCAGGGTATAGACGAAGGAGCTTCGTGCATAAGAGAGGTGTTTGCATGGAGCGGGAAAAGAGATTCGAACTCTCGACCCTCGCCTTGGCAAGGCGATGCTCTACCACTGAGCTATTCCCGCAACGCAAACAATACTGCGATACTTTGTAAAGTGAGTGGCGTCCCATAAGGGGTTCGAACCCTTGTTACCGCCGTGAAAGGGCGGTGTCCTAGACCACTAGACGAATGGGACGTATCTGCTGCTTGGAGCGGGAAAAGAGATTCGAACTCTCGACCCTCGCCTTGGCAAGGCGATGCTCTACCACTGAGCTATTCCCGCTTAACAAGCTGTCACTCTACACGTTTTTCGCAATCGGAATGGCGTCCCATAAGGGGTTCGAACCCTTGTTACCGCCGTGAAAGGGCGGTGTCCTAGACCACTAGACGAATGGGACGTATCTGCTGCTTGGAGCGGGAAAAGAGATTCGAACTCTCGACCCTCGCCTTGGCAAGGCGATGCTCTACCACTGAGCTATTCCCGCTTAACAAGCTGTCACTCTACACGTTTTTCGCAATCGGAATGGCGTCCCATAAGGGGTTCGAACCCTTGTTACCGCCGTGAAAGGGCGGTGTCCTAGACCACTAGACGAATGGGACGTATTGGAGCGGGAAAAGAGATTCGAACTCTCGACCCTCGCCTTGGCAAGGCGATGCTCTACCACTGAGCTATTCCCGCAACTCCGATACCTTAACGATTTAAGTGGCGTCCCATAAGGGGTTCGAACCCTTGTTACCGCCGTGAAAGGGCGGTGTCCTAGACCACTAGACGAATGGGACGTTTCATTGCCTCGTTGAGGTGGCGCGTATGTTACCCAGACCTTATCTAGCTGTCAAGCACTCTGATATCAAAACGTTTATTAGCCGGCAAATGCGCGTGGTTCCTCAGGTCACTCGGAGGCGCAATCCCCCCTGCGCAAATATAGTGCCGAGCAGTACTTATGATGCTTTCTTGCGCATCATTAAGGTGCACTGGCTTTTTCTTACGCCGCCTGCTCCAAGGCCAAATGTCTCCATGAAGCAACGACAAACCAGTAAAAATCTTTCATTTTAAATAAAATCGATTTTTTGGCACATCCCTTGCAACTTCGTTAGTGATCAAACGGCGTTACTCATCTGCTAACCCTCGTTTATTCCTGACTGCTTGAGGTGTCTTATGTCCTTTACTCGTCGCAAGTTTCTCACTACCGCTGCGCTCACCTCCACCGCCGGACTGGTGCTTGGCGCACCTTCTATTGCGAAAGCACAATCTTCCGAACGCTTTAACTGGCGTATGACCAACGCCTACAGCCCCGGCTCGCCCTTTTATGTCGAAGGCCCCGGCAGCCCCACCGATGTCATCGCCAAAATTAACGCTATGTCCGGCGGGCGTTTAAACATTCAGCACTTCTCAGCGGGTGAACTGATTCCTGCGCTGGAAGGGTTCGAGGCGGTGCAAAGCGGCACCATTGAAATGAATGCGGCCAACAGCTACTTCTGGTCGGGCACCACGTTTGCCGCTCAGTACTTCACCACCGTGCCGTTTGGTATGAGCTTTATGGGCCATATGGCGTGGCTTTACCACGGCGGCGGTTTAGAGCTATGGGAAGAGGTGTACGCTCCCTACGGCATGATAGCCCTCCCGCTAAACAACACCGGCGTGCAGATGACCGGCTGGTTCCGTGAGCCCATTGAAGATATCGGCCAACTCAATGGCCTGCGTATGCGTATTCCCGGCTTGGCTGGCAAAGTCTATGCCGCGTTAGGGGTCGATGCTCGTGTATTGCCCGGTGGCGAAATTTTCCCGGCTCTGGAGCGTGGTGTCATCGATGCTGCCGAATTCGTTGGCCCCTACCAAGACCGCCGCATGGGGCTACAAAACGCAGCCAAGTTCTACCACACCACTGGTTGGCACGAGCCCGCCACTACAGGCGAACTGCTGATCTCCAAGCAGCACTGGGACACCCTGCCAGACGATTTGAAGATGATTGTGAAAAGTGCCTGTATGGCCGCATGCCTGGAGAGTGTGACCTGGTCAGAAGCGGTCAATGGCGAAGCAATGGCCGACCTTGTCGATAACCATGGGGTGACCGCCAGCATGCTCCCGGAACCCGTAGTGAATGCGCTGCGCGAGGCCACCATGGACACGCTAGCAACCGAAGCCAACGCCGACCCACTCGTGCGCAAAGTACACGACAGCTACATGGCCTTTAAGGCCAACCATGACCGCTGGGCAGGTGCCAGCGAACGTGCCTGGTTAAACGACATTATCGGGGTGTGATATGCAAGCCGTGGAACGTGTTGTCCACGGGATCGAGGCGGTGGTCCAGCTGTTTGGCTGGATCGCTGCCTGGACCTGCGTGGTACTAGTAGCCCTGGTCGCGGGCGATGTGGTGATGCGCTATCTGTTCAGCGTTGGTGCCGTATGGCTGCAAGAGCTCCAGTGGCACTTAATCTCTCCCATTGCCTTGTTTGGTATGTCGTACCTGCTGTTTATGGGCGAACAGGTGCGGGTCGACGTTTTTTACGAGCGCTTTCCGGTCGCACTGCAACGGATGATTGAAGTCATCGGCGGCCTTTTACTGCTGGCCATGGGGCTTTATATCGCTTGGCTCACGCTACCTTGGGTGGAGCAGTCCTACCTACGTGGCGAGACCTCCCCCAACCCTGGCGGCCTGCCGCTGCGCTGGGTGCTCAAAGCCCTTATCCCCTTTGGCTTTCTCTTATTGGCGCTGCAGGGCTTAGCTCACGCGCTGCGCCAAGGGTTTGCCCTACCAAGCCGAGGTGAATAACGCATGTCTCCTAATGAGTGGCTAGCGATCGGCATGATCGCCGCCTTTTTTGTGCTGCTGCTAATTGGCATTCCAGTAGCGATCAGTATTGCGGTCACTGCCTTTGTGTTTGGCTACCTAGGCTTTGGCCCGATGCTGTTCAACCTACTGCCCTCGCGCATATACGGGGTGGTGACCAACTACACCTTTATGGCGATACCACTGTTTGTGTTTATGGGGGTCATGCTCGAAAAGTCGAAGCTGGCTGAAGAGCTGATTGATGTCATTGGCCACTTGTTCGGCGGGCTTTCCGGCGGCATGGGCGTGGCGATTATTATTGTTGGCGTACTGCTAGGGGCAGCCACCGGTATCGTGGGCGCCACTATCGTCACACTTGGCCTACTTACCCTGCCAACCCTGCTCCGCCGTGGCTACCCCAAAACGTTGGCCACCGGCATGATTTGTGCTTCCGGTACGCTGGGGCAAATTATTCCCCCTAGCCTGGTACTGATTCTGCTAGCAGAAATTCTGGGTGAATCGGTCGGCACTATGTTTGCCGCCGCCATGGTGCCCGGTCTAGCGCTCGCCGGTATCTATATCGTCGCGATTTTGGTGGTTGCCCAACTCTACCCCGGCATGATGCCTCCCATTCCCGCTGAAGAGCGTGCACAGCTCAGCAAGAAGCAGTTACTGTTCAAGGTGATCACGGTGGTGGGCCCGCCAGTGGGGCTGGTGTTTGCCGTGCTGGGCTCCATTATTGGCGGTATTGCCGCCCCAACAGAGGCCGCTGCGATGGGCGCGCTGGGGGCGCTGGTGTTTGTTGCCTGCTCGGGACGCTTAACCGTATCGCTGTTGAGCGAAGTGGCCAAAGCCACCTTGGTGATCTCGGCCATGGTGTTCTTTATTTTGATCAGCGCTCAGGTCTTTGGTCTCGCCTTCCGTGGGCTAGGTGGCGAACACTTGGTGGCGCGAATGTTTGATTGGGTGCCCGGTGGAGAGCTTGGCGCACTGCTCTTTATGCTGCTGCTGATGTTTGTGCTTGGTTTCTTTCTGGAATGGATTGAGATTAGCTATATTGCCCTACCGCTCTTTTTGCCCTTCTTCGTGCAGATGGGCGTGGATATGGTATGGCTGGGCATTCTGGTGGGGCTGGTGTTGCAGACATCGTTTCTTACCCCGCCGTTTGGTTGGTCGCTGTTTTTCTTGAAGGGCGTTGCCCCTAAAGAGGTGACCACCCTGGATATCTACAAAGGGGCGCTGCCGTTTATCGGGCTACAGTTTTTAGCCGTGGCGCTGGTGTTTATGTTTCCAAGCATTGCCACGTGGCTACCCAACGCCATTGGCTGGTAACCACAACCAATAACAAAGGACTTTTCAATGCTCCATACCCAACGTAGTTACGGCGGCAGCTGTGTTGCGCCGCACCACCTTGCCGCTAGCG
Organism: Vreelandella lutescens; assembly: GCF_014640815.1. Lineage (GTDB taxonomy): Bacteria > Pseudomonadota > Gammaproteobacteria > Pseudomonadales > Halomonadaceae > Vreelandella > Vreelandella lutescens. Next base: position 709,735 of record NZ_BMHM01000001.1, on the reverse strand, counting down.
CCGGTCGCGATGTACTAAAACAGGGCGGCAATGCCGTCGAAGCGATGGTCGCGGCAGCGGCGGCTATCGCGGTGGTCTACCCACACATGAACGCACTGGGGGGCGACGGCTTTTGGCTGATTCATGAGCCCGGCAAAGCGCCGGTGGCCATTGATGCCTGCGGCCCCGCTGCGCAACTCGCCAACGGCGATTTTTATGCCGGTGAGTCGCAGATCCCTGAACGCGGGCCAAAAGCCGCGCTTACCATGGCAGGCACGATTAGCGGCTGGCAGGAAGCACTCAATGTGGCGGCGGGCTGGGGTAACGCGCTGCCGCTGACCACGCTGCTGGCAGACGCCATTCGCCATGCCGATGAGGGCATTGCTGTTTCTCAAAGCCAGGAAACGCTCACCGCCAAACACCTGGAGCGCCTGAGTCAAAGCCCTGGCTTTAGCGATGCGCTGCTGCTTAACGGTCAAGTTCCTCGTGAAGGCGAGCGCCTGCGCCAGCCGCGCTTGGCTAATACGTTAAAGCGCTTGGCCCATGCTGGCCTAGATGATTTCTACCGTGGCGAGCTTGCCGCCAGCATGGCGAAGGATCTGGAGGCACTCGGCAGCCCACTACGCTTAGCTGATTTTCACGCTTACCGCGCTCAGCAAGTCACGCCGTTGCACGTGCGTCTCAACGATGCCACGCTGTATAACCTGCCCGCGCCTACTCAAGGCATGGCATCGCTGATGATTTTGGGCATTTACGAGCGCATTAAAGCCGCCGAGCCCAATGGCTTTGACCACCTGCACGGGTTAATTGAAGCCACCAAACGCGCCTTTATGCTGCGCGACCGCTACGTTACAGACCCACACCGTGTGCCCACGCCGCTACAGGAGCTGCTCAGCGAAGAGCGCATTGGTGCAGAAGCTGCCGAGATTAATCCTACCCAGGCGCTACCTTGGCCTCACGAGCCTGCGCCCGGTGATACTATTTGGATGGGCACCGTCGACAGCGAAGGCCGCTCGGTGAGCTTTATTCAGAGCATCTACTGGGAGTTTGGCAGCGGCGTGGTGCTGCCTGAAAGCGGCGTGCTGTGGCAAAACCGCGGCATTAGCTTTTCTCTCAACCCAGACGATTTACGCGGCTTAGCCCCCGGTCGCAAACCCTTCCATACGCTTAACCCGGCGCTGGCGCTGTTTAACGATGGACGCACGATGGTGTACGGCACCATGGGCGGCGAAGGCCAGCCACAAACCCAGGCAGCGGTGTTCTCACGCTACGCGCTACACGGCATGCCGCTGCAGCAGGCAGTCACCGCACCGCGCTGGCTGTTGGGCCGCACCTGGGGAGAGTCCAGCACCAACCTGAAATTAGAAGAGCGCTTTGATGACCGCTTAGTGACCGAACTTGCCACCGCAGGCCACGACGTAGAAGTACTGCCAGAGGCCTTCAGCGACACCATGGGCCACGCAGGCGGCATTGTGCACCACCCAGACGGGCTGATTGAGAGCGCTCACGACCCGCGCAGTAACGGCGGTGCTGCAAGCGTGTAAAGCTATTGGCGGATTTTGCCACTTTCGCACATGCTGAACTTGGGCAGGCAGCCTATTGTCATTAGCCATACGACGGCCTAACGGTGATAGGCTAGTCTGCCAAGTAAGCCTCTGTTTAACGGTAACCAGAGGGAGAGGAGACCCCCCATGGCGAAAATAGAAAAATCCCCCGACGAATGGCGCAAACAGCTCACCCCAGAGCAGTACCGGGTCGCCCGGGAGAAAGGCACCGAACGGCCGTTTACCGGTGAGTACCAAGTGAGCGATGCCCAAGGTATTTACCACTGCGTGTGCTGCCATGCGCCGCTATTTGAAAACGAGCACAAATTCGACGCGGGCTGCGGCTGGCCAAGCTTTGATCGGCCGTTAGGCACCCGCTGCGTTGAAGAGAATCGCGACACCTCCCATGGGATGATTCGCACCGAAGTCGTGTGTTCTCACTGCGATGCTCACTTAGGCCATGTTTTTCCTGATGGGCCGCCTGAGACCACTGGCTTACGCTACTGCATCAACTCGGTCTCGTTAGAGTTTCACCCCGACGAGTAACCCCTGAAAGGAAGCACAGCAAGGCGGGCACCATCTGTTAGAATGGTCGCCCGCTTTTTTATGCTTGTATTTTTGTGCTTGTAGGAGAAACCCATGCTCGGCTGGTTCCCCGGACATATGAACAAGGCCCGCCGCCAGATCAAGGACGCGTTGCCGGAAATTGATGTGGTGATTGAGGTGCTTGATGCGCGCCTGCCCTACTCCAGCGCAAACCCCATGCTGGCCGAGCTGACCCGCCATAAGCCGGTGCTGAAAATTCTTTCCCGCGCCGACCTGGCAGACCCCGTTCGCACCGACGAGTGGGTAGCCTTTTTTGACGCCCAGGAAGATACCCGCGCCCTGGCGATTACCACCACCAATACCCGCGAGCTTAAGAAGATTCCTAAGCTTTGCCACGAGCTGGCGGGTGCGGTGCGCGCCGACCGCGACGTGCGCGTGATGGTGATGGGCATTCCCAACGTAGGGAAATCGACGCTGATTAACGGCCTGGCCGGGCGCAAAATTGCCAAAACCGGCAATGAGCCTGCGGTGACCAAGCGCCAGCAAAAAGTGCGTATTGATGGCCGAGTAGCGCTCATCGACACTCCAGGGGTGCTATGGCCCAAAATCGAAGACCAGGCCAGCGCCTACCGCTTGGCGGCCAGCGGCGCGATTCGTGATACCGCCATTGAGTATACCGATGTGGCAATCGTTGCCAGCGCGGAGCTCGCCAAACGCTACCCTGCCGAGCTCACCGCCCGCTACAAGCTGAAAGAACTGCCCACCTACGAAGCCCCCGTGGTGGAGGAAGTCGATGCCGACGGCCCGAAGAAGCCTGATTTTCTTGCTATTGCCGGGTTTGACGGCCACGCCATTCTGAAAGAGATTGCCGGAAAACGCGGCGGCCTGCGCCCCGGCGGCGAAGTGGATCTTCACCGTGGCGCGGAAGTGCTGCTGCATGAGTTACGCGATGGCAAGCTTGGCCGGGTCACGCTGGAAACCCCGGCAGATATTCCGCCACCGCCAACGCAAAACGACCAAGACAGCCCGGCCTCATCCGACGCATAATGAGCCACACGTCAGACACTTCCACGGCACTGGACACATTTGGATAACGCACCCCATGGACACCCCGCAGCCTAGAGAATCACACACGCTTAAAAAATCGCACAAACTGCACAATGTTTGCTACGACATTCGCGGCCCGGTACTCGACCACGCCAAGCGCCTGGAAGAGGAAGGCCAGCGAATTTTAAAGCTCAACATTGGTAACCCGGCCCCGTTTGGCTTTGAAGCGCCGGAAGAGATTTTGCAGGACGTGATGCGCAACCTGCCCACTGCCCAGGGCTACTGTGATTCCAAAGGCCTCTACTCCGCCCGTAAAGCGATTATGCAGGAGTGCCAGCGCAAGCAGATTCCTGGGGTGGGTATCGAAGATATCTACATTGGCAACGGCGTTTCCGAGCTGATTGTGATGGCCATGCAGGCGCTGTTGAACGACGGCGACGAAGTGCTGATCCCCGCGCCGGACTACCCGCTCTGGACCGCAGCCGCTCACCTTTCCGGCGGCCACGGCGTGCACTACCTGTGCGATGAGCAGGCCGACTGGGCACCGGATATCGCCGATATTCGCGCCAAAGTCACCAGCCGCACCCGCGCCATTGTGATTATCAACCCCAACAACCCCACCGGGGCGGTCTACCCACCGGAAGTGGTGCGGGAAGTGTTGGATATCGCCCAAGAGCACAATCTGGTGGTGTTCTCCGATGAGATCTACGACAAGATTCTCTATGACGGCGTCGAACATACCGCGACGGGCGCACTGGCTGACGATGACCAGCTCGTGATCACCATGAACGGGCTGTCTAAAAGCTACCGCTGCGCCGGCTTTCGCTCTGGCTGGATGACCATTTCCGGCACCCTGGCCAAGCAACGGGCAAAGGACTTTATTCAAGGCCTGACCATGCTGGCCTCCATGCGGCTATGCGCCAACGTTCCTGCCCAGCACGCTATTCAAACGGCGCTAGGCGGTTATCAGTCGATTAACGATTTGATTCTGCCGGGCGGGCGCTTGTTGGCACAGCGCGACATTACCGTTGAGAAGCTCAACGCGATTCCTGGGGTCTCCTGCGTAACGCCCAAAGGCGCGCTCTACGCCTTTCCGCGTTTAGATCCCAAGGTATTCAACATCAAAGATGACCAGCAGTTGGTGCTGGACTTACTTCTGCAGGAAAAAATTCTACTGGTACAAGGCACCGCCTTTAACTGGCCAGAACCTGACCACGTGCGCATTGTCACGCTGCCCTGGGCCGACCAGCTCGGCGACGCGCTTGACCGCTTTGCCAATTTCTTGTCTCGCTATCGCCAGTAGTTATCAACTTAGCTATCGACATTAGCTATCGACAGCCAACCAGCGACTTGAAACTGACATGAAATGCACGTATCTAAACCATCATTCCATTAATACTTGTTATGACCTTGAGGGAGATCTTAACCCATGATGCGAATCGTGCTGTTTTTAGCCACTAACTTAGCGGTGTTGCTGGTCGCCAGCATTACGCTGCGGCTATTTGGCGTTGAGAGCTATCTCAACAGCCAGGGCATTAACTTCACCAGCCTACTGATCTTCTGCTTTGTGTTCGGCATGGCAGGGTCGATGGTCTCGCTGTTTATATCTAAATGGATGGCGAAGCGCTCGACCGGTACGGTGATTATCGAAAACCCGTCGAATGCCACCGAGCAGTGGTTGGTGGATACGGTGGCCGAGCTGTCCCGTGAAGCGGGTATTAAAACCCCGGAAGTAGGCATCTTCCCCGCCCAGCAGTCCAATGCGTTTGCCACCGGCTGGAATAAAAATGATGCCCTGGTGGCGGTATCGGCAGGCTTGCTCAACCGCATGCGTCCTGAAGAAGTTCGCGCGGTTCTGGCCCATGAAATTGGCCACGTTGCTAACGGCGACATGGTGACCCTGGCGCTGATTCAGGGTGTGGTGAACACCTTTGTGATGTTCTTCGCACGGATTGTCGCCCATCTGGTCGATAGCTTCCTGAAAAGCCGCAGCGATGGCGAAGGCGGTCTGGGCTTTATAGGCTATTTTGCGGTGGTGATGGTGGCAGAGATTGTGTTTGGCATCGTCGCCTCCGCCATTGTGGCCTGGTTCTCACGCTACCGCGAGTACCGTGCTGATGAAGCGGGTGCCCGCTTGGCAGGCACCGGCGCGATGGTCAACGCCCTGGCACGCCTGAAAGCCGAAACCGAGATGCCCGACCAAATGCCGGACACCCTGCGCGCGATGGCGATCACCAAAGGCCAGACCCGCTCGCTGGTCGAGCAGCTGTTCGCCAGCCACCCGCCGCTGGATGACCGTATTCGCGCACTGAAAGAAGCCGCTTACCGCCAGTAAGCTGTAAAGCACTTGATAAAGCACTTGATAAAGTACTTGATAAAGACACGCCAAGGCCCGCCAATGCGGGCCTTGTGCGTTTAGGTAAACCAATGATGCGTGTTAGCCGCAGCGCACATGAAAGCCTACCGCCTGAAGCGACGGCTGCAATGACACAGCGTCGTTCTCCAGAAAGACGGTGAGCGTGGCGAACTCGCGGCGCAGCGGGTAGTTAGCGCGGCAGCTATCAAAGCCCTTGGCAATCCCCTGATGCATCACCTGACGCTGCAGCGCATCGTGGTCGCGGCGCACGTCATACACTGCCCGCACACACAGCCGAAGCGCCTCTTCTACCGGCAGTGCGCTCTGCAACGTTAGCGTGGCCAGGGCTGGCGGCGGACAGAGTTCACTAAACGGCATACCGCTGGGCTGATTTAGCTGCGCTGCCAACGCCTGCTGAATCATCCAGGTGCCGCGCAGCTTGCCATCCAGGCTGTGCCCGGCAATGTGGGGCGTTGCCAGCGCAACCAAATCACGCAGCCCTGCATCAATGCCCGGCTCGTCTTCCCAAACGTCTAGCACGGCGGTGATATCGCCCTTCCCCGCCAAACGGCTGCGCAGCGCTAGGCCATCAATGCAGTCGCCTCGCCCGGCGTTTAACAGCAGCGTACCCGGGGCCAGCTCGTTGATACGCTGAGCATTCAGCAGTTGATAGGTGGCGTGAGGGCCCGCCTTCACCAGCGGAGTGTGCAGGCAAATCACGTCGCATTCATCAATCAGCGTATCGAGAGATACGAAACCGCTTGCGCCCTCTTGTTCGGCCCTGGGGGGGTCACACACTCGTACTGCCACCCCAAGCGCCTGTAGGCGATGCTGCAAACGGCTACCCACATTGCCTGCCCCAACGATACCCACGGTTCGCTCCAGCAGCGGCCAACCTTCTCGCTCGCTCACCGTCAGCAGGCTGCTGAGCACATAATCGACCACCGCCTCCGCATTGCACCCTGGCGCGCTAGCAAAGCCTATATCGCGCTCTTTGAGATAATCGAGATCAATGTGGTCGGTACCAATCGTGCAGGTGCCCACAAAACGCACTGGGCTATCGGTAAGTAACGCGCGATTCACCTGAGTGATGGAGCGTACGATCAGCGCATCGGCGTTTTGCAGGTCTGTAGCGCTAATCTCACGGCCCGGCAGGCGGTGTAGCGTACCGACGCCTCCAAAACAGGCGTCGGCGGCGGGGATATTAGCGTCGATAACAAGTTTCATAGGCGTTTTGGTATCCGGGCTTTACAATACGCCCGCAATGGCTTGCTGTGCAGGCATGATCAAGAAGTCGTTAAGGAGATGGGTGTGATCGTACGCTGGGAAACCGACCATGACTATGTGTTGGTGCATATTCACCAGGATATGTTCGGCGACTGGATTTTCAGCCGCGCCTGGGGGCAAATCGGCACCCAGTTTGGCGGGTTGAAGCACCAGTTGGCGGATAGCCTGGAGCAAGCACAAATGTGGCTGGAGGATGAAACCACGATTCAATCCTCCCGCGGGTTCCGCAAGGTGCTGGAAGCCGCCGACCACACGCCGGAAGGCCAAGAAGCGATGCGCCAGCTGTCGCTATTAGACGCGCTCTGACGCTTCACCCTTTAGACTGACTCGCCCCGCTTCATTAGCCTAAGAAGCGCCGCCCGTTACGTTGATGCGCGCCCACGGGGGGCGTTTTTTCTGGCGGCGTGGTGAGCGCGGCAAGCGCCGCCTCATCCAACCAGCCTCGTTCCTTCAGCCAGTGGCTTAAACGCGCCACATCGAAGCCTCGATCCAGCTCAACGTTGCTTGCATCCACCAGCACCGGAATCCGCGTACCGTATTGCTCCACCAACGCATCGTCGTCGCTGATCTCGATGTGGTGCAGCTTCACCTCTTGATTGGCAAGCGTAGCCACCAGTACCTCTAGCTGGGCGCATAGATGGCACCCTAGCGTCGTATAAATCGATAGTTCAATCATCGCCCTTGCTCTTTATCGGCTCAGGAGGAGTAGATCATGACGTGTGGCGCAGCAAAAACACGTGGTGCAGATTGGTGCGCCGCTGGAAATCCGGGTCGAAGGTGCGCGTGGTGATCTCCTCTACCGCGTAGCGCTCGCTCAGCGCTTCATCCAGCTTAAAGCGCCGCTGGTTGTTGGAGAACACCAGCGTACCGCCGGGGGCCAGGCGGGCCATGGCCAGTTCCACTAAGCGCGGGTGGTCGCGCTGCACATCCAGCGTGTCGCGCATCTTCTTCGAGTTCGAGAAGGTTGGCGGGTCCATAAAGATCAAATCAAACTGCGCGTTGGCGGTTTCCAGCCAGCGGAAGCAGTCATCGCGCACCACGCGGTGAAGCCTGGGGTCGAGCTTGTTGAGCGCAAAGTTGTCCCGCGCCCACTCTAAGTAGGTGTTGGACATATCCACGCTAACGCTGTCGCTGGCCCCGCCTAGGGCGGCTTGCACGGTGGCCGTTGCGGTGTAGCAGAACAGATTGAGGAAGCGTTTGCCGCTGGCCATCTCGCCCAGCATTCGGCGTACCGGACGGTGATCCAGAAACAGGCCAGTATCCAAGTAATCGCGCAGGTTGACCCATAGCCGTGCACTGCCCTCCTGCACTTCAAAACGCTCGCCGCTGGCTTCGCGCTTTTGGTACTGGGCAGTACCGGTTTGGCGCTCACGGCGTTTGACGTAAATCTTGCTGGGGTCGACCCCCAGCGCCTCGGGCAGCACTTCCAGGGCATCAAACAGCCGTTTTTGCGCCTGCGCCGGATTAATAGAGCTGGGCGCGGCGTACTCCTGAACATGCACGCGGTCGCCGTAACGATCCACCGCCAGCGCGTATTCCGGCATATCGGCATCGTAAATGCGGTAGCAGGTCTCACCGCTCTGCTTCAGCCATTTTTTCAGGCGTTTCAGGTTTTTTGCTAGACGATTGGCAAACATCTGCGCATTTTCCGACACCGCCGGTTTTGCAGTACTGTTTTCCTGATGCGCCATGCCCGCTTCTGACGGCTCACCGCTCTGCTGGGGCGCAGGGCGGGCACTGCCAATCTCCATCAGCAGCAGTTTGGCATCCAGCGCGCCGTTTTTCAGCGCGTACTGCTTGTGGGCACGTAGGCCTAGGCGATGGCCAAGATCCGGGTTGCCGGTAAACATCGCCAGCGTCCAGCCGGGGAACAGCGCCTTGGCTTTTTCACCGAGCTGGGCGTAAAGCCGCACCAGTTCAGGCAGCTCACCCAAGCGCTCGCCGTAGGGCGGGTTGGTGATCAATAGCCCCTGCTCGGCGGTCAGGGCCTCTGGCCGGGTCAGCTGGGCAAGGCTCTGGCCGTGAAGCGTTATCAGCGCAGGGATGCCCGCCCGCATGGCGTTAGATTTCGCGGCAGTCAGCGCTGCTGGGCTTTGATCAAAGCCCAGCAGTTCCGTTTTGCAGCGTTTGCGACCAATCGAGGCGCGTGCTTCAGCTTCGCGTTTTAATTCACTCCACACGGCGTCTTGATGGCCTGCCCAGCCGTGGAAGCCAAACCGCTCGCGGTTCAGGTTAGGGGCTTGGTCGGCGGCCATCAGCGCCGCTTCAATCAACAGCGTACCCGCACCGCATAGCGGGTCAATTAGTGGCTCGCCCGCTTTAGCCCGCTCCGGCCAGCCTGCCCGCACCAGCAGCGCTGCCGCCAAGTTCTCTTTAAGCGGCGCGTGGCCCACATCGCGGCGGTAGCCACGGCGGTGCAGGCTCTCACCGGAGAGATCAATCCCCAGGCTCAGGTTAGCCCGGTGCAGGTGGGCATACAGACGCAGGTCAGGGGTTTTGGTATCGACATTGGGCCGTTCTTGACCAGCCAGCTGAAGCGCATCCACCACGCCATCTTTCACCGTCTGCGCGCCAAACCGCGTATGGCGGATGTGGTCGCTGCGGCCATGAAAATCCACGGCCAGCGTCTTACCGGGGGCAAGGTGCTGGCTCCAGGAGATGCGTGCAACCACATCGCGCACCTGCTCTGCGGTCTCGATCATCGCTTCACGCGCCAATAGCAAAATAACGCGGTTTGCTAAGCGGGACCATAAACATACTCGGTAGGCAGTGGCTTGGTCGGCAGAAAAATAGACCCCCGCCACAGTGGTTTTACCCGGTTCGGCACCCAGGGCTGTCAGTTCATCCGCCAGCAGGCCTTCTATGCCTTTAGGGCAGGTCGCCAGGAGGTTTAGCGGTGCAGTTTGGCTCAGCTCGGTCATGGTGATCGCCGCGCGTAACCGCGCGTTATTCCTATATATGGCAAATGAGTTTACGTCTTATGACAATTTGATGGTCGACAAGTGACCCCATCATGGTCTAACAATAAGAGGGTAGCTACTAAAAACGCATGCGTTGCTTGTCTAGGTCATTATTGTGCATGTTACACGACACCGGTAACGACCTATGGCTTGTTTGAGTTTGCCGCTTCGCCCGTTCAGCACGTGAGTGCTAGGCATTAGCGCTGAGGCAGCAACTCTCTCTTGAACTTGAAGTCACCTCTCGAAGCAGAGTTGGCCACTGTCGGTGAAGCGCGCCTTATGGGCATGCTTATACCACGTTGCCTTGTACCCTGTTTCTTATTAAAGGCTTTCATGCAAAGAGGTTAGCCAATGAAACGACAAAAACGTGATCGCTTCCAACGGGCTTATGTTCACGGCTATAAAGCGGGCATTACGGGTCGCTCTCGTGATGATTGTCCCAGTCAAGATGTCAATTTACGCGAATATTGGATGAGTGGTTGGCGTGAAGGTCGCGGCGATCAATGGGATGGGATGACCGGCGTTTCCGGTATCCACAAAAACCCCATGGTCATGACCTAGTTAGTTTACCTTTTACTTAAACATTTGGAGAACGGAGCCCGCTGCCAAGCGGGCTTTTTATTGCTTCGACGTAACGTTTCCACTTACCGTCTCAGCTTGCCGCTCAGTTACCCTGCTTTAGCGCGTTGGCACACTGCCGCACCAGTGCTGGACCTTGGTAGATCAAGCCTGAATACAGCTGTACCAGATCAGCCCCGGCAGCTATTTTCGTCTTCGCCGCTTCACCGCTATCAATACCGCCTACCCCGATAATCGGCAGCGTGGGAAGATGCGAGCGCAGCAGACGAATCACCGTATTGGATGCTTCAAACACCGGCTTGCCGGAAAGCCCGCCCGCTTCTTGAGCCTGGGGGTCATCGCTCACGGCCTCGCGGGAAACGGTGGTATTGGTGGCAATCACGCCATCCAGCTCGTTACGGGCAATGCTGCCTGCCACTAACGCCACTTCCTCTTCGCTCATGTCCGGCGCAATTTTGACCAGCAGCGGCACGTTGCGGCCTGCTTGGGCATCCAGCTTGCGGCTTTGAGCACGAATGGGGCCTAACAGCGCGTCTAACTGTTCGCCAAACTGCAGCGTACGCAGCCCTGGCGTGTTGGGTGAGGAGATATTCACCGCAATATAGTCCGCCGCGCCGTGCACCGCGTTGAGGCAGGCCAGATAATCATCCAGCGCATGCTCAACCGAGGTGGTTAAGTTTTTGCCGATATTGATGCCCACAATGCCGTTGTAGTGACGCTTTTTAACCTGGGCAACAAGATGCTCCACCCCTTTGTTGTTAAACCCAAAGCGGTTGATGATCGCCTCGTGCCCGGCTAGGCGGAATAAGCGAGGCTTAGGATTACCCGGCTGTGCTTTAGGGGTCACAGTGCCCACTTCTACAAAGCCAAACCCTAGCTCGCCTAGGGCATCGAGGTGGTCGGCGTTTTTATCCAGTCCGGCAGCCAGCCCGACCCGGTTAGGAAAACGCAGCCCCATGAGTTCGACAGGGTCACTCACCGGCTCGCCGTACACGCGCTTAATGCCGCCCACCTTGTGCAGCGCGTCCAGCGCGTTCAGCGCCATGCCATGGGTCGTTTCCGGATCTAGGCGAAACAGCAGTGAGCGGGCAATTGGGTACATCAGCGAGACTCTCCTGAACGGTGGGCAAAGTGCGGGGCGGGCGCAGTATAGCGCACATCGCCCCCGCTTCGCAGGATGAAAAAAGCCGCGCCCTGGTCTCCCAGGGCGCGGCTTTTCGCCTAGAACGCTGCTTTTCTCATAGACCCCGTCAGGGCTTATGCTTCGCTATCGCTCTCCGCTAGATCGACCAGCTCACGAACCGCGACGGCAAACAGTGCGAATCCGCCTTCACTTCCGCCACGCACTTCGTCGATCAAGCGGCACCAGCGGCGGTGCAGCTCAGCGTGCTGCTCCAACCACTGGGCCACCCGCTCCTGGGTGTCGCGGCTGCCCGCCTCCAGCTTCAGGACGCTTGTCGTCAGCGCCAGCTGCTGGCGGTCGATATCATCGCGGAAGGTTTCCCGTGCCTGGGCCTGCCAGGAGTCGCGCACTTCCAGGTGCGTGACCTGCTGGATCATCCAAGGAAGCTCCAGGCGGCTGCCGATTTCGTAGAACACCTCGGCGACCCGCTGGGGCTTCTCGTTGGTGATGCGTGCCGCTTGAATAATGCCCAACCCAGCGTAGAGGCTCGGTGCCGCAGCCACGGTGGCAGCCAGTGCTTCTGGCACACCTGCAGCTTGCAGCTCGTCGCAGCGCTTGCGCCATGCCGCCTGCTCTTCACCGCTCAGCAGCTCGCCAATACTCTCTTGCAGCTGCGCCAAGCGCGGGCCGAAGTACTCGATGGTATCTTGGGTCGTTAATCCCAGATGCTGACGCAGGAACCAGCGCGTTGCACGACGAATCATGCGCATCAGGTCCAGCATCATGGAGTACTGCACGCGACTGGGCACTTGGTTATCCAGCGCCTCGATCTGCGCCCACAAATCGGTCAGGTTGAAGGCATCCCGGGCCACCACATAAGCGCGGGCAATGTCGGCTCGGCCAGCACCGGTTGAATCCATCAAGCGGCGTACGAACACGATCCCCATGTGATCAACGAGGTCGTTAGCCACCTGCGTTGCCACAATTTCCCGCTTCAGGCGGTGGTCGTACATCTCGGTCTGATAGCGCTCGGTGAGCACGGCTGGGAACAGGCGCTCCAGGTGACGGTGAATATAGAGATCATCCGGCACGTCGGAGTTGATCAGATCGCCCTTCAGGGTGCTCTTGGCGTAGGAGATCAGTACCGACAGCTCCGGCAGATGCATGCCCTGGTTGTTGCTGGCACGCTCTTTCAGCACGTCATCGGCAGGCAGGAACTCCAGCTCGCGGTCGATTTGACCGGCAGACTCCAGCTCGCTGATAAAGCGGCGGAACGGCCCCATGCCATGGTGAGACAGGATTTCCGATAGATCCAGCGCCTGGGTCTGACGGTAGTTATCCAGAATGACCAGGTCGGCGACCTCTTCGGTCATGTCGGCCAGCAGCTGGTTGCGCTGCTTGTCGGTCATATCGCCACGCTTGACCACTTCATCGATCAAGATCTTGATATTGACCTCGTGGTCAGAGCAGTTCACGCCGCCTGCGTTATCGATAAAGTCGGTGTAAACACGCACGCCATTGGCAGCGGCCTCCATCCGGCCACGCTGGGTCAGGCCCAGGTTGCCGCCCTCGCCGACCACGCGGCAGTTAAGCTCCTTACCGTTAATGCGCAGCGCGTCGTTGGCTTTATCGCCCACGTCCGCGTCGGTCTCTTCAGAGCTTTTCACGTAGGTGCCGATACCGCCGTTCCAAATGAGATCTACCTTCGCCTTGAGCATGGCGCGAATCAGATCGTTGGGCGACAGGCGGGCTTCTTCGATACCAAACACCTGCTGCATTTCTGGCGTGATGGTGATCGACTTAGCGCTACGGTTAAAGACACCGCCGCCCTGGGAGATCAGCTCGCTGCTGTAGTCTTCCCAGCTAGAACGCGGAAGATCAAACAAGCGCTTACGCTCGGCAAAGGCCGCAGCCGCATCGGGGTTCGGGTCGACAAAGATGTGCATGTGGTTAAACGCACCGACCAGCTGGATCTTGTCGGAGAGCAGCATGCCGTTACCGAACACGTCACCCGCCATATCACCCACACCCACTACGGTGAACAGGTCTTCTTGGGTATTCACGTCCAGATTTTTGAAGTGACGCTTCACGGATTCCCAGGCACCGCGGGCCGTAATCGCCATCTTCTTATGGTCGTAGCCGTTTGCGCCGCCTGAGGCAAAGGCGTCGCCCAGCCAGTGGCCATACTCTACGGAAATCGCGTTGGCGATATCGGAGAAGGTCGCGGTGCCTTTATCCGCGGCAACCACTAAGTAGGTGTCATCTTCATCGTGACGCACCACGTTTTGCGGCGGTACTACCTCGCCACCCACGAGGTTATCGGTGACATCCAGCAGCGCGCGAATGAAGATTTGGTAGCACGCGATGCCTTCTTTCTGCTGGGTTTCGCGGTCGGCATTTTCCGGCATGCGTTTACACACAAAGCCGCCCTTCGCACCGACCGGCACGATGACCGCATTTTTCACCTGCTGCGCTTTGACGAGGCCCAGCACTTCGGTACGGAAATCTTCAAGACGATCCGACCAGCGCAGGCCACCACGCGCCACTTTACCACCGCGCAGGTGAACGCCTTCGACACGCGGCGAGCAGACAAATATCTCAAACGCCGGGCGCGGTTTAGGCATACCCGTTACTTTCGACGGTTCAAGCTTGTAGGAGATGTAATCCTTAAAGCGGCCATCGTCGGTTTTCTGGTAGTAGTTGGTGCGCAGGGTCGCTTGGATCAGCTCCATAAAGCGACGCAGCAGCTGGTCGTCGTTCAGACTGGCAACGCCTTCCAGATGCTCGTTCAGGCTGGCAAGGCACTCATCGACGCTGCTGGGCTGCTGGGCCGGGTCGAAACGTAAGCGGAACAGCTCTACCAGGGTTTGAGTAATGGCTGGGTAGTTAGCCAACGTCGCAGCGATATAGTCCTGGGACATGCCGAAGCGAATCTGCTTCAAATAGCGAGCATAGCCGCGCAGCATGGCGACTTCGCGCCAGTCCAGGCCAGCACCGATAATCAGCCGGTTAAAGGCGTCGTTATCGGCCTCGCCTGCCCAAATGCGCTTGAACGCTTCGCTGAAGGTGTCACGCATTTCGCTCAGGTTGACGCCTTCGCGGCTGTGTTCCAGCTCAAAGTCGTGAATCCAGTAGCGCTGCTGCGGCGCATTGATATCGTAGGGGCGCTCGCCAATCACGCGCAGGCCGAGATTTTCCATCATCGGCAGCACATCAGAGAGCGGAATTTGCGACTCGCGGTGGAACAGCTTCAGGTTCATGCCACCCGCCTGCTCTTCCAGCGGGCGGTAGAGCGACAGCGACAGATCGTCGCCGTTATCCAGATTCAGCAGATGCTGGACATCGAACACCGCCGTGCGGGCGTTGAAATCTTCCCGGTAGCTGGCTGAAAACGCATCGTGGAACTGATCGATCAGGTGGTTCGCACGCTCTTCGCCGAAGCCGTCGATCATCGCCGCCTGCAGGTCGTCGCGCCAGCTGCGGGCTAAGCGGGCTACCTTGCTCTCCAGGCGCTTTAGATCGTACTGGCTGGGGGCGTCGCCGTTGAAGCGCAGGATTAGCTGAATGCGCGCCAGCACTGACTCAGACAAGTAGGTGTTGAAGTCACCAAAATGGGCGTCCAACTCGTCGCACAGCATGCCCTGAATGCGCTGACGCAGGTCGGTAGAGAACACATCACGCGGTACAAACACCAAGCAGGAGTAGAACTTACCGCTGACATCCGCGCGAATAAACAGGCGCACCTGACGGCGCTCGCGAATATTCAGGATACCCAGCGAGGTGCTGGCCAAGGATTCCGTGCTGATCTGGAACAGATCGTCACGGGGGTACACTTCCAGCACCTGCAGCAGCTGCTTGCCGTTGTGGCCCTGGGGGTTAAAGCCAGCGATGTCCATCACGGCTTTGAGCTTGCGGCGCAGCAGCGGAATATTGCGCGGCGACTCGTTGTAGACCGTGGCCGTAAACAGGCCAAAGAAGCGACGCTCGCCGATCACATTGCCATCATCGTCGTAGCGATCAACGGTGATGTAGTCCGGGTAGGTGGGGCGATGCACGCGGGAGTGGTGGGCGCTTTTGGCAAACGAGAGCAGTTGCGGCACCAGCACGTAGTCGTCGTGCTCGTCGATACCCTCTTCGGTGCGGATACGCTCGCGGTAGCGCGGCTGATCCAGCCGGAACACGCCCAGCACGCTGTTAGGGTCGCGCTGCAGCTCGTTACCTTCCAGCAGGTACTCGTCGTAGCCTAGGAAGGTGAAGTTGTCCTTCAGCAGCCACTCCAGAAACGCGATGGCTTCTTCGTGGTCATCCGGGTCGATTTGCGGCGGGCAGTTTTTTTCCAGCTCTTGAATGGCGGAGGTAATTTGCCCGCACATGGCGTCAAAATCGCCGACGGCGGTGCGCACATCACGCAGCACTTCGTGAAGATTGCGCTCAATTTTCGCCAGTGATTCGGCGTCAGTGTGGCGGTCTACCTCAATCACGATGAGCGATTCACGGGCGTCCGGCGCGTTTTCATCTTTGGGGGACGCCAGCGCGCTGAGCTGATGCTGCTGATCACGCGCCACAGCGAAGACGGCGTTTTGAATAGCGTGAACCGTGAGACCGCGACGGTTGAGCTCAATGCGTACGGAATCTACCAAAAACGGCATATCTTCGTGCAGCACGGCCACAAAGGTGTGGGTGGACTGCCAGCCGTGCTCTTCAAAGTCCGGGTTAAAAATACGCACTTTGGGGCTTTGGGCATCATGGTGCTGTAAAAACTGCCAGATAGACAGCGTCGCGCCGTAAAGGTCGTCCAACCGACGGTCTACCAGGTCTTCCACCGGTACCGTGGCGTAAAAGTGGCGCGCAAAGGCTTCAATGGCGGCTGCCCGTGCTGGCTCCAGTCGCGCTTCCAATCGCTCTTGTAGCTGCTTTAAAAGATCCCGCCGACTCTCTTCAATCGCAACGTAATGCATCCATCACCTCGACTGCCTGGGGCCACTACATAGGCCAAAAAAACGAAGGACAATAGGCCTTTAGGCCACTCTACCTGTTAGCTTACGCTACCCAGGACCGCCACCCTAACCATCTGACAGGTTATTCATGGTGTATGCCGCTTGTGCATCATAAGCACTATTGACAAGTTCAGCGTATCAGCTTTGTGAGGCCACTTGTGGCGACCGACGGGTCAGCAATACGCCACACTCACAGTGGTGAGTAAACGGGAACTGATCAAATAGCGCAAAACGTTCAATGTCGTGGGTCTTGGTCAGTAGCGTTAGGTTCTCGGCAAGCGTGGCCGGGTTGCATGAAATATAGACGATTTGAGCGTATTCGCTGATTTGATGGCAGCTTTGCTCGTCTAGCCCTGCTCTGGGCGGGTCGACTAGCACCGTCGAAAATTCATACTCGTCTAACGCCATTTCCGCCACGCGGCGACCCTCTTTTTCCCCTTTCAGCGCCAGTGCAAACTCTTCCGCCGACATACGCGCCACGTGGGCATTGGTCACGCCGTTGGCTTCAAGGTTAACGTTGGCGCTGGCAACGGAGGTACGTGAAATCTCGGTGGCCAGCACACGGCGGAAGTTCTCAGCCAAGGCAATCGTGAAGTTGCCGTTGCCACAGTAAAGCTCCACCAGATCTTCTGCTTGGCGGCCTTGCGTGGCTTCTTTGGCCCAGCTCAGCATGGTTTGGCAAATGTGGGCGTTGGGCTGGGTAAAGCTGTTTTCTACCTGCTGGTAGTGCAGCGTGCGTCCATCCACCGTGAGCCGCTCCCACACGTGATCCTGAGTCAACACCAGGCGCTGCTTACGCGAGCGACCAATGATCATGATATCTAGGGCTTTTTCCAGGGCGCGGGCTTCGGCTTCCCACGCGTCGCCCAGCGGGCGGTGATAAATCAGCGTAACCAGTGCTTGCCCCGAGAGCGTGGTTAAAAACTCCACCTGGAACAGGCGGCGGCGCAACTCGTCGCTGGCAAGAAAAGCGTCGCGCAGTTTGGGCATGAGTTCATTGATGTGGGCGCTGGCCACCGGAAACTGATCTAAGCGAATCACTCGCTTGTTTTTGGAGTTTTCCGGGTCGACCTCAAACATGGCATAAAAGAGGTCGTCCTCCTCATGCCAAATCCGAAACTCGCAGCGCTGGCGATAATGACTGGGGGGCGAGGGGTACACTTCAAGTGCAGGCGTATCAAACGCTGCAAAGGTGTTCTCTACGTAGGCTTGCTTCTCAGCCAGCTGTTCGTCGTAGCGTGCGGGGTCTACTGTAGGGATCGCCAAGGTGGCTCCTCATTACTCACTATGAATTGCGGAAAATATGTTCTGTAAAACGACTGCTTAGCAGACGCTGGGCAGCAAAAGGGGCCGTGGCGCGCTAAAACCATAGCGGGCAAGCCCGTCAGTCAGCGTTTGGGCAGGGGCTGTGGTGAAGCAACGTCCATCTTGAGCGCGGCTGACTAGGTTGACGGCCACTTGACCTACCCTACGGGCAATAGCGTCGCCGGAGTCCACCCACGCAAGCGGCGTTGGGGCAAGCGTGGCCAACAGCGGCTGCAGCAGTGGAAAGTGGGTGCAGCCAAGTACCACTGTATCCAGTGCGGGGCGCTGCTCAGTTGCCTGCCACAGCGGTGCTAGCGCCTGCTGAATGCGCGGTGCGTTCAACGGCACGCCAGCCAGCCAAGCCTCCGCCTCAGTGACCAGCGCATCAGCGGCTATTTTGGTGACCACACAGTCACTGGCAAAACTGTCGATGAGTGTTTGGGTGTAGGGCCGGTTAACCGTGGCGGTGGTGGCCAGCAGGCCAATATGACGCGAGGTGCTGATGAGCGCGGCGGGTTTAATCGCTGGCACCGTGCCAATCACCGGAATCGTTAGCGCTTGGCGCAGGCCTTCAAGGGCCAGGGTGCTCGCCGTATTACAGGCTACCACCAGCACGCTGGCATCACAGGCTTGCACCGCGGCTTGGCAAACCATCACTATGCGCTGTGCGAGCGTGACATCGTCACGCAGGCCATAAGGCAACCACGCGTTGTCGCAGGCGTAGCATAGGGCCGCAGAGGGATAGTGCTGACGCAGCGCATGTGCCACGGATAGACCGCCCACGCCAGAATCAAAAATCAGTATTGGCCCTGACATTACCCCTCACCTACGCAATCCGCCCTGTTGAAACCCTGCGTTGATTAACGCGCTATTTACCGCACCCATCACGCAGTGGCATGACAGTTCAGCTGCCCATAAAAACGGGGCGCTAGTTTAACACGCCCCGTTAGGCTCTGAAGATTTTGCGTTTGAAAGGGTTGTTACAGGGCGGGAACCTCAGCGCCGCATAGCTCGGCATAGAGCTCTGGGTAGGCAAGCTGTAGGCGCTCTAGCTCTTTTTCAGCTCCATCTGGCAGCGCTTGACGTAGCTCTTCCATGTCTTCAGCGCTGAAGTGCTGATCAATGAGAGGGAAGAGTCCTTCTCGCTCATGGCGTAAATAGCCGCGATGGGCTTCCAAATACGCTTTTAAATCCTCGGCAAAACGATCCATGGGGAGAATGTTATCCATGAGGATCATGTCGATATCGTGGGAAAGGCGCATTAAACGAGGTTTTAGCTCGCGATAATCGCTGGCCATTTGCTCCATCAGTGGAAGCTGTTGGGGTGCCTGAACCTGCAACCGCTCAACGCAGATACGCTCTAGGGGCGTTGCAAAGCCATCCATGTAGGACAAAATGTAGTCCACTACCTCGCGCATTAGTTTGAAGTCGGGCCGTTCACCGCTGGCCAAGGTTTTATGCTTTAACTGCAGCACATGGAGCATTCGCGCCATGTTGGCATGATCTAGACGCAATTGGTTTAACATCGTGCCGTCTCCTTTGTAAGTGTCATGCCTGCTGCTTTCTCCCTACGTAAGCATTAGGCACACGATCATGAGCTGGGTTCTACTACACTAGCGTTAATCCTTGCCATGCGCCTCTGAGATTATCAAAACATAGCGGGCGCTTATTCACGGTTATGCCAAAAGGTAGCCTGACGTTACGCTATTTACCACAGACACTTGTTCAGTGCTGGTTGTTCAACGTCTCGATTTACAATGGAAGTTTATATGGATCTTTTTGACGCGACCCCAGGTGAAGAGGCTCCTCTGGCCTATCGCATGCGCCCATTGACCCTGGATGAGTACATTGGCCAGCAGGCTCTGGTTGGGCCGGATAAGCCGCTGCGCCGCATGGCGGAGTCAGGCGTGGTGCGCTCAATGATTTTATGGGGGCCGCCGGGAGTCGGCAAAACCACCCTAGCAGAGCTATTAGCACGCGCGTCTGAAGCACATCTTGAGCACCTCAGTGCCGTGATGGCTGGCGTAAAAGAAATTCGCGCAGTGGTGGAACGCGCTCGACAGCGCAGTTCGCCCACGCTTCTCTTTTTAGATGAGATTCACCGTTTGAACAAGAGCCAGCAGGATGCCCTACTGCCTCACGTGGAGTCTGGCCTGTTAACGCTGATTGGTGCGACCACCGAAAACCCCTCCTTTGAAGTGAATTCGGCGCTACTCTCCCGCGCACGGGTCTACGTGTTGAAACCACTTACTCAACAAGAGCTGATAGAGGTCATGACACAAGCGCTGGAAAACACCCAGCGTGGACTTGGCAAACGGGCCATCGACGTAGAGCCCGGAGTGTTAGAGGCGTTAGCACACGCTAGCGCAGGAGACGCCCGACGCGCCCTGGGACTGCTGGAAACCGCCTGCGACTTTACCGAGCAGCCGAATGGCCGCGAAGTGCTGCGCAAGGCGGTTCTGGCGGATGTGGTGGGGCATCAGTCCAGTGCATTTGATAAACAGGGCGATGCGTATTACGACCTGTTATCCGCTATTCATAAATCGATCCGCTCATCGCGTCCTGATGCCGCGCTTTTGTACATGGCGCGATTTATCCAAGGCGGTGGCGACCCGTTAGATATCGTACGACGCTTAACTGCGATTGCGTCAGAGGATGTGGGCAATGCCGACCCGCGCGCGCTACCGCTGGTGATTGCCGCCTGGGATGCTTATTTGCGCCTGGGTGATTATGAGGGCCAGCGAGCGATTGCTCATGCAGCGATCCATTTAGCGGTGGCTCCGAAAAGTAACCGTATTGACCGTGCCTGGAAGAGTGCCCAGCAGTTTGTGCAGCAGCAGCCCCAAGTGGACGTACCCAGCTACCTGCGTAACGCGCCCACCAAACTTATGGAGCAGCTAGGCCATGGCGAGGGCTATCGCTATGCCCATAACGAGGCAGATGGCTACCCAGCGGGTAGCGCCCACGACTGCTGGCCAGAAGACGTACCTAAAACGCGCTTCTATGAGCCGAGCACGTTTGGCCAGGAGAAACGGTTCGGGGAGATTATGGCGTGGCGGGAAAACCGCGATCAGGAAGCAGATCAGGCACCCTAAGGTGCCTGATTGTCAGGTAGCGGGCAGCATTTCCAAACCGCCACTACTTCTTACTCGCTATTCACTACCGACAAGTTACGCTAGGGCTAAAGCTCTTCACGGATAACGTCGGTACCTTCCGGAATCTGGAAATCAAACAGAGCACGGTCGATATTACCGTTGCGGGTAATATCACTGAACGTAATGGCTGTGCGCTGACCAGTGCTGTCCATCATCCATAATTCTGTCAGTGTATCGCCCTCAAAGACCATACTGAGTTCTTCAAACAGGGTATCTGCCAGCGTCGGCATCAGCGTAAACACATCATCGCCATCCTGCTGCTCGTAAAACACATCGTAGCTGGCCGTGAGTTCATCAGAACTACCTGATAGCAACAGCGCCGGGGTGTGCGTCACGCGGTCATCCATCGCTTGTACAGTGACCTGCTCTAAATCGGGGTCGTAGAGGTAAACATCGTCGCCGTCAGACACCACGGTTTGTGAATAGGGAGCTTCGACTTCCCAACGCAACAAACCAGGGCGCGATAGCCACATTTCTCCACGGGCGCTCTGTAGGCGCTCACCGCTACCGTCTAAAATCTGTTGCTCAAAGGTGGCGTGATAATTTTCCAGAGGATCTAAGCGCTCTGTGAGCCGTTCTGCAGCCTCGTTGGCCCATGCTGCCATTGGAGCAGCAAACGTTAAGCCGAGCGCACTGGCGGCGAGTGCCAACGCAGGTGAGCGACGATTAGAGGGTTCGCGCATGTTCTTTCTCCCTAGGCATTCATTGCCGAATAGCGGACGAGGCAAGGAGCGATAAGACGTTCCGTATGCCTCTCAGACGTGAAAAGCGCCGCAGGGTTTCACCGGCGGCGCGACTTTCACGCTTATTGCATGATTGGTACCGCCAAAGGCACGGTTAGTGACCCACCGGTGGCGGTGCCAGTACTTCGCGGGCACCGTTGGTTCCCATCGAAGAGACAACACCGGCACTCTCCATGGCGTCCACTAAGCGCGCGGCGCGGTTATAGCCAATTTTGAAGCGACGCTGCACGGCCGAAATAGAGGCTTTGCGGGTCTCGGTGACAAACTGCACGGCTTCATCGTAAAGCGCATCTTGCTCGGCATCGTCGCCATCAACACCTTCCGCTTCCAGCCCGGTCAACGCATCGGCAGAAACGCCGCCCGAGAGGATCTCTTCGATATACTCCGGCTCGCCACGGCGCTTCCAATCATCGACTACTCGGTGAACTTCATCATCATCCACAAAGGCTCCGTGCACACGGTTAGGCGGCCCAGACCCTGCGGGCAGATAGAGCATATCCCCGTGGCCTAACAGGCTCTCTGCGCCCCCCTGATCCAGAATGGTACGCGAGTCGATGCGCGAGGAGACTTGGAAGGCCATCCTTGAAGGAATATTCGCCTTGATCAGGCCAGTGACCACATCCACCGATGGGCGCTGAGTGGCAAGAATCAAGTGAATACCTGCCGCACGGGCCTTTTGTGCCAAGCGTGCAATCAGCTCTTCCACCTTTTTGCCGACAATCATAAACATATCGGCAAATTCGTCGATGACGACCACGATATAGGGCAGCTTTTCAAGAATCGGCGGCGTTTGGTGCATCTCCCAGGGCTGCGGCTCCCACAGTGGGTCAGCCACTTGGGCACCGGCACGCTCAGCTTCATCTAAACGTCCATTAAAGCCCGCAATATTGCGCACGCCCATGGCCGCCATCAGCTTGTAACGACGCTCCATTTCCGCCACGCACCAGCGCAGGCTATTGGCCGCCTCTTTCATATCGGTGACCACGGGTGCCAGCAAGTGCGGAATACCATCGTAGACCGACAGTTCCAGCATCTTAGGGTCCACCATGATCAGCTTGAGCTCATCGGGCTTGGCCTTGAGCAGCATAGAGATCAACATCGCATTGACCCCCACCGACTTACCCGAGCCGGTGGTACCGGCCACTAACAGGTGGGGCATCTTGCCTAGGTTAGCCACCACCGGGCCGCCGCCAATATCTTGACCCAGCGCCATGGTCAGCGGCGAGCTCTCCTGCTGATAGCGATCAGAGTCGATCACTTCACGCAGGCGAATCATCGCGCGGTGCGGGTTAGGTATTTCAATACCCACCGTTGGCCGACCGGGAATCACCTCTACCACGCGAACGCTTTTCACCATCAGCGAGCGGGCAAGGTCTTTCGCCAGATTGCTGATCTTAGAAACTTTCACCCCGGCGGCCGGCTTAATCTCGAAACGCGTAATCACAGGCCCAGGCCAAGTATCAACAACTTCCGCTTTAACACCGTACTCACGCAGCCGCACTTCGAGAAGCTCGGCCATATCGGCGAGCTGTTCATCAGTGTAGTTAGGCTGATGCGGCTCTGGGGGCGTTAACAGCTGCAAACTCGGCACATCGCCTTCGGGCTCTGAGAGCGTTTCAAACGCTGGGCGCTGGCTCTGCAAATGCTCAACGGTCCACAGCGTTGGGCCGTTATCCGCTTCCGCTTCAGCGGGTTCGGTTGAGAACGTTGGCTCATAGCGTGAGCTGGCCGCAGGGGGTGCGGGCGGCACCACCGGACTGACGGGCAGCTCATCATCCTCATCTTCGTCCCACACAGGCTCCGGCACGACTTCCGGCACGCGCTCCCGACGGGGCTCGGCGGCGATAGGCGGTGCTTGATAAGCTGGCGGAGTGGCGTCGCTACGTAGCGACACCGGCTCTGGGCGAACGGGCTCAGGCGCTTGCTCAGCTTCTGGCTCGGGGCGACTGGTGAACGCCGCAGGGGCCGTTGCCTCTGTAGGCGCTGGCGCTGGCTCATCCCGGAAAGCCCGTAGCGGTACGGAGGCTGCATAGAGCTCGTCGTCTTGCGCTTCTGGCGCCGGTGCTGGCTCGGCTGGCGTACTCGTGAGTGATACGGGCTCCTCAACCGGCACCGCGGGTTTAGGCGCTGGCGCTTGCTCGGCTGCCGCATGAACGGGCTCCGGCGAAGGTTCGCTGACAGGGCTTTTCGCAGAGGCTTGCGCAGGCGCTTGTTCAGGCTCTTCCACTGGCGCGGGCGCAGGCTCCGCCTCTTTGGCAGATAACGGCATCAGCGGTTCGCTAGGCGCGGCGGGCTCAGGCGCAGGCTTAGCGGCCTCGGGCTCCGGCATGACAGTCGCTGGTGCTGGCGAACGGTGATGAGCGGTCGCATGGCGCTCGCTCAATAGCGAGGCGGCCTCCCAGGGAATGGAGGTATCCGTCACAGAGGGAGCCTCTTGCGACTCCTCTTCTGGCGCTGAGAAGCTTGGTTCGCGGCGCTCACGGCGGCCTGTCGGTGAGCGCTCACTCACGGCGCTGCGCTCCGACGGTACAGGTGCTTCGCTGGCGCGGGGTGCGACCTTAATGGAGGGCACCTCCTCTTCCTCATCCACCGCATCCGTACTGGTATCGCTAGGCTCGGCCCAAGAGCGCTGTTTTACTTTTTTAGCAGCGGCTTTAGCGGCTGCGCGCACAGAGGCACGCTCAGCCCGCCTCTCGCGACCTTTGGCACGGCGAGCGCTAAACCAGCCGCCAATACGACACAGTTTACGCCCCACTTCATCGGCCACCTGTAGCCACGACATGCCACTAAACAGCGGGAAGCCAATAAGTATCAATGCGGCGGCAATCAAACCCACCCCACCGCTACTAACTAGCGGTTTCAACGTGCCTACTAGCCCTTCTCCTAAGATGCCGCCTGAGGCATAGGGAAGGATGCTGTCTGGGTGATAGAAGTGCAGCGCGCCCAGCATGGTCGTGCCGAACATCAGCAGCACCAAGCCACCCGCGCGCACGGCAATCGCGACGGGGTCTAACTCGAAGCGCACCTGGCGTGAGCGCATTAGCCACCAAGCCGCATAGCCAAACATACCGGGCCACCACAGGGCGCTTGCCCCAAGCAGTGAATAAAGCACGTCGGCAAGCCATGCGCCGACCGGACCCATCCAGTTGCGTACATCTGTTTCTGGACCTTGATACGACCAGCCTGGATCCGCTGGGTGATAGCTAAACAGCGCCAATAACAAAAAGACGCAAAGTGCTAACATCACAACGACCACCCCTTCACGGGCGGAACCTTGCAGACGCAGGCCAAAACGGCGCGCCTTATCCTTTGCGGCATTCACCCGCGTCGATGAATGACTACTAGATGGTGACTGACGCGACTGTCGCTGCGTTCGCTTGTCTACCGCCTTATTTACTTTCAAGCGATTCTCCCTTTACACCACACGGTGTCTTTAATCCACTTGCGAGTTTGCATCATACCGAGCATCCTTCCGCCGTCACAGCGCTTCTATAGAAGCCACTAGCAACAGGAGCAAGCGATGCTACCTTGGCTCTCATCGCCACACCCTTACTTTCCTTCTACCGAGCAGGCGTTAGAGTCGCCCAACGGCCTCCTAGCCGCCGGTGGAGAGCTTACACCAGCCTGGCTGGTTGACGCTTACCGGAAAGGTATCTTTCCTTGGTACAGCGACGATGACCCTATTTTATGGTGGAGCCCCGACCCACGCATGATACTGCTACCCGCTCAGTTTAAACGACGCCGTAGCCTAGCTAAACGACTGCGACATGGTGGCTTTAGCGTGACCGTAGATCAACAGTTTACCCAGGTGATTGAGGCATGCGCGGCGCCACGTCACCATGAACCAGGCACCTGGATTAATCCCGAGATGCGCGAAGCCTACCAGCGCCTACATGCGCTGGGTATTGCCCACAGCGTGGAAGTACATCACAACGGCGAGTTGGTTGGCGGCTTGTATGGCGTGGCGATGGGCCCAGTGTTTTTCGGCGAATCGATGTTTTCACGCCAACCCGACGCCTCTAAAATTGCCCTTGCCCACCTGGCAGGTGCTATGCATGCCCATGGCGGAAAACTGATCGACTGCCAAATGCACACCCCGCATTTGGAAAGCCTGGGAGCAACAACAGTCGCCCGCAGCACGTTCATCAACTATCTTGAACAATGGTTGCCAGAAAAGGCGTTTCACTTACCTTTCGCTGCTCATCAAGCACCGTGGGTGCCCGCCTCGCCGTGGCTGGCAGCAATACCTTCAGACGCTAACGCAGAGTAATCGTGCTGTTTTTTACCAAGGAGGCAAGCCGTGAGTAGTAACGCTCCTCGCCGCCCCGTGCGGGATTTGCGCTTCTTCCTAACCGTTCCGCATGCCTGTAGCTATTTGCCTGGCAAAGAGGCTACCACGCTGTTTTTAGACCCTCAGGAGTCACCGGTGCCTGGGGTGTACGACTCGCTCTCTTTGCTTGGGTTTCGTCGCAGCGGACGCCACTTATACCGCCCCCACTGCGAAGGCTGCAATGCGTGTCGCTCAGTGCGGATTCCGGTGGGCGAATTCAGCGCCAGCCGCACACAACGAAAAATTTGGCGACGGAATGCCGATATTGATATTCGTGTTATTGCTGCCCGCTTTGACGCGACACATTATGCGCTGTACGCCGACTATATTCGCCAGCGTCACGCAGACGGCGATATGTATCCGCCCAGCAGAGACCAGTACCGCACTTTTTTAACCCTTGAAGAGCCCTACGCACACTTGATGGAAATGTATCTAGAGGGTGAACTGGTTGCTGTCGCTGCATTTGACCATCTTGAGCATGGCCTTTCGGCTATTTATACATTTTTTAAAGTAGATGACGCGCTGGAGAAGCGCTCGCTGGGTACCTTGGCTATTTTACAGCTGATTGCACTATGCCAAGAAAAAAATCTGCCACACCTCTATCTAGGGTACTGGATTGAGGAGTGCCGTAAGATGCGCTACAAGCAGGCCTTTTCGCCCATTGAGCTGCTGGACGGACGGCATTGGCGGCCTTTAATTCGCTAATCTAGCCAGCTTTTTTGCCTTGACGGCAGGCTTACGGCACAATATAGCGCTGTTTCTTAGGCGTGTAGGTTTGTGCTAGCGCTTATGGAAGCAATCATTCGACTATCCACGATGTAAAATAAGTGAGGATCTGCCTATATGGCACGCGAAGATCATATTGAAATGGAAGGCGTTATTGTTGATACCCTTCCCAACACCATGTTCCGGGTTGAGCTGGAAAACGGCCACGTTGTGACCGCTCATATCTCTGGCAAGATGCGTAAAAACTACATCCGTATTCTGACTGGCGACAAGGTTAAGGTAGAGCTGACGCCCTACGATCTGTCCAAAGGCCGTATTGTTTACCGCTCGCGCTAAGCCTTGATCTCGCCCTCAAGCAACGTCTGCTCGCAGAAACGCCCCATGCCTGTTAGTAACACGTAAATACGGTGCCGCTCCCTGGAAACGACAACGCCCCGTCGAAGACAGGGCGCTGTGCGTTTGCTAGTGGTTACTTACCTTACTGCTTGTCGGTATCTTAGCGCCCTTTTCAGGGCGCATCCGCCATTTCAGACTCTGTCGATAAGTGTAGCTCTCCCTCCTCCAAGCTGACATGCACAATGCCACCGTGCTCTGCCAGTTCGCCAAACAGAATCATCTCTGCAAGCGGCTTTTTAAGCTTCTCTTGGATCAAGCGAGCCATTGGCCGTGCACCCATATCCGGATCGTAGCCTTTTTCAGCCAGCCAATCCCGCGCGGTGTCGTCAACCTCTAGCTGTACACGCTTCTCGTCTAACTGCGCCTGTAGTTCGATCAGGAATTTATCGACTACATTGCGCACCACGGTGGTGGGCAGCGCATGGAACTGGATAATGCCGTCCAAGCGGTTGCGGAACTCTGGCGAGAAGGTGCGGCGAATCACTTCCATTGCATCGGTTGAGTGATCCTGGTGCTGGAAGCCGATAGAACGACGCGACGCCTGCTCCGCCCCTGCGTTAGAGGTCATAATCAGAATCACATGACGGAAGTCCGCCTCGCGGCCGTTGTTATCCGTCAGACGACCATGGTCCATGACCTGCAGCAGCAGGTTAAAGACTTCCGGGTGAGCCTTTTCAATCTCATCCAACAGCAATACACAGTGTGGCTGTTTGGTGACCGCTTCTGTTAATAAGCCGCCTTGGTCGTACCCAACATAGCCTGGAGGCGCACCGATCAACCGCGATACGGTGTGGCGCTCCATGTACTCGGACATATCAAAGCGGACGAGTTCGATGCCCATGATATGCGCCAGCTGTTTAGCAACTTCGGTTTTACCCACCCCAGTGGGGCCTGCAAACAAGAAGCTACCGACCGGCTTGTCAGGCGACTTCAGGCCTGCGCGTGACAGCTTGATCGCAGCCGACAGTGAATCAATGGCCTCGTCTTGACCGAAGACCAGCATTTTCAGGTCGCGATCTAACTTCTCAAGCTGCTTGCGATCCGAACTAGACACACTTTTCGGTGGAATACGGGCGATAGAGGCAACCACTGCTTCTACCTGCTCCACATCGATCGTGTTAGCACGCACTTCCGGCGGCAGCATGCGCTGATGCGCGCCAGCTTCGTCAATGACATCAATCGCCTTATCGGGCAGGAAGCGATCATTGATGTAGCGATCCGCCAAGCGAGCAGCACTCTCTAGAGCACCATCGGTGTACTTCAACTCGTGATGCTCTTCAAAGCGCGAACGCAGCCCTTTGAGGATTTTGATGGTGTCTTCAACAGACGGTGCCAGCACATCGACTTTTTGGAAACGACGGGCCAGGGCACGGTCTTTTTCAAAGATACCGCGGAACTCTTGAAACGTTGTTGAACCGATGCAGCGCAGCTCGCCAGAAGAGAGCAGCGGTTTTAGCAGGTTGGAGGCATCCATCACACCACCCGATGCAGCACCCGCACCAATCACGGTGTGAATCTCATCGATAAACAAAACGGCGTTGGGCTGTTTGCGCAGCTCGCTTAGCAGGCTTTTGAGGCGCTTTTCAAAATCGCCACGGTACTTGGTACCGGCCAGCAGTGCGCCCATGTCCAGCGAGTACACCACCGCATCGGCGATGACTTCCGGCACATCTTCTTCAACAATGCGCTTGGCTAAGCCTTCAGCAATGGCGGTTTTACCTACACCGGCCTCCCCCACCAGCAGCGGGTTATTCTTACGACGACGCGCCAAAATTTGCACTACGCGCTCAAGCTCATGGTCGCGGCCAATCAGAGGGTCGATTTTACCCTGACGCGCCTGCTCGTTGAGGTTGGTAGCGTAGCCGGTCAACGGATGAGCTGCCCCTTCGGCGCTGCCCTCCTCGGCATCGTCATTCTCTTGAGATGAAGGAGAGGGCGACGGGCCATGACCAGAGACTTTGGAGATGCCGTGGGCGATGTAATTGACTGCATCTACCCTCGCCACACTCTGCTGTTTCAGGAAGTAAACCGCTTGGCTCTCTTGCTCGGAAAAAATAGCAACCAGCACATTAGCGCCCGTCACTTCGCTTTTTCCAGAAGATTGAACATGGAATACAGCACGCTGCAGCACGCGCTGGAAGCCCAGCGTAGGCTGCGTTTCACGGTCACCCTGACCTTCAGGGATCAGTGGTGTGGTCGAGTTAATGAAATCCTGCAGATCGGACCGCAGCTTGTCGAGGTTTGCCCCGCACGCCTTCAGCACATCAACCGCAGAAGCATTGTCCAGCAGTGCTAGCAGTAGGTGCTCTACGGTCATGAATTCGTGGCGCTTTGAGCGAGCCACGGTGAAGGCCGTGTTCAGGGTCAGTTCAAGTTCTTTGCTCAGCATGGCAGTCCCCTTTTCGCTACTACCTAGGGCATATCGCCACCTAGGGCTTGCGTCGGATCAGTTTAATCGACCGGCACTTTCAACATCGGGTACAAACGGTGTGGTTGCAAGCCCCTGTGCTACTTTTTTTCAACGCTGCTCACTGCAATACGCTCAATCAGCAGCCTCGATATCACTCATTAACGGGTGCTCGCACTCACGGGCATACTCATTCACTTGATAACTTTTGGTCTCAGCGATGTCTCGGGTAAAAATGCCGCAGGTCGCTTTCCCTTGCGTGTGTACGGCCAGCATCACTTGCACAGCTTTTTCGCTATCCATATTAAAAAAGCCTTGTAGCACCTCAACGACAAACTCCATCGGGGTGTAGTCATCATTGTGCAGCACCACTTTGTACAGGGGTGGCTGCGCCAACGCTGGCTCGGCTGACTGCACCGCTAGGTCATCGTCATGCTCGGGCATGCCAGGGCGTGTCATGCCTGCCTCTACGGTGGCCGCCAAGTAAGGGCTTTCTGTATTAAGCATAAGCAGCAAGGATCATCTTCTCTCGGCTGACGGGCGGTGCCTTAAACGCAAAGGCGATGTGCGAACGTCACTCGATCTTCGCACAAATCAGTTGTACACACATCTATCTGCTGTATAAGACGCGCGCCATCAATAAGGGTTCATGAAAAACTCAAAATTATCACACTGGGCTAAACAAAAAACCCCTGCCCGCAAAGCAGGCAGGGGGTATAACCGCACGCAGCGCGTGACTAGGCGTAGGGCACTTAGCCCTTAGCAACCATCGCCAGTGCGTCGTTGAGCGTTTTGCTTGGACGCATGGCTTGGCTAGCCAGCTCACCGTTCGGGTGGAAGTAGCCTTGAATATCTACCGACTGCCCCTGAACACTGTTGAGCTCGTCCACAATAGCGGTTTCATTCGCCTTCAGCGTTTCAGCCAGGCGAGCGAACAGCGTCTTCATTTCGGCATCTTGGTCCTGAGCCGCTAACGCCTCGGCCCAGTAGAGCGCCAGATAGAAGTGGCTGCCACGGTTGTCCAGCTCGCCCACTTTGCGCGACGGAGACTTGTTGCTGTCCAGGAATTGGCCGTTCGCTTCATCCAGCGCTTTCGCCAGCAGCGTTGCACGGGCGTTGCCAAAGGTGCTGCCCAGGTGCTCAAGCGACGCTGCCAGGGCCAGGAACTCACCCAACGAGTCCCAACGCAGGTGGTTCTCTTCCAGGAACTGTTGAACGTGCTTCGGTGCAGAACCGCCAGCGCCGGTTTCAAACAGGCCACCACCGTTCATCAGCGGCACGATAGAGAGCATCTTGGCACTGGTGCCCAGCTCCATGATCGGGAACAGGTCGGTCAGGTAATCACGCAGTACGTTACCAGTGACGGAAATGGTGTCTTCACCTTTGCGGATACGCTCCAGAGAGACCTTCATTGCGTCGACCGGGGCCAGAATACGGATATCCAGGCCAGCAGTGTCGTGATCTTTCAGGTACGTTTCGACCTTTTTGATCAGCTGTGCGTCGTGGGCACGGTTGGCGTCCAGCCAGAACAGCGCCGGGGCACCGCTATCACGAGCGCGAGTCACCGCCAGCTTCACCCAGTCTTGAATCGGGGCATCTTTGGTCTGGCACATGCGCCAGATATCGCCCGCTTCCACGGGGTGGCTGAATACCGTTTGACCAGAATCGTCGGTCACCACCACGGTGCCATCGGCAGGCATTTGGAAGGTTTTGTCGTGAGAGCCGTACTCTTCCGCTTTCTGCGCCATGAGGCCAACGTTAGGAACGCTACCCATAGTGGTCGGATCAAACGCGCCGTGCTGTTTGCAGTCTTCAATCACCGCCTGATAAATGGTGGCGTAGCAGCGGTCAGGAATCACTGCTTTGGTGTCTTGCAGCTCGTCGTTGGCGTTCCACATTTTGCCCGAATCACGAATCATCGCCGGCATAGAGGCGTCGATGATCACATCGCTGGGCACGTGCAGGTTGGTAATACCCTTGTGGGAATTGACCATCGCCATTGCCGGGCGCGTTGGGTACAGGGCGTCTACATCTGCCTTGATGGCTTCCTGCTGGTCAGCAGGCAACTTCTCAATAGCGCTGTAGAGATCGCCGATACCGCTATTGGGGTTGAAGCCAGCGCTCTTCAGGGCGTCGGCGTGCTTCTCCAACACGTCTTTATAGAACTCTTCCACCACGATGCCGAACATGATCGGGTCGGAGACCTTCATCATGGTAGCTTTCAGGTGCAGTGAGAACAGGACGCCGCTCTCTTTAGCATCGCTGATTTGGCTGTCGATAAAGCTGCGCAGACGACGGCTGCTCATGCTGGCGGCGTCAATCACTTCGCCTTCCAGCACAGAGAGGTTCTCTTTCAGCACCACGTTGGTGCCATCTTTTTGCTGCAGCTCAATGGTCAGCTTGGTGGCTTTTTCCATAACGGCGGACTGCTCGCTGCCGTAGAAATCGCCTTCACTCATGTGAGCAACGTGTGACTTAGAGTCTGCACTCCACGCACCCATGCGGTGCGGGTATTTGCGGGCGTAGTTCTTGACCGATTTCGGCGCACGGCGGTCAGAGTTACCTTCACGCAGCACCGGGTTTACCGCACTGCCTTTGGCTTTGTCGTAACGCGCTTTGATGGACGCTTCTTCGTCGTTTTTCGGCTCTTCCGGGTACTCCGGCAGCGGGTAGCCCTGGCTTTGCAGCTCTTTAATCGTGGCTTTCAGCTGCGGGCCAGAAGCACTGATGTTAGGCAGCTTGATGATGTTAGCTTCTGGTGTGGTCGCCAGTTGACCTAGCTCTGCTAGGTCATCGCTTACGCGCTGTTCATCGCTCAACACGTCTGGGAACTGCGACAGTACGCGGGCGGCAAGAGAAATATCGCGAGTCTCTACTTCAACACCCGCAGAATCGGTAAAGGCATCAATGATCGGTAAGAGAGAGTAGGTAGCGAGCGCAGGAGCTTCATCGGTGAGCGTATAAATGATCTTCGGCGTTTTAGACATTTTTGCGTTAACCTCTTTTTTTCAGTCGCTGTGATTATAAAAAATCCTGAGCTACGCGGCTCATTCAACGATTAGCCATGCCGCGAAGCGGGTGGAGCATCCTGTATGCGCTGCCCCTTTGGTCAGTCGGTGGTACGACTGGTCACTCGGTGGTTACTACGGTAACGATGACGACAGATGAAAACGGTGGTCATCTCAATGCCAACGGTTCATCTCAAATAGCTGCGCCAGATTATACCAGCGCTGCACTTTAACCGCATGAGCGATTGTCGACAAATCCTCCACCTCTAGTTCTTGAGACAGCTTGTGAGACGATGAGCACCCTATATTTACTGCACAAACCCTACCGTATGCTCTCCCAGTTTACCGATAGCCAGGGAAGAGCCACCTTGGCAGAGGTGATTCGCGCCCCAGGTGTGTACGCCGCTGGCCGCCTTGATTTTGACTCGGAAGGCCTGCTGCTACTCAGTGATGATGGCAGCCTTATTCACCGCATTGCCCACCCCAAACACAAGCAGCCAAAAACCTATTGGGTGCAGCTTGAAGGCCACATTACCGATGAGGCCATCCGCGCGCTCAAAGCAGGCATTACGTTAAAAGATGGCCCGACCCTCCCCGCCAAAGCGCGCCGTATAGCACCGCCTGCTATTGCTGAACGTGAGCCGCCGATTGACCCCAAACGCCACCCTCTCACCAGTTGGTTAGAACTCACCATTAGTGAAGGCCGCAACCGCCAAGTGCGGCGTATGACCGCTCATGTAGGCTTCCCTACCCTGCGCCTGGTTCGTGCGGCCATTGGTCCTTGGCAGCTTGGCGACCTGGCACCCGGCGAATGGCGCAAAGAGACCCTGCACGCCCCACGCCCAGACAACGCCAGACAGCCACGTTCTATGTCTAAAAACGGCGTGTCGAAAAACGGCGTATCGAAAAGCGCGTCGCCCAAAAACCCAGCGTCCAAGAAAGCACGGGCCGCCAAAGCAGCGCCCAAACGGAGCACCAGCACGAGAGGTCCAAAAAAATGACCACATCCTCTCTACCTTCTACTGCTCGGCCGATCATTCGCAGCACAGTGGCCTGTGTCATCCAGCAGGACGGGCGCTTTTTGATGGTGGAAGAAGCCAAAGGGGGCACGCACACGGTATTTAATCAACCTGCCGGACACGTGGAGCTCGGCGAAGGGCCCGTGGCCGCCATACAGCGGGAAGTGCAAGAGGAAACGGCGTGGCAGGTGTCGCTCACCGGCTATCTAGGGCTATACGTTTTTCACACACCCGAGGGAGAAACGTTTCATAGCCATGGGTTTACCGGCATACCGGAACAGCCGCTCACCACGTCGCTTGACCCAGCCATTGTGGCTACCCATTGGCTAACACGCGATGAGATCGTGGCACTTGAAGCCGCTCAGCGGTTAAGAAGCCCACTGGTGCTAAAACGCATTGACGATGCCCTGAACCACCGTCACTTCCCGCTTGCGGTGATCCAAGAGTGAAGCACTCGAAGCATCGAGCCCCCATCGTGTATAATCGCCGCCCAATTGCACACCACTTCAACTGAGGATGCCAATGACATCCACCGATGGCACAGCCACCCAGAACGCGCCAGACACCCACACCGCTGCCACCGGCAAAGTGATTGTCGGCATGTCTGGCGGCGTCGACTCCTCTGTTTCTGCTCTCCTTCTGCTCCAACAGGGGTACGAGGTCGAGGGCCTGTTTATGAAAAACTGGGATGAAGACGACAACACCGAATACTGCACGGCGAAGGAGGATCTCGCCGATGCTGAAGCGGTGTGCGCCAAGCTGGGTATCAAGCTGCACACGGCTAACTTCGCTGCCGAGTATTGGGACAACGTGTTCGAGCACTTCTTGGCGGAGTACAAAGCGGGCCGTACGCCCAACCCTGACATCCTGTGTAACCGGGAAATTAAGTTTAAGGTATTCCTGGAGTATGCCGAGATGCTGGGGGCCAGCAAAATTGCCACCGGCCACTATGTACGCCAGGGCATTCGCGATGGCCTACCGCGCCTGCTCAAAGGCTTGGATGGCAATAAAGATCAAAGCTACTTCCTGCATGCGGTGCCGGAAGCAGCGATTGCTCGTACGCTGTTCCCCGTCGGCGAGCTTGAAAAACCCGAAGTGCGCGCACTAGCCGAACAGCACGACCTCATCACCGCGAAGAAAAAAGATTCCACCGGCATCTGCTTTATCGGTGAGCGTCGTTTCCGCGACTTCTTACAGCAGTACCTGCCTGCTCAGCCAGGCACTATCGAGACCCCCGAAGGCGATGAAATCGGCCAGCACATGGGCTTGATGTATTACACCCTCGGCCAACGCCAAGGGTTGGGTATTGGCGGCTTGGCCAACTACTCCGAAGACCCCTGGTACGTGGCGGCAAAAGATCTCGAGCGCAACGTGCTGATCGTGGTGCAAGGCAAGCATCATCCGCTGCTTTACACCAATGCTCTCGCCACCGAGGCGATGGACTGGGTAGCCGGTAAGCCGCCGGTTCAGCAAGGCCGGTTTACCGCCAAAACCCGCTACCGCCAAAGCGACTGCCCCTGCGAAATGGTCGCCCAGGCCGATGGCAGCGTTGAGGTTATTTTTGACGACCCCCAGTGGGCGGTCACGCCCGGCCAGTCGCTGGTGCTTTACGATAACGACATCTGCTTAGGCGGCGGCGTTATTCGCGCCACCTGGAACGCCTCGGAGGCCGCTGCATGAGCGCAACCCCTATTCACCGTGCGCCCGACACCCCCGCCGCCCGCCAGGCCCTCGCGCTGGCGGGGGTCTTTCAAGCAGCAAGCCTAGTGGATGAGCTCGCCCGCACTGGGCAAGTTGATACCCGTGCGTGGGAAACGCTGATCAACGCGACGGTAGACACCAATCCAGAAAGTTTTGAAGCTATTTATGGCGGCCACCCGAACAACCTGCGCCGCGGGCTGGATACGCTAGAAGCGCTGGTGGGCCGAAAGCAGGCCAACCCGGTGGTATTGCGCTACGGCTTTTCGCTGCTACTGCTGATGAACAAGCTGCGCACCGACCGCCAAATGATGGACGTGTTAGGCCAAAAACTGACCCATGTACAGGGTCAAGCAGAACACTTTGGCACCACCCACGAAAACGTCATTGCCAGCTTAGGCGAAACCTACCAAGAGACCATCTCGACGTTTAAAACGCGCATTGTGGTACAGGGCGACCCGTCGCTCTTACAAACCCGCATGATGCCAGAACGGGTACGCGCCTGCTTAATGGCGGGTATCCGCTTTGCGCTGCTATGGCATCAGCAGGGCGGCCGCCGCTGGAAGCTGGTTTTTCAGCGCAAAGCATTACGCCAAGCGCTGGATAACTTCAGCTAGCCGCCACGATACCTCACTTTTGACCTCCGACTTTGACCACTCTGGAAACCAAGCCATGCAACTCTCTGCTCTGACCGCTCTCTCTCCCGTTGACGGCCGCTACGGCGCCAAAGCCGCCGCGCTACGTGAACACTTCAGCGAATTCGGCCTGATCCGTGCACGCGTGATTGTGGAAGTGCGCTGGCTGCAGCGCCTTGCTGAACACGGCCAGATTGTCGAAGTCCCGCCGCTTTCCGCAGAAGCTACCGCGTTTCTGGAGCAGCTTATTCGTGACTTCTCGGTCAATGACGCGGAGCGCATTAAAGAGATTGAGCGCACTACCAACCACGACGTGAAAGCGGTGGAGTACTTCTTAAAAGAGAAGATTGCAGGCCAGGCAGAGCTGAACGCCGTTACCGAATTTATCCACTTCGCCTGTACCAGTGAAGACATCAACAACCTCTCTTACGGCGTGATGCTGGCAGACGGCCTGAAAGCCATGCTGCCAACAATGCACGAAGTCGCCGATGAGATTGCCAAACTGGCGATTGCCCATGCAGGCCAGCCGATGCTGTCACGCACCCATGGCCAAACCGCCAGCCCCACCACGCTGGGCAAAGAGATGGCCAACGTGGCGTATCGCCTCAAGCGCCAGCTGAAGCAGATCGAAAGTGTAGAGATTCTGGGCAAAATCAACGGTGCGGTAGGCAACTACAACGCCCACCTGACCACCTACCCGGATATCGACTGGGAAGCCAACGCGCGTACCTTCGTGGAAGGCCTGGGCTTAAGCTTCAACCCCTACACCACGCAAATTGAACCTCACGATTACATTGCCGAGCTGTTCGATGCGATCTGCCGTTACAACACGATCTTGATCGATTTTGACCGCGACGTGTGGGGCTATATCTCCCTGGGCTACTTCAAGCAGCGCACTGTGGAAGGCGAAATCGGCTCTTCTACCATGCCGCACAAGGTCAACCCGATTGACTTTGAAAACTCAGAAGGCAACCTGGGCCTCGCCAACGCGGTGATGAGCCACCTGGCACAGAAACTGCCGATTTCTCGCTGGCAGCGCGACCTGACCGACTCCACCGTACTGCGCAACTTAGGCGTTGGCTTGGCCTATGGCTTGATTGGCTACCACGCCAGCCTTAAGGGCATCAGCAAGCTGGAAGCTAACC
Organism: Vreelandella lutescens; assembly: GCF_014640815.1. GTDB lineage: Bacteria > Pseudomonadota > Gammaproteobacteria > Pseudomonadales > Halomonadaceae > Vreelandella > Vreelandella lutescens. Next base: position 672,750 of record NZ_BMHM01000001.1, on the reverse strand, counting down.
CGTCGCGCCTAGCAGAAGACCTGGACAACAGTTGGGAAGTGCTGGCCGAGCCGATCCAGACCGTTATGCGTCGCTACGGCATTGAAAAGCCCTACGAGAAGCTCAAAGAACTCACCCGCGGCAAGCGTATTGATCAGGCAGGCTTTGCGGCCTTTATTGATACCCTTGAGCTGCCCGAGACGGTCAAAAATGAGCTGAAGGCTCTTTCGCCCGCCAGCTATATTGGTAATGCGAAGGCCCAGGCCGAAGCACTTAACCAGCGGCTTGCTGCACTCTAAACGACGCCCTGCGACACTGACGTAGCGCTCACTTGAACTAGGATAACGCCATGAGTCATCACGATAAGCCACTCACCCTGCTGGGCGATTTAACGCCAGCAGACTTCTTGGCCAACTACTGGCAGCAGAAGCCACTGCTGATTCGTGGCGCTATCCCTGATTTCGTCAGCCCCATCGACCCCGACGAACTGGCAGGTCTTGCCTGTGAGCCCGGCGTCGAAGCCCGGCTAGTAGAAGAGAACGGTCCCGATGGCCCCTGGCAGGTGTCCCACGGGCCGTTTGACGACGCCACCTTCGAGCGCCTACCCGAAGGCCACTGGAGCCTGCTGGTTCAAGCAGTGGATCATTATGTGCCCTCGATTGCGGCGCTAATGGAAGAGTTTGATTTCCTACCCAGCTGGCGGTTGGACGACATCATGGTGAGCTACGCCCCGCCCGGCGGCAGTGTAGGCCCGCATATCGACCAGTATGATGTGTTTCTACTGCAGGCAAGCGGCCACCGTCGTTGGCAGCTTGGCGGCAAACAGCAGGATAATGCCGCCATTATCCAGGGCATTGACCTGCGCATTCTGGAATCTTTCGAGATTGAAGCAGACTCTGACTGGACGCTGGCACCGGGCGACATGCTGTATCTACCCCCCGGTTGGGCACATCACGGCGTCAGCCAAACCGACGACTGCATGACCATTTCGGTGGGTTTCCGTGCGCCTTCTGCAGACGAAGCGATTACGTCCTACGCCGACTACGTCGGCGAGCAAATGTCTGACTCTCAGCGCTACAGCGATGCGGGCATGGCCCCGGCAGAAGCGCTTGGCGAATTAGACGATGCCGCCGTTGAGCGCATGCGCCAGTTTATGCTCGCAACGCTGGATAACCCTGAGCAGGTGGCCCAATGGTTTGGTCGTGTGATGACCCAACCCAAATATATGGATCAAGTCGTGCCTCTTGAAGAGCCGATGAGCGAAGCTGACCTTGTTGCTCAACTACAACACGGTGAGCCGCTGTTCCATATGCCGGGTTCGCGCTTTGCCTGGCGCAGCGATGCCACAGGCACCACGCTGTTTGTCGATGGCGACGGGCACGCCTGCTCTGACACGCTGGCAAAACGCCTTGCTGACCCCACACCGATGTACGAAGAAGTGCTGGAAATCGACGGTGCCGCCGCCCTGCTCACGCGGCTGATCAATACGGGCAGCCTCGGCTTCATGGGCGAAGGCGACGACGAGGAGTAAGGCGTGGCTGCAGTCACAACCGTTCAGCGTGGTAATTGGGAGACACTGGGAGAGGCAGCTTCGCTGATTCGCCGGGTGGTCTTTATTGACGAGCAGCGCGTTCCACAAGAGGAAGAGTGGGATGGCCGCGACGCGGATTGCCTGCACTTTCTCGCCATGCTCAATGGCAAGCCGGTGGGCACAGCGCGTCTACTGCCCGATGGCCATATTGGTCGCGTCGCTGTGCTAAGCAGCGCACGCGGCACTGGTATTGGCTACCAGTTAATGGAAGCCACCATTGAGGCCGCTCGCGCAGCAGGACACACTCACGCCGCGCTTAGCGCCCAGCTGCATGCCCTCGCCTTCTATGAACGCCTGGGGTTTGTCGCACACGGCGATGTGTTTATGGATGCGGGCATTCCCCATCGAGAGATGGTGCTCGCGCTGTAATCTGCCTCGCCTGCCCTACCAAAGCGCCACCTTGTGTGGCGCTTTTTTTATGCCTACTGGCTCGTTATGACGGAAAACGACTACACAAACAGGGCGTTTGGCGTAGTCGCTGTCGTCGGACTACAACGCCGTGTGCCCCCAAGTGACAATTGTTGAATACCTTCCCCTGGTAGATAGTTATTGCACTGCAGCGTTAACGAACGACCTAGTGATTAGCTCACTACGCTGTATGAAGCAAAGCGCCTAGCCGCGACGTTTTACTAAGAGACGATTGGCGTAGAGACAGCGCTGCGAAATTGAACAATGCTGGAATCTATCTCGCAGGTGCAGCATAAGAATAAGTTAACGTGCGAACGATGATAAAACCCCGGAGGAATCAGCTCATGTCAGGACTGCTCGACGATATCAAAGCCATGGCCCAATTGCGCGAAGCTCAAGGCGGCAAGTGGTCAGCGATCAAACCTGAATACGCCGCCCGCATGCGTGCCCAGAACCGTTTTCATACCGGTTTGGACATTGCCCGCTACACGGCCAAAATCATGCGTGACGATATGGCCGCCTACGACGCCGATACTTCACAGTACACACAATCGCTAGGGTGCTGGCACGGCTTTATCGGCCAACAGAAGCTGATCTCCATCAAAAAGCATTTTGGCACCACTCAACGCCGCTACCTCTACCTTTCTGGCTGGATGGTCGCCGCGCTGCGCTCTGAGTTTGGGCCCCTGCCTGACCAGTCCATGCATGAAAAAACCTCGGTCGCTAATCTGATTGAAGAGCTTTACACCTTCTTGAAGCAAGCAGACTCCTGGGAGCTCAACCACCTGTTCCGCGCCCTGGATGACGCAAAAGCCGCGGGTGACAACGCGAAAGAGCAAGAGCTAATCAGCAAGATCGACAACTACGAAACTCATATCGTGCCGATCATTGCCGACATCGACGCAGGCTTTGGGAACGCAGAAGCGACTTACCTGCTGGCCAAAAAATTCATTCAAGCCGGTGCTTGCTGCATCCAGCTTGAAAACCAAGTATCGGATGAGAAGCAGTGTGGCCACCAGGACGGCAAAGTCACCGTCCCCCACGAGGACTTCCTGGCCAAAATCAACGCGGTGCGATACGCCTTCCTTGAGCTCGGCGTAGACGATGGTGTCATTGTCGCCCGCACCGACTCGCTAGGCGCAGGCCTAACGCAGAAAATTGCCGTCACTCATGAGCCGGGCGACCTGGGCGACCAGTACAACAGCTTCCTGGATGGCGATGTGATTGAAAACGCCGCCGATATTAATAACGGTGACGTGGTGATCAAGCAAAATGGCAAGCTGGTGAAACCCAAGCGCCTTGCCTCAGGCTTGTACCAGTTCAAAGCGGGCAGCGGCGAAGATCGCGTCATCTTGGACTGTATTACTAGCCTACAAAACGGTGCGGATCTGCTGTGGATCGAAACCGAGAAGCCTCACGTTGGCCAAATTGCCAGCATGGTCAACCGTATTCGTGAAGTAGTGCCGGACGCTAAGCTGGTGTACAACAACTCGCCCTCCTTCAACTGGACGCTGAACTTCCGCCAGCAAGTATTTGATGCGTGGGAGAAAGAAGGTAAGGATGTATCAGCTTACCAGCGCGATAAGCTGATGAGCGTCGAGTACGACAACACAGAGCTTGGCCAGCTTGCGGATGAGTGGACCCGCAACTTCCAGCGCGACAGCGCACGCGAAGCCGGTATTTTCCACCACCTGATTACGCTGCCCACCTACCACACGGCCGCGCTATCCACCGACAATTTAGCCAAGGGCTACTTCGGCGACGAAGGTATGCTGGCCTACGTCGCAGGCGTGCAACGTCAAGAGATTCGTCAGGGTATTGCCACCGTTAAGCACCAGGATATGGCAGGCTCTAACATCGGCGACGACCATAAAGAGTTCTTCCACGGCGACGCTGCTCTTAAAGCAGGCGGCAAAGACAACACCATGAACCAATTTGGTTAATACACGACCAATGCGTCACGCACAGGAGGCCTCGGCCTCCTGTTTTTTGGCAACTGCTTTTGGCACTTTTCATTTCCCTAACAGGGTGCAACATTTTTGCACACTGCTTTCTTAATGCCTGTCTACACTCTTCTTTGTGACCTTTTTTCTGGATAGCTGGTCAAAGCTGCACGATTCCGTTATCTTTTAACGAACGCTGTTCTAAAACAAGCTGTATGCAACGTTTTGCAATCGATTCGCAGCCATCAATGCTGACGCTAGCTGCTGATACCTACTGGAGGTTTTAATGAAACGTTTACTACCCGTTGCTGCATTAAGCATTCTGACACTGGCAGGCTGCGCCAATACCTCTACTTATTCCGGCGATGTGTATCGCGGCAACCAAGCGCAAACGGGCCAGAGCGTTACCTACGGCACCATCGTGGCAGTTAGACAAGTTCAAATCCAGGCAGATAGCCGCACTGGTAACTTGCTTGGCGGAGGCGGTGGTGCAGTGATTGGCGGTATTTTAGGTAATCAGATTGGCGGCGGCACTGGACGTCAGCTGGCGACCGTTGCCGGTGCATTGGGTGGTGCGGTCGCAGGTACTGCCGCTGAAGACCGCGTTAACCGTGTTAATGCGCTTGAAATTGAAGTTCGTCGCGATGATGGAACCGATGTCGTCGTCGTACAGCGCGCAGACCGTGCCTATCAAGCAGGTCAACGGGTTCGTTTAATTGGTAGCGGTGCCAACTTGAGCGTCGCACCCTATTAATTAATACCCTGTAAAAAAAAACAGCCCGACCATCAACATGGTCGGGCTGTTTTGCTTTTTAGAGCATGACTCTTAATGCGTAACTTTGTTACTAGCCCAGTTGGCCAGTTTGAACACCGCTAACCCAATTAATGCCAGCAAAATAGCCACCAGCAGTACATCCACAGGGCGGATCAATGTCGTCGCGCCCAGCACCGCAATGGCAGCTATCCACATATAGCGGTTGTCGCCGTGGCTTTTCAGCACGCTAGGCAACATTTTGTCCAGCCCTTGGCTAACGCCGCTTTCCCAACGCTTATTAGCAAAATAAGCAATCAGGACAAACGCAACAACCCAAATCAAGAAGATGGTCATAACAGACTCCAGTGAGTGTATGTCAGGTGGAAAAGTGGTCGCTGTAGGGTATCCCTGGACACCCCCAGGCGCAATACCGCTAAAGGCTTGGGGGTGGAAAAACCCGGCTTACCCCCTGACAAGCTGGCCCACACGCGTTACCATGTTGGGACATGCACTCACCGAAAGGTTAATCAATGCAAATTGCGCAAAACTCGGTTGTCGCGTTCCACTACACCCTGACCAACGATGCAGGTGAGGTGCTAGATAGTTCTGAGGGCCGCGAGCCGCTGACGTACCTCCACGGTGCTGGCAATATCATTCCGGGCCTGGAAAAAGAGCTTGAAGGTCGTGCAGCTGGCGACAAACTGAACGTTAAAGTTGCCCCTGCAGAAGGTTACGGCGAAGTTCAAGAGCAGCTGATGCAAGAAGTACCGCGCGATGCATTCCAAGGCGTCGAAAGCATTGAGCCGGGCATGCAGTTTCAAGCCCAGACTCAAGGTGGCCCGCTGATGGTGACCGTCAAGCAAGTCGAAGGCGACACCGTTGTAGTAGATGGCAACCACCCGCTGGCAGGCCAGCACCTCAACTTTGATGTTGAGATTGCGACCGTTCGCGAGGCAAGCCAAGAAGAAGTTGAGCACGGTCACGTGCACGGCGAAGGCGGCGTTGAGCACTAAGCTCTCGCATGCTATCAGGGGCGGCCAATGAGCCGCCCTTTTTAATGGCCGCTATTTAGCTTACTCATTAGGAATCAACACAAGCTGACCGTAGCGAACGCTGCGCGACGATGTCACTTCGTCAGAAAACTGCTTTAGTGCACTTCCCTGCCCTTTTAACAGCGCGACTTCCAGGCAGCTATCGTGATTGATATGCACATGCAGCGTTGAAAGCGTTAAATCATGGTGGTCGTGGGAGTGTCGAGTTAACCGTTTTGATAAATCTCGCGCCGCATGGTCATAAACATACACCAATGCCCCCATGCATGGCGCATCAGGTGCCACTTGTTCTTTTGCCTGCTTTAGTCCATGACGGGTCAGGTCGCGAATGGCCTCCGAGCGATTTTGATAGCCACGCAGCGCCATCAGTGCATCGACGTCACTTAACAGATCCTCATCCAGCGTTACGGTTACCCGCTGCATACTCTCTCCTTCGCTGATCCGGGGTGGTGTCCTGCCGCAACTTCCAGCGCTGATAGTATGATGTTATTGTAAAAACATCATACTATCAGCCTTAAAAGGTGTCTTATGCGTCGCACTATCATACTGGCTCTAGCGGCCGCATGCGTGGCGCTAAGCGCGCCAGCATCAGCTAAAGACCAGCTAGTGCTGGCGATTGGCGGCGAACCAGAGCAAGGGTTTAACCCGCTGCTTGGGTGGGGCCAGTACGGCAACCCGCTCTTTCAATCCACACTGCTGACCCTTGGACAGGATTTAACCCCACAACCTGGTTTAGCCACCGAGTGGGCACTTTCTGAAGATCGCCTTACCTGGACCCTCACGTTACGCACAGACGTGCGCTTTTCCGATAACACTCCCCTTACCGCTGAGGATGTGGCCTTCACCTTTAACGCCGCCGCAGAGGCCGGTGGTCGCGCGGATCTTAGCGCGCTGGACAGTGCCCGAGCCGTCGACGGTAACACTGTCGAGCTCACGCTTACCACACCGCGCATTACCTTTATTGATCAACTCATGACACTGGGCATTGTGCCTGACGCAGAACGCGACAACGGCTACGGCGAAGGGTATGGCAGGCAGCCGCTGGGGTCAGGCCCTTATCAGCTTGTCGAGTGGCAAGAGGGAGAGCAGTTGATTGTTGAGCGTAACCCTTACTTTTATGGCCCCACGCCAATCTTTGAGCGGTTAGTGTTTCTATTTACGGATGAAGCCGCCACCCTCAGTGCTGCCCATGCGGGCCAGGTGGATCTCGCTGCGATACCGCAAGCATTAGCGAAAAACATACCCAACCAAATGCAGCGGGTCATTATGGAGAGCGTCGACAACCGCGGCATTCTGTTCCCCATGCAGCCTGATGAGGATGAACAAGCTGCCAACGGTGCACCGATTGGAAATAACGTAACGGCCGATCTCGCGATTCGTCAGGCAGTCAATTTAGCCCTCGACCGTGAGACGCTCGTGGATGTCGCGTTAAACGGCTTTGGCCGTCCCGCCTTTGGCCCAGCCGATGGCCTTCCCTGGAGCCATGAAGATGAGAAGGTGGCAACGCCTAATCTTGCCCGCGCTAACGCCCTACTCGATGAAGCGGGCTGGGTTCGTCAGAACGAGGACGAGCTGCGTTTTAAAAACGGCCAGCCTGCACGCTTTCGTCTCACCTATCCATCAAGCGACACCACGCGCCAACAGCTCGCCCAGGTGAGCGCCGAAATGGTGCGGCCGCTCGGCATCGAGATGCAACCCACCGGCCGCTACTGGGATGAGATACAGAGAGAAGCACTGCACCAAGACGCCATCGTGTTTGGCTTTGGCAGCCAAAGTCCGCAGGAAATTTACTATCTGTTCCATAGCGAGCACGCCGGGGTTGGTTTTTACAACAGTGGTTACTACGCCAACGAAACAGTCGACCACCACTTGGATACCGCACAAGCCGCCGCTAACGCTGAAGAAGCCAATCAACACTGGCGGGCCGCTCAGTGGGACGGCAACACTGGTTACGGACTTCAAGGCGATACCAGTTGGGCTTGGATGGTCAATCTTGCCCACGTGTATGCCACTAACCGCTGTCTGGATTTAGGCAAGCTAGGCGTTGCCCCCCACGGCCACGGCTGGCCTGTAACCGCCAATCTGCTCGAATGGCGCTGGACATGCGATTAACGGCATGGCTAGCCAGCCGTATACTGCGGCTGATGCTTGTCTTGCTGTGCGTGGCAGCGGTTTCGTTTGGGCTGATGATGCTCTCGCCCATCGACCCAGTGGACGCCTATCTTGGCCCACAGATGGCCCAAGTAAGCCCAGAACAGCGCGCCCTGATTGCTGAACAATGGGGATTCGATGCGCCGGCAAGTGTTCAATTTAGTCACTGGTTGCGTCACGTGCTCAGCGGAGAGCTTGGCTGGAGCCATATCTATAACCAGCCCGTCAGCGAGGTGATTCAACAGCGCTTTCAGCGTTCATTGGCTCTGCTGTTCAGCGCGTGGCTGCTGGCGCTACTCCTGGGAATGATCCTGGGCATCGCGGCAGGCAGTAAAGAGGGCTCTTGGCTTGACCGCTTCATTAGCGGCTATGCCTATGTCACCGCGTCGACGCCCACCTTTTGGCTTGCCATGCTGGCCCTACTGCTCTTTTCAGTAACGCTCGGCTGGACACCCACCTGCTGCGCGGGGCCCGCGGGCGTCCTCAGGCAAGAGGTTGATCCGCTAACACGGCTACATCATCTGATCTTACCGATTGCGACACTGGCACTGCTGGGCATGGCCACGATTACACTGCACACACGTGCCAAAATGGTGGCGTTTATGCGCTCAGAGACCGCGCTGCACGCCTTTGCCCAGGGGGCGAGCCGCTTCGACATTGCCTGGCGTCATGGCATTCGCCATGCCAGCCTGCCCGCCATTACCCTGGCGTTTGCCTCACTTGGCGAGCTGTTTGGCGGCTCACTGCTGATTGAGCAAGTTTTTGCTTACCCTGGGCTTGGTCAGGCCACCGTAGCGGCAGGCTTAAGAAGCGATGTGCCGCTGCTGCTCGCGATTGCGCTATTTACCGCACTGTTTGTAAGCATCGGCAACCTCATCGCCGATGGCCTGTATCACCTTGCTGACCCGCGAATCGCGCAGGGGCAGCGATGAACCACCAACCGCGCTTACTGGCAGCAGGCTATGCAGGGGTACTCTGCCTACTGGTAGCGCTCCTGCTTAGCAGCCGTTTTTGGTTGGGCGATACTCCTCTTCATATGCAGTTTGAGGCACGCTTGATGCCTCCTAGCGCCAGCCATTGGCTGGGCACTGACGCCCTGGGCCGTGAGTTATGGGCACGCACGCTAGCCGGGCTTTCTCTGAGTTTCTGGGTAGGCCTTAGCGCTGCGTTGCTGGGCACGCTGATTGCTTTAAGTCTTGCAAGCCTTGCCATGCTGTCATCAACGCTAGATGCACTGGTCAGCCTGCTGATTGATACGCTGCTGAGCGTGCCGCATCTGATTTTACTGCTGCTGATAGCGTTTGCTTTGGGCGGCGGAACCCAGGCGGTGATTATCGCCGTCGCGCTGACCCACTGGCCCAGCCTTGCTAGGGTGCTCCGAGCAGAGCTACTTAGCGTACGCCATGCCCCGTACGTAGCGATTTCCAAAGGATTCGGCAAACGCCAGGGGTTTATTGTGTGGCACCACCTGCTGCCCCACTTGCTGCCCCACTGCTTGGTCGGCGCGCTGCTGCTGTTTCCCCACGCCATTTTGCATGAAGCCGCGCTCACCTTTTTAGGTGTTGGCCTCGACCCGAGCCAACCCGCCATCGGCGTCTTACTGGCCGATGCTATGCGCTACCTCACCGGCGGTTACTGGTGGCTCGGCGTTTTTCCTGGGCTGGGTTTACTGCTCATGGTTCTAGCCATTGAGCGCTTCGCCGCGCTACTACGCAAAGCGCTGTAGGCACCACTGTTCACTCAAGGAACTTGCCATGCTGCACATCGACCGGCTAATCCTGCAACTTCCCCACTACCCCCACTGGTGGCGACAAGAGTGGACAACCTGTATTGACGCGCTTTCGCTGCACATAGCACCCGGCGAAGTGCATGCCGTTGTTGGTGCGTCCGGTGCCGGTAAAAGCCTATTGGCGGCTGCCATTATGGGACTGTTGCCCTCGGCGGCCAGGCTGGAAGGGGCTTTGCATTTTCAGGCGACGCCATTAACCCCTGCGCGCCAACGTCAGCTTCGTGGCCGTCAGCTAGCGCTCATTCCACAATCATTAAGCGCTCTTGATCCTCTCGCACGGAGCCGTCAACAGGTGCGCTGGGCGGCCCAACGGGCAGGATTGGGACGCCCAGCGGCCCAGCAGCGAGCAGATGAGCTGCTGGCCCACTACCAGCTAAGCCACGCCGCCACCCACTACCCCCACGAACTTTCGGGCGGCATGGCCCGCCGCGTACTCATCGCCATGGCCCAGGTCAGTAACGCCCAGCTAGTGATTGCCGATGAACCCAGCGTGGGCCTTGACCCCACACAGCGTGACCGCGTATTGGCAAAGCTAAAAGCCATCGCACGCGAGGGCAAAGCGGTGATGCTGATTACCCACGACCTGCGCCACGCCCTGCCCGTTGCCGACCGAGTCACTGTAATGTACCAGGGTAGAGGTATAGAGACGGCAACGGCTCAAGCGTTTCGTGGCCAGGGCGAACAGCTGACAAGTCCCTATGCGCGGTCACTGTGGCAGGCACTACCGGATAACGCGTTCAGCACGCAGCCCAGCGTCTTATGTCAGGAGCCTGCCTTTGCTTGAAGCCCATCAACTATCGTTTCGCTTTGCGTCAGGCTCGCCGCTGTTAACGAATATCTCCCTACGTCTTGCGCCCGGCGAGTGGTTAGGGCTAAGCGGCGATTCAGGAGCGGGGAAATCAACGCTTGGCAAGCTGTTGGCAGGCCAGCTAGCGCCCCACCAGGGCAGCGTGACCATAGACGGCTCTTTGCTGCCTGCACGAGGGGTACGACCCGTTCAGTGGTTGCCGCAGTCGCCTGAATTGGCGGTAAACCCGCGCTGGCGGGTAGGAAAGATATTGAAGGAAGCGTGGACACCGCCAGATACGCTGATAGAGGGTTTTGGCATTGAGCCGCAATGGCTGAAGCGTTTTCCTAATGCGCTATCCGGAGGCGAGCTACAGCGAGTGTGCGTGCTGCGCGCCCTCGCCCCCGGTGTCCGCTATGTGGTGGCCGATGAGATTTCCACCATGCTGGACCCCATCACTCAGCTGTCGCTGTGGCAGGCGCTTAAAGCGCACGCTGAACGCCATCAGCTTGGCGTCATCGTGATTAGTCACGACACAGCACTACTCAACCGGCTGTGCAACCAACGGTGGCATCTGGCAGGCGGCAGCTTACGTGTTAGTAGCACGGAGCTCGAAGCGCCATAGGCCAACACCGATGGCCAACGTTACGCACAGCAGCAGCCACGAGCCGATGGCCACGCCCTGCCACTGGGACCAGCGCCAAAAAGGCTCCAGCCAAAACCCGCCAATGCTGGCACCGAGGTAGTAAAACACCAGATAGAGCGCCGAGGCGCTGCCCCGTGCGCCTTGGGCGTAGCGCCCTACCCAGCTAGACGCCAACGAGTGCGCCAAAAAGAAGCCGAAGGCGTTAATGGTTAAGCCTAGAATGATGAGCGCCAGCGAGTCCGCCAGAGTCACGGCGGTGCCCAACATCAGAATCACAATGCCCGCACTCATGCAGCGGGCGGGAGAAAAGCGCCCCGCTAACTTACCCGACACCGTCGAGCCAAAGGTGCCGCCTAGGTAGGTGAGAAAGATCAGGCCTAAACCGCTCGCCGCCAGTCGATAGGGTGCCTCCGCCAAACGGAAAGTAATATAGCTGTACTGGTTAATAAAAATCAGAAAGTTAATGCCGCCCAGGCAGTAGGCGGCAAGCAGCACCGGCGAGCGCAAATGGCCGAGCAGGTCCCCCGCCGCTTGGCGCAGTTGAAAGCGCTTTGGCGTGAACGCTTGGCTATTGGGCAGTAGCCGCCAAAAAATGATGCAGCCCACCACGGTCATGGCCCCCACCGCCAGGAACGCAGCGCTAGGCCCGCCTATTGCCGCCGCCCCACCGCCAACGATACGCCCGCTGATGCCACCTAATGAATTGGCTCCGATATAGAGCCCTACGGCGCTCAGTAAGGCGGTTTTATCGAACTCATCGCCCATCCAGGCAATCGCCACGGCAGGCAGGCCACCCAGCACAAAGCCCTGCAGCAAGCGCAGCAGTAATAGGCTTTCAAAGGTGGGTGCAAAGGCTAGCGCAAGCGATAAACCGCCCGCCAAGAGCAGCGTAATACGCATGATGCTTTCGCGGCCAATCGCATCGGAGAGCGGCCCAAACACCAGCAGTGCCAGGGCCAAAGAGAGCGTAGATACCGACATCAGCAGGCTGACGCCTAAGGTAGAAACGCCGTAAGCCTCTTTCAGGCCCGGCAGTAGCGGTTGCGGCACGTATAGATTAATAAATACCAAAAACGACCCTAAACATAGGGCCGCCGTCGCGCGCCACCAGGCGCGCGTTTTTGCTTCAATCATGGCCTTTCCAACGTGAACCAACGCTCACGGCGAACACTTACGGCATGAAACGGCTGCTGAGCTGGGCGAGGTTGGTCGGCTCTAGAGCACGACGCGACTGCCAGTAGTAGCGCTGCCAGTAACTATTATCCAGGCTGGAAATAATCACGCCTTTCGACGTGGAAGCATGCAGGAAATAGCCATTGCCGACGTAAATGCCCACGTGGTTGTAGCGTCCGGGTGGGCGGAAGAAGACCAGATCGCCCGCCTGCAGCTCTTGGCGGTCGATCGGGCGTCCCTCATGCACTTGATCTTGGGTAGAACGGGGTAACTCTACGTCAAAGGTATCGCGGAAAACGTTTCTTACCAGGGCGGAGCAGTCGATCCCTCGATCCGTCGTCCCTCCAATCCGATAAGGCGTTCCTGCCCACCGCTGATGCTGCGCTAACAGCGCTTGGCGCACGACTGTTGGCGGGGGGGTCTGCAGGTTACGCAGGTGAGCATTGATTGGATCAGCGGGCGACATTTGGGGAGTGGCTCCTTCCATGCCGGGAAGCGACATCGAGAAATAGTCCTCGGGGGCTTCCATGCCCTGGCGTGAGGCGGAGCCTGCACAGCCAGCTAAAAAAGCAACGGCGACACAAACACTTACAACACGGACAGCGGTCACAGCGGGGTGTGGCAACGCAACCATGCGATTAACCTCGTGACAGAATTAAAAAAGAAAAAGACCCAAACATGAGAAAACTCATTTTTTTCAAACCTTGGACTATAAGCTAGTTATCCTATGCTTGGCGAGCCTAATGTAAGATTCGTTGATCACCCGGCAGCGTATCAATATGCAGCGGCGCAAAATGGCGTGGCTTATTGCCCGGAAAATCGAGACTCGCCCATGGGCCCGCCAGTATGGGAGCGCCGCAGAGCCACGCCACTAGCGCCTGCCGGAAGCCCGCTAAAAAGCTCTCCCGTTCGGGGGTTTCGCCCATAAAAAATGAGAAGCCTGCATACATGCCAGCTGCGTACTCTTGCCAACCGGAGTAGTGATCCGCTGCTAGCTGGTAGGCGCGGTCTAGCACCTGAGCGAATGCCTGCTTATCAAGCCAACCTAGCTGCCGTGCGGCAATGGCAAGATCTACCAATTGCGCAATGTCCCATGCCGCCATGTCGACATCATTACAGCCGTCTTCATTGGTGCTTACCCGGCGCAGCCGCAGCAGGTGATGACGCTCATCCTCTGCGCAGTCACCGGATTCCAAAATGGCGATTTCGGCTGTCAAGCGCTCCGGGTTCAGCGTGTAGGGCGCGTAGTTAATCTGGTACTCCTGCCGGTCACCTGCCTCCAGCATGAAGGTTAAAAACTCCTGCATGTCATCAGCGCTGGTCAGGTGGTAATGGCTCTCTACCCATTCGCGGATATCTGCGCACTCCCGGGGGCTCTCCAGCTGCGGCTCGCTCCACACCGCACTGTTCAGCGGCCCGACTAGCGACATCGCCGTAAAGTGGCTCAGGGTCGGCCGCTCACCCGGTTCGCACCAAGCATCTGGTCGCCAATCCAGCCAATGAAACAGGCTGCCGGGGTCTTCCAGGTGCCAGGCAATTTCATTAATCAACGAATCGTGCTCCGGCTCGGGCAGGCAGCTCTCCCAAGCAAACCAGGCTTCTAACAGGCGCTTTGGAGAGGCATAAAAACGGCACAGGCAGCTACGCAACGCGTTGGCGTGCTCCATAAGCGGCGCTTGCTCAAACAAGCCGCTATCGAGCGCCATATGCAGGTAAAAGGCGAATTTCTCGGCCATGTGAATCGTCGCGGCGTGGCGGCTAACCCCTTTGACCGCGTTACGCTGCTTCAACTCATCGGGCGTTGGCTGGCCAAAACGCGTTTGCGATGGTGGCATCACGCCGTGCACGGCATCCGCGGCTAACTGATTCAAATGGTGTGCCTGGGCAGGCAACCAGTAGCGCGCCAGCACCTGATGGCCTTCATCGGCATGCAGGCCCAATGAATCCTGTAGGTAAACCGCCGCATCCGCGCGCCGCTCTTCAGCAATGGGAGCGGCAGGATTTAACTGACGCAGCATCACATCCGGCTCACGCACACCCGCCAGGGCCAGCAGCCAGTGATGCGGGGTATTACGCCACGCTTTGATACGCGTGCGGGAGGCTTCGCGGGTAGCATCATCCAATAACGCGCTCAGCGTGTGCTTCCATGGGCTATAGGGCGCATGCATTAGCAGCTTATGGCGTGCGCTGGGCGTCATACCGCGGCGGTCTACGCCTTCAAATAGACTCTGACCGCGCATGTAGGCTTTCAGCACGGCGTGCCAGTCATGGTAACGTCGACCCACCAAGTCAGCCGCATGAGCCGCTAAGTCATCGGCTTCCGCTTGGCTTAGCCAGCCACAGCAGGCACCCGCCCACGCTAACTCTACTAACCGCAGCCAATCCCAGGCGGCCCACTCTAATGGCTCACCTTGATTCACAAAGGTAGTTAGTACCGGAGCGTAAGGGGCATCGTTTAACGCGCCACGCTGCCACTCCTGACGCTGGGCATGATCCATGGGCAAAAGCTCGCGGGCTTCAATATCCCAGCGCTGACGCTCGCCTTGGGCACTCAGCCATAGCATTACTTCTATTAATTGTTCGCGGTCATACACCTGCCAAATGCGCTCTAACCATTCGATGGCGTCTGGCCAATCGGCGGCGTTGGCCGGATACATCACAACCGGTCGAAACAGGGCATTCAACCGCCAAGGAGTGGCTTCTGGCGCTTGCGGCCATAGCGAGGCGGGAGCAGGCAGGCGGGCAAGCGCGGCGTCCAGGGCTTGCCAAGTAACCCCTTCGCCTTCACTTTCGAGATCAGACAACGCTTGGCAGGCATCAATAAAGCGGTCATCGGCACCGGTTTCCCAGCCTTTTGCGCCTAGCGCACGGCGCAGGTCCGCCAACCACGCTCGCTGATCGCTATAGTCTGCGGTAATCCGACGCGTTATATGGTGTGCCCAGGTGGTGGCCTGCGCCTGAGTTAACCACCCAGCCGCACCCGCCAGTGCTGCCCACTCGAGTGCGCCCAACAGCATATCTGCACTGTTAGCCGGTGCGCCGAGTGCAAAAAACAACTGGTCTGCCAACGCGCCACGATCGGCAATACCCAGCTGCAGCAGGCGTTGTTCCGCCGCTACCGCATCCACCGCGAGTGGGTGCGGTGTAAAAGCCCAATCACACAGCACGAGCTGTTGAGCCCACCAGGCATTTAGTGCGTCGACCAAAAGACACCTCGAAGAAACAGAAAGCAATCAATGAAAGCCATACAAAAATAGAGCAGCCGAGCCGGGCTGCCAAAAGCGGCATAGTGTAACGGAATCTGTTGCCAAGACCGATAGCCGCTACACAAAACAGCGCTGCCCGGCGCAAAGGCCGGGCAGCATAAGACGCGAAGCGTGGGTGACGCTAAGCGCTTTTAACTTTACTGATCACCCATAATAAGACCACCGCGCCTACGGTTGCCGTGACCAGCGAGCCAATAAAACCGCCCGCTTGCAAACCCAGCAAACTAAATAGGAAACCACCGACCAGTGCGCCAATCACACCTACACCAATATTGCCTAATACGCCAAAACCGCCGCCGCGCATGATGTTGCCAGCAATCCAGCCAGCTAAACCACCGATAATTAACCATGCAATAAAGCCCATACAACCTCCTTGGTTTCACTCAGCTTGGGGTTTTACCTTCAACCTATGCTTGTCCTACCATAGCACACGGCGCTACTGTTCTGCCCATTTGTTGCCTTTTCCCACAAGGAACCTTCTATGATCCCCGACTCCCTTAAACAGCTACTTAGCAGTGTTGATGGCCACCAGCAGGCCTCTTGGCAAGGGCGTGACGTAGCGCTATTTAATATGTCCTGGGGAGAAATGGCGATCAGCCTGCAAGGGGCGCAAGTGCTGCACTTCCAGCCAGCCGACGACACCGCTTGGCTTTGGGTCACCCCTACCCCGCAGGCGCTGCCAGGCACCATCCGCGGCGGCATACCTCTCTGCTGGCCCTGGTTTGCTGATGAGCGCTATGCCGATGAAAGCCCAGAACGTAATGGCCCCTTTCACGGGCTGGCCCGCCATGCCCAATGGCGCTTAGATGCCGTTGACGACCATGCGGAAGGTATTGAAGTACACCTCTCACCACAAGAGCGTCTGCATAGCCAACTCACGGCGAGAGTGGTCATCCAAGCAAATGCTCAACGTCTCAACGTTGAAGTGATTAGCGAAAATATCGGCGACGCCCCCGTCAAAACCAGCGGTGCGCTGCATACTTATCTTGCCGTAGATGATGTCCACCAGTGCCGCTTAGAAGGCTTAGCTGGAGCACGCTACCTAGATAAACTGCGCGGCTTTGCCGAATCAGAACAGCAAGGCACGCTGGCTATTCGTGGCCCGGTAGACCGCATTTATCACACCAATGAAGCGGTGCAGCTTAACGATGGCCTGCGCACGCTGCGTATTGGCAAGCAGTCCAGCGACTCAACGGTGGTCTGGCACCCGGATAGCGAGCTGCCTAGCGATACGCCTGCTGACGCTGCCAAGCACTTTTTATGCGTGGAAGCGGCCAATACGCGTCTAGACCCTGTATGGCTGGTACCCGGTGCTCAACACTTGTTAGCGACGACATTAAGTCGCGGTTAACCTTGGATTCATCAATCTGTTGGTAAGGTAGTCTTTAATTTGCTGGTTAAGGAGCGACTATGAATCCTCAAGATGTACTTGAGGCTGCCACACTGGCTTTTAATCTAGTGGGGATGGTGGTCTGTATTGTAGGCCTGACATTGGCACAAAAAATGTCGCGCAAATGGCCGGGCTATGTCATTGCCGTGATTGGTTTTCAGATCGCCACGATGCCTATGTTTTATCAGCTAATCCTTATGCTACGCCAGTAAGACTACCCATGAGACATGTATCATGCGCCAGCCGTTGAGTCGCGAATTCAGTAACCTTTTAGAGCGTGGCCGAGACCGCCAGCTACGACTGGCCGTGACCGGCCTTTCGCAGGCAGGCAAAACGGCGTTTCTGACCTCCTTGGTCAATCAGCTACGCCATGCCGGTGTAGAAGCACAGCTTGATTTACTCCCCGTTGCCCGTGAAGGTCGACTGCTGGGTGCCCAGCGTTTAAATCAACCCGATTTAGGCGTGCCCCGTTTCCCCTATGACCCCGGCATGGCCTCGCTAAGAGACACGCCGCCGCGCTGGCCTGAGCCTACCCGGGGTATTAGTGAGCTGCGTTTACAGCTGCGCTACCGCCCTGCCCAGCAGGGCTGGTTCACGCCGGATATCGCCCACCTGACGCTGGATTTGTTCGACTACCCCGGTGAATGGCTGCTGGACTTACCGTTGTTGCAGCACGACTTTTACAGCTGGAGCCAGAGCCAGGCCCAGCACGAAGGCCCCCATCGCCGAGCGCTGTTTAGTGAATGGCTGGCCGAGGCAGAACAGCTTGACCCCACAGCGGAAGCCGACGAAGCACAGCTTGCCACGCTGGCCGAGGCCTACGCATTAGGTCTGCGGCGCGCCAAGCAGGCGGGCTTCTCTGACCTTCAGCCGGGGCGATTTTTGCTGCCCGGCGAGTTGGACGGCGCACCCGTGCTGCAGTTTTTTCCGCTACTGGGGCTCAGTGCGCCTAAAGAGACCCTGGATGCACTGCCTGACACCAGCCTGTACGCCACACTGGCGGCGCGTTTTCGCTACTACCAACAGCAGGTGGTTCGCCCATTCTACCGCGACCACTTTCGCCGCTTTGACCGCCAGATTGTGCTGGTGGATGTGCTGGGCGCGCTTAACGCCGGGCCAGAGCGCTTCGAGGACCTCTCCAGTGCGCTGCGCCAGCTGATGCACAGCTTTGACTACGGAAAGCGCAGCCTGCTCACCCGGCTGTTTGCGCCGAAAATTGACCGTCTTGCCATTGCCGCCACCAAAGCGGACCACGTGACTCCCGACCAGCACACTCACGTGGTGCAGCTGTTAGAAGCGCTGTTAGCAGAGCCGCTAAAAGATTTACGCTTTGCCGATATTCCGGTCAAAGCACTGTCGCTGGCCGCCATACGTGCCACTGAGGCCCGCGAAGTGCTTCACGATGGCAAGCGGACCCCGGCGCTGAAAGGCACCACGTTAGAAGGTGAAGACGTGCTGGTGTACCCCGGTGATGTGCCCAGCCGCCTACCCAAAGCCGATTTTTGGCAGCAGCAAGGGTTTGATTTCCCCAGCTTTCGCCCGATGCCCGCCGATAGCGAGGCACTGCCCCACATCCGTATGGACGCCGCACTTGACTGGCTGATTGGAGACAAACTGACATGAGCAACCCTCAGCCCCGCCGCGACTTCCACACCGAAGCACCGCCCGAACCTACCCAGGAAACCCTGCGCCAGCACGAACGCTTTGCGGCCACCGAATCGCACCAGCCGCTGGCGACCCAAGCCGAGCTAAAAGCGCTGCCGGAAGAGACTCTTGGCGCGCCCCGCAAACGCCGCTGGGGGCTGATGTTTGCCTTGGCAGGCGGTGCCACACTCGGCACGATAGAGCTGGCGACCGGCATTCCTGACGCGCTGTCCCAGTCTCAGTGGATGGTCATGGCGTGGCAGCTGTTTGGCATGAGCTTGATTGGGCTGGGCGGGGTATCGCTTCTCAAGGAGCTGGGCCGTTTGCAGCGCTTAAAGCGCCACGACCAGCTACGTGCAGACCTTGCTGAGCTTCCCCAGCGCTCCAGCAAGCAGGCCCAAGCCATGGCAGAACAGCTGAAGCAGCAGTTGGCGTTAAGTAATGACGACCCACACTGGCTGGCCTTTCAGCGGGCGTGCCAGCCGCATCAT
Source organism: Vreelandella lutescens (assembly GCF_014640815.1). Lineage (GTDB taxonomy): Bacteria > Pseudomonadota > Gammaproteobacteria > Pseudomonadales > Halomonadaceae > Vreelandella > Vreelandella lutescens. The sequence goes on along the minus strand of NZ_BMHM01000001.1, from coordinate 653,686 downwards.
AGCGGTGAAGAGATTCAAACCCTGCTGCGCTACCACCTGCTGGCCCCCCGTGACCGTGAAGCCCAGCGGCTGATCACGCGGATGTCGGGGGAAACCGCCATTATGGTGGCGGTAAGCCCGCTAACCCTGGTGGATATGGCGCTGGTAGCGTGGCGCAGCCTTGCCATGGTGGATCGGTTGAGCCGCCTGTACGGCCTGGAGCTTGGCTACGCCAGCCGCCTGCGGCTATTTCGCCACGTGCTGCACAACATGGCCTTTGCAGGTGCCAGCGAGCTGGCTACCGATGCCAGCATGGACATGCTCTCGCTGGACTTGGCAGGCCGCCTTTCGGCAAGAGCAGGCCAAGGCTTAGCGACGGGACTGCTGAGCGCCCGCCTGGGCCTTCGCGCGCAGCGGCTGTGCCGCCCGGTGGCCTTTACACCAGAAGAGCAGCCCAAACTAGCCGACCTTCGCCAGGACCTCTGGCGTCAGATCAAACGGCTGGACAAAGAGCCCGCCCCCGCCGCGCGCAACAGCGACTAATACCGCTCACCCAGCGGCTTAGGCCAGCCGCTGCTCGGTTTCAGCATCGAACAGCACCGCCCGGGACATATCGACCCTCAGTGCCAAACGCTCGCCTGGCACCACTTGGCACTTTGGCCCGACCCGCGCGGTAATCTCCTGCTCACCCAGCGGCAAGCGCAGCAGAATATCGGCACCGGTCGGCTCCACCACGCTGACCTTGGTTTCCAGCAGCGTGCCTTCGGCCTGCTCGCTCAGCCGCACATCCTCTTCACTAAAATGTTCGGGCCGCAGGCCCAGAATCACTGGCTTATTGAGCTGCTCCACTAGCCCTGCCGTGTGGCGTGCCGTTGGCCACGGCAGCAGCAGGTCGGCTTCGTCGGGGGTAGCAATGCGCAGTGCATAGCCGTCACCGTCTGCTTCCAGCGTGGCGCGGATGAAGTTCATCGATGGCGAGCCCATAAAACCCGCCACGAACATATCCACCGGGTTGTTGTAGACCTCATCGGGGCTGCCTAGCTGCAGAATATGCCCGTCACGCATCACCGCGATACAGTCCGCCAGGGTCATGGCTTCTACTTGGTCGTGGGTGACGTAGACGATGGTGGTGCCCAGGCGCTGGTGGAGCTTCTTGATCTCGGTGCGCATATCTACGCGCAGCTTGGCGTCCAGATTTGAGAGCGGCTCGTCGAACAGGTAGACCTTAGGTTCCCGCGCTAAGGCGCGGCCCATGGCAACCCGCTGGCGCTGGCCACCGGAGAGCTGGGCGGGCTTGCGCTCTAACAGGTGGGAGATTTGCAGTAGATCGGCCACCCGCTCCACGGCGGCTTCCCGCTCGGCCTTGGGCACTTTGCGCATCTCTAGGCCGAAGCTGATGTTTTGACGAACGGTCATACTGGGGTACAGGGCGTAGGACTGGAACACCATGGCGATATCGCGCTCGGCGGGGGTGCGCCAGGTGACGTCTTCGCCGTCAATATAGATATTGCCGCTGGTGACCGGCTCAAGGCCTGCAATGGCATTCATCAGCGTGGATTTACCACAGCCGGATGGCCCCACCAGAATCAAAAACTCGCCAGAATCAATGGAAATGCTGACATCTTTCAGCACCCGCTCGCTGCCAAACTCTTTGCGTACGTTGTGAATCTCTAACGCTGCCATGATCAAAATCCTGTTCTAAGGGGGCTAGCAAGAAGCGCATTGGCACCGGTCAGATCACCCCTTGGCGGGGGCGCTTTAAACCCTTCCCTGGGCGCTACTTTCGCCGTCCTGGCGAAAGACCCCCGCTACGGGGTGATGCTGACCTCTACCTGCGACTGCCATGCACCTAGTTGTTATTAGCCCTTTACGGAGCCTGCCGTTAGCCCACGCACGAAGTATTTACCCGCCAGCACGTACACCACCAGGGTGGGCAGTGCGGCAATCATGGCGGCGGCCATATCGACGTTGTATTCGCGCACGCCGGTGGAGGTGTTCACCAGATTATTGAGCGCCACGGTAACCGGCTGAGTATCGTGTGCCGAGAACGCCACGCCGAATAGGAAGTCGTTCCAGATTTGGGTGAACTGCCAAATCACCGAGACCACGATGATAGGGGCCGACACCGGCAGCAGGATGCGCCAAAAAATACGGAAGAACCCGGCACCGTCCAGCTTGGCCGCCGACACCAGCTCGTTGGGAATGCCCACGTAGAAGTTACGGAAAAATAGCGTGGTAAAGGCGATACCAAACACCACGTGCACCAGGATCAGCCCCGCCCGCGAGCTGGAAAGCCCCAGCCAGCCCAGGGTTTGCGCCATGGGCAGTAGTACGACCTGAAACGGAATAAAGCAGCCAAACAGCATCAGCGCGAAGACCAGCTCGGAGCCTTTGAAGCGCCATTTGGTCAGGGCGTAGCCGTTCAGCGCTCCCACGGCGGTGGAGATCAGCACCGCAGGAATGACGATGGCAAAGGAGTTCCAGAAATAACCGCCCACACCTTCACAACGCATGCCGGTGCAAGCTTCGCCCCAGGCTTTTGTCCAAGGTTCGAGCGTCGGGTTTTGCGGTAATGAAAGCAACGTACCGGCGCTGATTTCGCTCAGCGGTTTGATGGAAGTCATCAACATGACCACCAGCGGCAGCACGTAGAACAGCGCGGCGATGATCAGTACCGCGTACAGCACGCCCCGCCACATCCGGGCCGCAGGCGTTTGGCGACGAATCACATTAGCCATGTTTGCGGCTCCTTAGTTCGGAGTAAAGGTAAGGAATCAGGATGGCCAGCACACCGCCGAGCATCAGCATGGCACTGGCAGAGCCCAGGCCGATTTGCGCGCGGTTAAAGGCGTGGGTGTACATAAAGGTGGCGGGTAAGTCCGTTGCGTAACCCGGCCCACCGCCGGTCAGTGCCACCACTAGGTCAAAACTCTTGATCGCAATGTGGGCCAGAATCATCACCGCGCTGAACACCACCGGGCGCAGGCAGGGCATGACCACCCGCCAGTAGATACGCGGCAGGCTTGCGCCATCGAGCTGGGCAGCTTTGATAATGCTGTCGTCGATACCGCGCAGCCCGGCTAGAAAGAGCGCCATCACAAAGCCAGAGGCCTGCCAAACGGCGGCTATAACCAAGGTGTAGATCGCCATATCCGGGTCAACGATCCAGTCGAACTCAAACGACTCGAAGCCCCAACTGCGCACCATCGCCTGGATGCCTAGCTGCGGGTTCAGCAGCCACTTCCACACAACCCCGGTGACGATAAACGACAGCGCCATGGGGTAGAGATACACCGTGCGCAGCGCGCCCTCCTGGCGAATCTTTTGATCCAACAGCATCGCCAGCAGCGCACCCAGCACTAAGCAGATGACAATAAACAGCGTGCCAAAGATCATCAGATTGGTAGACGCTACCCACCAGCGCTCGTTGGCCATCAGCCGTGCGTACTGCCCAAACCCAACAAAGTCGTAGCTGGGCAGCATCCGCGAGCTGGTGAGTGATAGAACAAAGGTCCACAGCATAAAGCCGTAAACAAAAAACAGAGACACCGCGACGGACGGCGCCAGCACTAGCCTTGGCAGCCAAGCCTGCAGCCGACCAGAGGCCGTAGGCCGCAACGCGGTGCGCGTTGGGGTTTCGCTCATGGGGAATTCCTCGCCAGTCAACCAGTAGCGCCGCCGTTGCGGCGGCGCGGGTGACTTACCTTCAGGGCTGTTTAAGCGCGGTTATTAGAATGAAAGCGCTTAAAACGAGGCGGTTTCAGCGGCACTGACCAGTCGCTGAGCAGCTTCTTCAGCGGGCATATCGGCGTCGTTAAAGTAGTTAGTCACAACGTCAAAGATAGCCCCCTGAACATCGGCGCGAACGGCCATGCCGTGGGCCATGCTGGGCACTAACCCATCCTCTTCAGCGGTACGTTGGAAATCAGCCATCGACTGCTGGGCGCAGCTGTCGAACTCGCTCATATCCAGATCAGGGCGTGCGGGAATAGAACCTTTGGCAAGGTTGAAGGCTTCTTGGAAGGTAGGCTCTAACACCAAGCGCGCCAGCGTGTGCTGGGCTTCACGCTCGGCATCATCGGTCACGCGGAACATGGCCAGGCTATCGATGTTGAAGGTAAAGGCGTCTTCGGTGCCTGGAGCGGCGGCGCACAGATAGTCTTCACCGGCGGTCAGGCCTGCGGCGGTGAATTCCCCCTTCGCCCAGTCACCCATCAGCTGAAAGCCCGCCACGCCTTCAATGACCATCGCGGTGGCAATGTTCCAATCGCGGCCCGGCATGCCTTCGTCCATCAGCTCGCGCAGGCGTTTGAAGTCTTCCAGTGCGGCGACCATCTGCTCGCCCCCAAGGGCTTCCGGGTCGAGCTCCACCAGCGCCTGCTGGTAAAACTCGGTGCCTTGGCTGCCTAACACCACGCTTTCAAACACGGTAGCATCCTGCCAAGACTGGCCACCGTGGGCGAGCGGTACAAAACCCGCTTCACGAATGGCTTCCCCGGCGGCAAACAGCTCGTCGAGGGTAGTAGGCATGTCTACGCCAGCGGCTTCCAGCACGTCCGGGTTGGCCCACAGCCAGTTAACCCGGTGTACGTTCGCGGGCACGGCTACGTACTGGCCGTCGTAACGCATAATATCGGCCACAATCTCTGGTAACAGGTCGTTCCAGCCTTCGGCATCCGCCACTTCATTTAAATCACCCAGCAGGCCAAGCTCGCCCCACTCCTGAATTTCCGGGCCTTTAATCTGCGCGGCGGAGGGTGGATTACCTGACATAGCGCGGGATTTGAGAACCGTCATGGCGGTTTCACCGCCACCACCGGCCACCGCAAAGTCCTGCCAGCCGTAACCTTCAGCTTCGAGTAGTTCTTTCAGAACGTTGGCCGCACGGGCTTCACCACCGGATGTCCACCAGTGGAGTACTTCGACGTCGCTTGCTTGGCTAGTGCCTGCGGCCATGGCGGTGCCTGCCGCTAAGGCCAGTGCGAGGGCGGATTTTTTAAACGTGGGCAACTGCTTCATCAGCATGGGTAGCTCCTGCTATTGTTGTTATCGCGAACACCAGCCTGAAAGGCTTGGCGGCTGTCGCTGTTGTGATGCCGTGACACACGCGGTGTAAAACGGCTTTTAGCAGAGTACGACAGCGAGTCGCATAACGGGAGTTACCGAGTCCTGCATAGTATTACAAGTCTGTAACACTTGATTGGCGAGGCAGCGTTAGCGTGGCCAACAAGCCGCCTGCGGGGTGATTGGTAAGGGTAATATCGCCCCCATGAGCACGGGCGATATGCCGGGCAATGCCTAGCCCCAGGCCGCTTCCGCCGGTGTGGCGGCTTCTGGAAACCTCCAGGCGTACAAAGGGTGAAAACACGCGACTCAGCTGCTCTTGGGGGATACCCGGGCCACTGTCGTGAATATGTAGGCGCACCAGGCCCGCCTGCTCTTCCAGCGTTACCCTTGCCCGCTGGCCGTAAAACACCGCATTTTCTAGCAGGTTCGCCAGGCAGCGCTTCATCGCCAGCGGTTTGACCGTTAATGGGGCCACCTGCCCTGCCACCTGCACTTCGCCCCCCTGCAAGCGCAGCGCCTCGGCCAGTTCGGTCGTTAGCGCGTTGAGATCCGTTGGCTGCGGCTCTTCATGCAGGTCTAACCCCTTGACCGAGGCCAGCGCGCCTTTGACCAGCTCGGATAGCTCATCCAGCGAGGCGCAGAAGCGCTCGCGCTGAAGCGGGTCATCCAGCATTTCGGCCCGTAAGCGCATGCGAGTAATCGGCGTTTTTAAGTCATGGGAGATCGCTGAGAAGAGCCGCTCGCGCTCCTCCACCTGCTCGCGGATACGCCGCTGCATGCGGTTAAACGCTACGGCGGTGGCCGCTACCTCCTTGGGGCCACTCTCTTTTAAAGGCGGGCTATCCAGGTCATCGCCTAACTGGCGCGCCGCCCGGGAGAGCCTTGCCAGCGGCCGCGTCACGCTGGTAATGCCCAATAGCGACAGCGCCAGCACGGTGAGCAGCACGACAATGCCTGCCAGCAGCCGCTCTTCTGAGAGCCAGCGGTAGCCGCTGAAAATATCCGGCACGCCCAGCAGCGTGGCGACATAGAGCCAGGTATCCGGAGCAAGCTCTAACTGCACCACCAGAATGGGCGGCGACAGCGGCTCCATTAACAGGCTGTGCTGGCCCCAGCGGGGCGGCAGGTCGTAAAGCAGCACTTCGTTATTGAAGACCCTTAGGGTTTCCGGGCGGGAAAACTCCACCACCACATCGTCAATCGATAGCTGCTGGGTAAGAATGGTGCGCACGTTGCTGACCACCACCTCTTTTTCCGGGCCACTGCCGATGTCCGCCACGGGAATACGCCGCTCGTTCACGCTGACAAAAAAGCGCGTGCCGCCCATGCTGCGCAGCTGGTCGAGCACGATATGCCGATAGTCCACCGGCAGAGAACGGAAAAACTTCATGGTGGAGGCGATGCTAAACGCCATGTTGCTGGATAGCTCATCGAGCTGTTCGAGCTGGCTGGCCCGCACCTGGGAGGTCCAAATGGTATAGCTCGCTACCTGGGCGGCCAGCACCCCAGCAATCATGATAATGACAAAGCGCCCGCGCAGGCTGCCGGGCAGCCAGTGCGAGTGTCGTTTTAGCCAGCGCCGCCACAACGTCACGACGTCACGACGCCGCGTCTACCCTGGCCGTGAGCACGTAGCCCGCCCCGCGTACGGTACGAATCAGCTGTGAATGCTGGGCATCTTCACCTAAGCGTTGGCGTAGCCGACATACGTGCACGTCAATCGAACGATCCAGCGGCGGCGCATCGCGGCCACGGGTCAGGGTGTAGAGATCATCGCGAGTAATCACCTGGGCGGGGCGCTCTAAAAACACTTGGAGCAGCTGAAAATCTGCCCCGGAAAGCGCGGTGCGCTCGCCGGTGTGATCCACTAATTCCCGCGTCATTCGGTCGAGCTGCCACTCACCAAAGCGTACCCAGCGCGCTTCATGGGGGGCGGCCGCTGCAGCCGCCGGGCGCGTGCGGCGTAGTACCGCTTTGATGCGCGCCAGCAGCTCGCGGGGGTTGAAGGGTTTGCCGATATAATCGTCGGCCCCTAATTCCAGGCCCAAAATACGGTCGGTATCGTCAGCGCTGGCGGTGAGCATGATGATGGGGGTGTCGTTGGTTTTGCGCAGCTCACGGCAGATGGTAAAGCCGTCATCCCCCGGCATCATGACATCGACAATCAGTAAATCTGGCGTTTTTTCGGCAAGCTGCTGATAAAGCGCGCTTGCCCCTTCCGCGGTCAGCACGTGGTAACCGTGCCGCCCCAGGTAATCCGCCAGCAGCTCGCGGATCTCTGGGTCATCGTCGACCACCATCAAGGTCGCAGGCGTGGTTGTCATCGTGGAAAGCGCCCCTGGGTTATTATCGTTTTAGGGGCTAGATGATGGTGGAGCGCTCCGCCTACCGCAAGCGGCTATCGACTAAGGTGGCAGAGCGCTCATCAGGTCAACGTCACTCGCTTAACGCGATAGCTCAAAGCGCTTTTGTAACCACTTCGCCACCGCCGCTTCGCCGTGGTGGCCGATACGCTGGGCACCTGGCACACGGTCAAACAGCGCCGGGTGGGCGTTGGCCATCACCTGGGCCTCGCCTGCCAGGGTGAGCATTTCGGTGTCGTTGAGGTTATCGCCAAAGGCGAGGCAGTCAGCCGCGGTGAGTCCAAGCGACTCCAGCAGCGCCGCTAGCGCCACGCCTTTGTTCACTCCACCCGCCATGATCTCTAACGAGTCCAGCGTGGAGTAGGTAATGTGTAGCCCTTCACCATGGGCCGCTTGGGCCTGATCTTCCAGCTCTGCTAACGCTTCTGGGTCACCTAAATAAAGCACCTTCCCTACGCCGTTGATATCCATTTGCTCTGGGGGAACTATGTCGTAAGTGAAGCCAGTGGACGCGTGTAGCGAAAGCAGATGCGGTGCTTCGGCATCCACATGCCAGCCCGCTTCGCGGTAAAGGCTGAGGCGCACTTGGGGAGGCCGGGGTAAATGAATCAGCGTGTGAGCATGCTCCGGGGTTAAGTGCGACGCGCTAACCAAGCCATCGTCCGGGTCGTGGGTGTAGGCCCCGTTGGTGCTGATCAGGTGAGCAGGTACGCCCAGCTCGTCGCGGAACACGCGCATATCGAGGTAGTGGCGACCCGACGCCAGCGCCAGATGGTGCCCCTGCTGAACCAACTCTCGGAGCACCTCCACGGTGCTGTCATGTAACCGGTGGTCGCTGCCCAGCAGCGTGCCGTCCAGGTCGGAAACGATCAGGCGAGGGGTCATAAAAGCGCTCCTTGTGCGTTAGCAGAGTTAACGGGCGGTTCGGTCAGCTTAACCGATTCAGCCAACCGTAAGTAAGTCATTGACCTGCCGTCGCCGTCGCCACTTCCCCAGGGGCAACGATTGGCGCGGCCAGTGGGAATCCGTATAGTGGCAACCTACTCTCGCCAACTGATTGAACACATGCTTCAAAACAACTCCCTGCTTGCCCAGCTCAAGCAACAGATCCGTGAAACCACCCCGCGCGCTGAAGGGGTGATCAAAGCCACTGAAAAAGGCTTTGGTTTTCTTGAAACTGATAGCGGCGAATCCTATTTCGTGCCGCCCCCCGCCATGAAGCAGGTATTGCACGGCGACCGTGTTGAAGCCGTGATTCATGAGAACGGCGATAAAAAGTCGGTAGAGCCTGAAAAGCTCATCGAAGCCGGTTTAGACCGCTTCGTGGCGCGCGTGCAAAAGCGCGAAGGCCGCCTTGCGGTGGTGCCGGATCACCCCTCGATTCGCAACGTGCTAAAAGCACGTATCAAAAACAGTCTGGATGAAGACTCCATTGCCGATGGCGATTGGGTCGTGGCGCGTTTGGTGCGCCACCCGTTAAAAGAGAACGATCGCGGCTTCTTCACCCAGATTGATGAGCTAGTGGCCAAAGCCGATAACCCGGCCGTGCCGTGGCGCGTGACGCTTGCTCGCCACGCGCTGGAGCAAGAGTGCCCGGATGCCGGCAGCGACTGGCCGCTGCACGATGAAGGCCTAACCCGTGAAGACCTCACCGAGCAGCCGTACTTCACTATCGACGGTGAAAAAACCCGCGATATGGATGACGCGCTGCACGTGGTTGCCCGTCCGGAAGGCGGCTGGCAGCTGAGCGTGGCGATTGCCGACCCCACCGCTTATGTGGAAGAGGGCCACGCTGCCGACCTGGAAGCCCGCGTCCGTGCGTTTACCGTGTACCTGCCAGGCCAGAACGTGACCATGCTGCCCGAGCAGCTGGCCGATGACCTGTGTTCACTGTGGGAAGGCCAAGAGCGCCCTGCTCTCGCCTGCACGCTGAACATTAACGCCGACGGCAGTCTGGGCGACTACCGCTTCTTTGCGGCCAACGTGAAGTCCCACGCTAAGCTTGTGTACGAGCGCGTCTCTGACTGGGTTGAAGGCCAAGGCGACTGGGCACCGGCAGATAATATTGCCGAGCAGCTACACGCCCTGCGTGAGCTGACCGAAGCGCGTACCGCGTGGCGTAACGAGCACGCGCTGGTATTTAAAGATCGTCCTGATTACGTGTTTGATCTGGATGAAGCGGGCAACGTGCTGGGGATTCATACCGAAGACCGCCGCATTGCCAACCGCATGATCGAAGAGTCGATGATTGCCGCCAACGCCTGCTGTGCGGATTTCCTGGCCAGCCATATCGGCCACGGCATCTTCAACGTACACCGCGCTTTCGAGCCGGAAAAAGCCGAAGCGGCACAAGAGTTCCTGGCGACTCAGGAAATCGAAGTGGCCCAGGAAGCGCTCACCGAGCTTGCCCACTATAAAGAGTTGAAGCGTGCGCTTGAGAGCCGCGACGACGCTTGGCTGGATGCGCGCCTGCGCCGTTTCCAGGGCTTCACCAGCATGTCGGCTCAGCCTGGCCCGCACTTCGGCCTGGGCCTACCCGCTTACGCTACCTGGACCTCGCCGATTCGTAAGTATGGCGATATGGTCAACCATCGCTTGATCAAGCGCGTGCTGAAGGGCGAGCAGGCTCCGGCAGAAGCCAGCCAGCAGCTCACCGAGCAGCTCACAGAGCGCCGCCGCTTGAACCGCATGGCTGAGCGCGATGTGAAAGATTGGCTCTACGTGCGCTACCTGACTCCAGCCGCGCAGAATCAGGACACCTTCGACGCAGAGATCATGGCGATCAACCGTGGCGGCATGCGAGTTCGCCTGATCGAGAACGGTGCGACGGCGTTCGTACCTGCCCCCTTGATGCACAGTGACCGCGATAAAGTGGTGATTGATGATAAAGAGGGCCGCATTCAGATCGAAGGCGAAGAGCGCTTTAAGCTAGGCGATAGCCTGCGCGTATCACTCACGGAAGCTCGTGAAGAGACTCGCTCGCTGGTCGCCAAGCCCGCCGCTTAGGATTTTTCCGAAGCACCACCACACAACAACGGCGCTCTAGGGCGCCGTTGTTGTGTCTGTGCAGGCAGTATAGGTGAGAGGGGTTATCCAGCATGCTGGTGCTGCAAGAAGAAACGCAGCATTTCCTGAGTGGCATTGGGGCCTTTAGGGTCGGTATAGCTGCCCTTAGCGCTGCCCCCTGACCAAGCGTGGCCCGCGCCGTGAATGCGCCACTGCTCCATATGGGGTTTACCCTTCGCGTCATGGTGCGTGGTACGCGTATAGGAGTGGCCATTCGCCACATTCCCCTGCTCCACTGCCGCCCCTGCTAGGCGCGATTGACGGTACTGGGCGGCCACGCGTTGCGCATTACTCGGGTGCACGGTGGTGTCACGATCTCCATGAAAGATAATCACGGGCACTTCCGACTCCCATTGGGTGCCTTTCGCTTTACCACCGCCAAGAGGCCCTGCTCCCCCTTGCATGGCACTTAACGCATCGGGAAGGCTTTGGGCGACGCCGTGGGGTAGCCCGGAGTGCACGCCTACCGCCGCAAACAGATCTGGGTAGGTCATCGCCAGGGTGGTTGCCATGGCAGCGCCTGCAGAAAGCCCGGCCACATAGACGCGTTTTTCATCTAGCCCGTGGGTATCAATGATCTGGCGCGCCATGGCAGCAATGATGGCGGGCTCACCTCTCTCACGCTGCTGGTCTTCAGCCTTGAACCAGTTCCAGCATTTCGAGCTATTCGCGGTCATCGGCTGAGCCGGATAAAGTACACAGCACAGCTGCTCTTCAGCTAGCCGGTTCATCTCGGTTCCGGCAGCGAAGTCATCAGGGTTCTGCGTGCAGCCATGCAGCATCACTACCAGCGGCAGTGCTTGCCCATGATAGCCGCTAGGGATATACAGTTTGTAATCACGCGACCCCACAGAGTGGGTAAACCGACCGGCAGTGAACGCCCCTGGCTGCGGTTTCTCGCTGGAGTTCGGCGCTTGCTCGGGTTGCGCCATGCCACCACGAAACTTCATCCACTTATCGCGCCATGCTGCAGGCATCTGAATATTACCGGGCGAGAATGCGCCCCTTGGCGACTCAGAAGGCTCTGGCTGCGATACAGTGGCTTCTTCATCAATGACCTCGCAGGTCCCGTCAAAAGTATCGCCTTGCTGATAAGAATTATCCGTCGTTTCTGCGCTTCTAACGTCGGGAGTGCCGCCCTGGAGAATCGCCATGGCCTCTTGTAGCTTTCCCGCGCGGGTGAGCCGCGTTGCTTCTTCCATTCGCTTCGTCATCGTGGCATCGATCATTTTCAATATCCTTATTCAATGATGGCGTGGTCAGCGCTTATTGAGTGGGTCGTTCAGTGGATGCGATCCGCCAGAGCGGCTTTCACCGCTTTGCTGGCATGGAGTGCGCCCAATACCACCACGGACTCGATGGTGGCGAGGGCAAGCTCGGGCGTCACGTCGTCGGCAATGCTGGCCATGCCCAGCACTTGAATTTGCAACGTCTCCCCCGCTGACTGCAGCGCCTCTAGATCCGCACGGCTGTAATGCTCAAGGCCCAACACAAATGCCTTACGGCTCACAGTCTCTTTGACGACCTCGGCATGGGTCGCTAGCTGATTGCGAATAGCGGTGCGAATCAGATCGGTCCGGTTGGAGTAAAACCCTTCCTGAACCAGCAGATCGATCTGCCCCAGATCCACAACCCCCAGGTTAATGGTGATCTTCTCACTGGAATCACCGCCCTTACGGCGCAGTTCATGCACGCTCATGTATCTTCCTCGTTGCGCTAAATCATCAATCGGCGGGTGGATGTTGCTTGATGTGAGGTTTCTGACACCGTGCCGCCAACATAAGCACGTCACCAACCTAAAAACCATCTAATTGGAATCCATATACCATCCATATGGATGTTATATTAGCCTAGTTCGGCAAACAGTCAACCAATACGCACAAGAGAACGTCCATCGGCAACCAAGCTAGAGATGGGAATGGGGATAAAGTGTCAAAGGGGATGGAATAAAAAGCTGGAGCGGTTGGCAGGAAATAAAAAGTGGCGGCTCAATTGTCGCTGAATTGACTTATTTCTATCCTAAGGTAGTTCGATGACACCCATGTGGATCGGAGGTTACCTTGCACATTGCCGATGTGACCATGTTCCACGCCCCGGCAAGCGGCGGCGTTCGCACCTACTTACAGGCTAAGCATCGCGTGCTCTCCCGAACGGCTAACCTACGCACCAGCCTGCTGGTGCCCGGAGCAGAGCGTGATAGTTTAGGTGACCACCACACGCTGCCCGCGCTGCATCTACCTCTTGGCCAAGGCTACCGATTTCCAGTGCGCCGCCGCCCCTGGCGCGACGCGCTGATCCACCTCTCCCCCACGTTAATCGAAGCAGGCGACCCTTACGTTACGGCCTGGGCAGCGCTGGACGCTGGCCAGCAATTGGGCGTGCCGGTGGTGGGTTTCTACCACTCCGATCTACCCCACTTGATGGGCGACCGCTTTGGCCGCCATGTTCGCCAACGGCTGATTCGCTACGTGGTGGATCTTTACCAGCGCTTTGATAGCGTGCTGGCCCCCTGCCACGCCATGGCTAACCGACTCACCGAGTGGGGCGTGCCCAACGTGCGCGTGCAATCGTTGGGGGTTGATTTAGAGCAGTTTCACCCTTCACGGCGCGACTCTGGCTTCCGTGCGGCCATGAACATTCCTGAAGATAAAAAGCTGCTGATTTTTGTTGGCCGCTTCTCGCGCGAGAAAAATATCGACGTGCTACTCGCCACCATGCGGGCGCTTGGCAGCGACTACCACCTGCTGCTGATGGGGCCGGGCATGCCGACTCAAGTGCCCAGCAATGTCACGGTAGTCAACCGCTGCTGCGGTAGCCATGAAGTGGCCAGGGCGCTGGCCAGTAGCGATGCGCTGCTGCATGCGGGCACCCGCGAAACCTTTGGGCTGGTGGCCCAGGAAGCGATGGCCAGCGGCCTGCCGGTGATTGGCGCGCGGGCAGGCGCGCTGATCGAGAACGTACCGCTGGGCGCGGGCGTGCTCTGTCAGCCGCTTGACCCTAACGCGATGGCGGACGCCTGCTCCGCGCTGTTTAGCAACGATATTGCCGCCAGCGGACGCTACGCGCGCCACTTTGTGGAGCGCCAGTTTAGCTGGGATAGCGTGATTGGCTCGCTGCTCACGCACTATGTCGACCTCTGTGGACTCGAACAGCCTAATGCCCTTGCCCTCCGCCGCTAAACCCCAACGGCTGCTGCGCTTTCGTCCGCTACACGGCGTTCTACTGCTCGCTGCCCTGGTGGCACCGCTGGTGCTCACATCGCTTGCGGGGGGCAGCCAAGCGTTTGAGCATGTGGCGCAGTTTCCCATTGGCCTACTGGTTCTGATAATTGCTATGGCGGCGCTGTGCTGGAACTTAAACGCCGCACGGCTGCGCCTGATGCTGAACGGCCGTGCAGGCCAGCTTGGGCAGCGCGGTGCGCTGGGCATTGAGCTGGCGGCGAAGTGCGCACTCTGCGCCACACCGGGCGGTAGCGGCGGCCCGGCCACCCTGCTGTTACTACTGGCCCAGCGGGGTTTTTCGCCCTCAAAAGGCACCGCCGTGTTTCTCATCGACCAGGGGTGCGACCTGCTGTTCTTTCTGCTGATGCTGAGCGGTTTGGTAGCGATGTCGGTATTCGGTGATGCCCAGTGGCCACACCAGGGGCTGGTGCAGCTCTCATTACTGGGGCTCGCGCTGTTAGCGGTGGGCGTCTCGCTGATGATGGGGTACTTGCCTCGCCTGCTGCGTTCTCGTCGTCAGCGGCTGGCCTGGATTCGCCCTAGCCGCAGGCGCTGGCTGGTCCGGCGGCTGTTACGTTGCCGGTACGCGCTGCGTATTACATTGGCGCTGCCCAAAGCCACGTTGGCAGCGATGCTGGCACTCACGACCCTGCACTGGCTGCTGCGCTACAGCTTGCTTTACCTAGCGGTGATTGGCATCGGTGGGCACGCCGACTGGCTCTGGACGTTCTTAACCCAGATGTTGGCCATGGCCGCTAGCCAATTCAGCTTTCTGCCTGGCGGCGCGGGGGCGGCTGAAGTGGGGGTGGGAAGCCTGCTGCTGCCCTTGATGGGCCGGGAGCAGGCCGCGGCCGCCGTGCTGGTCTGGCGGCTGATTAGCTACCACTTGTACCTTGCCGCCGGCGCGCCGCTGCTCCTGCTCTACAGCGCGCGCCTGCTGCGTCAGCGCTAGCCACCTCACCGTTTTCCTTACTTAACCTCCTCAAACGCAAAAAGGGCACCCGAAGGTGCCCTTTTCAGCGTCACAAAAAAAGTGCGCAGCTTACCAGCCGGTCACTTCTTTCAGCGCGTCACCAATTTGCGCCAAAGAGCGAACGGTTTTGACACCGGCGTCTTCGAGGGCCGCAAATTTCTCATCGGCAGTACCTTTACCGCCAGAGATGATGGCGCCCGCGTGGCCCATACGCTTGCCAGGAGGTGCAGTCACACCGGCAATGTAGGAAACCACCGGCTTGGAAACGTTGGCTTTGATGTAAGCCGCGGCTTCTTCTTCGGCGGTGCCGCCGATTTCGCCGATCATCACGATCGCTTCGGTTTTCGGGTCCTTCTCGAACATCTCGAGGATGTCGATGAAGTTGGAACCCGGAATCGGGTCGCCGCCGATACCGACACAGGTAGACTGACCGAAACCGTGGTCAGTGGTCTGCTTAACGGCTTCGTAGGTCAGGGTACCAGAGCGGGAAACGATACCTACGCGGCCCGGCTGGTGGATGTGACCCGGCATGATGCCGATTTTGCACTCACCGGGAGTGATCACGCCCGGGCAGTTCGGGCCGATCAGGCGTACGCCCAGCTCGTCGCATTTTACTTTCGCTTCGAGCATGTCGAGGGTTGCGATGCCTTCGGTGATGCACACGATCAGCTTGATGCCAGCGTTAGCGGCTTCAAGGATCGAGTCTTTGCAGAACGGTGCCGGTACGTAGATCACGCTGGCTTCTGCACCGGTTTTCTCAACCGCTTCTTTCACGGTGTTGAAAACGGGCAGGCCCAGGTGCGTCTGGCCGCCTTTGCCCGGCGTAACACCACCGACCATCTGCGTGCCATAGGCAATCGCCTGCTCGGAGTGGAACGTGCCCTGGCCACCGGTGAAACCTTGGCAGATGACCTTGGTGTTCTTATCGATCAGGATGCTCATTACTTGCCCTCCGCTGCTTTAACAACCTGCTGAGCCGCGTCGGTCAGACTGGTAGCAGCGATGATGTTCAGACCGCTAGACGCCAGTTTTTCAGCGCCCAATTCAGCGTTGTTACCTTCCAGGCGAACGACAACCGGGACGTTAACGCCCACTTGCTCAACGGCACCGATGATGCCTTCAGCAATCATGTCGCAACGAACGATACCGCCGAAGATGTTCACCAGAACAGCTTTCACGTTGTCGTCAGACAGAATGATCTTGAACGCTTCTGCTACGCGCTCTTTGGTCGCGCCGCCGCCAACGTCCAGGAAGTTAGCGGGCTTGCCGCCACTCAGGTTGACGATGTCCATGGTGCCCATGGCCAGGCCTGCGCCATTTACCATGCAACCGATGTTACCGTCGAGGGCTACGTAGTTCAGTTCCCACTTCGCCGCGTCGGCTTCACGCTGATCTTCCTGGGAAGGATCGCGCATGGCCTGCAGGTCCGGGTGACGGTACAGGGCGTTGCTATCCAGGCCCAGTTTGGCATCCAAGCAGTGCAGGTTGCCTTCGTCAGTGATGACCAGTGGGTTGATCTCAAGAAGTGCCAGATCTTTGTCATGGAACAGCTTAGACAGACCCAGGAAAATCTTGGTGAACTGCTTCACCTGATCGCCTTCCAGACCCAGCGCAAAGGCCAGCTCGCGAGCTTGGTAGGGCTGTGCGCCGACCAGCGGATCGATTTCAGCTTTGAGGATCTTTTCCGGCGTCTCTTCAGCGACGGTTTCGATCTCAACACCGCCTTCGGTAGAGGCCATGAAGACCACGCGGCGGGTAGTACGGTCAACAACCGCACCCAGGTAGAGCTCGTCTGCGATGTTGGTGCAGGTCTCTACCAGAATTTTAGCAACCGGCTGACCTTTTTCGTCAGTCTGGTAAGTCACCAGGTTTTTACCCAGCCACTGCTCGGCGAAAGCTTTCGCTTCTGCCGGGTCTTTAATCAGCTTAACGCCGCCCGCTTTACCACGGCCACCAGCGTGAACCTGGGCTTTAACCACCCACATGTCGCCGCCGATTTTTTTGCACGCTTCTACCGCTTCTTCGGGAGTGTCCACGGCAAAGCCTTTGGACACTGGCAGACCATAATCAGCAAACAGCTGTTTGCCTTGATACTCGTGAAGGTTCATCGATTCATGCCATTGGTTGCATGTGACTCGAACGATGATCAGTTGACTTAACAGCGTATCTGTCCCGCCCTGATCATCCCCGTACTTTCAGTTTCCTACAAGCTACCGTGCAGGGCTGAAAGTGTTGCGCCACCTGACGGTGGCGCTTGGTTGTTGCTTAGCGAATTACTTACGCTTCTTACGGTTTGCCATATGAATTGCATGGCCTTCTACCGCAAGTGCCGCTTCGTGCACGGCTTCCGACATGGTCGGGTGCGCGTAGCAGGTCAGCGCGAGGTCTTCAGCGCTAGAGCCGAATTCCATCGCGATCACGCCCTGGGCGATCATTTCGCCCGCGTGCTGACCCACGATGTGCATGCCGAGGATGCGGTCAGTTTCCGCATCGGCAATGATCTTGGCGCTGCCTTCGGTGGCGTTGTTCGCCATAGCACGGCCGCTGGCCGCGAAGGGGAAGCTACCGGTTTTGACTTCGATGCCCTTCGCCTTGGCATCTTGCTCAGTCATACCGACCCACGCCACTTCCGGGAAGGTGTAAATCACGTTCGGGATAGTGTCGTAGTTCATCTCGGCTTTATGGCCGGCGATGATGTCCGCCACCATGATGCCTTCTTCAGACGCTTTGTGCGCCAGCATCGGACCGCGTACACAGTCACCGATGGCGTAAACGCCCGGCACATTGGTGCGGCACTGGTCGTCAACGAAGATGAAACCGCGCTCGTCCAGCTCAACGCTCACACCGTCAGCGATGACGCCTTTGGTGTAGGGGCGACGGCCAACACAAACGATCAGTTTGTCGAAGGTCATTTCCTGTTCGCCGTTGGCATCGGTGTACTTGACGACAACTTCTTCGCCTTTTGACTCCGAACCGGTCACACGAGCGCCCAGTTTAATATCCATGCCCTGCTTCTTGAGCAGTTTCTGGGTCTCTTTGGCAATCGCGGTGTCGACCATCGGCAGGAAGGAGTCCATCGCTTCCAGTACGGTCACTTCAGAACCTAAACGGTTCCATACGCTGCCCAGCTCAAGGCCGATAACACCGGCACCGATAACGCCAAGACGCTTCGGCGTTTCCTGGAATTCCAGTGCACCGGTGGAGTCAACAATCAGGCCTTCGGTCAGCGGCGTCGGCGGAATTTCCACCGGCACAGAACCTGCCGCAATGACGATGTTGTCAGCGTCATACGTGGTGGTGTTGCCGTCCAGGCCAGTGACTTCAACCTGCTTGCCAGAAACCACTTTCGCGGTGCCTTCAATCGCGGTAACGCCGTTGGCTTTGAACAGGCCAGAGATGCCGCCGGTCAAGTTCTTAACGATCTTGTCCTTGCGAGCCATCATCTTTTTAACGTCCATGGTGACGTCGCCGGCATTGATACCCATATCATCGAAATCGTGCTTGGCTTCGACGAACTTGTGCGAGGCTTCAAGCAACGCTTTGGATGGGATACAGCCAACGTTCAAACACGTACCACCGTGAACGACATTGCCTTCTTTACCAATCCATTTTTCAACACAGGCGGCTTTCAGGCCCAGCTGCGCAGCGCGAATAGCCGCTACGTAGCCACCAGGTCCTGCACCGATAACGATCACATCAAACTTGTCAGCCATGTTGGCTCCTTTAGCTTGGTTGCCTCCCCCCGTTTTGATCTAAACCAGGCGGGAGGCAAAGTGCGATTGCATAGAACGTTTAATTAACAGCGAAGGCGGATCAGCGCGCTTCGTTATACGTCCAGCAGCAAGCGAGCCGGGTCTTCCAGCAGCTCTTTAATAGTCACCAGGAATCTTACCGCATCTTTACCGTCAATCATGCGGTGGTCGTAGGAGAGCGCCAGATACATCATCGGGCGAATCTCGACCTTACCATTCACCGCCATGGGGCGATCCTGGATTTTATGCATGCCCAGGATAGCGGTTTGCGGCGGGTTGATAATCGGCGTGGACATCAAGGAACCGAACGTACCACCGTTGGTGATCGTGAAGGTACCGCCGATCATGTCGTCCATACCCAGCTTACCGTCACGGCCACGCTTGCCGAAATCGACAATCGTGCGTTCAACGTCAGCAATTTTCATGCTGTCGGTGTCACGCAGAACCGGTACGACCAAGCCACGGTCGGTGGATACTGCAACACCGATATCTTGGTAACCGTGGTAGACGATATCGGTACCGTCGATAGAGGCATTCACGTCCGGGAAGCGTTTGAGCGCTTCAGAAGCCGCTTTTACAAAGAAGCCCATAAAGCCCAGCTTGATGTCGTGGGTCTTTTGGAAGGTATCTTTGTACTGAGCACGCAGGGCCATGATCTCAGTCATGTCCACTTCATTGTACGTGGTCAGCATGGCAGCGGTTTGCTGTGCCTGAACCAAGCGCTTAGCGATGGTTTGACGCAGACGGGTCATCGGTACGCGCTTCTCTTCACGCTCACCCTGAACCGCAGGCGCTGCAGCGGCTTTGGCCGGTGCAGAAGACTTGGTCGCTTTCTTAGCAGACCCGTCTTTCACAGCTTTCTGAACATCTTCTTTCAGAATGCGGCCGCCTTTGCCGGTGCCTTCGATCTTGGAAACATCCAGATCG
Source organism: Vreelandella lutescens (assembly GCF_014640815.1). Lineage (GTDB taxonomy): Bacteria > Pseudomonadota > Gammaproteobacteria > Pseudomonadales > Halomonadaceae > Vreelandella > Vreelandella lutescens. The sequence continues at coordinate 634,338 of NZ_BMHM01000001.1, read as the reverse complement.
TGCTCGGCCACCATTTTACGTGCCGCAGGCGCGAGGATTTTGTCACCGACTTTCTCATCGGCACCTTCATCGTCGTTGCTGGTATCGGCGGCTGCGGGCGCTGAATCGCCGCCGCTTTCGCCACCGGCACCTTCAGCAAAGATCGCCAGAACCGCTTCCGATTCTACTTGGCTGCCTTCTTCGGCTTTAATTTCAGCCAGAGCGCCGTCAGCAGGTGCGACTACTTCCAGCACGACTTTGTCGGTTTCGATGTCGGCCAGCACTTCATCACGCTTAACCGCTTCGCCTACTTTCTTGTGCCAAGTGGCAACGGTGCCTTCCTGGATAGACTCAGGGAAGCTAGGCGCTTTTACATCGTGCTTTTTACCGCCGCCAGCAGGCTTAGACTCTGCTTTTGATTCGGTTTTTTCAGCGCTGCTATCGCTAGAAGAGCTCTCTTTAGAAGCGCTATCTTCTTTGCTGCTAGACGCGCTGGCATCGCCAATTTTGCCCAAGATTTGCTCAGACTCAACGGTATCGCCCTCTTCGGCCATCACGTCGGTCAGGGTACCCGCTTCCGGTGCGACGACTTCGAGCACCACTTTGTCGGTTTCGATTTCAACAATCAGCTCGTCACGCTCGACGCTGTCGCCCGGCTTTTTATGCCACGCAGCTACAGTGCCTTCGGCAACGGATTCCGGAAAGGTTGGCGCTTTGATATCAATAGCCATGTCGTTTCCCTTATATGTTCTCTAAATCCGGTGGGCGCTTATAGGTTAAAAGCGTCTTCCACCAGCTGGCGCTGCTGTTCAGTGTGGACGGACATGTAGCCCGCTGCCGGAGCAGCCGAGGCGGGACGCCCTGCGAATTTCAACTCACGTCCTAGGCCGTCTTTTAACATATCGGCCACGGCACGCATGTGGTGCTGACTGGAGTACCAGGCGCCCTGATTCAGCGGCTCTTCCTGGCACCACACGATGTCTTCCACATTGGCGTACGTCTGGAGCACTTCCAGAAGCTCTTCTTTCGGGAAGGGATAGAGCTGCTCTAAACGAATGATCACCGTATCGTCACGCTCGTTTTCAGCGCGCCAGTTAGCCAGGTCGTAGTAGACCTTACCAGCACACATCACCACGCGAGTGACTTTGTCGGCGGCGAGATTCGCTTGGTCTGGCAGTACCATGTGGAACTTGCCATGGGCGAGATCTTCCAGGCTCGACACTGCTTCTTTGTGACGCAGCAGCGATTTCGGTGACATGACCACCAGCGGCTTGCGCAGCGGCCGGATGACCTGACGGCGCAGCAGATGATAAATCTGCGCGGGCGTGGTTGGTACACACACCTGCATATTGTGCTCAGCGCACAGCTGCAAGAAGCGCTCTAAACGGGCAGAGGAGTGCTCAGGACCCTGGCCTTCATAGCCATGCGGCAGCAGCATGGTTAAACCACACAGACGGCCCCACTTGGTCTCACCCGAGGAGATAAACTGGTCCACCACCACCTGGGCGCCGTTGAAGAAGTCACCAAACTGCGCTTCCCAAATAACCAAGTCATTCGGGGCGGTGGTCGAGTAACCATACTCAAACGCCAGCACGGCTTCTTCCGACAGGAAGGAGTCGTGAATAGTGAAACGTGGCTGGCCGTCAGACATGTTCTGCAGCGGCACGTAGGTGGAGCCATCTTTTTGGTTATGCACCACCGCATGGCGGTGAGAGAACGTACCGCGACCTACGTCCTGACCGGTAATCCGGATCGGGTGGCCTTGGTCCAATAGCGTGGCGTAGGCCAGCGTTTCCGCAAAGCCCCAGTTGAGACCCATACCGCCCGCCTGCATTTTGCGGCGGTCTTCATAGATCTTGGCCACTTGGCGCTGAACATCGACACCGTCGGGAATGTCGCACATCTTCGCGGCTAGCTGCTGAAGGCGCTTCATATCAAACGTCGTGTCAGCGTCACCGGTCCACTCATGCCCCAGGTAAGGCGCCCAGTCCACAAACAGCGACGTGTTGGGTTCTTGTACCAGCGCATTGGCAACGTGATTACCAGCCACTAGGTCATCACGGTAGGTTTCTACCATGGCCTTAGCATCTTCTTCAGAGATGACGCCCTGCTCCACCAAACGCTGCGCATACAGCGTGCGCGAGGAGGCGTGGTCTTTAATCTTGGCGTACATCATCGGCTGGGTGCCTGACGGCTCATCAGCCTCGTTGTGGCCACGGCGGCGGTAGCACACCAGGTCAATCACAACGTCTTTCTTAAACTGCTGGCGGTAATCCAGCGCCACTTGGGTCGCATGGATCACTGCGTCAGGGTCATCGCCGTTAACATGGAAAATCGGCGCCTGAACCATTTTAGCAATGTCAGTACAGTATTCCGTGGAGCGTGCATCCAAGGGGTTAGAGGTCGTAAAGCCCACTTGGTTGTTGATGACGATATGCACCGTGCCGCCCGTTTTGTAGGCACGGGTTTGAGACATCTGGAATGTCTCCATCACCACGCCCTGACCGGCGAAAGCGGCATCACCATGGACGTTGATCGGCAGAACTTTGCTGCCTTCGTCGTCGTTACGGCGGTCTTGACGAGCGCGTACAGAGCCCTCGACAACCGGCGCTACGATTTCTAGGTGCGACGGGTTGAACGACATCGCCAAGTGAACTTCCCCACCCGGGGACATCACGTTGGAACTAAAGCCTTGGTGATATTTAACGTCACCAGAACCGCGCTCAATGACCTTCTTACCATCGAACTCGTCGATCAAATCCGTTGGGTTTTTACCCAAAATATTGACCAGCAGGTTTAAACGGCCACGGTGGGCCATACCAATCACGACTTCTTTAGTGCCGTAACCGCCTGCTCGCTGAATCAGTTCGTCCATCATCGGTACGAACGATTCACCGCCTTCCAGACCAAAACGCTTGGTACCTGGGTACTTAGATGCCAGGTAGTTTTCCAAACCTTCTGCCGCGGTCAGCCGCTCCAGCACGTGCTTGCGCACGTCGTCGCTGAACTTAGGTGCGCTGCGAACCGATTCAAACCGACGCTGTAGCCAGCGTTTCTCTTCGGTATCCACGATGTGCATGATCTCGCAACCGATGGAGCGGCAGTAGGTCTGCTCCAACGCATCAACGATCTCGCGCAGCGGCGCTTTATCAATACCAAGGAAAAACGAACCGGTCTGGAACTCGGTGTCGAGGTCAGCTTTAGAAAGCTGATGGAACGACAAATCGAGGTCGGGGACGGGGGTGGGATTACGCAGCCCAAGCGGGTCGATATTGGCCTTTTGATGGCCACGGAAGCGATAAGCGTTGATCAGCTGCAGGACTTTGACCTGCTTTTTGTTCTCACCGCTGTCGGAGGCGGCGACTACCCGGCCCGGGCGGCTTTCACGGCCCAGCTGGTAGAACTGATCACGAATGGGGCTTAGTGGAACATCGTGGGAGGCACTGCCTTCAGAACGTGGCAGCTGATCAAAATAGCTGCGCCATTCTTCTGAGACAGAATCAGGATCGGCGAGGTACTGCTCGTAAAGCGCTTCCACGTAGTGGACATTGCCACCACTAACGTGAGAGGAACGCCACATCAACTCCATTATGCCTTGTTGCATCTCTCGGTCACCCTGCACTGATGGGGTGGTATCGGCATCGCTGCATGCTAGCAACGACATCGCTATTGCCCTGCCGGCGGGGCGGGACGTTTGCCGGCGGCGCCGACCGGAGGCCGGAAGCCCTTGTTCATACACGTATTTGCGACGCGTTTCATTACCAGTTCATGCTCAAAAGCCGGTACTTAAAGCACCGGCTTTTAAACTTGGCTGGTCATGGTGCGACGCGTCGCCGCACCATGACTGCCCCTATGATAACAAGCGAAGCGCCACGATTTAAGTAGCTTTATGCTGCAACTTACGTGGTAGACGCTTTTTCTTCATAGGATTAGGTAGTTACGTAGCGTCTGCGAGCAACATTTCACGAATTTTACCAATTGCGCGGGTCGGGTTGAGACCTTTCGGGCATACCGCCACGCAATTCATGATGCCGCGACAGCGGAAGACAGAGAACGGATCTTCCAAGCTAGTGAGGCGTTCGCGGGTAGCCGTATCGCGACTATCGGCCAGGAAGCGGTAAGACTGCAGCAGGCCTGCAGGGCCTACGAACTTATCCGGATTCCACCAGAACGATGGGCACGACGTAGAGCAGCACGCGCACAGAATACACTCGTACAAGCCATCCAGCTTGTCGCGTTCTTCTGGCGACTGCAGGCGCTCAATGGCGGGCGCTGGCGTGTCGTTTTGCAGGTACGGCTGGATGCGCTCGTATTGCTTATAGAACAGACCCATGTCAACCACCATATCGCGGATGACCGGGAGACCCGGCAGCGGGCGCAGCGTCAGCTTGTTGCCTTTCACAACGTCTGACAGCGGCGTGATGCACGCCAAGCCGTTTTTGCCGTTCATGTTCATGCCATCGGAACCGCACACGCCTTCGCGGCAGCTACGGCGATAGGCCAAACCGCTGTCTTGCTCTTTCATCAGGTGCAGTACATCTAGCACCATCAGATCGCGGCCTTTGGTATCGACCTGAAACTCCTGCATATAGGGCGCGGAGTCGGTTTCCGGATTATAACGGTATACGGATACCTGAAGATTGGACATGGTGACTCCCTCTCGTCAGTGCGGAGATTAGTAGGTGCGAACCTTAGGCTCGAACGTATCAACGGTTTTTGGCTTGAAGTTAACGTCGCGCTTCTTCAGCTCTTTGGTCGCTGGGAAGAAGAGCGAGTGTTTCAGCCAGTTGACATCATCACGGTCAGGGTAGTCGTAGCGCGAGTGGGCACCACGGCTCTCTTTACGCTCAAGGGCAGCAATCGCCGTTGCTTCTGCCACTTCCATCAGGTTGTCCAGCTCCAGCGCTTCCACACGTGCGGTGTTAAAGGCGTTGGATTTGTCCGGCAGGTGGGCTTTACCAATACGCTCACGCAGGTCCGCCAGCTTTTTGACACCCTCTTGCATGTTTTTCTCTTCGCGGAATACACCGAAAGAGTTCTGCATAATGTCTTGTAGCTGCGCTTTTAGCTCAGGGATGCTCTCGCCGCCCTCTTCAGACTCGTTCCAGCGCGTAATACGCTTCATCGCGAATTCGATGTCTGACTCAGAAGCGTCGAGGTACTCGATACCTTCGTTCAGCGCGCCTTCGATGAACATACCTGCCGCACGGCCAAAGACCACCAAGTCAAGCAGTGAGTTACCGCCCAGGCGGTTAGCACCGTGTACCGATACACACGCCGCTTCACCACAGGCAAACAGACCGTTAACGATATGGTCGTTGCCATTTTCGTCTTGGGTAATTGCTTGGCCATGAATGTTGGTCGGAATACCGCCCATCATGTAGTGGCAGGTCGGAACGACCGGAATCGGGTCTTTCGCCGGATCAACGTGGGCGAAGGTTTTGGACAGCTCAACGATACCCGGCAGACGCTTGCCAAGGACTTCTTCGCCCAGGTGGTCAAGCTTCAGGAATACGTGGTCGCCCTTCTCGCCACAGCCGCGGCCTTCAAGGATTTCCATCACCATGGAGCGCGCAACAACGTCGCGGCCTGCCAGGTCTTTGGCGTTGGGCGCGTAGCGCTCCATGAAACGCTCGCCGTCTTTATTGACGAGGTAACCACCTTCACCACGGCAACCTTCAGTGACCAGGGTGCCCGCACCGTAAATACCGGTCGGGTGGAACTGCCACATTTCCATGTCCTGCATCGGGAAGCCGGCGCGCAGCGCCATGCCGATGCCGTCACCGGTATTGATCAGAGCGTTAGTGGTAGAGGCATAGATACGGCCTGCACCACCAGTGGCCAGAACCGTGGCTTTCGATTTAACGTGAACCACTTCACCGGTTTCGATGCACATGGCGATACAGCCCACGACATCACCGCTGGCGTTCTTGACCAAATCGACCGCGTACCATTCGTTCAAGAACGTGGTGTTGTTCTTGAGGTTGTTCTGGTACAGGGTGTGCAGCAGCGCGTGACCGGTACGGTCAGCGGCCGCACACGTACGTGCTGCCTGACCGCCTTCACCAAAGTTTTTCGACTGACCGCCGAACGGACGCTGATAAATACGGCCGTTATCGAAGCGCGAGAACGGCAGGCCCATGTGCTCAAGTTCAAACACCGCTTTGGGGCCTTCAGAACACATGTACTCAGCGGCATCCTGGTCAGCGATATAGTCGCCGCCTTTGACCGTGTCGTACATGTGCCAGCGCCAGTCGTCATCTGGATCAGCAGACGCGATCGCACAGGTAATACCACCCTGAGCAGAAACCGTGTGAGAGCGTGTCGGGAACACTTTGGACAGTACGGCTGTCTTCTTACCGGATTTCGCCAGTTCAAGCGCAGCACGCAGGCCAGAGCCACCGCCACCGATGATGATGGCGTCAAATGTCAGGCTACGAAGGTTAGACATGTATCAAGCTCCCCACAGAATTTGAATGCCCCACACCAGGTACACGAAGATGGCCAGAATGATCAGCGTCTGGGCACCCACGCGCAGGCGAGTGGACTTGAGGTAATCGGTGGTGACTGTCCACAGACCGATCCAGGCGTGCGCGGCGATGGAAACAAACGCGAGTAGCGAGAAAATACGCATCCACGTCTGCTCAAACAGGCCGCTCCAGGTGTAGTAATCCAGGTTCGGGTTAAACAGCAGGTAGGCAACCACGAAGACCGTATAAAGGGCCAGGATCACTGCAGACACGCGCTGCATCAGCCAGTCGGATAGACCACTGCGGCCAAAACTTGTGATGTTGGTTACCATACCCAAACTCCTGCCAGAATAATCAGAACCGCACTCACTACAACGGTAGCCTGTGCTTTTTTAACGCCACCTTCTAAGGTCACACCAATATTGGCGTCCATCAGCAGGTGCTTAGTGCCCGCCACAAAGTGGAATGCCAGGGCAGACAGCAGCCCCCACGCAACGAACTTGGCGAAGAAGTTGTTAGCTAAGGCACTGCTGACAGCATCAAAGCCAGCCGGAGATGACAGGGATTTACCCAACGCCCAAAAAGCGAAGATCAGACCAACGAACAGGATGACACCCGTAATACGGTGTGTAATCGACGTTAGCGCCGGCAGTGGGAAATGTATCGTAGTTAGGTCTAGGTTTACGGGTCGTTTGCTATTCACGGCGTTATACACACTCTCTTGGCCCGCTCTGCGACAGGTCGGGCATAGCCCGAGCGGGCAGTGGTTGCTGGAAGGGGCTCGGCCGTTGCCAAGTCGGGCACGACCACCTACCTGCCGGTCGCGCGCCGTGGATTATAAGAACCTTAGCCCCTGCTGACAAACCGATCTCAGGCTTAACTCGACCATGGTGCAAGAAAAATGCCGCCAACCCGAGTCGATTTTGCGATGCAGCATGGTTATAGTGACAGGAGATTGATGGTTTGATAAGCCTGGTAACGTATCGTCAATCCTCTGGCACTTAGCTATTATGAACACCCAGTTCATCATATACAAAAATTATTCAAAACAACAATGTCTGTACAAGCATACCTAGCGCTTAGGCTAATTGACAAAATGTCGCACACTTCTATAGTGGGCAAGCCTTTTCGCCGGCGCGGTATGCGAAACAACGACTTTACGTCCCAAACCGAATTCGAAAGGAGGCCAGCATGGCTGACAGGAAAGCGACATTGACGGTAGACGGTCTTGATAAAACGATCGAGCTACCCATGTATTCCGGCACACTTGGCCCCGACGTCATCGACGTGCGCGGCTTAGGTGCTGAAGGCCTGTTTACCTACGACCCCGGCTTTATGGCCACCTCTTCCTGCCAGTCCGCAATCACCTACATTGATGGCGGCAAGGGCGTACTGCTGCACCGCGGCTACCCCATTGATCAACTGGCGAAAGAGTCTAATTTTGTAGAAGTTTGTTACACCCTACTGTTTGGTGAGCTGCCCAATGATGAGCAGTACGCTGATTTCGAATCACGCATTCGCAATCACACCATGGTGCACGACCAGATTAACAACTTCTTCAAAGGGTTCCGCCGTGACGCGCACCCGATGTCGATTTTGTGCGGTGTGGTAGGCGGCTTGGCAGCCTTCTATCATGACCATATGGACATCACCCAGGAAGAAGATCGGGTGATCAGCGCTATTCGCCTCATTGCGAAAATGCCCACTCTGGCAGCAATGTCGCACAAGTATAACGTTGGCCAGCCCTTCAACTACCCGCGCAACGACCTGAGCTATGCAGAGAACTTCCTCTACATGATGTTCAGCAACCCGTGCGAAGAGTACAAAATCAATCCGGTATACGCGAAAGCCATGGACCGCATCTTTATGCTGCATGCGGACCACGAGCAGAACGCCTCTACCTCTACTGTTCGCTTAGCAGGCTCTACCGGTGCCAACCCGTTTGCCTGTATCAGTGCTGGCATCGCGGCACTGTGGGGCCCGGCGCACGGTGGTGCGAACGAAGCCGTACTGAATATGCTTGATGAGATCGGCGACGACTCAGAAGAGAACATTCAGCGCTTCGTGGATAAAGCCAAAGATAAGAACGACCCGTTCAAGCTGATGGGCTTTGGTCACCGCGTTTACCGCAACTTCGACCCGCGCGCCAAAGTGATGAAAGAGACCTGCGATGAAGTGCTTGCCGAACTCGGCATGGCTGACGACCCGCAGCTCAAAATCGCTAAGCGCTTGGAACAGATTGCTCTGGAAGATGAGTACTTCATCGAGCGCAAACTGTACCCGAACGTGGACTTCTACTCCGGCATTATTCTGAAAGCCATGGGCATTCCGACTAATATGTTCACCGTGATCTTCGCGGTATCGCGCACCATTGGCTGGATCTCTCATTGGCACGAAATGCTGAGCGAAAGCTACAAAATTGGCCGTCCGCGCCAGCTGTATATTGGTCACGAAAAACGTGACTATCCAACAAAGTGATCGACTGTTGACGCATCGATCCACTCTGATGGATACATAGGATGACAAAGGCCACCCAAGGGTGGCCTTTTGTTTGCTCTCAACCCACGACTTACCAACAACAAAGGTGTTTTATGCAATCCATAACCACTGTTGCCTTTATCGGCCTAGGCGTAATGGGCTACCCCATGGCGGGCCACCTTGCTAAGCAAGGCCTGACCACCCGCGTGTATAACCGCACCCAGAGCAAGGCAGAGGCGTGGGCCAAGGCGTTTGGCGGCACAGCGCACACCACCCCTGCTGAAGCCGCCAAAGGCGCTGATTTAGTCCTGGTATGTGTCGGTAATGACGACGACGTTCGTCAGGTCACCACGGGGAGCGATGGCGTGCTCACCACCATGGCCAGCGGCAGCTACCTTGTTGACCACACCACTGCATCGGCAGATTTGGCCTTGGAGCTGAATACGGCATGCCGTGAACAGGGCGTAGCGTTTATCGATGCTCCCGTTTCCGGCGGGCAGCAAGGCGCTGAGAACGGCGCGCTGACGATTATGTGTGGCGGCGAGCAGGCGCACTTCGATGCGGTCGCTCCCCTTCTCAATCATTACGCCCGGGCCGTGACACTGATGGGACCCGCCAGCAGCGGCCAGCTCACCAAGATGGTCAATCAAATTTGCATTGCTGGTTTAGTACAGGGTCTGGCAGAAGGGCTGCATTTTGCGGAACAGGCAGGGCTAGATCAGCATCAAGTGATTGATGTGATCTCCAAAGGTGCCGCGGGCTCATGGCAGATGGAGAACCGCCACAAAACGATGATTGCCAATGAGTACAATCACGGCTTTGCCGTTGATTGGATGCGTAAAGATCTGGGCATTTGCCTAGAGCAAGCACGCAGGCTAAATGCCACCCTTCCCGTCACCGCGCTGGTTGATCAATTTTATGCCGACGTACAGAGGATGGAAGGCGGCCGCTGGGATACTTCATCGTTATTAAAGCGTCTGCGCAAGCCTGAATAACGCTTGACTTTCTGGCACTGCCAGCCTGGACAGGGTTTTCCACACTATCTGTGGATAACCCTGTTCACAACCACTAGAAAACGTCCCAGAATCGCCATGAACAGTGACCCAGCCTTAAATTGGTCATTTTTTGACCTAATATAAGCTATTGATTTTAAAGAGATTAAGCTAAATCGCTGATTTTTTGCGTCATATTTATGTGGTTGTGCACAACCCCCTTCACAGAAATGCAAAAGTGGACAAGTCAAGCACAATATTGATAAAAAACGCGTGAAATAGACGCAAGTTCTAAACGACAGGAATGCAAAATAAGCAATTGAGAAGACTCATTGCTATTTGCTAATCAGAATATTTTGAGGAAGCAGATAAAACGAGGTGGCGTCCCATAAGGGGTTCGAACCCTTGTTACCGCCGTGAAAGGGCGGTGTCCTAGACCACTAGACGAATGGGACGTATCTGACCTAAAAAGCCTTCGACAGTACAGTATCAGCGTAGCCGATATTGGTGGAGCCTAGCGGGATCGAACCGCTGACCTCAACACTGCCAGTGTTGCGCTCTCCCAGCTGAGCTAAGGCCCCACATGTCTTGAAGACGGAGCGTATATTACTGATTCGCCTGATCTTCGTCAAGCCTATTTATCGAAGAAAACGCCACGCTCTCACGCTACGATTGCGCGGCGCTCTTCTATCGACAATAACGATGATAACTTACAGGTCGCGGTACTCTTTCTCGAAGCGTTTCGCCTGCTTCTTCGAAACACCACCCAGCACCTCAATCGCGCTACGCAGGCGTGCACGGGTCACGTCTGAGCCTAAAATAGCCATGGCGTCCATCACCGACGTGCTTGACGTGCTGCCTGTAATCGCAATAAACACCGGTGCCAGGAACGCCTTCATTTTTAGCTCAAAGTGCTCTGCCAAGGCTTTGACTTCCGCGAGCAGGGCCTCTTTATGCCACGCCGGGACGTTTTCAAAACGCCACACCAAGAACTGCAGCAGCTTGACCAGCTCTTCGTTATCCAGCTTCACACTGTCGAAATCATCTTTCGTGAGCGTAGGTAACCCAGAGAAGAAGTGACCTGCCAGCGGAACTACTTGTGAAAGCGTCTCTACCCGTGGGCGTACCTGCGGCAAAATCTGCTTCACGTAAGCATCGTTAAACGCCCACTCGCGCAGTGCCTGCAACAGTGCATCGTCATCCAGGTCTTCACGGATATAAACGCCGTTTAGCCACGTCAATTTCTCCAGGTCAAACACAGGCCCGCCTAGGGAAACACGCTGAATATCAAACTCTGCCATCATGTCGGCCAAGCTGAATTTTTCGCGCTCATCGGGCATCGACCAGCCCATGCGCCCGAGATAGTTAGTCACCGCCTGTGGCAGAAAGCCCATCCGGCGATAGTAGTTAATCGACGTCGGGTTTTTACGCTTGGAGAGCTTAGACTTATCAGGATTACGCAGTAGTGGCATGTGGCACAGCTGCGGCATTTCCCAACCAAAATACTCATACAACAACTGGTGTTTAGGCGCGGAATTGATCCACTCCTCGCCACGCAGCACGTGGGTAATGCCCATCAAGTGGTCGTCCACCACGTTGGCTAGGTGGTACGTGGGCATACCGTCTGACTTCATGAGGATTTGCGCGTCCACCTGCGCCCACTCCACCTCAATCGTACCGCGCAGCATATCGTTCACCACGCACGCGCCTTCGCTGGGCACGTTCATACGGATCACATACGGCCAGCCCTCTTGCTCACGACGCGCCTGCTCACCTGCGCCCATGGCTAAATCGGCGGGCTTTAGCGCTAAGTGCAGGCCTGCCTCTTTACGTGATTCACGCAGCTCATCCAGCTCTTCGCTGGTGCGGTAGCACTTAAAGGCGTGCCCCGCATCTAGCAGCTGCTGGGCGTACTGCGCGTAAATGTCGCCCCGCTCGCTTTGCCGATAAGGGCCATGAGGGCCGCCTACATCCGGGCCTTCATCCCACTCAAGCCCCAACCAACGCAGAGAGTCGAGAATCATCTGTTCTGATTCAGGGGTAGAGCGTACCTGATCAGTATCTTCAATTCGCAGAATGAACTGGCCGCCATGCTGACGAGCAAAGCAAAGATTAAACAGCGCAATATAGGCAGTGCCTACGTGCGGATCTCCGGTAGGAGAAGGCGCGATGCGAGTACGTACGGTCATCAACATGTCCTTTTGGCTATTAAGCGTGGCGTCATTATACGCACCCTTAGAGCAACCAACAGCCTTCGTAAGGGAACGAGTTTGCCTTAAAAGCGTCTGATCGAAAGCTTAAGGATCATTGATAGGAAGATGCGCGTTAAAGCACAATCGCTTAGTATGGCGTAGTACCTATGATTCGTGTTCATACATGAGAACAGGTTGCACCTTTCTCTGCATGATCAGAGCGCCGCTCTATGAGGGCGGAAGTACATTCAACGAGCTGATTTAGCTCATCGACAGGAAAATGAAATGGAATCGCTAGGCTCACGTATCAAGCAACTGCGGCTTCGGGCCAAGCTCAACAAAGCTGCCCTTGCTCGTAAAGTTGGCGTGTCAGATGTCACCATTTCTTACTGGGAGTCCGGGGCGATCAAACAGATCGGTCACGAGCGCTTAGTGGCGCTCGCCGATGCCCTTGATTGTTCGCTGGCTACCCTTTTAGAAGGTGACAGTGCGCCTCAACTGTTAACCCTGAGCCATACAGGTCCCCTCCCCTGGGAACAGGTTCAGGCTACAACGATTACTGTCCCGCATCATCTGCCGCTGAAGATTGATTGGAAAGCGCCCTGCGTGATGGCCACGCCTGACAAAGACACGGATTTCTCACCCGTTGCATCCGGTGACTTGCTCCTGCTTGGCCCAACGCATGTGTTCCACAAAGCAGGCCATTACCTTATCCAGCGTGATGACCGTTTTGTCATTGAGCACTTTGCAAAAGCGCCCAGCGACACCTCGATTCATGCGGTGCTGTTAGCGCACTGGTGTCCTGCCTAAAGCAACTACCTCCCCCCTTAGTTGTCCTCAATAACATCCACCTGGTCGCGCGTTCGTCTTGGTTCACTGCCCACCAAGAAACGGCGCGAGTAGGTGGCTACCTGCCCTAACCCGTGGCGGGATTGGCTGACGAGCTCTCCCGCCAAGTGTTCGCCCTGCGTACCAATACGCGCCTGTACGCTTAGGGGCTGCACGGTGGCTTCGCCCAACTGCACAGTGACGACATAACCGCCGTCCGGCAGCCCGCTTCCAGAGCCAAACGGGCCCGCTTCAAACTGACCGTTCACCACGCTGGTGCGCGCTTGCCAACGTACGCGACTCAGCTCCCGCTCGATAATTACCTGCACCTGCGCGTTATCGGGCAAATTCGTATTGCCCTCCACCATTAAACGACGATCAGCGCGGAGCGATGCAGAAGTAGAAATAGCGACATCCAGCGGCTCCACCTGCTGTGCTGGCGGCTCCGGTTCAGAAGCACGCTCCTCAGCTACGGAATGTGGTTGGGTTTGTGCAACCTCTTCCTCAGGCCCACTACAGCCGGACAGCAGCAGGGTCCCCACTAGCGCCACGCCAACATAACCTAGCGTTTTCCCCATAACGACTCCTCATCTCAATGATCCACGCTTGCCTACCCAGCAATGGCTCTCACCATACCGCTTTTGACCACAAAATACGCAATGTGATGCAGGGGTTTATGCGAACGCACATCAACGGTCCGCTCTTATAGACAGTCGGCACAGCAGCGCGTACCCCACCAACTAAAACGCCCCGCCGTTTAAGGCGAGGCGCTGCTCAACTATCCACAAGGAAAAAATGGACGTTAAGTTAGGTCACGTAACTCAACCTCTAAAGCGGCCGCAATGCGGTTCAGCACACTCAGCGAGCCGCCTTTTTTACCCGACTCTATTTCGGAAAGGTAGCCCTGGCTAATGCCTGCTTTTGTCGCCAACTCCCCTGCACGCAGCCCACGGTATTCGCGGTACACCTTCACAGGGGCCACACCCTCCAGCAGTGCATCCACGACCGCCTCGGGAAACGACTCTTCACCGCGCGCTACGACAGCGTTGGCTGCGTTGATATCGTCTTGATCTTCCAACCGCGCAAGCAGCGCGTGGTACTCCTGCTCAGGTAGCACCACCAATCTCTCACCGGTGGGTGTTTGAATAATTTGAGGGACGCTCATGCCGCCTCCTGTTCATTGGCTGTTATGGGCGCATTATGGGTGCGCTATTGATACACACCGCCACGGGCACCGATGTTAATGATATCCAGCACATCGCCGCGCTCGTCGATGGATCACCCGCCAATCACCTACCCGCAGGCAAATATACCCGCTCCCCTTCAACGCTTTCACATTATTGCGCTGGCTTTCCGGGTCTTCCGCATAGGCCTTGATTTTGCCTTGTATGCGCCTCGACTCCGGCCGTGGCATTCGCTGCAACACCTTTAACGCGCTTTTACGGTAAGTGATCGTTTTCATCACCATCATTATAGCTAACAGCGAAAAAATATCGAAAAATTTTAGCTAAAAGCTAAAAAAGCCCACTCTCTGCCCTGCTAACACGGCGTAAACCACCACATTAATACCCGACGACGCTACCACTTCGCTAAACACCTATCTCTTCCGCTTGCATTCGACACGCTGCGCATCGACACCAGCGCGATACAGATCGACGCCCGCCCACCGCTACAAAGCCACGCCAACGGCAGGCTAGTAATTCACGGCGGTATCAACATCGAAGTACACGCCGCCCCCGGCATCAATGAGCAAGCGCTGGCACGCTTGCTCAATGAACAGGTACAGCGCGCGCTCCAAAACGCCGAGCGCCGCGCTGATGCCGCTAGCCGCCGCAATTTTTACTATAACGATTGAGAAGTATTAAAATGCCTAAAAATCATCTTTGTGGGCTCAAATTGATGCAACGCCCTGGCCAACGCCAAAGAAGCCATTGATGGCTGGCTGGAAGTCGCGGTCGAGTGCGGCGACCCCATCCCCGAAGCCACGTCCATCGAACACCATATGGACAACCCCGACTTCACCGGCTGGATCTGGGCCGTCGTCGATATCGACGTGACGCCCTACCTGGGCAAAAGCCACAAGATCAACGTCACCCTGCCCGACCTCCTAGTCAAACAGATCGACGACTTCGTCGCCCGCCACCCCGGCGACAAAACCCGCTCCGGCTTTCTCTCCCGCGTCGCCATGGCCGAACTGGCCAGGAACAAACAAGCCAGCTAACCCTCACGCAACAGCCCCGCACGCGCGGGGCTTTTTTGGTGGATGCATCCCAGCGGGCAACGCGACCACTTAAAATACTGTTTTTAAAAAACAGTTACTTAACCAGAAAAACCACACAAGATAAGTTGACGCAGTGCAACACGAAAGGTGTCAAAATGACACTTTTTGTGGCCGATATTCCTTGCGCTGTACACTTAAAGTGTCAGACTATAGCCATGTATAACAGCGTAAAAGACTCAAAAAGACACCACGCACAAGCCGCCGCATTTCACACCTAGCGCACGCTGGGGGGTAGACCATGACCGCATTCACTAACATCGGGCTTTACAGCCCCAGGCAAGCAGAACGCCTCATTGGCGTAGACGCGGAGAAGATCCGCCGCTGGCTTATGCCTGAGCGGTCAGCCAAAGGTCCGTTATGGGAACCTGAGCCCCAAGCGCTTGGCGCAGAAGACACGCTGAGCTTTAAAGACCTTCTAGAACTGCGTGCGGTAGAGCAATTCCGTCGCCACAACGTGAGCTTGCCGGTGATTCGTGAAGCACTGCACGTACTCAGAGACTACTTGCAGCGTGACTATCCCCTGATCAATCCCCAGCTCAGCACCGATGGCAAGAAAGTGTTTTTGAAAGTGCTGGAAGACAGCGGCGAAATGGCCATCACTGACCTAGTGAAACGTCAAAACGTATTTCACTCAGTGATCTCCCCTTCGCTGAAAGCGGATATTGAGTTCGACCCATCTGGCTACCCCATTCGCTGGAAGCCTGATCCCGAAGACGAGAACATTGTGGTTGATCCTCGCTTTGCCTTCGGCAAGCCCATCGTGCTGCCTAGCCACATGCCCACGGCCACACTGGCCCAGGCGGCCGAGGTAGAAGGCAGCGCTGATGCAGCAGCCCGTGCGTATGACGTGACGCAAGAGGAAGTAGAACGCGCCGTGAAATTCGAAAAAAGGATTTTATCGGGTGCACTTCTTCATTGACGAAAATATCAGCCATCACATTGCCAGCGCTCTTAACCACTTAGCCCAACTCTGTACAGAAAGCCATACCGTCGTGCATGCCAAAACCTTTAACGGTGGTCATGGTGTGCCTGATCAAGTGTGGCTTGAACGCCTTCAACAATCAGAGGAAACCTGGGTGATCCTGTCGAAGGATCGCTTCAATAAAGGTGACCCGGAAATGCTTGCCTTCGAATATTGCGGGATTACCACAATTAACCTGGGTAAGGACTGGAAAAAGAAAAACGTCTGGCAAACCGCGCTGCGCTTGATTGAATGGTGGCCCGTCATATCAAAAGAAGTGATTCAGACAACAGGCCCCATGCACTACGACCTGACTTGGGTAAGATCCCCCAAGCTAAAGGGACGTAGGAAAGCTGTTAATTGATCGTTTTGTACAAAAAGCCCCGCAAAATTAGCGGGGCTTTCCTTTATTGTCATTTATTATAGCTAACCAATCCAAGGTTCAATGATCTTTGGCAAGTTCCATGTTGCCCAAGCTAGTAATGAATAAGCACAACCTGTAATAAACAAGAAAAAATAGAAAGTTCTTCGCCGCTTATCGATAGGCTGCAGAAAACGGTTTTGCTTATCCGCCTGTGATGAATAGTGCTGTAATACATCGAGCCATGCTTTGCTTTCTTGATCAGCAAGCAAAACATCTCGCCAGTGTGCAGATAATTGAAGAGCAAATGACAGTAATAAATAGCAAGACAGAACTTTTACCAAAAATGCCAACTCAGCGCTAACCAATAGGTCTGCGAAGTTGTTCTTATCGAATTTGGCAATGAACGAAAAAGCAACAAAAAATAAAATACCAAGTGCATCACGTGTGAGCGAATTAACAAGTTCACGGACCTTCGCAGCGTATAAATCTGCATGAGATTTCATGTCCTTCATAAGCTCGCGCACTTCTTTATGGTAGGCGTCTTTACGCTCTAGAATAACAAATGCATAGCTATCACGCGCTTGGTACAGAGCGGCTCCGAGGTGATTTTCCATACCTGAAAGCAAAGATTGTTCTCGCTCAATATCGATTGACAACCTGTCCATTACTAGACTGAGGCGAGTTTCGGGTCTCTCTTCATATACCCAGAGAACTGCCTCGATTAAAATCTTTAGTGTCTTAGCGCTTACAATCTGATCTTCATCATACAACGGCATAGAAATACGCTTTGTGCCTTTCAGGGTAGCTTCATAACGACCTTCAATACAGCGTAATTCTTGCACAAGACAAACAGACATTACCATTGAGCTCAATTTAACCAATGGAGCTACTTCTGGATTTTCTAAATCTCCCCAGGTTAGAGCATATCCCATAGGGCAAACCCGAAGACCACGGGTAGCGTTAGTATGAATTAATCCATGAACCTCTTTAGATTCGGGCAGGCTAATTGTTTCAACGTTAGGGCATGGCGCTCCTGGAGGCATAACCCAGAGAAGTGGTCCTCCAACACTTTGCGAAAGCCCTTGAACTCTTATTGTCACGGGCTTCGCAAAGTCAGGGACATTGCCTGTAGGGTACAAGCAAGGGTCCCAGTTCATAAGCCACTGCTGGAAACCATTAACACTAAAGAACAGTAATGTTGTCTCATCGCCTCTTGCTCGGAGGCAACCTGCTATGGGCGTTTTACCTAAGATTAAACGCCAAGGCTCACCATCAAAATCGCTTGTAGATAGATCTTCTGCATCAATAGTGTCACCAGTATCAACGATTTTCAGCATTGGCGATTCAATGCCTAATCGCTCAATGTGGTTAAATACGCTCAACAGCCTTTCCCGCACAGATGCGCTAAGCTCATCACCTTCCATAATCAAGCGTAAGCCCTCATCAATTTCTTGCGATGCATGAGGGCGAAGATCATCAATGGCCTGGAGCAGATCCAAAACAGGATACATTGCGGCTCTAACCTTTAGGCGTTAGCTGGTGGGTTTCGATAGTGATACGCTTGCCGCCACCATCTATATCTTCAATGTGCATGCCGGCTTCCTCACGACTGCCTTCATATATTATCGTAACACCTTCTGAGGTCTCATAGACCTGTTTGCGCTGCTTTTTAGGCAGGGAATCGGGACGAGGCCGAAAGCTTTGGCCCGCTACGCCATTTTCAGCTAAGGCATCTCGTAGTGCCCCCATATGCTGTGCTTTTCGCTCAGCATTTTCATCTTTTACTACTGAATCAAGAAATGCATCCGTCTCAAAAGTATCATGGTCGTTTAGGTAATTAAGAGCTCTTTCTCTGTAAGTGTTTACATCTTCTCCAGGAGGAAGTTGATCCCGGGGTACATCTTTAGCCCACTTCCGAACTGCTGAATAAGCCATCCGGGTTAATGCTGCATCCTGCTGTCGTTCAATTACGCCTAGGAAAGACTGGAAGTAATCACTCAATACTGGCTTTTTGACACGATCAAAGGCCAATACATCCCAAGCAAACTGATTTACAGGATCGATTAACGCACTCTTTTGAATCGCATGTTTATTCTCGTTGAGAGCATTGGGAATTTCGTTGACAACAGCTAATCTCCGACCGTCTATCTCTTCATAGCTGTAAGCAAATGATTCCTGTTGATCCATCTTTACTAGGAACGCTAATTGTTGCCAATCATGTGCATCGGCTAGGTACTTAACCACTGAGACAATGAAAACACCCGCCGACATTTGACCACGGTGGAGACGTGCAAACTCTTGAGTCATTAGGTATGAAAGCTCAACGAATCCATCACGATCCTCAATGAGCTGTTGACTTTGTTCCTGCAGATTCACTGCATCGGGATTAAAAACATATTGTGTGCCTTCAGCGATGTCCCTCAGCCTATCAAGAAAGAAAGTTTTCTGTTTATCTTGCAGCTGAACCTCGTCGAGCTTTATTACCTTCCCAGGAGCCTCGGGGTCAATGATATGAAAAATGAAATCTACGATTTCTAGCGTGTTACGTTGCGCCTGATTAAGTACTCCGTCTAACGGTTGTCCCACCATGTTGAGTCCCTTTTATTCTGATATTAAAAATCTTCCGCCGCTGGCTATAACGGCCAATTAGAACGGCCACTCCATTCACAGCATGCCTGGTGCACTTACTCCCGCGTGCATACCAGCATTGGGGCAACCAGCCGTACCGCTCAGGCCATGATCCAATACACCCCCCAGCCACTCCACATGGCCGGGGATTTTTATTGTCGCAATATTCTGACGAAGAGCTAGAACAACGCATTCTATTGGGCGACAAGGTCACTATGACAAATAAACTTAACCGATGATGTAAGCCTTTCGCCATACTTTTGTAAGAAATGGCTTACACCGCCCAACACCGCGCCGGCCTGACCACCACTCCGCGAAACTGCTTCGCGGTAATGAAGTACCCTTCCCCACCTGAGGGTGGCAGCAAGCGGCAGCGGCTGCCGACGCGGTTGGTTTTGAATAATCGGAACTAGCCCTCACCATCAGATCGTCGTGACCATACGAGTGGGCTTCATCCACTATCAGCACATCGCCTTCCATCTATGGCCCACCTGGGGGCACCTCGTCGCTGATCTCAACCAGAAAACAGCTAGGCGGAAACTTGCGCCGGTCTATATCTGCTACCGCGGGGTGCTACAGACAGACCCACCACGGCAGGCCGCTAGGAGCTCACTAGCATTCGCTTTCTCCTGTTGGCTCCATTATGAGCTATGCACCGCACCACGCCTAGACCCTATACTGTAAAAATAATCAGTATCCAGCAAGAGTTATGAACAACAGCGATGTCAGGAGGAATTATTGAAGCGCTAACACACGCGTATCAAAGCGCAGTGACTTATTTTGTGCTGCCACCCCTTTCTTGCGTACAATTGCCCGCCAACGCGCCCACCACTTCTGATAGCCACCATGGTAGGTCATGGTGCTACGGTTCATTTAGCAAATAGCCGCGATCAGAGGGCAATAGATGTGTGTACTTACATCGCATACCAAGTATGCAAGTGATTAATATGACGAAACAAAACCCAGCAGATGCGGCCCGCCGATTTTCCGTCGCCCCCATGATGGACTGGACGACCCGCGACTACCGCGCCTTCGCACGCACACTCACCAAGCGGGCGCTGCTGTATACCGAGATGGTGACCACGGGTGCGGTGCTGCATGGTTCTCCTCGCGAGCGCTTTTTGGGCTATAGCGAGGTGGAGCATCCGATTGCGTTGCAGTTGGGGGGCAGCGATGCGGGTGAGCTGGCGGAGTGCGCGGCGATTGCGCAGGCGTGGGGCTATGATGAGGTCAACTTGAACGTTGGCTGCCCCAGCGACCGGGTGCAGAACAATATGATTGGCGCGTGCCTAATGGGCCACCCTGAAAAAGTGGCCGCTGCGGTGAAGGCTATGCAGGCGGCGGTGTCGATTCCGGTCACGGTGAAGTGTCGTATTGGTATTGATGACCAAGATGAAGACGCAGATTTAGCGCGGTTTATTGATATTGTGGCCTCAGCAGGCTGTGAAGTGTTTACCGTGCACGCCCGCAAGGCGTGGCTGCAGGGGCTGTCGCCAAAAGAGAATCGCGATATTCCGCCGCTCAATTACCCTCGCGTGCACCGCTTAAAGCAGAGCCATCCTGAGCTGCATATTGGTATCAACGGCGGGATTAAAACTCTGGCGGAGTGCCAAGCGCAGCTTGAGCAGGTGGATAGCGTGATGGTGGGTCGTGAGGCGTACCAAAATCCGTGGCTACTAGCGGGTGTGGATGAGCACCTCTTTGGCGAGCCCGGCCCTGCCCGTACACGTTTGGAAGCGGCCACGGCGTTTCGCCCGTACATTCAGCAGCGGCTGGATGAAGGGGCCAAGCTGAACCACATTACGCGGCATTTGCTGGGGCTTTTCCAGGGCTGTCCTGGCGGGCGTCGATTCCGTCGTCATCTCTCGGAGCACGCACATAAAGAGGGTGCGGGCTTACGCTTGTTTGATGACGCGCTTGGCTTGGTTCGCGAGCCTGAGTTTGAAGCGGAGCCTATCGACGAGCAAATAAACAGCCAGCCCGTGACCTAACGGCCGACGGGCTGACGGTTTCACTAACGCCCAGCGATGTATCGTTGGGCGTTTTCTTTTGAGTGACTACTGCGCGCGAACGCCTTGCTCAATACGTTCACCTACTTCTTGGTCGATATTGCGCCAGTACTCAAAGGCGCGCTCCAAGACCGGCTCAGTCACGCCATCGGAAAGGTGCCCTACCACGTTGGAAACCAGCCGGTCGCGCTGAGCATCGTCCATCACCTCACGCACTAATGCGTGCGCTTGGCTCCAGTCATCGTCGTCTTTGCGCAGCGTATACGCGGCGCGCACGAATTGCCCATCCGTCGACCACACCGCATCTTCCGGGTAGCGCTGCCCGTCTGCCTTGGGGCCACCTTTGCTGTTAGGCGTGTACACCGGGTCGGTGGAGTGACGAATGCGCATTGCACCGCCCTGGCCATAGCTGTGCACGGGGCACTTAGGCGTATTAACCGGAATATGCTTGTAGTTCACCCCTAACCGCGCACGGTGGGCATCGGCGTAGGAAATAGAGCGAGCCAAGAGCATTTTATCCGGCGAAAGCCCGGTGCCCGGCACCATGTTGTTGGGCTCAAATGCCGCCTGCTCGATCTCGCTGTGGAAATCTGTGGGGTTGCGGTCTAGCGTTAGCTTGCCCACTTCAATCAGCGGGTACTCTTTATGCGACCACACTTTGGTAAGGTCGAAGGGGTTAACGCGGTAGGTCTTGGCATCCTCAAACGGCATGATCTGCATGTGCAGCGTCCAGGTAGGGTAATCCCCGCGCTTGATCGATTCGAACAGGTCGCGGCGGTGGTAATCCGCATCGCTGCCGGCCATCTGGTCGGCCTGCTCTTGGGTCATGCACTTAATGCCTTGATCGGTTTTAAAGTGATACTTCACCCAGAACCGTTCCCCCTCCTCGTTCACCCACATATAAGTGTGGCTGGAGTAGCCGTTCATATGCCGCCATGTGGCGGGCACACCGCGGTCGCCCATTAGCCACGCCACTTGGTGGGCGGATTCAGGCACCAGCGTCCAGAAGTCCCACTGCATATCGTGGTCGCGCAGGCCATTATCGGCGCGGCGCTTTTGGGAGTGAATGAAGTGCTGGAACTTCATTGGGTCACGCACAAAGAACACGGGGGTGTTGTTACCCACCATGTCAAAGTTGCCTTCTTCGGTGTAGAACTTAATCGAGAAGCCGCGCGGGTCGCGCCAGGTGTCTGGGCTACCGCTCTCCCCTGCCACGGTGGAAAAACGGATCAACACATCGGTTTTCGTGCCCGGCTGCAGAAATTTCGCTTTGGTGTAACGGCTAATATCTTGGCTGACTTCAAAATGACCAAAGGCACCGCTGCCTTTAGCGTGGGGCTGGCGGTCGGGGATCATCTCCCGGTTGAATGCCGCCATTTGTTCCATCAGGTAGTGATCGTGCATGACGATCGGGCCATCCGCGCCTACCGTCAGTGAATGCTCGTCGCTCGATACCGGAATACCTGCTTCATTAGTGGTGGGATGCTGGCTGCTGCTCATTGCTCTTCCTCCTTGTCACGCTCGACATGGCACGGTCTGTACCACTGGAAAGCACCGTCTTCTTAAGCCGTGTTTAACGTAGGCTAAGGCGGCACCCACACAGGTATAGTCAACAAGCCGTTGTCGCGCCATCCATGGCGCTGGATGCCGGGCTATTAGCCCAATAGCATTTATCTATCAAAAAGCATCAATACATCGCGTCTGGCGGAGGCGTTAAGCTGGACTGGAAGCTTTCGATGGCCGTCTCGGCCTCTTCGATCTCGTCGAAACGGGCAATGTGGTAGAGCGCTTCCCCTTCGTTGGCGAGCGGTAAGCGGCTCATGCCGATCACGATTCCGTCAGCCATGGAGCGCACTTCGTCTTCATCGTTGCCAAACGGATCCGCTACCTTGCCCAACACTTCGCCTTTGGCTACCCGTGCGCCTAAACGTACCTTGGGGCGTAAAATGCCGTCAATCGGCGCACGCGCCCAGCTAGAACCATTGGCAAGCTCTGCGGGTGCCACTGATCGGCGGCGCTGCTCGCCTGCTAGCATGCCCAAACGACGCATAACGCGTAGTACGCCTCTTACGCCGGGGGCAATCGCCCACTCGTCGAAACGCAGGGCTTCCCCTGCTTCATAAGTGAGTACCGGGATACCACGATTCTGGGCGTAGTGGCGCAGGCTGCCTTCGCGTAGTTCAGCGTTCAAAATCACCGGCGCGCCAAAGGCATCTGCCATGCGCTCGGTTTCGCTACCCGCACTCAGCTGGGCGCGGATTTGCGGCAAATTGGTACGGTGAATGGCACCGGTATGAAGGTCAATAATATGCGTGGCGTGGTCGACGATCTCTTCACGAAATAGAGCCGCGATACGGCCACCCAGCGAGCCTTTCTCACTCCCTGGGAAGCAGCGGTTCAAATCGCGCCGGTCTGGAAGATAGCGAGTCTGCTGTAAAAAGCCGAACACATTGACCACCGGCACGGCAATCAGCGTGCCGCGCAGGCTGTTAATCGCTTTGGAACGCAGCAAACGACGCACAATTTCCACGCCGTTGATTTCATCACCGTGGATACCGCCGCACACCAGCATCACCGGGCCCTCTTTACGGCCATGCACCACTTCGACCGGAATATGCAGCGGCGTATGGGTATATAGGCGCGCCACCGGCACATCAATTTGTAAACGTTGCCCAGGCATCACGGTATGCCCAGCTAGAGTGAAAGGTGCTCGCGCCATTGCCATTCCTTAAACGTACGATGAGACAGACCCTGACTAGCCAGAGCAGTGTGGCCACAGGATGTTAAAACAGCATTTTAAAACAGTGTTTTCAAATAAATCTTATACGCTTTTTAGCACCAAATAACGAGCTTGATAACCTGTATTATCAACTTAAGCGACTATCCATACAGTTTTGAATGTAAAAGAGGCATCACTTCAGATAAAATAGCGTCATCACGTGTCGATATTGAGGTAATGGTTTCATGGCAAGAAAAACCAAAGCGGAGGCTGCTGCAACTCGCGAAGCGCTGTTGGATGCTGCTGAAGAGGTGTTTTTCGCTAAAGGCGTTGCGCGCACGTCGCTGGAGCAAATTGCCCGCCATGCCGGCCTTACTCGAGGCGCTGTCTATTGGCACTTCAAGAATAAAGGCGACCTGTTCATGGCGCTGGTGCAACGGGTTCGCATGCCCTTCCAGTCGCTAATGGAAGAGGTCAATAACACCGACCCAACGGTGTCGCCGCTGGAGGCTATTCGGCTTGCCTGCTTAGCGGGGTTAAACCGCTTGGAACAGCCCTCCCATCAACGCATCTTATCTATCTTGCTGCACCGCTGTGAGTTCTTTAGCGATATTAACCCTATCGAAATGCAGGACGAGATTGCTGAGGAGTGTTTCGATGAGATGCTGGCGGTTTTTCAGCTTGCTCAACAGCAACAGCTGCTACGCGAAGATATAACGCCCGAAGTGGCTACGCGGCTGATGCAGTCCACGCTGGGAGGCTTATTCCACGACTGGCTACGCAACCCCGACGCCTTCCGTCTTCGAGACCGCGGTGGCGAATTGATTAATGCCTTAATCACTATGCTTCAGCGCTAGTCGTCAACAACACTTCTCTACTGCACTGCAGCATTGCGCCTATACTGAGCTTACCTTTTGAAAGGAGCCGTGTATGGATGCATTAGAGTTTATCCGCGTACGCGAACTGGATATCGCCGTACGCATCTGGAACCCCACTGCGCCACGAACGCTGATTGCCTGGCACGGGCTTGCCCGCCACGGCGGTGATTTTGCCGCACTGGCCCAGGAACTGGGCAGCGAATGGCGGATTATCGCCCCAGACACACCGGGACGTGGGTTGTCCAGCTGGTCGCTGTTCCCCGCCCACGACTATCTCTACAGCCACTACATCACCATCGCCATTGCGCTGCTGGATCATTACCAGCTCGAACAGGTGGACTGGCTCGGCACGTCTATGGGCGGTTTGCTGGGCATGCTGATCGCCTCAGATGAGCAGCATCGCTCGCGCATATCCCGTCTGATTCTTAACGATGTAGGGCCAGAGTTAAACAAAGAGGGCTTGATTGCGCTCTCAAGTTACTTTGGCGTGACCCACCGCTTTAATAGCTTTGCTGATCTAAAAGCAGAGTTGACCAAACACTACGCCAGCTTCGGCATTACCAGCGAACAGGAGTGGCGCGCGTTGGCCCTTAATAGCGCCCGCCGCTTGCCCGATGGCAGTTGGACCTACCATTTCGACCCACGAATCGGCGAGCAGTTTATTCACGATACACCCCGGGATACCTGGGCCGACTGGGCGAAGATTCGCTGCCCGCTTATGGTAATTCGGGGCGAGACCTCGACACTGCTCGACGCCGAGACGCTACCCAAAATGGCCGACGTACAGCCATCGCTAACAACGTTGACCGCAGCGGGATGCGGGCATGCACCGATGCTCAATTGCCCTGAACAGGTCACGCCCATCCGCCATTTCCTCAATACTCCGCTGAGCCATCATCGCGAGCATGAACCTATCGCCACCGCCTCGCCCTCTCTACTGAACTGGCTGACGAAACAGTGGCGGCACTGGTTTCATTGACGCAAGCACGTATCAGGTGGAGTAACCGTTGGGGTGGTGCTTATGCTGCAGGCGAAGCTTATTGATACGCACACGCGTATCCAGGTAATGCTGTTCTAAAACGCTGCGATATGCACCCTCCTCGGCCAAATACTTCACCAGCACACGGCGCTCGCCTGGCTGTGGGCAATCGCCAGCCTTGCAGTGCAGCCTGACCGTACTGTTGGGTTCATTGAGCAGTGTGGCGCTCGCAGACTCATCGTTTTGACGCTCCGCGACGACGACTGTCGCCCCCAGCAAGCAGCGGCGCTTGAAGGGTTGGTAGCGGTGAAGCGCACGCTGAATAGCATGGCACACAGCCGCGGCTATCGGTGAAGCCACTGCCAGCGACGCCCACACCACCAGTACGCCCACCGGCACTCTCAGCATCCCCAGCGACAGCCAGCGCAGCGCAAGCAGCTCAGTCGCCAGCGACAGCGCCCCGGCAAACAGCACCAAAAAGCTAAGCGCCAGCGTGGCAGGAACGCCCGCAAACCCAAGAGATACCAACGTGCTGGCCATATGGTCATCGCGCAAACTATCGCGTTCAAATAGCTCTAACGGAGCTAGCCGGACCAGTACCAGCAGCCAGTAAAGCGCGATGAGCGCCAACAGAAAGGTAAAAACGATGGTAGGAAACTGCAGAGCAGCAGAAATAAACGTTTGCATGGCGTGTTCTCCTCTGAGCATGTTGCCCAGTGTTGTTTTCGCCTGACCGAAGCTTTATTTATTAGCGTTTATTAGCACAAGCTGAAAACGATGGTCACTTCATTAGCGTAGCTCATCTTATTGGCTTATAAAGCGCTCCGATTGATCCTTGTCAGTTAGCTGGCAAAAAAAACGGGCACCCTGTTATCAGGGTGCCCGTGGTAGGCCTAACGAAGACGGTTAAGAGTGCTCGTGGCCCAGCGCGGCTTGCTCTTGGCTAACCTTGTTGGGATGCCGCTTGCGGTAAAGCCAATCCGATACCGTCGCGATCATGGCATAGAAACTGGGAATAAACAGACTGCCCAGAATCGCCACCGACGCCATCCCCATCGCCACCGTCGTACCGATATGGTGGCTGCTGACATCACTGGCACCGGTTGCCAATGCCAACGGCAAGGTACCGAAAATAAACGCCAGCGAGGTCATCACAATGGGGCGGAAACGCAGCTCAGCTGAAGTAATCGCCGCCTCGCGAATCGTTTTGCCAAGCTCCTTACGCTGCAGCTCAGCAAACTCGACAATCAAGATCGCGTTCTTCGCCGCCAAACCGACGACCACGAGCATGCCGATCTGAACGTAGACACTGGTATCCAGGCCACGCAGCACAATGCCACCAATACCGCCTAGGAAAGCAAAGGGCGTTGCGGTAAGTACCGCCAACGGCAACGACCAACTCTCGTACTGTGCCGCCAAAATCAGGAACACCATCAAGATACCGAACACAATCGCAAGCGTTGCGGTATTACCCAGGTTGGATTCCTGATACGCCGTACCGGTCCAGCCCATGCCCCAGTTATCGCCCAGCGTCTCTTGAACCACTTCTTCCATGGCTGCGATGGCTTGGGCGGAGCTATAGCCCGCTGCCGGGTTACCCTGGAACTGAGCACCCGCATACACCCCAAACCGTGACACCACTGAAGGCCCCGTTTGGCGTTCCAGCGTCACAAATTCTGAGAGAGGAATGCGCTCGCCGTTACCACCGCGTACGTAAACGCTGTTCACGTCTTCAGGCGTTTTACGGAACTCGTCTTCGTTCTGTAAGTACACCTGGAAGTTGCGGTTTTGATAACTGAAGTAGTTCACAAACCCGTTACCAAACGTATTCGCCAGCGCGGAGTTGATGTTCTCCAGCGCGACGCCGTAGCTGAGCGCTTTTTGCTGATCGATGTCAGCCCGGTATGAGGGCACGTTCACGTTAAACGTACTGAACACTTGGTTTAGCACAGGGTGCTGGTTCGCGGCCTGCATGATCTGCAGCGAGGCTTCATACAGCTCCCGTGTGGAGGCACCGTCAAACGACTGCAGGTAGCCGGTGAAACCACCGGTAGTGGACAGCCCCATGATCGGCGGCACGTTAAAGGCCATCGCCGAACCACCATCAATGCTCGCACCCAGTTGCATAATGCGACCTACCAGCTCATTGGCGGTGAGTTCACGCTCGGCCCACGGCTTCATGTTGATAAACATAATGCCGCGTGCGGTGTTCACCGCGCTGGACAGAATGTCGTAGCCCGCCACCGCAGAGGAGTACTCTACCCCTGGGATCGCTTCGATCTGCTCGCTCAGTTCCGCCATGTACGCCTGCGTACGGCTCAGCGATGCGGCATCCGGCAAGGAGATACTGGCTAGCACGATCCCTTGGTCGGTTTCCGGCACCAGCGTCGAGGGCGTATTCGCATACAGCCAATAGGAACCCGCGCCGACGGCAACGGTAAGCGCCAAGGCCAGCACCCAGAAGTGCACCAGCTTCTTCACAAACCACATATACACGGCGGTAAAGCCCGCAAAGAAGCGGTCAAACAGACGCAGCGGCGTGGTGATCGCGCGCTTAAACGCCGATTGCTTGGTTTTATGCAGGTTGTGCTTGATGAAGATAGCCGATAGGGCCGGGGTAAAGGTCAATGCCATCAGCGCGGATAACGCTACCGAAATAGCCACGGTAATCGCGAACTGCTGATAGATTTGACCAGTAAAACCACCCAGGAAGGCCACCGGCACAAAGACCGCTGCCATGATCAGCGAGGTCGCAATAACCGGTCCACCAACCTCCTTCATGGCCCGAATCGTCGCATCCCGAACGCTAATATCATCCTCTTCGCTGAGTACCCGCTCAACGTTCTCGACCACCAGGATCGCGTCATCCACCACGATACCTATCGAGAGCACCAGAGCGAACAGCGTCAGCAAGTTGATCGAGAAATCGAACAGATAGAAGCCCGCGAAGGTACCAATTACCGATACCGGCACCACCGACATCGCGATGACGGTAAAGCGCCAGTTCTGCAGAAAGATAAACAGAATCACGATAACGATCAGGAACGCTTCGATAAACGTCTTGATCACCGTTTCTACCGAAGCATCAATGAACAGCGTCGTATCGTAAGGAGTCACGTACTCGAGCCCTGGCGGGAAACGTTCCGCCAGCTCTTCCATCGTGGCACGCACCGCATCAGCGGTTTCTAGCGCGTTTGCCCCTGGCTGCTGGTTGATGATAATCGGCGTCATAGCATCGCCATTCAGGCGTGCATCGACCCCGTAAAAGGAAGCACCCAGCTCGATACGTGCGACGTCTTCCAGGCGCAGCGACGAGCCATCCGGATTGGTACGTAGGAAGATTTCACGGAAATCATCCGTGCTCGACAGTCGTCCACCGGCGGTGATGGTATAGGTATAAGCACGCGGCTCGCTTTGCGGCGTGGCGGCCAAGTTACCGGCTGGAATTTCGGTATTCTGGGCACGAATGGCATTCGCCACTTCGCTGGGCGTTAAGTCGTACTGCGCCAGTTTGTCAGGGTCCATCCAGATACGCATGGCGAATTCACCGCCACCCAGTACTTCAGCGTTACCTACCCCCGGTACTTGGCGCAGCTCATCTAGAATGTTGAGCGTGGCGTAGTTCTGCATGTAGACCTTGTCGTAATCCCCGCTTTGCGAGGTCAAGGCCACCAGCATCAAGATAGAGTCTGAGCGAAGTTCAACGGTAACACCCTGGGACTGCACGGCCTCGGGCAACTGCGAAAGCGCTCCCTGCACACGGTTATTGACGTTAATCGTGTTGATATCGCCATCTGTACCGATGTTGAACGCCACGCTTAAGCTCATGGTGCCGTTGTCGGCGCTATTAGAGGTCATGTACAGCATGTCCTCAACGCCGTTAATGGCCTCTGCCAACGGTGCAGCCACCGTTTGTGCTACGGTCTCAGCATCCGCCCCTGGGAACTGGGCTTGTACCGCCACCGTAGGCGGTACGACACTGGGATACTGCTCTATGGGCAGCACCCGCATCGACATCACGCCCACCAGCGTCACGATAATGGCCAGTACCGTGGCAAAAATCGGACGACTGATAAAGAAGTTAGAGAAATTCATTATTGCGCGCCCTCTTCCCCTTCAGCAGCGGGTTGTGCGCCATCAGCTTCTTGCATCGCCTCGGCCGCCTGCGCTTCTTCTTGGGCTTCTTCCTGCTCAACCTCTTCCACCACGTTAGATGCATCACCATCAAACGACTGGGGATCAATGAGAACACCCGCTTGTAAACCCGCGGGGTCGCCCACAACCACACGGTCACCTGGCTCTAGGCCATTGCGGATAATTTGCCACGGGCCCGCTACCTCACCCAGCTGTACAGTGCGCTCACGGGCCTTGTTTTCGTCATCCAGCACGTACACTAAAGGCCCCATCAGACCTTGAGTGACGGCAATTTCAGGCACGGCTAGCACGTCAAAGCGTTTCAAGCCTTCAATGCGAACGCGCACAAACTGTCCTGGCAAAACCTCACCATCCGGGTTGGCAAACGTCGCCGATGCCTGAACCGTACTGGTACCCGTGTCTACGCGTGAGCTCAGGAAGTCCAGACGGCCTTCAAGCTCACTGCCTTCGCTTCCATCCAGGCCAGGGACACGCAGGCGGGCGGTAATATCAGACGCGTTGCCGCTATTGCCGAGTTGGCGACGCAGCTCAAACGCATCACGCTGAGGTAGTTGAAAGCGAACTTCCAGCGGGTCCAGCGGCGTTATCGTGGCTAGTTCAGTGCCCGAGTTAACCAAGTTACCAACGTTAATCTGGCTTAGGCTGATCATGCCAGAGACCGGGGCGGTCACATTGGAGTAGCCTAAATCCAGATTAGCGCTGGTGAGCGCTGCTTCTGCCTGGGCAACGTTAGCTTGCGCCACGCGCTGCTCGGCCAGTGCTTGGTCGTACTGTTGACGGCTGACAGAGTTCTGGCTGAGCAGCTGTTCAAAACGCTGGGCATCACGCTGGGCACGGGCTAGCTCAGCGCGGGCACTTTGCAGGTCCGCTTCACGCTGATTAACGGTGGCCTGATACAAGTCGGGCTCAATGGTATAAAGCTGGTCGCCCTGCTCCACCATTTGGCCCGGCTCGAAATGCCGCTCCTCCAGAAAACCGCTCACTCGCGCCACCAGCGTCACTTCGCTGTCGCTGCGCAGCAGCGACGGGTACGATTTATCCAGCGGTATGTCTTGACGCGCTATCTCAGTGACTTCCACCGGGTGGGGCGGCGCTTCCTGCTGCTGGCCCTGCTCTTCTTGTGGCTGCTCCTGACCACATGCCGTAAGCGCCAACGCGGCTATCAGCGTCACTAAACTCGCTCTACCTGAGTGAATCACTCTTTTCATGCGTCGATTTCCCATTCATTTTTCTAAACATTAACCGGTAGCCACAGTGGCACGCACAGCGATGGTTAAGCGCCTGGCGTCGGCGGTGCGCCAATATCCATGGCGCGCTGATAGGTGTCGGGTTCGCCGCTTTCCGGCAGGGTGAAGTTGACATCATCGCCGGTGAGCCATGCGTTCACTTCTTCAATGGCTTCCACGTCGAGCAGACCCGATTGCTGGCGCAGCGACAGCAGATTGACCACGTAGTCGTAACGCGCTTCTGCGTAGTTCGCGATGGCGTTGTAGAGATTCTGCTCGGCGTTCAGCACGTCCACGATGTTACGTGTGCCCACTTCGTAACCGGCGCGAGTCGCTTCCAGGGCGCTTCGGTTGGAAACAATCGCCTGTTGGCGAGCTTCGACCGTTTCAACGTTGTTACTCACCTGGGTGTAAAGCGAGCGCACCTGCTGGATGGTGGTACGGCGCTGAGACTCGAAGTCGTACTGGCTGCTTTCCAGTTGGAAGGTGCCCTGGCGAATGCTGGCACTGGTGCTGCCGCCAGTGTAAATCGGCACGTTCGCTGAGACGCCTACCTGGGCGGAGGTGTCGTAGCCGCTGACCAAATCGCTGTCGCTATCGGCATACTGATAGTTGGCAAACGCTTGAACCGTAGGCAAGCGGCCCGCACGCGCAAGCTCCACACCCACGCGGGACACTTCAATACCTGCCTGCTGGGCAAGCACCTGAGGGTTACGCTCAAGGGCTTGCTCTACCCAGTAGTTACGATCAGTGGGGGTTGGCAACGCAATGGGCATACTGTCGCCAAGGGCTTCAATGCTGGCGTAACGCTGGCCAGTGAGCTGCTCTAACACCTCAAACGCGACTTGTAGGTTACTCTCTGCGGCAATGCGGTCTGCGCGAGACTGATCGAAGCTCGCCCGCGCTTCTTCCACTTCGGTAATAGCAATCAGACCCACTTCAAACTGCTCACGGGCTTGCTCAAGCTGTCGGCCAATGGCGCGCTCTTGCGCCAGCCGCGCTTCTAATACCTCGTGAGCACGTAAGATATCAAAATAAGCACTGGCAACATCGATCAGCAGCTGCTGTTCGGTGGCGGCCAGTAAATAAACCTGCTGGTCGATCTGGCGCTCTGTTTGGCTCACTTCCTGTCGCGTCACGGCGTTGAACAGCGCCTGAGTGGCTTCTAGCGTAAGCGACACAGTATTGTAGCTATCATCGTTGACACCCACGCCCGCGCTGGCCCCTGTCTCCGTTCCGGTGCCAACAGAGCGAGCAGAGCCCTGGCTCTCAAACTGCTGGTTGTGAACCGCACTGCCCGAAGCATTTACCTGAGGCAAAAGCCCACCGCGGGCTACGTCTCGCGCCGCTTCTACGCTGGAAAATTCAGACCGGGCCGATGCCAGTGCCGCATTATTATTCAGCGCATCACGAGTAATAGTTACCAGGTCCGCCGCTTGGGCAGGCAAGATAAAAGAAGACGTGAGCACTGCTAACAGCAGCGGACGAAGGGGGGCATTGACTGCCCAGTGTGCTAGTCGCATGGGATTGCCTCTAGGTGTCAACGTAAGAGCGCGCGGTAGAGCGCTATTCTGAAAGAGTGGCATTATAGTTACATTCATGTATGTATGCTAGACTTGAACTTGGCAAATTTGTGTGTACAACACGCTTGTCAAGCCAATCATTCCTTACCTTAGTCCAAGGCACCGTTGGCTGAGGCGCTTTCGCTACGACGCTTACGCCATTGCCGAGGGTCGATGCCCCACTTATGTAGCCTAGATGCCAACGTAGTGGGCTTAATGCCTAGCAATTCGGCAGCGCCACCTACGCCAGAAATCTTGCCATTGGCCGCTTCTAGCGCTTTTAAAACATTGTCGCGCTGGTGCTGGCACACGGCTTGTTCTGTCATTGGGAAGTCGGGCGACACGGCCTTATCCTGCGCCTCAACGTTTAAGCTAGTGTGACGTTGCGGTGCCTCTGTGAGTAAAAGATCATCAAACGAGAGCCGCTGATCCTGGGTGACAATCACCTGGCGCTCAATCACGTTTTCAAGCTCGCGGATATTGCCGGGCCATGGGTAGCGGGTCAGTACCTCTAGCTGTGCCGGTGGAATGCGCACCCCCGGCTTATTGAATTTCAGGCAGGCACGATGCAAAAAGTGGCGCGCCAGCAGCGGAACATCTTCTATACGCTTGCGCAGCGGTACGGAATCGATGGGAAAAACGTTTAAGCGAAAATAGAGATCTTCACGAAACCCGCCAGCATCAATCATCTCTTTAAGCTCACGGTTGGTCGCAGCAATAACCCGCACATCCACTTCGCGGGTGCGGTTATCCCCCACCCGCTCGAACTGCTGATCTTGCAGCACGCGCAGCAACTTACTTTGCAGCTCCAGCGGGATCTCCCCCACCTCATCCAGAAACAGCGTGCCGCCGTGGGCCAACTCAAAGCGCCCTGGCCGGTCTTGTACCGCACCGGTAAACGCGCCTTTTACATGGCCAAAAAACTCACTCTCAAATAGATCACGGGGAATCGCGGCACAGTTCACGCGGATCAATGGCCGGTCGCTGCGGGTACTGCCCGCATGAATCGCCCGGGCAATCAGCTCCTTGCCAGTGCCGGACTCACCGCTAATCAGCACGTTGGCGCTGGTCGGCGCGACCATGGCAATCTGCTGAATTAGCTTGGCAACCGCCGGGCTGTTGCCGACGATATTGCGGTGGTTCACCTCCGCTTTAATCTCCTCCTGCAGGTACTGGTTCTCCAACTCCAACCGACGCTTGAGCGACTCCACCTCTTCCAACGCATCGCGCAGCTGCTGCTCGGCGCGCTTACGCTCGCGAATATCGCGAAACAGCACAACGGCCCCTACTAGGCGGCCCATTTCAAAAATCGGTGTACTGGTGTACTCCACGGGAATGGCTTCACCGTTTTTATGCCAGAACACTTCGTCATCCACATGGTGCACCTGGCCATCACTAAACGAGGCGTGAATAGGGCACTGCTGTACTGGAAAGTGGCTGCCATCGGCGTGGGTGTGGTGAAACATTAAATGCGCATCGTGGCCCACCATATCCTCCGTGCTCCAGCCGAGAATGCGTTCGGCGGCTGGGTTTACAAAGGTGGTTTTACCCTCCGCATCCAAGCCGTAAATACCCTCCCCGGCAGCGCTGAGAATCAGCTGATTCTGCTTTTCAATACGCTCAAATACCTGCTCGACCCGCTGCCAGCCCACCTCCCCCTGGCGGTGCTGGCGGCTAAGCTCCGCCTTAGCGCGGCGCTGCTCGGCTTTATTTCGATCAATCACCGTCAGCAATAGCTGAGAGGAGTCGTGTAAGCGTTGCCCATAGACCTCGACACGGCGAGGCTGGCGCACGCTATCCAGCAGCACTAAATCATCCGACCACCCTTGGCCGGTGGTCAGCACTTCGTCGGTAAAGCTGACCCATAGCGGCAATGAAGCGCTTAAACGGTGGCTAAAAGGGGTCGCGAGCGGCTGCTCATGATGAATCAACAGCAGTTGGCACGCGGCGGTATTGGCGTCGATTAAGCGGTCATTGAGTGGATCAATAATCACCATGGCCAGCGGCGTGTGGTGCGCCATCAGCGTTAAGGGCGGGTGAGCGTCATCTTTCAGGGTGGCAGCGTGCATCGCAGGCTCCTCATTTACCAGCAGGATGTCGCTTACTCCATACAAACAACGGGCCAATCACGAACTTTCGTTATTTAAACAACGAAATATCGTTATTAACGAAATTTCGTTACTTATTCTCTTTCACTAAACGTCAACCTGAAAAAATACAAACCACTGAAATATATAAATAAAAATAAAAAACAGCCGTTATGGCACGTAAGTCGCTATCTACTAAGTAGCGCCGCAGGGACACGTTTCGCACCAAGACGGCGCAGCCTAAAGCCCTTTTGCTCCTGTGAGGTGAACGTCCATGAAAGATAACAACGACCACAGCAGTCTTGGCAACCCGTTTGATCATCGCCAATCACTGATTCACGGACGGCAGTGCGATTGTCATCAGTGCCACTCTTCCCAACCCAGCATTATTACGTCGTCTACTCAGCCAACCGCGAAGACAGCAGCGTCCACGCCGAGCAGTGCCGATGATGTGATGGATCGCATGGTCGAAAGCGCGCTGGTGCGCGGCATGTTTGGCCATAGCGACATGCACCGCCGCCAGTTTATGAAGCTGGTAGGTGGCGGCACCGCCGCCGCCGCTCTGGCGAGCCTGTTCCCCCTGGATTCGATTAAAGCTGCGGTGAAAGAGAGTTTAGGGCCGCTTGAGAAAACTCAGCTTAATGTCGGCTTCGTTCCGATTACCTGTGCCACGCCCATCATCATGGCCCACCCGATGGGCTTTTATGAGCGCTACGGCCTGGATGTCTCGGTGATTAAAACCGCAGGCTGGGCGGTGGCACGGGATAAATCGCTGAACCGCGAATACGACGCGGCGCACATGCTAACGCCCATGCCGCTGGCCATGACCCTCGGTGCAGGCTCTACCCCTGAGCCGTTCATTATGCCTGCGGTAGAAAATATCAACGGTCAGGCAATTGTGCTGCATAACGACCACCTGGATAAGCGCGACCCGCAGCAGTGGAAAGGCTTCATTTTTGGCGTACCGTTCGAGTACTCCATGCACAACTTCCTACTGCGCTACTACGTGGCCGAGCACGGCCTAGACCCGGATCAAGATATCCAGATTCGGGTGATTCCGCCCCCCGAAATGGTCGCCAACCTGCGGGCAGGCAATATCGACGGCTTCTTATCCCCCGACCCCTTCAACCAGCGCGCGGTGTTTG
Organism: Vreelandella lutescens; assembly: GCF_014640815.1. Taxonomy (GTDB): domain Bacteria; phylum Pseudomonadota; class Gammaproteobacteria; order Pseudomonadales; family Halomonadaceae; genus Vreelandella; species Vreelandella lutescens. The sequence continues at coordinate 598,405 of NZ_BMHM01000001.1, read as the reverse complement.
AACGCATCGGCTTTATTCACCTGTTGACCAAAGAGATTTGGGACGGCCACCCCTGCTGCGCCTTTGCCACCAGCGCCCGCTTTGCTCGCGAAAACCCGAACACCTACGGTGCGCTGCTGCGGGCGATTATCGATGCCACCCAGTACTCCTCCGACCCCGCGAATCGTTCAGAGATCGCGGAAGCCATCGCACCCACGAACTATCTCAACCAGCCGGTCACGGTGATTGAGCAGGTACTCACCGGGCGCTTTGCCGACGGTTTAGGCGGCGTGCAGAACGTGCCGGACCGCATTGATTTCGACCCCTTCCCCTGGCACTCCATGGCGGTGTGGATCCTCACGCAAATGAAGCGCTGGGGCTATATCGAAGGCGACGTGGATTATCAGCAGATTGCTCGGGATGTGTACCTGGCCACTGATGCTCAAACCGTGATGCGTGAGCTTGGCTACGACGCCCCGGAAGAGACCGCTCGCAACTACCAAATCATGGGTAAAACCTTTGATTACACCCAGCCTGAAGCGTACGTCGAAAGCTTCGCTATTCGGAGGGGCTAACCATGGATCGCACCACCACCGAATGGAAATTAAGCCTTAATGCTCGTGCCACGATTCTCGCCATTATGCTGCTCGTGGTTGGCCTGGGCGTCTGGGAAGGATTAAACCAATCGCCACTCCTGGGCGGCGGCGAAGCGCTAAGCGAGTATGAGCAGCTGCTGGCAGGCGCCGATGAGAGCGCCAAAGTACCGCCGCCCTCGGAAATCGCCGTGAAAGCATGGCAGGAGCTCTCTAACCCCTTTTACGATGCAGGCCCCAACGACAAAGGCATTGGCATTCAGTTGGGCTACTCGCTCTACCGCGTGCTCAGCGGCTACCTGCTGGCCGCGCTGGTGGCAATTCCGATTGGCTTTTTAATTGGCATGTCGCCCCTGGCGTACAAAGCGCTCAACCCGTTTATTCAGGTGCTGCGGCCTATCTCGCCGCTGGCCTGGATGCCGCTGGCGCTGTTCATCATTCGCGACTCTGAAGCCTCCGCCATCTTCGTGATCTTTATCTGCTCTATTTGGCCAATGCTGCTTAACACTGCCTTTGGCGTGGCAGGCGTGCGCAACGACTGGGTCAACGTGGCCCGCACCCATGAGCTGTCGTCGCTGCAAACGGCCTTCAAGGTGATTCTGCCTGCGGCCGCACCCACCATTCTGACCGGCATGCGCATCTCCATCGGCATCGCCTGGCTGGTTATCGTAGCCGCTGAGATGCTCGTCGGTGGCACCGGCATTGGCTACTACGTCTGGAACGAGTGGAACAACCTCGATTTAACCAGCGTGATCTTCTCCATCCTGATGATCGGCGTGGTGGGCATGCTGCTGGATATGTCGCTTGCCTATATTGCCCGCTTTGTCACTTACGCCGAATAAGGAGCCGACCATGAGTCATGCTTTTGTAGAGGTACAAAAAGCCGCCAAGCGCTTCCCCGGAGCCAGTAAAGAGGCGGAACCGCTGACGGTATTTGAGAACATTAGCTTTCAGCTCAAGAAGGGCGAGTTTGTATGCATCATCGGCCACTCTGGCTGCGGTAAATCCACCATTATGAACGCGCTCGCCGGGCTGGATCAGTTCTCGGAAGGCTCCATGGTGATGGAGAACAAAGAGATCAGCGGCCCTGGCCTTGAGCGTGGCGTGGTGTTTCAAAACTACAGCCTGCTGCCCTGGCTCACCGCGCTGGAGAACGTTCGCTTTGGCGTACGCGCCCGCTGGAAAGGGTGGAGCGACCGAGAAGTCACCGACCACAGCATGAAGTACCTAGAGATGGTCGGCTTGAAAGAGGTGGTAGACCGCAAGCCCTCCCAGCTCTCTGGCGGTATGCGCCAGCGGGTGAGCATCGCCCGGGCGTTTGCCACCAAGCCCAAACTGCTGCTGTTGGATGAGCCGTTTGGCGCGCTGGATGCGCTGACCCGAGGGGTGATTCAAGACGAGCTGATCAAAATCTGGAGCAAAGATCAGCAAACCGTGTTCATGATCACCCACGATGTGGACGAAGCGATCTTACTGGCCGACCGCATCTTCCTGATGACTAACGGCCCCCAGGCGCGCATCGCCGAAGCGGTGGAGATAGACCTACCCAGGCCACGCCAGCGGGCGAGCATCGTCAAACACCCGCACTTCTACAAAATTCGTAATTACCTGGTCGATTTCCTGGTGAACCGCTCCAGCGAGCTGCGCACCCAGGAGTTCGACGGCCAAGGCCTGCGCTATCCCACGCCGGTCAACCCGGTGCAACTAGAGGATGCCGAGGCCACCACTGATTCACCCCCGGCATCCCCTGCCACCGAACCACAAGAAAACCTAGTGAAGTTCACTCCCAAGGAGGTCCGTCATGGATAAGCTCGAAATGCGTCATACCCTGCTGGCTGCCAAAGCCCGTAAAAAAATGAGTTGGGACGACATTGCCAGCGCTGTCGGCATGTCACCGGTATGGGTCGCCTCTGCGTGTTACGGCATGAACAGCGCCAGCGCCGATATCGCCCATAAGCTCTGCGACGCGCTGGAAGTGGATGGCGACGTAGCCACTGCGCTCACGGCCTTCCCAACAAAAGCGTGGGATGAAGCCATCCCCCAAGACCCGTTCGTTTACCGTCTCTACGAAGTGGTTGGCGTGTACGGTGAAACGCTGAAAGACGTGGTGCAGGAGAAGTTCGGCGACGGCATCATGAGCGCCATCGACTTCACCATGGAAGTGGACAAAATCGAAGATCCGAAAGGCGACCGAGTACTGCTGACCCTGAACGGCAAATTCCTGCCTTATAAATCCTGGTAAGCAGCCTGCATAAAACACGCTAATACACGAACGCCAGCACCCTTCGATGATCAAGGTGCTGGCGTTGTTATTTATAGAGTTATTTCTAAAGCGAGTGACGCTGCGTTAGCGCAGCCAAATAGCGCTGATAGGCCCCTTCATAGGCGGCCACACACTCGCCATCTGGCTCCGCCAGCGAGGCCGCATCCAGATGCACCAAACGCTCGCAAAGCGATGCCAGGCTAACGCCCTCTGGCTGTAGGTCGCACCAAGCTGCTTGAATGGCCGCGCCCAGCGCAGCGGCATCGGTAATCTCAGGGCAGATCACCTGAGTATCGGTAATATCAGCGACCATTTGCCGCCAAACCGGGCTGTTCGCCCCGCCGCCAATCAGGCGAATTTGGCTGGTGCCTGCGGCAAGCTCACCCAACAGCTCCAGCCCATAGCGCAGGCCAAAGGTTGCGCCTTCCATCACGCCTCGGCAGAGGTTGGCCTGGGTCATGTTACGGCTGGTTAAACCAAGAAAATCGCCCGTGGCATCAGGCAGCATGGGCACCCGCTCGCCGTTAAAAAACGGCAGCACGGTGACACCTTCAGCACCAATGGGGGCGCTGGCGACCTGTTCGCTAAAGGTGGCCAAGTCCAACCCAAACAGCTCACGCACGCGAGTCGTGGCCGAGGTCACGTTCATGGTACAAATCAGCGGCAGCCAGCCACCGTGGCTGGCGCAAAAATTCGCCACCATGGCGCTGTCGCACACCACCGAACTAGGCGAGTAAGCGCACACCGTACCGGAAGTGCCCAAGCTGAGCGTGACCAGCCCCTGGGTAATATTGCCGGTGCCAATCGCCCCCATCATGTTGTCGCCGCCGCCGGAGGAGACCACCACGTTATCGCTCAGCCCCAGCTCCTGAGCCACTAATGGGCGCACATGGCCAGCGGGTTCATGGGCTGCAATAATCCGCGGCAGTACGCGGTCAGGGTCAAGTTCTGGCGCAATGGCGGCAAACACCTCTTTCTGCCAGCACTGGGCGCGGGTATCGAAGTAACCGGTGCCCGAGGCGTCGCCTGCCTCGGTAACCCGTTCGCCGGTCAGCCAGAAGTTTAGGTAGTCATGGGGCAGCAACAGCGTGGCAATACGCTGATAGGCATCCGGGTGATGCTCACGTAGCCAGGCTACTTTGGAGGCGGTATAGCCGGTTTGCAGCACCAGGCCCAGCTTCTCCAGGCAGCCCGCTTCGCCCCCCAGCGTTTCCACCAGCACGCTGTTGTGAGCGCTGGTTTCGGTATCGCACCACAGCTTGGCGGGATACACCGGCACGCCATCGGCATCGAGCGCTACCATGCCGTGCTGTTGGCCAGACACGCCTATACCGCGCACCTGCTTAGCATCGATACCCGCGCGCTCTATCGCTTGAAAGAACGCGCCTTTGAGCGCTGCCAGCCACTCCGCCGGTGCCTGCTCCCGGCGGCCGTGCTCCCCTTCATCCAGGCGATGCGGGCGGCTGCCCTCGCCCAGAATGACGCCCCGCTCCACATCCACTACCACGACTTTGGTACTTTGCGTACCGCAATCCACCCCGATATACATCACAACGTTCCTTTGGACGCGACCAGAGCCTCAAGCGTAGCCCGTGCGCCCCGTTCATGCAGCGACGTCAGCGCTTTCAAGTAGGCATTAAGAAAGCGAGGCTGATCCGCCAAGTCGCCAAACAGCTCGCGATTTTCCACAAAGGCCGCTGGATGCGTGCGGTTATTGGCGGCAATGGCCATTAACGGCTCGCGCAGGCGATCCACAATCTCAATGGCACCCCCTTGCTCATCGACGCCTTCGGCGTAGCGTGCCCAGCTGGCCACCACGGCGGCGCTGCGCTCAACTTCACCGCCCTGGGCAAGCTGCTGGCGAATCACCGGCACTAACCATTTAGGAATGCGATCCGAGCTTTCGGCGCACAGCCTTGCCAAGGTGTCTCTGATTTGCGGGTTCGCAAAGCGCTCAATCAGGGTCAGCCGATACGTTTCTAAATCCACCCCCGGCACGGGGGCCAGCGTCGGCGTGCCCTCTTCGCGCATGTAGCCGAGCAAGAATTCGACAAACAGCGGGTCTTGGCACACCTCATGGGCGTAGCGGTAGCCCGCCAGATAGCCGAAGTAGGTCAGCGCCTGGTGGCTGGCATTGAGCAGGCGCAGCTTCATGAGTTCGTACGGCTCAACATCATCAACGACCTGAACGCCGACCTTCTCGAACGCCGGGCGGCCCAAGGGGAAGTGATCTTCCAGCACCCACTGGGTAAAGGGCTCGCACACCACGGGCCAGGCATCTTCAACGCCAAAGCGTTGGGAGAGCTCTTCGATGTCCGTGGGCGCGGTCACCGGCGTAATGCGGTCCACCATAGCGTTGGGGAACGCTACCTCGGCGGCCAGCCAGTCGCCCAGCTGTGCACTGCGGGCGCGGGCGTAGGCGCTGAACATGCGTTTGGCGACATCGCCGTTACCTTGAATGTTATCGCACGACATCACCGTAAACGGTGCAATACCCCGTGCCCGGCGGCGCACCAGGGCTTCCACCACTAAGCCAAAGCTGGTGGAGGGGCGCTCGGGATGGGCGAGATCGTCGCGCACCTGGGGGGCGTCTAGGTTGAACTCTCCGGTGACCGGATGAAAGTTGTAGCCACCCTCTGTCACGGTGAGCGACACAATCTTGATGGCGGGGTCGGCCATGGCTTCGATCACCGCCTCGGGGTCTTCTGGGGCAAACAGGTAGCTCACCATGCTGCCAATCACCCGAGGCTGATATTCGCCGTCGGGGTGCTTGACCACAAGCGTATAGAGGTAGTCCTGTGCAGCGAGGGCCTGCTGCATGCGTTTATCGCCGGGCATCACCCCCACGCCCACAATGCCCCACTCCAGCGCCTCGCCCTGGTTCATCAGCGCATCCACGTACATCGCCTGATGGGCACGATGAAAACCACCGACGCCAATATGGACGATACCAGGCGTCACGGCCTGACGATCATAGGTCGGCGTCTCAACCGCCGCGCTGAGGGCACCCACGTTGTGGTTGTTAAGCTGAGTCATCGTCACTCTCCGGGTTATTGGCTGGGCAAGCGCGTCCTAGCGCCAGCGCTGATCAGGTGCCACGCTAGCGGTTTTCACCAGCTCAGCGTTCAGCATGTCTTTTTGGTGGGTGCGCTCAAGGGCCCCGCTATGGTTTTGGCCCATACACAGCCAGCGATTCACCAACCGCTCCACCAGCACGGCGTCGTCCACGTCGATCATTAGCGTCCAATCGAACAGCGCGTGCAGCGAACGCCACGGATCTTGGTCCAGCAGCAGGTAGTTGCCTTCCACAATCACAATGCGATGCGCGAGGGTAATCAGCCGCCCACCGGCACGGGCAAGGTCCAGCGGCCGATCAAAGACCGGCACGGCCACCGGCTTATCCGCCCGGCGAATGCGCGCTAAGTCGTGGTGCAGCCCTTCCACATCGAAGGTGTGGGGCGCGCCTTTCACTGGCAGCTGCTCATCGCCTAATACGGCGTTATCGAAGTGGTAGCCATCCATCGGCACCACCGCTGCTTGCCCTGGGCGCAGCTGATTAATCGCCTCGCAGAGCAGCGCGCTGCGGTAGGATTTTCCGGCCCCCGGCGGCCCCGCCAGGGCAACCATAAAGCGCGCCTTGCCTTCGGCGGCATCCAACAGTTGGTGACTTAACGAAACAAGATCAGGGCTCATGGGCGTCTTAGCTCATCCAGTTGCCGCCATCGACATTGAGTGTCTGGGCGACGACGTAATCGCTATCTTGGCTGGCCAGAAACACGGCAGCACCGGTGTGATCTTCGGGCAGGCCCATACGACCATAGGGCACCGCCTCGCCCACTAGGCGCTTTTTCTCGCCCAGCGGGCGGTTCTCAAAACGGGCAAACAGCGCATCAACCTCTTCCCACATCGGGGTGTCCACCACGCCGGGGGCAATGCCGTTGACGTTGATGCGGTGTTTAATCAAATCGAGCCCGCAGGACTGGGTCAGGCTAATCACGGCGGCTTTGCTGGCGCAGTAAACACTCACCAGCGGCTCACCTCTTCTGCCCGCCTGAGAGGCCATATTGATAATTTTGCCCCCCTGGCCTTGGGCCACCATGGCGCGGGCTACGGCCTGCAGGGTGAAAAACATGCCTTTAGTGTTCACCGCGAACTGTTTGTCGAAGCTTGACTCGGTGACATCCAGCACCGGGGCCATATCGAACACCGCCGCGTTATTGACCAAAATATCAATGCCGCCAAAGCGCTCGGTGACGCTCCCCACCATGGCATCGATAGAGCCTTGGTCGCACACGTTCAACACCACGCCCATCACCCGCTCGGCGCTGGCATTCTGCTGCAGCGTGGTGAGTGCGTCTTCGATGGCGTTGGCATCGATATCGGCCACCACGACAATGGCCCCTTCAGCCAAATAACGCTGGGCAATGGCGAGCCCGATGCCGCGGGCGCCGCCGGTAATCACGGCACGCTTATTGAGTAGTTTCATTGTTATCTTGTCCTTGCAGATGTAATTGCCACTCGTCCACTAAGGCGTGAAGCCCGCACATATGGGGCAAAATTCGCCAAGCGCCCGCCGCGAGCAGGCGGTTAGGCTGCTCTTCATCAAGATGGCTTGCGCCCACAAAGCCAATCACCTGCATGCCAGCGGCATGGGCAGCGGTAACGCCTGCCACGCTATCCTCAACCACTAGGCAACGGCTGGGCGGGCAGCCAAGCTCGCTCGCGGCCAAGCGGTAAATCGCAGGGTCAGGTTTGGGCTTGTCGACCTGCTCGGCGGTGAAGATCGGCACATTGCCCAGCGCCGCTTCCAACTGCGTCGTCGCAAGCGATGCCAGCACGCGGCAGCGGCGGCTGTTGGAGACCACGGCTTTCGGTAAATCGATACCGCTAACGGCGTCGTGAACCCCATCAATGGGGGTTAGCTCCCGGGCCAAGCGCGCTTCAATCGCACTATCGACGACCTCAGAGGCATTGGGCGGCAGCGGGTGGCGGCTTAACTGCGCTAGATGGCGAAGAATGTCGGCGGTCGTCATGCCCAGGGCTTGGCTGAGCAGCGTGGGAATATCCAGATCCGGCAGCCACTGCACAAGGTGGGCTTCCAAGGTCTCTTCTGCTAAGGCTTCGCTATCCACCAGGACGCCGTCGCAATCAAAAATCAGCGCCTTCATACCTGCCCCCCTGGTGCAGCAGGCTCGGTCGCCGCTCGGTTATCCTGACGGGTTAGGCTGGCCAGCGGGTGCTGTGACAGGCTCTCTAGCGCCACGCCCTGGGCATCAAACAGATGAGCACGCTCGGCGGCAAAGCCGAACTGAACGGTATCGTTCACCCGGTAGGCCACGTCGCCATCGGCCATGATGGTGATCAGCAGCTCGCCCATCTGCACGTACAGCGAGGTTTGCCCGCCCAAGCGCTCCAGCACTTTAATCTGGCCACTCAGCGGGCCGTTTTCATCCAGCTGCAGGTGCTCAGGGCGAATGCCCAGCTCCAGCGCTTCGTCGCGGGCGAGCTGCTCGCCTGCTACCGGAATGGTGCAGGGCCGCCCGCCGGGCAGGCGCACGGTGACGCCGTCGCTGCTAATGGAGTGCTGCTCAACGCTGAAGAAGTTCATCTTAGGCGAGCCGATAAAGCCCGCCACGAAGCGGTTACGCGGGTGGTGATAGAGCGCCATGGGCGAGCCTACCTGCTCCACCACGCCATCGTGCAGCACGACGATTTTATCGGCCATGGTCATGGCCTCTATCTGGTCGTGGGTCACGTAAATCATCGTGGCATCCAGCTCTTCATGCAGCCGCGCCAGTTCAATACGCATCTGTACCCGCAGCGCCGCGTCCAGGTTGGAGAGCGGTTCGTCGAACAGGAAGATGCTAGGGTTGCGCACAATCGCCCGGCCAATCGCCACCCGCTGGCGCTGGCCGCCAGACAGCGCTTTGGGCTTGCGGTCCAGCAGCGGTTCAAGCTGAAGAATTTTGGCAGCTTCCAGCACTTTGGCGCGGCGCTCCTCTTTGGGCACCCCGGCTAGGCGCATGCTAAAGCCCATGTTGCCTTCAACCGTCATGTGCGGGTACAGCGCGTAGCTTTGAAACACCATCGCTAAGCCCCGGTCGGCGGGGCCTACCTCGTTCATCCGCTGACCATTGATCAAAATGTCGCCGTCGCTGGCGCTCTCCAGCCCCGCGATCATGCGCATCAGCGTGGATTTACCGCAGCCCGAGGGGCCAACGAACACCACGAACTCACGATCGTTAACGTCGAGATCAATGCCCTTGATGACCTTGGTGTCGCCAAACTGCTTGGTAATGTTCTTGAGTTGTAAGGTTGCCATGGGGAACTCCTTTACTTGACGGCGCCAAAGGTCAGGCCGCGCACCATTTGTTTTTGGGTCATCCAGCCGAGGATTAGGATGGGGGCGATGGCCATGGTAGAAGCCGCCGATAGCTTGGCCCAGAACAGCCCTTCGGGGCTTGAGAACGAGGCAATGTAGGCGGTCAACGGCGCGGCTTTCGACGAGGTGAGGTTGAGACTCCAAAACGCTTCGTTCCAGCTCAAAATCACCGAGAGCAGCCCGGTCGACGCAATCCCTGGCAGGGTCAGCGGCAGCAGCAGAAAGAACACTTCCTGCAGGGTGGAAGCCCCATCCATACGTCCCGCCTCAAGAATGTCTTTGGGCATATCTTTAAAGAAGGTGTAGAGCATCCACACCACAATGGGCAGGTTCATCAGGGTGTAAATGATGATCAGCCCGGTGCGGGTATCCAGCAGCCCAACATCGCGGAAAATCAGATAAATAGGCACCAGAACACCCACCGGCGGCAGCATTTTGGTGGAGAGCATCCACAGCAGCGTGCCTTTGGTGCGTTTAGTGGGCAAAAAGGCCATGGCGTAAGCCGAGGGAATGGCAATGAGCAGGGCTAACAACGTGGAGCCAAACGCGATGGCAACGCTGTTTAACGCAAAGCGTGCATAGCCCGAGCGGGCCTGAACGGCTTGATAACTTTCGAGCGTGGGCGAAAAAATAAAGCTGGGGTCGGCAATCGCTGCCGTTTCGGTTTTGAACCCCGTTAGCACCATCCAGAGGATGGGGAAAAAGATAATCAGCGCAATGGACCAGCCCAGCAGGGTTAACACCAGCTGCCGGATGGGCAACGAGCGAGTGTGTGCTGGCGCGCTATTACGATGCGTTGTCATTGAAATGCTCCCAAGACGCCCTGGTGCCGGGGTTAGTCTTCTAAGTTCTTAGCGACCATACGGACAAGGAAAATCGCGACGATATTGGCAAGAATGATGGCGATCACCCCACCCGCCGAGGCCATGCCTACATCAAAATCCAGCAGCGCTTGGATGTAGATCAAATAGGCCAAGTTGGTGGTGGCAAGCCCCGGCCCGCCAGAGGTGGTCACAAAGATCTCGGCAAAAATCGTCAGCAGGAAGATCATCTCAATCATGATCACCACGCTAATGGCACGCTTCAGGTGCGGCAGCGTAATGAAGAAGAAAATCGCCAAGGGGCCCGCGCCATCCATCCGCGCGGCTTCCACTTGGTCTTCATCCAGCGACTGCATCGCCGTCAGCAGGATCAGTAGCGCAAACGGCAGCCACTGCCATGAGACGATAATGATGATGGAGGTCAGCGGTAGCGATGAGAACCAGTCCAACGCGGGCAGCCCCAGCGACTGTGCTAACCACGCCAATACCCCGTTAGAGGGGTGCATCATCATGTTTTTCCATACCAGCGCGCTCACCGTTGGCATGACAAAGAAGGGGGAGATCGCCAATACGCGGGCAATGCCCCGCCCGGCAAAATCCTGTTGAAACAGCACCGCCAACAGGGTGCCGCCCACCACGGTAATCACCAGCACCCAGCCCACCAGCAGCAGCGTGGTGCCCATAGCCGACCATAACGCGGGGTCGGTCAGCAGGTACTCATAGTTCTCTAGCCCGGCGAAGCCTGTCATATCAGGCATGAGCAAGTTGTAGCGCTGGAAAGAGAACCAGATGGTCATGCCGAGGGGCACAATCATCCAGAGCAGCAGCAGCGTTACGGCGGGCGCTTGAAGCGAAAGCGTTCTCAGCCCGCCGACCGTACGGCCAGAAGCACGTGTTCTATTCATGGAAATACCTGCAAGAAAACTGACCTGCTAGAACCAACTAAAGCGCCTGCCCGTGGCCGGGCAGGCGCAGGAGTGCATTAACGTTCGATGTAGCCCGCTCGCTGCATCGTGCGCTCGGTAGCGCGCTGGGCGTTATCCAACGCCTGCTCCACCGATGTATCACCGGTAAGCGCCGCCGCAATGGTTTGGCCTACCTGGGTGCCAATCGACTGGAACTCAGGAATACCCACAAACTGCACGCCCACGTAGGGGTTTGGTTCTAGGCTGGAGTCGGTGGGGTCGGCCTCTTTAATGGCATCTAGCACAAAGGCGGCAAATGGCGCGGCTTCTGTGTACTGCTCATTAGCGTAGGTGGATTCGCGGGTGCCAGGCGGTACGCTGGTCCAACCGTTTGTTTCACCCACAAGCTCGATATACTCCTCCGATGTGGCCCAGGTAATGAACGCCTGAGCGGCTTCTTTATGCTCAGAAGAGGCTGGGATGGCCAGCGCCCAAGACCACAGCCAGTGGGAACCTTTGGGGGTTTCTGCGATGGGCGCTGGCGCAAAGCCAAGCGTGCCTGCTACGTCGGATTCGTTCTCATCGTAGAGCTTGCCTGCCGCTGAGGTAGCATCGACCCACATGGCACAGTTACCGCGCGAGAAGAGCGCGAGGTTCTCGTTAAAGCCGTTGGAGCTTGCGCCGGGTGGGCCATAGTTGCTGAGCAGATCCACGTAGAACGAAATTGCGTTATTCCACGCCTCGGAGTTGAGCTCTGGGTTCCACTGCTCATCGAACCAGCGTCCGCCGAAGGTGTTCACCAGCGTCGACACAAACGCCATGTTCTCGCCCCAGCCCGGCTTGCCGCGCAGGCAAATACCCGCTAAGCCATCTTCGCTGCCGTGAAGCTGTTCAGCCCAGTCGCGCACCTGCGTCCAGGTGGGCTGCTCGGGCATCTCAATGCCTGCCTGCTCAAACAGATCGGTGCGGTAATACATCATGGAGCTTTCCGCATAGAACGGCAGCGCGTGCAGCGTGCCGTCCAGGCTCAAGCCATCGCGTACCGATGCCAGCAGATCGTCTTCGTTATAGTCATCGGGGAGGCTATCCAGCGGCTCAAGCCAGCCGCGCTCGGCCCAAATAGGCACTTCATAGGTACCGATGGTCATCACGTCGAATTGCCCACCGCCGGTGGCAATATCCGTGGTCATACGCTGACGCAGCACGTTCTCCTCAAGCACCACCCAGTCCAGCGTGATATCTGGATGCGCTTGCTCAAAGGCATCGGTCAGGCTCTGCATGATGACCATGTCGTTATTGTTCACCGTGGCGACGGTGATCTCGGTTTGAGCCTGGGCGTGGCCAGCCAATGCGATGGCAGCCGCTAGGGTCGTGACGGGCAAATGACGTGCGAGACGCATACAGCACTCCTCTTGGCAAATGTTGGCATTGTTGTTGCCTTGATCTTATTGATCATCAACCGAACAAATGATCGTACGCGAACCAAAAAAAAGCAAAGCTTGCCGAGTTAGACTTTATGCTAATTCATTCAATCGCTTGCATGTTGCAAGCGCGAAGTGACGCGTCATTTCATCGCCTCGACAATATGCCTGGCGGCAATCTCATCGGTGATCAACCCTTTCAACCAGCCACCGCGCAGCGCGGCTAAAATAGCGGGGGCTTTATCTCGGCCACCGGCAATGCCCACCATCAGGTGTTTGCCAAAGCGTTCAAGCGGCAGGCTCGTGACTCGTCGCGTAATCGAACAATCAATCACTTCGCCACGCCGATTCAACGGCCACCCCAGCAGCTCCCCTACGGCTTCACGACCCAGCAGTTCATCCAGCTCGCTTTCGCTAATGAAGTGGTCTTGGAAAAGCGTGGCTTGGCGGTCAATGCGACCAATGCCGATAAACGCCGCTTCCGACTCTCGCGCCACATCGGCAATCGCTTTAAACAAACGTTGCGACAGCATGGCTTCTTTCTCCGCCAGCGACTCCGCCACCACCGGCGCGGGAAGTAAAAAGCGCTCGCCACCGGTTTTATCCGCCAGCACCATCACGGCGTCATAGCGGTTAGCGGAGCCGTCACGGGCTACGTTACCCACCAGCGAGACAAAGCGATGCTGCGGCCGCTCCACACGGCTAAGCGCTTCCACCGCCGCACGCACCGAGCGCCCGGTACCCAGAGACAGCGTCAGCGGCTCGCTGCGCTCCACCAGCCGCGCAATGCGCTCAGCCCCCGCCACCGCCAAATAGTACGCAGCGCTTTCGGGGGCGTGGGTGTCGGCAGGCACCACATCGCAGTAGGTCAGCTGAAAATGCTCGCGTAGTAAGCTGCCTAAGGCCATGCAGGTCGAGATGGGATGGTCAATGTGCACTTTCACCAGCCCCTCTTGGCGCGCCAACGCCAGCAAGCGCTGCACACCGGGCCTTGATACGCCAAGCTGGGTGGCAATCTCGTCCTGAGTCATCCCACCCACGTAGGACATCCAGGCGGCTCGCGCCGCCTGATCGAGCTTTACTTCAAACTTATCCATGGATTGGCTCGCCGCCTTATGCTTAAAAAAACCTCATCATACAAAGCCTACGCCAAGACCAGTAGTGCCCTATCCGTTAACATGGGCACCTGACGACGTATCCCGATGCACAGAGGTAGCTTGGCATGTATAAACTCGCGTTTTTTGTTCCCATTGAGAATGTTGAAAGCGTCAAAAACGCTGTCTTTGAAGCTGGCGCTGGTCGCATTGGCGACTACGAGCATGTGTGCTTTCAAACCCGGGGCACCGGACAGTTCCGCCCAATGAAGGGTGCCGAACCGCATATTGGGCAGGTCGGCACACTGGAAACTGTCGAGGAGTTCAAGGTCGAACTGGTCTGCGCCGACGAACATATCCAGGCCGCCATTGCCGCCCTCAAGCTGGCTCACCCCTATGAAGAAGTGGCGTACGATGTCTGGCAGCTTGCCAACCTTTAAGTAACGCACTAAGCGCTGCCCACATAGCGCTCGCGATCTTCGGGCGTAATTTTGCTGGTATGGAGCGGAAAAACAGCGCTTTCCCGGTCGGCAAAGTAGTGGCGCAGCGTGCGCTCGATGGTGGGGAAAGCGAGTGCGTCCCAGGGGATCTCGTCTTCCTCAAACAGTGCCACCTCCAGGCTCTCTGGCCCTGCGCTGAAACCCCCTAACAAGTCGGCCAGGAAAATCATATACACTTGGTTGATATGCGGTAGATCAATCAGCGTGTACAAATCTCCCAGCGTGACCTCCGCAAACGCCTCTTCCCAGGTTTCTCGCGTGGCGGCCTGTTGCGTGGTTTCAGCGTTCTCCATGTAGCCCGCAGGTAGCGTCCAGTAGCCTTTGCGTGGGGATATCGCCCGCTTGCAGAGTAGGACTTTGGAACCGCTGACAGGCAGCGTGCCTGCTACGATCCGCGGGTTTTGGTAATGGATAGTGCCACAGCCGTCGCATAGGTAGCGTGGGCGGTCGTCACCTTCGGGAACGGCAAATCGGACTTTCTCACCGCACTGACTACAAAAGTTCATCGCGTTTTCTCTACGGCTGGTGGGTCGAGGCATCAACGTGCTTGACGATGATCACCGTGGCTGGGTAAAAGAGAGCAAAGCAACGGGAATCCCTATGTTAGAGAAACTGCGCCAACAGCTGCAACAGCATACCCCTCAACGGCTAGACCACGTAGCGCTGCCAGAAGCCGCCGTGCTGATGCCGATTGTGGAGCGCCCTGCCCCCACACTGCTTTTTACACGCAGAGCCAGCCACCTAAACACCCATCGCGGTCAAGTGGCTTTTCCGGGCGGCAAGCGTGAGCCAGAGGATACTGACCTGTACGCCACGGCGCTACGGGAAGCGGAGGAGGAGATTGCGCTCGCCCCTGGGTTGGTGCAGCCTCTGGGGCGACTGTCCGACGTGATTTCGCTGCACGGCATTCGTGTGACGCCTTGGGTCGGCATTATCCCGCCCGACCTGCCGCTGGTAGCTGACCCCGCAGAGTTAGACGCTATTTTTGAAGTCCCACTCAGCCACTTTTTAAACGACCAACGCACCCATACCGATGTGATTACCGTCGATGGCGTTGCCCACTATGTGCCCAGCTACCGGGTAGAGGGCCACGTGATTTGGGGGCTTTCCGCAATGATGCTGGTCGAGCTGTTAGCCGAAGGGTTTGGCATGGGCATTGATCTTTATCAGCGCCCTCCCGGAGCACTCCGTCATTACCCTGAGCGCCACACGCCGAACAGAAGCCGCCAACGCCGCTCGGCCGCCCCAACGCCCGTTACGAGAACCACTAAATGATCGCTTTATCTGAACTGGATGCACCCGCCCTTGATCCAAAAGCCCATTTGGAGCTGGTCGACGCGCTGGTGGAACAGGGTTGGTATGTGGGCAAAGGGGTGATCGACTCGGCACTCTGTCAAGCGCTGCACCGCGAGATTCACCACCTAGCCGAACACGATGCGCTGGATGAAGCGGGCATTGGCCGAGGCCAGCAGCACCATCTGCGTAAAGATATCCGAGGCGATGCTATCCATTGGTTAGACCGGGAGAGCGAAGCCCAACGCCGCTATTTAAACGCCATGGCGGAACTGCAGCAGTCGCTCAACCAAGCGCTGTTTCTTGGCCTGTTTGAGTACGAGGCCCACTTTGCCCATTACCCCGCCGGTGCCTTCTACCAGCGTCACCTGGACAGCTTTCGCGGGCGCGCCAACCGAGTGATTTCCACCGTAGGCTACTTAAACCCCGACTGGCCGAGCGATGGCGGCGGCGAAATGGTGATTTATCACCCGGACGATCCCACCCTGGAAGTCGCCCGCGTGGTGCCCGAAGCCGGCACCTTTGCCTGCTTTTTATCGGAAACCATCCCCCACGAAGTGCTGCCCACCCGCCAGCCCCGCGCCAGCATTGCGGGCTGGTTCCGCCGCAACGCATCGATGGGTGGGGTGCTAGACCCTGCGCGCTAATTTATGAGCGATGCAGACGCCGCCCTAGCAGCGAAAGTGGCCGCTTTGGAATCGCGCAACGCCGTGCTTGAAGAAGAAAAGCGCCACTACCAATGGCTCGCCGAGAGCACCACCGATCTCATTTCTCGCCACGCACGGGACGGCACGTTTCTGTATGCCTCCCAGGCTGCCCGGGAGCTGCTCGGCTACGAGCCCAACGAGCTGATCGGCGTCTCCGCCTACCAGCTGTTTCATCCGGCGGATTTAAGCGACCTGCTCAATAAATCGCCGCGGGTGTACTACCACGACGGCTTCTACCAGCAAACCTACCGTTTTCGTGCTAAAGCAGGCCACTACGTTTGGTTTGAAACCACCAGCCGTACTCGGCGTGATCCCACCACTGGCGAGCTGTTAGATATCCTGTGCGTTTCCAGAGATGTCGGGCGACGCATTGAGGCAGAAGCCACGCGAGAGCGTTTAGCCCAAGTGGTCGAGTCCACCACCGACTACGTGCTGTTTTTAGGGCCACATCAGCAGGTGTTTAGTGCTAACGAAGCCGCCCGCCGCTGCTTTTCTCTGCCCACCACCGCGCCCACCGCGCTGAGCGAACTCTATCAGGAGGAGTCGCTGCGACTGCTGCATGAGGTGGTGTTTCCTGCCGTTGAACGCTACGGCTCTTGGAGCGGCGAGCTGGGTATGCGCACCGCGAGCGGCAGCGTGCCGGTGCTCAGCGTGGTATTAGCCCATCGCAGCCGAGGGGCCGAGCCGGGCCATTATGCCCTGGTGAATCGTGATATTAGCGCCCGCAAAGCGGCCGAGGCTCAGGCGCGACGTCACCAAGAACAAATTGCCCACGCCAATCGGCTGGCTGCCGCAGGCGAGCTTGCTTCCAATATCGCCCATGAGCTAAACCAGCCCTTAGGCGCGATTGCCAACTACACCAGCGGTGCGCTGTTAAAGTGCCAACAGCACCCCACTCCCCCGGCAAGCGATCTGCAGCTACCACTGGAGCGCATTGATGAGCAGGTGCAGCGCCTCGCCCAGCGGCTGCGCCACCTGCGTAGTTTCGTGCGTAAACGCAGCCACCAAGTGCGCCCGCTGGTGCTGTCAGACGTAGTCGCGGCCGCTTGCCGGCTCTGTGAGTGGCAGTATCAGCAGGCATCCATCACCCTCACGGCCCAGCTTCCCAGTGGATTACCGCGTATCTACGCCGATGCCATCGCCTTGGAACAAGTCATTGTTAACTTGCTGCTTAACGCGTTGGCCGCTAGCCGACGGATAAGTGAGGCAAAGACAGTACGCATAAGTGCGCGGCGAAGCGGCCAGCGCCAGATCACGCTCAGCATTGAAGATGAAGGGCCAGGGGTCGACCAAGCGCATCAGCAAACGATTTTTGATGCCTTTTTCACGACACGCGACGAAGGACTCGGCATGGGGCTGGCCATTAGCCGCACGCTGGTGGAGAGTATGGGAGGTGCGCTCTCCCTTCGCACCGACACCCCCCAAGGTGCCTGTTTTGATGTGGCACTACGAACGGAGACCGATGCCTAATGCCCTTGTCTACTCACACGTCAGCATCTCCTAGCATGATTGCGGTGGTCGACGACGACCAAGCCCTGCGTGAATCGCTGGTATGGCTGTTGGAATCAGTGGGGCTTAGCACCCGCGCCTTTACAAGCGGTGACGCCTTTTTAGCCGCCACTCCTGAAGTATTTGGCGCGCTACTGTTGGATGTTCGCATGCCGGGGATGAGCGGGCTGCAGGTGCAGCAACAGTTAGTCGATCAGCATGCCAGCCTACCCATCATCATCATGACGGGACACGGCGACGTACCCATGGCGGTGACAGCGCTGAAAAACGGTGCCTTTGATTTCATCGAAAAACCGTTTAACCATCAGCAACTGATTGAAGTCGTGCAGCGGGCATTAAGCCGTGCCGAGCAGCACCACCAGCAACAGCAGGCAATAGCACAGTTACAGGCTTGCTTTGAGGCACTGCGCCCAAAAGAGCAGCGCATCGTGATTCATGTGGCAGAGGGTATGACCAGCCGTGAAATTGCTGAGCATATGGGGATTAGCGCCAAAACTGTCGAGGTGTATCGACTGCGCGCGATGAAAGCGATGGGAGCCACTCATGTGGCTGAACTGGTGCGTCAGGCAGTAGCGCTTTCATTGGTACCGGCGCTACTGCCCACTTCCTCTTAAAGGCGAAGCTCGCCAGTGCTGACTAGCTTAACGGCACCACTTGGCCATTGGCTTCTTCCAGTACGCGGCTCACCTGCTCGTAGTTCGCGCGGCCTTCACCTTCATGCTCTTCAATCAGGCCCACCACATTCAGCAGTGTTTCCATACCAAATGCTTGCTCATCGGTCGCCGTGAACGCCTGAATATAGGCGTTGCCTTCGGCCCCCCAACCCAGCTTGATGGGTGCATCAATAATGTTTACCTGCGTGCCCACCGGTACGCGCCAGAAAACGGACTCAATATCCTCAGGATGCATACGGATACAGCCACGGCTGGCGCGCATACCAATACCGTCAGGCTGGTTCGTGCCGTGAATCAGGTAGCCCGGAATATCCAGCAAAATCGCGTACTGGCCAAGCGGATTATCCGGGCCTGGGGGCACAACAGCGGGCGGTGGATCACCACGCTCGGCAGCTTCCCGGCGGATTGATGCTGGGGGGTACCAGGCCGGATTTTCCAGACGCATGGTGGTTTCGGTAATACCCAGCGGCGTATTGTAGGCATCTCGCCCGATACCAATGGGATAGGTTTCTACCCGTGGAGCTTCGCCATTCTCTGGCTCGGGATAGTAGTAGAGGCGCAGTTCGGCGACGTTAATGACAATACCCGTGCGGGGTTCATCCGGCAAAATAAACTGGCTGGGAATGGTCACCTCGGTGCCCTCACCCGGCACCCATATGCTGACATCCGGGTTAGCCATACGAATCTCTTCGTAGCCCACATTATGTTCCCGGGCAATATCCAACAGCGTATCTTCATCGCTGGCGGTAACGGTATAAACCTGCCCAATCATATTGCCTGCTTCGGGTAACAAAAAGTGCCCTTTTGGCAGCTCAGTCTCGCTGGCCAGGGCTCCGGTTGCTATTAGCCAGGTGCTTAGCGCTACCACACCGCTTGCCAAACGGTGCTTAAATTGCTGAAACGGCAATAAATGTGCAGTCAGGGTCATGGGTTCTCCTTTTTATGCGGCCCACGCTGCGCGATAGACCTAGTAGGTATGAATATGCCCAGCCACGGGCAATCGGTCAATTCGTCAGACTGTCGCAGCGTTTAACACAGGTTCTTAGCGGCATTGATATTGATTAAGAGTTAGCCACTTACATTGCAAATCACCCTTCAGCTCCTACCTTGAGAAGTGTCCTTGCACAGCGAAGTGCAGGGCCAATGAGGACGACCAGGGGCACCGTTGCACGCGGCATCTGCTTGCCGCTACGTTATCGCCACTCGGTTATATGGGGATTAACAGGTGTGCGGCGATGTCTCTTCATCAACACGCAAGGAGCAATAACGATGAAACCGACTTTTCTTAGCACGCTGATACTACCGGCACTGCTGGTCACTTCAGGCATCACACAGGCCACCGAAAATAGCACTAGCATGGAAGCCTCCTACCTAACTCACGCACCGGAAAACACCTTCCATTCCGACTCGCTGACGGGCAATCAGGTGCGCAGCAGCGTTGAAAATGATGAAGATATTGGCACCATCAATGACTTGATCATTGATGAAGATGGCCAGATTCAAGCCGTGGTGGTGGGCGTTGGTGGCTTTCTGGGCATGGGCGAAAAAGATGTCGCCATTGAATGGGACTCTCTTGAGCTAACAAAAGGGGAAGACGGTGAAGAGTATGTCATTTCCGTCAATGCTTCCGAAGAAGCACTCCAGGAAGCCCAAGAGTACGATCGCGACAGCGACCTTCGCACCGAACGCAACACCGAGATGAATAACAGCGAAGAAGACGCTGACGACGTCAGCGACGCCCAGAGCTAATCGTAGCGTCCGGCACTGGCATTCACCCGTCGCTGCTCGCAAAAAGGGCCTTGCCACTCGGCAAGGCCCTTCTCGTGTTAACGGCAGCGCCATTCAAAAAACGCTGCCAAGCGCTGCTCTATGGCAGCGCCTGGCAGCGCTTCGGGTATTAGCCTTTCAGCTTGGCCGACATGGTGATGTCTGCATTAAGCACTTTGGACACCGGGCAGTTCGCCTTCGCAGTTTCAGCAGCTTCTTTGAAAGCGGCCTCATCGGCACCACTCACGCTCGCTTCCACATCCAGGTGAATACTGGAAATATCAAACCCCGTGTCGCTTTGCGATAGCGTCACACGTGCCTGGGTATCGATAGCGTCTGCCGTGTAGCCTTTCTCACCCAAAATCATGGAAAGGGCCATAGAGAAGCAGCTGGCGTGGGCGGCACCGATCAGCTCTTCCGGGTTGGTGCCGGGCTCGCCTTCAAAACGCTGCTTAAAGGAGTAGCCTGCATTCAATGCACCGCTTTCGGTAGCCACTTTGCCTTGGCCATCTTTCAGACCGCCTTCCCAATGTGCGCTTGCTTTACTATCCATTCTGTTCTCCTTTCCTAGGGTAGTGTGCTTCTCACAGGGTGAACGCAGGTTTACGTTCCGTGCTTATTCAGCGTAGCTGATTCTAGACGACGATTCTATCGCTCTCGCCTTACAGCGGTGTTACTGCCGCCAAAGGAGGCGATATCGCTGGGGAGTCAGCCTGAAGCGCATCCATGGAACGCTCTCCACGCTCGTCAAAGGGGGTAGTGGCATCGATCGTTAGCTCAACCCGGCGGTTGACCGCACGGCCATCCGGAGTGTCGTTAGCGGCCAGCGGGCGCGTCTCTGCAAACCCTTGGATAAGCAGCCGCCCAGGCGCTATTTCCCCGCTCTCCACCAGCACGTTGGCCACTGAAGCAGCGCGCATCGCCGATAGATCCCAGTTGCTGCGAAACTGAGCGGTACGAATGGGTACGTTGTCGGTGTGTCCGTCAATCGACACGGTGCCGGTTAGGTCGCCCAACAGCGTGGCCAGCTCTTGTAACACACTGGCAAATGCGGGCGTTACGGTAGCGGTTCCCGAACCAAAGGTGCCATTTTCAGCGATGCGCACCACTACCCGATACTCATCTACCGTGATCTCGGCCACTCCCTCGGGTAATGAAGACTCTAAAAGTGCTTCCACACGGCTGGCCACCTGCAGACTACGCTGGCGCTGCTGTGTTTCCAGCATGCTGCGCATTGACTCAAGCTGAGGCTGCTGCTGCATCGTGCGCTGGCGAACTTCTTCAAGTAAGGTACGATCCGGCGTTGCCGGAGAGAAGTGCTGGAGCGTGGCGCTGGTTCCCATAGGCACCTGCATGGCCTCAATATCACGCTGCACTCCAAACGCTTTGGAAAGCTCGTCCGCCACGCGACGAAACTTCTGTGCATCAATTTCTGCAAATGAGAGCAGCAGTACAAAAAAGCATAGCAACAGTGACATTAGGTCAGCGTAGGTCACCATCCAGGCAGGAATATTGGTCTGCTTTTGCGCCATGGGTTAGGTCCGCTCGCTTGCTGCATTGCGCTCTTCGCTACTCTCCGCGCTGCGATGCTCCGGCGGCAGGTAAATGGTGAGCATCTGCTCCAGTACACGAGGATTTTTATCACCTTTGATCGCCAGCACTGCATCGATCCAAAGCTCTTGCATCTTGGCTTCTTGATTCATGCGCACCCAGAGCTTCTCGGCAATGGGGTTCGCGAACATGGTAGCGATCATGGCTCCGTACATGGTCGTTAACAACGCCACCGCCATGGCCGGGCCAATAAGCGAGGGATCACCCATATTAGAGAGCATCTGAACAAGCCCCACGAGCGTACCGATCATCCCCATGGCAGGCGATACTTCGCCAAGCGCTGAGAACACCTGGCCACCGGCTTCATTACGCTCCAGGGTCAGTAAACGCTCCTTCTCCATCATCTCTTTGATCATGTCGGCACTAAAGCCGTCTGCCAGCATTTGCAGGCCTTTCTTTAAAAACGGAGAGTTTACTTCCCGACTCTCTAAGGCAATCATGCCTTCTCGGCGAGCGACTTTCGAAAGCTCCACCAGCTCATCAATACTCTCTTGAATACTGGGCAGTTGAAACTTAAACGCCCGCGCCGCTGCTTTAAACGCAAACTTGAAC
This sequence comes from Vreelandella lutescens, assembly GCF_014640815.1. Classification (GTDB taxonomy): domain Bacteria; phylum Pseudomonadota; class Gammaproteobacteria; order Pseudomonadales; family Halomonadaceae; genus Vreelandella; species Vreelandella lutescens. The sequence continues at coordinate 576,334 of NZ_BMHM01000001.1, read as the reverse complement.
TGTGTAATGCTGAACTTGGCGAGAACAACAAATAAGCTACCCCCTACCACCAACAGTAAGCCGGTAGGGTTCATAAACACTTCCGGCGATGTGCCCATAATGACAGAGGCACCCACCAGCACGGCAGCTCCTACCAAGCCAATCAGCGTTGCGAGATCCACGGCTTTTCCTCAACGGGTCATCAATTGCAATCCTACGATTGGCTGAGACAGTAGAGACTCCCACCATAGGCGTCAACGTCAATTTAGTCACATAACAAATATTGACAATCCTATTTATCTCCTTATGGCTACTTCGCTTTCGTACGCTTTATAGATAAGCTGACGAGCATTTAACACGGCGTTTTTCCACGTAAGGACACACCATGTCATCGGCCGACGCACTGCGCCTTGTACTGCTTTCATCGTTATGGGGGCTTTCGTTTATTTTTATGCGCGTGGCAGCGCCTGAGTTTGGGGCGGTGCCATTGGTGTTCGTGCGGATGGGCATTGGTGCCCTGCTGCTGGTGCCACTGCTACTGAGCCTGCACTACTTGCGTTTGATCTGGCAGCACAAAGGGCCACTATTGCTGTTGGGGATCGTTAACCATGTTCTGCCGTTTTCGCTCCTAGCGTTGGCAACCACACGCCTAGAGGCGGGTTTTACTTCGCTGATTAACGCCACCACGCCTATTTTCACCGCACTCTTGGGGGCCGCTTTTTTTGCCACCCCCATACAGCGCCAGCAGTACGTGGGTCTGGCACTGGCCCTACTGGGCGTCTATATACTCTCAGCGAATCGACTGGACTTCAGCTTAGGCGGCGACGGCTGGTTTATCATTGCGGTGTTAGGTGCCACGTTCTGCTACGGCATTGCGGGCAACTACTCGAAAACGCGCCTGAGCCACTTGCCCACGCGGGTGCTCGCCGCTGGCAGCAGCGCTATGTCAGCGTTGGTGTTACTGATTCCTGGGGTACTGCTATGGCCAAGCGAGCCGGTGAGCACGCTCGCGTGGGGCAACGCCTTAGCACTGGCCATGCTCAGCACCACATTGGCATTCCTGCTCTACTTTGGATTGCTCGCGAGCGCCGGAGCCACCGCCACATCGACGGTGACTTTCTTGGTACCGGTCAGTGCGCTGCTGTGGGGCTATCTGCTGCTGGATGAAACCCTAAGCCTGCAGGTAGTGGCAGGCATGGTGATTACCCTGCTGGGCACCGCGATTGCCACTAAGCTGTTGCGCTTCAGACCTCGCGGGGCGTTGCCGTCACCTCATCCCCCACACGAATAACGCTGCCATCTCCTGCCGTTAACGTGGCGTTTTGGCCAAAATGCGCGCCTTTCAAATGGGGCTGGGTATTCAACGCCAAGAGCGTTTTTAGCGGCTCGGCCTGCGTGGGAATCGTGCCGGTTTGTTGATCCACAGTCGTAATTTTGCAGCGCTGGCAGGGTTTACGCAGCGTTAACTGGTAGCTATCTGCAACCAGCATCGCCCAGCGATCCTCCTCCCAGGCGTTATCGCACGCCACCACGATATTGGGCCGAAAGCGATTCATGGGTACGGGGGGATTACCTGCTGCGACCAGGGCGTTGTTTAAAGCATCCAGCGAACCGGTGGTGGTGATCAAAAAGGGGTAGCCATCAGCAAAGTATGTATGGGCTTCGCCACCTGCCAGAAAGTCCTCTTCCACCGCACGGGTAAAGGTGGTGGCAAAGCGGACCAGGCTGATGCCTTTGGCCTGCTCGCCCAACGCGGCCTCCAGCCATTCAGATACCGCTTCGCTCTCCGGTAGCGCTTTGCAGTGGTCGTCCCATACCGAGACAAGCCGCAGGTTACCCTGGGGCTCTTCCAGTGAAATAGAGAGCGGCTCGACGGCGGAGTGAGACAGCACAAGCGAATCGGACGTTAACGCGACCGACACGGTGGCCAAAGCGGGCAACTGACGCTGGGTGACAAAGCGCTGCTGGGCATCTACCAGCATCCAGCGCCGGTCCCAGGCCAAGCCGTGGGCATGGATCTCACTTTGGGTCACATCAATCCCTTGCAGGGATTTCACCGGATAAACCGTTAATTGAGTAATCTTCACAGCGGCCTCGCGCGCGCTCAAGCGTAACAGGATAAAACGCTAGCCTAACGAGGTTATGGTAAGCAGCCAAACAGTTTTTAGACTGGCCGCTACAGCGTGCTGCCCGCTTCAATACGGTACCCTAAATCCAGCACCTTCTGCGCCAGCGCTTCGCCGCGAATACGCGCCAATAGCGCCTTGGCCGCTGCTTCACCAATCGCTTGGCGAGGTGTCACTACACTGGCCAACCGTGGCGTCATGGCCTGGCCCACATCGTGGCCGTGGAACCCCGCAATCGCCATGTGCTCAGGCACGTTAATTCCCTGGCGCAGGCACTCAAAGTAAGCGCCCACGGCGACGTCATCGTTGGTGCAGAAAATACCGTCTGCCTCGGGGTAGTCGCGCTGAATTTCCTGCATCAGCGCGGCCCCAACGGTATAGGAGGAGCGCTGGCTGCTCTGCAGCGTTACTGGCGCTAGCCCCTGCTCTTCCATGGCTTGGCGGTAACCCTGTTCGCGTTGACGGGTACGCTCATCTAGCCGCACGGCTAAGTAAATAACGTGGCGACGCCCTCGGCGAATCATCTCGCTGACCATATCGTAAGCGGCACGGACGTTATCGTAGCCCACCGCCTGCTGCAGCGGTGGGCGGTGAGTATCCATAATTTCCACAATGGGAATACCCGCCGTTTCCAACATCCGCAGGCTGCGCGGGGTATGGTCACGGTCCGACAAAATCACGCCGTCAACGTTATACGACAGCAGCGAGGCAAGGCTGCGCTCCTCCAGCTCCTGGCTGTAGCCGTAGTGGGAAAGCATTAGGTGGTAGCCTGCTGGCTCGGTATAGGCTTCGATACCAACGATGACATCAGCAAATACTTGGTTGGTCAGCGAGGGCACCAACACGCCAATGGAGTGGCTGGTGGCACGGGATAGCAAGTCGGGGGCGCGGTTAGGAATGTAGCCAATCTGCTCGGCGGTGCTAAAAATGCGCTCCCGAAGCCCTTCCGACACCGTCTCCGGGTCGCGCAAACAGCGGCTCACGGTCATTTTGGTGGCACCAACGCGATCCGCAATATCTTGTAATGTAGGGCGTTTTTTCTTCAATGGCGTCGCTGCCTTGTACAGTGGATGGCGCTCGGGCCCTACCATAGCGAATAGTAGGGCCCCTCGCCTATCCCTTCCTTTAGCCTAATGAGCGGCGCTGTTCGGGTACCAGCGTGGCGCTAAAACGCTCTACGATTACAGCGGGCGTAAGGCTGATAGAAAGCGTTACGGCTTCATCCGCCTGCGGTGGCTCCAAGTCGGCCAGTTGGCTGGCCAGCATGCTATCGCCTTTGAAAAAGTGCCCGGCGCGAGTTTCTAAGCGCTCGCGCAGCAGTTCATGGGAGCCTTCCAGGTAAAGGATACGCAGAGCACTATCCCCCTCTCTCAGGCGGTCACGGTAGCGCCGTTTCAGGCCGGAGCAGGCAATCACCACCGACGCATCTTGCGCATTGTACTGGGCAAATAGCCCGGCCAGGGTCGCCAGCCAGTCGCGGCGGTCATCATCATTCAGCGGCTGGCCGCTGGCCATCTTGGCCACGTTGGCTGGCGAGTGGTGGTCGTCGCCATCAATAAAGGTGGCTCCCAAGCTGGCCGCTAGCTGCTGGCCAATATGCGATTTTCCCGACCCTGAGACTCCCATGACGAGAATACGATGTGAGCCGTTATGAGCTGAGTAAGTAGTCACTCGCGACTCCTATCAGTTACCGCGTACAGCGGTGAGGTCAGGTAACCAAGTCACAATACTTGGGAAGGCAATGAGCAGCACCAGCACGACCAGCAGCGCGGCGTAGTATGGCAGCATGGCTTTGACCAGCGACTCCATGGAGACTTTGCCCACGCCACAGCCCACATACAGGCAGGTACCCACTGGCGGCGTGAGTAGGCCAATACCTAGAATAAAGGCCATCAGCACGCCAAAGTAGGCAGCGTCAACGCCCACCGAGGTAACAATCGGTGCCAGCATCGGTGCCATGATCACCATGGCGGGCGTCAAGTCCATCACAAAGCCGACCAACAGCAGCAGTGCCGCCACAATCAGCAGCAGCAGGAACGGCTCTTGGGTAATTGCCTGTACCTGACGCACCAGCGTTTGCGGCACCATATTGATGGTTAAGAACCAGGCAATGACGGTGGCAAAGGCCAGCAGCATCATCACCATACCGGTCAGCCTGGCGGTACGGATCAGCATGCCAACCAGTTCCTTGAATTTGAACTCGCGGTAGACCAGTAAAGAAATCGCCAGCGAGTAAAGCAGCGCCGCCACGGCAGCTTCTGTGGCAGTAAACACGCCGCCAATAATGCCGCCAATCACGATCACCGGCAGTACTAAGGCTAGCCAAGCGTCTTTGAAGGCTTTCCACAGCACGTCCCAACGGAACTTGCGCACCCCACCGCCCTGCTTGTTAGCCAAAATATAGGTGGTGACCATGAGTGCAGCACCAATCAACATCCCAGGTACGATGCCGGAGATAAACAGGCGGCTGATAGAGGTTTCTGTCACGATGCCGTACAGAATCAGCGGAATAGAGGGCGGAATAATAATCCCGATCACCGACGAGACGGTGTTAATCGCCGTGGCGTTGGCCGCGGTGTAGCCCTGCTGCTTCATGGAGGGAATCATCATCGAGCCGGTGGCCGCTGTATCGGCAACCGCAGAGCCGCTAATGCCGCCGAAAAACATAGAGCCCGTAATGGCCACTTGACCCAGGCCGCCGCGCATAAAGCCGACCAGCGCCCCCGCAAGCTCCATCAAACGACGCGCAATGCCGCCGTTACTCATCACTTCGCCGACCAAAATAAAGAATGGAATGGCCAGCAGCGGAAAGCTATTCACCCCACGAATAGACTGCTCAATCATGATTGAGAGCGGAATATCAGAAAGCACCGCCATGACCAGCGCCGCTACCCCCAAACCAAACGCGATAGGCAGGCCAATCACAATCGACACTAATAAAATGGCGAGAAAAATCCACAGCATGACGATTACTCCCCTTGTGCTTTGGCCGACTGGCCGTGTGGTTGAACAATAATGCGTACGCTCATCCATACCCGCCACAGCGAAACAGCGGCGATAAAGATGACGCAGAGCACGAGGGAAAGGCTGACCAAGCTGAGAGGCACGCCCATAATCGCAGAGCGCCCGCTGGAGCGTGACAGCACTTGATAGCCGCCAAACACCATCACCAGCATTAGCCCGGCAATAATCAGGTGCTGTAGGCAGTAGAGCATGTGCGCAAAGCGCAGCGGCAAACGCCGCACCAGCGCATCAACGGCAATGTGCTCATAGCGGGCAAACGCCGCAGCGGCACCAATAAACACCAGCCAGATAAACAGCATACGCGCCAGCTCATCGACCCAAGGTAGCGAGTGGTTAAACAGCGAACGGCCCACCACGTTGCTGGACACCGCCACAATCAGCGCCACCAAAATCGCGCCAATCAAATACTCCATGCCAAGCGTTAACCAGCGAAACAGCGCCGGGCCTTGGCGCGTTTCGGTATCGATTTCCAGCAGCTTACGATTGGGATCGTCTAAGTAGACCGACGGATCTTCTATCGTGGGTGCTGTTAAAGAGGATTCAGCGTTGGGAGGTGTTGAGGAGGGTGTCATAAGAACTCCAGGGGGCACTGACAAGTCGGGCAGGCACAATGGCCTGCCCGATGGCGCGCTAAACGGTGCGTATTAGTTGCTGCTGTCTTCTACGATCTGCTGAATTTCAGCGATCAGGTCTTCGCCGATGCGCGGCGCCCACTCTTCATAAACGGGCTGAACGGCTTCTTGGAACGCGGCCAGCTGCTCATCGCTCAAGCGAGTGATCTGCATTCCGCGCGCTTCTAACTGATCCCGCGACCAGTCATCGTACTCGGCGGAAAGCTGAATTTCGTACTCAGCGGATTGACGCGCGGCTTCCAGCACCAGCTCTTGGTACTCAGGGGCCATACGGTCCCAGGTGCGCTCGGAGAGCATCATAATGAACGGCGTGTAGACGTGGCGTGTTTCAGTGCCGTAATCCTGCACTTCGTTGAAGTTAGAGGTCAGGATGGTGCTCCAGGGATTCTCCTGGCCATCGACCACGCCCTGCTCCAGGGCAGAGAAGAGCTCACCAAAGGCCATCGGCGTGGGGTTAGCACCCAACGCTTCCCAGATGGCTAGGTGAACCGGGTTCTGCATAGTACGTACGCTGAGGCCACGCACGTCCAGGCCTGCAACATCTTCTGGCGTTTCAACGGGGCGCGCACTGTTAGAGAGCTGGCGGTAACCATTTTCAGAGAACGTCAGTGCTTTTAGCCCTGTACCTTCAAAGCCATCCAGCATCTCTTGGGCAACGTCGCTCTGCATCACCGCAATGGCCGCTTCACGGCTGGGCAGCAGGAACGGTAGATCAAACGCCGACAGCGCTTGAACATAGCCTGTGGTTGCAGAGCTGGATGGATACGTCATGTCTAGCGTGCCGGTCTGCAGCATTTCCATCATCTGAACATCGTCACCCAACTGGCTGTTGGGGAACACGTTGACCGTGATACGGCCATCGGTGCGCTGCTCTAGAATCTCGCCAAAGTACTGGCTGGAAAGAAACTGCGGAGAGGTTTCAGAAAGGCCGATGCCCATGCGTAAGGTGTGGCTACCGTGGTCAGCTACGATATCCCCTTCGATGGCAGGCGGGTCAGAAAGCTCAGGGCTTTGGGCATGCGCCATGCCAAAAGTCAGAGTGGTTGCGCCTACAAGAGTAAGCGTGCTGCGCCAAATCGCTGTCATGACGTGATCTCCAAACATTCATTGTTGTTGAGTGCTGAACTGCTGAGTGCTGAGTGCTGAGTGCTGAGCGGTTATGAACGCTGCCGTGCTAAAACGGCTTAGTGCGACGCCGTGTTACCGGTAACATTCAATAAGCGAAGGCTAGCGACCGCCAAGCGGGGTGTCAAAACAAAACTGCAAACCTACGACCAACGTCTAGGGATAGCCACTTACGCCCTGGCGCGCTACATTACCCGCTATGTACCTTGTCTTGGAGTCCACATGCCTGCGTTAGACCCTTGCAGCGAACTGGAGCTAGATCATCAGCTCTGCTTCGCCCTCTATTCAACATCGTTGATGATGACAAAAATCTATAAACCGCTTTTGAAAGAGTTAGGGCTTACTTACCCGCAGTACTTAGCTATGCTGGTACTTTGGCAAGAGGATGGCATTACTGTCGGATCGCTGAGTAAGCGGTTACTGACTGACCCCGGCTCGCTGACCCCTCTTCTCAAACGGTTAGAAGCAGATCAGTTGCTGCGCCGTCAGCGTAGCATTCAAGACGAGCGTGTGGTGGAGCTGTTTCTGACCGATAAAGGCCGCTCGCTGCGAGAGCAGGCGCGACACATTCCAAGCTGCGTGGTCAATGCCAGTGAGAAGTCGGTAGAAGCCTTAACTCAGCTCAAAGAGGATTTGGTGCAACTACGCGAGAGCCTGCAAAAAGCCAAGTAGTGCCACGCTCCTCAGTAGTGCAGCATCATTTCCATCATTTAACTTGCGTACAAAATAAAGCTGCACTAAATTGAAGTCGAATGCTTTATTACTTAGATCTACCCATAGCTCGATCTACCCATAGACAGGAGACGTCATAAATGTCGATTGAAACGATTGCTTACCGCGCCCATGCTCATGCCACGGGTGGCCGTGAAGGCCATGCGAAATCTTCTGATGGCGCGCTCGACGTCAAACTGAGCACCCCAAAAGAACTTGGCGGTGCTGGCGGCGAAGGCACCAACCCAGAACAGCTGTTTGCAGCGGGCTACTCCGCTTGCTTTCTAGGTGCGCTGAAGCATGTAGCCAGCCAAGAGAAAGTCAAACTGCCTGCTGATACTCAAATCGATGGCAGCGTAGGCATTGGTGCGATCCCTACCGGTTTTGGTATCGAAGTTGAGCTAAAAATCAGCCTGCCGGGCCTGGAGAAAGACGTGGCTCAGGCGCTAGTGGATAAAGCCCATATCGTTTGCCCTTACTCCAACGCAACCCGTGGCAACATTGATGTCACTCTGACACTGGTATAAACCACCTCTGTCGCCGCCGCCTTGCCAGCCTGCAAGGCGGTAGTTCATTGTTTTCCCCCTCGCCTCCCATTCTCCCTTTAGTGCCAACATGGCGACTCTGCCTCTTTTCATTTTTCTCTGCGCATTTTTATTTAACGGGCTAACAAACACCCCCTTGTACCTACCTGTTACGGCCCCATAAAGTAGGGATAACTCAGCAAGCTAGGCTAGGCGATTGCACTGCGTTTTTCTTACCTGTTGAACAGCGAGGCTATGATGACCGATACGACCTATACACCACCGAGCGTATGGAAATGGGAGCCGGGCAACGGCGGTAAGTTTGCCAATATCAACCGTCCTGTGGCGGGCGCGACCCATGATAAAGCCCTGCCGGTGGGCAAACATCCGCTACAGCTCTACTCCCTCGCCACGCCCAACGGTGTGAAAGTCACGGTAATGCTGGAAGAGCTGCTGGAAAAAGGTATTGAGGCAGCCGAGTACGATGCGCACCTGATTCAAATCGGCGAAGGCGACCAGTTTGGCAGCGGCTTCGTTGAGGCTAACCCTAACTCCAAGATCCCGGTGCTGATGGATCACAGTATGAACCCGCCCCAACGGGTGTTTGAGTCAGGGGCTATTTTGCTCTATCTCGCCGAGAAGTTCGGTGAATTTCTGCCTACAGACCCGGCCAAACGCACCGAGTGCCTCTCTTGGCTGTTCTGGCAAATGGGCAGCGCTCCCATGCTGGGCGGCGGCTTTGGTCACTTCTACGCCTACGCGCCAGAGAAGTACCAGTACCCGATTGACCGCTACACCATGGAAGTAAAACGCCAGCTAGACGTGCTGGATCGTCATTTAGCCGACAACCGCTTTATGGCAGGCGATGAGTACACCATTGCCGATATGGCGATTCACCCCTGGTACGGCGCACTGGTCAAAAATCGCGTGTATGAGGCGGCAGAGTTCCTTGAAGCACACACCTACACCAACGTGCTGCGCTGGACCGAAGAGATTGATGCCCGCCCAGCAGTTCAGCGGGGCCGCATGGTGAACCGCACCTGGGGTGAGCCCAGCGAGCAGCTTCACGAGCGCCACGACGCCAGCGACTTCACTGAAAAAACCGAAGATAAGCGTTAATTCGCGTATTAGGAAAACGTACGATGTTCGATCCGAAATACGCCCAGCTGATATTTTCATGCCTGATGGCACTGTTTATGTCATGCATTATGTCGCTGGTGATTACGCTGTATAACGTGGGGCTTGTGGAGGGGATTGTGGTGATTTGGCTTAAGGCGTGGCTGTTTGCCTTTGCCGTCGCGCTTCCGGTGATCAACTTGGTCTCCCCCATCGTGCGGCGGTTGGTGAAGCTACTGATCAAGCAGCCGCACTAACGCCGTTCACTCACTGCGCCTCATCAAACAAACGGGGCCTGCTCATCGCAGGCCCCGTTTGTTATGTCATGATGCGTTAAAACTGATAGCGCACGTTGGCCGTCACGCTACGACGGTCGCCGTAGCCACAGTCACCACCGTCATAGCGGCACCAAGAGATGTACTCCTCATCGGTGGCGTTTTTCAGGTCTACGGAGAAGTCCCACTCGCCCAGGGTATAGCCCACCATCGCATCATACAGCGTGCTGGAAGGCACCACCGGCGCACCGCCAAAGCCAACGTTGTCGCCCACATAGCGAACGCCCGCCCCAACACGCCAGTTATTCCCCACATACAGGCGGTTCCACCAAGAAGCCTGCTCTTCGGCCACATACGGCAAGCGAATACCGGTACCGTCGTTTTTGGCGTTTAAGTTAGTGTATGCGACCTGGGTTTCAAACTGCTGCCAGCGCTTATTCACCTGTAGCTCCCAGCCATCTACCACCGCCCCCACTTGCTCTACGCCACCCGGAGTAACGCCGTCGCTAATGCGGTTTTGCTGAGTAATATCAAAGTACGCCGCACTCACGGCCAGCGACTGATCCGGGGATACGTACTTAAAGCCAATCTCCTCCTGATCGCCGGTAGTTGGTTTCAAGGGGCTCGGGTTGGCCGTACCGTCGGTGCCCAAGTTCATGGCGAACGCTTCGGAGTAGCTGACATAGGGTGAGAAGCCATTATCGAAGCGATACATCAGCCCCAGCCGGCCGGTGGTTTCACCTTCATCACTCACCGTATCGGGGCCAGAAAGCGCCAGCGTGCGGTTCTCTGCCCAGTCACGGCGCAGGCCTGCCGATACCACCACGGGGCCTACTTCAATATGGTCCGCCAAGTAGATGCCTACTTGCTCAATCTCATTATCCGGGCGGTCAGTCGGGTTCAGTGAACCCAGCTGAAGATTCCCGTACTGCGGGTTGTAGACGTTAAACAAGCCGCCACCGCTGACTACCGAACTGTAGTTATCCTCTGACCAGCGCGCATCCTGACGGTCAATACCCGCCACTAGAGTGTGCTGGGTACTGCCGAGCGCAAACTCGCCTTCCAAGCGCGCATCCATATTAAGAATGCGTGTTTGGGCGTCGGCCATAAAAATCGTGCGGTTCACATTACCGTTAGCATCGGGCGCGCTGGGGATATTCACCCAGTGCTCGCGGGTTTCCGTGCTGGAATCGGTATAGCGTGCGGTGGCTGCAAACGCCCAGCTGTCGTTGAGCTGATGATCAACAAACAGCGTGGTTTCGGTTTTTTCCCGGTCGTAGCGGTCCCAGCCCGGCTCGCCAACAAAGCGCTCAGAGCCAATAAAACCCAGAGAACCCGACTCTAACGTGCCCGCCTGGGGAAGAAACTGTGCCGACACCTGGCCTTTGTTTTCCTGACGATTGAGCAGCAGGGTAATGCTGGTAGCGTCGTTGGGGCGCCACGTAAACGACGGCGCAAACAGGTAGCCGTCATCTTCAACATGATCGACTTGGGTATCGCTATCGCGGGTTAATGCGACGAGGCGATAAAGAAATTCGCCCTCTTCGTCAGCGGCCCCGGTCACATCCAACGCCAGCTGCCTGCGGTCGTAGGAGCCGTACTGCGCCCAAACCTCGCCGCTGCGCTCTTCCTGGGGCAGTTTAGAGACGCCGTTGATAATACCGCCCAAATCCGCTTGGCCGTACAGCATGGAAGATGGTCCGCGCAGCACCTCTACGCTCTCCAGCGCGTACACGTTGGTCCGCACGGTGTTGTAAGAGCCGTACACTTGGCGCAGGCCATCCAAATAGCGGCCTGCATCAAGTCCGCGCACTTTAGCGCTGTCGCCACGAGTATCAAAACCGAAGTTACCCGCATACACGCCGGGGGTATACAGCAGCGCATCTTGAATGTTTTTGGCACCGCTCTCCTGAATAAACTCTTGGTCGATCACTGACATGGAGTAAGGCTGCTCGGCCAGCGGCACATCCAGCTTGCCTACAGACGGCTCCCGCTCAGCATCGCTGTACCCATAAAGACCGGCCGATTCAGCGGTGACTTCAACTGTATCCAGATTGACGCTGCTCTCTTGTGCATAGACTACCGGCACAGCAGCAACCGAGGCTAAGGCAACCGCGACGCTCAGCGTGCGCAGTCGAAACGACACTACATTGTTCATCGTATAAGATCCCAGAGCGAATATTAATGTTAATGATAGTAATTTTTATTCGCGCAAATATAGGAGGCTATACAAAGGATGTCAACGGAGGCGAAAGGTGAGTTGAGCCGGACAGGAAGATGCGTTAATGCAAATATTTCTCAAAAAATGACTGCCTGCCGGAGGTCGGCAGGCAGTACAAGGGGCTCTTCGCTTACAAGGGGGCTGACATTACTGCAGGCGAGAGTTATTCAACGCGTAGTTCCACACCCGGTAGAAGTAGAAGATATAGCCAAGTCCCAGGGTCAGAAACGAGATCACCATCCATAAAATGATGTGACCAATATTGCTGAAGATATTGATATCACAGACCATTTTCCGCTCCACACCGGTAGCGTTATCCACCACGCGAGTGCGGTTGATGACAAAGCGGGCAAACGAGTAAGGGAAGAAAAACAGCGCAATACCCAAGGTAATAATGGTGAGCAACACCCAGATAAGCAGGTGGCCAATAATGTCTAGAATCGATAGGTCAGCTTTAATGTTCACAGGTCGCCCTTACGCGTTAAGAAAGGGGCGAAGATTACCACTGTGCTCGCTGCCCGTGAACGGCCATCCGGTAAGAACAACCATGGATTAGACGTGCGATGCCCACCACGAGGCATACGAGCTATTGTGCGGGGCAAGGCCACCCTCATCCGGTGCACCGTCTTGCCACCATACCGGGCCGCGCTCACCTAGTGCCTCTTTGGCTTCCTGCACGGCCTCACGCGCTTGGCCAAGCGCCTCTTCATCGTTCTGCTGCTGGGCGCTACGCACTGCTCGGCGGGCCTTCATCAGCGCTTTAACATGGCCGCGTTTTTCTTCGGCCGTTAGGCGTGGGTCCGTACAGCGCCAGAGTCGATTTTTGGCAACGAAGTAGCGGCCATCCGGTGTATGAGGGTACTTATTTGCCATCTCGTTTCACCTTACACAGCCACTGGCCGCTGCGTATCGTTAATATGGATGGATGACCTAGAAACGTTTGGTCAGCGTCAGTGCGCCAAATTTATCCTGCTCATCCTGACCATCAAATTCGCGGGTACGCTGAACGGCAGCGTAGGTCACCTGCCAATCTTCCCAGGCCAGCGCTAACCCAGCAGAGGCTTCTGCAATCCACTCGTTGCGATCCACCGAGTGACTATCGCGGATGGTATTGCCATCCAGCGTCAGGTTATGAGCCATGTAGTACCCTTCTACGTTAGCGAACAGGTACCACTGCCAACCGCTAGTGCCGTTAATGTAATGGCGGCTACCCGGGTTAGGCGTCAGCGTGGGAATACCTTGGGCATCATCCCCCCAGCGCACGCTGTAACCCGCACTGGCATAGGTGTGCAAGTTGCCCAGTGCGGCACCGACGCTGGGGCCGTGGGAGAACTGCTTACCTGCCAAGGGGGTATCGTGCCACCACTGGCGGCGCATGGTCAGGTTAACGATAGCTTCATCGCCTAGCTGGTTGCGCCAGCCACGCGGTCGGTCGCTTTCAGTCACGCGGTGTACCTCGCGCTGAATGCTATCCGCCTGCGAAGAAGGCCCCACTAAACCAACATCTAAGTGTAGGTCGGTCGCCTGCTGCCAACGTCCCATCGGCTTATCTTCATAAAGTGACACACCGCCATACACTAAACCTGCGTAAGGGCGATCATCTTCAATCAGCTCGCGACGCTCAATCACATTGGGCGTATAAATTTGGTGTACTAAGCGGTAAGAGGCGCGATCTGCCTGGCTAATAATGCTGTCAGGCAACGCAGCCGCTAAGCGCTGTGTCCAGCTTTGCGGTTCGGGGGTAAACATCCAGTTCAGCTCAAAGCCACTGGTAAAGTGGCCATCATCGCTGCTGGCGAGTCCATCGTTTTCAAGCTTAATAGAAAGCGCACTATCGTCGGCTGATGCGACAGCGGGCAGCAGGCTCAACGGTAGTACCAACGGCAGCAAAGCTTTATAAAAGACGGCTTTAGGGGCTGGGTCTCTACGATGGATGACAGACAGAGTCATGGCTCATTCCTTGAGTTAAAGGCTGGACAGGTAGGCAGCACATTATCGGGGGGGGGGCAACAAACATTGCTGATTGTATGTAATCATGCAAATAGATAGCAAGCTACTTTATGTAATGCACTGTCCAGCCTGGAAACACTTCCTTGTGATGACGAACTGGCGACCAGTTCGTCATTTAAAAACTAGCACAGGAATCCCTATCGCTCCCGTAATAGCCACTGCGGAGTAATCTCGTGCTGGCCATTTTCATCGGTGATAAACAGCGAACCATCGCTAATCATCACAGCCCAGTTAATCGCCCGCGGTAGGTTTGCCGCCACGGTGGCCAGTGCCTCTTGAGGCAGCCCTGCCACATGAACATTTTTCAACGAGGCGACGGCGGGCAGCACCTTGCTTTCCCAAATATCCACGCGGCCATACGCCAGCAGCGAGACTCGCTCAGCGCGGCGCGAACACCAGGTTAAGCGCTCGGCGTCGGGCAAACCGACCTCTATCCAGTGCAGCACTCGGCCATCCAGGCTTTTTTCCCAAAGCGCAGGCTCATCAACATCAGACAGCCCCCGCCCGAATGCCAGCGATTCGCTGTACCACAGGATATAAGCAATCAGCCGGGAGCACAGACGTTCTTCTGTTTCAGAGGGGTGGCGGGCCACCGTGAACCGCAACGTTTCATAAACGTTGCGATCCAGGTCGGTCAGGTTAACGTCGACTTTATAAGGGGTCGCACTTAGCGCCATAACATGAATCTCAACATTCTCTAGTGATATGCGCGCCAGTGTAGCGGATTTGTGTGATCACCGCGCAGCCATCCACGCGCTGCGCACTACCCTATCGCGCGTTCGTCACTCAGCAGGGTGGCATGCTTCACTGTTTCTTCTTCATGCATCGGCTCACGCCATGTCTCTTTCAGCGCAGCCTCGTACCACTCCTGCATGGCGGGTAGGGCTAACAGGCGCTGCACATAAGCGAGGGAGGCTTCACTCAGCGGCAGGTTGAAGGTTTGTATCCGAAACGCCACCGGGGCGTAAAACGCATCTACCGCGGTAAAGCGCTCACCTGCCAGAAACGGGCCGCCAAAACGCGCAAGCCCCTCCTGCCACAGCGCATCTAAACGCGCCAAGTTGCTGTTAAGGCCAGGAGAGAGTTCATTCATCGCCACGCGCACGCCACAGTTCATGGAACACTCATCCCGCAACGCGCCAAAGCCGCTATGCATCTCGGCACTGGCGGAGCGCGCCCAGGCCCGCGCCTCACGCGCTTGCGGCCATACGTTCGGGTGTGTTTCTGCCACGTACTCTACAATCGCCAGCGAGTCCCACACGGCGACATTGTGATCGTTATCCACCAGGCACGGCACTAAGCCAGACGGCGAAAAGCGCTTAAACGTGGTGTGACTCTCCCCGAACCCACCTTCAAAAGGCATTAAATGCTCGTTAAAGGGGATCTCCAGCGCTTTCAGCAGCACCCAAGGGCGAAGTGACCAGGAAGAGTAGTTCTTATTAGCGATATACAGATCAAACATGCCGCGCTCCTTACGGTGAACATCACAGTGACTGGCCCTACCGTGCTGCCTGGACCAACGTATTACTTCCGAGTCCCATTAATACCCCTCCGCCAATTCGTTGAATCAACCTGGAAGAGCCATGGGACGTTTGCAGCCATGCGCGAAGCGGGCTGGCCAATAGCACCACCACCACATCCGCTGATGAGAACAGCACATTGGTAGCAATGCCTAACCAAAGCAGTTGCCACGCGACCGGCATGGCAATATCGGGCTGCACAAATTGCGGCAGAAACGCCACGAAGAAAAGCGCCGTTTTGGGGTTTAGCACTTCCACCAAAAAGCTATCGCGCAGTACCCGCCTGGTGGTCGCGAGCGGGAGCTCCTCACCGCTCGTGCGAATGCCTTGTTGCCATAAGCGCACCCCCATCCAGAGCAAATAGAGCCCGCCGATGATTTTCATCGCCAGATAGGCAGGTGGAATGGCCGCAAACAGCAGTGCCAACCCCAATGCAGCGGCGATGACATGCACATAGCAACCAAGATGCACCCCAGCCACCGCCAGCCATCCTGCTCGCCGACCACGCCCCAGCGTTTGTGCAGCGGTGTATAACATCGCAGGCCCGGGTAAATAGGCAAAGCCCAGCGCGGCGAGAAGAAAGGCGGCCCACTGCATCGCGGTCACTCCGGCATATTAAGAAATAGTAAGCCTGAGAATAAAATAAGGGGTGACGCATGCGCCACCCCTCAAATAAGTAAAACTCGAAAAAAGAGAACTTAGAAAAAAGAGAGCTTAGAAGTTGGGTTTACGCTTCTCGACAAAAGCGCTCATGCCCTCTTTCTGCTCTTGACCTGCAAAGCAGAAGGCGAACAGGCTGGTTTCTAGCGCCAGGGCGCTGTCTAGGTCTTGGTCCATGCCGTCGTGGACGGCTTGTTTGGCCCCGCGGACCGACTGCGGCCCGTTACCCTTCAGCTGTTTGGTAAGCTCTTCCACATAGCTCTCAAGCTCTGCCTGGGGCATTACGCGGTTAACCAGGCCAATACGCAGCGCTTCGTGGGCATCGATTTTGCGCCCGGTGGTGACCAAATCAATCGCCATAGCGGGGCCGACTCGGCGTGGCAGGCGCTGAGTGCCGCCAAAGCCAGGAATGACACCTAACAGGACTTCCGGCTGGCCGAAGACCGCGTTGTCGCTGGCGACTGCCCAGTCGCAGGCCAGCGCCAGTTCGCAGCCGCCGCCAAGGCAAAACCCGTTCACCAGCGCGACCACCGGCACGGGCAGCGTTTCAAGTCGCTTGATGGTACGTAACGCTTGGCTAGCAAACGCGCGGGCCTCTTCGGGGGTTTTATCACGCATTTCGGTGATATCAGCCCCGGCCACAAAGGATTTTTCCCCAGCACCGGTAATCAATACCGCCCGCAGGTTGGGGTGCGCTTCAAGCTCAACTAAATGCGCTTCCAAAGCGCTGAGCACGTCGCTGTTCAGCGCGTTCAGTGCTTTGGGGCGATTAATGGTCAGGCGTACCACGCCGTCGTTATCAACCTTCTCGATCACTGCGTCGCTCATAGTGGCTCCTTCATTGTTATTGCGCGTAGAAGTGGTTACCACTCAACCCTAGCGAACGCTTGGTTGGGTGGCAATCACTTCTTTTGTCGCGCTTCAATCCGGCAGCTGGCTACTCGTAGATATAGAACCCACGGCCACTCTTACGGCCCAGGTAGCCTGCAGCCACCATGCGCTTGAGCAACGGGCAGGGGCGATATTTGGGGTCGCCAAAGCCTTCCTGCAGCACGTCCATAATCGCGAGGCACACATCTAGACCAATCAAATCCGCCAGCGCCAGCGGCCCCATCGGGTGGGCGGCACCTAGCATCATGGCCTCATCGATGGCCTCCGGCGTGGCAGTGCCTTCCTGGACGATAAACGCAGCTTCGTTAATCATCGGCACTAGCAAACGGTTCACGGCAAAGCCCGGCGCGTCGCCTACCGGCACGGCGGTTTTACCCAGCGCTTTGGCCAGCGCTTCGATGCGCTCCACGGTGGCATCCGAGGTTTGCTCAGCGCGAATTACTTCCACCAGCTTGAGTACCGGCACTGGGTTGAAGAAGTGCATACCCACTACTCGCTCAGGGCGCTCGCACACCGCGGCCAAGCGGGTGAGTGACAACGAGGAAGTGTTAGAGGCCAGAATGGCATCACTGCTCAGATGGCTGAGATCGCGAAACAGCTTCTCTTTTAGCGCGGGCTGCTCGGGGGCGGCTTCGATAATCACGCTGCAGTCGCTGAGCGCATCTAACGCCGTGGTGGTAGAGAGTCGAGCGAGTGCTTTCTGCTTGTCCTCTGCCGTCATCTTCTCTTTGGTAACAAGCTTCTCAAGCCCTTTATCGATAGCTGCTTTAGCGCGAGTGAGCTGCTCGTCGGCGACATCGTACAACCGCACGTTAAAGCCACTGGCCGCTACCACTTGGGCAATGCCCTGCCCCATAGTGCCTGCGCCTACCACGCCAATCCGTTGTTCGCTCATTGCTGTTCCTCTGACTGGTGCTGTTTGGCTTCTTCGCGCAGCACGAATTTTTGAATTTTGCCCGTCGATGTTTTCGGCAGCTCGCTAAAAATCACCGTTTTGGGCACTTTAAAGCTCGCTAAGTGCTCACGGCAGTGGGCGATGATATCCGCCTCGGTGACTTCGCCGTAGCCGATTTTCAACTTAACAAACGCACAGGGTGTTTCGCCCCACTTTTCATCAGGTTTAGCGACCACCGCCGCCTCTTCAACCGCCGGATGGCTGTAAATGGCATCTTCCACTTCGATAGTGGAGATATTTTCACCGCCGGAGATGATGATATCTTTCGAGCGGTCTTTAATCTCGATATAGCCATCGGCGTGCCATACCGCTAAATCACCGGTGTGGTACCAGCCACCCTCTAGCGCTTTTTCCGTCGCCTCGGCGTTTTTGAGATACCCCTTCATGACGTTATTGCCGCGCATCAAGATTTCGCCCATGGTTCGGCCATCTTTCGCGACGGGTTCTAACGTCACCGGGTCGGCCACACAGAGCGCTTCCAGCATGTGGTAGCGCACGCCTTGGCGGGCTTTAATCTTAGCGCGGGATTCCAGCGGCAGCTCGTTCCACGCCTCGCGCCATGCACACACGGTCACCGGGCCGTACACTTCAGTAAGCCCGTACACATGGGTCACTTCAATGCCGAGCTTTTCTACCCCGGCAATCACCGAGGCGGGCGGCGCGGCGCCAGCGGTGGTTACTTTCACCGGATGATCGAACACCCGCTTTTGATCGGCCGGTAGGTTCACCAACCCATTAAGCACAATGGGCGCGCCGCTAAAATGGGTGACGCCCTCTTCCACGATGAGATCGGTAATGCGCTTGGGATCCACTTTGCGCAGGCACACGCTAACGCCCGCATTGGCGGCAATGGTCCAGGGGAAACACCAGCCGTTACAGTGGAACATCGGCAGCGTCCAGAGGTATACCGGGTGGTGGGGCATAGCCCACTCAAGAATATTACTCACCGCGTTCAAGTAAGCACCGCGATGGTGATACACCACGCCTTTGGGCTTGCCGGTGGTGCCGGAGGTGTAGTTCAGCGAAATCGCCTGCCACTCGTCGTTGGGCAGCCGGTAGGCGTAATCAGCGTCGCCCTCAGCCAGCAGCGCTTCGTACTCCAGCTCGCCAATGCCTTGGGTGTCGCCCAAAAACTCCGGGTCAGCTACATCGATAATCAGCGGCTTGCTTTCCAACTTGGCAACCGCTGCTTGAATCACCTCGGCAAACTCAGGGTCTACTAGAACCGCCTTAGCTTCTCCGTGGGCCAACATATAGCTAATGGCGTCGGCATCGAGGCGAATATTGAGCGTATTCAGCACGCAGCCCGCGAGCGGCACGCCGAAGTGCGCCTCAAACATCGCGGGAATGTTGGGCAACATGGCCGCCACCGTTTGCCCAGGTTGAATGCCACGTTTTTCAAGAGCCGAGGCTAACTGGCGGCAGCGTGTCCAAGTCTCGGCCCAGGTGCGGCGCGTTGCGCCATGCACTACCGCGGGGTAGTCCGGGTAGATGGCCGCCGAGCGCTCAATGAATGTGAGCGGTGAGAGCGGCACATGGTTGGCAGCGGTGGGTGGTAAGTCTTGTTCAAAGATGGAGGTCATGATCGGTTCCTGCACTCTCGGTTTTATTATTGACGATTTTATTATGAGCGACGCTCGCGAATGGGCGATGCCTAATGAACACCGCCGCCTAAAAGGCGGCGGCAAGGTTAGTGAGCGGCGTGGCTATCAAACTGGCTAAAACACTGCCAGCCAGCCTCAATGACGGCACGCTGAGCGCGGCCCACCGGCAGCCATTGGTGAATGACAAACTCGGCGCTGCTCAGTTTGGCGCGATAAAACGGCTCATCGCTGCCGTCTTTTAAAGCCTGTTGGGCATGCAAAGCCGCGATGCCCATTTGCCAAGCGCACAGCACGTGCCCGGCAAGGTTCAACAGCGGCGTGGCGTACGCCTGCACGGCATCGGGGCCGTGTTCTGGGTCACTGCCCTGCTCCAGTACCAGGGCCATAGCGGCGCGCAGGTCGTCAGCACCGGCGGAAAGCGCACTTCCCAAGCTGGCAAGCGATGCTTCACCCCGCAACGCTTCGGCCGTTTTATGCACGTCATCCAGCAGCGCAGAGAGCGCCGCGCCGCCGTCTCGCTGCAGTTTGCGGCCTGCTAAGTCCAGCGCTTGAATGCCGTTGGTGCCTTCATAAATAGGCGCAATGCGCGCATCCCGCAGCAGCTGGGCCGCGCCGGTCTCTTCCACGTAGCCCATGCCGCCGTGTACCTGCACGCCCATGGACGCGATATCCACCGCTTGGTCGGTCGAGAAGCTCTTCACAATCGGAATCAGAACATCAGCGCAGGCTTGGGCGGCTTGGCGTTCGGCGTCGCTCTCGGCGCGGCGGGCGATATCTAACTGCCCGGCACAGTAGAGCGCCAGCGCACGCAGCGCATCGGTACGGGCACGCATAGAGAGCAGCATACGGCGCACGTCAAAGTGGTCGCTAATGGTGCATTCACTGCCGCCCCGCTGTTTGGGCGAACGGCCCTGGGTGCGGTCGTGGGCGTAGGCAAAAGCGTGCTGGCAGGCGCGTTCGGCCACGCCAATGCCTTGAATCCCGACTTTATGGCGTGCCTCGTTCATCATGGTAAACATATGGTTCAGGCCGCGGCCCTCTTCCCCCACGAGGTAGCCTACGGCACCGCCATTTTCCCCAAAGCTCAGCGTACAGGTGGGCGAGCCGTGAATGCCGAGCTTATGCTCAATGGAGGCGCAGGTGACGTCATTTCGCTCGCCAAGCGAGCCATCGTCGTTCACCAGAAACTTGGGAACTAGGAACAGGGAAATACCCTTATTACCTTCCGGGGCATCGGGCTTACGGGCAAGAACGAGGTGAATGATGTTCTCAGCGGCGTCGTGTTCGCCCCAGGTGATGTAGATCTTTTGGCCGCTGATACGGTAGTGCTCGCCTTCCGGAACGGCTTTAGTGCGCACTTTGGAGAGGTCCGACCCCGCTTGGGGTTCGGTGAGGTTCATGGTGCCCGTCCAGGAGCCTTCAACTAACTTGGGCAGGTAGGTCGCTTTTAAGGCATCGCTGCCGTGATGGGCCAGCGCCTCAATGGCGCCAGCGGTGAGCATCGGGCATAGCCCTAGCGCCATGTTCGCGCCGTGGAGCATCTCCTGTACCGCGCTGGCCACCACTTCGGGTAGGTTCTGCCCGCCCAGCTCTTCGGACACGCCAATCCCGTTCCAACCGCCCTCAACATAGGCGTGATAGGCGGCGGCAAAGCCTTCTGGAGTGGTGACGCTGCCATCGGTATGGCGCTTAGCCCCCTGGCGGTCGCCCGTGCTGTTGAGCGGGCCCCAGACATCGCCAGCCAGCTTGGCGGCCTCTTCCAGCACGGCCTCAACGAGATCCGGCGTGGCTTCTTCAAACCCTGGCAGCGCTAGGGAGCGGTGCTCCAACATCTCTTCGAGCACAAAGCGCAGATCGCGGACCGGCGCGGCGTAATAATTCATGGCAAAACCTCAGGCAAATGCGGTGAAATAGTAAAAACACTATCGCCGATAGTAGTTTCCCTACTTTCACCACACCATTAGCCCAAGGTCTCACCTGGCAGACACCTTAGAGCTTATTTGCGCACCTCGGTTTCTACGTCATCGTAATAGGTAATATGGCTCTCATCTTCCTGGGGCGGGCCTACCATGGGCTCGGCAACGTCTATCTCGGGCACAACGTCAGACAGGTCTTCCAAGTGCTCGTGCTCAAGTGCCCCTTGTACCAGCTCCTCAGTGACCACCAACTCAGCACCTGCGGCGGTCATCGGCGTGGTTGCGGTAAACGGTGCTACCGGCATCGGCGCAGGACGAACGCTACGACGCCAGCTGAAGAACAGCACGAAGAACAGGCTGAGTGAACCAAACGCCCAGAATAGGCCCGCATCGCCCATGGCCGTCATTACTGGCGAGATCATCAGCGGGCTGATGGTGGCACCAATCGAGTTAATCAACAAAAGGCCCTGGCTCATGCGTACCAAGGCACCTGCGGGGGCACGGTCGGCGGCATGGCTAACGGCCACTGGGTATAGCGCAAACACGCCTCCGCCCAGCAAAAACAACAGCACGGCCAGTAGCGGTGTGGAGAGCGGCAGCCACAGCATGGCCGCTGAAATCACCACGCAGAAGGCGCTGATACCGATCAGCACCATTTGGCGGTCGTGACGATCCGACCAGCGGCCAATGGGGTATTGGAGCAGCATCGCGCCCAAAATCACCACGGCCATCATCTGGCCTACCTGATTCACACTCATGCCAATGCGTTGCAGGTAGAGCGGCAGCAGCGTGTAGGCCGCCGCCACCACCATGCCAGAGCCCAGGCTGCCCATGACGCCAGTGGGGGTCATGGTAATCAGGCGGTGCGGCGGCAGCGGCTCGGCGTGTTCGATCAGCGGCGAGACACGGGGAATCATCGCCATTGGCAGTACCGAGAGCGACGCCAACAGGCCAATCACCATAAAGGGCGCGGTGTCGCCCATGGCGTTGGTCACGCCGAGCATCAGTTGCCCCAGCACCCCGGCGGCGTACAGGGAAATCATATACAGCGCCAGCAGACGGCCACGCACTTTCTGATCGCCTGCGGTCAGCAGCCAACTTTCAATGACCAAATAGACGCCCACGGTCGCCCAGCCGCCAATCAAACGCAGTGCAAACCACGCCCAAGGGTCGAAGAAAAGGCCTTGCAGAAGAACGGTGACCGCGACAAGCGAGGCAAAGCTGCCGTAAGCGCGGATATGGCCGATACGCAGCAGCAGGCGGTCATTGACCATGGCACCCAGAGCTAAGCCGATAAAATAGGCCGACGAGACAATCCCGATCACCGTCGCCGACTCGCCCGCTGCGTCTAAACGCACGGTAATCAGCGTGGCAAGAAAGCCATTGCCAATCCCAAGAATAAACAGCCCTAGTAGGGGCGCTAGCGCCATGGCCAGCAGTTGCCGCGACATGCGTACCTCACCTTGCTCAATGGTTAAATCGTTGCCGTTCGCACGCCATCACATCAAGCAGGCAAGAAAACGGGCGCGCAATTATTGCTGCCAGAGGAGCAAAGTCAATGCTTTTTCGCCCTTCTGACTGGTAGATTAGTGTTTTCTAAAAATTACCACGTCATTCGCAGTAAATTCGACTGTTAAACCCTGCTGAGCGGCCCACCAGCGGAAAGTCGCTTCGCTAAAGAAGCACACGTGGGTCGGGTCATTAATATAGTGCCAGCGAGCAAACGCCTCTTGGCTGGTGACCCGTTTAGTCATCAGCCCAAGATAGCCGCCGGGAAGCAGTTGCGCGACCCGCTGGCTCAGCACCTCGCCCGGTGCCGCCAAATGCTCCACCACTTCGGTCGCGGTGATGAAGTCATACTGGCGAGACAGATTCGCGGCATGGGGCGCGTAAAAGATGTCATACACCTCCATATCAAAACCCGCTTCCTCAAACATCACGGAGAGGGTTGGCCCTGGGCCGCAGCCAAAATCCAGCCCTTTTGCGCCTGGGGCCAATTTGGCAACCAACGGGGTAAATAAACGCCCCAAAAAGCGACGATATCCCGTATCCTGCGGCGAGTTTTGGTGCTGGTCATACTCGGCTTTTTCATCGGCGGCATTTAAATGCTGCTCGTTAGGCACAAACACCAGCGCACACGTGGCACACTGATAGTAATCACGGCGACGGTCTTGGTGGTACAGCGCAGGCTCCTGCGCGTGGCATAGCGGACAGCGTCGCATCATCGTATTCTCTGGTTTTAC
This sequence comes from Vreelandella lutescens, assembly GCF_014640815.1. Taxonomy (GTDB): domain Bacteria; phylum Pseudomonadota; class Gammaproteobacteria; order Pseudomonadales; family Halomonadaceae; genus Vreelandella; species Vreelandella lutescens. The sequence goes on along the minus strand of NZ_BMHM01000001.1, from coordinate 552,802 downwards.
GTTTGTATTAAGGAAAGAGGCATGCTCTCAGGTCTGGATCATCTTGTGGTTACCGTGACCGATATGGGTCGCGCAGTGGACTTTTACTCTCGTGTGTTGGGCCTGGATGTGCGCTACCGAGACGCCCAGCGCGTTGATCTACTGCTGGGTGACACCGCCCTGCGCCTGCACCAAACCGACACCGACATTGCGCCTATTTCAGCTACCCCCACTCCGGGTAGCCTGGACTTATGCCTGCGCTGCCTACTGCCGCTTGATGAGTTCAAGCAGCATCTGGATGCGCTCGCCATTGAGGTAGAGCTTGGCCCCGTAGCCCGCCAAGGGGCCAGCGGCCCGATTGAGTCGATTTACCTGCGCGACCCTGACGGCAACCTGCTGGAAATTTGTCGTCCAGCGCGCTAAGCCCTTAACCACACGTGGGCCTGCGGGTGATAAGTCGCAGCGCCCACGCTATCATAGCGCGCTGCAAAGGTGTCCGTTGGATGCTTGAGTCAACCTGAATGTAGAAGGAACGCCCATGCGTGATGATGCCCCGCTAGAAGGTGAAGTGGTCGACCGACACGCGACGTCGGAAGAGCCCTCAGAGGCTTCGCCCGCCCCGGACACCACGATGGCCATGGTGATTTACGCCCTTTACCTAGCGAGTTTTGTGGTGGGCTTTACATCGCTGATCGGGGTCATTATTGCCTATGTCTACCGTGACAAAGGTCCCGCTTGGCTAGATGAACACTACCGTTACCAGATCCGCACGTTCTGGATCGGTCTTTTATACGGCAGCGTAGCCACCCTGCTCACTCTGATTCTGGTCGGCTTCCCTATGCTGTTGGCACTGGCCGTGTGGTTTATCGTGCGCTGCGTAAAAGGCTTTAAAGGGCTGCAGGAAAAACGCGCCCCCTCCAATGTCGATAGCTGGCTGCTGTAACCCATGACCGAACAGGCAACTCCCCCTTCATCGCGCTTTCAAGCCCGGGCCATTGCCGGGCTATGGCGAACCCTCTCCCGCTTTCCGCTGCGCTGGCTATGGCGGGCAGCGGCCTTCGTGGGGCCGCAGGTGTACCGGTTTAGCAAGCGTGAACGCAAGGTCACCGAGATCAATCTCAAGGTGGTCTACCCCGACGCATCTGACCGCCAGCGAGCGTCGCTTACCAAGCAGAGCCTTCAGCACTCGACCGCGACGATGCTCGAACTAGGCCACGCCTGGATGGCACCGCCCGAAAAGGTAGAGGCCAGCATTTTAGCCGTTCATGGTCGCGATAAGCTCGATAGCGCACGGGCGGAAGGGCGCGGCGTGATTGTGCTGGCCCCCCATTTTGGCAACTGGGAAGTGCTGAACTTTTGGCTATCCAGCCACTTTCCGTTTACCGCGATGTACGAGCCACCCAAAATTGCCGATTTAGACCCGATTATTCGCCATGGCCGCGAACGTATGGGGGCCAAGCTGGTACCCACCAACCCACGGGGTGTCGCGGCGCTTCTCAAAGCCCTCAAACGCAGTGAAGCGATTGGGATTTTGCCAGATCAAGAGCCGGACTGGGGCAGCGGCGTGTTTGCGCCGTTTTACGGCCGCAGCGCCTACACCGCAACGCTGCTGCCGAAATTAGTGGCGCGTACACAGGCACGGGTAGTGACAGGGGTGGCACTACGGGTGCCCGGCAAGGGCTTCGAGATCCACTTTCTTGATGCCGACGAACAGGTATACAGCGAAGACGATGTGGCGTCGGCGACAGGCGTTAATGCCAGCGTAGAAGCCTCGCTTGCCCTTGATCCCGTTCAGTATCAGTGGGAATACAAGCGCTACCGTAAGGTCGTTGAAGAGTGCCATGGCACCGTTGATGCTAGCGAATTTCGCCTTTACTGAGTGAGGATAGACATGACCGAACGATACCTTCCCAAAGAGGATACGCGTCCGCCGCAAATTATTTATGCCCTCTATTTAGCAGGGCTGGTCACGGCCAACATCACCCTGTTGATCGGTGTGATTATCGCTTATGTCTATCGGAAAGAGGCAGCACCCTGGCTGCAGGCCCATTACCGCTACATGATCCGCACGTTCTGGATTGGCAGCCTCTATTTTCTCGTTACCTTCACGCTGAGCCTGATCTTTATTGGCACGCTGCTGTGGCCGCTGCTAGTGGTATGGCTAGGCGTGCGCTGTATTCTTGGCTGGGTGGCCGTGCGTAAAGGCCAGCCACCGGCAAGGCCGGGCAGCTGGCTCTGGTAAGCCTGTTATTGGTAAACCTGTTATTGGTAAATAAGAGCAATTACTCGTCGCTATGGCGAGCGTATACGTCGTCTAAGCGTTCGATATCATCCTCGCCCAAGTAGCTACCGGACTGCACCTCAATCAGCTCTAGCGGGATTTTGCCCGGATTCTCCAAGCGGTGCAGCGCGCCAATGGGGATGTAAGTAGACTGGTTCTCGCTGACCAAAAACGTGCGCTCGTCCACCGTGACCTTGGCCGTGCCGCTCACCACCACCCAGTGCTCGGCGCGGTGATGGTGGCGCTGCAGCGAAAGCCGCGCACCAGGGCGCACGGTGATATGCTTCACTTGGTAGCGTTCGCCGCTGTCCATGGCCTGAAAACTGCCCCAAGGGCGATGTACTTGGGGCGACGTCTGCGGCTCGCTGCGCCCCGCTTGGGTAAGCGCTGCCACTAGCTGCTTAACGCCCTGCGCTTGGTCTCTATGCGCTACCAGCACGCTGTCTGAGGTTTCCACCACAATCAGGTCTTCAACACCCAGCGTGGCGACTAAGCGGTGGTTCGCCACCACGAGCGAGCGGCGGGTATCGCTCAGTACGCCATCGCCTGTCACCACGTTGCCAGCCGCATCAGGGGTGTGGGTCGCCATCAGCGCATCAAAGCTGCCAATATCGCTCCACTGAGCATCCAACGGCACCACGGCTGCCTGCGCGCAGTGCTCCATCACCGCGTAATCAATCGACTCACTGGGGCAGCGTTGAAACGCCTGCTCATCCAAGCGCAGAAAGTCCAGGTCACGGTGGGCACAGGCCACCGCCTCTTGGCAGGCCGCCAGCATGCTGGGCTGAAGCCGCTCCAGCTCCGCCAAATAGCGGGAGGCACGCAGCAAAAACATGCCGCTATTCCAAAGCGTGTCGCCCTGCTCAAGCAGTGCTTTAGCCCGTTCCAGCGCCGGTTTTTCAATAAACGCGGCCAAGTGGTGGCCCTCGCCTAACACGTCACCACAGGCAATGTAGCCATAGCCCGTTTCCGGATGGGTTGGCACCACGCCAAACGTGACTAAATAGCCCTGCTCTGCCAGCGGCACGGCACGCTGCACGCTGTCGGCAAACGCTCCCGCATCGCCTATCACGTGGTCAGCAGGCAGTACTAACAGCAGCGGGTCTTCGCCGGATTGGCGCGCCAACAGCGCCGCGCAGGCAATCGCAGGCGCGGTATTGCGCCCTGCTGGCTCTAGCACAATCTGGCCCGCTTGCTGAGCTTCACGCAGTTGCTCAGCCATTAGAAACCGGTGCGAGTGATGGCCCATTAGCATGGGCGGCAGCGTCGTTAAGCCCTCAAGGCGAGCGAGCGTTTGCTGAAGCAGGCTCTGCTCGCCGGTTAAGCGCAAAAACTGTTTGGGCATCTGCTCGCGGGAGAGCGGCCAAAGCCGGGTGCCGCTGCCGCCGCTTAGAATTACCGGTTGAATCATGGTGTCGTCCTTGGTGGTTGTGCAGCCGTGCCAAAATCCTGCTGTAGCCAGTGGCGTAGCTGGCTCATACGAGGCGCATCCTCCGGGCGCGCTAACGGAGGCAGCATGCCATCCACAAAGCCGCGCTGTTTAAACGGTGCCAGTAATGCCGGATCGCCGCTAATAATATGCACCGGCACGGCGGCACTGGCATCATCGCCAGTAATCAACGGTGCGGCTTGATGGTCGCCCAGTACCATCAGCAGCGTTTGCTCATCGGCCACTCTCGCCGCCCAGCGCCCTGTCACGCTCACCGCGTAGTCCACCGACCAAGCGTAATGGTCGCGGATACGCTCTAAATCTCGCCAAATCACTTCAGGCGGGTCGCCTGCGTTTTCCCAGGGCGCATAGATACTGCCATCGCCCACCAGCGACCAGTTCTCTAACACGGGCAGGATGGGGGTCCAGGGGGCATGGCTGGAAATCAACGCTAATTGCGCAAATACGGGCGCATCGCCCAGTAACTCTCGCTGGGTATAGTCCAGTGTGAACTGGTCCGGCATGGTGACCCAATTGAGCGGCGGCCCTGCATAGGGAATATCCTTGGCAGCGGCAATCTCGTCAAAACCGTAGGCGCGCCCTTCAGGCCATGCCAACGTAATAGCAGGCATTACGCTCAGCGTACGCTGCCCGGTGGCGCGAAAGTCATCAATCATCGTGGCGTGGCTGCTATCCAGCATCAACCGGTACCACAGCTGATTGTCGATCCACCGCCCGCTCAACGCCGTGGCGTGGGCAAGCCACGACTGACCGCCGCGAATCGGAGACTCCACCAGCCCCGACACCACATGCAGCTCACTTTCTGATAACCGGCGTTGAATATCTTCTAAGGTCAGTAGCAGCGTGCGGTTATAACGAGGGTCATTGAGCGCAGAGACGCCGTAGGATTCAATAAACGTCAGCAGCACGTTCCGCTCCGCCAAGCCGGGCAGCGCTTGAGCCGCCAGCGGCGTCTCTTCCAACTGCTCGGTAAATGCTTCACGCGCACGATGCGTCTCTACGACTTGTGACCACTGAAAACGGGCGGTATTCACCATCGGCAGCGCCGTGTGGGGAACCAAGCGGTAGCGATTCGCCTCTAACAAGGACAAACACACAGCACCTACCAGCAGGCAGGCGGCGACTTTGCCAGGCAACCCCCGGCGCACGGGTGCATTAACCGGCATCAGCAGTCGCAGCATCAGCCACAGCAAGCTCAGCAGCAGCGCACTGCCTAGCAGCATCAGGCAAATTGCCGCAAGTTGGCCTACATTACCCACTAGCAGGTGATAGATAGAGCGCACCAGCGGCACGTCCAGGTAGAGGTTTAACGGCCTTCCGAAGGCAGTAAACGTCGCTGCCTCACCTAAGTTTGCCGCCGTTATCAGCGCCACCACGCTGACAACACTTACCCCACTCCAGAGCCGCCACCTGCCAGGAGGCAACAGCAGCATGGCTGGGGCAATGATCCAAGCTTCCCAGGCAATGAGTGGCGACCCCAGCGTGCCGAAGCGCCACCACAAAGGCATTACCAGCAGCAGGTTTAACACACAGGCCGTGATTAGGAGACGAAGCATTCATACCACCACTAGCGTTGAAGAGAACATCAGCGGTATAACCGACCAGCGGCACACACGCCTCGCTGCGTTTAAACTGCCATTTTTTAACCTAACTTGTTAAGCGTATAGTTTTTGTTTAAATATTTCACACAATGACGTGCTATTGACTCTCTTATCAGGTAACGAAAGGAACTCGCCCATGGCTTGTCGTACTGCTGCAAAATGGATGCTGTCACTTAGCTGGGTACTCGCTCTCCCCGCCTCCGCCAGCGAAGATACGGTTTTTCAACAGGTAGTAGAACGTGCCAAACAGTTAGCGGCCACTCCTTATCAAGCACCGCAATCCACATTGCCGGATGCTCTGCAAGCGCTTACCTACGACGGCTACCGGCAAATACGCTTTAACCCTGAACGTGCCTACTGGCGCGCTGAAAGCCCTTTCAGCCTACAGCTCTTTCATAGCGGCTTTCTATTCCAGACGCCGGTGACGTTGAATAGGGTTGAAAACGGCGATGTCGTGCCGCTCGACTTCACTGCCGACGACTTTCGCTACGACGGTGAGGCCAGCGAGCTGCTCGAACATGATCTTAGCGGCAGCGGCCATGCTGGCTTTCGGCTCCACTATCCGATCAATAACCCCGACTACGCAGACGAATTCGCGGTGTTTTTAGGGGCCAGCTACTTTCGTTTGGTGGGCCAACATCAAGCCTACGGATTATCCACCCGAGGGTTGGCGATCAATACCGCCTCCTCCCAGGGCGAAGAGTTTCCTGCCTTTCGCGAATTTTGGCTGGTCACCCCTGACAGCGACGCCGAGAGCGTAACACTGATGGCGCTGATGGATAGCCCATCGCTGAGCGGTGCCTATCGTTTTACCCTGACGCCAGGCGAGCACACTGAAGCGGAAGTTGAAGCCGAAATTTTTGCTCGCAGCGATATAGAGAAAGTAGGCATTGCGCCACTCACCAGTATGTTCACCTTCGGTGAGGCCAGTGCCGAGCGGCCAGATGACTTCCGCCCTCAGGTGCATGACTCCGACAGCCTGCTGATGCATACCGGCAGCGGTGAATGGATCTGGCGGCCGTTGAGCAACCCTGCTGAAGTACGGATTTCCAGCTTCACCGATGACGCGCCCCAAGGGTTTGGCCTGATGCAGCGCGAGCGCGACTTCGACCGCTACCTAGACCTAGAGGCCCACTACCACCGCCGCCCCAGCCAGTGGGTTGAGCCGCTGGAGGCGTGGGGCAACGGCCACGTGGAGCTGGTGGAAATTCCCACACCGGATGAAACCCACGACAATATCGTGGCCTATTGGGTAGCCGATGAAGCGCTTAACGCCGGTGACTCCCAGCGCCTGCACTACCGCACTTACACCTTGAACGAGCAGCCTGAAGAACACGCACTGGGGCAAGTGGTACGCACCCGCCACGGTACTGCCGCCGTGCCAGGGGAAGCGGACTCCCCTTCTGCTGGGCAGCGCCAGTTTGTGGTCGATTTTGCTGGAGGCGCTTTAGAGGAGCTAGCGACCGATGCAGAACTCACGCTGGATATCAGCGTGATCAATGGCGAAGCGCTGCTGCCCCAGGTGAAGGTGCTGCCCGATAACGGCCGACGCGCGACGTTCAGGCTACCTCCTAGCAGTGAGCCCAGCGATATCCGTTTACGGCTGATGCGCGACGGTGAGCCGGTCACCGAAACCTGGAATTACGTGTGGTATCCCGATGCATAATTCAGCGGCGTTGATACCGTCCATTCCTTGGCTGAATGCCCGGCGCGCACTGCTAGCCACCCTAGTCATTGGCTCTAGCATTGCGGGCTGCGTCGCCATGGCACAGGTGGTGGCTAATTTAGCCCTGGGCTGGCGAGTCACCATGCTGACGCTGTTTGGCCTGACCTTCAGCTGGATTGCGCTAGCCTTCTGGGGAGCCGTGTGTGGCTTCGTGATCTGCGCCCTACGCCTGGACCCATTAAGCTTGAAACGCTTAACGGCCGAGCGCCCTACGACAAGCCGCCTGGTCAGTCGTACCGCGCTGGTGATGCCCATTTACGCCGAGCCACCCATTCCCACCATTGCCGGGCTGGAAGCTACCTGCCGCTCGCTTTTACAGCAGCCCGCGCCTCAGGCGGACGATGCGGCCAAGGTTATCCGCCAGCACTTTGAAGTCTTTATCCTGAGTGACACCCAAGATGCTGCCCAGGCCAAGGAGGAAGCCGCCCACGTGGCCGCGCTTCAGCAGCGTCTGGCCGGGCAGTTAGCCGTTCACTACCGTCGCCGCCCCAATAACCACGGACGCAAAGCAGGCAACATCGCCGACTTCTGCCGCCGCTGGGGGCGTCGCTACGACTATATGATCGTGCTAGATGCCGACAGCCTAATGAGTGGCGACACGCTGCTGCACATGGTGCATCAAATGCAGCGCTACCCCACCGTAGGCTTGATTCAAACCGTGCCGATCCCGGTCGGTCAGCACACGCTGTTTGGCCGTTTTACGCAGCTAGCCTCGGCTTTATATAGCCCTATGCTGGCGGCTGGCCAAAGCTTTTGGCAAGGCGATGCCGCTAACTATTGGGGGCATAATGCGATTATTCGCACGCGTGCCTTTATGGCCCATGCGGGGCTGCCCACACTATCGGGTAAACCGCCGCTGGGGGGCGAACTGCTCAGCCATGATTTTGTTGAAGCAGCGCTACTCAAACGCGGCGGCTGGCAGGTGCTGCTGGATACTTCAGCGACAGCAGCGCTTTCTCGTCGCAACCCACACGCCAGCGCCTCGCGCAACAGCTTTGAGGCCATGCCCAGCAACCTACTCGATTTTGCCAAGCGCGACCGCCGTTGGCTGCAGGGTAACTTGCAGCACCTGCGACTGCTCACCGGTGCGGGCTTCCACTTTATCAGCCGCCTGCACTTCTTCTTTGGGGCGTTTGCCTACCTATCATCGCTGGTATGGCTGGGACTACTGGTATGTACCAGCTTGATGGTGGGCTATCATGCGATTGACGACGCCGCTGAACCGCTGCTACCCAAGGCACTCTCCCTGTGGCTGTTAATCACTACCTTAGGCATGCTGATCGCGCCTAAGCTACTGGGCTTACTGCTGACTTTTTGCCAATGCCCCCATGCTTTTGGCGGACGCGTTAAGCTAGTAGCCAGCACGCTGCTGGAGGTAGTATTTGCTGCACTGATAGCACCGCTGATGATGGCATGGCACAGCCTGTTTATCATTAACGTTTTAATTGGCCGTGCCATCGACTGGCAGACCCAGCACCGGGGCGAACGCTCGTTAAGCTGGCGCGAAACGTGGCGGCACACCGGTTGGATGACGCTGTGTGGCGCGCTATGGGCGGGGGTGATCATGCTCTTTTCGCCATCCGCCTTTGGATGGCTGACGCCCGCTTGGCTTGGGCTAGTGGCCGCCGCGCCGTTGGTAAAATACTCCAGCAGTGGCACCTGGGGCGGCGTTGTTAGCCATCGTTTTGGCCTACTGCATACGCCCAGTATCAGTTTGAAGCCCGTGTTGCTAAAAGATTTTGCAGATTTAACGGCGCGCAGCCCCCAGGTCATTAATATGCGAGAGCCTGCCATGCTGAACATGCCGCCCAGTGAGCTATATGGCGACATGCCCTGCCAGCTGCTCAAACCCGTTAAAGCCCCTCATAAGCCGCCCACCTCTCGCGCTAAGGAGCCTCACTAAATGCCCTTTTCGACGCTACAGCAGCTACGCAGCGCCAGCGGCTTGGCCCGCTCACTGTTCATTTACTGGCGGCCTGGGCGTCAACGCAGCTTAAAGCGACTCTATCAGCCTTTTTTAGCACCGGGCGATATCGCTTTCGATGTTGGCGCTCACTTAGGTGACCGCAGCGCTGCTTTTCAAGCGCTAGGCGCTCAGGTGATTGCTCTGGAGCCACAGCCAGTGCTGGCCAAGTGGTTTCAGCGACTGTTAAAAAGCCCGCATATTACGCTGTTGCCTATGGCGGTTGGCCCCGAGCCTGGCCATGCGGACATTGCGATTAGCGTGGGTAACCCCACACTTTCTACCCTGGCCACCGAATGGCGCAGCCAAGTAGGTGAGCGCAACCCCGGCTTTCAGCGCGTGCGCTGGGAACACACCCTGCAAGTAGAGATGACCACGTTAGATGCGCTGATTGAGCGCTTTGGCGAACCGCGGTTTATCAAAATTGATGTGGAGGGTTTTGAAGCCGAGGTGCTGCAGGGCCTAAGCCACCCCGTGGCCGCCCTCTCGGTGGAGTTTGTAGCGGGTATGCTAGACGTCAGCCACGCCTGCCTAGAGCAGATTAACCGCCTAGGCGACTACCGCTTTAACGCCATTGCCGGAGAGCAGCGCCAGTTCCGCTTTGATACCTGGTTGACGCCAGACGCCATGGCCACGTGGTTAGCCGAAGGCGCTGAGCAGCTCGCCTCGGGCGATATTTACGCCTGCCGCAGCAACCACCCGCTACTGGCTTCTTCCCGCACTGCGCCCAGCGCTTCTCTCTAAAATACGCCAACGCTAACGAGATTTTATGGTTTATCACTGGCAGCACCTAACCGCCCCTCAACTGAATACCCTTGCCCAACGCGACCCTGTGGCGGTGATTACCCTTGGGGCGATTGAGCAGCATGGCACGCACCTGCCACTCGGCACCGACCTGATCATTGGTGAGGGGTTGCAGGCTGCCATGCTGGAACAGCTAGAAAAGGCGGACGCCAGCGTCGAGGTGCTGTGCCTTCCCACCATTGCAGTGGGTGCCAGCGACGAACACGCAAGCTTTGCAGGCACGCTCAGCCTGCCCGCACCGCTGGCCATTGCCACGCTTGAAGCCTACGGCGAGAGCATTGCCCGCGCAGGCATTCATAAGCTAGTGCTGATTAATAGCCATGGTGGCAATAAAGCAGTGATGGACTTAGCCGCGCTCACGCTGCGTCGGCGCTGCGCGATGCGCGTGGTAAAGGCAACCTACACACGGCTGCCCGCATTGGAAGGTGCCATGAACGCCGATGAGCTGCGCTACGGGCTACACGGTGGCCTGCTGGAAACCGCTATGATGCAGCACTTAGCACCGCAGTTAGTCACGCTTGAAGGCTACACGCCCACCCTGCCAGCCACACCGGCCAACGGTGCGTTGGTCAGCCCAGAAGGCAGTGCCGCCTTTGCGTGGTTAGGAGAGGATCTCAGCCAGCACGGCGTAGCCGGAGATGCCAGCCAAGCCAACGCCGCCCTGGGCAAACGGCTCGTTCAACACTACGCTGCACAGCTTGCCCAGGTGGTCACAGAAACCGCTCAGCTGCCGCCGCTGGGGGCACCAGCGGCAGGCAAGCGTTAACGGCTGCGGGTTTCTAGCACTTCATCTAAAAAGTGACCCGCCCGGTTGGCTTTGGCACTTAGGTAGCGATGGTTATGGTCCGTCACGCTGCCATACAGCGCCTGGCGGGACACCACTTCGATGCCACCCTCCCGCAGCGCCGACATTTTCAGCGGATTATTGGTCAGTAGCTGTACCTGATCGATACTCAGCGCGTTCAGCATATCCACCGCCACAGCGTACTGACGCTCGTCGTCGCCAAATCCCAGCACTTGGTCGGCGTCTACCGTATCCAACCCGCTATCTTGCAGCGTGTAGGCACGCAGCTTGTTGGCTAGCCCGATCCCGCGCCCTTCCTGGGCAAGATAGAGCAGCACACCGCCGCCCATGGCTTGGATATCCGCCACGGCGTTGCGCAGCTGCTCACCGCAGTCGCAGCGCAAGCTACCGAACAGGTCGCCGGTTAAGCAGGCGGAGTGCAACCGCAGCGGCACAGGGCCTTCCAAACTATCAAGCTGACCAATCACCACCGCTACGTGCTCACGCAGGCCGTCTGGCTCACGAAACAGCACAAAGCGGCTATTGGGGGCGTCTTCCAGAGGAATATTCGCCTCGCTCACCCGCTTTAACATGCCCGGCGCACCCGCCAAACACTTCTGCGCCTCATCTGCCTTTACTTCCAACAGCCGCCCCTGGGCGATTTGCTCAGCAATGTCGCTCTGGGCTTCGTCACTCACTACGGCAGTTAGCGCAGCCGGAATCAGCAGCGCACGGCGCATTAACGCCACTGCCCCCCGCTCCGCAGCGCCAGCAGGTTTCAAACCGCTGAGTAGCGCACTAGGCTGACTGCCGGAGTGAGCCACAGCCAGTTGGTGAAGTTCGCTTTCGCTAACCTGCTCAGCCAAGGGTAGGCAGGCCGCATCAGCGGTGAGCGATAAGCCCATGGCTTCCAGGCGATGGCGAGTAAGCACTAGCGCAGGCCGCGCCCCGGCCAAGCGTGCCAGGGTATCCACCGAACGGCAGCCCTCTAACGCTTGAACCAGAAGGCGCTGCTCACCGCTGCTAATCACGACCGGCAAACCACGACGAATATCGAAAATAGCGCGTTCAATTTGATACATGTAGGCCTCCAGGTTGCCTAATGAGTAGGGCAAAGGTTGCTTGCGTTGGGCAACATGGCCCCGCATGATCTGAGGTTGTTTTCAGTGTGGAGGCGTCATGCCCGACTCCAGTAGTACACAGCAATCCCATGTCATTGAGCTTGAGACGGCGTGGGCGTGGTTGACAGGCAAGCGCGAAGGCTCGTCTAGCGCTGTCGATATCTCTTTGACCAGCAACGGCCAGTGGCATTCGCCGCACGCCGTCACGCCCCAGGCAGAGGCGCTGTTGGATTGCCTTGCCCCGCTGGCTCTGCATGACCACTGGGTGATCGCCCAGCTGGGCCAGAGCCTGGATGGGCGAATTGCCACGGAAAGCGGCCACTCTCACTACATCAATGGCCGTGAGAGCCTGGTGCACCTGCACCGGCTGCGTGCCTTGGCGGATGCGGTGGTGGTAGGCGCGGGCACCGCCGCTGCCGACAATCCCCAGCTCACCGTTCGCCACGTGAGTGGCCGCCACCCAACTAGAGTGGTACTTGACCCCCGTGGGCGCGTGCCCAGCGATATGGCGCTGTTCACCAGCGGCGAGGTCGATACTTTGCATATCACCGGGCCAGATGCTGCGCCTGCGGCAAGCCATGCGGAGCACTGCGTGCTGCCCCTGAACGCCAGCGGACAGTTTGCCCCAGCGGATGTGGTGGAACTGCTGGCCGCTCGCGGGCTTAAACGCGTGTTGGTAGAAGGTGGCGGAATTACCATTTCCCAGTTCATTGAGGCTCAATGCGTTGATCGCCTGCACCTGATGGTGGCCCCGCTGCTGATAGGTTCCGGCAGGCCCGGTTTGCAAATGACGCCCATCGAGACGCTTGAGAGCGCGCTGCGCCCCACGATGCGCTCGTTCCGGTGTGGAGACGACACGCTGTTCGACGTGGAGCTTCGCGCTTTCTAGGCCACCTGCCGAGGTGGGCTCAGATGAAGTAGGGCCAGAAAATGAAGCACTTGGGGTAGCGTGAGCACGCTTAGCCAACGCTACCCACACTCCCGGCAAGCTAGAGACCAACACCAGCACGCCGTAAGCCAGCGAAATCGCCACCCCTTGAGCGGCAGGCAAGCCGACCAGCACCCAAATACCGGCCGCAGCACCTTCCCGCAGCCCCCAGCCGGCAATGGAAAGTGGCACCAGCATAGCCAGAAGCAGCACCGGTGACAGCGCTAGCACCTCTAAGGCTGGCATCTCGCTACCAATGGCCCTGGCCGCGCACACCATGACGAGGCCGTAGCTGAGCACAATGGCCAACGAAGAGGCCAGCTGCAAAGGCCATACGCCGCGCTGCAACAGCCCCCGGCGAATATCTCGACCTAGTGCATTGCACCAAGTAGGTAGCGTGAGCCCATGCCCACGCCGCATCCACTCGCCTAGCGCCACCAACGCCAGCAGCACCGCCACAAGGCTGGCTGCTAATGTTAGTAGCAACGATGAACCCAGCGCAGCGTGCCAAAGTGGCGATGTAAACAGCGCCACTAGCGTTAGCAGCGCCACCGCCACCTGCCCGGAGGCACGTTCAATCACCACGGCCCGCCAAGCGCTGCCTTTGGAAGCGGCTTGGCGGGCGTGGCGGTGGGCGCGCCCCGCATCGCCTAACACGCCCCCGGGCAGTAGCTGGTTCACCAACAGCGCCAGATAGTACTCGCGCAAGGCATAGCGAAAGCGCAGCGGAACATCCACCAGCCCAGCAGTGAGTTTCCAGCGCCAAGCGCTTAGCATGACTTGCAAAACGCTAATCCCCAGGGCCGCCAGCACCCACTCGGGCGCTAGGCGCGTCACCTCGGCCAGAATGGCGGCAGGCTCTACCCATAGGGCTACCGCCGCCAGGAGAGCAGCGCTGACAATGCCGCGCTGCACCCACGGCCGACGCAGAAACCCCCAGGCAAGCATGAGCTAGCCCTTCTCCGCTGGCAGCGCCAGCAGGTCACGGTGGCCTACCCATACGCCCAATTGGCCGCGCTCCACGGCATCCAAGCGCGCAGTACGCCACTCGGCAATCCGGGTGGCCGCTTCAGGGGATTGCTCGGTGGCAGCTTCCGCCCAACCGTTAATCAGCGAGCTGACAAGCGGCTGATGCTCGTGGCTACCTGCGACTAACTGCCAAGGCGTGGACGCTTCTTCTACCGCGTAGCCCTGCTGCGCCATGGCGTGATAAAGCGCCCGGTGAGCGTCTCCGCCAAGCGCCTCACCCAAGCCTTTATCACGCTGCTGATGGGCATTAAAAAGACCCAGCACAAAACGGTCTTCCGGGTTATCGATGGGCTGTTGATCGGCATCGATAAAGCACCACTCGCCGGTAACGCTCAAGCTGATTAACAGCGCCTGCTGGTGAGAGGCACACTGCTGCGCTAGCGCATCAATCCACTGCTGCGAGACCAAATCGATCAATGCAGAGGCGCTGACCACATCCACTGCGTTTAAGGCCGGGTGATCGAGCTTGGTCAGCGACGCACAATGGGTGTCCACTGTCAGCGGCTGGCCTGACGCATCGTGCAGCGACACTGCCCGGCTGCGCGCCTCTTTTAGCAGGGCGTCGTCGTGATCAAACAGCGCCCACTGCTGCGGGCTAGCAAGTCGCGGAGCTAAAAACTGCATATTGCTGCCCCGACCGCAGCCTAAATCCGCCAGCGACACCGGCGCTTCGCGGGTGGCCAGCCACGCATTGAGTCGGTTAACCAGCGCTTCACTGCGAGCGTGGCTATCCACAGTTTCTCGCAGCGTGAGCCAGCTGGCGGCAAACTGGCTACCTGCCGAGAGTTCAGCGGTACTTTCATCATTTAACGCTTTGGCAAATTCAATGCCCGCTGCCTGCCAGTCGTTGAGCTCACCACGGGCCAACGCGACACCCGCACGTAGCTCGGTGCGCAGCGCCTCATTAGTGCAAAAATGGCTAATCGCTGCGCTGAGTGCCTTCGCATCGCCAGGCTCAACGCTGATACCTGCACCTTCTGGCAAAGTATCGCGCAGCGCGCCACCCGTGGTGGTAATTACCGGCAGGCCGTGGGCCAAGGCTTCGGTGACCACCATGCCATAGCCTTCGTACCAGGAGGGCAGCACCAGCGCGTGAGCGCTCTGGTACGCGGCCTCCAAGGTTTCGGCATCGCACTCACCGTGGAGGGTGACGCGCTCAGCCAACTGGTGCTCATCAATCAACCGCTGCACTTTAGCGCTAAAATCGGCATCCCGGGCACCGCCGAAACAGTCACACTGCCACTGGTGGCTCTCGACCTCGGCCAGCGCGTTAACCAACACATCTTGGCCCTTTCGCGGCGTAAGCGTGGCTACGCAAAGTAAGCGAATGGCTTCGCCCTGTTGAGCAGCGGGGCTCACCGGGGCATGGGCAACGCCGGGCTCTACTACCGAAACAGGCGCGGTGATCGGCAGAGAGTACTCTTTGGCGAGTTCACTTAAACGGCGGGCAGTAAAACGACTGGTGACAATCACCCGGGCAACTTGCGCAAGCCCGGTGAGCTCACTGCGGTGTAGGTGCTGCGGCTCTTCACTGGACAGCCCCTGCTCATCACCCAACGGATGGTGCAGCAGCGACGTGATATTCAGCCGGCCCGCATGGCGGGCCACCACATCAGGCAGTGCTCCCATGGCCAAGCCATCGATAATCACGCGCTCGCTATCGGCCAGGCTTTCCAGCGCGCTAGTCAGGGCGTGGGCGGCCGTTTCATCAGCCTGCGGAAAACGGCCTTCCAGGCCGACAACGTCCACCTGAATGCCTTGTTCACGCAGCGCAGCAACGATCTGCGCATCGTAGATATAGCCGCCGGTGCGCTGGTTGGGGTCACCCGCCACCAGCAAGGTAAAACGCTGGCTCATAGGGCCCCTTCGTAACTTGCCCATGCCACATGAGATTCATGCAGCTTGATATCCATTTTGGTCAGGCCTTTGGCGGTCTCGCCCATACGGCCCGCTTTAATGGCCGCGGCGAGCTGGTCAAAAATGACTTTGGCCATGAACTCGGTAGTGGTGTTTTGACCGGTAAACTCGCTTACCTCATCCAAGTTGCGGAAGTTGTAGCCCGCGAGCACTTCTTTAACCGTTTCGCTGGCTAAGCCAATATCAATGACCAAGCCATCCTGATCTAGCTCCGGGCGCTGGAACACAACATCCACCACGTAGGTAGCGCCGTGGGTACGCTGGGCAGGGCCGAAAATTTCGCCTTTAAAACTGTGGGCAATCATAAAGTGATCACGAACGCATAAACGGTACATGGCAACTCCATTAGGAAGTAACAGTTGATGGGTTAGGGGTAACGAATTCGGTGGCAAAGCGCCGTGCTCTGTGGACTAAACAGCGTTGGGGCCAGTTCAGGGAAATCCGCAAAATCGCATTCACTGCTGATCAACGCTTCTAAGGCGGGGTCGGCCAGCAGACGTAGTGCCACATTGAGACGGCGGCGGTAATTCCAGCGCGGCTGCAGCTTGGCAGGCAGCTGGCCCACTTGGCTAGCGCGCAGGGTCAAGCGTTGAGAGTGGAAAGCGCCGCCAAGCGGCAGCGATACCTCGCCCTGACCAAACCAGCTCATTTCAATCACCCGGCCTTCATTACCTACCAAGCTCATAGCTAGGCGCAGGCCATCAGGGTGGCCGCTAGCATGAATTACGCAGTCTTGATCGTTTGGGGCTTGCTCAGGCAGTGCAAAAGGCACGCCCAGGGCATGGGCCAGGGGTTCACGCTCGGGATTAATGTCCACCAGTGTGACCTCAACCCCAGCGATGCGAGCGCACAAATACGCCACCAGCGCGCCCACCACGCCAGCACCAATGACACAGACGCGCTCACCTAGCATGGGGTTAGCATCCCAAACGCCGTTCAGCGCAGTTTCCATGTTGGCAGTGAGCACCGCACGGTGGGCAGGCACGCTATCGGGTACGGGTACTGCCATTTCGGCAGGCACCACGTAGTGGTCCTGGTGGGGGTGCAGGCAAAACACGGTCTTATCGATAAGCGCTGCCGGGCCGTGGGTAACACGACCAACGCTGCAGTAACCATACTTCACCGGAGTCGGGAACTCACCGGCTTGAAAAGGCGCGCGCATGCGCTGGGTTTCACTTTCCGGCACACGTGCGTGAAAAACCAGTGATTCTGTGCCGCGGCTAACGCCGCTATAAAGAGCACGAACACGCACCTCTGATTCACCGATTACAGGCAGCCGTTCCTGCTGCAGTTCGCCGTGGCCTGGGTGCGTTACCCAAAAAGCCACCGCCGTATCAGGCGCCGACATGACATTTCCTTATCGTTGAAGCGCTGTTTCCATCCGTTGATCTTAATATGACTAAGCATTGGCGACTTTTCATTAGTACCCCTGTAGCTTAGCGTATAAAAGCAATCGGTCTATTAACGCTTGCCAACCTTCAACATTGTTTAAATAGGGAACTTTCCTGGATGCTGACAACCATACACCCTATACAATAATGGTACATAGATAAATTATTGCATCACTAATTTCAACTGCGGACGATTACTCCGCTTCGTGAGCCACCATGCCACCCGTCTCTGAATCTTCCTCCTACCCACTGCCTAAGCGGCTGTTTACCACCATTGAGCTGTTGCTGGGTGCGATGCTGCTTATTGGGCTCGGTATGTTGCTTGCTCCGCTCATGGCAAGCGCGGCCAACTGGTGGGCGGCCAGCGCCTTCTACGCACTGGTTAGCGTATTAGTATTAGCGTATTGGCCCCACGGGGCGCTGGGGTGGGCCAACCGCGTGACGCTCGGGCGCGCCGTGCTAGTAGCGCTGGTGGCGGGTGCTTTGTGGAATGACGCCTTTATTCACGCCATTTGGCTCTGGCTGGGCGTGGCGGTCATCGCTCTATTGCTGGACGGTGTGGATGGTTGGATAGCAAGGCGTACCCGAAGCCAATCGCCCTTTGGCGCACGCTTTGATATGGAGCTAGACGCCCTGCTGATTATGCTTCTGTGCGTGGGCTTAATCATGGAAGAAGGTTTGGGGCTTTGGGTGCTGCTGATTGGCGGTATGCGCTACTTATTCGTGGCAGCCAGCCTGCCCTTCCCTTGGCTTAATGCACCGCTTAATGAGAGCTACCGTCGCAAAGCCGTATGCGTATGGCAGGTGGTGGCCATGTTGCTAGCGTTAACACCGCTGACCTCGCCCTTTTTAGCAGGCCTGCTGGCGCTGAGCGCATTAATCACATTGACTTACTCGTTTGGTGTGGATATTCGGTGGTTGCACGCTCAGCGATAACATTAGCGATGTGCGAAAGCTTAATCCCGTAAAAGCGATATTCATATCTCAAAATATAATTATGGAATAAGCGGGTATTTTTAATATTCTTTTTCAGAATATTAAATCATCAACGGACTGGATACCCCTCGCTATGAACCTTCAGCAACTGCGCATCGTGCGTGAGACGGTACGCCAGCATTTCAACCTGACCGAGGCTTCCAACGCCCTTTTCACCTCGCAATCTGGTGCCAGTAAACATATTCGGGATCTGGAAGAAGAGCTCGGCGTCGAGCTTTTCGAGCGCCGTGGCAAACGCATTCTTGGGCTGACCATTGCGGGCAGTACGCTGATGGACTTCATCGAGCGTATCCTGCTCGATGTCGAAAACCTCAAGCGCTCGGCCCATCAGCTCACCCACGAAGACCAGGGCAGCTTGGCCATCGCCACCACCCACACTCAAGCACGTTATGCGCTGCCACCGATCATTGCTCGCTTCAAGCAGGCCTTTCCCAAAGTGCATCTTGAGCTGCATCAGTGCAGTCCAGAAGAGATCGTTTCTCTGCTCAAAGCGGGCAAGGTGGATATCGGCATTGCGACAGAAGCCCTCCATGAGGAAGGCCAGCTGTTTGCTTGTTTTCCGTTCTACCACTGGTATCACGGTGTTGTAGTACCGGAAGAGCATCCGCTCAACGATGGCCTACCGCTAACCCTGGCACGGGTGACTGAATATCCGATCGTGACCTACCACGAAGGCTTCACTGGCCGCGCCCGCATTGATACCGCCTTTTCCGCAGCGGATGTTTACCCGGACATCGTGCTTACCGCGCTGGATGCAGACGTCATCAAAACTTACGTAGAGTTGGGAATGGGCGTTGGGCTCATTGCCTCCATGGCGTACCACGAGCAGCGCGATCAAGGATTGAAACTCCTGGATGCAAGCGCCCTCTTCCCCCGCAACACCACCTACCTTGCCCTGCGCCGTGGCCACTTCCTGCGTGGATATGCCTATCAGTTCTTGAAACTCTGCCGCGAAAACCTGGACGAAGAGACCGTTCAGCGAGTGCTGGCAGGCCGGCCTCTTTAAGCACAAAAAAATATAAGCAATCCTTTTTTTATTGGTTAATTTGCATAACGACTCTCCCTTACGCTGTGGTCATCGACACAACCAACGATCACTTTTGGAGCAGCCCATATGCCAATCTTACCGCTACATAAGACAGGTGTTACCACCCGCTCAGTTTCTAAACTTGCCGCCGCTGTGGCTATCGGCAGCGCGGTACTTACGGGTGTGCTAAGCATGAGTACACCCAGCTATGCCCAAAGCAACCGTGTTGAATTACTCAACGTCTCCTATGACCCCACTCGCGAGTTTTATCGCGAGTACAACGCCATTTTCGCTGAACACTGGCAAACCGAACACGATCAAACGGTCAATGTTCGCCAGTCTCACGGTGGTTCAGGCTCTCAAGGACGTGCGGTCATCGATGGCTTGGATGCCGATGTGGTGACCCTGGCACTGGCCTACGATGTCGATGCTCTTCACCAACGCGGGGAGCTGATTCCGGAAGACTGGCAGTCACGCCTCCCCAACAATAGCTCTCCTTATACGTCTACCATCGTGCTGCTGGTCCGTGACGGTAACCCCAAGAATATTCAAGACTGGGATGACCTGGTACGTGACGACGTAGAAGTGATTACGCCAAACCCTAAAACGTCTGGAGGCGCCCGCTGGAACTACCTGGCACTGTGGGGCTATGGACTGGACAAGTTTGACGGCGATGAAGAGCAAACCTACGAATTCGTTCGTCAAGTATACGAAAACGTACCCGTTCTGGACCCAGCAGCGCGCGGTGCAACGAACACCTTTGTACAGCGCCGCATCGGGGACGTTTTCATTGCCTGGGAAAATGAAGCTTTCCTCTCGGTGGAGCAGTTGGGGCAAGGCGAATATGAAATCATTGTCCCTTCCCAAAGCATTCTGGCGGAACCCCCGGTCACCGTTGTTGACGCTAACGTGGACCGTAAAGGTACTCGCGACGTTGCAGAAGCCTACCTGGAGTTTTTATACACCGATGACGCTCAGCATCTGGCAGCCAAGCATTACTACCGGCCCAGCAATACAGACATTTTGGCTGAGTACAGCGATAACTTCCCCGAACTGACGCTCTTTACCATCGATGACGTATTAGGCGGGTGGCAACACGCCCAGGAAACCCACTTCAACGATGGCGGCGTTTTTGACCGCATTCTGGAAGACATCAACGCGCGTTGATCTTTCGTTCTAGCCTTTGGCAAGGAGCCCGCGGTGGCTCCTTGCTGGCGTTACATCAAGGGGGGGTTATGGCGGCTACGCTGGTTAAACGTCGGGTGATACCAGGCTTTGGGCTCACCATGGGCTTCACGCTGTTATACATGGGACTGGTGTTTTTCATTCCCGTGGGCGCGTTTCTTCTTTACACCACGACCATGAGCTGGGACACCTTCTGGAGCGCCATTACCCAGCGCCAGGTGGTGGCCTCCTACAAACTTTCGTTTGGTGGTTCACTCATTGCGGCGACCATCAATTTGGTCTTCGGGGCGCTTCTTGCTTGGGTCTTGGTACGCTACCGCTTTCCAGGCAAACGGCTCATCGATGCCCTTGTCGACCTTCCCTTTGCCCTGCCGACGGCGGTTGCAGGCATCGCACTCGTCACACTCTATGCCAGTACCGGCTGGGTGGGCCAGTATCTGGATGTTTTTGGTATACGCGTTGCCTATACACAACTGGGTGTCGTCATTGCATTGACCTATATCGGCTTGCCCTTCGTGGTGCGCACGGTGCAACCCGTGCTGGAGGACCTAGAAGCCGAACTGGAAGAAGCATCAGCGAGCCTGGGGGCAGACCGACTCACCACGATTCGCCGCGTGATCTTCCCCGCGCTGTTTCCAGCCCTGTTGACCGGCTATGCGCTGGCGTTTGCACGCGCATTGGGAGAGTACGGCTCCGTCGTCTTCATCTCGGGAAACATCCCCTTTCGCACCGAGATCACACCGCTTCTCATCGTCGCGAAAACCGAACAGTACGACTACCACGGTGCCGCTGCCATCGGCACGGTGATGCTGGTGGCTGCCTTCATGATGCTGCTGCTCATCAACGGCCTGCAGTGGTGGACAAGCCGACGCCATGGATAAAGGAGCCTACGACGTGGCCACATCAAGCACTGTAATAGATACCAACGACACCATTGCCAAGCGCTGGCGCAGAGCCACCGAAGAGCCTGCCTGGATACGCGTCACCTTGATCACGATATCACTGATCTTCGTGGCGCTATTTCTGTTGCTGCCTCTATCGGTCGTGCTCTACGGCGCTTTCGAGCAAGGCATCAGCGTGTGGTACGACGCCATTCGCGATCCAGACGCCATGTCCGCTATACGCCTGACCCTGTTGATCGTCGCGATCGTGGTACCCCTCAATACGCTGTTTGGCGTGGCGGCCGCCTGGGCCATTGCCAAATTCGAGTTCAGAGGCAAGCCCATCCTGATCTCGCTGATCGATATGCCTTTTGCCATTTCACCCGTGGTGGTCGGGTTGATCTTTGTCATCCTGTTTGGCTCTCAAGGGTGGCTGGGGCCGTGGCTTTCCGCCCATGACCTGCGCATCATCTTTGCCGTCCCCGGTATCGTGATCGTCATTGCCTTTGGAACCCTACCCTTCATCGCACGCGAGCTTATCCCGCTCATGCAACAGCAGGGAAAAGAGGAAGAAGAAGCCTCCCTGACACTAGGGGCCAACGGTTGGCAAACCTTCTGGCACGTGACACTGCCCAATATCAAATGGGGCCTGATTTATGGCGTGATTCTATGTAACGCACGCGCCATGGGCGAATTTGGCGCTGTCGCGGTGGTGTCAGGACGCATCCGTGGTGAAACCAACACCATGCCACTGCATATCGAAGTGCTTTACAACGAATACATGTTCACCGCGGCCTTTGCCGTCTCTTCTCTGCTCACGGGCCTGGCCCTGGTCACCATTGCCATCAAAAGCGTGGTGGAGTGGCAAGAAGAACGTCAGCAGCGGCTCGCCGCCGCCTGAACCACGAACGCTTCCGTTACAAGAGACGACACATGAGCATAGAGATCGATCACGTCAATAAGCACTTTCGCGACTTCGTGGCCGTAGACAACGTTAGCCTGACCTTTCGCGATGGTGAGCTGACCGCCCTGCTAGGCCCTTCGGGCTCGGGCAAGACCACCCTGCTGCGGATCATCGCCGGGCTGGAGCAGCCAGACACCGGCAGAATCCGCTTTCACGGCGAAGACACTACCGACCTGCATGTCAGCGAGCGCGGTGTTGGCTTTGTGTTTCAGCACTATGCCCTGTTCAAGCATATGACCGTGTTTCAAAACGTCGCTTACGGGTTAACCGTCCGGCCACGCAAAACTCGCCCCAGCAAAGCCGAGATTAAGCAGAAGGTCATGCGACTGCTGGAACTCGTACAGCTGGACTGGACCGCCCACCGCTACCCCCATCAGCTCTCTGGCGGCCAGCGCCAGCGAATTGCGCTGGCCCGTGCCCTGGCGGTGGAGCCTAAAGTGCTGTTGCTGGATGAGCCTTTCGGCGCACTGGATGCCAAAGTGCGCGCCGAGCTTCGCCGCTGGCTACGCCGATTACACGACGATATTCACGTGACCAGCGTGTTCGTTACCCATGACCAGGAAGAGGCGCTGGAAGTCTCAGACCGGGTTGTTGTAATGAACAAAGGGCGCGTTGAGCAGGATGGTTCACCAGAGGATGTTTATGACCACCCGGCCAACCCTTTTGTGTACCAATTCCTCGGCAATGTGAACCTGTTTCATGCGCGTGTTCATGATGGGATCGCCCGCATTGGCGATGTGCAACTGCCAGCGCCTGAATTCCAAGGCTACAAAAATGAGCAAGGTCAGGCGTATGTAAGACCCCATGAGATTGAGGTATTCGCCGGGCGTGAACACTCGGATGCGCTGCATGCCAAAATAGAACTGGTATCGGTAGTAGGCCCTACCGTTCGTCTTGAACTGCGCACCGACAACAGCGATGAGCTTGTCCATGCGGAGCTCACCAAGCACCGCTTTCGCGCCTTGGGCTTAGCGCAAGGTAGCGATGCTTGGATTCGCCCCCTCTATAGCCGCGTGTTCTTGCCTGATGAACGTGTTGCAAACGGCTAAGCGTTTAGTAGGCAAATGGCGTCGCTGGTGCAAGCAGCACCAGCGGCCAGCCCGCTCTGCCTCAGACAACACCCAGCCAGTCCCCTGGTTTGGACCGCGTGACATTACTGACTGGGTGGATGGGCCGTAAGTGATATTGAAAGTTAACGAAGGCAAACACGAGGGGCGCTTATACCTGCGATAACTCGATACTCTTCTGCATTAATAAACCACTCACCAACGTCGGCTCCAACTGCGTCATAATTGCCAAGTCTCCAGGCCGATCTAGCTTTGGCCACCACACATTTAAGCCTGCGCGTCTCGCATCCTTGCTCCACTCCGTTAAGCGGGGGAAGTGTTCGCGACTTGTGCGCGCTAGCGGCAAGGCATCAGGCGGTGGTGTTACCCAACGTATACCGTTCTGCTTCAACCGCTGCCACTCGTTAGCAGTAGTACCCAACGGCACGGCTTGTGCCAATAGCGGGTAGCCACGCTGATGAAAGCTATGGGCAGCGGCCTGGGCGTGTTCCTCTTCCAACACCACAGAACCATCTAGCCGCAAGACCACTTGGCTAGGATGCAGCCCCAACTGGGTTAACAGGCTTTCAAAAACACTACCATGAGAAACCTCGACGGCCTGGATATGGCGCCAGTGCACATCGACAATCAGCGGCTTTGCATTGGCCCCATTCAGGGCCAAATGATTCAGGGCATGAAGAACCCGTAGAAAACGGTCTAAAAAAATCACATCTTCCTGGTTCCACGAGAGAAAATAGAGCCAGTCTGATGGGTGAGGTACATCGTGTTGGTCACGAATTTCCACCCCGGCTTCCCAGGCAGCAATATCCAACCGCTCTAGTGAGAAAATAGGCTGCTGTGATGGATAAAGCGTTAGATTGGAGAGTTTCCCCCATATTCTTCCCCTCTCCCAATGAAACGCCGCATGATGCCGCAGGCTGGCGTTTGGATTTAAAGCGTCGAGGTGCTCATTTAAGTAGTGGGTGACTTGTGTTAATTGCATTAGAAAGTCTCCTTTTTAGGCATCAGCGCACCATGCCCCAGCGCTTCACCGTTAGGCGCTCAACGCTGTCAAAAATGATGTTTTCCACCAGCAGGCCAATCACAATGACGACGACTAAACCTGCAAAAACGTTGTCGGTGTAAAGCTCGTTACGGTTCTGGAAGATGTACCAGCCAAGCCCGCCTTTGCCTGAAGAAGCACCAAACACCAGCTCGGCGGCGATCAGGGTGCGCCAGGCAAACGCCCAGCCAATTTTTAACCCTGCCAACAACGCCGGAAGCGCTGCAGGAATCAGAATGAAGGCCACATAGCGCAGCCCCTTAAGGCCGTAGTTACGCCCAGCCATGCGCAATGTTTCTGAAACGCCTTGAAAGCCTGCATGAATATTGATGGCCATGGCCCACAGCACCGAGTGCACCAATACAAAGATCAAGCTGGCCTCGCCCAGGCCGAACCACAGCAGCGCCAGCGGTAACAGGGAAATGGCGGGCAGCGGGCTAAACATGGACGTTAACGTGGTGAGCAAGTCTCGCCGAATACGGGTTGAGACCGCCAAGGTCGTTAACGCCAGAGCGAGAAACGCACCTAAGGCAAAACCTTTTAGCAGTACGCTTAGCGATGCACTTACCCGTGCCAATAGAACGCCTGACGCCAGCCCATGCCAAAGGGCACTCGCGGTTTCCATGGCACTGGGCAGCATCAGTGGATTGTTCTGTACCCTGGCAACCACCTCCCAAGCGACCACCAACAGCACCAGAATGACGCTTTTACGCACCACGCTTTGATCCCACAGCCGCTGGCCAACACTGCGAGCGACTTTTAGCTCGCGCACATCAACAGGCGGTAGATCAAAGAAGCGATCAACCCGTGAATCAACGGGGCCACGCAGGTCATGTACGCTCATGTGAATCTCCTGATGCCGTCGTGAAACCTGCCGTGGGAATAGCGCTCTGTTTATCCAGCACGTCAACGTGGAACGATTGGCTATCCGGGTATTTGATGCCTGCGCCGGTATTCAGCGCCACCACACGCTCATGAGTGCCGATTTCGCCGAGGGTGCTTAACTCCCGTGCGGCAGCGAGAACAGCGGCACCCTCTGGGCATACAAAGGTACCCTCTAGCTGTGCTGCCCGGGTTTGCTCCCAACGAATCGCCGTTTCACTCACCGCAATGGCTCGGCCGCCGGTGGCATATAGTGCGTCTAACACCAGAAAATCCCCCAGTGCTTTAGGGACGTTGATACCAAACGCATGGGTATGACTGCGCTCCCAGAATTCCGATACTCGAGCGCCCTCTTGCCACGCCTTCACAATGGGCGCGCAACCATTGGCTTGCACGGCAATTAGCCGCGGCAGCTTGCCGGTGACCCATCCCAGCGTCTGAAGCTCCTGCAAGGCTTTGTAAATACCGATCAGCCCCACGCCTCCGCCGGTGGGGTAAAGAATCACATCCGGCAACTGCCAGCCGAGCTGCTCGGCTAACTCCAGCCCCATGGTCTTCTTGCCCTCAATGCGATACGGCTCTTTCAGGGTGGAAGCATCGTAGTGGCCGGTGGCTTTAACCCACTCGCCAATCTGCTTACCTGAATCACTAATCACCCCATCGACCAGGGTTAGGCTGGCACCGGCAGCCGCGCACTCTTGGCGAGTAATAAAGGGGGCATCTACCGGCATACTGATCGTGGCTTTAATGCCTGCTCGGGCGGCATATAACGACCACGCGGCACCAGCATTACCATTGGTTGGCATGGCTAGGTGGGTAACCCCCAACTCTTTAGCGCGGGATATGCCCACCGCCGCGCCGCGCGCTTTAAAAGACCCCGTGGGCAGTAGCCCTTCGTCTTTCATGACCAGGTTATCCAAGCGCATATCGGCACCCAGCACAGGCAACTCAATCAGCGGTGTGACCACTTCACCTAGGCTGACGACGGCGTCTGGCGACGTCACGGGCAGCAACTCGTGGTAACGCCACAGGCTCCAGGGGCGCGAGGCAAGATCCGCCTTCGACCATGACGCTTTAAGCGCCTCCAAGTCATAACGCACCAAGAGTGGCGAGCCACACTGGCACAGCTGTTGAACGTGTTGATGGGCATATTCAGCAGCACAGCGCGGGCAGTAAAGCCCTTCAACATAGCTATAACGTTGGCCTGCTAAGGGAGTGACTTTTTCATCTACACGCGGGCTGACGAACGCACTCATGGGGCCACCTCGTTTTCAAATAGCAGCCGATGAATGGTTTGGGTGCGCGCTTTCGTCGCTTCACTGCCCAAGCTGTGCAGGCTATCGTCAGCGCAGCCTAGCTCAGCGCGTACCCGGCCTGGATGGGGTGACAGCAGCAGTACCCGGTTACCTATTACCTGGGCTTCTTCAATAGAGTGGGTAACAAACAGTAGCGTAAAGCCCTCTTGCTGCCACAACGCCAGCAACTCTTCCTGCATTTTGCGCCGGGTGAGCGCATCGAGTGCGGCAAAGGGTTCATCCATCAGCAACACCCGTGGCCGCATGGCCAGCGCACGGGCGATGGCCACACGCTGCTTCATGCCACCGGAAAGCGTATGCGGATAGGCATCCGCAAAACGCCCAAACCCAACTTTTTCCAGCGTTTCTAACGCCCGCTGCTCCGCCGCTTTGCGCCCCAAGGTGCGCGAAGCCAGCAGCGGGAACATGACGTTCTGCTTGACGGTTTTCCAGGGCGGCAGTTGATCAAACTCCTGAAACACCACGATACGGTCAGGCCCTGGGCCATGAATGGTGTTGCCATCCAGGCGAATGCTGCCTTCTGCAGGGGTTAGAAAACCGGCGATGGCTTTGAGCAGCGTGGACTTGCCGCAACCGGATGGGCCCAGCAGGACAAACCTATCCCCCTCCTGCACGTTAAAGCTAACCTGCTGGGTCGCTTTCACGACATGTTGGCGAGTGCGGTACTCAAGGGTGACGTTGTCCACTGCCAGCCGAGGGGTGGCTACTGCGGATGACGTATTTGTCGGTGAGTAAGCCTCGCGATCCAGCGAGGCCTCACCCAGCACATGGCGCTTACGCAGTGCAATCGACATTAGCTCCCCTCCCAGGCATGGATATCGTCAAAGAAGTAGTCCTGCCATGAGGTGGGCTCATTACGTATCGCACCGACCTCAAACAGAAACTCTGCCAAGGGGAAGGTGTTGTGGGGCACCAGTGAGAAACTCACCTGCTCATCGGTAATGATCGACTCAAGGAAATCGATATCCAACTGCGTACCACTCAGGCGCTGATAGATATTTGCCGCTTCGCGAGGGTCTTCTTCAATGAAGGTTCTTGCTTCCTCAAGAGCGTCTAGGAACGCTGCGTAGACTTCAGGGTTATCAGCACGAAATGCCTCTGTGGCGTAAAGCACGGTGGGAGAAATAGGACCACCCATAATCTCGTAAGAATCGGTGATTTTGTGCACACCTTCGTGCTGAAGCGCCTGATACTGGAAAGGAATAGCGGAGAAGTGGGTGTTGATTTCAGTGCCGCCGCTGATGAGTGCCGCGGTAGCATCCGGGTTTGGTAGCGCAACCGTGTTACCTTCTAAGCGGTCAAATTGATCATTGCCGAAGACATCTGCCACCGCCTTTTGCAGAAAGCGCGACTGAACAGATACACCCACCGCGGGCACGGCAATGCGGTCATTGTCATCAATATCTTCAAGTGTCTGAATATCGGGGTTATTGGTGATCAAAAAGTTAGGGAACTCCCCGAGCGACGCCACCCCTTTTACATTGTGGCTGCCATGCGTCCGGTCCCACACCGTTAACAGCGGCCCCACCCCAGCCCCGGCAATATCGATGCTGTTAGAGAGCAGCGCATCATTAACAGCCGCCCCACCTGAAAGCTGCAGCCACTCCACATCAATATCCACACCGCGTTCAGCACCGTGCTTTTCAATCAGTTCCTGGTCACGGGCAACGTGGAGCAGTAAATAGGTGATGCCAAACTGTTCAGCGATACGCAGTTGTTCTGCGGCTTGAGCGTGGCTGGCACTTGCCAGCGACACCGCCAACAGCGTGGCTAAACCATAGGTACCGATAGAAGTACTAATAGAAGTACTAATAGAAGTACTAATGAGCGTTCGAGTCATGGCGGTGCTCCTGAGCATTAAATGTCAGGCCACCTTATGAAGTTCTGATATGACTCAGAAGTGAGTTTTCGAGAAGTTCTTATCAGCGAATAACTGAACTACTTATTCGCTGCCTTTTGATATCTAAATCATAAAAAGCACGTTTAATTAAGTTATTTGGGTTCATGCAGCGGCTCTTCGATAGTGAGTTCACACTCCATTTAAGAGAGCACTGCACATGACATCGCTAACACTCACACAAAGCACGCTTCATGTACGCCCATTAAGCGGGCATATTGGCGCTGAGATCGAAGGGATTGATCTTGCCAATCTAAACAACGAAACGTTTGCAGCGCTAAAATCTTTGTTTCTCCAGTACCAAGTGGTGATTCTGCGTAACCAAGCGCTCACACGGGATCAGCATATTGCACTGGGCAAACGCTTTGGCGACCTGCACGTTCACCCTATGGCGAAAGGCCCTGAGGGCTACCCGGAAATTTTTCCCATTGAGGCAGATGCCAACTCATCTAACGACCCGAAGGCCATTCGCAGCGGCAAGCGTGCGGTCAACGGTGGCCACTGGCACTCGGATGTTTCTTGCGATGTAGAGCCTCCACTGGGCAGTTTGCTGTACCTGCGCGATGTGCCTGAATACGGAGGCGACACCCTGTTCAGCAGCGGTTATGCAGCCTATGAAGCCCTTTCCCCCGCCTTACAATCGCTGCTTGAAGGCTTAACCGCCGTTCACTCAGGCGAAGCTACTTATCGCCTCCATTACGGTCATCAAGCGGCTAAAGATCGCAGTCAATTTGGCTTCAAGAACGGTGCGGATTACCCTGAGGCGGTGCATCCTGTGGTGCGCACTCACCCTGAAACCGGGCGCAAAAGCCTGTTTGTTAATCGCGGTTTTACTCGGGAGATTGTTGAGCTTTCCCACACAGAGAGTCAGGCGCTGCTGGAGTTTCTCTATCGCCACCAGGAAACGCCCGAGTTTACCGTGCGCCTAAACTGGACACCCAACAGCCTGGCTATTTGGGATAACCGCTGCACCCAGCACCGAGCCATTTTTGATTACTCCGGGCAGGCACGAAGGGGGGAGCGTGTGACCGTAAAAGGCGATCGACCTTATTTTCGAAATACAAAAGAGACTGTTAATGCGGTAAACGTTAATAACTGGGGCTTAGTAGGATAGACGCACGCTAACAACCACTTCACTAACGGGGGAGTTATTCATCCCCCGACTTTACTTATCTATCGACTACTTTGACATCTAAACACCACAGCATCATAAAAAAACAACCACAAGCACTTAAGCCACATCTAAGTTCAAAAAGCCAACAAAATCAGCTGATAGACACATTGTTAGCCAAGGCTATATTTGTTCGCTATTACAAACTTTATTTTTTGACAACCGCCTTGTTATCAGCAAAAAACCTGATAGGATTCAGCGCTATTCAAATCCCTACTTTTATACTCAAGTAAGCATTTTACATATCGCCTTTTATCTAAAGAGCCTGCCTATCATGACGCCTGTTGCCCTGCTTTTTCTTGCGATTTCCATGTCGGCGGATGCGTTTGCGGCGTCCATCAGCAAGGGCGCAGAACTAACCAAGCCCCGCTTCCGTCATGCCATTGGCATTGGCCTAGTGTTTGGCGTTATCGAAGCAATGACACCGGTGCTGGGCTGGCTCGCTGGCAAGGCGTCTCAACAGTACGTAGAAGCCTGGGACCATTGGGTCGCGTTCACACTCCTGTCCATCATTGGCCTTCACATGATGCATGAAGGGCTGAAGAAAGAAGAAAAGGTAGAGCACCGCAAACAAACGCTGTGGCTACTGGTACTGACAGCCACGGCCACCAGCCTAGACGCCATGGCCGTGGGTGCAAGCCTTGCCTTTATTGATGTGAACATTATCACCACCAGCCTCGCTATTGGCCTCGCCACCACGGTGATGGCTTCCATGGGAACGCTGCTTGGTCACAAACTAGGTAAGTATGTTGGCCATTGGGCTGAGCTGATTGGCGGCGTTGTGTTGATTGGGATTGGTGTAATGGTGGTTGTGGAGCATACGGGGGTATTGTGATGTTCACTGCAAAAGCCCTATCCGGGCTGCCTCATATCACCCACTGCTGGCTTATCACCACCTCCTGTGTCAAACATGCCCATACTAGGCATTAACCCCGTACACTAAGTTTTTCATGCCAATGATCTCTAAAAGCGGCAACGGCTTTGAAAATAAAAAACCTTGGATAAAATCACACTTATAACTCTTCAGCACTTCTAATTGCCCCTCTTCTTCTACCCCTTCGGCGACAACCTGAAGCCCTAATGAATGCGACATATCGACAACCGCCTTAACAATCGCGGCATTTTTTACATTATTGTCAATATCTTTTATAAAGCTTCTATCCAGTTTCACTTTATCAATAGGAAGATCTCTCAAATAACTCAAACTAGAATATCCAGTTCCAAAATCATCCAGTGCCACCTTGACACCTGCTGCACTAAACTTTTCAACTAGCTCGATAGCTTTTCGAGAACCATCCACTAAGAGGCTTTCTGTTACTTCAATTTGAAGTAAGCTTGTAGGCAAAGAAAACTCATTGACAATATCTAAAAATGCTTCAAAAAAACCTGCTCGCCTGAACTGTAAAGGAGAGATATTAATGGCCACAGGAGCCGCCTCGCCCTGTGCCGCTTGTATTGAGACAAGGTCGGAACAGGCTTGCCTCAATATCCAGAGGCCTAAGGGTATAATTTGCCCCGTCTGCTCTGCTATCGGTATAAACACACCGGGGGAAATCATTCCTTTTTCAGGATGATGCCATCTTATCAGTGCTTCATAACTGTTAACATGACCGTTATCCAAATCGATAACTGGCTGATAAAAAAGCTCAAACTGATTATCTATCATTGCACTATTCAACTCATAGCGCAGATTTACCGCTAACTCATTGTTCGAAATATTATCCGACTTTCCATTTGACCAACACCATGTATTGCGACCAGAATCTTTAGCTTCGGCCATTGCAATACTAGCTTCCTGCATCAAATCACACGACAGCTCTTTAGAGTATTTGTTACATGAAATACCCATACTTGCACTGACATGCAGAGGAATGCCATTAACATAAAATGGAAGCAAAATAGACTCTAAGATAGCGTTTGCTTTTTCATTCGCTTGAGCATAACTTTTGAAACCAGAAAAAACAAAAGCAAACTCATCGCCACTGAGTCTTGCCAAAACATCCGTTGGCTCTAGAAACTCCTTTAAACGACCGGACACCCCCCTTACCAGCTCATTACCTATTTCATATCCCAGTCCGTCGTTGATAGTTTTAAAATCATCCAGATTTAAATACATAACAACTACTAGCTCATTTGCCAAATTAGCGCTATTCAACATTCTATTAAGAACGTCGTCCAATGCGCTACGATTTAACAAACCAGTCAACAAATCGTTATTAGATTGGTATAACAGCAAAGCCTCCTGCTTGTATTGATGGGTAATATCCTGTTGAAACCCAATATAATGCGTACATATACCATTCGCATTGATAACTGGGCTCAACGTCAGCTGGTTCCAAAAACGCGCACCATCTTTTCGGTAGTTTAAGATTGTGAACCTGCCTTCTCTACTTTCCCTTATGGCTTCTTTAATTTTATTCACGGTATCTTTATTAGTAGCCATACCTTGTAAAAACCGACAATTCTTTCCTAACACCTCCCCTTTGGAATAGCCGGTAATATTATAAAATTCTTTATTAGCAAAAACGATAGGCATGCTGGCACTCTGTGCATCCACTAGCACGATGCCCACAGGGGTCTTCCTCGCTCCAAACTCAAACAAGCCAGCAAAATCAACGTCTTCGCCAAACATCTCACTTATCCCTGTTATCACTTACTTTCCTAAAACCATGACACAATAATAAAATAAACAGACCACTCAACTAGACGCATTGCAAGCTATTTTCCCTATTAATTTAAAATATATAATCACTTACAAAAACAAACGTTTTAAACACAAAACAAGACTATAGAAAAACAAAAAAACTTGCATCCTTTTAACGAATAAACTAAACATTGCAGCAATTAAAATCCAGGGGAAGAAAATGCCTAAAAGCGCAGCCACTAAGAATATCACTGCAACAGTAGTGAGGTCTTTATTGCAACACACACATCAAGTATCTCTTGTTTCCATAAACAGTACATTTTCTTTAAAGGCTGAAGTAAGCGAGTTAGATATTAGCACCGGCAGGCTTACTTTAGAGACTCAAACATCCGACCGAGAGATAAACTCTTACATCAATAACGGATTAGTTAGCATTGATATTGAATCAGTAAAGAGCCCTTTACAATCAGATAAAGAAACGTTCAGCATCTCTAACGTTCATGCAAAAATCACCAAGCTTGATTTATCGCTATACAAAATCGACTGTCAACTGCCTGAGTCTATTTTTGTTAAAGAAAAAAGAGGAACAATAAGAATACCTTTTGTACTAGGCATGAATGCTAGAGCAAACATCGAAATCTATCCTAACGAACTGATTATCTCTGGAAAAATACGCAACCTTTCAGTGGGTGGATGCATGGTAGATATCCCCCTATCCGACACTAATGCCATCGTTGTGGGTAAAGAGCTATCCGGTTTAACCTTAGAATTTCCTAACGGAGAAAGTTTTCATGCTGAAGGCAAAATAAAACACATTCGACCATTAGGTTATTTTGGCTATGCCGCCCTCGGCATTCAATTTACCAACCTATCTATGACACAGCTAGAGCAACTTTTTAGGTTTACTAATGAAGCAGAAAGAGAAGCTGCTTACCAAACGGGCATGAGCGACGCGATGGCTTCGCATTCCTCCCTATTCATACCAGGCGCTAAAGAGAAAAATATATTACTCAAAGAAAGCAATGACCGTAAGCGAAAAGCTCAACGAACAGCGATGGAAAGGGGTGTCATAGAGATAGCACACCAGCTACAAGCAGGTTTAATGTATTTAAAAACTCAAAACGTATTCCCATTAGAAATATTTTACAAGTGTGTTGATGCTATTCGATACTCCATCGAAGAGAACAGGAAGTCTTTTTTATTTGCACTCTCGTTACTTAGAGAAGAGGTGGAGTGGGTTCGACACTCCATACAAGTGGCCAGTTACGTCACTGACATGCTTATCAGCCGAGACCCTTACAGCCCATACATAAGAGAAACTATTTTAGGCACTCTTTTACACAGCCTTGGAAAACCTTTATTAGTAGGCCCTAAAATCACCACATTAAAATCAAACATGACGCCTGCTCAAAAAGAAATATTGAAGGGCCACAGAGAAGCATTAATCAAAAAACTAGAAACGACAGAGTGGAAACCAAGTGAAATATGCCTGACCATAATAAAAAAGTCAGACAAAAACAACAACAACGAAAGAGAAACAGATATAGAAGAAAAGTTATTTGACTTCATTGAAATCTTGCTAGTCGTCAAGGAAATCAACAAACTGATGCATGCTAGAAATGGCACACCTCCACTTTCGCCTATTAGTGCTTATCGCAAAGTACACGACGAAGAAAAAATATTAAATAACTCCATCTTAGTAGAGTACATACAAATTTATGGGCTATACCCTATTGGAAGTCTTGCAAAATACTCGGGCGGCTACTTAGCATGGATAAAAGACACAGACCGAAAAGGCATTCCTATTAATGTCAACGTGGTGAAAAACTTGAAATTCCCTGAAGCAACTTTTAACAGCGACCTCAATGAGAAAGATTTATCTCAAATAGGAAAGCTAGAAGAGATCGTCAGCGCTAGTGATTTTGGAATAAAAGCACCTAGATTTTAGTAAACACTATCATAAGAATACCCACGAACGAGAATTCGTGGGTCACGACTCAACATAAAAAGTTGCTTCAAAAAATAGAGTATCGGCTCGTTTATCTATTCATGATCCGCCAACACTGTCTGGATCACCTCTCCCAACGACGCAATAGCCGCATTGCGCTCTTCAAACGATGCCTCGGTTTCAGTGATATAAAACACCACCACCGTGGGCGCTTGCTCCGGAGGCCAAATAATCGCGGTAATCGAGCGTGAGCCGTAACCGCCTGCGCCGGTTCTGTCTGCAATCACCCAATCAAACGGCATGGCGGCACGGAACAAGCCATCCGCCACCGCATTGCCCTTCATCCATGCTTCTAACTGCTGACGAGACTCATCTGATAACACATCTCCAAGCACCAGCTTTTCTAACGTAGCCAGCATGGCGTTGGGCGTGGTGGTGTCGCGCTCATCCCCTGGCGTGGCTTCGTTTAGCTCGGTCTCATAGCGGTCCAGCCGGGTAACGGGGTCATCCATACTACGCGCGAACGCCGTGATGTCTTCCGGCCCGCCTAGCGCTTGCAGCACAAGATTCGCGGCGGTGTTGTCGCTGGTAGTCATGGTGGCATCGCACAGTTCAAACAGCGTCATCGGCTGGTGGCCCGCGTACTGCTCGGTGACCGGCGAGTAAGTGACCAACTCCGATGCTTCAAAACTGACCTCGGTTTCCAGCGCCAGCTGCCCCTCATCTACCTGCTCTAGTAGCGCGCCGCAGGCCAGGGTTTTAAAGGTGCTGGACATGGCAAAGCGCTCATCCGCATTCACTCCCCAGCGCTGGCCCGTGGCTAAATGGTGGGCGGCAAAGCCAATGCGCGCATCCAGGGTTTGCTCGATGCGCTCAAGCTCAGCGGTAATGCGATCCTCCTGCGCCATCGCATAAGATGAAGCGAGCAACAGGCACGCTGACAGCGCAGCACGCATCCAGCGTGGTTGGCGGTGGTTCATTGTGTGCATTCCTAAGCAGTGAGGAAAAGTTTCGAATTGAGTGTAGCGCTATTCTGGCTAAGGGCTAAAACGCATCAGCAGCTCCGGCTCTCCCGTGTGCTCATCTAACTGCTCGCCCATTGGCACAAAACCACGCGCTTCATAAAAACGGATACTAGGAGCGTTCTGGGCATAAACAGTTAACTGCAGCCACTCCCTGCGGCGCTTGGCATCTTTCAGCAGCGCACTGCCCAAGCCGTTGCCCTGCTGGTTGGGTTGCACAAAAATGGCGGCCAGCGTGTTTTCGTAAAGGCTGTAAAAGCCCACTACATGCCCCGACGCTTCAGCCACGTAGGTCTCTGAAGCAGGAAGATACACATCTCGCATTGCGCCCTGCTTCGATTCCCAAAAGCGGGGCGCGATAAAATCATGCGCTTGAACCGACGCCGACAGCCAGATAGAGAGCACGGCCTCCATATCATCGGCCTGAAAGGGGCGTATGCGATAGTCGGTTGAGTTAGCGTTCATAACTATACCTGCTGCAGTGCGCTGTTCAGCGCTTGTAGGTTCTCGGGGGAGGCATCAAAGCGCTGGCAGTGGGCTGTCTCCTGCTCCCAGGCGGCAGCTGATTCCATATGAAGATGCACCGCTACTCTGGCCGAGCTCTCACCTTCTAATAACCCGGCAGGCACCCACACCCAATCGCTACCGCGCAGTTGGTTGGGCACGGGGCTGCCGCATGTCGCGCAGAAATCGCTTCGGTAGCCGCTTTCACGCTGATAAGAACGGATATTCCCCTGCCCCGAAAGCCACTTGAACTGCTCGCCCTGCACAAAGGTGGCCGCATTAGCAGCGGCACCGGTTGCCTTACGACATAACGAACAGTGGCATTGATACAGATGAGGCAGCTCGCCCGCAATCTTAAACGCCACTTCCCCACACAGGCACTCGCCTTTCATTTCCTTCTCCTTAAGGAATTTTTGATGCATCACCGCTTTCGCGCTACTCCACGTTAGCGTTATACAAGATCACTTCATCCCCTGCGCCATAGCCACTAATCACCGCCGCGCGGGAGACGCCCAGCGTGGATTGATACAGTTTCTCTGCGAAGTTGCCTTCCGAGGTGGTTACCATCACAGCCCCCACGCCACAGCCCTGGCGGCGCACGTGGGTTTTGAACGGCGCTAGCGACTCCACAATAAGCTGTTTACCCAGCCCCTTACCCGCCGCATCTGGGTGAATGCCGATTTGTTCCAGCTCGATAATGCTCTTTTCCCGAAAGCCATTTTTCACGCACCAAAGGATATAACCGCGCACTTGGCCTTCCACTTCGACCACGTAGTAAACGCCCCTTGGGTAGGCGTTAAACGACGCCTCTATCCACTTGGCGTGGTTTTTCTCGCGGGGGAAACAGGCCTGATGCACCTCAGCGATGGCGGCAATATCGGTTCTTTCTGCAGCTCTTACGGTCACTTTAAAATCCTTTTTTTGAGACTTATCTCATGACTTTCTCAAAGCCAAAAAACTCAAGCTTATGCGCCTTACTACCCCGCTCTTCATCATCGGGTAAGGGGTAATAACGGTTATAAAAAGAGACAATTTTAAAACCGCATTTATTGACATAAAAGTGGATGTTTCGCTTTTCGAAGTAAGGCGTGTGGGTCACCCATACCTGCGTTTGCGGGTACATCTGCTCAATGGCTTGCCAGGCACGATAGCCCACGCCACGACCGTGGGTGCTGGGTAAGAGATAGAACAGATCCAGCGCATTGTGTTGAGTGGCTTCGTCAATGGTCACAATCGCGCCGCCCACTTTCACACCGTCTAGCAGTATGTGATGCACCACGGCATCTGGCGCGGTAAGAGAGTTGTCGATATCGGCATCGGAAGGAAGCAAGCTCGCTTCCACTGCGCCAAACGTCTCTTCCACCGCCACGCTAAACGAGGCTTTTAACTCTTGCTTGAACGCTTCAAATGCCGATGCGTCTGCCAACGCCAGCGTGACGTTAGAGGTATCTTCCATGGCTACGCCTATATGCTCAATGAGCGTGATTAACCCACCGTTTAGGCTAACCGCTGCCATGACGTTTTGCCATACCACGCTCAAGAAGCCGACGACTTAACGACGTTAATGCTGAATCTCGGTCACCACATCGGTCTTAACGGAGTTAGCGATAAAGCACTTTTCATGGGCGGCGTGATGAATCTGCTCAAGCGCCTTCCTTGAGGGCGGCTCCCCTGCAAACACCGCCTTTGGCCGCAGCGTGACTTGGGTCATGGCGATCTTCCCATCGCTGCCCTTCTCCATCACACCCATCGCGTTATCCACGTAGCTTTCCACTACCAAACCCTGCTGGGCGGCAATGGCGAGGAAGAACAGCATATGGCAACTGGAGAGCGAGGCCACAAACGCCTCTTCCGGGTCGACGTTGGCCTCGACCGAATAAGGCAACGGCACCACATGAGGCGATGACGACGCAGGCACGCGAACGCCGCCATCAAACACCCACTCGTGCCCACGGCTATAACGCTGATCTAGAAAGGCTTCATCGGCTCCACGGGCCCACTGAATGGAAGCGGTGTATTCGGCCATTTGGGTTCCTCTGGTTCATTGAAAGCTGCCACTAGGGTCGGCATGGATAGCTTCTGACATGATCTCAGAATTGTGCTCATTGATCTTCTCTCGTTCACCACCTTCAAAGCGGATCGTCTACGATGGGAGCATGAACGGCGATGGCCTTGGGCAGTCAGAACCACATCACAGCAGGGAATGACACTAGGAGAGTGAGATATGCAGACGATTGAGCTAGGCGGCGTCAGCGTACCCCGTATTGGCCAGGGCACCTGGCACATGGGTGAGGATGCCGGGCAGCGGCAGGCTGAAATCAGGGCGCTACGTGAAGGCCTAGACCTGGGCATGACGCTGGTTGATACCGCCGAGATGTATGCAGAGGGCGGCGCTGAAGAAATCGTAGGCGAAGCCATTCGCGGGCGGCGCGATGAGGTGTATCTCGTCAGCAAGGTTTACCCGCACAACGCCAGCACCCAGGGTGTTCAAGCCGCCTGCGAGCGCAGCCTACGCCGATTGGGCACCGATACGATTGATCTCTACCTGCTGCACTGGCGCGGCCAGTACCCGCTGAGCGAAACCATAGAAGCATTTGAGCGGCTACGCGAGCAAGGCAAGATCCTGCGCTGGGGCGTGTCGAACTTCGACGTTGACGACCTAGAAGAGCTAAACGCGCTCGCGTGCGCCACCAATCAGGTGCTCTACAACCCCGAAGCCCGGGGCATAGAGTACGACCTGTTGCCCTGGCAAGCCCAGCAAAACATGCCGCTTATGGCCTACTGCCCCATCGGGCAAGGCGGCGCACTACTTCGTGACGCGACCCTGCAACGCATCGCTGACAAACACAGCGCCACTCCCGCGCAAATCGCGCTTGCCTGGGCACTGCGCCACCCCGGCGTGATCGCGATTCCGAAAGCCGTGAGCCTGGACCACCTCAAACAGAACGCTGATGCAGATAAGGTCAGGCTCGATGATGAGGACTTGGCACAGCTGGATGCCGCCTATCCGCCACCAACACGCAAGCAGGGCTTGATGATGGTGTGAGCAATCGCCTATCAACGGCTTAGCGTGGGATACGATTCGTGGGCATCACCGGCTCAACCGCTGTTTTAAAGCGGAGAAAGCCGAACGCGGCTAAGCCAATTGGCAAACCCAATCCTGTACGCTATTCTGTACATTAACAATATCGCGTACAGGAGTACCCTTTATGGATGCCATCAGCTACACCGCCGCTAGAACCAACCTAGCAAAAACCATGGAGCAGGTCTGTGAAGACCACTCTCCTATGATCATCACCCGCAATAAGGCGCAATCCGTGGTCATGATCTCTCTCGAAGACTATGAAGCACTGCAAGAGACAGCCTACCTCCTGCGCGCGCCCAAAAACGCCCGCCGTTTACTGGAATCCGTTGCCGAGTTGGAGCAAGGGGGCGGTCAGGAAAAGGAGCTTCTTGAATGAAGCTCATCTTTTCCGAGAACGCCTGGGAAGACTATTTGTACTGGCAGAAAACTGACAAAAAGATTCTCAACCGAATCAACAAGCTAATCAAAGAAATCAAGCGAGAGCCATTTGAAGGAGTCGGCAAGCCAGAACCCCTTAAACACAGCCTCGCGGGTTACTGGTCTCGGCGAATCAACGAAGAGCACCGAATAGTTTACAAGGTCACGGACGACGCTTTGCTTGTTGCCCAACTGCGGTATCACTACTGATTTAACGCTGAGCACATCTGCGCGATTTCAGGAGCGTCCAGCGGCCAAAAGCCGCGAGCTGCTACGCCTTGTTAATTGAGGAGTTACGAGGCAACGCCAAACCGACGATTCGTCGCAACATGGATCTCGCCTATATATGACTTGTAAGTACGGCTGATTTGAAACAACGCAAGGAGGTAAACACTAACTGCTACAGCAGCACCAAGTGGAACCTTGCCCTCTGAAATTTCAGCTAGTGCTCCAGGGAGAAGCGGAGCCAGACTGAAGCTGATCCTGGACGTTGATCACCACCATGGCGTTCTGATCGTAGTTGTAAACCTTGAAACGCGGCATACTGACTACTCCCCGTCTGTTTTCCCAGTCCTGCCAAAGCCTGGCTGCGCCTTTTTTAACGCTTTGTTAGCCGGCGATTCTCTGCATTATATGTTGAGGACCAACTGGACCACCTAAATACAAATTTCCTGTGTCTTCAAAACCACATTTAAGATAACAATTGTACGCAGCTTTATTGCGACAATTTACTGTCAACTGTAACCGATCAAAATCTGGATAATTGGAAGCAACATAGTCTGGCAACAAACTCAATGCTTTACTCGCAACACCTAAACCTTGATGATTCTGATCAATCAGAAAAGCTCGAACACCTAGCGCCTTTGGATCACTAAAGCTGTAAGTATCAGAATAAGAAAAATCTAAGACAAAAAAGCCAACTACCTGATCACTTTCTATGATCAAATGAGGATGTTCATCTTCTTTTAAAGATAAGATGAATTCACCAAGCCTATCGACTGTAAACTGAGCTTGTTCGGGTTTTACTCGTAATCTTTCAACTTCAGCATCACGACTTTTATTATATTTCTCAATAATTAACATGTTACCTCGATCTCAAATTACGCCTAACGCCCGAGCACAGCGGCACGAGCGAAGTGAATGTACGGTGCAGCAGGCACCAACTGCTGCGACTTGTAAACTGTACTTGTCATCTATATGGCTGCCACTCTTGATAGAGTGGAACATCCTCGTACTCCAACCAGAAAACGTCATGTGATGACCAAATATGCGCTTCTGGTTTAACTCCTGGATCTTCGTTCAATGTAGCCACAAGCAATATTACATGAGGCTGGCTAGGTCTTTCAGCTACCAAATGCGTTCCGCATACTGAACAGAAATATCTCAACTTTCCTTGACTAGATTCAAAGCTAGAAAGTTTTTCTTCACCACGAATCCAACGGAAATTTTCACTCAGAACACCCGCTGTGGGTACGAAAGGAGCAGCATGTGCCTTGCGGCAATTTTTGCAGTGACAAAAAATAATCGGCATGTCCAGTGAGGCAATCTCATGCTCAATGGTTCCACACAAACAACTCCCTTTCACGGATACCTCCTTGGTACAGTTAACGCCTTGCTAAGCGGCGCAAAATAGTTGGCTATAATTTGCGAGGAACGAGCGAAAGCCAACTGCTTTCCGTCAGTTTAAGCAACTTGTTATATTTTTTTAACTAAGTAATATCGAAGCCTTATGCTCATCCATAGGCACCACAACTCTATGGAGCAGTATATGACATTCCTCAGCAGACTTATCAAGCAACTCTTTAAATAATGACATCGTTTGTTTTTGTATTGGGTTTAGCGAATCCATAAATAGACTAACATCTTCAATAGATGAATACTCAAGAAAATTGAAATATAGCCTAATAAAGCCAGCTGTTACATCTGAAATTTGGACAAGGTAGTTCTGTGCCTCTTTAGACTCGACAAAAGAAAAATTCACAGCATCTAACTCAGGATCATGCATTCTAATGTTATTTATTTTTTCTTCTATTTTACATTCTTTATCTAGGATGTGCTTTGAATTGGGGAATGTCTTTAGTCTATTAATATAAAAAAATGAGAAATCCTCTATAAGAATATCTTTGTCGTGATCAAACACTAACTCAAAATTAATATTTTCACTAAATAGCTTAATGCATTTATAAACTAGAAAACCTAGTTTTACTAACATCTCAGAATCTTGGTCTTTGCTACCCTCGCTGAACTTTACAGCCACATTCTTCATTATCAGATCATTTAGTCTTTCTAAGAACTTTAGAGAATGCTCTTTTGTTATATTCGGATAGTTGAAGCCTGTCATTAGTGACAGAAAGTTCTCTTTATCCAGCTTTATCAACCTATATAAACAATCTTTATAAAAGATTTGGTTCATCCAGTCTTCTTGAGCATTGGTGCACAAGACAATATCTTCGATGATATCTAGAAATGACCAATAGACTGTATTTATCATTTCATAATGAATAAATACTTTACTTGAGCTCAGACATTCAAAAAGAGCTTTAAAGCGCTTACTCCCTAGTGCATACCTAAAAGCTTCTATTGGCGTGTATTTGGCTCTAATTTTAACCATCTGCGAGAATTTAAGCTCTGTACACTCATTCTGTAGATGCATCTTTTTTTTCAGGAGGTCAAAATCTATTTGCTTACTGAAATTAGC
The DNA here is from genome assembly GCF_014640815.1 of Vreelandella lutescens. Taxonomy (GTDB): domain Bacteria; phylum Pseudomonadota; class Gammaproteobacteria; order Pseudomonadales; family Halomonadaceae; genus Vreelandella; species Vreelandella lutescens. Next base: position 511,082 of record NZ_BMHM01000001.1, on the reverse strand, counting down.
AAACGCTATTCCAGCTAGTACAAAAATAGGAGATGCATCTTGGTTTGGATCATTGTCAATATTATACTCATCACCCGCAAGAAGTAACTTTCTCATATTGTTTGATTCATCGTAATAGATAGTGTATTTATTTTTTGAAAGTATTAATTCCATTTAATTACACTCGACAGTTTACGTAAGTGAAAATATAACGCTGCCCATAACCCGCAGCCGAAAGCGGAGCGACAAAGGAGCGTAGCTTTTGGCTGCGGGTTATGGGCTTATTAGGCATTTTCGTCAGTCTTGAACTTTGCTGATCCATGCCCAAAATGCTTCGATAAGGGCTCTTTGCACAAGTGAACAACTTCCCCCGTTTCGGGATCAATGACTTTTTCCACGTATTTATCTTTGCTCTTGTCAATGACCCGGCTTTTCTGCATCCACTTGCCGTCAGATTTCCGAAGGTCATCCCCTTCAAAGAACTCATACCTCGGGTTCTTCTTTGAATTGAAGTTTTTGTCCTTCATCTTTCCAGTTATGCAGTCATGAAGCTCCAGCCCCGCTTCTTCCACGATACTGAGGTTAATCGTTTCAAGCGCGAGCCACATACGGGGCACGGACCGCGCTCAGCAAAGCCTACCCATTCATCGGGAAGCTTCGCACCGCAGTCCGCGCAGTTCATGGTGGCATTCATGTCGGTATCCATTAGGTTTGATGCCTCAACGCCGTTCATAACTGGCGGGGCTGCAAGCCACGTCCGGCGCTGGAGGCGCGTAATCAATGACTTGGTTATATCCTGCTACTCCTCTTGCAGACTCTCAATAGAACTTTGCAGTGCTGATAACTCCCTGACGATGCGGTTGGTGCCGTCGTTCAGTGCCTCCGATAAATCGATTTCATCGATAGCTTCTATCAGATGCTTCATATCGTCTACAATCTTTTCAGCCTGAGCCGTCTGGTTTGCACGCAACTGTTGGATCTCAGCAATATGAGCAGATGAAGTGGCTTTTCCATCATAAATGCCATATATACCGATGAGTGCGCTCAACACAATAGCGGTCCATGTTGCAGCATGCTGCTTGCTGAACCGTCTTTCATCTAACGTTCTAAAATTATTAGATACAAAGTCTCTCAAGGCAGGGGAAGGGATTATCTCCTTTCGCGTATACCTAAGAAGCAACTCAACTAGATTGGAGTCGTAGATTGGCATTGAGATGTGCTGCACATTGGATAGGCCATCACCAAAGGACACGATTTTGTTAGAACTCAGGGCTGGATCAAAAAGGGTTACCAGATGTTCATCCTCTAGGTATCTGAGAAGCATTAGGTACTTTATCAAAAGCAATAGTAAATCATTCTGCTGTCCGGCAAGAGCATCAAGCTCTTCTTGAGACGGAGATGACGGAGTTTTACAATGACTCTCATAAAGAACCTCTCCACTTTTTCTTGCGCCGTCAATTTTGACAATTGCCTTTTCTAGAAAACAATGCCCATCGAGAATATTTACGATATTTCTAGAATAGCCTTGCCCTTCGACAATCCTTTTTATTAGGTTTTTTTCTTCTTCATCAAGAGTACGCATATAGCCTCATAAAGATATAACGCCGTAAGCAGGCGCGGAAAAACTGGAGCGAAGCGGAGGTTTTTACGTCGCGCTGCCTTACCTTGTTAGATTTAGTCATTTAGCAGGTCATCTAAGATGTCGTCTATGCCTGACGACTGTTCACGTGCCAATTCAAATAAATTAAACAACATGGTACTACCCTCATCATATTCCCAAATCAAATTCCCCGAATGATCAAGAATGCAAAGACCAACTGATGTACTCCATGAATATTCAAGCTCATCATGAAAGTATTTGTACCTTTTTTCAAAAACACCTATTGGCTTTTTCTTGTATTCACATTGCAAGTATAGAGGGACTATATTTTCTGTACCGTGCGTGAAATAAAGCGGTGGATTGGCTTTAACCCAGCTAACGGTTTTGTCAACAGTCGCCCTGGTAAGCTTTTGAATAAGTTGTGTTGCCTTGCTGTCGATAGTCATGTCAGTCCCACTTTGCATCTTTAACTAATTGTTCAAGAAACGTATTAACAGATGACAGTTCGTAGTAGAAAGCCCAAGCCTCATCTACTGTCGCGTCGTTTACCGGCTCCATACGAAAGAACTTACGCTTACACAACTTAGCAATTGCTTGATTAATTCTCTTCTGGTCTGAATCAGGGACTTTTTTGGCTGCATTTCTAAGCAAACCAACTGCGATATGAATTTGGGCAATCCCTAACCGTTGTTCTTTGGGCCAGTCTTTTAAACTCTTGAGGAGGCTTGAACTTACTTTTCCCATATCTGTAGCTATTTCAGGAAGACGAGCACGGCGCATGAAAGACTGCCTTATCTGCTTTGCTTCATATAGAACAAATAAAGATACTACCAGTCCGACAATTGAACTAATAGCTGATGTGTAGTTTAGCCAGCTAGGCAATGCTGTTTCCTCTTAAAAATCTAACAGTGATTATACGCCCTGCCATGAAACCTCAATGAACGTGATATCACAATGACTGAGGTTTCATAGCCACCAAATTGAATCTACCTCATTGATTCTACAACGTGCAAAGAGAATTTTGGCGATGTAGCCAAAATTCGCGGGCTTGCGCGTTTTGCTCGCCTCAATAATTCTGTTTTTATGAACAGCATTATTGAGGCATCCTCCCATGAAACTGATGGAACGCGTCAAGAAACCATGGGGGTCAAGCACTCAACGCCATCGTCTTTTCTTGTCGTTCACTGCTTTCACAGCAGACCACCTCTGTACGCCCAATAAAATTGCCTACCCTTGCATCTCCCCCACCCGCCTCCTACACTGCGCTGAATACTGCTTGACGGGGTGCCGGTGGAACCGGCTGAGATCGCTATACGGCTGGCTGCTACAGCAAGTCGTCACGGCGGGGCCCGTTGAACCTGATCCGGCTAGTACCGGCGTAGGAATCAAGCGGTGGTTGGGGTGCGCCATGTTCACCTGATACCTTGCCCCAACTCACTCTCCCTTCGCCCGTGCGCCGGTTCGCTGTACCACCGGAGGCATCCAATATGGGCTACCGCTTTACCAATCTCACCACCGCTTGCCAAGACGATTGGCGCGCTTACATCGAGCACGATTTCGTGCGCCAGCTGGGCAACGCTACGATGCCTGAGGCGTCGTTTCGCCACTACCTGAAGCAGGATTACCTGTTCTTGATCCACTTCGCCCGCGCCTACGCGCTGGCCGCTTACAAAAGCCCCACCCTAGCGGATTTGCGCCAGGCCCACGAGGGCTTGAAAGCCATCGTGGATGTGGAGCTGGGCCTGCACGTGGGCTTTTGCGAGGAGTGGGGCATCAGTGAGCAGGAGCTGGCCGAACTCCCAGAAGCACGCGCCACGTTGGCCTACACCCGCTACGTGTTGGATACCGGCAACCGCGGCGATCTGCTGGATTTGCACGTGGCGCTGGCCCCGTGCCTAGTCGGCTACGGTGAAATCGCCAACTGGCTGAACGCACAGCCTTCTACCCTTCGCGGTGAGCAGAACCCCTTCGATGCTTGGATTGCTATGTACGAAGGCGAGGAATTCCAGGCCGCCATGCAGGCAGAGCTTGCGTGGCTCGATGCCCGCTTGGCGGATGTCACCCCCGCCCGTTTTGCTGAGCTGAGCAAAATCTTCCGCGATGCCACCCGCCTGGAAATCGACTTCTGGCAGATGGGTTTAGACCTTTCTGAATAATCACCAACAACAAGGAAACCGTCATGACCAAGACCGTTAAAAGCAGAACCGCGCACTTTTTAGCCGAAACTGCCCAGGTAGATGCCGCCGCCGTGGCGCCGCTGCCCGGCTCGCGCAAGGTGTACGTGGAAGGCTCGCGGCCGGATATTCGCGTGCCGTTTCGGGAAATCACCCTCTCGCCTACCAAAACCAGCGGCGTGGATGAACAGAACCCGCCGCTGCTGGTGTACGACACCTCCGGCCCCTACACCGACCCCAACGCCCGCATCGATTTGCGCCAGGGCCTGCCAGAGCTGCGCCGGGCCTGGATCGAAGAGCGCAACGACACTGAGTTTCTGGATGGCCCGACCTCGGAATACGGCAACCGCCGCGCCAACGACCCCACCCTTGCCCAGCTGCGCTTTGATTTAACCCGCACACCCCGCCGGGCGAAAGCGGGCAAGAACGTGACCCAGCTGCACTACGCCCGCCAGGGCATCATCACGCCGGAAATGGAGTTTATCGCCCTGCGGGAAAACCAGCGCCGCCAGGCGTTGGGAACGGCCGAGGTGGAGCGCATTCTGGGCCATCAGCATGCAGGCCAGAGCTTTGGCGCTAGCCTGCCCAAGGAAATTACCCCAGAGTTCGTGCGCGATGAGGTGGCCCGGGGGCGGGCGATTATTCCCAACAACATCAACCACCCGGAAAGCGAGCCGATGATCATTGGCCGTAACTTCCTGGTGAAGATTAACGGCAACCTGGGCAACTCGGCGGTCACCTCTTCCATCGAAGAGGAAGTGGACAAGATGACCTGGGGCATCCGCTGGGGCGCGGATACCATCATGGATCTCTCCACCGGCCAGAACATCCATGAAACCCGCGAGTGGATCATCCGCAACTCGCCGGTGCCGATTGGCACGGTGCCCATTTATCAGGCGCTGGAGAAGGTCAACGGCATTGCCGAAAACCTCACCTGGGAGATCTTCCGCGATACGCTGATCGAGCAGGCGGAACAGGGGGTGGATTACTTCACCATTCACGCGGGGGTGCTGCTGCGCTATGTACCGCTCACCGCCAACCGCGTCACCGGCATCGTCAGCCGAGGCGGCTCCATCATGGCGAAGTGGTGCTTGTATCATCATCAGGAGAGCTTCCTGTACACCCACTTCGAGGAGATCTGCGAGATCTGCAAGCAGTACGATGTGGCGTTCTCGCTGGGCGACGGCCTGCGCCCGGGCTCCATTGCCGATGCCAACGATGAAGCGCAGTTCGCTGAACTCGAAACACTGGGTGAACTGACGAAGATTGCTTGGAAGCACGATGTACAGGTGATGATCGAAGGCCCCGGCCACGTGCCCATGCACTTAGTGAAAGAGAACATGGATAAGCAGCTGGAGTGCTGCGATGAAGCGCCCTTCTATACCCTGGGCCCGCTGGTAACGGATATCGCCCCCGGCTACGACCACATTACCTCTGGCATTGGGGCGGCGATGATCGGTTGGTTTGGCTGCGCCATGCTCTGCTACGTGACGCCGAAAGAGCACCTGGGCCTACCCAATAAGGATGACGTGAAAACCGGCATCATCACCTACAAGATTGCCGCCCACGCGGCGGATTTGGCCAAGGGCCACCCGGCGTCGCAGCGGCGCGATAACGCGCTATCTAAAGCGCGCTTCGAGTTCCGCTGGGAAGACCAGTTCAACCTGGGCCTAGACCCCGACACTGCGCGGGAATTCCACGATGAAACCCTGCCGAAGGACTCCGCTAAGGTGGCGCACTTCTGCTCCATGTGCGGGCCGAAGTTCTGCTCGATGAAGATCAGCCAGGAAGTGCGCGACACTTACCGCGACCGCGCCCCAGAAAACGCCAGCGAAAGCGACGCCGAAGCGGTGAAGCGCGGCATGCAGGAGCAGGCGGAGAAATTCCGCCGGGAAGGTAGCGAGCTATACCAAGAGGTGTAGCCCGCTACCGGTGGCGTTTAGCCAGCGCTAAGCGCCACTTTTAGCACGCCATCGCGCTGGTGGGAGAAGAGGTCGTAGGCTTCGACAATATCCTCCAGCGCGTAGCGGTGTGTGACCAGCGGGCCTAGGTCTAAACGGCCAGAGGCAATCATGCTCATCAGCCTGCGCATGCGCTCTTTGCCGCCAGGGCACAGCGAGGTAATGATTTTATGATCGCCTAGCCCTGCACAAAACGCGCCTAGCGGAATGGTGAGGTCTTCAGAGTAGACACCCAGGCTTGAGAGCGTGCCACCGGGCTTGAGAACCCGCAGCGCGGCCTCAAAAGTTTGCTGTAGGCCCAGCGCTTCAATAGCAACGTCTACCCCCCGCCCACCAGTGAGTTTCAGCACCTCATCCACCACATCGACCTTGCGGAAATCCAGCGTCACATCCGCGCCCATCTGCTTGGCCATGTGCAGGCGTTCATCGACACCGTCTACCGCGATAATCATGCCCGCCCCGCGCAGCCGTGCGCCGGCGGTGGCGCACAGGCCAATCGGCCCTTGGGCAAACACCACCACCGTATCGCCTATTTTAATGCCTGCGGATTCCGCACCGGCAAACCCCGTCGACATAATGTCTGGGCACATCAGTACCTGTTCGTCGGTTAGGCCATCGGGTACGGGCGAAAGATTCGCTTGGGCATCGGGCACCAGCAGGTACTCCGCCTGGGCACCATCGATGGTGTTCCCAAAGCGCCAGCCACCCATCGGCTTATAGCCGTGGCCGTGGTGGCCACCATCTTGGGAACAGCAGTCATCCTGGCAGGCGTAGGAAGTGAAGCTTGGGCAAATTGCTCCGGCAATCACCCGCTGGCCTTCTTGGTAGCATTTCACGTTGGCGCCGAGTTTTTCAATCACACCCACGGGCTCGTGGCCGATGGTTAAACCGCGCTCTACCGGGTATTCGCCTTTTAAGATGTGAACATCGGTGCCGCAGATGGTGGTGGTAGTGATACGCATGAGCGCATCGTTAGGGCCAATCTCAGGGATAGGTTTGTCGTCGATTTCGATGCGGCCCGGTTCAACGAAAATCGCCGCTTTCATCATGGTCGGCATGGGGCACGTCCTCAGTGAAGGGAGTCATGACACATGGCCATTAAGCGCGAAATAGCGGCCTCAAATAGTGCGCTAGGTCACATAAGGTGCCAAAAACAACAACCGGAGCCATGGGCTCCGGTTGTGGGTGATGCGTATTAAGAATTACTTTTTCTTCTTTAGGCTCTCCTTGGCATCGCCCTTGCCTTTTTGCAGTTCGCCTTTTGCTTGCTGGGCTTTACCTTTGGCTTCGGTTTTGCCGCTGCCGGTGGCCTTGCCAGCTGCTTCTTTTACTTTGCCTGCGGCTTTGTTGGCCGCACCTTTAACTTTATCTTCTTTGCCACTTGCCATGACGAACACCTCTAATCCGTTAGTAGGGAAATGGCCGCTCGCCCAATCAGTCGTTACTTCAACGGCGGCTCATAATCAGAGTAGCTGTTTGTTAAAAAGTTGCCTCAACTTCTTTCAGGCAAGCGGGTGGGTTCCCAGCGGTTCAGTAGGTAATGCAGGCAAACCATCACCGACAGCGTGCCAATCAACGCCACGCTCATAGAAGAGAAGCGGTAAAGCGCGCTGTAGACTAGGTCTTGCTGCGGCCCTAACGACTGGCCGAACAGAATCCCCATCGTGGTCAGCCCACCAAAACCAATGCCGGAGCCGCCACCTTCCAAGATGTGCTCCCGAGCAAACAGCATTAACCCCAGCCAATAGAGCAGAATCACCAATAAAAAGTGGTGGCTTTGGGTGTAGAGCGCCAGCTGCATGACCAGCGCGAGATTACAGCCCAGCAGCGTGCCCACCGCACGTTTTGCTGCCGATGCCTGCGCGCCAACATACCCCAGCGTAAACAAAATCAAGATGGTGGCCATTTGCGCTGAGAGCGAATCGCGCAGGTCAAACACCTGAAACACCACAAACGAGAGCGTGGCGGTGATGCCGCCAATCAGCGTTTCATGACGGATTTGCGCCGCCGTTTTGCTGCCTCTGGGCGGCGGCTGGCGTGGCTCCACATCGGGAAACAGGGTATACATCAGCATGGCGATAAACACCGCCAGCACGCTGGCCATCAGATTACTGGCCAGCAGATCGCTTAAATCCACCCCTGGGTAGCTGGCAAAGTGCAGCAGAATGCTCAACGTCAGCACCCCGTTGGCACCAAACAGAAACAGCGGGCCTTTAGCCATCACGTTAAAGCGCAGCAGAAACAGGCCCAGCACTACCAGCGTCATCACCACGGGCATGTGTTTTAACAGCCCCACGACCAGGCTGACTTCCAGCACGTTAAGGCTCACGTTGGAGAGAAACTGGCGAATAATCGCGCCATTTAACACCGGCACCAAGCCCAGAAGAAACATCGGGAAAACGGTAAAAAACACGCCGTAATTCCACCCCATCAGTTGGCTGATGATAAACCCCAACGTGCCACCGCCCGCCACCCGCAGGCACTGGCGAAGCCCGTTCTGGCTAATCCCGTTCTGACTAAGCACCGAGGGAGCAGGCGCTGAACCCGTGGCGGATGTTTCAGTATGGGGAGGTGATTTAGTAGACATAATGAAGCCAGCTGATGAGACTGGCCTGCAGCCAAGCAAACGGCTTGGCTAAGGCGTGCTCACCGGGCACCAGTTGTACCGTGGCCCGCGCGCCGCTAGGCGGGAGTTCTTTCAGCGGTTCATCCAACACAACGTGAATGCGCACCCGCTGAGCGTCGCGCACCCAGCGGTCGGAGGTAGGAATATCCACCAGTTGCCCGTCGGCAGCCTGCTGCCCTTCTCGCACGCCAGCATCGAACGCGCTCACATGGCCTGCAAAAATACGCCCCGGCAGCGCGTCAAACACTACCTTTGTTTCATCGCCAGGGGCCACATGGCGAAGGCTTTTTTCGCGAAAGTCCGCGACCACGTCCACCTGACTGGCTACCAGCGCCACGGCGGGCTGGCCTGCCTGTACATAATTTCCCGGCTGAAGCTGAAGGTTGGTCACTTCGCCCGCTTCAGGTGCTCTGACCGTGGTACGGGCCACATCCAGCTCGGCTTTTTCTAAGGCATTGTTGGCTTGGCGCAAACGCAGGTTGGCGTCGCCCTCTTCGCCTAGCTGCACTTCTAAGCTATCGATTTGCGCACGAGCGGATGCTACGGCGGCTTGGGCCGTATGCTCAGCGGCCACTTGCTGCTCATACTGCTGGCGGGAGATGCCCTGCCGCCCCAATAACGCCTCGGCACGGCGGCGCTCACCGCTGCGCTCGTCAAACGTAGCCTGGGCAGATGTCAGCGAGGCCCGCGCCGCCGCTAGCTCCGCGGTTAGCCGGGCATTCTCCTGCTCGGCTTGTTCACGGTTTAACTCCGCCTGCTGCTGGGCAAGCTCGAACGGTGCCGGGTCTAGCCGAAACAGTACATCGCCTGCTTCTACTTGTTGGTGATCACGCACCACCACGTCTTTCACCGGCGCGCTTAACTCCGGCGCAACCCGTGTCACGGGCCGCATCGCCCGTGCTTCAGGGGTCATGGGCATAAAGCTATCGGCTAGTAAGAAATAGACAAACAGCACCACAAACGCCGCCAGGGCTATTTTCACCCAGCGGGTAAATCGTTGATCAGGAGTCATTAGCGTTACTCACTCACTGGCCCCACGCCGTCACGTCTGCATGGGGTAGCGTTAGACGGAATACTTTAGTCTAACAAATTTATTAGCACGCTAACAATATGGGTTAAAAAAACCCGCTGCTGAGTCTTTGCTCAGTCAGCGGGGTATGGCTACTCGTTTAGAAGCGGTAGCGCAGGCCAATGCTGTAAGCGTCTAGGTCATAATCTGCTTGGCTCAGGTAGCGAGTGAAATCTGCGCTAATCGCCAGGGTGTCGGTGACATCAACTTCTGCGCCTGCACCGAAGGAAACATCGTCATCACGGCCGCTCTCGTTCAAACCGAAACCGCTTGCTGTCAATTTGACTTCCGAGTACCCCAAAAGGCCAAACAGACGTGCGTTATTGCCCAGCGGCACAATGCCTTTCAAAAAGCCGCCCACTAGGTAATCCAGCTCAATATCTAAACCATAAATGTCATCTGATCCACCTGTTGCACCATGAAACTCAACGGCAAGGTACTCATCAAGCTTCATACCTGCCACCAAGCGCAGGCCTACTGAGTCGAAGCTCTCATCCACACCGTCAAAATCTAACGTCCACGCCATGGCATCTGCGCCCACATACCCCTGTGGATAGCCCGCGTCGAAGGATTGCGCATGGACGGCTCCGCTCACTAACAGTGCAGAAGCAATCGCGAGCGCCTTGGCTGATGTTTTCATGTTATTCCCTTAGTTTTAATACTTTTAACGTCGTAAACAGCGGCAATACATTAACTAGAATTAATCATTGTTGCAAAAAAACCCCGCTGCCGAGTCTTTGCTCAGTCAGCGGGGTCGTATTCCCTTGATGGATGAATAGGCGCTTGGCGCGCTAGCCCATTAGAAGCGGTAGCGTAGGCCTACGCTGGCCGCATCGAAATCGTAGGCGGTTTTATCCAGGTAGCGCATGTAGTCGGCACCTACAGAGACGTTGGGAGCGATATCCACTTCTGCACCGGCACCGTAGGAGAAGCCGCTTTCACGGTCATTGCTGATCTCAACTTCGGTAAAACCGGCTAGGCCATAGAGGCGCACATCTGGAGCAATCGGGATGATGCCCTTGGCGTACGCACCCGCCAGGTGGTCTAGGTCGGCACCGCGATCAGAGCCGCCTGTACCTAAATGGCCTTCTACCGCGAAGTAGTCGTTAAACTGCGCGCCGCCGCGCAGGCGCAGGCCAACATCGTCACGGGAAGAGCCACGGTCGGGGTTCAGGCTCCAAAACATGGCATCGCCACCCACGTATCCTTGTGGGTATTGGAAGGATTGCTGAGCTTGGGCGGATGCCGCGAACGACCCTGCACCCACCAGAAGTGCTGCGGAGGTCAGTGATAAGACGGTCATCTTCATGGGGGTCACCTCAGTTAAAAAACAGTGTTTCCTTACGCTTTTGAAGTTTGGCCCAAGCGGATGTGAAACGCAATTCGTGCGTTCACGCTTGCATACAATTTCCTTTTTTCCTGCCCACTTTCTTGCCTTTTCTACCGCCCTTTAGAGAGGCTAAGCACGACAATACCGCCCACCACCACAGCGCCGCCCACAAGCTGGCTGGGGCTAAGCATTTGGCCCAGTACGAGATAAGCAATTAGCAGCGACGCCACCGGCTCGAAATTCATTACCGGGGCGTTGCGGGCCATATCCAGCCGAGGCACGAAAATAAATAGAATCGAGAACCCGCTGCCGTACAGCAGCGCCAGCAGCGTTAGCCCAATCCAGCCCGTGCTGTTCTCTGGCAAGCTCATGCCACCCGGCACCGCGCCCAACAGCCCACCAATGATCATGGCGATAAACACAGTTTGCATGGTGAGCAGGCTGCGCAGCGTGCTGCCCACCCCGGCCAAGCGGTGTTCGGTTACCCACAGCGCGCAGGCAAACGCGAACGCGGCAAATAGCCCAAAACCAATGCCTGCCAGCCACTCAGGCCCCATGGCATCGGCGTTGGCCACCCAGCTGGGGATATCCAACACCACCAACAGGCCAATCAGAATAGTGCCCATAATCAGGCAGCTGCGCAGCGATGGACGAGGCCCGCCCAGCGCCCAACTGATCAGCGCCAGTTGAATGGGAAAAGTGTTCACTAGCAGTAGCGCAATTACCACCGGCAAACGCGCCACGGCGGAGTAAAGGCTGACACTTTGAAGCGTAATCAACAGCCCCACTGCAAGCTGCCAGCGCCACGCCCCGGCAGGTAACCAAAGGCGCTTTTTCTGAAGAATCACCAGCGAAAGCAGAATCAAGCAAGCCACGCCTGAGCGCATCAACACCGCCAAGAGCAGCCCCGTGCCGTTATCAAACGCCAACCGGGCTGAGACGTGGTTCGCAGCGAACATCGTCGCCACCGTCATCATCAGCAGAATGGCAAGATGACGGGGTAGTAGGTTGGGGCTAGAAATTGAGGACATAGGAACAAAACGGCTCACGATGGGTTATATAAGGAACAGGATGCCGACATTTTACATAGAAGGCTAACTAAATTCTTCGCTGATTTTCCGCGTCGCAGCATGTTAAACTAAAGTCTATCCCCTTACCTCCTAACTACTTTACAAAGGTTGTTATGAACGCACCGGTGCTGGTTATTAACTGTGGCTCTTCTTCTATTAAATACGCTTTGATTGATTCTGACCCTCAGGCACCGCGTTTAGCCGGACTAGCGGAACGCTTAGGCAGCAGCGACGCCCGTTTGAAAGGTAAAAACAGCGCCGGTGAAAGCTTTACCCAGCCGCTGCCGAATGCTGACCATGCCGAAGCCCTGAACGCGATTTTGCAGCGCTTGGAAGGCCGCGTGCCGGGTGCCGTGGGCCACCGGATTGTTCATGGCGGCGAGCACTTCACCCAGGCTGCACTCGTTGATGACAGCGTGATCGAGGCCATCGAAACCACGGCGGCTTTAGCACCGCTGCATAACCCCGCTAACTTGGCGGGCATTGCCGCTACCCGCAAGGTGTTTCCAGAACTGCCCCAAGTAGCCGTGTTCGATACCGCCTTTCACCAAACGCTGCCGCCCCGCGCCTACCGCTACGCATTGCCAGAAGCGCTTTACACCGAGCACGGCATTCGCCGCTACGGTTTCCACGGTACCAGCCACGCCTTTGTTAGCCAGCGCGCTGGCGAGCTAAGCAGCCGTGGTGCAGGCGGCTGGCTGACCGCTCACCTGGGCAACGGCTGCTCTACCGCGGCGGTGTGGAACAACCAGAGCCTGGATACCAGCATGGGCCTTACTCCGCTGGAAGGCTTGGTGATGGGCACCCGCAGCGGCGATGTGGACCCCGGCCTGCATGCTCACCTGCACCGCCAGCTAGGCTGGTCGGTGGATGAGATCGACAACGTGCTCAACAAGCAGAGCGGCCTGCTGGGGCTTTCCGGCCTGACCAACGACATGCGCGAAGTAGAAGACCAAGCGATGGCCGGGCACCCGGGTGCCAAGCTCGCGCTTGACGTATTCTGCTACCGCATCGCCAAATCGCTGGCCGCCCTCTCCTGTGCACTGCCCACGCTAGACGGCGTGATCTTCACTGGCGGCATTGGCGAAAACTCGCCCATCGTGCGCCGTGAAGTGCTGGCGCTGTTGCCCCACTTTGGTTTCAGCTTAGATGAAGCGGCCAACGAAGCCACCATTCGCGGCAAAGAGGGCAAACTGGATAGCGCTGGCCATAGCGGCCCGGAAGTGTGGGTGATCCCCACCGATGAAGAGGGCCGCATTGCCATGGAAACCCGCCACTGCGTGGAGACCCCTGAATGAACAGCTCCCCCGAGCAACCCCAAGCCATTCTATTGGTACCCACCAGCGTCGGTGCTGGCCTAACGTCCGCTTGCCTGGGTTTGATCCAAGCGCTCGACACCATCGGCCTGAAAGCCGGCTTTTTAAAGCCGTTTATGCAGAACGAGCTAAACGGCCCCGGCCTTGACCGCTCCACGGCGCTGGTCTCACGCACGCTAAACCAACGCCCGCCCTCGCCCATTTCCCAGGCGCGTTTAGAGCGCCTGCTGCGCGATGACCAAACCGACGAGCTGATGGAAAACGTGGTCGAGCTGTACGAGCAGGTATCCCAACAGGCATACCGTGACGGCAGCACGCTAGACCTGATCGTCGTCGAAGGCGTGGTACCTACCCAGCACACCACCTACGCCACCCAAACCAATGCGCAGCTGGCGGATGCGCTGAACGCCCGCATCATTTTGGTGGGCACCGGGGATCTCAACGAGCCCCAGCGTTTGGCTGAAGAGTTGGATATGCACGCCCGCAGTTTTGGCGGCGTTAGCTCTAGCCGCACCTTGGGCGGCATTCTGATGCGCATGAAGAATCTGCCCTACGGGCAGGAGGATGATCTTTCTGCCGCACCGGGCACCATTAAGCCGCAGCTAGAAGAGCCAGTGCTTAACGAGCTGCGCCGCTACTCACCGGCGCTAGCCACCGACAGCTTCCACCTGATTGGCGTGGTGCCCTACAGCAAAACCCTGAGCGCCCCGCGCACGTTAGACGTGGCCCGGGCGCTGAATGCCAAAATGCTGAACGAAGGCGAAGCCGCCAGCCGCCGCGTGCTCTCTACCAGCCTGTGCGCCCGAAGTGCGGCCAACGCGCTGCATATCTTCACCCCTGGAAGCCTAGTGGTCGCCTCTGGCGACCGTGACGACGTGGTGCTGGCCTCCGCTCTGGCGACCATGAACGGCACCCAGCTGGCGGGCGTACTGCTAACCAATGGCTTCTTGCCTAATGAGAGCATGATTGAGATGTGCCGCCCGGCGCTGAAAACCGGCTTGCCGGTACTGGCGGTAGAAACCGACAGCCTGACCACGGCGCAAAACCTGAGCCAGCTCAGCAGCGAAATCCCCATGGACGACTTCGAGCGCGCCGAGCAGGTGGCACGCTACGTGGCTGCCCACATGGATTTAGAGTGGCTGAAAGCCAAGCTCAGCCGTGGCTACACTCGCCGCCTTTCGCCCTCAGCGTTTCGCCACCAGCTGGTTAAGCTCGCTCAGCAGGCCAAAAAACGCATCGTGCTGCCGGAAGGCGACGAGCCGCGCACCATCGAAGCGGCGATTATCTGCCAGCGTCGCGGCATTGCTGACTGCGTATTGCTAGGCAAGCGGGAAGATATCGAGAGCGTTGCCCATCACCGTGGCCTCACACTGCCCGATGCGCTGACCATCATCGACCCGGAAAGCACCCGCGCCAGCTACATTGGCCCGATGGTCGAGCGCCGCCGCGGCAAGCTCAACGAGCTGACCGCCGAAGCGCAGCTTCAGGATAACGTGGTGCTGGGCACCATGATGCTGCAGCTTGATGAAGTGGATGGCCTGGTGTCCGGCGCGGTGCACACCACCGCCAACACCGTTCGCCCGGCGTTTCAGCTGATCAAAACGGCCCCTGAGTACAACCAAGTGTCGTCGATCTTCTTTATGCTGCTGCCGGAACAGGTGGTGGTGTATGGCGACTGCGCGGTGAACCCAGACCCGGACGCCGAAACCCTGGCAGAGATCGCCCTACAGAGCGCCCGCTCTGCCGAGGCGTTCGGCATCGAGCCGCGCGTGGCGATGATCAGCTACTCCACCGGCGACTCCGGCACCGGCGCGGATGTGGATAAAGTGCGCGAAGCCACCCGCATCGCTAAAGAGCGCGCACCGCACCTGGCCATCGACGGCCCACTGCAGTACGACGCCGCCGCCATCGAGAGCGTAGGCAAGCAAAAAGCCCCCGACTCCCCCGTGGCGGGCAAGGCCACCGTGTTCGTGTTCCCCGACCTCAACACCGGCAACACCACCTACAAAGCAGTGCAGCGTAGCGCCCGCGTAGTGAGCGTTGGCCCAATGCTGCAGGGTCTGAACAAGCCGGTGAACGACCTCTCCCGCGGCGCGCTGGTGGACGACATCGTCTACACCATCGCCCTCACCGCCATTCAGGCCAGCCAGCGGGAAGCATAGGAACTCGCCGCGTTCTATACGCGCTAAAAGCAACGCCCCAAACAGTCAACTGTTCGGGGCGTTTTAGGTTTTGCGTCAGGTTTGATCGTTGGGATGCATCACACCCACATGGGCACCATCGCCTCCAACACCATCACTAAGCTCATCGCGGTAATAGTTAGAATCGAGACGCCGAACACCTTCTTCGCCCAGCGCACGTCGTCATCTAACCGGTAGCCGCATAGCGCCAGATAGAGCCAGTAGCCGCCCATGGTGAGTGCCACGCACAGGTAGCCTGCGCCTGCTTGGCTGGCCAGCACCAGCGCCAGTGACGCAGGAATAAACGCCACGATGTAGCCCAGAATATGGTGCTTGGCCCGTTTAATGCCGTGCACCACCGGCAGCACGGGGATGGATGCCCGGCGGTAATCCGCATAGCGGAAAATCGCGATAGCGTAGGAGTGCGGCATCTGCCACAGGCAGAAAATCACCAGTAGCATAAATGCACCGCTATCAAACTGCCCGGTCACCGCGCAGTAGCCCACTACCGGCGGCATCGCGCCGGAGAGGCTGCCCACCAGCGTGCCGTACTCGGAGTGGCGCTTCATATAGAGGCTATACACCCCCACATAAACGCCCCAGCCAATGACCGCTAGCGCGACCGTTAAGCCGTTGGTACCCAACGCCAGGCACACCACGCCCGCTACCCCCAACAGCGCTGAAATACCTAGCGCCTGGGTAATCGAGATACGCCCCTTGGCCAGCGGGCGATGGCGCGTACGCGCCATCAGTGCATCAATATCCCGGTCAATCACATTGTTACAGGCACAGCCCGAAGCAATGACTAGGGCAATGCCCATCATCACCGAGGCAAAGGTGACCCAATCGAAAGTACCGTGGGCGGCTAAAAAATAGCCGCCTAGGGTCGCAATCAGGTTGCCACCAATAATCCCCGGCTTAGTAAGCGCCAGCAGATCGCGCCAGCGGCTTGGTGCCACGTTCAGCCGATCATCATGTTGAGATGCAGATGCTGCATGATCCATAACGAGCCCCCTACCACCAGGACGAGTATCGTCAGTGTGAAAACGAAGGACATAACATTCCAGCCCTCGTCGGCTTTGGTATTCATATGCATAAACATGACCAGCTGAACCAAAATCTGCAGCACGGCTGTTACAGCGATGACCACCACCGTTGTGGCGGTGCTTAACGCACCGCCCATGACAACCGCAAACGGAATCACGGTCAGCACTAAAGATAGCAGAAGACCAGTAACATACGATTTAACGCTGCCGTGAGAAGACGTTAAAGGTGATGACGAATGGCTCATGTCACAGTACTCCCATCAGGTAAACGAACGAGAACACGCAGATCCACACGATATCCAGGAAGTGCCAGAACAGGCTGAGACACAGAATACGTGGGCGTGTCATGGGCGTCAGACCTTTGGTCGAAAGCTGCACCAGCATGACCAGAATCCACACTAAACCCACGGTAACGTGCAGGCCGTGAGTACCCACCAGGGTAAAGAACGACGAGAGAAACGCGCTCTGGTCAGGGCCGTAGCCCTGATGAATCAGATGCTGAAACTCGTACACTTCCATGCCCACAAAGGCCGCACCCAGCAAAAAGGTGATTCCCAGCCACGCTTTTACCTGGCCTAGGCGCTCAGCGTTCATCGCCAGCACGCCCATGCCAAAGGTGAAACTACTGAACAGCAGCAGGAAGGTTTCTACCAGTACAAAGGGCAACTCAAAAATATCCGCCGCCGTGGGCCCGGCGGCCGTGCCTTTCATCAGCACGGCGTAGGTGGCAAACAGTGACCCAAAAATCACCAAGTCACTCATCAAATACACCCAGAAACCAAAGAGCTTGGTGCCCGTGGTGTCGTGGTGCTCATGGGGCTCAGGCGTTGCGCCGTGGTGTAAGGTATCGGTGGCCATTACGCTCGTGCCTCCACATAGTTGGTCTGTTCACGATCAGACGCTGCGCTGCTCGGCGCAGAGGTTTTGCGCTTTTCGTGTTCGCGCTCGATGCGCGCCACTTCGGCGGCGGGCACGTAGTAGTCGATATCTTCGTTGAATACACGGGCGATAAAACTGACGACAACGCCCAATGCACCCACGGCGGCCAACCACCAGATATGCCACACCAGCGCAAAGCCCAGGATCAGCGCGAAGAAGCTAATCACCGGACCCGCCACCGTATTACGGGGCATATGGATATCGGTGTAGGGCGCGTCATCCAACTGCTCGTTGCTCCGCTGCTTTTGCGACCAGAAGCTGTCGATGTCGCCGACTTCCGGCAGGCGCGCAAAGTTGTAGAACGGCGCAGGCGAAGAAGTCGACCACTCCAGCGTACGGCCATCCCAGGGGTCGCCGGTCAGGTCGGCATTCAGCTTGCGGTCACGGATACTGACCCAGAACTGAATAATGGTGCAGGCAATCCCCATCATGATGATCACGGCACCTACCCAAGCCAGAATCATCCAGGGTTGCCACTCAGGATTCGCGTAGGACTGCATGCGGCGCACGGCACCGAAGAAGCTCAGCACGTAGAGCGGCATGAACGCGACGTAGAAGCCGATAAACCAGCACCAGAAAGAGCGCTTGCCCCACTTCTCGCTCAGCGTGAAGCCGAATGCTTTGGGGAACCAGTAGGTCAGGCCCGCCATCATGCCGAATACCACGCCGCCAATGATCACGTTGTGGAAGTGGGCAATCACGAACAGGCTGTTGTGCAGCACAAAGTTGGCCGCCGGTAGCGCCAGCATCACGCCGGTCATACCGCCTAGGGTAAAGGTAATGATAAAGCCCAGGGTCCACAGCACCGGCGAGGTCAGCTCTAGGCTGCCGCGGAAGATAGTGAACAGCCAGTTGAACACTTTCACCCCGGTGGGGATGGCAATGATCATCGTCATGATGCCGAAGAAGGCGTTCACATTGGCCCCAGCACCCATGGTGAAGAAGTGGTGCAGCCACACGATAAACGACAGCAGCGTGATGGCCACCGTGGCCCACACCATGGTTTTATAACCAAACAGGCGCTTGCGGGCGAAGGTAGCGATGACTTCAGAGAACACGCCAAAGGCCGGCAGAATCAGAATGTACACTTCCGGGTGACCCCAGGCCCAAATGAGGTTGACGTACATCATCATGTTGCCGCCAAAGTCATTGGTGAAGAAGTGCATACCGAAGTAGCGGTCAAGCGTTAGCAGCGCGATGGTCGCGGTCAAAATCGGGAAAGAGGCAATAATCAAGATGTTGGCGCACAGCGACGTCCAGGTAAAAATCGGCATGCGGAACAGGGTCATGCCTTTGGTGCGCATTTTCAGGATCGTGACAAAGAAGTTGATGCCGGTGAGCGTGGTACCTATCCCGGATATTTGCAGTGCCCATATCCAGTAATCGACCCCCACCCCGGGGCTAAACTCTATCCCCGATAACGGCGCGTAAGCGAGCCAGCCGGTTTTAGCGAACTCTCCTACCACGAGGGAAATATTGACCAAAATAGCCGAGACGGCGAACAGCCAGAAACTCAGGTTATTCAAAAACGGGAAGGCAACGTCGCGGGCACCAATTTGCAGGGGCACCACCAAGTTCATCAGGCCGATGACCATGGGCATCGCAACGAAAAAGATCATGATCACGCCGTGGGCGGTAAAAATCTGATCGTAGTGTTCAGGAGGGAGATAACCTGCGGCCCCACCGGCCGCCATGGCCAATTGGGTACGCATCATAATCGCATCGGCAAAGCCGCGAAGCAGCATTACCAAGGCCACCACAAAGTACATAATGCCGAGCTTTTTGTGGTCAACGGAGGTAAACCACTCGTTCCACAGCCAGCCCCACTTACGGTAGTACGTCAATGCGCCAAGTAGCGCGGCACCCCCGATCGCCATAACGGCAGCCACGATCATAATGATCGGTTCGTGATACGGAATTGCGTCTAACGTGAGTTTTCCAAACATGTTTAACCCCCCGCTTCAATGCTTGTGGGATGGCCGCTTATGGCGTGGTCATCACCTGCATGCTGATTGGTAACATGGCCGATAGCGGCCTGCTGCTGAGAAGCGTTGGCGCTCTCAAGCTCACTGGATTCACCGTGGCTATCGTGGGCATCGCTAATGGCGTCGCCGTGGCTCGAATGGCCGCCGTGACCACCATGACCGCTGCCTTCACCACCGTGGAAACTGCTGACAATCGACTCATACAGCTCGGGCGTTACCGCCGAGAAGTACTCCACCGGGTGATACTCCGTCGGCTGCGCTAGGGCTTCGTAACCGTCAGGGAAAGTCAGGGTGTCATCGGCTGCGCGCACGTTTTCCACCCAGGCATCGAATTCCGCCGGTGAGGTCACGTGGGCATCAAACGTCATACCGGAGAAGCCTGCGCCGCTGTAGTTGGTGGAACGGCCGGGGTAGACGCCCTCTTCATCGGCAATCAGATGAACATCGTTATCCATCCCTGCCATGGCATAAATTTGGCTGCCTAAATGAGGAATAAAGAACGCGTTCATTACCGAGCCAGAGCTGACCCTGAAGCGCACCGGAGTATCCACCGGCAACGCCAGTTCATTGACGCTGGCAATGCCCTGTTCGGGGTAGATGAACAGCCATTTCCAATCCAGCGCAACGGCTTGGATCTCCATGGGCTCCACGCTGCTTTCAATCGGCTTGTGGGGATCCAGGCTGTGGGAGGTTTTAAAGGTGAGGAAGGCCAGAACGGCAATGATTAAGCAGGGAACGGTCCAGACGGCAGCTTCAATGGCATTGGAGTGCGCCCAGTCCGGCAGGTACTTGGCAACGCTATTACTACGCCGATAGCGCCAGCCAAACAGTAGCGTCATCACAATCACCGGAATGACTACAATCAGCATCAGCCCAAAGGAGGTCAGAATCAGCGAGCGCTGCTCAACGCCTATCTGCCCTTTGGGATCCAACAATGCAGAACTGCAGCCCGTTAACAACAGGCACAGCACGACGAGCACAAAAGTGCCTCGCCTGCGCCAGTGGGTAGGTAGTTGCATGGTGTGATCTCGTTAGAGAGTTGTCTAAAACAGCCCGCTGCTTGGCTGGCTAACTAGCCAGCTAAGTAGCAAGCTAACTATCACCCCATACTTTTCCCAGAACAGTGAGCGCGACTACGTTGCTCCGGGAAAAATATGCGCCACCGCATGGGGTTAGTGGCGAGCCTTCGCCGTGCGCCTTGCGCGCATCAACTAAGACTAAAGTATTTTCTATTGATCTCGGTCAATCAGAAAGAGACGTTATGCCGCACCCTGCGCACCCGTTTGGGCATGGGGCACGGTGGTCTTTGATTAGGCGAGCGAGACGCTCAGCGTGGGCAGTGGATGGCGTTCTAACAAGCCGGGGGCACGCTCATCGTCGGTGACGACGATATCGAAGTCCTCTAGCGAGGCAAAATAGGCCGGGCGCACCACGCCAAACTTGCTGGCATCGACAATCAACAGCCGCTGCATCGCGGTGGCAATCGCCGCCTGCTTCGGCCCCACTTCATGAAAATGAAAGCAGCTCACGCCCCGCTCGCAATCCACCCCAGCGGCAGAAATCAGCGCTTTGTTGATGCCCAAGCGCTCGATGGCTGCGCCCATGCCGTCACTGCCAAACGACTGGGAGGAGGCATAGAACAGCCCCCCCAGCAGCACCAAGCGCACGTTAGGCAGCACCGCCACCGCATTGGCAACGTTCAGCGCATAGGTCACTACGGTTAATTCGCGAAAGCGGCTTAGCTGGCTGAGCAGCGGAATCAGTGTCGAACCGCAGTCGATAAACAGCGTATCGCCCTCTTCAATAAAGCTGGCCGCACGCTGGCAAAGACGCTGCTTGACCTGATAGTGGCTCGACTGCTGTTCCGTTAGGTCGTATACCGGCGTCACGCCGGGGTAGCTGGCCATCACTAGCCGTCCGCCCAGCAGGCTAATAGGCGAAGGTTGCGTTGAAAGGTCCCGCCGAATGGTCATTTCGGAGACTCCGCACAGCTCGGCAGCATCACGAAGATGTAACGTTCCCCCGCTGGCCAGCGCCTCTTGCACCATTGCCAAGCGCTGTGCGCTACGATCGTTCATGTCCGGCATCTCCTTATGATTCATTTTGTTATCGGCGTCAGCCAAGCCAGGCGCTCTATGCTGAGCCAGACCCTTGCTTATTTCCACTGCAATGCGCTCTCTCATCCGCGCATGATGCACATATCACATTTAAACAGCGTTGATGTGACAATACTTGCAAATCAACGTTAAAAAAATAACACTCAATGTTATAATTTTAACATCAACGCCAGCCCACACGACCCATAACGTCGGTACGCCAGCCGCCCTGGCACCGAGATACAACCCTGTTGAGGCTTCCATGACTGCTCTAACTCATTCTCGTTCTTCATCGTTCGTCACGCTTGGCGCTGGCGTTTTACTGGCAAGTGCTGCTTTGGCAACGCCGGCATTTGCCGACGATGCACAGCCGCAAACTCTTGACCGCCTGTGGTCGTTTGCCAACGTCTCAGTCAACTATCTGGATTGGTCTAACGGTACTGAAGCGCGCACCGCCAGCAATGCGGCGAAAAGCGACTTTACGTTTGTTGAAATCGAAGGCGGCGTCGGCTTTAGCTGGGGCGAATTTTACGGCTTCTTCGATTTCGAGAACCCCACCAACGACCAGTTCGACCAAGCCAGTGGCGGTAAAGACAACTTCCGCACTGCCGGTAAAGTGACGTCGCACATTTATCTGGGCGACAGCCCGCTGTCGCTCTACGCCCATGTATATGATTTCCGTGACTACGGCTTCAATGGTCGCGAACAGGATCAGATTCTTGGCCTTGGCTACCGCACAACCTTCGATAACGGCCTGTGGTTCAAACCGTTTATTGGTGCCGCGCGTGTACAGAGCGATGGCTACACGGGTATGAATGGCTATATGGCGGGCTGGGTAGCAGGCTACGATTTCACTGCCGTCAATCAGAACTTCAGCGTGACCAACTGGCACGAGCAAACCTTTGGCCGTGACAGCGACTATCTTTCACAGAACTATGTGAACGGCACCGCTGGCAGCGTAGGTACCAACGGCGCACTGAGCCTATGGTGGCACCCGTCTGACTTAATCACGACAGGTGTGCAGTACCGCTACTCAGAGAATAAACTGGGTACCCCGGACGCTTACCAAAACGCGATGATCTACTCAGTTAAGTTAAACTTACTGTAATCGCTCACTCTCCTCACGATCCGAAGGTACTCCCATGACCCTCATCATGAGCTTAGTTGGTATGGTCACCCTGGTGGCCATCGCTCTGATCTTCTCTTACGACCGCAAGTCAATACGGCTACGCACCGTGCTGGGTGCCTTCGCAATCCAGGCGGGTATCGGTGCGTTTGTGCTCTATGTGCCGTTTGGTCAGGCAGTGTTACAGGCTATTTCATCCGGTGTTAGCCAAGTGCTGGTGTACGCGAACGATGGTATCGGCTTCCTGTTTGGCGGCTTAGCCGATGTAGATAACGTCGGTTTTGTGTTTGCCATCAAGGTACTGCCGGTCATTATTTTCTTCTCGTCGCTGATTGCCGTGCTCTACTACATCGGCATCATGCAGTGGATTATTCGTATCTTGGGCGGTGCCCTGCAAAAAGCGCTGGGCACGTCGCGCACCGAATCGCTCTCTGCGACCGCCAATATCTTCGTGGGCCAAACCGAGGCTCCGCTTGTCGTACGCCCATTTATTGCACGCATGACCCCTTCCCAGCTGTTTGCGGTCATGTGTGGTGGCTTGGCATCGGTGGCAGGTTCGGTGCTGGCGGGCTATGCCGCGTTGGGCATTCCCATGGAGTACTTGGTGGCAGCGTCCTTTATGGCCGCTCCGGGCGGTCTCTTATTTGCCAAACTGATCATGCCGGAAACGCAAGACGCTACCGAGAGCGACAGCGTCTCCAAGGTCGACGAAGAGCTTAAAGATCAGGATGACAAGCCCGCCAACGTGTTGGATGCCGCCGCTGCCGGTGCCACATCGGGCATGAAGCTAGCGGCTAACGTCGGTGCCATGCTGCTCGCTTTCATCGCCCTGATTGCGCTGGTTAACGGTATTTTAGGCGGTGTTGGCGGCTGGTTTGGCTTTGATGCGCTAAGCCTTGAGCTGATTTTGGGCTGGCTGTTTGCCCCCCTGGCGTTCCTGTTGGGCGTGCCCTGGGCAGAAGCCACCTTGGCAGGCTCGTTCATCGGCCAAAAGCTGGTGGTCAACGAATTCGTGGCCTATATCAACCTGGCCCCCTATATCGATGGGGAACAGGTGGTGGCGGCAACGGGTCAACTGATGACCCCGCATACCATGGCGATCCTCTCTTTTGCGCTGTGTGGCTTTGCCAACCTGTCGTCTATCGCCATTTTGCTTGGCGGCTTGGGGAGCATTGCACCTACACGCCGCAAAGAGATCGCCCGATTTGGTGTGAAAGCGGTACTGGCCGGCACGCTCTCTAACTTGATGTCTGCCTCCATTGCAGGCTTCTTCTTAGCATTGAGCAGCATGACCGCTTAACGCAGCGAGCACGACACTCTGCAACGGGCGCTGCTGTTTTCACGCAGTGCCCGTTTTGTCTTTTATTGATTTGCGAGAAATTCATGAACGCGACTGCCTCCCCCCAGCTCACTCAAGCCCAACTGATCCAAGCCGCTCGTCACGCGCTGGCCCTCATGGATTTGACCAGCCTGAACGACAGCGACACCGACAGCGTGATTGAGTCGCTGTGCCAACAGGTGAAAACGCCTTTCGGAAACCCGGCGGCGGTCTGCGTTTATCCGCAGTTTATTGTCACTGCTGCCCGTGCGCTGAGCGCCCACAAGCTGGATGGTCAGGTCAAAATCGCTACCGTGACCAACTTCCCCCACGGCGGCGACGACATTATGGGTGCCGCCCGTGAAACCCGTGAAGCCGTGGCGTCTGGCGCCCATGAAGTCGACGTGGTGTTCCCCTACCGCGCGCTGATGGCAGGCGATGAAGAGACCGGCCGCGAGCTGGTTGAAATGTGTAAAGCCGCCTGCGGTGGCCAGGCGCAGCTAAAAGTCATCATCGAATCTGGCGAACTCAAAGAGCCTGCGCTTATCCAACGCGCTAGCGAGCTGGCCATAGAAGGTGGTGCGGACTTTATCAAGACCTCAACTGGCAAAGTGCCGGTGAACGCTACCCTGGCAGCCGCCGAGATTATGCTCAAGGCGATTAAAGCCAGCGGCAAAGACGTTGGCTTTAAAGCCGCGGGTGGCGTACGCAGCGCCGAAGACGCCGCCGAGTACCTTGCGCTTGCCGCTGACATTATGGGTCCTCAGTGGGTCACGCCTGAACACTTCCGGTTTGGTGCATCCAGCCTGCTGAATAACTTATTGAACACGCTAAACGGCAATGCTGATGCCGTGACGAATGGAGGCTACTAAATGCCGTCTAACGCTTCTCACCACGCCCTGCTCCCCCAAGAACTGATTCGCCTGAAGCGCGACGGCCAGCCGCTGCCCGCTGAAGAGATCAAAGCCTTCGTACAAGGCATTGCTGACGACCGCATCAGCGACGCGCAGATTGGCGCCTTCACCATGTCGGTGTTTTTAAACGGCATGAGCCGCGAAGAAGTCGTCGCGCTGACCACCGCCACCCGGGACTCCGGCCACGTGATGCAGTGGGATTCGCTCAATTTGCCCGGCCCCATTGTGGATAAACACTCTACCGGCGGCGTAGGTGACTTGGTATCGCTGGTGTTAGGCCCGTGGGTCGCTGCCTGCGGCGCGTTTGTACCGATGATTTCTGGCCGTGGCCTGGGCCACACCGGCGGCACGCTGGATAAGCTGGAGTCGATCCCCGGCTACGACCCCTACCCCGCGCCCGAGCGCTTCAGCGACGTGGTGAAATCCACCGGCGTGGCGATTATCGGCCAAACCGGCAACCTCGCTCCGGCGGACAAACGCATCTACGGCGTGCGCGACGTGACCGCCACCGTGGAATCCATTCCGCTGATCACCGCGTCTATTTTGGGCAAGAAGCTGGCCTCTGGCCTGGATGCCCTGGTGATGGACGTTAAAGTCGGCAGCGGCGCGTTCATGCCCACCCCGGAAAAATCCCGCGAGCTGGCGAAAAGTATCGCCAACGTTGCCACCCAAGCGGGCACGCCCACCACTGCGCTGCTCACCGATATGAGCCAGCCGCTGGCCCCCTGTGCCGGTAACGCGGTAGAGATCGTCGAAACCCTGGCGCTGCTGCGCGGCGAGCGTGCCAACAGCCGCGTGATGCAGGTCACTCGCGAACTCGCCGTTGAGATGCTGATTGCGGGCAAGCTGGTGGCTAACCGCGAAGAAGCCCTCACCAAGCTGGACAAAGCGCTCACCTCTGGCGCGGCGGCGGAAGTCTTCGCTCGCATGGTGCGCGAACTGGGCGGCCCCGCCGACTTTATGGAGCGCTCGGACAGTTACCTGGCCACTGCCCCGGTAATTCAAGCGGTGTACCCCGAACAGAGCGGTATCGTACAGCGCTTCGATACCCGCGCCGTGGGCATGAGTGTTGTAGAACTGGGCGGCGGCCGCCTGCGTAACGACGCCAGCGTCGATCACAGCGTCGGTTTTAGCGAGATCGTCGAAATCGGCGACCGTGTGGATAGCCAGCGCCCGCTAGCCATCGTTCACGCCCGCACCGAAGAGGCCGCCGCCCGCGCCGCCGCCCAGCTACGTGCGGCGGTCACCATCGGTGACGCTGAAGCCACCGCCGACACACTGCTGCAAGAGACCTTCCGAGGAGAAGCCTAATGCCCCGTGCGATTGTCTTAGTGCTCGACTCTTTTGGTATTGGTAGCGCGCCCGATGCCGCGACCTTTGGCGACCAGGGTGCCGACACCCTAGGCCACATCGCCGCCGCCTGCGCCCGTGGCGAGGCGGATACCACCGAGCGTTCCGGCCCGTTGACGCTGCCCAACATGGCCGCACTCGGCCTGTTTCACGCCCACCGGGATGCCACCGGCAGCGTGGCGGAAGGCGTTAATTTGCCCGAACAGCTGACGGGCGCTTATGCGCACGCGAAAGAGATTTCCAGCGGTAAAGACACCCCTTCCGGCCACTGGGAAATTGCTGGAGTGCCGGTGCGCTTTGACTGGGGCTACTTTCTCGATAAAACCGACAGCTTCCCCCTGGAGCTGCTGGATGCCATCGTTCAGGAAGCGGATTTAACGGGCGTGATTGGCAACTGCCACGCTTCAGGCACCGAGATTATTGCCCGCCTGGGCGAAGAGCATATCGCCACCGGCAAGCCGATTGTGTATACCTCCGCGGACTCCGTGTTCCAGATTGCGGCCCACGAAGAGCACTTTGGCTTAGAGCGCCTCTACGCACTGTGTGAAACCGTGCGCGAGCTGCTGGAGCCGTACAACATTGGCCGCGTGATCGCCCGCCCGTTTATCGGCGACGACCGCGAAAGCTTTGCCCGCACCGGCAATCGCCGCGACTACAGCGTTGAGCCGCCCAGCCCCACCGTGCTGCAAAAGCTCGCCGCCGCCGGTGGTGAAGTGGTGTCGATTGGCAAGATCGCCGACATCTACGCCCACTGCGGCATTACCCACAAGGTCAAAGCCAGCGGCCACGACGCGCTCATGGAAGCCACCCTGGCGGAAGTCGCGCGCACAGCTAAAGAGACCAGTGATCGTCCGACCATGATCATGACCAACTTCGTGGATTTCGATTCGGTCTACGGCCACCGCCGGGATGTGCCGGGCTACGCCGCTGCGCTGGAGCACTTCGACGCTCGCCTGCCGGAGCTGCTGGCTGCGCTTAACGACGACGACCTGCTGCTGCTCACCGCCGACCACGGCTGCGACCCTAGCTGGGAAGGCACCGAGCACACCCGCGAATACGTGCCGATCATGGTACGCGGTGCAGGTTTCGCCCCCGGCCCGCTGGGCGAGCGCGGCACCTTCGCCGACATTGGCCAAACCCTCGCGGCGTTCTTTGCCGTGGACGCCATGGCCGATGGCGAGAGCTTTTTACCTAACGCGGCGTAAAGGCTAACAACCTAATTAGCACGCTGATGTGCACGGCCTGAATGCCACTGACTGGGTTATTCAGGCCAATCATTTTAGAAAGGAGTGTTCCATGGCTACCCCACATATCAATGCCGAGAAGGGCGATTTCGCTGATACCGTACTGATGCCCGGCGACCCGCTGCGCGCCAAGTACATCGCTGATACGTACCTGGAGAACGTGCGCCAAGTAAACGACGTGCGCAGCATGTTCGGCTACACCGGCACCTATAAAGGCCGCGAGATTTCCGTAATGGGCCACGGCATGGGCATCCCTTCCGTGTCCATTTACGCCAAAGAGCTGATTACCGATTACGGCGTCAAGTCGATCATTCGCGTGGGCTCCTGCGGCGCGGTACGTGACGATGTCAACGTGCGCGACGTAGTGATTGGACTGGGTGCCTGCACCGATTCCAAAGTGAACCGCATGCGCTTTAACGACCACGACTTCGCTGCCATTGCCGATTTTGAACTGGCAAGCCACGCCGTCGCCGCCGCCAAAGCGCAGAGCGTCGCCGTGAAAGTGGGCAACATTTTCTCAGCGGACCTGTTCTACAACCCGCAAACCGACATGGCCGAGCTGATGAAGCGCTACGGCATTGTGGGCGTTGAGATGGAAGCCGCTGGCCTGTACGGCGTAGCCGCCGAGTTCGGTGCCCGCGCGCTGACTATCTGCACCGTGTCTGACCACATTCTGAAAGGCGACTCGCTCTCCAGCGCCGACCGTCAAACCACCTTCAACGACATGATGGTGATTGCGCTCGACACCGTCCTGCGCGACGACGCTGCCAACGCTTAACCGCTTGGAATCAAGCGCCCACTGAGAGGATAACGCCATGAGCCAAGCGGATCAGGCACTGGTAGATACGCTGTTAACCACCCTGGGCAACGCCTACGCGCCCTACTCCAACCACCCCGTGGCGGCGGTGATGGAGTGCCCAGACGGTCAGCAGTTTGCGGGTAGCAACGTAGAAGTGGCCCACTACAAAGGGTTATGCGCCGAAGCCTCGGCCATCTCTGCCATGATTACCGCAGGCCAGCGCGAGCTTGCCAAGGTATACGTCATGGGCCCGGGCGAGCACCTCTGCACGCCCTGCGGCGACTGCCGCCAGCGCATCCGCGAGTTCGCCACCCCCAGCACGCAAATCATGGTGCTCTCCAAGCAGGGTGAGGTGCTAAAAACCTATACCATGGACAGCCTGCTGCCCGACGCTTTTGGGCCGGAGCAACTGCCGGGACGGTGATGCACAAGCACTTGTAACAAAACGGGCAATTATTTGCCCGTTTTGTTGGTGCTAATATATTTTGATATCAAAATTAAAGCACAGAGTAAGCTATCGTGGCTTCCCTTTTCAAAGCAATAACCTCTTTCTCAATAAACTAATCTTTTTAACATCTCCCCTACTAAAGCTGATTTTTATAGACAGCTCCATCTTTCATAATGAATAAAAGCTGAGAATCTGGATCCGTAAGCACAGTAATATCTTCAAGAGGGTTATCCTTGAGCACTATGACATCTCCTCTCGCCCCTGGAATGATTTCTCCGAAGTCACCGGTGTGGCCGTAAGCATCAGCAGCATGGCTGGTTGCTGCACGAACCAACTCATCCGCTGGAACAACATCTTTACGTAAATTAAATTCATTAAGCTGATGACGCTGCATCCGGCCAAGCAGATCAGAGCCATATAGCATCTTCACGCCATAGCGCTGAGCCATTTCCAAAGCTTTACCGCCAGCATCAAGTACGTCATAAACCTTACGCTGTAGATGCTCTGCCATGCCTGCCTCAACGCCTTCTTTAGCTAAGGCGTCGTAGGTACACAGAGTAGGAGTAAGATAAGCGTCATACTCAAGGAATAGTCGACAGCTCTCCTCGTCCATTAAATTGCCGTGCTCAATAGTCTTGACGCCTCGTGGAATTAGTCGGTTGATAGCGCGCGCGGTATAGGCATGTGCCATGGTATGAATATTGGCGGCTGTTGCTTCTTCCACAATAGCGTCAATTTCTTCAAGCGAGAACTGGGTACTGTCGATACGGTCAGTGGGTGACGAAACGCCACCCGACGCCATAATCTTGATCTGGGTAGCCCCCTTCCTGATCTCATCGCGTGCAGCACGGCGTACTTCGCTAACACCATCACAAACGCGACCTAATCCAGCGCAGCAGAAGCAGCCCTCAAAGGTTTGTTGCCCAGGGCCACGCATATCGGCGTGCCCCCCCGTCTGAGAGAGGGCATTCCCAGCGTACATAATGCGCGGCCCGACCAAAGCACCTTCATCGACCGCTTTGGCAAGTCCGTAATCAGCACCGCCAGCGTCACGTACGGTGGTGAAACCACGCATCAACATGGCTTCCATCAGCTCGCTTGATTTGGCACCCACATAAAATGGGGAGAGCGTCTCAAGCAGTGCAAAATTTGGTGTGATAGCAGTAACGTGGACGTGGGAGTCAACTAATCCAGGCATCAGAAAGTGGCCCTGGATATCGATGACTTGGTCATCGTTACCTTCTAATGGAGAATCACTCACCTCAGCGATGCGGCCATCCTGAATACGCACCTGTTGATTGGCAAGCACTTTTCCGTTGCGAGTATCGATAACGTTGGCGTTAATAAAACGAGTTGTTGTCATGGTTAATCCTTGTGAGATATTGGCGTTAAAACATTTTTTGGGGGAGATAGAGCGAAAGCGCTGGAATCAGCACAATCAACAGCAGGGCAACAATGTCCATCACGATGAACCAGCTAACACCCTTAAAGACTTCAGCCAGAGTCACGCTATTACCCAATGCCCCTTTGATGACATACACATTGAGCCCAATCGGCGGAGTGACTAACCCCACTTCAAGTAGCTTGACGACAATGATGCCGAACCAGATCAGATTGAGGTCAGCGCCATGCACTAATGGCAGAATCAACGGCAGCGTCAGTAGCAATAAGCCAATAGAATCGATGAACATTCCTAACACTAGATAAATTAGTGCTACCGCGAGAATGATCCACCACGTCTCAGTGCTAACACCGAGAATCAACTCAGAAAATGCAGCAGGCACACCGCTCATGGCGAGAAAACGAGTAAAAAACAGTGACCCAATCAGGATAATAAAGATGCTCGCAGTACTGACTGCCGTACGAATCAACGCTTCCTGAATGGCAGCAAAGGTTAGCGTGCGCCGAGCAAAAGCGATCAGTGCAGCGATAGTGGTGCCCACGGCACCCGCTTCTGTAGGCGAAAAAACACCGAGAAAAATACCGCCAAGAACGGAGCCGATTAGCAATGGCAATGGCCAGATATGCTTAAAGGCATCCCATTTCTCGTCCCAGCTAGATCGAACATCAATATTACCCGCGAGGCTTGGATTTAGCTTTACCCTCACCATAATCATGACTATGTAAAGAAGCGCCGAAACCACTCCCGGAATAAATCCCGCCATAAACAGCTGACCTACCGACACCTGAGCGTAAACGCCATACAGCACCAGCAGTACGCTGGGAGGAATCAACGAGCCGAGGGTGCCCGATGCGGCGACGGTTCCAGTTGCCAACCCCTTATCGTAGTTATGCTTGAGCATTTCAGGGACGGCGATACGCGACATAGCCGCCGAAGTAGCCACGCTAGACCCCGAAGCTGCAGCGAAGAAGGCAGAAGCCATGACACTGGAAACAGCCAGCCCACCGGGCAAGCGCGCCAAGTAAAGGCGCATGGCATGGAACAGGCCTTGGGTCATATTCGTGCTGGTACACAAATAACCCATGAATAGAAACATAGGCGCAGCCGTCAGTTCCCACGTACCCGCAAAGTCAAAGGGAGTGGCAGAAATCATCCCCCAAGCAACGCGCATGCTGGTCATTTCGCCAATGCCGATGATCGACACTAAACCCAGTGCAACGCCAATTGGCACGCGCAAGGCGATAAGGGCCAAGGCGATGGCAATACCTGCCACACCTATCTCGATATTACTCATTAGGAAACTCCTACAGGGCTTGGCGTTGTTGCAGCGCCTTAATCATGTTGGCGAGGATGGCAAGGCACATTGCAGCAAAGCCAACCGGTAACGCCCAGCGACTGGGCCATAGGTAGAATTTAAAATTGGCCATGGCAGTTTCCATTCGAACCGTGGCGCGTACCGCATCAAGATAACCCTGGTAGCAGAGCATGCCGAAGTAGAGCAGTCCTAGCGAGCAGGCAAACAGATACAGCGTTAGCTGAACAACAGGCGGGAATCTTCCTACTAGCACATCTACGCTAATGTGCTCTTGCTGGAGTTCGACATAGGCCAGCGGCAAAAAGACAACAGCGACCATGTAGTAGAAAGAGACAAACTCCAGAGTGCCGGTAAATGACTTTCCAAATAGGTATCGCAGCCCAACGTCTAATGAGACATGAAGCGCCATTAGAATCAGAAAAAGTGTCGCAACTACCATGGCACTTTTAGCAACCCACTGGCTCATCAACTCAAAATATTTGGCCATCATTCGAGCTCACTCCTCTTTGCATCTGAGGCAGAAAACCCCAACTCCAATAACGTCTCTTTCCAGAACAGCAACATATCGCGGTAGAGTTCAGGGTCATCGCGCCAGATACTTTGCGCCCCCATACCTCGCATCATGCACAAAGTGGCATTCAGAGCGATACGATTCTGATGTGACGTATGATTGGCACTGGCAACCAACTGCTCCCATATCTGCTCCAAAGAGTCATTGAAATTGGCAGCCAACGGAACCAACACTTTCATTATGTCAGGGTCGGTTCGAGCATTAGTGAGGTATTCTAGCGTCACCATATATAGGTCACCCTTGAAGTGCTCATGCAGTGCTTCAAGCAGACTATCGAAGTTTAGCTCACCCGCTTTAACCTTTACGGCCATCTCTCTTACGCTTTCGACTTCGCGACTCAGCAAGTCCTCTAACGCCGCCTGCATCAACAATGTCTTTGAGGGATAGTGGTGAACTAAAGCGCCACGGGAAACCCCAGCCTGACGAGCAACATCCACCGTTGATGTGGCACGAATACCTTTCGCAAGAATGCATTCAATCGTCGCTTGCGTGACACGTGCCTGCGTTTGGCGTGAACGCTCTTCTTGGTTTTGTCGCTTCGTCATAGAGAACCCTTGATTGGCCATGGCCGCCTCATTGAAGCGGCCAAGAGGATACGGCGTTAATAAATTCCATAGTCAGTAGGAAGCTTATTGAAGATTTCTTCCATTGCCAGTTCGGCCAAGGCTTGTTCGTCTTCACGATCAACTTCGCTGACTAATGCTTGCCACTTTTCGTAGGTCGCTATGAAATCATCAATTAGTGCTTCTGGGTCTTCAACGCCATACTCATCACGCGCCTTATCGTAAACATTGGTCAAGGCTTCATTGCGAAAAGCCTCCACGGAAGCCATCAGATCGTCTGCAGGCTCGTATATGTTATTGCCGTTGGCAGCAGCTTCGTCTAAAGCAGCTTCAGAAGCACCTAAGTATTGAACAATCATGCGTGTCATTGCTTTAGCAGTCGCTTCTTTGAAGACATCGCGCTCTTCATCGCTTAGGCTAGCCCAAAATCCAGAGTTAAAACCCCACTGAGGGCCAGACCAATACATACCTGTCGGCAAAAGCGTCGTATGTTCTGCAACCTCCCACAGAGACCGATCAATCAAGTCATTAGCAGCGTTAGATGCGCAGTCCAGTGAGCCACGATCAAGGCCACTGTACATCTCACTGGAAGGTACATTAACTGGCGTTCCTCCAGCCTGCTCGACCCATGCAGAAACAGTAGATCCTGCGGTACGGATACGCTTACCTCGAAGCTCTTCTAAATTGCGGACTGGTTCGCGGCAGAACAGTACATAGGAAGGTGTGTTGTAAGCACCCAGGTAAACTATATTCAGCTCTTCCCACTCGGCTAGCTGGGTTGGATTGTTAAGGCTGAAGTCTGTCACCGCGAGAATACCAACCAGCGGGTCGTCATAATTAAAGCCTAGCTCCTGCACGGCATTTGCTACCGGCATTTCAGAAGGCGTATAAATAGCGGCATGGTGAGCAACCTGCACAATATTATCTTGGATGCCCTGCAGGTTAGCGCGGGGTGCTAACAATACGGTGCCGGTATAGACTTCAGGTTGTAACTCACCATTCGATAGTTCTTTAACCATTTCAGCCCACTCGATATACCCGTAAAGGGAGTGGGGGTGCTGTTGGTCGTAAAAAGAATTGGCAATAAAGGAGGTTGCAGCATGAGCCGAAGAAGCAACGACAGGGAAGGCTAGAGCCGCAACGGCAAGTGTCAGCGTATTACGAGTGAATTTCATATAGTTTCCCAGGCCGATTTAATCGGCTGTTTTTTTTCTATTTTCTTGCTTGGTATTTTTGACACGTCACCTGATGTGGCGCGTGTACATAATTCAATCTAGACTTCAAATAATAAAAAAACAAGCAGGTCTGTTTGTTTTTAACATAGCCAATTTTGAGGAGAACGATTAAGTAATGAAAGTAAAGGAAAATCCCACACGACTTGATACAGCGGGCACCTGGCGAGGAATTCGGATGATGCTGCCTTTGGCAGTTTTTACGATCGCTTTTGGGTTAGCGTTTGGCGTTGCAGCAGTGCACCAAGGACTAGCCGGTTGGGAAGCGATGTTAATGAGCCTGTTTGTATTCGCGGCGCCATCGCAGTTTGCCGCCCTAGAGATGTGGCATCCGCCTTTACCACTACTTGCTTTGGCGGCGGTCACCCTCGCGATCCATACTCGGCATATGCTGATGAGCGCGGCGCTCTACCCCTGGCTCCAGTCGTTACCTAGAAGCCAACAATTCGCCATGGTGATCCTGCTGACCGACTCCAACTGGGCGATGGCACTGAAAGAGTATCAGCGTGGTGAGCGAAACCTGGGCATTCTGCTAGGCGGAGGGATAGCGCTATGGGGAGCCTGGGTCGCAGGCACCGCAATAGGGCTAGCCTTTGGTGGAGGCATTGCCCAACCTGAACGCTTTGGCCTTGATGTAATTATGCTGTGCTTTCTGCTTATGATTGTTGTCGGTGGCAACCCCAGAGCAGCAATGGCTCTACCCTGGCTGGCTGCAGCGGCGAGTGCATTAATGGCGTACTGGTGGTTGCCACCTTACCTGCATGTGATGGTGGGTGCCATCATCGGTGGCATGGTAGCGGTATTGTTACCTGAACGCTGGTTCGGGAAGAGCACCGTATGAATTTTTCGCCCGTATGGCAGTCGCTGATAGCCATAATATTAATGGTAGTCATTGCTTACGGCTCCAGAGTACTGGGGCTACTCATAATGGCGCGCGTGCCTCTAGGCCCACGGGTTCGTAGATTCATTGATGCAATGTCTAGTTCAGTGCTGATTGCCGTTATTACGCCGATCATAGTGCATGGTGACGGTGGCGTGCGTATTGCAGCTATTGCCGCTGGAACAGTGGCAATCATACTGAGAAGCCCGCTGGTTTCAATTGCACTGGGTATGTTCTGCGCTGCTGGGTGGCGTTGGTTGTTTACAATATAAAGCACCTTGTTAATGATGATGCTATCAAACCTTAAAAAAGATTCACAGATAATTGAAAAAAAGACATTTTTAGAATCTCAGCTTATAATTCTATGATGCAATAATAACAATATTATTTTTTAGCGTGCCGTAACCATTTCACAGATTAGGCACAGCCATCAACATTCATTTCCGACCTGACACGAGTAGCCACTAACCACTCGCGCGCAGCACCAGCGCCACCGGCAGCGACACGTGCCGGGGCGCTTTTCCCGCCAGCGCTTCGCTTAATAGCTCGACACTCATCGCGGCAATCGCCGCAATATCCTGGCGCACCGTGGTTAAGCCCGTGGCCAAGGTGGGCAGGTCATCAAAACCGGTAACGGCCACTTCTTCGGGTACGCGGATACCACGATCTTCCAGCGCGGCGACACAGCCGAGCGCCAACTCGTCGGTAGCG
This sequence comes from Vreelandella lutescens, assembly GCF_014640815.1. Classification (GTDB taxonomy): domain Bacteria; phylum Pseudomonadota; class Gammaproteobacteria; order Pseudomonadales; family Halomonadaceae; genus Vreelandella; species Vreelandella lutescens. Next base: position 475,838 of record NZ_BMHM01000001.1, on the reverse strand, counting down.
CAGACCAGCGCATCGAACGGTAGTGGGTCGTCATGGTTGAGAATACGGTTAAGGTGGCGGTAGCTGGTCAGGGAGTCGGACGTAAACCGATGGGGCAAGCTGAGCAGCTGCTCGCTAAGCGCTGCCTCGGCTATCGCTTGCTGGTAACCGGAAAGGCGGCTGTGGGGGCGCGGCACGTCTAACTCCCCGCCCACGAAGGCAATCCGCGTTCGCCCTTGTTCGATCAGGTGCTGAGTGATTTGGTATAGCCCGGAGACATCATCCGGAGCCACCGAAAACCCCTTCCCCGCGTTGCCAATGCGCACAAACGGTATGCCCGCCGCGCGCAGTACGCCTGGGCGCTCGTCTTCCCCCGTTTCCCCTAACAAGATCGCCGCGCCCGCCCGTTCGGGCAGATCCAGGGTTTGGTCGTGGTGAAAGAAGATCGGCACCATGCCCTGCTGGTGCAGCGCTACGGTTAAGTGCTGGTAGAGCAGAATATAGTAAGGGCGCAGTTCGATATCCTGCCGCCCCAATGAAATGCCCACCACGGCGGCTTTGCCACTGATGAGCTGCCGCGCCGCCGCGCTGGGCTGGTAGGCCACTTCGCGGCTGATGGTGAGAATTTTGTCGCGCAGCGCGTCGCTGATCCCCGGCTTGCCGTTCAACGCCCGGCTTACCGAGGCAATCGAGACCTCGGCGCGCCGGGCGATTTCACGAATGGTGGCGGTTTGCGCGCTCGGTTTGTTCTGTTTCATGCCATGCCTCAGCCAGTCGGGCCCTGATTGTACAAAAAGCGGGGCCGAAAATCGCTGAATGCACCGCCTGCCGAGCAATCAGCGCTACCAGCCACGCCGTCCCAGTCGCGCCAATTCGCTATCCAACTGCTGTACCGCCTGCTCCGGCGTGATACTGCCGGACAGCGTATCGTGCACGCGGTTAAAGATTGCGTTGGAGACTCGCGGGTAGGCATCGCCGGTAATGCTGGCCGGGCGCGGCACGCCGTTCATCACCGTCTCATACAGCTCGCCGATAAACGGCTGCGCAGCCAGCACGTCTTCATCTTCATAGAGCGCTGGGCGCGTGGGGTTACGGCCAAACTCAATGGCGTGGGCTTTTTGCTGAGCTTCAGCGGTGAGGTACGCCACCAAGTCAGCGGCCGCCTGCGGCTCATCCGAGTAGCGGGACACCGCCCAGTTCCAACCGCCTAGCGTTGCCACCGACTGCCCTTCTGGCCCGCTGGGCAGCGGCGCTACGCTGAACTTGTTCTGGATCGGCGTGCCGTCCGCTTGCCCCAGCGACCACACGTAGGGCCAGTTGCGCATAAACACTGCGTTGCCCGCCTGGAATACGCCGCGCGCTTCCTCTTCCATGTAGTTACGCACGCCTTCCGGGCTAATATCACCCACCCAAGAAGCCGCTAGCGCTAGGGCTTCCACCGCCTGGGGATTGTTCACCGTGACCTGCCCCTCGGCATCCACAAAGGTACCGCCGCCGTAGCTCGCCACCCACTCCAGCGCGTTGGTGGTCAGCCCTTCGTAGGCGCGCCCTTGGAAGACGAAACCATGCATGCGCTCGTTGCCCGCTTCCCGTTCGGCGTTTTGAATGCGCCGGGCAGTGTCGGTGAGCGCTTGCCAGGTCTGCGGCACGTCAGCGTCGTACTGCTCAAGCAGGTCGTGGCGGTAGTAGAGCAATCCGGCATCGGTAAACCAGGGCAGCGCGACCAGCTTGCCTTGCACGGTATTGTTCTCCATCAGCGAGGGAATAAACCCTTCCGCTGCGCCCTGTGGCAGGTAGTCGTTCAAATCCACCAAGTGCTCTGCCAGCAGGCCCGGCCAGACGATATCCACCATTAGCACATCAACATCTTGGGATTGGCTGCCCAACAGCTGTTGATAAAGCGAGAGCTTTTCAGTGGGTGAAGCAGGCGTGGTGACAATATTAACCTGATGACCGTTGGCCTCGGCCCAGCGCTGGGAGAGTTCAGGGCAGAAATCTGCCGCCCCACCGTCGCCGCAGGCAACGGTGATCTCGGCGGCCATGGCAGGCAGCGCTGTGGGCAGCAGGGTCATGATTAGCAGCGGTGTTCTCAGCGAGTAGCGCATCGTGGAGTCCTCATCTTGTTATTGGGTGTCTTGCGTCTAGAAGATGCGTAATGAAACGTGCTTGTTAGCTGGCAATCGCCAGGCTGCGGTCCTCCAGGCTGGAAACAAAGCAGGCGTCTAGCACGGTTTGAATGGCCGCACCGCGGGCAAAGTCAGGCTGGTCGTTCTCGCCCGTGCGGATACTTTCGATAAAGCGCTGATAAATACTGGGCGTGGGCGGCGCTTTAACGGTGGTCCAGCGGGCAGGATGCACGTCATCGTTCAGGCATACCTGTACGTCATCTTTGGAGGCATCCAGATCTACACGGATCGCGCCTTTATCACCGTGAACGCTCAGCGTTAGCGAGTTATGGTGGCCGGTGGCCCAGCGGGTCGCCTGAATCGTTCCCATGGCACCGTTAGCAAAGCGCACGCGCATCAGCGCGGTGTCGTTAGCATCCAGCACGTAGTCGCCAATGCGGTTATCCGGCGCTTTATCGAAGCAGGTGAGCTCGCAGTTGACGCGGGTGATATCGCCCACCGGGAAGCTGGCGAAGTCGACGATATGCACGCCCACATCACCCAGCACCCCTTTACTGCCGTGGGCTTCCGAGAGCCGCCATAGCCACTGGCTCTCTTCGTCCCAGCGGCCCCAGGCGTTGCTGACCAGCCAGCTTTGGCGGTAGCTGGCGTCCACGTGGCGCACGGTACCAATCGCGCCGCCGGTGACAAGCGCACGGGCGTGCTGAATGGCAGGGGCGTCCCGGTAGCTCAAGTTGACCATGTTGATGACGTTAGCGGCCTGGGCGGCGGCGGCCATCTCATGGGCATCCTCGGCGTTGGTGGCCAGGGGCTTTTCGCACAGGATGTGTTTACCTGCGGCAATGGCGGCCAGCGATGTGACCTTGTGCACGCCATCCGGGGTAACGTTGCTTACCGCGTGGATATCGTCGCGGGCGAGCATAGCGTCCAGATCTTGATACACATCGGCAATGCCGTGGCGCTCAGCAAACGCTTGGGCTTTGGGGAAATCTCGGTCGCAAACGGCGACCACTTCAACGCCTTCGATGCGGCCGTAGTGCTTAGCGTGCTCGCCCGCCATGCTGCCCGCGCCAATAATCGCTAAACGGATCATTTGAAGCCCTCCTCGCCGGGTTTATGCAGGCTTTCGCCTTTGATCTCCACCGGATTGGGCGCTTGGTCGGCGGGCACGTTGGGGCAGCTATCGATCCAACGTGAGCCTTCTGGCTGCGCCCAAACAACGGCATTTTTGAGCACTTGCTTTACCTGTTCGTCGTAGTAGATCGGGTAGGTTTCATGGCCGGGGCGGAAGTAGAAAATCTTGCCGTTGCCGCGTTTGTAGGTCAGGCCGGAACGGAACACTTCGCCGCCTTCAAAGGCGCTAATAAAGATCACCTCATCCGGGTTGGGCACCGCAAAGGGCTCGCCGTACATTTCGGTGTGGGGCAGTTCGATGTAATCGCCGAGCCCTTGCACGATAGGGTGGCCAGGATTCACGACCCAAAGGCGCTCACGCTCACCGGCTTCTCGCCATTTCAGCGAGCAGGTGGTGCCCATTAGCCGTTTGAAGATTTTGGAGTAGTGGCCGGAGTGCAGCACGATCAAACCCATGCCCTGCAGCACGCGCTTTTGCACGCGATCAACGGTCTCTTCTAGTACATCGCCATGGGCAGCATGGCCCCACCACAGCAGCACGTCGGTATTTTCCAGCGTCTCTTCGCTAAGCCCCTGCTCGGGGTCTTGCAGCGTGACGGCAGTGGCAGAGAGTGCTTGTGCTTCATTTAAGCCATCGGCGATGCACTGGTGCATGCCGGTGGGGTAAATGCGTGCTACCACCTCGTTGGTTTGCTCGTGGACGTTTTCGCCCCATACGGTAACTCGGAGTGTCATCGCTCTCTCGCTAGTAGGTAGATAACATTACTAACCGCCCGGTTAGCGCTTGAGAGAAAAGTAAACGTTTACGTAGCAATAGTAAACGTTTACTTATTGGACTTTAGTCGTTAAATAGAAGCCGTTGTTTGTCATTAGAAATAAAAAAACCCGCTGATATCATCAGCGGGTTGTTGGCTGAGCGGCGTTAGAGAGGCCGCTTAAAAATAGGCGGCACCGCGTGGCATGATGCCTAAATGATTCGCCACGGAATGGACACCGGGGGTGTTCTCGGCAGCAACGGTCACGGCCTGCTTTTGCGCCTGCGACTCCACGAGCCCCCATACTTCCACATGACCGTTGTTCACGGTGATGCTGATGCTGCCTGTGTGTACGCCTGTTTGCGCATCCACCTCATTGAGTATGGTATCGCGAACTTGGCGATCATCTATTGACGACGGCGCTGGCGTGACCGGTGCATTGGCAATCCCTTGTAGCAAATTGGCACGGCTGACAATGCCCACCAGCTTGCCTTCGCGAACCACCGGGACGCGCTTGATGCGGTGTTTTTCCAAAAGCCGCGCAATGTCATGTAGCGGCATATTTTCTTCAATGGTCAATGGGTCAGGGGTCATGACGTCACGGGCTTTTTTGCCCTTAGCCTTCACGTACTCCCCTGCGTCTTTACCGCCTGCGAATAGCGATAGCCACCAAGCTCCCCCATGAGACGATGCCGCGGAAGAGGTATCGGTGATGCGTCGCATAAGATCCCCTTCGCTAACGATACCGACAACCTTACCGTCGGCATCCACTACGGGCACCGCACTGATACGGTGAGCCAGCAGTTGCTGCGCTATATCGCGCACATCTGCGTCTAGACTGACGCTAATCACTTTGGACGTCATGATATCGATGGCTTGCACGGCTACCTCCTGGCAACAAGTGCGTGGAAAAGAGTGTGCATACTCTCTTTAACACTAGTGTGCCGCCTAAGGATGCGCTATCAGCGGTTTAGATGAGTGTCGTTTGGTTGATCTAGCGCAGGTTATTGCCACTGGATGGCGTACTGTCTTCCGATACTTTCTCGACATCGACAATGCCTGAGCGGCTCACCACCACTTTCCAGCGGGCCAGATAAGGCGTGTCTTCACTGCCAGTTTCACGCACCACGAGATTGAACAAGTGGCGACGCTCAACGCTTTCACGCACCGCCTGCCCCTCTTTTAAGCGGTAGATATGGTGTTTTTCTTTGCTCATTAAGCGCGTCAGCATGGAGAGGTCGATATGCAGCGTTTCGCGGGTGTGTTCGTAGCCGCTGAGAAAGCGCGTGGGCGACATCCGTGAGCTGGAGCGGTAATGCATCACTACCTCGTCACGCTGGGCCACGGTGCGCCGCCGCATTTGCTGAATATCGTCATCCAGCGCGGAGTAGCGTTTATAGTCGAACCACTCAAGCTGCCGCCCCACCAGGGCATTACGAGTGGGGTCAATGTATTGACGCCGCCACTTAGGGCGGCCGCGACGCAGCCAGCGCCACAGGGTGTTGCGAAGGTCATCTTTAAAGACTTCACGCATGGCGTATAACAGCGCCATAGCCAGTACAAACAGCGCCGTGATATCCCCCACTACATTACGTAAGTGCAGCACGCCTAACGAGACAAACGCCATCACTACTGCGGTAGCTAAGGCTTTGACGGCTTTCTGTTCGCCGCTACCCAGCTCTAAGGCGCGCTGCTTAAGGGTGATTGGATACTCAATCAGCCGTCGCAGCAGGCGCATTTTATTCGACATTCGAGTGGGGTCTTCCCTTACTCGTTCTGCGTTGTACTCCTGGGCCTGACGGTACTCCCCTTCCCGTTGGCAAAGGGTGATAAATCGCCGTTTAATATCGCTAAATGGCCCGCCTCGGGGCATATGTGCCACCAGCGCCAATAGCTGCTGTTCGGTAAACCAGGAGAGATAATTGTCGATATTGGCAAAGTACTTATAGAGCCGTTCGTCGCTAGGCGGGTTGCGCCGCAGGCGTTTTAAGATCCCCTCGCTTAAGTCGCTCATTTCCCCCATCTGTTCGCGCAGCGCGGCGGCTTTCTCCTCCCAGGCGGGGTCATCATCGCCTGGTTCGCGGCGCAATTTACGCGCATCAGAGAGCATGGCCTGGGTGGTGCGCTCTAAGGCACCGACATATTGATAGGCGTAGAGACTGAGACTTAACCGGTAAGAGTCGCTGCCCAACTGGTTGCGGCTCACCAACCGACTATGCACCAGCGGCAAGTGGTACTCATCGCTGTAGTAGGTGCGCGAGACGCTAATCGCGCCATGATAAAATGCATCTTCGGAGATGACATGCGTGCTTAGCCCAAGCTCTTTGGGCACAAAAAGATACACATCAAGCGTATGGGAAGTTTCTTCTTTTAGCCGCCGCGACAGACGCAGCTGAAAACTATTTTTACGCTCAACGTTGATCACCTCACGAATCTCCTACTTCATTGCCAAACACGATGATATACCATAGTTAATTCGCCATAGTGATCTGCCATGCAGAGGCTACGGTCTACTTCTTCGCCTTGGAGCTAGGGAATGTCCATCGCCCGTTTTTCACCCTTTGAGCTGCTGCTGCTCAAAAGCCGCAGCCAAGTGGATACGGCCACACTGCTACTGCTGGGCTGGGTACTGGTGCATCGACAGCACGTCTCGGAAGGCCAGCGGCGACGCCGGTTGGCCCAGGTGACGGCGCAGTTTCGCCACGGGCATGAGCTGGGGCCAGTGATGAGCATTGCCCATAGCCAGGATCTTCACGCTATTCAGCTCGCCGCTGAAGTGGTGCGCAAAGAGTGTTCTCACGAGCGTAGCCTGAGTGTGATGCATCAAGCGATTACCGTGGCCACCGACGATGGCGCTATTTCGCTGGCTAATCATTACATTCTGCGTTTTCTTGCCGATTTGTTAAATGTGACGCCCGCGACCTTAGGGACGCTGTTTCAGGAACTGACAGGTAAACCCCTGCGCCCGCCGGAAGACCCTAGTCGCGACGCTTACTGGCAAGCCCACGACCCCGGCCACTACGCCCAAAAGGCAAAGGAAGCCGCCGAGGCCGCCGAGCGGGAAAAAGCGACGCGCGCTCGGGCAGAACAGCAACAGCGTGCCAAAGCGGATAAACAGCAGGAAAAGAAACAGAAGCAGCAGGAAAAACAGCAGCAAAAAGAGCACGAGCGTCATGCGAAAGCGCGGGCTGAACAGGCTAGCGCCGAGCAGGCCAGAGCAGAGAAAGCCAGGGCAGAACAAGCACGTCAGGAACAGGCGCGCCGGGAGCGTCAGCGTCAAGAGCAGGCCCGCCAGGAAGAGGCAAGACAGCACCACTATCGCCGCACTAGCAGCCCACCACCGCCTGACCGCACTACCCGAGCTTTGGCGGTGCTTGGGCTGACGCCGGGTGCCAGCAAAACCGACGTTCGCAAGGCCTATCGACGCATGGCCCAGCTACATCACCCAGACCGCTTTTACTCCGAAAGTGAGCATCAGGTAGCGCTGGCGTCGGCACGCTTTCAGCGCATCAAAAATGCTTATGATTACCTGATGCAAACCTATTAACCGTGACCGCTTGGGGGAGTTCACCTGAATTATGCGCGACCTGTATCAACGCCTAGCCCTAACGCCTGACGCGAACGATCACCAGATTCACAGTGCCGTAGCCCGCTGCCAAAACAGCGCCCTGCGCCAAGATGCCACCTCCGTGCTGGCCGTCGCTCCACATCGGGAAACCTACGACACCCTGCACCATACGCTCAGCGATATTGGACGTCTGCGCGCGCGGCTGGGTCTCACCCACGGTGCCCATTGGCAGGGGGATGTGGCCAACGATTTTTCGCTACCGCCGGATAACGCGATCTCCCGCCACGACGAGCTTGTTGACCGCGTAAGTCACGCAGTATCACTTTACAACCGCTGGCGTCGCCTGCGCGGCCCTTGGTTACTCATCACCGTCTTCGCCGTGGGGGCGGGCATAGGCCTCGCTTTGGGGTTTGCCTTGAGCTTGGGGTTTAGCCTGGGTTGAAGCGCCATGGCGCTCTCGCTCATCCTGGCGAATTTCTGCCTGGGTGGGCCGCGGTGCAGGCTTAGGCGGTGCCGGTTTTTTATGGCCCTCTTGGCTTGAGGAGCTACTCTCTTCGCCCCGTTCAAAGCTCAAATCGGTGCCTGACGTATCTTGCATACGCGACTCTGAGCGCGCCTCCATGCTCAAACTCAAACGCGGTACGCCCAGGTCGATCTCTTGGGCTTCCATGCGCTGCTTCAACAGCAGGTTAAACGCACGCGAGACATCCCACTGCATTTCCGGCGCGGTACGAAAGCGCATGCGTAAAATTGGGCAGCCCTCTTCAAACCCTTGTACCCCCTGCATCTCCAATGGCGACCAAATGTAGTGGCGCATCATCGGATCTTTACGCAGCTCTTGAGCCGTCTCCTGCATCAGGGTAATCGCATCGTCAATCTTCATATCGTAGGGAATACGGATACGCATCAGGGCGATACCGAACTGGCGTGACATATTATGAATCGACTCAATCCGGCTGAAGGTAATGATATGCACCACGCCGTCGAGGTCTCTCAGACGCACGGTGCGCAGCGTTAACCCTTCAACCGTGCCCATGTGGCCGTTGATCTGCACAAAGTCATCCACCGCCAGCGAGTCTTCAATCAGGATAAAAATACCGGTAATTAAATCCTGCACCAGGGTTTGCGCACCAAAACCAATCGCCAGACCGATCACACCGGCACCCGCCAGCAGCGGCGTCACGTTCACCCCGAGATTAGCCAGCCCCGCAATTACCGCGATGATCAAAATCGTGACAAAAATAACGTTGCGAATCATCGGCGTAATGGTTTGTGCCCGGGCCTGATTCACCCGCCGCCCACGAGAGCGAGCCGAAGAGGTCAGCGCTCGCTGAATAGCGGTATCGGCAAAAATCCATACCAGCCAAGCCAGTAAAATCGTCGCACCCAGGCTGACCAGCGCTTGCCCAATGCGGGCGCTGGCTACCGCCTGCTGGCCAAGCCCAAACAGCGAACCACCCCACACCTGCATGGAGAGCTCGGCAAACACCATCCACGCGCAGATATGCGCCAGCACAAAGCCAAAGCGTTCTAAGCGCTTGCGGTATTGGCTAAAGCGGCGACGATGACGGCGCTTGTTAAGCCGTTCGGACTGGCGACGTAACAGCCCTGTGGCGACCAACGTGAGCACCAGCAAGCTGGCAGAGACAATGGAGCGTGCCAGTGCCGTGCCCACATCGCCCACGGTGATGAAAATAGCCATCAGCGAGCCGCCCACCATCAAGAGCGCGGGGATATGCCAAAGCCCGCCGAGTGCACGAATCATCTCAACGGCAGCGCTGGCATCCCGGCGCTGCTTATAGGGTCGGTTGCAGATGAGATGGCGTACCGGGCGTTGAAATTTGAAGATAAAGCGCGCCGATAACAGCGCTGCCAGCATGTTCGCCAGCACCGATACCAAGCTGGAAAGCTCTGCGCCCAGCAGCTCCACTAAGCGCGTAGAGTTCACCGCATCGCCTAGGGCAATCAGTGCGCCGATCACAAACAGGCCCCGCAGCGCTTTATGCTGCAGCACCTGCACGGCCGGGAAACGGTGCCCACGGCTGAAGAAAGCAATCACGGTTTCAAACACCACCGAGAGAGCTCGACCGCATAGGCAGATATACGCCACCACCAAGACCACGGCACGCCCGGGGCTATAGGGAAGGATTTGGCCGATTCCAAGCGTCATCGCAAAGGCAAGCGTCCAGGGCAGCATACGGCGTAAGAAGTGTACCGCCAGCAGCCACGCTTTAGGGTCGCGAGGTAGATCCAAGGGCCAGTGCCGACGCGTGGCCACCAAGCGCCCAAAGGCAATCATCACTACTAGCAGTGTGGTCCATACAAAGCCCAGTACCGCTCCATCAGCCACCGCACGCAGCGCTTCCCCTCGGCTCGCGCCATCGTTTAAGGCACGTAAATCTTCAGCCCCTTGTACTAATTGGCGCGACCACTCATCAATTGGCGAGTCTCCGGCCTGAGCCTGCTCACCAATATCGGTCAGCGTATCGGCTAACGCCCCGAGCAACCCTTGCCGGACAACGCCCTCTTCTTCAGCGGCGTCGGTACTGACCTGCAGCTCTCGAAGCGAGGTGAGTAACGCGGTGCGCTGCTCCTCGTTCTCTAACATGGAGATCACATCGTTCAACGAGCTCTGGAACTCTTCGTTGCTGACGTCTGTTTGCTCTGACGACTCGCTCCCCGCCAAGGTTGGCAAGGAAACGCTTTGCGCCAGTGCCGTCGCGCTTAGCAGCATGCTGAGCATCACAACGACGATGATCTTGATTATCCAGTGTTGTCGCACACATCACTCCCAACACAGACCGGTTACAAGGCCCGGTGATTAACATTTACTTCGTTGATTACACTCAGCTTCAATGCATGATTATGATAGGCTGATGACTCAAACGTTCACCTCCAGGATACCGAGATGACGCTGCAAGCCCCACCCAACCGCGTAAATAAAGATGGCAAGCCACGCTGCGTCGGCGTTGAAATCGAGTTCGCCGGGCTGCCGCCCCGCGAGACTGCCGAGTTGGTGCGCACGCTGTTTGGTGGGGAGCTTAACGTGGTCAGCCCCCATCGGCTACAGGTAGAAGGCACTCGCTGGGGAGAGTTTGGCATTGAGCTGGATACCCAGTATGCCCATCCCGATAAGGCCCTGCTGGAAGAGCAGCACGAAAGCGACAGCGAGTGGGCGCGTCAGCAGCATCAGCGGCGGGTGGAGTTTCATCAAAAAACCCGCGAGCTGATTGGCGACATGGTCACCGGCCTTGTGCCCACCGAGATTGTCTGCCCGCCGGTCCCTTGGGATGAACTTGAAACACTCGATACCCTGTTTGAAACGCTGCGGGAAAAAGGCGCTAAAGGCACCGACGCCAGCCTACTTTATGGTTTTGGTCTACATCTTAACCCTGAGGTAGAAAATGTAGAGGTGGAGTATCTGCTCGCCATGATGCGCGCCTACCTGCTGCTGGCCAGCTGGCTGCGTGAAGAGATCAAAGTCGATATCACCCGGGAAATGCTGCCCCATGCCAATCCGTTTCATAAAGAGTACGCCCTCAAAGTGCTGGATGCTCGCTACCAGCCGGATCTAGACACGTTTATTGACGACTACCTACGTCACAACCCTACCCGCAACCGGGAATTGGATCTGCTCCCACTCTTTGCCCACTTATGCCCGGAGCATCCCCACGAGCTGCTGCATGGGGAACTCACCAAACCGCGTCCCACCTTTCACTACCGGTTGCCGAATGCCCAGCTTTCACAACCAGGCTGGGGTGCCGTGGTGGAGTGGAACCGCTGGGTAGAAGTGGAAAAGCTGGCCGCCAATACTGAGGTGCTGCGAGCACGCTGCGATGAGTATATTGCAGAGCACAGCAAGCCCTGGTGGGCACGCTTAAAAACCAAACTGCTGGGGCGTTTTAGCGCTTCTTGACCGTACTGTTCACCTACTGGAAAGACGAGACGCCACCCGCATGCCTCGACCGCTGATCGGAATCACCACCTCAGATCATAAAAGCCAGCTTGCCTGGTGTTTTGACTGGTTTGCCGTTTGGCGTCATGGCGGTAAGCCCTTGCGCCTCTCGCCTTCTCGCCCGTTGCCTCAGCATCTCGATGGGCTGATCATTGGCGGTGGCGACGATATTCAAGCCCACTTGTACGGCGGAGAAGTCCAGCTAGACGTTCGCCTTGATCCTGCTCGGGACGAGTTGGAGCTGAGCTTACTCAACCGGTTTATCCCCCAAAATACGCCCGTACTTGGCATCTGCCGGGGCGCTCAATTAATTAACGTGCATTTAGGCGGCACGCTAGACCCCGACATTTACACCACCCACGAAGGATTGAAGCGTCGGCGCACGGTACTGCCGCGCAAAACGGTGGATATCGTCGGCGGCAGCAAGCTTTACCAACTGCTGGGTGTTACCTGGTGCCGGGTGAACAGCCTTCACCACCAAGCCGTTCATCACGCAGGAAACGGCATTAAGATTGTGGCGCGGGATCGAGACGGACTGGTGCAGGGGATTGAGTCAGAAGCTCACGACTTTTTGATTGGCGTACAGTGGCATCCAGAGTGGCTGATTTTTAACCGCCCCCAGCAGCGCTTAATCAGCGCGCTGGTGGCAGCTGCCAAAAAAGGGATGCAAGCCAACTAGCCGTTTAACGCTGCCAGGGCGGCGTCGTAATCCGGTTCGTTTTTCAGTTCACTCACCAGCTCACTGTGCAACACGTGGTTGTCAGCATCCAACACCACCACGGCACGGGCACACAGCCCTTCCATCGCGCTGTTACTCAGCGCCACACCCCAAGCTTCCTGAAACTCGCGGTGCCGGAACGTAGAGAGCGTTTCCACATTATCCAGCCCTTCGGCACCGCAAAAGCGCTTGGCGGCGAACGGCAGGTCGGCTGACACCACCAGCACGATGGTATTATCGAGGCTCGAGGCCAGCTCGTTAAAACGCCGCGTTGACATCGCACAGGTCGGTGTATCGACACTGGGAATGATATTGAGCACTTTACGCTTGCCCTGGTAGGTATCCAGGGTGACATCTTCCAGGTCGGTATTGGTCAATGTCATGGCGGGAGCGGCCTGGCCAGCGGCAGGCAGCGTGCCCGCTACGTCCATAGGTTGCCCAGCGCGGGTAATCTGTTGCATATCAAGCTCCTAATGTATGGTAAAACAGTCACAGAGTGAGACGTTTCAGCTTACAGTGGAATGACCTGATTCGGCTATCCCTCCTCAGTCGCAACACCACAACGAGTATGCCATGGCCTCTTTAGTCATTATTAAAACCGGTGACGCCTTCCCTGAAGTGGTCGACCAACACGGTGATTTTGAACAGCTGTTTATCCAACGCCTAAGCGATGCGCTGCCCGAGCACTTAACCCTGAGCGTGTGGGATGCCCGGCTGTCCGACACACCTCCTGAGGATATCGCCGGTGCCGTGATTACCGGCTCCCATAGCATGGTGAGCGAACAGCCTCCGTGGAGCGAAGCACTCAAACCTTGGCTACAACAGGCATTAGCCGATGATCTGCCACTGCTGGGCGTTTGCTATGGCCATCAGCTGATGGCGGCGGCGTTTGGTGGTATTAGCGACTACCACCCCGCCGGGCGAGAATCAGGCACACGGGCGGTGCGCTTAACCCAGGCAGGCCAACAGGATCCGCTGTTCAGCCAGCTGCCTGGGCAATTTTCAGCGCACCTCACGCATGCCCAATCAGTTATGCAGCTTCCCCATGGCACAACGGTGTTGGCCCACAATTGCCACGATGCGCATCAAGCGCTGCGCTACGGGCCGCGCCAGTGGAGCGTGCAGTTTCACCCCGAGTTCTCACCTCCCGTCATGCGCGCCTACATTGAACGCCAGCGGGCCGCCCTGCGCGACCAAGGCGATGACCCAGACCAGCTCATCAGCGCGATCAGCGATACGCCTGAAGCTTCCAGCCTGCTGCAGCGTTTTATCGCGTTTCTTTGATCCGCTTCTGATCTCGTCTCGATGCCAGCCGGTCCGCCAAGCGGGTCGGCTCGGGCAGCTTGGTGGGCCCTAGGCAGCGCATGACCCACTCAAGCGACGTTGCAAGCGTTAGCCGATGCCCAGGCGAGACAAACACGGGCTTCACGTTCGTGCGCGAGCGCAGTACCGCGCCAATCACCTCTTGCTTAGCCATCAGCGGCACCCAATCGCCCCGCGCCTCGCCCACCTCTGCGTGGATTCCGGTTAAGCGTGACTTAGCAATGCCAATGGTGGGTAGATCCAGCCATAGTCCCAAATGCGCCGCCACGCCCAGCCGCCGGGGATGGGCAATGCCCTGACCATCGACCATCACCAGCTGTGGCTGAGTGGTGAGTTTGGCAAACGCGCCCAGCGCGGCAGGAATTTCACGGAACGACAGTAGCCCTGGGATATAGGGCATGCGGGTGGGTTCGCGATGTACCACTTGTTCGATGACCGGCAGTTGCGGAGCCATGTCTGGTGACCACTTCAACACCACCACTGCCGCTCTTGTCACCGCCCCGCCCTCTTCAAAGCCAATATCTACCCCTGCGATATACGTTACCGGGTCGATTCGGTCACTGCTTTCTAACTGCTGGGCGAGCTGTGACTGCAGGGCAATCGCCTGTTTGGGGGAAAGATTCCATTCATGCAGTGCAGCGTCCATGCGTGCTCCTTGTGACTCTTCAAATGAATACGTATAGCGTAGCCAAAAAAAATCCCCCTACGCCAGTTGGCACAAGGCCAGTGGCATAGGGGGATGGACGTGATTCAAACGTTAGGCGATGTTAAGCGCCTAAGGCTGAGTTACGCACGTTCGCGGCGGCGAACCGGTGCGTCGCCATCGTCACGACGGCGGCGCGGTGCGCGCTCAGGCGCGCTATCTTCACTAATTTCTAGCGGGCGGCCGGCAACACGTGCACGCGCCATTTTCGCCAGAATAGTAGAAGGCAGGCCACTGGGTAGTTCAACGACCGAGAAAGCGTTGCGGATATCGATACGACCGATACGCGCACCTTCAATACCGCCTTCATTCGCTAGTGCGCCAACCAGTTGGCCCGGCTTCACGCCGTCTTTATGGCCAACGGAAACGCGGTAGCGGGTCATACCTTCGCTGGGCGCGCTAGAGCGTTCGCGACGAGCGCCAGCCGGCTTGCCCGGTGCACCATCACGCATAGGCTTCTCTTTACGCGGCGCTTGCAGACGGCCAATCGGCGCTTCGTCAGCACGGGCCATGGCAGCAAATGCACAGGCCAGCTCAACCGCATCGTGACCTTCTTCCACTAAACGCTCAACCAGGGCACGCTGTTCTTCTGCGCCTTTGGTCAGTGCCGCTACGACACGGTGATGGAAGACGTTGTCGCGGTGAGCACGAATGGCGGCTTCGTCAGGTAGCGGCATTTCGGTCATTTTCTGACCGGTTGCCTGCTCCATCCAGCCCACTTTGCGGCCTTCACGGAAGCCAGCAAAGGTAATCGCGATGCCGCTACGGCCCGCACGACCGGTACGACCGATACGGTGGGTGTAGGCTTCAGCATCTTGCGGCAGATCGTAGTTGATAACGTGCGTGATACGCGGAACGTCAAGACCACGAGCAGCAACGTCGGTCGCAATCAGCACGTCCACTTTGCCACGCTTCAAGCGGGTAATGGTGCGCTCACGCAGGCTCTGATCCAGATCACCCGACAGGCCAGCGGCGTTCACGCCACGTGCTGTCAGCTGCTCTACCAGCGTGGTACAAGCAGCACGGGTACGTACGAAGACGATCGCGGCATCGACCGGCTCAACTTCAAGAATACGTGCCACGGCTTCAAGCTTAGCGCCACCGTCAACACGAACAATACGCTGTTCAATGTTTTCGCCAGTGGTAGTGCGCGACTCAATCGCCACCTTCACTGGGTTAACCAAGTAGCGGTTAACAATGCGCTCAATTTCAGTCGGCAGTGTTGCTGAGAAGAACACACGCTGTGCATCTTTCGGGGTATCGGCGACCACGCGTTTTACGTCGTCGATAAAGCCCATGCGCAGCATTTCGTCGGCTTCGTCAAGCACCAGCGCAGACAGGCCGTCTAGCTTCAGGCTGCCACGATCAAGGTGATCGATAATACGGCCGGGTGTACCCACAATCACTTGGGCACCGCGCTTTAGCGCACCAAGCTGTTCACGGTATTCTTGGCCACCGCACAGGATCGCAACTTCAAGACCCTTAAGGTTTTGGCCATATTTGCTGAACGATGCCGCTACCTGCTGTGCAAGCTCACGGGTTGGCGCCATCACCAGCACTTGAGGCTCGCGACGAGTCAGTTCTAAACGCGATAATAATGGCAGTGCAAATGCAGCAGTTTTGCCGGTGCCGGTTTGTGCTTGGCCCAGCATATCGCGGCCTTCCAGTAACGCAGGAATGGTCTGCGCTTGGATGGGCGAAGGAATTTCGTAGCCTTGTGCTTCAACAGCAGCGAGAACGGCAGGCAACAGAGCAAGTTCGCCGAAGCTCGGCGAAGCGACAGAAGTCGAGGTCATTAATCACACCTTGGTAGGCCGGCTGTACCGGCAAAAAGCATCGTAAGCGTCTCTGACTCTTAGTTTTATGTTGTGCGTAACGGTGCGCAACAAAAGAACAAGGCTCCGCATAGCGGATATCGTCATCAGTGGAGTCGGAGACGCCGGTCGCACCTAGCATTCGGCTGGCAGTACCGCTCTTGCGGGCCAACCGCTGTGGCGACCTTCTGCGCCGATTTCACCCGTTTGGTGAAATGCTGGAGGCGCGCCATCTTCACAGCAATGAACATCTGCAATTAATGAGATGTTCTCGCAAACGTTTCTGCTTAGCGTGGCTGGTTGTGCTCAGCGACAGCAAGGAACGTTTATCGTCGTGATGGAGGGGTCAACACATGCGAGGAGGGCGCATCCTACCACTGCAGATAGCTCATGACCAGCCTTTTTAATTTAACCCATATCAATACTCAAACTTGCACTTGTGCATATGTCGTCTAACCTAATGAGGTGCCTGATGACGTTCACAAACTTCAAGGAGTGATGCACATGAACTGGGATCAAGTTGAAGGCAGATGGACCGAAATGAAGGGTAAAGCTCGCGCTAGCTGGGGCGAATTGACCGACGACGAATTGACGCAAATTGGCGGCAAGAAGGATCAACTAGTCGGCAAGCTGCAACAGAAATACGGACTAGAGCGTGAAGAGGCAGAACGCCGCGCCGATGATTGGGCGAACAAGCTCTAACGTCACTACTTTGCAACGTAACTCTTTACAACATAGTTCTTTGCAACGTACTTACCCCTCATTATTAGCGTTAAGACGCTACTTTTATAGCCACATGGAGAGAAGCTATGCGTAAATCAATCCTTACTACTGCCATTACAACGGCACTGCTTGGCGGCATGGCATTTGGCGTCCACGCACAAACCGAGCTGCAGGGCATGTATTCGGCTGAAGATATTCTTGATGCAGATGTGTTCTTTGCCGATGGATCGGGTGAAGAGATTGGTGAAGTAGATGACATCCTGTTCGACGAAGAGATGCGCATTACTGCCCTCGTGATTGAGAGCGGCTCTGTACTTGGCCTAGGCGGGCGCGAAATTGTGGTAGGCACCGATCACTTCTCGCTAGAGACACACACTGAAAGCGATGGCGACACCGAGCACCGCATCATGCTGGAAGCCACTTCTGAAGAAGTTGAGTCATTCCCAACGTATGACCGCGACTGGTGGGAACAAACCAAAGCTAACGCCCAAGACGCTTGGCAAACCACTAAAGAGGGTGCACAGAGCGCCTGGCAGTCTACTCGTGAAGCTGTGAATACTGACGAGTAATTCGCCTTCCTGCTGTCACGCTGTGACACAGTCAAAAGGGCCACCCAAGCGGGTGGCCCTTTTTGCATCTTATGCTCACTTATGATGAGCGGCGACGAATTCCCTGCCCTGGCAAACGCTCACGATCATGGGGGCGCATAAAATCTAGCAGTGGCCCTGCTGGCACGATACGTGTGGGGTTAATGGTGTCATGGCTGTAATAGTAGTGGCGTTTAATATGGTCCATGTTGACGGTCTCTGCCACACCTGGGCACTGGTAAAGCTCGCGCACATAGTGAGAAAGATTCGGGTAATCCTCGATGCGCTTAAAGTTGCATTTGAAGTGGCCGTAGTAGACCGCGTCAAAGCGAATAAGCGTAGTAAAGAGACGAATATCTGCTTCAGTTAGCCACTCTCCTGCTAGGTAGCGATGCTCTGACAGACGTTTTTCAACACGCTCCAGCGCCTCAAACAGCGCGGTGACATGCTTCTCGTACACCTGCTGTTCGGTAGCAAACCCCGACTTGTAAACGCCGTTGTTGATATGGTCGTAAACGTCATCGTTCACTTCATCAATCACGCCCCGCAGGTCGTCGGGATAAAAGTCCAAATCGTTTCCAGTCAGCTCATCAAAGGCCACGTTAAAAATGCGCAGTAGATCAGCAGACTCATTATTGATGATGGCGCTACGCTGTTTATCCCACAGCACCGGTACCGTTACACGCCCCGTGTAGGTGGGGTCCGTCATGGTATAGAGCTGGTAATGAAACTCAGCCTGATTGACCGGGTCGCCGCTGGCACCTTCGTCTTGATGATAGGTCCAGCCTTTATCCAGCATGAGCGGGCTTACATGGGAAGTCCCGATCAGCGGTTCCAACCCTTTGAGTTTGCGCATAATCAGCGCACGATGCGCCCATGGGCAAGCGAGCGATACATACAGGTGGTAGCGATCCGACTGGGCTGGATAGCTGTCGCCTTGTGACGCCTCACTGTTGCCCACCCAATCACGCAATTGAGCGGACTCGCGTACAAACTCTCCGCCATGTTTTTTGGTGTCGTACCACTGGTCTACCCACTCACCGTTTACAAGCAGTCCCATCGGGCATCTCCTACATTGAACGTTTTATGATGTGATTGACGTTCAGCATACCCCCGACAGAGTCAGGCTCAAGCGCATGTTTTACGGCTGTTCATTCGAGGGAATCGAACGTTGCTCGCATACTTCTTTAACAGCGCTCTTTAATGCTGCTGCCATAGCATGCGCCGCTGGGCCTGCCCGATCACGGTCACGGAAAATAAGTTGCACTGGCACTTCACGAATACCGCCCGCACTTAGCGGCAGCGGTTTAAGTTGACCACTGGCTAATTCATCAGCAATGCGGGTCTCTGGTATCCAAGCAAACCCTAACCCGCGTCGTAGCATATCCAGCGAGGTACTCACATGCCCTACGGTCCAGCGCTGCTCCGCTTTTAACCAGCCAGCATTGGTAGATTGGCGCAGCGCCGAGTCTCGCACGACCAACTGGCGATGTTGCGCAAGGTCGCGCAAATCTAATGAACGACCTAACTGGTGCAGCGCATGGCGTGGATGCGCGACCGCCACAAAACGCACACTTACCAGCGGCTCACCCAGAAAACCCTGGGCTTCGATACCAGACACGACGAGGTCAGCCCGGCCATCGTAGAGCATTTCGGTACCGCCATTTAGAACACTCTCATGCAGCTGCACCCTGACTTGAGGGTAAGTATTGGAGAAACGCTCCAACGCCTTGGCCTGGGCTGCCGCCGGGAAAATTTGATCAATCGCGACCACTACTTCAGCTTCTAATCCTGCGGCAAGCCGAGAGGCCACGTCTTCCAACGACGCAGCGCTTTCAATTAACTGACGCGCACGACGAAGCAGCAGCTCGCCTGCTTCGGTCAAGCGCACCTGCCGACCAACCGGCTCAAGCACCTGAATACCCAACTGCTCTTCTAATTTATGGACCGCATGGTTCAGCGTTGAGGGGCTTTTATGGATCGCCTCTGCCGCTCGTGCGAATCCGCCGTGATCCACCACGGCGGCCAACATCTGCCACTGCGCAAGTGTTACCCGAGACATTTCGATTTCCTCGACGCCATACAGCGAAACATTCCGCTTCATCTTCGAAAAAATACCACTAGAATGCCAGGAAATAGCGTCGAGTACTTGTTTTTAGCGACATTGGCTTAAATATCACCCACCGGCACCGCCCACTCGCATCGCCAAAAAACCTAAAGAAACATTAAAATACAAAAAATTACCTTTTAAATATTAGCGATGGCGACTGGTAACGCTAAAGGTCGTGGTGCTTTTACTCGCTGTGATCAATGGGAGGTTGACATGAGCGTTGGAGGTCTTACCACGATGCTGACACACTGATTTACGGGCAAAACGTCTCTTTAATTAGACGCACGTTATATTCTGCTTTTACAAGACTTAAAAGAGGTCTATGGTTAATGAAATGACACCGATGGTTGACGAGGCTTGCTGACAGCCGCCTTGTTACTTTTGTTAGCAAACGGTGTTCATGAATTTTTTAGGCTGCCTGATATTCCCGTAATTAGGCGGAAGTATATTTTGTGGATGGATATACAGTCTATTCAGTCCCTCCTCCTTGGGGTATGGTTCCCGAGTTTGCTTACTTTCATGTTACTTTTATTTCACGAACTCGGCGGTCCATTTACCCATGTTGCGAATCCTTCATTCGCTGCCCCGCACGCATAAATTATTACTGTTACCAGTGGCCACGATGGTCACCGTGTTGGGCGCACAAAAACTCATCACTACCTATCATGATTTGAACCAACCCCAGACACCGCTGGAGAGCGTGCTCGTTCCGCTACCCAGTGATTCTGCACCCGGTGTTCCTTCGCTTCGTCAAGAGCGAACGCCAGTGGCAGAGGCGATCGACCGCGCCTCCCGCGCACTCGACGCCACCCGTGAAAATATCCCCTTAAGTGAATTAACGGCCACCGAGATTGTTGATCTCGACATCATTACCAGCGCTGAAGCCTCGCTCTCCACTGACACACAGCCCATGGCTTCATTGGATGATGGCGCGCTACACATGGCGATTGTGGTAGGCACTCTGTCAAGCGGCATGCTCAATGTCGACGACTCCGTCGAAATCGCTGATGCCACTTCATACGAAGATTACGGTGTAGAACTCTACGACGACATCTCTTTCCTGGAGCTAGAGCTTGCAGCGGAAGAGCCGTTTGTTCCTGAGTGGAAAACACACATCGTTGAGTCAGGCGAAACATTTGCTGTGCTAGCGCAAAATGAGCTGGGATTGGGTTACAGCGAGGTACTAGCCCTGCTGGAAGACCTGCCTGACCCGCGTATGCTCACTAACTGGCGTGCAGGACACAGCTTTGACTATCAGGTAGATGAAGACGGCCGCCTGCTGGCATTGCGCATGATGAAAAATACGCGCGACGGGATACTGCTTGAGCGCGACTCAGACCATTATGCGATTACCACCATTGAGCGTCAGGGCGAGCCCGTACAGCGCCTTTATGCCGGTAGCGTAAGCGGCAGTTTCGCACGCTCTGCTCAAGCCACAGGTTTAAGCAGCAGCTCAGTAACAGAGCTAACGCGCATTCTGGAAAAGAAACTGGACTTCCGCCGCGACAGCCGCAGGGGGGATCAGTTTCAGGTCTTAGTTGAGTCTGACATGATTGACGGCGAAACCCTCGACTCTCGTGTGCTGGCGGTAAAATACGATGGCGAGCGGATGGACCTCACCGTTGTTCGCAACGCAACTGATGATAATTTCTATACGCCGCTAGGCAGCAGTTTAGATCCGGCCTTTGCTCGCCGCCCCTTCGAAGGCAACTATCGCCTGAGCTCTAACTTCAATCCTCGCCGCCTACACCCCGTCACCGGCCGTGTTAGCCCGCACAACGGTACCGATTTTGCGATGCCTATTGGCACACCCATCACAGCGCCAGCGAATGGGCGTGTAGAGCGTGTGGGCAACCACCACGCGGCTGGACGCTACATTGTTGTGCGCCACGATAACGGCTACCGCACCCGTTATCTGCACCTCTCTCAGCCGCTGGTCAGCCAGGGTGAACGTGTCACGATGGGCGAACGGATTGCATTGTCTGGTAACACCGGTCGCAGCACCGGGCCTCACCTGCACTACGAAGTCATTGTGAATAACACGCCAGTGAACGCGATGACCGTTGAGCTGCCGGAAAACACAAGCCTCAGTGGTGACACGCTGGTTGCGTTTCAGCGCCAAGCAGAGCCGATGCTGGCTGCGCTTGAAAGCGGTGAAACCGGCACCATCAGTGTCGCTAACTATCAAAGCGAAAGTGGAAGCGACGAAAGCGTCCAGTAACCGCCCACCTCTTTGCTTTAAATCTGCTGTGTTGCTCACAAAGCCGCCTCATTGAGGCGGCTTTGTCATCTCTGACATCTATCCGCCCAACTGGTTAAGCTGCCCCTCGTGAGAGTGCTGCTAATAGCGCAGCATCGCGGCGATAAATATCTTCTCTGAATACGACTTCTCCTTGGTCATCGGGCCAAGCCGTTAAGTAGTGCAGCGCCACGGGGATACGGGTGGGCAAGTTAATATTACGGTCGCTGCGACCACTGTTAATCAGCGAATTAAGCTGATAACGGCTGCCGCTATCCTGCAGCAGGAGCTGCGCAAATTCGGTCACACCTTCAACACGCACACACCCAGAGCTTAATGCCCGATGGTCTCGCTGAAAGAGCCCTCTCGCCGGTGTATCGTGAAGATAAATCATATCGTTATTAGGGAAGCGAACGACCACCCGCCCTAGAGGATTGCTGCTGCCCGCCACCTGGCGAAGCATCACCCCACCAGGGCGTTGCCAGTCAATCGTTGCGGCATCCAGCGTTTCACCAGACAGGCTCACGACCTGAATATTCTGCCGCGTGAGATAGTCGGCATCCTGGCGCACACGAGGCAACACGTCCTCACGCATGATCGTTGGCGGAATGGTCCAACTCGGATTGATGGTCAAATGGCTAATAGAGGAGTGGATAATCGGCGTTTCGCGGTTGGGTGAGCCGACGACGACCCGGGTATCCCAGTGCTCACCGTTGGGGCGAGTATAGTGTAAGCGGTAACCCGCAATATCTACCCACACGAAAGGCTCCTGCTGCAGCGAGGGCCGAATCCACCGGGCACGCTCCAAATTCACCCGCAGTTGATCAACGCGTGATGCCACAGGCATGTTAAGTGCTAGCCGCGTACGCTCACCCACGACGCCATCTTCTTGGAGCTGATGACGCCGCTGAAAACGCATGACCGCCCGCTCAACCTCGCTATCGAAAGCGCGCCGGTCACCGCTGGCAGATTGCGCGCCAATCATTGGGTAAGCGTCGCTGTCCGCCGCCAGTAGGTGCGGTTCACCCCAGAGAGTTAAGCGCTGGCGAAGCGTTTGCACATCATTTCCCCGATCACCAGGGCGCAGCGACTCATCACGCCCCGACAAGTAAGGCACACTGCCCTGCTCGGCCAAGCGGCGATAGTGGGCCAATGCTTCGCGCAGCTGGGCATATTCAGGCGATGCAGGACGAGCCACCATTAGCGCTTTTTGCACATCACCCTCGCCAATGGCCTGAACCACTCGGGGGAGTGCGTAGCTGCGTTCAGGGCGTGGCAAGTCCCAGTTGGGCTCCACCTCTCTGGGATTCACTTTACCAAGGGATAAATGATCAAGCGCCAACAGGAGCGAGCGGGTCGCGCGTATATCGAAATTCGCCTTCGCCTGGTCATCTAACTGCTGACTAAGCTGAAAATCATCCATGAGCGAAGCGGCTTGATAATCGTCCGGTGTTAACCCGTCATCCACAAGGCTGCTCAAAGCGTTTACCAACGCTTCGACATGTTGAATGCTCTGCCAAGCAGGCTCACCACGCCGCAACTCGTAAAAGGAAGCCACCGGTAGTGCTTCCCCACTTTGCGCAATACGCTGAGCCAGTGCTTGCTGCATGGCATGGCTAGTAGACTCGTTTGCGCTGACCAGCAGTGGACAGGTCAGCGTTAGAGTGAGCGCTGCCCCTATCGCCCATCGTCTTAGTGGCTGATTCTCGTTCATCGCCTCTCCTTGCGTTACTATGCAGCGTTGTGGTGTGGCTTCACTCTTTTTGCTTAACGTCGTCTCAGCGGTTCCCGTACTAAGACGCGCTTTTTTAGCATAGCCGCTTACGTTTATTCGTGATGACTCTATGTAATGACTCTTTTGGTCACTCTAGGCAGGATTACGCCCCATGCTTTTTCGCTCACGCATGACTACTGTACTGTTTTCTTTACCCATCGTGTTGTTTTCTTATCCGCTTCAAGCGGCTAGTTTTTTCTCCCAGGTAGCCGCTGCACCACCCGCCGGGGTGTCTCCCCTGCACCATCAACTGCTTCAGTTAGCGCCAGGGGCAACTCCTGAAGCTCTGCGCCTGGCTGCCCAGGCGCTCAGCTGCGCGGACCCTTCCGCCGAGCGCCTGGCGGTGATTGATTACTCGCTCCCATCGACAGAGCCACGCATGTGGGTCTTTGACCTTCATCAGCACACGCTGCTGTTTGAAGAACTGGTCTCACATGGGCAAGGGTCGGGGGATGCCGTGGCCGAGGCATTTTCCAATACGCCTGATAGCCATCAATCCAGCATTGGCCTGTTTCGCACGATGAACAGTTACTATGGCCGTAACGGCTACTCACTGCGTTTAGACGGCCTAGAGCCAGACGTTAACGACCTGGCGTTTGAACGAGCAATTGTGATTCATGGTGCTGATTATGTGAGCGATGACTTCATTGCCCAAACAGGTCGTCTTGGCAGAAGCCACGGCTGTCCGGCTGTGCGTGAAGACATCACCTATCCGCTGATCGATAGCCTGAAAGAGGACCAATACGTCTTTGCTTACTACCCAGATGAAGAGTGGTTAGCGACCTCCTCTTTTTTACGCTGCCACTCGCCGGCACCTATGCATGTCGCTCAGATGAAATAAGACAACCAAACGGTATGGAGGCCCTCCTCCTTTACCAAGACAAGAGGTTGGTTTTCATCAGCGACGCGCATTCTGGCAGGGCAAGCAAGAAAACCTTCTGCAATACTTCGTGACAAAACATCACAAAACGTTTTATCACGAAGGTATCGGCCATGTTTGCCTTTATGCACCCCTATCAAACGATCCGCCGTTTAGAGCAGCAAGTGGCCGAGCTTCACGCTCAGCTAGCCACGGAGAAAAGCGCTCATGGCTACCGCACCATCAGTCTGATGACGCCCCTAGAATCGATTAGCATGCTCCAAGCCAAAGGCGCGGATATGCTCACCTCTCTCAATGCAGGTGCAGAGCATCACGCTGAACAGCTAGCCAGCGAACGCGCCACGCTTACCGACCTGTTTACGCGTCTTCATCACGCGGAAAAAGTGGCTCAGAGCCTTCAACAGCAGCACCAGCGACACCAGCAGGCCGATGCTCATTACGCGGCTCCACAGGCCAGTGACAAAGCCCTGCATGAACTGCGCAGCATTAGCGTTGAGCTAGCGCGTACCGCAGGGCATACCCGCGCACTAGCAATGAGCACTGCCCTTGAGGCTGCCCATGTGCATGAAGAGCACAGCGGTTTATCAGCAGTTGTCAGCGACATTCAGCATCTAGCCGATCATACGCAGCATTTGGGACATCAGTTGGAGCACTGGGTGGAACAAACGGCGTCTCTCTTAAAAGAAGATGCCCGCGTACTCGCCCATCAACGTGAAACAGCCACCGCACTGGCCAGCGCCGCCCAAGAGGCAGAGCAGGTCATTGAACAACTCACCGATCAAACTCGGCATATGTATAAGGTGATTCATCACAGCACCACAACTGCCTGTTTGCATGCGACCAAACTGGAGCATGCGGTGTGGAAAAGTCGTCTTTATCATCAGCTGCTTTCTGCATCCCTGGATGACCCTTTAACGGATCACCAGCACTGCACGCTAGGCCGATGGTATTTAACGGGGGAAGGATTGCGTTACAAACAGAGTGATGCTTACCGCGCCCTCGCTGTGCCCCACCGACGCTTTCATGAGAGCGGATTAGAGGCCTTGCGTTACGCCCGCCAAGGTGACCACACCGCCCAGTTGGCTTCCTTAGCACTGATGGAGGAAGCAAGCGTAGCGCTCGCCAAGCAGTTAGACCGTTTAATAGAGCACGCGGTGTATGACATTCCGCTGCCACAAACCCGGCCTTCACCGCTGGCAGACGCCCCTTAAAACAAACGAGATCGCGTTATACCTTCCGTCAGGCGCTATTTATGCCATGCTAAAGACACCAAACACGCAGACGGTAAGGATGATAATGGCACCGATAAAAAAGCTTGATCTCGCGCTGCAGGGCGGCGGTGCTCACGGCGCGTATACCTGGGGGGTGATTGACCGCCTGCTGGAAGATGACCGCATTGAGATTGAAGGCATCAGCGGCACGAGCGCCGGTGCCATGAACGGTGTGGTCATGGCAGATGCGCTGACGCGTGGAGGAAAGCAGACCGCCCGCAAGGCGCTGCATGACTTCTGGCAGGCAGTGAGCCGCGCGGGGATGGCAAGTCCTATCCGCCGTTCACCCATGGATGTACTCACCGGCAATTGGAGCTTGGATCACTCCCCTGGCTATATCGCGATGGATTTGATGACACGGTTGGTATCGCCCTACCAACTCAACCCGCTCAATTTGAATCCCTTAAGAGATATCGTCGCGGCCCACATTGATTTCGAACGCGTACGCCAATGCGATCAGCTCAAGCTGTTTGTAGCGGCCACTAACGTGCGTACCGGTAAACAGCGTGTGTTTCGCCGTGAAGAGATGAGCGTGGATGCCGTGATGGCGTCAGCCTGCCTGCCGTTTATGTTCCAAGCGGTGGAAATCGATGGCGAAGCCTATTGGGACGGCGGCTATATGGGCAACCCTGCCCTCTTCCCGCTCATGGAAGAGTGTAGCGCTCGGGATATTCTTCTTGTGCAGATCAATCCCATTCGCCGCGAAGAGCTACCCACGTCCGCCTCTGCCATTATGAATCGGCTCAATGAAATTACTTTTAACGCCGCTCTGATTAAAGAAGTCCGCATGATTGCGCTGCTGAAACATGCGCTGGAAGAGCAAGGCATTGAAAACTGCTATCAGCAGGCACTGTTTCACCGCATCAGCGGCGACCAAGCGCTCGATAGTTTATCCGTTTCAAGTAAGCTCAACTCCGAATGGCCCTTCCTATGCCACCTGTTTGACCAAGGCCGAGAGGCTGCCGATCAGTGGCTGGCAGCCAATTTTGATGCCATTGGCGAACACTCCACCTTAGATATTGACGCGGTTTACCTCCACGAATAACGCCGCTCCATCGTCTACGCTGCCCCAACGTAGCGCATCCTTTAACGCACTCTGCCCAGGCAGAGTGCGAAGCGTGTTTCCAACGCTTGACTAGCACACGGTCAATGACGTCCAAAAAAACACCTAACACGCTGTTTCACATGATTTAAAAACCCAATGGCGGAGTATTTGCTTATTTTCCAACCATGGTGATAGGCGTGGACCAGGCCCAACAGGGTACGAGTGCGTCGAACCTGACCTTCGACGGTGAAGGCATGTTCCCGTAGCTGCGCAACGCCTAATGCGTTGTGTCTCGACACACTCACTCTGTGCTTTGTGAGGCCGCCCATGGATATACGCAATAAAGCTAACCGTATACGGTTACTCAATTTTTCGACGCCGCAGATGCGTGCGTTTCATCTCTCTTGGTTTGCTTTCCATATCTGCTTTTTTGGCTGGTTCGGCATCGCTCCGCTCATGGCAGTGGTGCGAGAAGACCTCGCCCTGACCCAAACCCAAATCGGTAACACTATCATTGCCTCAGTGGCCATTACCGTGATCGTGCGCCTGCTGATTGGCGTGCTGTGTGACCGCATTGGCCCGCGCAAAACCTACACAGGATTGCTGGTGCTGGGCTCTATTCCTGTGATGGGAATTGGCTTAGCGAATAGCTTTGAAACGTTCTTGCTAGCCCGCCTAGCGATTGGTGCTATCGGCGCATCGTTTGTGATTACCCAATACCACACCACCATGATGTTTGCGCCTAACGTGGTCGGCACGGCTAACGCCACCAGCGCTGGCTGGGGCAACCTTGGGGGCGGCACCACACAAATTGTCATGCCGCTGATTTTTGCCGGGGTGCTGATGCTAGGTGTTAACGAAGCACTTGGCTGGCGTCTTGCCATGGTCGTGCCGGGCATTGTGCTGTTCTTTACCGGCATTGCTTACTGGCTGTTCACTCAAGATGCCCCAAATGGCAACTTCAGCGAGCTGCGCGCCCGCGGTGAACTGCCGCCTGCTACCGGCGAGCACGGTGCTGCCCAAAGCTTTTTAGCAGCCGCGAAGGATATCCGCGTGTGGGCACTGTTTGTGGTGTACGGGCTGTGTTTTGGCGTCGAGCTAACCATTAACAATATTGCCGCGATCTACTTTTTTGATAAGTTTGACCTTACTCTTGCCACGGCTGGTTTGATTGCGGGACTGTTCGGCTTAATGAACATCTTTGCCCGCACTTTGGGCGGCGTGTTCTCTGATCTATTTGCCAAACAAGGCGGGCTTAAAGGGCGTGTACGCTGGCTGTTTATCGCTCTGGTATGCGAAGGCATCGCGCTTATCGCCTTCTCCCAAATGCACGTACTCAGCTTAGCCATTGGCATCATGTTGGTGTTTAGTCTTTTCGTGCAAATGGCCGAAGGGGCCACCTATGGCGTGGTGCCTTTTATCAACAAAAAAGCGCTGGGGGCAGTGGCAGGCATAGTTGGTGCTGGCGGTAATGTGGGTGCTGTCTCGGCGGCTTTTCTTTTCCGCAGTGAAAGTCTCAGCTACCAGCAGGGGCTCTTCTACTTGGGGCTCACCGTATTGGTACTCGCTTCTTGCGTGCTACTCGTGCGTTTTAGCGATGCCACTGAAGCCGAAGAGGCCAACGCTTACCGTGAAGCAGTCGGCAATGACACCGGAGCAGGCGCGCTCTCATTGCGCTAACATTAATTAACACCACCCCCACAGGCGAGAGGCTGTGGGGGGTGATTTCACTTTTGGCGGCGAGTAATAAGGAAATCAACATGTCTTCTGCCCAACAGCTGCTCTTCACCGCCCTACGCTGCGACATCGATAATCTTCACCATTTAGCCACGACGGCTGATATTGTCAGCGATATCAGTCAGTTTATTCATGTGCTTCAGCGGGAACGGGGAGCATCGACCATTTATCTGGCCTCTAAAGGCAAGCGTTTTAAAACTCGACGCACTACTTACCTTGCGCATAGCCAAGCGGCTGAAGCGTCCATGCGGCTGCGCCTTGAAGCGCTTAGCCAAGAAGCACGCCCACAGGCCACCGCGCGCTTACTGCGCCGCATTGCCACCGTATGGCTAGCACTGGATGAGCTCAGCGCTCTGCGCCACGCCATCGATACCTTTAACATATCGCCAGATTCCGCCACCCAAGCGTTTAACCACCTGATCAGTGGCTTATTAGCGATTGTTTTCGAGGCAGCCGACACCGCTGTCGACCCGGATATTACCCGCGCTCTCGTGGCTATTTTTCACCTGATGCAGGGTAAAGAACTCGCTGGGCAAGAGCGCGCCTGCGGTGCTTTCGGGTTTACGCTGGGTCATTTTGATCAAGCACACCGCACGCTCTTGAATCAGCTTGTCGACACCCAGCAGCGCTGCTTTAACACCTTTGCAGAATTTGCCACGCCGGAAGCGCTGATCGCTTGGCAACAGTCGCTCTCACCCAGAACGCTGGCAGGTATCTGCCAACTGCGTGATATTGCTTGCCAGCGCTCGCACCATCAAACGGCATCGGGCAATACGCTGGGCGAAACCTGGTATGAACTCACCACCCTACGCATTGATACCATCAAAACAGTCGAAGATACGCTGAACACCCAATTAACAGCGCTTTGCCACCATAAAATTGCCCAGGCACAGGCAGCGTTAGATCAAGCAAAGGCGACGCCAGAAAAGCCGCTACCTGCCCCCTGTGAACAGCTGTTGGCCCTTACCCCGACGCAGCCGCTAGGGGATTTAACTGCCAGTGCGCTCAACTCACCGCTCAGCCGCTCGCTGCTTGAACTGACGCATGCACAATCTAGCCGCCTGCAAGGGTTAAGCGATGAGCTTGAAAACACGCGCAAAGCACTGCGTGAACGCAAACTCATTGAGCGGGCAAAAGGGTTAATCATGGCCCACCAATCCATGAGCGAGGAGGAGGCCTACCGCTTTTTACGTAAAACCTCGATGGATCAAAGCAAAAGCATGGCGGATATGGCGCAGTCGATTCTTGACCTTTCTGCCATGCTGCAACGAAAAGAGGAAAAGCAGCAGCGCTGAGCACGATTTGCAACCTTATTGGCTTTTCGCCATGCTGAAAGCACCTTTAACAATGAGCAAGGAGAGCCAACCATGCACGACCGCGTTCTACTCATTACCGGTGCTTCCAGCGGCATTGGGGCCGCCACCGCCCGCGCAGCAGCCCGCGAAGGCTACAAACTGGTGCTCGCTGCACGCTCTGCCGATAAGCTGACATCGCTTGCACAGGAGCTTGGCCCTGAGAACGTCCTCACCTGCGAAGTGAATGTGACCGACCTAAGCCAGCAGCAGGCAATGGTGGAACACGCTCTCGAAACCTTTGGACACATTGATGCCGTCTTTGCCAACGCAGGCCGCGGCGGTTCGCCAGGTGGCTTTAGCAGCGCGGATCATGAGGCTTGGCGTGAGATGATCCTCACCAATATTTACGGTGTTGGTCTTACCCTGCAAGCCTGCTTGCCAGCGCTAAAACGCCGCCAAGGGCATGTGTTATTAACCGGTTCAGCGGCTGGACGCACGACGATCCCAGGCTCCATGTATAGCGCCACTAAGTGGGCCGTGACGGGCATTGGCTACAACCTACGCGAAGAGTTACGCGGCACCGGTATGCGAGTCACGCTCATTGAGCCCGGCATGGTCGATACGCCCTTCTTTGATGAACCGCCCGAGTACGCGCTAGAAGATCGCGATATCGCTAATGCGGTTGTTTATGCGCTCTCACAGCCACCGCATGTGGATGTGAACGAAATTCTGATACGCCCAACACCTCCTAAAGCGTAACTTCGCTCTATCGATGGCTTGCATTTGCTCTCGACTGCCCACATAAACGCAGCATTATGAAGCGTGCTAACAATTTGGCTCGCTGCCCATGCATGTTTATCAGGTGATTTATGAGCCAACTTGCGACGACCGCCCTCTCCGTACTGGACCTTGCGCCCATCCGCCAAGGCGGCAGTGCTGCAGAAACGTTTCGTGACAGCGTCTCGTTAGCCCAGCACGCAGAGTCACTGGGTTACCAGCGCTACTGGTTAGCCGAGCACCACAATATTGCCGGTATTGCCAGTGCAGCGACATCTGTTCTGATTGGCCATGTGGCCGGTCAAACATCCACGATTCGCGTGGGTAGTGGCGGTATTATGTTACCGAATCATCCGCCTCTTGTGATCGCGGAGCAGTTTGGCACACTGGAAACCCTCTACCCTGGCCGCATCGACCTTGGCCTGGGCCGCGCACCCGGCTCTGATGGGGCCACCATGCGTGCCATGCGCCGCCATGCACACGCCGGAGTCGATGACTTTCCTGAGTTATTAGCGGAGCTACGCCAATATCTCGCAGACTCAGATCCGCGCCAAACCGTAAAAGCCGTACCCGGCCAAGGCACCCATGTGCCTATCTGGCTACTGGGCTCCAGCGGCTACAGTGCGCAGCTAGCCGCTAAGCTGGGGCTACCCTTTGCGTTTGCTGCTCAATTTGCACCCGGCTACCTATTTGAAGCACTGCGCCTGTATCGTGATAATTTCCGAGCGTCCGAGCACCTAGACGCCCCCTATGCCATGGTGGGTCTGCCCGTCATGGCAGCGGAAAGTGATGAGATGGCACACTATTTAGCCAGTACCGCACAGCAGAAATTCTTGAACTTGATTCGCGGCAAACCCACCCAGTCGCTGCCACCCACAGACGCACTGGACTGGTCACCCATGGAGCGCGCCCAGGTAGAACAGTTTTTAGGTGCCGCCATTATTGGCGGCCCAGACACGGTGAAGGCACAGTTAGAGGAGTTTCAAGCGCGTACAGGTGCCAACGAGCTTATGATTAATAGCGACTTTTATAGCCACGCGGATCGGCTGCGTAGCTATGAGATCGTCGCGCAAGCCGCTCGTTGAGCCCCCTGTGCTCACCCTTTCGCAATAAGAAAGGCACCTGCCGCTACCATCAGCGAGCCTGCGGTACGGTTGGTGCCCTTTTGAGCACGCTCTGATTGAAAGAAGCGACGGGCCGAAGAAGCGAACGAAGCCACTAGCATTAAGCCCATCATCAGCCCCACCAGCGTTAAACCCACGACAAGAAACATATCGCTGCGATTGAGCACGGTAAGATCTATAAAGGTGGGTAAAAACGCGATATAGAACAGAATCACTTTTGGATTAGAAGCTGAAATCAAGAAGCCTTGGGTAAAGCCCTTAAGCGCCTCCTTTGATAATCCCCCACCGCCCTGCTGAGTAGGCGCTAACGTGTAATCTGTGACCTCAGCCGTCCACATTTTCCACCCCAGATAAAACAGATAGGCCGCCCCCGCATAGCGCAGCAGCATAAAGGCTTCCCCCCAATTTTCCGCTAGTGCCGCTAAGCCATAAAACGCGAGTAAGAGATAAATCACATCACTGGCCGTCATGCCCAGCGCTAGCGGGATGCATGGCCGAGCACCAGCAGACATCCCTTTTGCCAAGAGGGCAAAAATGCCCGGCCCAGGCGTGACCGCAAAGATAAAAATGGCAATAAAGTAGGTGAGTGCGCTCTCAATGGTCATTGCCAACTCCTCTGGAGGTCATTTGATGACGTCATCGACCGGGATGCCGACTGCTTTGAGCCGCATCAGAATATGCTAACGTAGCTTATGCCCTAATAAACGGAAAAACACCGCATGCCAACCCTTCAGTTTTCACCGATGACAGCAGAAGAATTCGCGCTTTTCTGGCCGACGTTTCAAGCCATTGTAGCCGCCCAGGAAACCTACGCGATAGCTCCTAATATCACCTATGACGATGCTTTCTCACTATGGTGTAAGACGCCACTAAAGAGCTTGGTGGTGAAAGACGAGCAGGGACAGTTATTGGGCAGCTACTATTTAAAAGCCAATGCTGCTGGCCCCGGTAGCCACGTGTGTAACTGCGGCTATATGGTAACGCCACAGGCGCGTGGCAAAGGGGTGGCCCGCGCCATGTGCGAACACTCACAGGAGGAGGCTCTCTTACACGGGTTCAAGGCTATGCAGTTTAATGCGGTGGTCGCCAGCAACCACATCGCTGTCGCGCTATGGCAGCGCTTGGGCTTTGAGATTGTGGGCACTGTGCCAAATGCTTATCAGCATGCCTCACTGGGGTATGTGGATACGCATGTCATGTATAAGGCGCTCATCAAGCACTAAAACAGCCTTTCTTTCCCTCAGCAGGCTAGTCACCTGCTGAGCATTCAACGCTGCAAAAAATAACATTGTTTCTAGTCAATAACCCTGACTCGCCCGCCATCACCTAAGGATACACAAACAGCACAAAGCAGCGTCCTTAGCGCTTTCAAAGACACCTTAAACGTTACTTATGTCACTTAACGATACAACTGACTGATGAACTCTGAGTAAGTTATGAAAAACAATCGTTTAAAACAACAGCTCAGAAGAAAATTAACTTATGTATGCCAAGTGTTATCCGCTGCTATCTTTAAGTTCCCACGTTAACACCACTTCAGGTGTTGGGATAATAAAGGGAACGGCGATGCAAAAAATATCAGTAAAAACCCTGATTTCTGGTGCGCTCGTTGCATTACTCATCATGCTGATGGGGGTAGGGCTTTTAGGCTACCTAGGGGAGCGAACAGCCGCCAGTAGTATTCAAGATGTTAATAATATTAGCGCGCTGCAATCTAGCTCTGCCGCGCGGGCTGAGACTAACCTGATGGAAATGCGAGTGCGCCTGGAGCGCTTATCCCAATACTACCAAAATGGGTTAACAGAAAGAGCGGAAGGTGCTCTTACATTTGCCAAAGAGAGCTTGGTCGTCTCAGATACACGAATGGAGGCCATGAACAGCATTTCTACCGGACCTGAAGATGAGCGTTATGGTTATCTCGCAACAGTGAATGAAACCTATCACGCGACAGCCTCAGACAACCTTCGAACCATGCTCGCCAACGCTGATTACGAGGGGCTAATCGACTACAAAGAAAATATTAACGCTGCTTTTTTAGCGTTTGGTGAAGCCGTTGGGGACTTTAATCGCTTCGCTTTAGAGTATGGCAACAGAAAAACCTCCGAGACAATGCAAGACAGCCAAGTGCTTGGGATCACAGTAGGGCTTCTGGCACTCCTGGCCGTCATCATCTATATCACGATGCAAGCAACGATTAATAAGTTTCTGCTTTCTCCGCTACAGCGGGCGGTACAGATCTGTGAAAACATCGCCAAAGGCGATCTCACCAGCAGCATTGAAGACCGCGGTAGCAATGAAATTGGACGCCTCTACGCGGCCATGGATGATATGCAGGAGCGTCTTGAAGAGATGATC
Organism: Vreelandella lutescens; assembly: GCF_014640815.1. Classification (GTDB taxonomy): domain Bacteria; phylum Pseudomonadota; class Gammaproteobacteria; order Pseudomonadales; family Halomonadaceae; genus Vreelandella; species Vreelandella lutescens. The sequence goes on along the minus strand of NZ_BMHM01000001.1, from coordinate 441,846 downwards.
AGCACGCTTAATCAAAGCAGTGAAGCCGTTGCTAGCAGTTCAAAGCAAATTGCGGGCGGCAGCCAGGATTTAGCTTCTCGCACGGAGCAACAAGCGGCCGCGCTTCAGCAAACCGCCGCGAGCATGGACGAGATTTCTTCCATCGTACGCCAGAATGCGGACACCGCAGAGCAGGCTGAACGGCTCACGAAAGAGGCAGCCAAGAAGGCGACCAGCGGCAAGCAGGCCTCTGAACGCACCAGCCAGTTAATGCATGAGTTAGAAGAAACGTCGCATAAGGTACACGACATTATTCAGGTCATTGATACGATTGCTTTCCAAACCAATATCTTGGCGCTCAATGCGTCGGTGGAAGCCGCCCGAGCGGGCGAACATGGTCGTGGCTTTGCCGTGGTGGCCAGCGAAGTTCGCTCACTGGCGACGAAAACATCCACGTCTTCCAAAGAGATCCGCGAGCTGATTGAAGACATCTCACAGCGCATCGTCCAAGGAGCGGAACAAACCACGCGTAATGGCCAAGGCATGGCCGATATTAATACGTCTATTATGCAAGTCACCGAAATGATGCAAGAGCTAGCACTGGCCGCTAAAGAGCAGGATTCCGGTATCAGCCAAGTCAGTACCGCTGTTTCACAAATGGATGCAGCTACGCAGGAAAACGTCTCGCTTGTTGAGGAAACCAGCACCGCCTCGGCCTCGCTTCAAGATGAAGCGGCTCGTTTAGCCGTGTTAGTGAATGAATTTAAGCTAAAACGCCTCGCACAAACTCAGCAAGCTAGCCAAATTCCGCTGGCCGTTCAGCAAACCTTTCGCACTTCCTACGCCTCCCCCTTAGCCGCGGCGGCCCCCTCACGGCTATCCGCTACCCCCGAGTGGGAAGCCTTTTAAACGTTTTTAAGCATCACTTTTTCATGGGCCAGCCTGCTGGCCCTTTTGAATGATTAGGCTGTCGCCAAGTCTCACCCACACGCTTTGTAAAAAAAGTTAAAAAAACCTCTCAGCTCCTCTCAATTGCATACGCTTTGTGTCGATAATGTATAAGCAGGGCTCCCCTCCCTGCCCAACATGCTCTTCACTTTCCCCTGCCTATGAGAGTAACCAACATGCGAAATTTATCTGTCAAACATACGTTGGCAGCCGCGCAAGGGCTGATGCTAGTTGCCCTGCTGGCCATCGCAACGACAGGTATATTGTCAAAGCTTAGTGTAATGGATAGCCTGCGTGAACTTGATGAAGTGGCTGCTCAACAAGTGGCTTCCATCAACCGCACAGAAGTGAACCTGATGGAGTTACGCCTTCGCCTCGCCCGCTATACCGCTTACACGGAAACTGGCGAGAGCGCATCCGCTCAAGAAGCGCTTGAACTGGCACGCGCTGCACTTGAACGGGCAGATACACGCTTTGCAGAGTTTACCGCCATTGAGGTTCCTCCCACGGCAGTTCGCGCTCCGCTGATTGCGGCGATTGTGAATTATTATCCCCAAATGGTGACCGAGGCGTTTCGCAGCGACTTGGCAGCCGCTAATTACACCGCGTTGTCTCAACACCGGGAACGTTTCAATGCGGAGTTCGGCACATTAACCGATGCGATTCGCGCGTTTAATACTCGGGCACAGGCCTTAGCCGCAGAAGAAATTGGCCAAGCAGAGCAAAGCCACACAACGACCATGATACTTAGCGGTGTGTTGATTGCACTCGCCATCGCGCTGTCGATTGGCGTGCAAATTGGCATTAACCGGATGATTGTGCGTCCACTGCAGCGCTCTGTGCAGGTGTGTGAAAACATCGCCCAAGGCGACCTGACCAGTGACATTGAGTCTCGCGGTAACAACGAAATCGGACGCCTTTACAGCGCGATGCAGGAGATGCAGGCCAAACTGCAAACCATGGTGGGCACGCTTTCCCAAAGCAGCACCGCCGTGGCCGCCAGCTCGCGCCAGATTGCCGGTGGCAGCCAAGACCTCGCCTCTAGAACCGAGCAGCAGGCGGCTGCGCTACAGCAAACCGCGGCGAGCATGGATGAAATTTCATCCATCGTTCGTCAAAATGCGGATACCGCTGCCCAGGCAGAGCGCCTGACCCAAGATGCGTCTAAGAAAGCGGCCCACGGCAAGCAAGAGTCTGAGCAAACCAGCGTGCTGATGCGCGAGTTGGAGACCAGCTCGCAGAAAGTGAATGAAATCATTCAGGTGATCGATTCCATCGCCTTCCAAACCAACATCCTTGCCTTGAACGCCTCCGTGGAAGCCGCGCGGGCGGGTGAGCACGGTCGCGGTTTTGCGGTGGTTGCAAGCGAAGTTCGCTCACTGGCCACCAAAACCTCGAACTCCTCTAAAGAAATCCGCACCATGATTGAGGATATCGCGAGCCGCATTGCCCAAGGAGCCGACCAAGCCCTGAAAAACGGCGAAAGCATGGACGACATCAACCAAGCCATCATCCGCGTGAACGATATGATGCAGGAGCTGGCACTCGCCGCTAAGGAGCAGGAATCAGGCATTAGCCAGATCAGTACCGCGATTGCCGAGATGGACTCCGCTACCCAGGAGAACGTCTCGTTAGTCGAAGAGACCAGCACGGCTTCCGCATCGCTGCAAGATGAAGCTGCTCGCTTAGCGGAACTGGTCGCGGCGTTCCGGCTAAACGCATCCAGCCGTCAAGCTGCGCTATCCAGCCACTCAGCGCCCGCTTCCAACCCTCGTTTACGCGCTCCCTCACAAAATGTGAGCGTGGCACAGCGCCAGCGCCCAACCGCAGAGCCTGAGTGGGAAGCGTTTTAATACAGTCACTTGTTACCCGCGCGGGTCAATCACTCCGGTGTGGCCCGCGCCACGAGACCTATCAGCGTTGAGTCGCTCTATTAGTGCCATGACAAAAATTAAGATAGTGTATTTGCCCCCATAATGAAGATAACTCGCTGGGCCCTATATGCCTGCTCGCTGCTCACTGCTACGGCGCGTTTCTCTGCGCGCTAGAATCATTGGCCTGATTACCTCGTTAGTGGTCGCTATTACGCTGCTGCTGAGCTGGGTCGCTTCCCGGGAAGCCGCTATTCAGCTTGAAACAAACATAGGCTACGACAGTGCCGATACCGCCTACCAAATGGTGGATAAACTCAACCGCAGTATGGATGCACGTATCAAAGAGGTGCGTCTGCTTTTAGGCATTAAAGCGTTTGCCGACCATACGGACACCCCCTTAGTGCGCGCTCAGCTTGAACACCTGCAGCGTAACTATGATGTGGTGTCCTGGATTGGGGTGACCGATGCCAGCGGTACAGTTGTCGCATCAACCGGGGGCATTTTGGAGGGTAGCTCTATCGCCCAACGACCCGTATTTATAGAGGGGCAGCACGGGCTGTGGGTCGGGGATGTCCACGATGCCGTCATGCTGGCACAGCTGTTGCCCAACCCCACTGGCGAGCCCATTCAGTTCGTGGATATCGCAGCACCGCTTCACAATCAACGCGGAACGTTTACTGGCGTGCTGGGGGTACACCTTAGTTGGGAGTGGGCTACCCAGGTGAAAAACTCCATGTTTTCGCCAAAGCTACGCGAACAGCAAACAGACCTGCTCTTGCTCTCGGCCCAGGGCAACGTGCTGCTTGGCCCCGATGAGTTGGTAGGCCAACCGCTGTCGTTTATTCGCACCTTATCGGAAAGTACAACGCCCGAATGGTCGATTGAAACCTGGCCGGATGGGCAGCGCTATGTCACGGGAGTGGCCCGCAGCCAAGGGTTTGGCGATTTTCCAGGGTTGGGCTGGGTAGCCGTTAGCAGGCAACCCGTGACCACCGCCTTTGCTCCGGTTGAGCGACTTTACGAGATCATTTTAGGCACTGGTCTGCTGGTTGCCCTGATGTTTTCCATCATTGGCTGGATCGTGGCCTCCCGGTTGGTCGCGCCGCTGACTCGCCTTGCCCGCGCAGCGGACAACATCCAAGCGGTTACCAGCCGCTGCGCCATCACCTTGGAAACCGGTTCACCCGAGCTTAAGCGGCTCTCCACCTCAATGCGCGATATGGTGGAGCGTTTGATTGACCAACGCCAGACCATTAGCCGCTTAGAGGACTTGGCCAATACGGACCCGCTCACCGGGCTGCCTAACCGAGCATTTCTCACTCAATACCTGCAGCACACGCTGCCTGAAGCAGAGCGCCAGCAGCAGAGCGTTATTGTGCTGCTCTTTGACCTGGATGGCTTTAAACGGGTGAATGATGAACTGGGTCACCATGCTGGGGATTTACTGCTGATTGAAGTCACGCAGCGCCTAAAATCCACGCTTCGCAGCGGTGACGTAGTAGCACGGCTGGGAGGCGACGAGTTTGTCATGGTGCTCAAGAGCCCTGATGAGAACAGCGCAGCACTGGCCACAGAAGTGAGCCAGCGGCTGCTCCAGCGTATCGCAAGCCCTGTTGTACTCCCCGGCAACCAACAGGCACAGGTGGGTTGTAGCCTGGGGGCTGCCTGGTGGCCACAGCATGGCCACGACATAGAACAGGTGATGCAGCTAGCCGATATCGCCCTCTACAAAGCAAAAAGCAAAGGCAAGCATCGTCTGGTTATTTATGGGGAGTCGAGTTAAGACACTGCTGTAGCTGCGCGTCAGCCGCTTCGCTACCTAACGCGGTGAGATAAGCGATATTGCGTTCAGGAATAGCGGCGGTATCGCCATAAAACGCGATGGCTTTCTCAACGCTGGCTTCGCGCAGCAAATGCACCATGGCATAGGGCGAGCGATTAGAGTAATTCGCCGCGTCGTCTGGCTCTGCATCGGCAAAACAGTAGTCTGGGTGAAACGTCGCTAGCTGGTAAATACCTTCGTAACCCAGCTCAACGAGCAGCTGTTCGGCAAGCTCTACGACATCCAAATAGTGGTCGAAGCTTTTAAAAAGCGTCGGAAACACCAGCAGGGTGGTTTCTACTTCAGGATGCTCGTTGAGCCACTCCAGTTCCGCCACTAACTCCTCAAGCGCCACATCCACCTTTTTCGAGCGCACGACTTCAACACGAATCGAGTGATTCTCAAGCTCGCGTTTAGCAAAAGGGCAAATGTTGTGTCCAACAATAAAGTGGCTCACCCATGCGAGCGTTTGAGCCACTACCTGCTGATCTGCTGCTTGCGTCATACCCGTTGCACCTAAACTCTTTAAAAATCGTGGCGACGGCCACGTACTAGACGCCAGTGTACAGGCAAGCCCTCGCAAATACGCTAGGCATGCTTCTGATAACGCGCTAAGGCCACTTCATAAGATTTATGAATGTGATCATCCATCAGTGCTCGTGCCGCTGATGCGTCACGCTTTAACGCCAGTTCTACCAGCTCATGATGCTGGTCATCCAGCTCTTGGCGAATCGTGGGCATTTTCGGCCCTAAACGCCGGTAACGGTCAAACTGGTCGTGCAGCTGCTCAATAAAACGCAGCAGCCAAACTGAGCCGCAAGGAGCAACGAGGGTACGGTGAAACTGAGTATGCAGGCGCTCCCACTCTTCGCCTTTGTCTAGCGTAATGTCGGCACGTTTTAAGCGATGTGCCGCCGCCAAAAGATCCGCCTCCCACACCGCATCGCCATGGGCAATGGCGCGTTCCAGTGCCATCCCTTCAAGCTCCGTACGCAGCCGCGCAATATCATCTAACTCCTCACGCGAGAGTTTCGGCACTCTAAATCCGCGCTGATTCTCCTGCACCAGCAGTCCATAAGCCGCCAGCTTGTTCAGCGCCTCGCGCAGTGGGCTCAGGCCCACTTGGTACTGCTCCTTGAGAGCATTAATAGCGAGTTTTTCTCCTGCCTTAAAGCGGCCACCTACCAAATCTCGGCGCAGCACATCATAGATGGGGCTGGATGCGCTACCGGCAGGGAGCTGAATGTGCTTGTTCATTCCGGAGTCCTTTTGCGTACCTTCGCAAGGCATCGGTTAATGGAGATTCCATGGCTAGGTGTTGACGCCTCTTGTCAGGCTCACCTATATTCTATTTTAGACAAAATAATCGATTTTTTAACCTACAAACGATAAATAGGGACATCTTATGCTGTTGACCGTACTGTCTTCCCTGCAGGCGATGAGCGCATGAAGCAAACCGCACTCTTTTGGGCTTTTTTCCGCGTCGGCATTTTCGGCTTTGGCGGCGGGCCCGCCATGATACCGCTGGTCAGAGCGGAAGTCGTGACGCGTCACCAGTGGCTAACCGATGAAGAGTTTGCCGATGTGCTGGCGATTGGCAATACGCTACCCGGCCCTATTGCCACCAAAATGCCCGGCTACATTGGATACCGTGTTGCGGGCATTAGCGGCTGCGCGGCGGCGGTGATTGCCGTCATCCTGCCGATGATCGTGGCCATGATTGTGATGTTAGGCATTTTTAGCCGCTACCGCGACGTTGGTTGGATACGCGGCATGGGGCAAGCAGTGATTCCAGTGGTGATGGTGATGATGGGCCAACTCACCTGGGACTTTTTTGATAAATCCAAGGCAGCGCTTGGCTGGCTTGCCAGTGCGGTGATGGCCGCCGTGGCGGGAGCGGTGATTTACTGGCTCGGCGTGCATCCTGGCTGGGTGATTGGCGCTATTTTACTGGCGGCGCTACTGCGTCCTTCCCGGAAAAAACGCGCGGAGGGCACCGCATGATTTATTGGGATCTCTTTTTAGCGTTTTTCATTCCTAACATTATCGGCTACGGCGGTGGCCCCGCCATTATTCCGCTCATTGAAGCAGAAGTAGTCGGCCGCTACGGCTGGATGACCTCGCAGGGCTTTGCTGAAACGCTGGCACTCGGCAACGCGCTCCCAAGCCCGATTGCTACCAAAATGGCAGGGTATGTGGGCTATGAAGTCGCTGGTATTGGTGGTGCAGTGGTGGCTGTGGCCGCCACGGTGGTTCCCTCGCTGTTACTGATGCTTGGGGCATTGGGACTGCTGTATCGCCACCGAGACTCCCCTCGCGTAAAGCGGATGAGCCAATGGGTACGCCCCGTGATTGCCATGATGATGGCGTGGCTGACGCTTGGTTTTTTCACAGAAAGTTTGGCGGCAAGCGGCATCATCCACACGCTGATTATTGGTGTTGTGGCAACGATTGCGCTTGTGCGTTTCAACACCCACCCCGCCTTTGTTGTTATCGGCGCCTTGGTTTATGGAGGGCTCTTGCTAGGTTGACCTGTTGTGCACTACCGACGATTCACTGCAGACAATAAGAACCCAATATGGGACCACGCGCTCACCCCACCGCTACTTAACGCAGCGGATCACCACACCAACTCAATCAAAAAAGGTGTATAAAAATGACGCGTTCTAAACTTGCTCTAAGTACCACCCTCGCTGCCATTGGATTGACCTCCAGCCTGGCGTTCGTTTCCACTGCACATGCGGACTATCCTGAGCAGGATATTCGTTTAATCATCCCTTATGGGCCCGGTGGTGCCACGGATATTATCTTCCGCCTGGTATCACAAGAAGCCGAGCAGCACTTAGGTGCCTCGATTGTGCCGGTGAATATGGCCGGGGCAGGCGCAACGCTTGGGTCACGCAACGTTAAAGACGCTACGCCCGATGGCTATACGCTGCTGGGCAGCCATGACACGATTGCGCTTTCAAAACTCGCAGGCACCGTCGATTACTCCTACGACGCGTTTGAGCCCATCGCCCTACTCACACAAACCATCAATATCGCCACGACCTACGAGGGTCACCCCGTAGAAAGCGCGGCGGGTATTGCCGACTACGTGCGTGAAAACCCAGGCCAAGTGCGCTTTAGCATGATCCCCAGCTCAACCGACCACTTCTTCTGGGCGCAGTTTTTCCAGGAAGCCGGTATTGATATGGCGGATGTGCGCTTAGTGGGCTACCCAGACACCGGCCAACAAGTGTCTGCTCTGATGGCCAAAGAAGTCGACTTCGCCATGTTCAACCTGCCTTCCGGGGGCGCTTTTTATGAAGATGGCACCTTTAAGCCCCTAGGCATCGCGCACCCTGAGCGCCTGGACAACATGCCGGATGTTGCCACTCTGCGAGAACAGGGCATTGAGATGGATCACTCCACCAGCCGCGGTATCTTTGCGCCCAAAGGCACTCCCCAAGAGGTGGTGGACGCCGTCGCAGAGGCCTATGGTCAAGCGCTGGAGAATGAGCAGGTTCAAAGCCGAATCGAGAATGAGTTCGGCTCGGTTGTACGCTTCCTGGCGGGCGATGACTATCAAGCGTTCTTAGATGAAAACGAAGCGGCGCTTTCGGCAGCTGCCGAAAACATCGAGTTCCAAAACTAAGCGTTTCGACGTCATTTCTCGCTCATGCTCCCAGGGCAACGCGCCTGGGAGCACCTGGAGGCTACGCTAATGCTAACGCTTACCAAAGACCGCGCGCTGGCGCTCGCGCTGCTTTTAATGGTGGCTGTCATGTGGGTGGAGTCGGGCTCCATTCGCCCGCCGACGAGCTGGCAGCCTTACGGGTCTGCCCTGTTCCCTCGCATTTTACTCGTCACGATAGGGCTTTTATCGGTCTTGATGCTCATCCGCTCCCTGTTCACCCGCGTCACTCCCGTGGCGTCCTGGCGAACGGAGATCAGCGACTGGTTTACCCGGCGTAAAACCGTTGTGGCGCTATTTGTAATGTTTGGGCTTTATGCAGCGCTGCTGCCCTTACTGGGCTATATCGTGGCCACCATTAGTTTTTTAGTGGCCTCTTTTGCCTTGTTATTAGGCGTTGATACTAAGCGTAAATGGGTGATCAACCTGAGCATCAGCTGCACGTTTGTGCCGCTGGTATTTGTCATTTTCCGCTACGGCTTAAACGTCTGGCTGCCCTAATGCTGAGGAACGTCTAATGTCTAATTTCTTTCTTCAAGCACTCAGCGAGGTCGGCAGCCCCTCCGTCATGGGTTTGATCATACTCGGTGTGCTGTTCGGCATTGTGGGGGGCAGTATTCCTGGCTTTACCGTGACCATGGCTATTTTAGTGGTCTTCCCGTTTACCTTTGCCATGGACCCGGTGAGCGGCGTATCGCTCATGGTCGGCGTCTTTGTAGGCGGATACTCGGGCGGTATTGTATCGGGTGTGATGCTGGGTATCCCCGGTACGCCCTCCTCGATTACCACTGTTTACGATGGCTACCCGATGGCCCAAAAGGGCGAACCCGGCCGAGCCTTAGGCATCGGCGTGATGGCCTCTTTTTTGGGCACGATTATTAGTGTGGCGGTGCTGGTCTTTTTTGGGCCGCTGATAGCCAGCTTCAGCATGAATTTCCGCCCATGGGAAATTACCGCGCTGATCATCTTTGCTCTCACGCTGGTGGCCGGGTTATCCAACGGCGCGCTCCTCAAAGGCCTTTTAGCCGGCGCGCTAGGCTTACTGATCACCACCGTGGGCTATGACCGCAACAGCAATCTGCGCTTTGATTTTGATTTACCCGCACTTAGTTCAGGGTTTGAGATGCTGCCCGTCATGATTGGCGTTTTCGCGTTCTCTCAACTGCTCGGCAATATCGAAAAAATGCGCGACGGCAACGACGGCGGAAAAGGCGTCGATACGAATGTGTCGATTCCTTACCGCCAGATCATGAAAGATATGGCGGGTCAAAAACTCAACACCCTGCGCTCATCATTAATTGGCAGCCTGATCGGCGCACTGCCGGGCACCGGCGGTACTGTCGCCAACTTTGTGAGCTACGACCAAGCCAAAAAGTTTTCGCGCCACCCTGAAACGTTTGGCACGGGCACCCCTAGTGGGATTGTGGCTTCCGAGGCATCTAATAGTGCAGTGGCGGGCGGCGCGTTCGTGCCGACTTTAGCACTGGGCATTCCGGGGGATCTCCCTATGGCCATCATGATGGGCGTGCTGATTCTTCATGGCATCACCCCAGGCCCAATGATGTTTGAACAAAACCCGGTGCTGGTGGGCGCGATCTACGCAAGCCTCTTAATCGGTGCCGTAGTGATGGTGCTGTGTAATCTGCTGCTGGTGCGCTGGTTCGCCAAAATCTCGTTAATCCCGCAACAAATCCTAGTACCGGTTGTGCTGATGCTCTGCGCCATCGGTGCCTATGCGCTCAATAACAACCTGTTCGATATTTGGGTGCTGTTTATTTTCGGGGTGATTGGCTACTTGCTTTGGAAAGCGGGTGTTCCTCTTACGCCGCTCATACTCGGCGTGGTACTGGGCAACAATTTGGAACGGCAATTGTTTAGAGCGCTGGAACTGGACCCTAACTGGCTGACTTTTTTAACACGGCCACTTTCTGCCCTCTTTTTAATACTGGCGGTCGCGTCAGTCGCGTTCTCCCTCTATCAAGACCGCAAACTCAAGCGCCTAAAGCCGGCGACCAACAACTAGCGATCACTGCTTAAAACAAAGGGTACTTTAAATGCATAACAACGCTCTCTATTATCCCAGCGCTTCACGTCGAATGGCCACGTTCGGCAAACGCGGTATGGTGGCCACTTCCCAGCCGCTCGCCGCCCAGGTAGGTATCACTATTTTGCAGCAGGGTGGCAATGCCATTGATGCGGCAATTGCCACCGCCGCCGCGCTTACCGTGGTTGAGCCTACTTCTAACGGCATTGGCAGCGACGCCTTCGCGATTGTGTGGGTCGATGGAAAGCTGCATGGTTTAAACGCCAGCGGGCCTGCCCCGCAGGCAGCCACCATTGAGGCTTTGAAAGCGCTTGGCCATGACGCTATGCCCAACCATGGCATGCTGCCCGTCACCGTGCCCGGCGCGCCTGCGGCCTGGGCAGCACTCTCTGAGCGCTTTGGGAAACTGCCCTTTGCGGATCTGCTAGCGCCTGCCATCGCGCTGGCGGAAGAGGGCTTTGCGGTGACGCCGGTCATCCACCAAATGTGGGAAGAGGCTTTCCATAACTACGCGACCTACCCCGACGCTGCCTTCCAACCCTGGTTCGATACCTTTGCCCCCAAAGGCCGGGCACCGCGCCCAGGCGAGCTATGGTCCGCCCCTGACCACGCGAAAAGCTTAGCCGCGATTGCCAACACAAACGCCGAGGCGTTTTATCGCGGTGAACTGGCTGAGGCAATCGATGCGTTCTCCCGCGAGCATGGCGGCTTAATTCGTAAAGAGGATTTGGCCGCTTACCAACCCGAGTGGGTCGACCCGATTAGCGTGCGCTACCAAGGCCATGATATTTGGGAAATTCCACCAAACGGCAGCGGCATGATCGTGCTGCAGGCACTCGGCATGCTGGAACGGTTAGACCCGTGCCCAGGGGATGCCGTTGAAACCCTGCACCGCCGGATTGAAGCCACCAAACTTGCCTATATGGATGGCTTTAAACACATTACCGAACGCCGCGAAATGGCTCCCACCACTGAGCAAATGCTGGATGAGGCTTACCTAAAATCGCGCGCGGCGCTGATCGGCGATCAGGCCGTTGACCCGGCGCACGGCAATCCTTTGCAAGGCGGCACCGTCTACCTGGCCACCGCCGACGACGAAGGCAATATGGTGTCGTTTATCCAAAGTAACTTTAAAGGCTTTGGTTCCGGCATGGTGGTGCCCGGCACCGGGATTAGCCTGCAAAACCGTGGCTGGTCGTTCTCGCTAGATCCTGAACACGCCAATGCGTTGGCTCCCGGCAAGCGCACCTACCACACCATCATTCCAGGCTTTATCACCAAAGATAATCAAGCCGTAGGACCTTTTGGCGTCATGGGCGGCTACATGCAGCCTCAGGGCCAAGTGCAGGTGGTCACTGCGATGATTGAGGATCAGCTCAACCCGCAGGCAGCGCTGGATATGCCCCGTTGGAAGTGGACAACCGGCAGAACCGTTGAGGTGGAAGCCGACTTCCCTAACCACTTGGCGCTCGCCCTCGCCCGTCGCGGCCACAAGATCGTTAAGGTAGCGGATTCGATTAGCTTTGGCCGTGGCCAGATTATTCTGCGCGACCCGGATACCGGCGTGCTGCAGGGCGGTACCGAGCCACGCACCGACGGTGCAGTGCTACCGCTATAGCGGCTGATATTGTCTCACTACTGCCCACCCAGGTGGGCAGTAGGCTCGCGGAATCAACCGCTATCTCCTATGGCTATCAACGCCGAAGCCACGCATCATGACAGCCTCTTTTTGCTTACCTTGATGTTGCTAACTCATGATGCCGTCTGCTCCTTCGCCTTCTCTCTCCCCCTTTAGCGGCTTTTTCAGCGTATTTCGCTACAGTCGTCGTGCCCTGGCACTGGTATGGGAAACCTCCCGCTGGATGATGCTGGGCTTAGCGCTTTGCACGCTAGTGGCTGGCGTACTGCCCGCCGTGGCCGCCTATGTGGGCCAGTTGATTGTGGATGGGGTGCTGGCGGCCATGGAAAGCTATGAGGCAGCGAGCAACCCTGACTTATGGGAGACGCTCACTCCGGTGCTGGGGTTAGTGGCCTTGGAAGGCGGCATCATTGCCCTGATGGCGTTAGCCCAGCGTGGCCTCTCGGCCCAGCAGTCGCTGTTAAGAGCGCTGCTCGGGCAAAAAGTGAACGTCATGATTTTGGAAAAGGCGGGCACGCTGTCGCTGAGCCAATTCGAAGATTCAGAGCTTTATGACCAGCTCACCCGCGCTAGGCGAGAAGCCTCGACCCGCCCACTAGCACTGGTCACGAAAACCTTTGGGCTGCTGCAAAACGCGATTTCCCTTGGCAGCTTTGCATTTCTACTGGTGCAGTTTTCTCCCTGGGCACCGTTGATCTTGGTGGTGGGGGCACTGCCGGTGTTTCTTTCTGAAGCGAAATTCTCCGGCGATGCCTTCCGGCTCTTTCGCTGGCGCTCGCCGCAAACCCGCATGCAGATGTACCTGGAAACCGTTTTGGCCCGAGAAGACAGCATTAAAGAGGTCAAGCTGTTTGGCTTAGAGCAACGGTTTTTGCAGCGCTACCGGGCTATTTTTCACCAGCTATTTGCTGAAGACCGCCGCCTGACCCTACGCCGTGAGAGCTGGGGGTTTATTCTAGGGCTGCTGGGTACGCTTACTTTCTATGCCGCCTATGGCTGGGTCGTGGTGGAAACCGTGGTGGGAGCCCTCACGCTAGGCCAAATGACTATGTACTTAATGGTGTTTAAGCAGGGCCAAAGTGCGCTATCCGCCAGCCTTACCGCTGTGAGCGGCATGTATGAAGATAACCTCTACCTTTCCAACCTGTACGAATACCTGGAACAGCCCACCGAAGCCGAAGCAGGCCACCTAACCCAAGGCACGGTGCCCAACGACGGGCTGCGCTTTGAGCAAGTGAGCTTCGCTTACCCCGGTGGCCAAGAGGTACTGCACGATATTTCGCTACACATTGTGCCCGGCAGCAGCCTTGCTCTGGTGGGTGAAAACGGCTCGGGTAAAACCACGCTGATCAAACTCTTAACGCGGCTCTACCGCCCCACCCAAGGCCGCATTTTGCTAGATGGCAGTGATCTTAACGATTGGGATACTCAAGCATTAAGAGCACGCGTGGGCGTTATCTTCCAAGACTTTGTACGCTACCAGCTCACCGTGGGTGAAAACCTTGGGGTGGGTGATACCACGGCCTTCGATGATCAGCAGCGCTGGCAGCAAGCGGCAAAAGATGGGCTGGCCGATAGCTTTATTAAACGCATGCCAGAAGGTTACCAAACCCAGCTAGGGCGCTGGTTTAAAAATGGCCAGGAGCTCTCCGGCGGCCAGTGGCAGAAAGTAGCGCTTTCCCGCGCCTATATGCGCAAAGATGCCGATATTTTAGTGCTGGATGAGCCCACCGCCGCGATGGATGCCGCCGCCGAGGCGGATGTCTTTGCTCGCTTTCGAGACCACAGCCGCGACAAGATGACGATTTTGATCTCTCATCGTTTCTCGACCGTCCGCAGCGCCGACCAAATCATCGTCATCGACCAAGGGCGAGTCATTGAGCGTGGCACCCATGAAACGCTGCTTGAAGACAATGGCCGCTATGCGTCGTTGTTTCATTTGCAGGCGGAGGGGTATAAGTAAAAACAATTAATCATGATATACATCTTAAATTAGCATGCTATCAACTTAAAAAGTGAAAAAAAGTCACACCGCTCTTTAACCTATCGCCATTACCTCTAAAGGGTAGTAAATTCGCGAAAATTAAAAGTTAAAGTACGGAGTGCACCACATGAGAATGATTAACAAAATCAGCTTTAAATATGCTATGGCTTTCATTGCTGTAGCATTGTCATTACTGGCAGTTGTGGTAGCAGATGCTTTACTGGTCAATATGGTAAAGAGTCGCCTCCAAACACTTGTAAACAGCTATATTCCGGCCATTTCAACAACATTAAATGCTGACAGAGACTTATATCAGGCAAGAGTCGCTGAGATTGAATATGTTTTAACATCTGCATCATCAGCAAGAAACGCTCAGTTGCTAGCCAGCTATGAAGAAAATGCGCAACAAGCTTATGACCGGATGCAGACGTACTTTCAAAGCATGCAGTCTCACCCTGAACTTTTAGCACAGCTCTCTAATTTTGATAACGCTTATAATGAGTGGAAACAAGAAAGCAGCCGTGTTTTTGAGCTTCATCAATCAGGTGATATTAATAGCGCTTTAAATGTTCTTTCAGGCTCATCTCTTGAAAGCTTTGAAGAATTGCGCTCCCTGTATGACATCTCAGGACAGAATGTTGAAGCAGTAGTATTAGCCACTGAGCTAGCGGTAGCCGACAGAATAAAGCTACAACAAATTTCTACATTAATTTTTTCTTTAGCCGTATTTGCTCTCGTCATGTTGGTAGCAGTCATGGGGCCTAAAATGATGTCCAGTGCAATACAACAAGTAAGCGCAAGAATTCAAGAAATTACTGAAGGTGATGGCGACTTAACGGCACGCATTGACAGTAAACGTAAAGATGAAATTGGTGAGCTAGCCGCACAGTTCAATGCCTTTATCAAGCGTATCGACGACACGCTGCAGTCAGTGAGCCACAGCACCGTCAGCCTTCAGCATGCCTCAACAGAAATTGCTAAAGGTAGCCAAGAACTGGCGTCACGCACGGAACAGGCCGCGGCCAACATCCAGCAAACGTCTGCCTCCATGGAACAAATTGCGGCGGTGGTCAGCAACGCTTCTGAGTCTGCCCAGCAGGCTAACCAGCTCGCACTCTCGACACGGGACATTGCGCATCAAGGTTTGAATGCCATGCAAGGCGTTCAAAAAACTATGGGCAGCATTAGTGAGTCTTCAGGACAGATTAGTGAAATCGTCACCATGATTGAAGGTATTGCCTTTCAAACCAATATCTTGGCGTTGAACGCTTCGGTTGAAGCGGCACGAGCGGGAGAGCATGGCCGAGGCTTTGCCGTCGTCGCACAGGAAGTTCGTATTCTAGCCAGCCGCACCAGCGAAGCATCAAAGAGTATTTCAGAATTAATCAGTACTTCGTCTGAGCGAACACTCTCTGGTGTATCCCAGGTTAAAGCAGCTAGCGATACGTTACACAGCATGATGCAAAGTATTGAACGTGTTGCCGATGTGGTCGCAGAAATCAGCGCAGGTGCCAAAGAGCAGAGCGTGGGCATTGGTCAAGTCAATGACGCTGTTAACGAGCTAGATAGCATGACGCAGCACAACGCATCGATGGTAGAAGAGTCCAGCGCCGCTGCCGCGGAGCTGCGTGAACAGGCGGATCGACTGAGCGCATTGGTGGGCTCTTTTAAACTGAGCAATAGCCCATCCATCGTTGATTCAGGGCGTCACGTATCTCTTGATCAAACTAATAAAAGCACACTACAGTTAGCTTCAACGCTACCTAGAAATTTGGTTCGTCAGTCTACCCCTGAATGGGAGTCTTTTTGATGATGCCCACTAAGCCAATCGTTTAACCCTATTCATCTCTGCGTCTTCAGGCTCCTCCCCTGGCACCTGAAGGCGCTTTTGCATTGCCGACTCAGGCATTGCGTCAGTGCGCTGGCAATAACACTTACTTAAAACGCTGCGCGTACCTATTTGAAAGGACATATCATGCCGCCCAGTGCGTTAGTGATTGATGATGACGTCGATATCCAGCTACTCGGCAAAATGTTGCTAAGCCGACATGGGTTTGATGTTGCCACCGCCGGATGCTTGGGAGAGCTGGCGCGTAAACCTGCCCTACTTAACACTAACCTGATCGTGCTGGATTTTGGCTTGGGCGATTTTACCGGGCTGGATATCCTGGATTATCTCTATGATCTAAAAATGAATGCCCCTATTTTGCTCTTAAGCAGCTGCTCTGATGAAACCGCCGCCCACGCAATTGCCGAAGGTAAATCTAAGGGGCTAAAGATGCTGGGCTTTTTGCCTAAGGCCAAACTAATGACCGGCCTTGGCGCGTTTATCGAGCAAATTGAGTCATCACCGAAACCACCCTCTGTAGGCGAGCTGGCCCAGGCGATCAAGCAGCAGCATATTTGCCTTGCGCTGCAGCCTAAGATCTCGCTGGCGACAGGCGCGGTTGTGGGCGCAGAGGCTTTAGTGCGCTGGGAAGATCCAACGCGCGGTACCATTTACCCTGATAACTTTATTCCCCTGGCTGAAAGAAGCGGCCTGATGGTGCCACTGACTTGGTGCATTTTAGAGCTCTCGTTTGCGCAGCTAGCCAGTTGGCATTCCCGTGGGTTGCCGCTAAGTATCGCCGTTAACGTACCTGCCGAATTCATCAAAGCTGAAAATATGCTGTCGATGTTCGATACGCTATGCAGCAAGTACCCCATCGATATGACCAAGGTCACGCTGGAGTTGACAGAATCCGTCGGCGTGGAGTGCTTGGGCTATGCCCGACACATCTTGGATGAACTACGTAAACGGGGATGCAAATTAGCGCTTGATGACTTCGGCACGGGTTACTCCTCGTTAACACAACTCTACCGACTGCCGTTTGATGAGTTAAAAGTTGATCGCAGCTTTGTATCACTGATCGATAGCGAGCCCAACGCCCAGGCCATTACGCTCTCCATCGTCGAGCTAGGCGCGCGCCTAGGGATGAGCGTCGTGGCGGAGGGCATCGAAAATGCCAAGCAGCAGGCGTTTCTCGCCGAAGCGAACTGCCCCGTGGGGCAAGGCTATTTTATCTCTCGCCCTCTCTCCCCAGCACTGTTTGATGAGTGGTTACATCATCAAATGACCACGGCCAAAAGGGCCTAACCGACCCTTCACCCTCAGCTGATTCTCCAGCGCTACCTTAAGTAGCGCTGGCATTAACGCTAGATAGCCAGTAACCCTTGTTCTAGCAGTGCTTGCTGAGTGGTCACTTTGAGCGCTTCCAGAGTATCTAACCGTCCGATCACCGTTTCACCGCCCTCCTGCCCTCCACTTTTCTCCAACAAGGCAGCTTGATCAGCAATCGCTGCACAGCCTAGCGATGCAGCAGCGCCTTTGAGTGAATGCGCTTCTTTACGCAACGACTCGGCATCCCCCGCAAGCCAGCATGCACGCAAGCGAATAAGACGCTCTTCCAGTCGGGTTAAAAACGCATTCAATAAAGCATTGAGCGAGGCGGGATCAAACGCTTCCTGAAGCTCTAAACAAATTTTACGATCCAATACATCAGGGCCGGCTCCCTCTGTTGCCACATCGACCGGGAGAACCTTTTGCGAACTCCCAGGGAGTTCAACGTGTACCACCGTGTCAATCGGCATGTCAGCGGTGAGCACGTACCGGCTAATCAGTTGATACAATTCTTCTCGCGTGAACGGCTTGTTAATCATGTCGTCCATGCCGCTTTCAAAGCAGCGCTCGCGATGCTCAGGCATCACATTAGCCGTCATCGCGACAATCGGTAGCCTTGGCAACGCATGCACGGACTCAAAAGCACGCCAGCGTAGCGTGGTTTCGGGGCCATCCAGAATGGGCATCTGCATGTCCATCAACACAAGATCGATTGCCGAGTACTCTTCCTGTAGCTGCTCTAAGGCAGATTGGCCGTTATCGGCAATAGTGACGCGCTGCCCTAGCTGTTCTAACATCACTTTGGCGACGGTCTGATTGATCGGATTATCTTCCACCACTAGGATGTGGTGTTCATTGGCGAGTGCCGTACGCTGCTCACTGTGCGGGTAGGCATCAATCGAGTGTGCTTCAGGTAACGTGACTGAAAACCAGAAACGGCTACCTATGCCCACGTCGCTGGTCACGCCAATATCTCCCTCCATGGCATGCACAAGACGTTTACAGATGGCAAGTCCCAAGCCTGTTCCTTCGTGACGACGCGAAATCGACGTATCAACCTGGGAAAACGCAGAAAAAAGGCGCTCCTGATCAGCTGCGGCGATACCACAGCCTGTGTCATATACCTCAAATAACAGCCGGTTGCCTGAACCTGGCGATGCATGAAACTTAACAAACCCCTCTTCGGTAAATTTCAGCGCGTTATTGATCAGGTTCATCATGACCTGGCGCAGACGAGCAATATCCCCCACAACAAACCGAGGCAGCAGTGGATCAATGGAGTAATTGAATACGACGGGCTTACTCTTTTCTTGCAGCACGTACCCCGTGCATAGCGCCTCAATGCACTCACGCAAATCAAAGGGCCGTGCATCTAAATCAAGACGGCCACTCTCGATTTTGGTGTAATCCAAAATATCGTTAATGACCGCACGCAGGCTATCTGCACTTCTCTTGAGCGCTGATAGGTAAGCGTGAGCCTTCGGCGTGTGTACTTCTTCACTCAACAAATCTGCCATGCCGACCACACCGTTAAGCGGTGTACGAATCTCATGGCTCATCACCGCCATAAACTGCGATTTGGCTTGGCTGGCAATTTCGGCGCGTTTGGCGGTCTCTTTCAGCTCTCGGCTTTTAACTTCCAGCGCCTGGGCTTTACGAATGCTAATTTTTCCTTCAATCAGCAAGGCGCGAACCAGTAAGCCACCTGAGAACATTAAAGAGAGCAGAAGGATCAATGCCAGCCCATAAAGCTGGGTCATCTTTTCGCGCTCTAGCGTGCGGAGCCGTGCAACGCTCGCGTTGGTCTCGATTAAAATAGTGCCAGTGATTTTTTGCAGAGTGATCGCAGCATCCACGGCCTGACGAATAAGCTCATCATTTAAAGCAGATGCATCGTCCCAGAGCGGTTCCATTAATTGATCAATCTCATTAATGACAACGGCAGCCTGCTCGACTAGCGTGTTAACCCCATGGATTTTCGAGACGGCGAGATTAATTTCTCCCTGTTGGAAAAGATTTTTTCGGCTAAACAGAATTTCAAAGCGCAGCAGCAGATCATCTACCGTAGCGTCCCCCACCTGGCTACCCACAAGCATCAAGTGAAGCTCACGGACTTCCCTATCAAACTGATACCCCGTCCATACAAGGTTTTCTAAAAGGCGATTTTCAATGGCATGCTGACGCTGGAAAATCACGCCGCCCGTAATAATGGCAGATAGAAAAAAGAGGATCGCTGAAAACGTGGCGACCCTCACTCGACGCGAAAAATAGTGTCTTAGAATGGGCAACATGGCGTTTACCTAGCAATACCGCACCCGCTACTCGACTTCTATTCGCTTAACCTGCCAGACGGAGCGTGTCAGTATCTCTTCGTTTAATAACGAAGGGTTTTCATCAAAGGGGTAAATAATAAACAGTGGGCCGTGATCGCGAATTCTGAGCGGCTGGTCATCTGCACGCATGGCAAAAATGACCTCATGATCGTAAAAATCACTGATCGGCACCGTGGAGGCATAGTCATTCAACGCTACGACTCTTAGCTGCTCCCCTTCAGCCCCCACCGCATCTAAAAGTGCCCTACCTAGCGGGCCTTCAAAACTCACCACGCCGTCATGCCACGGAGTACTGGTCTGGGTAGTACGCTGCGCCAGTGCTTCCAGCATGGCTTTATCAAAGTGTGCCTCACTGCCGGCGTTGGTTTGGGTTATGTTGCCTGCCACTTCTAGAATAACGCTACCGGTGGGAGCCTCCAGCGCCTGTGCGCTATGAATAATCAAGGCACCCCCAAAAAACAAAATAACCTTACTTATCAAATGCTTATTCATTTTCAACCTCCTGAGTTGTAGCCGAAGTATAGCGCTACGACTCAAGCGTTAACTGTAAACCTTTGTGTCGCTCCCCCAACCTAAACTAGAATTAAAGAATGAGCTTTCCCCCCAGCGGTGTGAGGTTTATCACACGATAAAAATAGGTAACTCACTATGCATATCGGCGTGCTTGAAGATGATATCGACCAACAAGCATTTATTGAGCAGTGCCTCTTATCTGCTGAGCACCAGGTATCTTTATTTGGTAGAGCAAGTGAGCTTAGACGCGCTACACAAGAGCAGCGCTTCGACTTTTTAATTATTGATTGGCGTCTGCCGGATGGCTGTGGAATGGATGTGGTGAGCCATCTACGTCAAAACGATGGCTGGCGCGGCCCGATCCTTTTTATTACGGCAAGCCAAGGTGAAGACGATGTGGTCAAGGCGCTGGAGCAAGGTGCCGATGATTTTCTAGCAAAGCCGCTGCGCCCAAAAGAGTTTCTCGCCCGAGTGAGTGCTCTTGGCCGTCGTGCCGGATACGATGCACCACGCCCATCTGCCACCTGCCCAAGCGCATTTTCTATCAATACCGATGAGCACACCATATGCGTTGATGGCCACGCCGTTGAGTTAACCGAGCGTGAGTATCGCCTAGCCACCCTGTTCTTTTCCAAAGTGGGCGAGTTGTTAAGCCGCGCTCACTTATTGGAATTGGTATGGGGAATAAAAGGGGATGTTTCAACGCGTACGGTAGATACCCATGTTAGCCGTTTGCGCCGTAAATTAGAGCTGGATGGCAGGCATGGGCTGCGACTTCGTAGCGTGTACCAATCAGGCTATCGCATGGAGTTGTGCAGTATCTCCACCGTTGAGCAGGCGGCCAACTAATAAAAAAGCCGACCTTGCGGTCGGCCAAGCTGATGAGAGTCTGCAAGCTCAAAAATTGCCTGCAGTGATGCCTGGGGAAAGCATCGCCAAAGCGCTTGTTTAAGCGGCTTGGCGATGCCCTCTCGTGCGATTATTGTTACCGCTGTTCAGAGCGTTACGCCCTTTCCGCGAATAGCTGCCTTTGCCTTTCTTAGGGGTTTGCTGCTGCATTTTAAACATGGGGGTGCGTAACTGAGCTTTTAGCGCGTTATCGCGAACTTTGTGCTGTTTCACACTCTACTCCTGGTTCATTAAGAGAAACTTAACAAAACGGCGCACCTTGGCCGTCGCCTCTAGGAACATCCTTTACCCTAACAGTTCCCTTTACCGGGTTAACGTCGTTAATGCTGCTGGGCCAGCCGGGCTATGGGCCACCATACTCACTACACTCCCCACCATGATTAAGCAAGGCGAGGGCAGCGGCTCTGCGGCAAGACGGGCGGGCATATCCAAAAGTGTGCCCACCAAAGACTGCTGCTCGGGCTGGCTGGCGTTAGCCACCAACATAATGGGCCACGTATCGGGCAGCCCCGCTTGGCGCAAGCCGTGGCAAATGGCGGCCACTTTAGAAAGCCCCATATAGAACACCAGGGTCTCATCTTGGCGCGCAAGCGTCGCCCAGTCGGGCATGCCGCCTTCTCGGCATAGCTGCGCCGTAATAAAACGCACCTGCTGGGCATGACCGCGATCGGTAAGTGGAATCCCCATCCCTGCCGCTGCGGCGGAGGCGGCGGTAATACCCGGCACAATCTCCGCAGGCAGCCCGGCCTCTGCCAGAGCCGCTAGCTCCTCGCCCATGCGCCCAAACACGCCGGGGTCGCCGCCCTTCAAGCGCACCACCGATTTGCCTGCCTGGGCCAGGGAGACGATCAGCTCACCAATCTCCGCCTGAGGCATGCTGTGATGGCCGCTGGCTTTGCCAACATAGTAGCGCTCGGTGCCCAGAGGAATGAGCCCCAGCACCTCGTCACCGACAAGGCGGTCATACACCACCGCGTCTGCCTGCATCAGCAATCGTGCGGCCTTTAACGTCAGCAGTTCAACATCGCCGCTGCCCGCACCTACCAAATAGACGGTTCCTGGGTGGCAGGCACCGCTTAGCGGCAAGTGCAGCCGAGTGGCGGTGTCGCGACTAAAAGGCGCCCACGCCCGCTGACCCAAGCGCCACAGCGCTTCAGGCCACTTCTGTGTTAGCTGTTTGCTTAGCGCGCGCATGGGGCCGCTCCTCTTCAAGTATCGCTTTTAGTTCGGGTAGGCAGCTGCCGCACTGGGTGCCACAGGCCAGTCGTGCGCCTAACGCTTCAACGCTGGTATCGCCTGAATGAATCGCTTTCACAATGCTGGCTTTGCCTACTTGGTGGCAACTACACACCACCGGGCCAGTATCGACAGCACCATCATCGCACCCGGCCAGCAGGCGTCTACGGTGCGGAGTCTCCAGGGTAGCGTCATTGAAGCGCGCTTCAAGCCAGGCAAGCCCAGGCAGCTCGTCGGGTGGGCCCACCATCAACCACCAGCGCAGCCGCCCTTTCACCACGCCCGCTGCGCGCAGCCTACCCGTTGCCGGGTCGTCACACCACAGAGAGGCGGAAACACCGCACCACGCTTCCACCTGCGCTAGCCAATCCGCGACCGGCTGGCTATCCGCTAGCTGCCAGCGGGTGCAGCTTGCCATCGGAATGCGTGCCCAGTAGTCGCTGCGACGCCAGGGCGATGTTTGCATATCCAACTCATTGGCTAGCAGCAGCGTCGCCTGCCAAGCAATGGGGAGTTTGCTCACCGCCACCGCCCCCTGCTTGGCTTCCGGCTGCCCGGAGAGCGGGTCGGTATAGCCTTTAATCAATGCGCCGCTACGCCCCTGTTTGGTAAAGCAGTCGGTCCAGTGCATCGGCACGAACACTTCGCCTTGGCGTTGGGCGTTAGAGACCCGCACCCGCCCACAGTACTCCCCGGCGGCAGCGGTCAGCTTGGCCAGGCCTTGATCCGTTAAGCCCGCCTGAGCAGCATCGTCTGGGTGCAGCTCGATGAACGGTTCGGCGCGGTGGTTCATCAAGCGCGGTGCACGGGCGGTACGGGTCATGGTGTGCCACTGATCCCGCACGCGGCCGGTATTCAAGCGCAGCGGGTAGTCGTCGCTCAGCGGCTGCTCCGGCGGGCGCGGAGTAATCGGCAGCAGTTTGGCTCGGCCATTCGCCGTAGCAAACCGGCCATCTTCAAACAGCCTTGCTGTTCCACGGGATGCCTGCTGAGTCACGGGCCACTGAATCGGCGCGAGCGCATCATAAGCCGCTTGGCCCAGGCCTGCCAGCCCTGAGATATTGAACAGCCGCTGGGTATCGCCGCTATTCTCATAGCCAGAGAGGCGTGCGTGCTCATCGAAAATCTCCCACGGGTGGGTGTAATCGAACGCTTCTCCCACGCCTAGGCGTTTCGCCACTTCGCAGAGTATCCACCAGTCGTGCTTGGCCTCGCCGGGGGGAGGCAGCATCCCCCGCTGGCGAGAAATTCGCCGCTCTGAGTTGGTCACCGTGCCATCCTTCTCCGACCAGCCTGACGCGGGCAGCACGATATCCGCAAAGGGCAGCAGGTCGGTATTGGCGACGCACTCCGAGACAATCACCAGCGGGCATTTTGCCAGCGCGCGGCGCACTTTTTCCCCATCCGGCATGCTCACCGCCGGATTGGTCGCCATCACCCACAGGGCGGTAATCTCGCCACGCTCGATGGCATCAAATAGCTCTACCGCCTTATAACCCGGGGCATCAGGCAGTGCCGGGGTTAAATGCTGTGTGGTCCAGAAGCGGCTGACTAATTCGCGAGCGCCCGGCGTGTGGTAATCCATATGCGCCGCCAGCTGATTGGCCAGCCCGCCCACTTCGCGCCCACCCATGGCGTTGGGCTGGCCGGTGATCGAAAACGGCCCCGCCCCCGGCAAACCGATTTTCCCGCCCGCTAGGTGGCAGTTGATAATCGCGTTGCACTTATCGGTGCCGCTGGAGGATTGATTCACCCCCTGGGAGTAGAGTGTGACCACGTGTAGTTGGCTGGCAAACCAGTAGTAGAAAGTTTCCAGACGCTCAGCGTCCACATCACATTCGCGGGCGACGACTTCCACGCTGTCTGCATTATGTCTGGCAGTGCTCAGCGCGTCGTCTAACCCTTCGGTGTGTCGCTCCAGGTAAACGCTATCTAGGCGCTGGTGGTCAGCCATCCACGCCAACAGCCCGTTAAACAGGTAAGCATCGCTACCAGGACGAATGCCTAGATAGAGATCGGCAATTTCGCAGGTGTCGGTCACTCGGGGGTCGATCACCACGACCCGCATGAGCGGGTTGCGCTCTTTGGCCACCTTCAATCGCTGATAGAGCACCGGATGATTCCAGGCAAGGTTAGACCCCACCAACACCACCAGCTCCGCCTCTTCGAGGTCTTCATAACTGCAAGGCACTGCATCGGCACCAAAGGCTCGCTTGTAGCCCGCCACGGCGGACGCCATGCAGAGCCGTGAGTTGGTATCCAGGTGAGGGGTGCCCAAGAAGCCTTTAAACAGCTTGTTGGCGACGTAATAATCTTCGGTTAAGAGTTGCCCGGATAAGTACGCCGCTACCGACTGCGGGCCGTGGGCGCTGCGCTGCGCCTGCAAGCGTTCGGCGGTGGCGGTGAGCGCCTGCTCCCAGGAGACCTCCTCGCCATCCACACGCGGCTTCAACAAGCGCCCCTGCTCGCCCAGGGTTTCATGCAGCGCGGTGCCTTTCACGCATAGGCGGCCATAGTTAGCGGGGTGCTCGCGGTCTCCTTCGACGGCGATGAGCTGCCCGTTCTCCAGCGTGGCGGTAACGCCGCAGCCAACGCCGCAGTAGGGGCAGGTGGTTCGGGCGAGCCGATTGGCCTGTGGCATGGCAGTTTCCTCCGGCGTTAAAACGCAAAAAACGCCCAAGCCAGCCTCTAAAAGAAGCCTGCCTGGACGCCGTTGTCTCAGGGGCACCGCTTACCGGGTGCCGTACTCATCAGTGATTTGCTGCAGTTAGTATTGTTCGACGCAATTAGTCGTTGTGATCGTTATGGGCAAAGACCCTGCACTGAGCCGTTATTGCTTGTTACCAGACATAACTGCAAACCCTGCGCCCATGCTGCGAAAAAACCATAAAAATATTTTAAAAACAGTATTTTAAAAAACATTCCAAAAACCCATCGTTTGCCAGGACGCTGGCCATTGACCGTTAAGCGTTTGAAGAGAGTGCACTGGGCGCTTCCAAAGCACCAAAATAGGGCAAGCCTGGTGAACCATTAGCGGCCTGTTGCTTCCTCAAATACGCTTAATACGCTGATTAGACTGCGTTTAATCCCACTGCAGCAAAAGCTGGCGGGCTTTTTGCTCACCGTAAGGTAAGACAGTTCGGCAGCCAACGGCGGTTGCTGTGTGTTATTAACGACGCCAACGGGCAACGACGCCCCTGACACTCCTCCTTGAGAGGCCTGTGTCAGGGGCGTTTTTTATTTGCTGAACCTTATGTTTCAACCACATATGTTTCAACCACATATGCTTCAACCACAGGAGCTACCTATGGAAACCGCTTCCCGGTGCTCACCGAACGAACATCTCGTCATTATCGGCAATGGCATGGCTTGCCACCGACTGCTCGAAGCGCTGGTTCGTCATCCGCAGCGCCCCCGCCGTATCACGGTGATCGGAGAAGAGCCGGTGCCTGCCTATAACCGTATATTGCTCTCCCCTTTACTGGCAGGCGAGCTGGCCCCAGAAGCGCTCACTCTGCAAGACGCTTCCTGGTACGCCGACAACGACATCACGCTGACGCTTGGCGACCGAGTGACTTCTATTGACCGCGAACGCCGCCTGCTCATCATGCATCGCGGCGACACCTTAAGCTACGACCGATTAGTGATAGCCACTGGCTCGCGCCCCACGCTGCCAGCGGTGCCTGGCATCACTCTTGACGGTGTTCATACGTTTCGTGACCTGCGCGATGCCGACGCCCTAGAAGCCATTGCCCAACAAGGCGGCAACGCCGTGGTGATTGGCGGCGGCTTACTGGGATTGGAAGCCGCTGAAGGGCTGCGCAAACGGGGCGGTAGTGCGTTAACCGTCAGCGTTTTGCAGCGCAGTGAGCGGTTGATGAACCGCCAGCTAGACACCACCGCCGCCCAACTGCTGGAAGCCACGCTGCGCGAGCGCGGTATCTCCATTGAAACCAGCGCATCGCTGGCTGCCTTGGAAGATAACGGCCACGGGCAGGTGCAGTCGGTCACACTGAGCAATGGCCGAAAGCTACCTGCCGACAGCGTCATCGTGGCGGCGGGCATTACCCCCAATGCGGAGCTGAGCCAGCAGAGCGGGCTCGTGTGCGACCGCGCCATTGTGGTGGATGGGCACCTCACCACCTCAGACGACCACATTTATGCACTGGGCGAATGCTGCCAGTTCGAGCAGCACACTTACGGGCTGGTGGAACCTATTTGGCGGCAGGTAGCAGTGCTGGCCGCCGTGCTGTGTGGTGAAACGCCAGCGGTGTATCAAGAAGCCCCCACCGCCACCAAACTCAAGGTCAGCGGAGTGAGCCTGTTTGCCTTTGGCCCCACCGAGGCCGCCGCCAAGCACGAAGAGCTTCGCTACCAAGACCCGGAAACCGGCGACTACTGCCGCCTGCTGCTCCACCAAGGCCGCCTCATCGGCGCGGTGCTGTATGGCGATACCCGCCACGGCCCCTGGTATTTCGAGCAGGCGCTGGCCGCGACAGATCTCACCGCCTGCCGCCACCTGCTGCTGTTTGGCGCAACCGATGCCCAAACAGCGCTCGATAACCATTTCGACACCCTGTCATCCCCTTTATCTCTCACCCGTGAGGCGGCTTAGCTATGGTGAATAACAAAATGACTACTCCAACCACGTCTTCCAACACGCAAAAGCTGATCATTGTTGGTAACGGCATGGTCGGCCACCATTTTGCCGAGCAGCTTGTGGAAAGCGGCGCGCTGGCAGGGTTTGAGGTGACGATTTTTGGCGAGGAGCGCCACCGTGCCTACGACCGCGTGCACTTATCCGAATACTTTAGCGGCCGCGATGCGGAGTCACTGGCGCTGTGCGATGGCGATTACTACCACACCCACGGCATTCAACTACGCAGCGGCGAAGCGGTCACCGCGATTGACCGCGAACAGCAGCTGGTGGTGACCGAACAGGGCCACTACGCCTATGACCAACTGGTGCTAGCCACCGGCTCTTTCCCCTTTGTGCCGCCCATCCCCGGCAACGACAGCGAAGGCTGCTTGGTCTACCGCACCCTGGATGACCTGGACGCCATTCAGGCAGCCGCCAAAAACGCCACCAACGGCGTGGTGGTCGGTGGCGGCTTGCTCGGTTTGGAAGCTGCCAACGCGCTGCGCGGGCTGAACTTGGACACCGCCGTGGTGGAGTTCGCCCCGCGCCTGATGCCCATGCAGGTAGATAGCGAAGGCGGCGAGCTGCTGAAAGAGAAAATCGAGGCCCTTGGCGTTCAGGTACTCACCGAACGGGCTACCCAGCGTATCGAACCCGGCGACACCAGCCGCCTGCGGATGGTCTTCCAAGACGACAAAGTGCTGGAAACCGACCTGATTGTCTTTTCCGCCGGTATTCGCCCCCAGGATACGCTCGCCCGGGCGTGCGGCTTGACCATTGGCGAGCGCGGCGGCGTGGTGATCGATGACCAGTGCCGCACCAACGACCCGAATATCCTCGCCATCGGCGAAGTAGCGCTGTGGAATCGGAGTATCTTTGGCCTCGTGGCGCCTGGCTACCAAATGGCCAAAACGGCCGTCGCCACGCTGACGGGGGGCGATACCTGTTTTAGCGGTGCCGATATGAGCACCAAGCTAAAACTGCTGGGCGTGGATGTCGGCTCCATTGGCGATGCCCACGGCAACCAAAACCCTGGCGCTCGCATGTTCCGCTACCTCGACCCGCTCACCCAGGTTTACCGCAAACTGGTGGTGACCAGCGACGGTAAGAAGCTGCTGGGGGCCATGCTGGTGGGCGATAACAGCGTGTATGACACGCTGTTGCAGTACTACGCCAACGGGATTGAGCTGCCTAAGGAGCCCGCATCGCTCATTTTGCCGCAACAAAGCGGTGCCGCCCCGGCGCTGGGGCCGGATTCCCTGCCGGAAACAGCGATGATCTGCTCCTGCCACAACGTGACGAAAGGCAGCATCTGCAGCGCCATCGACGCGGGCGCGGCTGACCTTGGCAGCGTTAAAGGCGCGACCAAAGCCAGCACCGGCTGCGGCGGCTGCGCGGCGCTGCTCAAAAGCGTAGTGGATCACGAATTAGAGGCCCGCGGCGTCGAAGTGGATAAATCGATCTGCGAGCACTTCGCCCATACCCGCCAAGGGCTTTACGACATCGTGCGTGTCGAAGGCATCAAGACATTCAGCAAGCTAATGGAGAAGCACGGCAATGCCGAGACGCATCGCCTCGGCTGCGATATCTGCAAACCGGCGGTGGCCTCGATTCTCGCCTCCTGCTTCAACGAACCGATCACCGATGCCGCCCACGTGCCGCTGCAGGACACCAACGACACCTTCATGGCCAATATGCAGAAAAACGGCACCTACTCAGTAGTGCCACGCATTGCGGGCGGTGAAATTACCCCTGAAAAGCTGGTGGTGCTAGGGCAAGTGGCCCAGAAGTACCAGCTCTACACCAAGATTACCGGCGGCCAGCGGATTGACCTGTTCGGCGCACGGCTGGAAGACCTGCCAGCCATTTGGGGCGAACTGATTGACGCTGGCTTTGAGACCGGCCACGCCTACGGCAAGTCGCTGCGCACGGTGAAATCCTGTGTGGGCAGTACATGGTGTCGCTACGGCGTACAGGACAGCGTGGGCATGGCGATTCAGTTGGAGAACCGCTACAAGGGCCTGCGCGCACCGCACAAGATCAAGTTTGGCGTTTCCGGCTGTACCCGCGAGTGTGCCGAAGCCCAGAGTAAAGACATCGGCATTATCGCCACTGAAAACGGCTGGAACCTCTACGTATGCGGCAACGGCGGCATGCGCCCCCGCCATGCGGAACTCTTCGCCACCGATTTAGATGACGAGCAGCTCTACCGCACCATCGACCGCTTTTTGATGTTCTACGTACGCACCGCCGACCGTTTACAGCGCACCTCGGTGTGGCGGGAAAACCTGGAAGGCGGCCTGGACTACCTCAAAGAGGTGATTTTGGAAGACAGCCTGGGGATCAGTGATGAGCTGGAGCGTCAAATGCAGCACGTGGTGGACAGCTACCAGTGCGAGTGGGCCAACGCCATCAGCGACCCCGAAAAGCTCAAGCGCTTTAGAAGTTTCGTGAATGATGCACGGCCCGACCCCTCCATCATCATGACCTCTGAGCGCGGCCAGCCTCGCCCTGCATAATCTAGCCATCATCATTGGAGGGTCACCATGACCGCCACCGCATTAAAACCAACGGACAGCACCGACACTAGGCAGCCGCTGTGTACCAAAGCAGACCTGGTGGCCTTTTCAGGCGTCGCCGCTTGGCTAACTACCTCACAGGGTGCCGTACAAATCGCGCTGTTCTACCTGCCCGGCCACGGTAACGAGCTGTTCGCCTTAGATCATCAAGATCCCTTCTCTAAGGCCTACGTGATCGCCCGCGGTATTGTTGGGGATATTAAAGGCAGCCCAGTGATTGCCTCGCCTATTTATAAGCAGCACTTTCGCTTGGAAGATGGTCAGTGCCTTGAAGACGAAAGCGTGCAGCTACGCACTTGGCGCGTAGGCTTTCAAGGGGATGAGGTATGGGTTGAACGTGAGTAGCGGCACTTGCCCGCCCGCTAAAAATACGCGCCGCCTCAATAAGGCGGCGCATTTACTAAAGAGCCCGCTAATACAAAACGCTCCCTACAACCTAGCTTACGCTCCCAGTGTTAGGGGCAGCATTCGCCTATTGCCTGCTCCATCAACCTGCAATCTTTCAGCTCTCCGTTGACCGTAGAGTAACGAGGTAGGCGTTTGACAATGCGAAATCCCGCCTTTTCGAGCACACGCTGCGATGCCACGTTATCTACCGCTACCACCGCTGCTAACTGCGTTAGCCCATAAACACAGCGAGCCTCATTCATTAATTGCTTGAGTGCCATTTGAGCAATGCCTCGGCCGCAGGCACTCTGAGCAATACGGTAACCCGCCTTGGCGTCACCACCCTGAATATTGCGTAGGTTTGCACGCCCGATGATGACGCCGCGCTCACGAATAATAAGTGGGTTCATCTTGCGCTGAGCGTTGAGCGCCAAACACTCAATCATATGTTTAGCCACGCCTTGCGGCGTATAAAAGCATTCGGGTCTGGCCTCGATATGCTGCTCGAACCAGTCACGCTCTGCGATTTCAAAGCGCAGCAGCTCGGAGACATCCTCCGGCGTCAGCAGATGAAAGGTGACATCGTTAGCATGGCGCATCTGCACATCCCTCCTTGGGTGCCTTCGTGGTATAAGCGCTGCACGGGCCATAAATCACTGACATTGCCCACCGCGATGTTGCTATGCTTGCCAGCCTCTTGATTCAGTAGGCATGGGAGCCATACGTTCGTGAAGACAGAATCCAGTACCTTAGCCTTTTCCGCCTTGATGGCGTTGCTGATTGGCTGTGCCGGTATCGTGGCCACGCTGGCCTCGAACTCCCAAGCCATCCTATTGGATGGCTTGTTTAATCTTATCTACTTTAGCGTAGCGCTGGTGACCATCAAGGTCAGCAAGCTGGCCAGCCGCCCGGACAGCGAGTCGTATCCCTTTGGCTACAGCTATTTCGAGTCGCTGGTTAATTTATGCAAAGGTTTACTGATTTTGGGGGTATCGATCTTCGCACTGGTGGATGCCGTGGCCGCTTTGCTTACCGGTGGGCGAGAAATTTCAGCAGGGCTAGCGGTGATTTATGCACTGTTTGCCACTGCCGCCTGCTCGCTTACCGCCTGGGTCATGCATCGCAGCCAGCGCCATGTCAGTAGCCCCTTAGTGGCCGCTGATAAACTAAACTGGCTGGTCAATAGTGTGATCTCAGGCGCAGTGTTAGCGGCGTTTTGCTTAGTTATGCTGTTTGAACGCCTCGGCTGGCAGTCCGTTTTGCCCTACGTGGACTCCGTGTTGGTGATTGCAGTGGTGGTGCTCTGCCTGGGCGTGCCTGTGCGCATGGCGTCGCAAGCATTAAGAGAGCTGCTTAACAAAACCCCGGAAGAAACCGTCGCCCAGCCGGTGCGCCAAGCCGTCGCCCGAGGCCTTGCCGATATCGACACCCTGGAGGTGCGCGTGCGTATGGTGCGCCCCGGCCGCCTGCTCTACGTCATCGTCCACGTGGTACTCCCCAAAGACCTCCCCAACGCGACCCTGGCGAACCAAGACGCGCTGCGCCAGCGCATCGATGAAGAAGTGCGCCGCTACTACTCGCCCGTGGTATGCGACGTGGTGTTCACCGCTGACAACCGCTGGGCAGCGCCCTCTTGTGGGCTGCTGGTAGAGAAATCCTCTGGTTGACTTTCTGATACGTAAAGAGCGGCTAATCGACATTAGCCGCTCATTCCCAATAGACGTGACGTCAGGGCACAGGCCACTATCCCAAAGCGCTTTCCGCATCTCACTCCCTGCCTTACATCACACAGCCTTTATTCGCCCACCGTCACCACCCAATTAGGCCGAAACAGCGGCGGCTCAAACTCATCCGGATAACCGCCAGGATTGGCGATAACGCGCGTGCCGCTGTGTCGTATGTCCACCGGCTCGTGAACATGGCCGTGAATCCACAGATCCATCTTTCCCATCAGCTGCGGGAGGTGGGACGCAAAAGCGGGAGAGAGCGCATCGCCTAAATACTGCTCGGGAATGCAGCGATGTAAGGGCGCATGATGGCTCACCACGACGCGGGGGCCATCGAAAGGCTGGTGAAGCTCACTGTTGAGCCATTCCAGCGCCTCACGGTGCATGTCTTGGCTGGCTTGAGGCGTGAATGCTTGGCCGGGCGAGGTAGTAATGATGCGAAAATCGGGCATGTAGCGCAGCGCTTTCGCCTCAGTATCGGCAGGGTTACGGGTGGGGTCATCCGCATAGAGCGCAAAATCTGTCCAGAGCGTCGTGCCGAAAAAGCGGACTCCACCGATGGTTATACTGCGATTATCCAGCAGTTCAATCTCATAGCGTTCGGCCTCAAGCGCTAGCTCTTGGCGCAGCAGCGGCATGCAAGTGCCGTAGAACTCATGGTTACCCGGCACGTAGAGAATCGGCAGTTCGGGAAACTGCTGCCGTGCCCAGGCCAGCCCTTCTGCCCTGCGATGAATATCCCCCGCTAAGATCACCACATCCGCGTCTACCGATGGGAGTTCGCGGTGGCCATCAAAGTGCTCTAGATGAAGATCAGATAAGACTCTTAAGCGCATAGAAGGTCTCACGTGGTGCTGAATGGCAGTTAATAGGCAAGGCGAGCGATAAACTGGCGGACGAACTCGACCACCACGGCTTCGGCCTCCCGGTGAGGAATATGCCCAATGCCGGGCAACATTTCGCAGTGGGCAGGGCCTTGGGTATAGCGGGCAATGCGCTCAGGCTGACGATGAGACCCATACTCGTCTTTCTCGCCATGCAGCACGAGTGTCGGGCACTGTACCTGTTCAAGCGCCGGGGTGAGTGACCACTCTGCAAACGCAGGGCTTAGCCAGGTGTCTGTCCAGGCGTTGAGTACCCAGCGGGCTTTGTCGCCGTGGTACTTGGCCAGTTTGGCGAACTGTTCTGGTGCCTGAAAGGCAACGTTTGCCTCCTCAATCCCTTGCCGCGTGCGGTTTTCGTTAAACGCTTGGGCGGCGATGGTAATCAAGCCCTGGCACTGCAGTGAATAATGCCCAGCGCAGTGAACCGCCATACAACCGCCCACGCTGTGGCCTAGAGCAATAAAGCGAGTCATCTCCAAGGCATCGCAGATGGCTGCAAAATTTTTTGTGGGTTCATCGCCGATAAAGCTAAGCGGCAAAGGCGTTGAGCACGCATCAGAGCGGCCAAAACCGAGCCGGTCATAAGCAATCACTGGCTGCCTGGCGGCAGTGCTTAGCGCCGCAGGAAAACTGCGCCAGAGGTCCACGCAGCCCAAAGAGTCGTGAAACAGCACAATGGGCACTTCCGAACGTAGGTTGGGCGGCTGCCACGTACGGGTAAATAGGCGGCCGCTAGGCGTGCTCACCCAGCGGTCGTAGTAATGAATAGCAGGCGTTAACGTCATCGCATGGCTCTTATGTTATTGGTGTGTGATGCGCTACCGCCAACATAGCATGCAGCACGCCGCTAGCGTTTTAAGAAGTTGCTTTTGACTAGATGAACAACTTCATCCATGCGTCCACTGAGCACGGCTTTCGCTGAATAGAGAGCGGTTGAAGCAACCTGCCCGGCTTCCACCTTTGGCGGCATCACCAGCTCCATCGGGTTCACCACCACATCTAATAAGGCAGGCCCCGGCTGGGCAAGCCATTGGCTAATCGCCACATCCAACTCTGCCTCATCTTCCACCCTGCGCCCCCAAAGCCCCATGGCGGTAGCCACCTCGCCAAAGTTGGGGTTCTCAAGCTCGGTGTAGGCATCCAGCAATCCTTCTACTTTTTGCTCTAACTCCACAAAGCTTAGGGAGCTGTTGTTATACACCACCATTTTGAGCGGAATCCTCTGCTGCACGAGGGTTAATAAGTCGCCCATTAGCATGGTGAGCCCGCCATCCCCGCACATGGCGATCACCTGACGGTGAGGGTACGCCAATTGAATACCCAGCGCTTGGGGGTAGGCATTGGCCATCGTGCCGTGCTGCAAGCTCGACAGAGTGCGTCGCTGCTGTGAGGCCTGAATATGGCGCAGCATCCATACATTGACGCTGCCAGTATCAGCGGTAAACAGAGCGTTCTCCGCCGCGTGGCGGTCAATGGCCAGCGTCAGCTCTTGTGGGTGAATCACCTGACTATCCCGGCTTTGATGAGCCGATTTTTCCCAGGACTTGGCGTAGCGTTTGCGGCACTTCTCTAGCCAGTGGCTGCGCGGATTTTCCTGTACAACTTGAGCGAGCGCCTCGCAGGTATCCCGCGTACTGCCCACAATTCCTACGTCCACAGGGTAACGCTTGCCAATTTGCGCGGGGTCTTGGTCCACCTGAATGATCGCCGCACGTTCGGGGTAGAACTGGCTAAACGCGAAATTGCAGCCAAGCAGCAGGAGGGTGTCGCACTCGGAAACCGCATGGTAGCCCCCTTCCAAGCCATAAACGCCCGTCATACCGACTTGATAGGGGTTGTCATGCTCCATGAAATCTTTCGCGCGCGAGGTCCAGGCAATCGGGGCCTGCAGCTTTTCCGCTAACGCGATGACCTGATCGCGAGCGTCTTCGCAGCCAGCGCCAGCAAAGATGGTGATCTTGCCGCCTTTATTAAGCTGCTCTACAGCGGGCACCAGCGCCTGTGCCGTTGGACGTAGCGAGTAGCTAAACTGATGGGTGCGATAGCCCAACTGATTATCTGGCGTTTGGGTCATTACATCGCCTGGTACGATCAGCACCGCGACGCCTCGCTTGGCGAGCGCGGTCTGAGCGGCTAAAGCGGTCATGCGGCGCGCCTGCTCAGCGGAAGCAATGGTTTCACAAAACACGCTGTACTGTTTGAAGATGGCGCTTTGGTCGACTTCCTGGGGGAACTGGCTGCCGATGTCGCCTAGGGCGATTTGTGAGGCTATCAGCACTACGGGTGCGCCATTACGATGGGCATCAAACAGCCCGTTAACAAAATGCAGGCTACCGGGGCCACAGGAACCCGCGCAGAGCGCCAGCTCCTGAGTCATATACGCCTCGCCACCGGCGGCAAAACCACCGACTTCTTCATGACGAACGCCCACCCACTTGATATCGCTTTGCCGTAAAGCATCCGTGAAGTGATTTAGCGTATCGCCTACCACTCCATAACAGCGTTTGGCACCAGCGTTTTGCAGTGTATCGACGATGATTTCAGCCACGTTTGCGCTCATATGCGACTCCTTTCGCAGAAAAATTAACAGATCAGCCTTTCAAGCCTAGCTGCTGACGAGCAGTTTTGCTGGGGGTACTGGCTATTCTCAGCATTATGCTGCATAGCAGCATAAAAGGGACTACACTGATAATGTTGTCCCACAGGAGGATCACGTGATGACAATCATGACTGCAATCCCGGCGCGTAACGAAGAAGTGCTCGCGTTTTGGCGATGTCAGGCGCAGTGGCAGCGCGCCGCCAATGACGCACTCGCCAACTTCTACTGCTAAAAAGCACTTTTCTCGCCTTTTTTATCCCCTATAGACGAAAAGATAACACCCAAAGCCGACATTCCCTGTCGGCTTTTTTGTATTATGAAAATCTTTTCCATTCAATAAGCTAGGAAAGCAGGGCCGTATTCAGCCCTCATTTTGTAAGCTATTTCTTACAGGTGATGGCATATCACTTACATCTTTTGGACTAGCCAGACCCAGAGAAAGCGCATAATA
The DNA here is from genome assembly GCF_014640815.1 of Vreelandella lutescens. Classification (GTDB taxonomy): domain Bacteria; phylum Pseudomonadota; class Gammaproteobacteria; order Pseudomonadales; family Halomonadaceae; genus Vreelandella; species Vreelandella lutescens. The sequence continues at coordinate 406,463 of NZ_BMHM01000001.1, read as the reverse complement.
TTCATATCACAGCTATTTTACTGCATTGCACAACGCAAGCTGTGTATAACAAAAATGATTCTTCTACCTCTGTATCAGGAGTGTTCGCCATGAAAAATGCCGCTACTCAGAAACCGGTCATGGAAGTCGATGTCATGGAAGTGTGGGCAAAACGTGCACAGCAGCAGCGCGCTGCGTTTGACGCCCTGGCTGCGTACATGCGCCAGCAATAACGTGCCTCCAGCGCTGCAGTAGATATTCCTACCCTATCCACTGCAGCGCTGTGCTCATTCATTGATTAGCCCCAACCACCCTCTTCTTCAGGCTGCTCGCCTAGCCGTGCTAAATAGGTATCTTGCAAGATATACATTCGCTTCACGTCACGGTATTTACCGTTAATGAAAAACTCCTGGACCAGATGCCCTTCTTCAATAAAACCACTCTCCTCGTAGAGATGAATCGCTTTAATGTTCTGGACCGCCACAATCAAATAAACCTTGTGAAGATTTAAAATCGTAAACGAATAGTGCAACGCCTGACGGATCAGTGAACGGGCAAACCCCTTACCCTGATGCTCTGGGGTAATGATGATTTGAAACTCGGCGCTGCGATGGATGTAGTCAATTTCAATCAGCTCCACCAATCCAATGGCACGGCCACTGCTGTCTTCAGCAACAAAGCGCCGCTCCGCATTATCGTGGATGTGTTTGTTATACAGCTCTTCAAGCTCATCAAACGACTCGTACGGCTCTTCAAACCAGTACGACATAATGCTCTGGTTATTATTCAGCTCGTGGACAAAGCGCAGGTCGTTGCGCTCCAAGGCACGTAGGGATAGGGCGGGACTCATGGACAAACACTCGCTTATTAATCACACAACGCTAGGCAACAGGCAGACTATTCACTGCTAACAATACTGACCTACCCATCCAGCGATGGTCAGTACCTTTAGTGTAGCGTCTTATTCAGGGTGAGTTATGCATCAGACCGCTATCGCTGAAAAGAGAACAGTCCACTTAACGGATGCGGACGCTGCTCAATCAGCGCACGCAGCAACTGAGCGCCTATCATGCTGTAGGTAATGCCGTTACCACCATAGGCCATGGCAAAATGCACCCGCGGCCCCAGCGCTTCATGAGGCCCAAAATAAGGCAAACCATCGTCGGTTTCCGCAAAGGTTCCTCCCCAACAAAACGTTGGATTAATTTTAAGACTAGGCCACAGCGCTTCTACCTTTGCGGCCAGCGTTTGGGCTTTTTCCATCACCCGTTTATCCCGGCGATCCGGAATATCCTCTTCATCGTCTTCACCGCCGATGAGCAGCCGCCCATCCTGAGTAGAGCGTAAGTAGAGATACGGCCGTGCTGACTCCCACACCAAGGTATGGCCCAACTTGCCCAGCACATCGCGGGGCAACGGGTCGGTGACAAACGCATAGCTGCTGCGATTGGCGGCCACCGATTCAGGTAGCCACGACTGGCTCTCGTAACCCGCTGCAATAATCACCTGTTCACAGCGCAACGTCGCTCCGTTGCGAAGGACAACCTCGACGCCCTCGTCGTTCGGTTTAAGCCGCTCGACCTGTGTACGATCAAACACACCCCCACCCCGCCTCACCACGTTTTCCAGCAGGTGATACGCCATACGGTAAGGGTCGACGCTGGCAGCTAGCGAGGAAAGAATCGCCCCTGGTGCCGAGAACCCATAGCCGGTTTCAATCGCTCTTCGATCAAGCCAGGTCACCTCAAAGCCATAGCGCTTACGCATCGCAAACTCTGATTTCAGGGCGGCAACATCGCCTTCATGACTGGCAAAATAGAGGCTTTCCTGGCGGCTAAACGCCACATTGCCAAGCTCCGCCGCGAGGCGCTCCAGTGAGTGAATGGCGTCGGCACAGCGACGATAAGTCATCACTGCGTTCGCTTCACCATATTGCTCAGCCAAGTGGACCATGTGAGTATCAATCTCGTACTGCAGAAGCGCTGTACTGGCAGCAGAGCTGCCCCACCCTACATCCCGGCGCTCCAGTACGACGACGTGATGTCCATGGCGGCTTAGCTCATCAGCAATTAACGCCCCGGTGATACCACCACCTATGACCACTGTTGCCGTTTGGTGATCATGGGTAAGCTGCGGAAAAGCCGTTAACAAACCATTTTTAACCGCCCAAAACGGGTAACCACTTTTAAGATCCATCTCATCGCCTATGCTAGGTTGCTATACGGTAGGGGGTGGGCATCACCATGAACAACATCTGCGATAACCATAGCTGTTTATATCCATAGTGCCCTGTTCGGGAGGGCCAACAGGGAGAGATTCATATGATCGACTTACGAAGCGATACGGTGACACGACCTACCGCCGCCATGCGAGACGCCATGATGGCGGCACCGCTAGGAGACGATGTGTGGGGCGACGACCCAACGGTGAATGCCTTTCAAGCCACGCTGGCTGAACGCGCAGGGAAAGAAGCCGCGCTGCTGTTCCCCAGCGGCACCCAGAGCAACCTGGTGGGATTAATGGCTCACTGTGAGCGAGGCGATGAATATATCGTGGGCCAGAGCGCCCACACCTATCGCTATGAAGGTGGCGGTGCCGCTGTGCTGGGCAGCATTCAGCCGCAGCCCATTGAAAACGCCCCAGACGGCAGCCTGCCACTCGAAAAAATCGCCGCCGCCGTAAAAGCCGACGATGTTCACTTTGCTCGAACCCGGCTCTTGGCGCTGGAAAACACCATTGGCGGCAATGTACTGACGGCCGAATACGTTCAGCAGGCCACCGAGCTTGCCCGCACACACGGGTTGGCCACTCACTTGGACGGCGCCCGGCTCTTCAATGCCGCTGTCGCCACAGACACCTCACTCAAACAGCTCTGCCAACCCTTCGATAGCGTTTCACTATGCTTTTCGAAAGGGCTAGGCACACCCATGGGTTCAGCGCTGGTGGGCTCCGAGGCACTGATCAACCGCGCCCGGCGCTGGCGTAAAATGGTGGGAGGCGGGATGCGTCAGGCAGGCATTATTGCCGCCGCCTGCCAGCACGCGCTGGATCATCACGTAGCGGACTTAGCCCATGACCACCGTCGTGCGGCCCGCTTGGCAGAAGGCTTGGCCACCTTTCCCGCCATCGAGGTAACCTCACAGGCCACCAATATGGTGTTTGTTCAGATCGACAAAGCGCATGTCGCGCCGCTAGCTGCTTGGCTCAAGGAACATGGCGTGCTGATAGAGCTGCTCTACGCGACGCGCATGGTAGTGCATCGCGATATCAGCGACAGCGATATTGAGCAGGTATTAAATATCATCAAGCGCTACTTCGATCAGGCTTAACCGGGCGATTTGTCCCTTACAAAAGCGCCGAGCCGAGCGCGAGGTGCACCGCGATGGCGGCCATCATCAGGCCAATCAGCCCATCGATGGTGCGCCAAGCGCCAGGGCGAGAGAGCAAGGGTGATAGCGCCGCCCCGCCCCAGGCCAGCAGGCTAAACCAGAGAATCGACGCCGTTGACGCCCCGGCAACGAACACACCGGCGCTCTCCTGCTGAGCACCAATGGCGGGAATTAACAGCAACGTATCGAGATAAACTTGCGGGTTAAGCACCGTGACCGCCAGCGTCGCCAGTAACACACCGCGCAAGCGGCGCGCTTTGGCGCTATTGGCCTTTAAACCTTCACGGCCACTGGCAGCGCGCCATAACGCTTGTGCCGCTAGCCAGGCCAAGAACAGCACGCCCACCCAGCGCATGGCTTCCATGGCATTGGGCATGGTGAGCAAAAACGCACTGACACCAAACATACCCGCCGTGAGCAGGATGATGTCCGCGCTCATACACAGCCCCGCCGACCACCAGTGGTACTCACGACGGACGGCCAGCCCCAGCACGTAGGCGTTCTGCGCCCCGATGGCCATGATGATGCCGCCGCAAACCACTAAACCTGTTAGGTAGCTTTCCCACATCGCCGCTCGCCTTATGCTTGAGTTAAGAAAGCGCTAGGGTAAGGGTAAGTTGGCATAATAAAAAATCATCTTGCTAATAGGGCATTAGCACAGCTTATACATACTTATATAAGTGCTTATAAGCGACGCAGCCCCCACATAAAGTAGGCCCCACCAATCAGCGAAGCCACTAAGCCTGCGGGAATTTCATAAGGGAACATGATTTGACGGCCTACCCAGTCGGCCAGCACCATCAACAGCATACCGATCAAGGCAGCGCCTACTAAGTGCTGGCGGGCGCGGGAGAAGCCCATTAGCCGAGCCATGTGCGGTGCCAATAAACCAATAAACGAGAGCGGCCCCAGCACCAACGTGGCGCAGGCGGTGAGCAAAGCGACCAACAGTAATAGCGCTAGACGCGCACGGTTCAGACCAATGCCCAGCGAACGCGCTGTTGCGGTACCCAGCGGCATGATATCTAACCAGCGGGTGAACGGCAGCGATACTAACGCAAGCCCCGCCGCCATACTGCCCACGAGCAGCGCGCTGCCGACATCCACGTAATAAGTAGAGCCTGCCAGCCACGCAATGACCTGCTGGCCGCGCGGGTCACCGCCCGCCAGCAGCACGCTGCGCACCGCATCGAACAGCGCGCTAATCGCTACGCCGCTGAGCAGTAAACGCTCAGGCACAAAGCCACTCTTACGGTTGAGCGCTACCAGCACAAGCAGCGCCGCCAGCGCCCCTAGCGTTCCTATCGCTACCAGTAGGGCATTGCTGGGGGCGGGGAGCAGGTAGATCCCTAAAATCAGCGCAATGGCGCAGCCACCGCTAATCCCCAGCACTTCGGGGCTCGCCATGGGGTTGGCCGAAAGGCGCTGCAGAATAGTGCCCGCTATTGCCAGCATCAAACCGCTGGCCGCTGCCGCCATCACGCGCGGAAAGCGCCACTCGATCACGCCCCAATTCGTCGGGGCGATGATGCTCCAACCGTTGGCTCCTTGCCCCACTAAATGGCCCACCACCATGGCGGCCACCAGCGCCAGCAGTAACCCTATCGCTAACCGATGTGACGCTGAGTGGTGCGTGATCGCCACGCCGGTTGCCTGGGGAGGACGGTCGCCCTGCAGCTTAAGGCGCGGAATTAACCACATCAGCAGCGGTGCGCCTAATGCCCCCGTCACGGCCCCGGTGGGAATCAGCGTCGCCATCATGCCCGAAAAGCGCTGCAGCAAGAGGTCCGTGGTGGCCAGCAGCACGGCGCCTAATAACGTCGACCAGAGCAAGCGCGCACCCAGCGTGCGCGCCCCTGCCATGCGCACAATATTGGGGGCCGCTAAACCAATAAAGCCAATAATACCTACCACGCTCACCACGCTGCCGGTGATAAACACCGCCAGCCCTAGCCCGGCAAAGCGCAAATGCTTCAGCGAAATCCCCAGGCTTTTGGCGCTGGCGTCGTCTAACTCTAAAACCGCCAAAGGGCGCAGCAAAAGCCACGCCGCCACGCCGCAAATGGCAAGCCTAGGAGCCAACGACGCCACGCCATCCCAGCCATTTTGCGCCAACGAGCCTGCCCCCCAGATGAGTAGCCCAGCCAGCGTTTCATGGTTAAACAGCAGCAGTGCGGTAGAGAGTGCCCCTAAATAGAGATTAACCACCAGACCCGCCAGCACCACCGCAATGGGTGCTAGCCCGCGCCGCCAAGAGAGCATAAACACCAGCCCTATCGCAGCGCTCCCACCCAGCAGCGCGATCCACTCTCCGCCCATCGCAAGCACGCCAGGGGACAACAGCGTGGCCGCCATCAGCGCCAAGTTAGCGCCCGAGGCAACGCCCAAGGTGGTGGGCGATGCCAGCGGGTTGCGGAGCACCTGCTGCATCAGCACCCCGGCTAGCGCCAAGCCGCCCCCCGCCAACAGTGCCATCGTAAAGCGCGGCCACCAGGCAAAGTGCAGCAGCAGCTCATCCACATTCTCGAACGTAGGGAACAGCAGCGCCTGAACGCTCTGCGCGATACCGCCCTGCTGCTGAAGGCTCAGCACCAGCAGCACCATTAACGGTAAACTCAGCAGTAAGCAGGTTTGAGCGGGGGAACCGCCACGGCGCATCGGCCTCATGACACTATCCCGTCAGCGACGACAGCAGAGACACGGGCAGGCATTGTCATTGGCGTGACCTTGGCAAACGGAAGGTGTAGGAAAATAAATCAAAGAACGAGATTCTAAATGATAAGTATTCACACTACAATCTTGCCTACCGCCCACTACCCATAAGCCTCATCGCTATGAAAGCAGCTCCCCACTCTGCCGCATTGTCTAACACCTGGTGCGATACGCCTGAACGTTACGGCCTCATCAGCCGTCTACTGCACTGGCTCACTGCGCTGTTAGTACTTACTCAGTTTTTTGTCGTGGCTATGTGGCGAGTGTTCGGCGAAACGAGTGTGACGTTCATGCTGTCAAGGTTAGCGCCACACGGAGCGATCGGCTTGCTGCTCCTAATCATCACCTTGGTGCGTCTGACATGGTGGTTCAGCCAGCGTGGTCAGCGCCCACCGCAGCCGCAAACGATACGTGGCCGACTGGCTCGTGGCGTGCACGGTTTGTTTTATGTGTTGTTAGTGCTGATCTCTGGCCTTGGGTTAATCAGGAATTACGCTGGCGGTTGGCCGCTCAAGGTCTATGGCATTGAAGTGATTCCTGGCGCAGAGAACGACATCCCAGCACTTATGCTGCCTGCGGATCTGCTGCACAGCCCCCTCTCTTGGCTACTTCTACTGCTGGTCACAGGGCATATCGTGATGGCCATTGCACACAAACGCCTGCCGCGAATGACCAAAGCAGCCCTCATCACGAAACATTTCTAAATGATAACTATTAACGATACAATGCGTTTTTCATTAGCGCGATGTCGGCTCGGCCAGGAGTGACGCATGTTTAACGTTCAGGGTGCTACCTTCGCCATTAACGGCAAGCTCCTTCTTCAGCCCATTCATCACACCTTCGAAGAAGGCAAGGTGTATGGCCTGATTGGTCATAACGGCTCTGGCAAATCGACTCTGATCAAGCTGCTGGCGCAGCAACAGCCCGTTAGCGACGGCGAGATTCACTTTGATCAACGCCCCTTACAGGCATGGGGCAACCGGGAGTTTGCTCGCCAGGTCGCCTACCTACCTCAGCATCTACCCAGCGCCGAAAATCTCACCGGCCGCGAGCTGGTAGCATTTGGACGCTACCCCTGGCACGGCCTGCTGGGTCGTCATAATCAAACAGATAAAGACGCGATTGAGCGGGCCATTGCCCTTACCCACACGGAAGCCTTTGCCGACCGTTTGGTAGATACGCTTTCAGGCGGTGAACGCCAGCGGGTGTGGCTTGCCATGCTGATCGCGCAGGGCAGTCGCTTTCTACTGCTAGATGAGCCGCTGGCAGCGCTGGATATCGCCCACCAAATGGAAGTATTGGCGCTGATTCGTAAGCTCTGCGACGAGCTGAATCTAGGGGTGATCATCGTGCTCCACGATATCAATATGGCGTCGCGCTACTGCGATGAGCTGATGGCCCTTCACAGTGGCCGCCTGCTGGCCCACGGCACGCCCGATGCATTGATGCAAAGCACGACGCTTGAAGCTATTTACGGCCTGCCGATGCAAGTCATGAAGCACCCAAACGGCGAGCACCGTATCGCAGTGGCCCAATAGTCGACGCTAGTTTGAAGAAGAGTCGTTCTCAATTAACTATTCAATTGATAAGCATTATCGCTTATGCTGGCGTTCTGTTCACGTGCTCTTATCACGTTTTGGAGTTCGGTTATGCCACTCGCCTTGCGCCAGCCCGACACCGCCACAGCGCTTACCCTGGCCGATTGCTACCAGGGGTCCCTTGCGCATTTCACCCCGCCCCTCATCGGTGGCGCGGTGCCAGCCGCCGCTATTAAGGCCTCTCGCTGGCGCAATACTGCCTTACTAGAAGTAGATATGGCGCGCTACGCCAGCCGTTATGACGGCGGAGATAAGCGCGCCATTGCCTCACTGTGGTCGAAGTGGCATTTCAGTACCGTCACCGTTCCCACGCTGACCGCTCATCTGCTGCTGAACCGCGACCTACCCGTCGGGCTGGATGACCTCTATGTGATCCAAAATGAGGAGGGCTGTGCTCAAGGGCTTTGGCTGCCCCATGAAGGCGAGCGCTTTACCACGCAGGACACCACCGAGCGCTTTACCACGCTCATCGAGCAGCACTGGGCACCGCTCATCGAGCGCCTCTCGGCCGTTTCTGGGGCCGCACCACGGGTGTTTTGGAGCAACGCAGGTGGCTACGTGGATTACTACGTCAATGCCCTAGCAGCGCACCCGTTGGTTAACCAAGAAGCCCTGGCCGCCACTCGCGCGCTGCTGGAATCGCGTACCCTCAATGGGCAGCGCAACCCGCTGTTTGAGCCGGTGCGCACTTACCAGCCCAGTGGCAGCGAAGAGGTTAAGCGGGTGCGCAAGCTCTGCTGCCTGCGCTACCTGCTCGATGAGTTTGACGTGTGTAGTAATTGCCCGCTGGAAGGGTGCGACCGCCAGGCGCGTCGCAAAGGGTAAGCCGCTCATTACGAGCTGATCTGCGCCACTGCATCTTCACTGGCCTGGGCCCGCTGTTCACCTGTCAGCTCACTCAACTGCCCCTTGGACATCTCCAATAAGCGGTCCGCATGGACGAAGTAGCTGTCGTCGTGGCTAATGGCAAACACAGTTTTGCCCATCGCTTTCAGGTGGGGTAACAGCTCACGGTAAAACAGCCGCCTGAACTGCGGGTCCTGGTCCGCCGCCCACTCATCGAGCAGCAAAATATCTCGCTCTTCGGCAATCGCCAGCAGCAGTGCCAAGCGCTTACGCTGCCCTTGCGAGAGCTGCGTATTCACCACTCGGTCATCTTGCCACTCAAGCTTTTGCTGCATCTGCAGCCGCTCGAGCCACGTGGCTAATAGCGCAGGGTCGGCCACTTCTCCACCCGGCCCCATGGCTTGGTCGAACTGGTGGAAGTCAGTAAAGACACTGGCAAAGCGCGCCCGAAACGCAGCCCACTCTTGCGGGCTAAGCTCCTTGCCATCCACACTGATTTGACCACTTTGCGGGCGATACAGCCCTGAAAGCAGGCGCGCCAGCGTTGATTTACCGCTGCCATTGCCGCCAATTAAAAACACCTGCTCGCCGCGCACCAACGTGAGGTTGAGTGGACCCACCTGGAAACCCTCGCCACCGGAGGGCGGCGTATAACGATACACCACGTTAGAGAGCGTTAAGCGCTGCCAGCCGTGAAAGCTATCCTCCACATCGAAGCCCGGCTGGTACTCCGCTAGCTCCAGGCTTGCCAGTTTATCGAACGCCACCTGGGCGCTGATTAACGTGGGCCATGCGCCCACGGCCTGAATTAAAGGCGTGCGTAAAAATAGCAGGGTTAAGGCAAAGGTAGCGGCCACCGCCGGGCTTGCCCAACCCAGCACGTTGGCCATAAAGAACACCACGCCAATGGCACCCAGCATCATGATGTTGGACCAGTTATTGGCGCTGAGGTGGTAGGTGTCTGCGCGAATGATATGGTGGCGGTATGCTTTTGCGTTATCCGTGTATGACTCATCAAAAAAGCGCCGCGCACGGTCGCGGTTCAGCGCCAGCTCTTTGCGGCCTTCAATCGCCGACTGATAATCCTTATACAGACGATCCTCGCTTTCGCGCACCTGATGAAAGTGGCGATACACCTTTGACACCAGCACCCAGCCAACGCCCATGGTGAAGGCCATCCACAGCACGGTAATCACCACCATTTGCGGCGAGAGCCACGCTAAATACACCACCGAGGCCAGGGTCAGCACCACGCCCTGAACCAGCTCCGGCAAGCGCACGAAGCCAATGGTGATATTGCGCACATCGCTTGAGAGGCTTGCCAACAGCGTGGCGTTACCTAGCTGCTCTAAACGTTCGATATCGGTATCCAGAATCCTTTTCACTAACCGAGAACGCAGGTCAAACACGAAATAGTGACCCAGCAAAGTGAGCGCTAGCTGCGTGCCCAGCGTCACCGCTAACAGCAGCGCCAATAATCCTAAAAACTGGGGAAGTGCCGATAACGCGCTGCCAGCCTCAATTAGCCGCTGGTTAATAAACGCAATCACCCCCACTCCAAGCCCGGCACTCACGAGACTCAGCGCCAGTGCGCCTAAAAACGGCCAGCGATAGTGACGAAATACCACTCGCAATAATTCCATCATGCATCCCCTTTACGCATAAGCGGCGAATTGTGACGCACTTACCTGCCAAGTCAAATAAAGAGACTGATTTTCATTTACGATCACGTGTTCGTCTCACCTTTACTCAGCGCCGGGGGATTGATTAACTCCCATCACACATAACAGAGATGCGTGCGGCCATGGTGGACTACAAACTTCTTCAAGCGTTGGCGACCGTGGTGGAGTGCGGTGGCTTCGAGCGGGCAGGCGATCTCATGGGCCTCTCTCAATCGGCTATTTCGCAACGGATTAAAGCGCTGGAAGTACGGCTAGGCCAACCAGTACTGGTGCGGCACCCCTCCTTGGCACCTACACCTGCAGGGCAGCGACTGCTGGCCCATTATCAGCAGGTACAGCTATTAGAGCGTGACTTACACCAAGCCCTCCCCACCTTAGAGAAAGCTACACCCAGGCTGCGTATTGCCGTGAATGCCGATAGCGTGGTGACTTGGTGGGCTGACGCCGTGGCGGATCTTTGTCAGTCAGAAGAGGTGCTGCTGGATTTGGTTATCGAAGACCAAGACGTGGGATTAAAGCGCCTGCGCGATGGCGATGTGGCCGCCTGCTTATGCGCCACACCCCATCCAATGGCCGGTGCCCGCTGCTTGCACGTGGGGGATATGCTGTATCAGCCGCTGGCATCACCACGCTATGTGGCGCGCTTTTTCCCTGACGGCCCAAACGCAGAGGCCTTTCAAAAAGCTCCGGCGATCGTCTTTGGCCCCCACGACCAGCTACAGCACCAGTTTCTGGCGCAGTGCGGCTACCGGGGGCATTTCCCCTACCATTTGTGTCCCTCTTCAGAGGGCTTCGTGCGGTTAGCAGTGGCAGGCATTGGGTACGGAATGATTCCACAGCAGCAGGCTGCTGAGCAGCTGCAAACAGGCCAACTGGTGAGCATTGCACCGGGGCACGGATTAACCGTACCGCTCTACTGGCATTTTTGGCGTCATAGCGGGCAGCTGATTCAGCGGCTCACAGAAAGGCTGAACCATCTCACGCTTTAGCATCATTCTCATCAAATGCGTGCGAAAGGAGACTACACTCAAATTGGCTTTTTATGGTCAACGCCAGCTTATTGGCGATGATTTACTGCAGATCCCTCACACTTCCGTCAGCGATCAGGGTTTCCTGAACGGAGTAGAAACATCATAAAAGCGAATGCTATGGATGCTCACTGTTGTTTAAAACACTTTCTGATCGCCCTGCTGATCGGATTACTCAGTTGGTGCGCTCAGGCGGGTGCTGCTAACACGCTATCGATGACTCCTGAGCATCCCCATTACTCGCTGAACAACGCCACTCACTATTGGCATACCGCGACTCCCCTTTCGCTGCGTGAGGTACTGCTCCATGCGCACGAGTTTCAGCCAGTGGAAAGCGCTTCTGAGTTACATTTTGGCTATATCCAGGGCGACACATGGCTAACCACTCGCTTACATAATGCCTCACCACGCCCGAGCACCTGGATCGTTAAGTTCGAGTACCCCTTTTTAGATCACGTCACGCTTTACACCCTTCGCGACCAGTTTAGCGACGTACAGCATAGTGGCAGCGCCGTTCCTATTGCAGAGCGTGCTCTGGCACATCGTCAGGCGGTATTTCCGGTCACCCTGGAGGGCGGTGAAACGGTGACGCTGTACAGCCAAGTGGCAGCGGTCGGTAGCAGGGTATTGAATTACAGCGTCATGACGCCAGAAGCGTTTTATGCCCAAAATGATCGCCATAATTTTTGGCTCGCCACCTATTTCGGCATGCTGCTGGCCCTGAGCATTTACAACCTCTTACTGTTCTTTGGCCTTAAAGAACGTGTATTTCTTTACTACTCTCTGTTTGCCTTTGGCTTCACACTGGCGATTTTAACCTTTAACGGCATCGGCACGCTGATGTTCTGGAGCTTTCTAGGCGAGCACACGGCACGGCTGGTCGCGATTGGATTTACGTTTGCTTCGGCCATGGCCACGCTGTTCGCGCAGAGTTTTCTCAACACCTGGCGCTACAGCCCACGCTGGCATCGAATGCTTTCAGGGTGTCGTGTTGTCTACTGGCTGGCTTTGCTGGCTGCGCTGCTGCTGCCCATACAGTACGCCCTGCGCCTGATGGACCTGGTCGGTTTTAGCGCGTCGCTGCTACTTCTGGTATGCGGGATTTACTGTAGCTGGCGGCGAGTGCCCAGCGCCCGCTTGTTTGTCGCTGCCTGGTCCATCTTTCTACTCGGTGCAGCCGTGTTTGCGCTGCGTAATATGAGCGTACTGCCCGCCAACTTCGTTACGCTCCATGGCATTCAGATCGGTTCTGCCATTGAGATGCTGCTGCTCTCCTTTGCGCTAGCGGCGCGTTTTAACAAACTGAAATGGCAAAAAGAGCGTGCCCAAGCAGACACCGTGGCCATGCTCAAGAAACAAGAGGCGGCGCTGGAAGCGAAAGTGGCCGCTCGTACCCAAGCCCTGGAACAGCTTGCTAACCACGACATGCTCACAGGGCTACTCAACCGTCATGGCTTAGTGCGTTACGCAGAGGCGGCACTGGCACACAGAAACAGCCAGCAAGACCCACTGGCACTCATTATGTGTGACCTAGACCGCTTCAAGCCTATTAATGACCAGTACGGACACGAAGCAGGTGACTTTGTGCTTCAGCAGGTCGCCAAACGGCTGGAGCACCTGGCACGAGAGGGGGATCATTGCGCACGCTTTGGGGGAGATGAGTTTATTTTGCTACTGGAGCATGTTCAGCAGCCCAGCATGCTAGACGATATATGCAGCCGCATTGCCCAAGCCATTAGCGCCCCCATTAAGCTACCTAATGGTGCGTTGGTGCACGTGGGGGTCAGCATGGGCATCAGTCTCAGCAGCGACGAAAACAGCACCCTCGCGCACTTGCTCAGAGACGCTGATCAGCAAATGTACGCTGATAAAGCACGCCAAACCAAGCGCTTTTATGGCTATGGTTCGGCGTGATAGTTATCCGGTATTAATCAAATAAACTCATGCGCTTCATCACGTTATCGCGCTTGATGCGCCAGTGAAACAGCGCACCCGCAACGTGTAGCGTAATTAACACCACCAGCGCCCAGCCTACACGCTCGTGCCACATAAAGAGGGTTTGCGAGAGCGCTTCGTTCTTACCTAGCAGTCCCGGTAGGTGCCATTGGAAAAACTCCACCGGAAAACCACCCGAAGCGGTGGCAGCCCAACCCAACAACGGCATGACCACCAGCCCTGCATAGAGCAAATGGTGCACGCTGGTGCTGGCAATACGCTCGAAAGTCGTCAAGGGTGGATCGTGATCCGGCACGACAAAAGCAACTCGGGTAATAATGCGCAGCGTCATTAACAGCAAAATCGTCACACCCAGCGTCTTATGGCTGGTATACAGCACGTTGGTTAGCGTATTCCCAACGAGCGCTACGGTGCGCTCATAGCCTAAAAAACCAAGCGTTAAGCCACTCGCCAGGGAAAGCAGCACTGCCAATGCCACCAGCCAGTGCAGTACCCGGTGTGGATAGATATAGTGATCTAACTCGTGCATTCAAAACTCCCTGACCCAGTCGCCGTCACCATCAGCTTAGTGCAGCGATGCCGCGATAGAAAAATAATTGTTAGTTAAGGGTCTACCTTATAACGCTTCGCTGGGAGCCGCTAGCTGTTCACGAATCAATTCACCTAGCCGCCGGGCAGGCTCGGAAGGCCGGTGCGGCGCGCGGTGAAGCGCCAGCTCAATCATTGGTAGCGCGGGTAACCCGCTACTCTCATCCAGCGGGCGCAGCGTCGGCGTGAGCATGCTGCGCGTGACCACCACCACCGCAAGCCCTGCTGTCACAATCGGTGCTAGCCCTGCCATGGATTGGCTGGTATACGCCACCCGCCAGTCTCGCCCGGCGGCTTGCAGCGCCTGCTCGGCGACTTCGCGGAATACATCCGCCCCTGGCGTGTAGAGCGCCAGCGGAATGGGGTCGCTCAATGAAGGCTGCTGGTGAACCCCCACCGCCCACACCAGCGGCTCGCGGCGAATCACATCGCCCCCGGGGGAATTACGCTGACGCGTCACCAGCGCTAAATCCAATTCCGACGCTTTTACCTGCTCAACCAAATGAGCGCTGGTACCGCACTTTACGGTTAACCCCACCGCCGGATAAAGCTGATGAAAGTAGGCAAACACCGATGGCAGTAGCGAGGCGTAATCCTCAGGAATGCCGAGGGTAAGATCTCCGGTAATTTGGCGGGCCTGCATATCGCTCCAGGCTTCGTCGTTGAGCGCCAGCAACCTTCGCGCGTGGCCCAGCAAGCGCTCACCTTCAGCGGTAAACCGCAGCCGCCGTCCATCCCGCTCGTGCAGGCTGACCGCCAGCTGAGCTTCTAACCGCTGTAACTGCATGCTTACCGTGGACTGCGTATACGCCAGCCGTTTTGCCGCAGCGGTCACGCTGCTGGTATCTGCAATCGCGACCAATGTCCTCAGCAGCGTTAAGTCAAACGTAGGTGCGCGCATACATCACCATTGTTGATGATATTGATCATAAAAGATCGTTATCTTGATGAGTGAGTGATGAGTATGCTGCGCAGCATAGGATCATTTCAAGAGGTGATCCTCTGCAAGGTTTGGATCACTGAAGGCTTCAGGAGACGCGTCATGCATCCCATTCACTCCCCGGTAGTGGTATCCCCGAAATTCAGCGTCTGCGCCGCATTGATAGCAGTGACGTTGTGGAGCATTGCGCCATTACTGGCGGAGCTTGCCCGTGCCGCCGCTCCCTTGCAGCTAACAGCACTTACGCTGTTGGCAGGCGCACTGGCAACGCTGCCGCTCAGCCGCCGTGTGCCGATGCAAGCATGTTCGCTGGGCTGGCAGATCAGTGTGTGGCTGGGTATTCCCGTGCTGATCGTGGGGGCCGTTAGCAGCTACTTCATTGGCATGCGCTTAGCGCCTGCCGCTGAAGCAGCGCTGATCACCTACACGTGGCCGGTGCTGTTTGTGCTAATGAGCCAGTGGAGCCGCTGGGGCCGTTTGCAGTGGGCAAGCGTGGCAGGTGCGCTGATTGCCTTTTCAGGCGCAGCGATTTTATTACTGCCCCAAGCGTTGAGCGGTGGTTTTGGCGGCGCGGCTTCCGGCTATGGTTTGGCCCTGCTGGCGGCCTGCTGCTGGGCACTTTACTCATGGTTAGGTCAAGCGGTTCCGGTGTCTTTAACGCCTCTCTTACCGCGTTTACTACTGATAGCGTGTGCCATCACCTGCGCTGCTAGCCTGGTATGGGAGGGCGGAGCGCCCCTGCCCCGTGAAGAAGCACTGCTGGCAGGTATCGCACTGGGCTTGGGTCCATATGGCATTGCCATGGTGGCCTGGGATAAAGCACTGCGCTTTGGCCAAGCAAGCCTAGTGGGCAGCTTAGCCTACGGAGTGCCTATCCTGGCAGCCTTACTGCTCGTGCTGGCTGGGGTGAGTGCTTTTGACTGGCGGCTGCCCACGGCCGCGCTGCTGGTCGTGGTTGGCTGCTTAAAAGCGGGCCGCTGAGATCGGCCTCACCCCTCATTCAGCTTAACGACCGAGATAACGCGGTTTGGCAACGCCTTCTAATGCGGCCAACGGAATGGTCAGCGTTGGCTGGCCGGCCGCATACGGCGCAATCTCATACACGTTGTAAGTGACTTCCCAATGATCCTCCAGCGGGGCGATATTGCGGCTCTGGCTCAGCGGCCAGTTAACCGTAAACTGAGCATCAAAGCCCATGTCGCCAATCCAGCGCTGATGGGCCTGAACAAGCAGCGCATCAAACGCCGCCTCTTGCCCATCTATCAGCATCTCGTCAGGCTCGACCACTCGCCGCTCGCGCTCGTCAATCACCATAAACTCGGTTAACGGCAAGCCGTGCGCCTGCCCCGCGTGGTACACATAGCTGTTCAGCTCAACCACGAAAAGATCGTTGTGCCGTGCATAGCTGGTCGCCTCCAGTAATGCTTCGCTGGTCATGCCTCCTGGGGCCGTGCGGTTATCCTCTTCGGCCATATCGAAAAAACGCTCTGCATAGCCATCCCAGCTCTGCGCAGGCTGCCCCACCTCTTCGCTGATCGACATACCCAGCGTCAGCAAGCGTGTTTGTAGCGCTTCACTTAGCGCCGGTGCTTGTGGAAACTCCAACGCCGACACGGTCACCGTTGAGCACTGTTCGTCTTGGCAATCGGGCGCAACGTACTGCTTTTCAATCGCCAGAGCAGCCAGCGAAAATGGTTTTGAAGGTGATTTATCAGCGGCTAAGCAGCCACTTAACAGTAGTACCCCGGCCAGTGTTATCCCTACTCCTAGCGGTGTGGTAAAGCGCAGCATCGTAACCTCCTTGTGAATACCTCACCCTGTATGAGTGAAGCCTAGTAAAACGGCAACGCCCCTGCGATTAAGCAAGGGCGCTGATGTAACGCATGGCGCGAAAAGCGATAGCGCTTAGGTGTCTGGCTGCATTTCGGTGGGTTCAGCACTCACCTGCAGTTCAAACAGACCGCTGCCACTGGCGCTAAAGCCCCGAGCGCTCACCGTGTAAGTGCCCGGCAACAGCGCCTGTTCTAAACGGGCGTTGGTGCCGCCGCCACTGTCATCATCGCTGTACGATACCCCTTCGCCGTAAAGCTCAAGGTAGGTATCAAAGTCACTGGAGCTCATGCTCAGCGTCACTTGCGAGCTCTCTTCTAAGATTAGCTGGTAAGTGAGCGCTTCACCGCTATACCAGCCGTTGAGCGTTTCATCTGGGGTTAATGCGCCTTCATTACGCAGCTCTACATCATTAGGCAGGTCACGAGGCTCAATGGAAAGAGTAAACAAGCCGCTGTCGGTGCCATAGGCGGTACGTGCCGTAAGCTGATAGCTGCCGGGGGCCAAAAAGTCAGCGATTCTCGCGTCCAGATTACCCGCGCTATCGTCATCTTCGCGGTAGTAACCGTTAGGGCCTTCTAACACCAAGTAGGCGTCTACATCGCTGGAGCTCATATCGATTTGATACATGCCCGCTTCGTCAATTTCTAGCTGGTAAATGACATCCTGACCGCTGTACCAGCCGCTTAGTGTCTCGTTAGGCGCGACGGTGCCATCGTTGCGAAGCTCACCATCACCAGGCAGCTCGCGCGGCTCCGCTGTCAGGGTGAACAGGCCGCTGCCGTCACCAAAGGCGGTACGCGCTGTCAGCGTATAATCACCCGGGGCAAGGAAATCAGAGATGCGGGCGTTCAAATTACCGGCGCTATCGTCATCTTCACGGTAGTAGCCATTGGGGCCAGAGAGTTCCAGGTAAGCATCGAAATCATCAGCGCGCATTTCGATTTGGTACATACCGGCTTCTTCAATGGTCAGCGTGACCTCGCGAGAGGTGCTGTCTAACCAGCTGTCGATGGGAGTGCCTACGGCCATCGTGTCCGCATCGCTAAGCTCAATGGTGCGGCTATCCACACTGAAAGGACCATAGCTATGCGCATCTGAACCGCTGACCACGACAATATAGTCACCGCTCTCTTCGATACGGTGGCGTACCGTGTCAGCGTTCGCCAACAACTGGAGCTGGTCGTCGTACAACGCCACTACCCCTTGCAGCGCGCCGCTCAGAGATATCTCTACCAACGCTTCTTCATCCAGGCTAATCGCGTAGCGCGTAAAGCGACTGCCATCTTTACCGTTCAGCTCGCTGGCAGAGGTGATTTCACCGCGAGTACGTTCGCCAAGCGTCAGGTAATCCAGCCCTTGCAGTGCAGTGGGCGTGGTGTCTTGCTCAGACGTCTCGGTGGTTTCAGCGACAGGCTCTGCGGCAGCAGGGGCAAGGTGGGGCAGTGTTTGCGCGGCAACAAAACCAATGGCAGCGCCGCCCACCGCCACCACCAAAAGAGTAAGAGAAGAAGACTTGGCCATAGGTGCATCCTTGTTCGTTGGCAATGAAGCGCGGTAATTGCGTTGATGAATTATATGGCGCTTAACGAGTTAAAGTGAGCGTTTAATGAAAAATATTGCAGTGCACAAAAATCATCATTCACTATTTTCATCGAGCTGGCATAACTTACTGAAACACAAGGGCATAACAGAAAGTAACAAAACACGTGATTGTGGAGGTAATTGCGTCGATCTTCTTAAAGCTTGCCGACCCCAACATCGCAGGCTACTATCCATACGCCTATCAAGCACCTCATCGACGAATGTGGCGTCCGCTTTATGAACCACTGAGGTACTCCTATGGGAGCCTATAACCGTATTATCCGAACGAGCTGTTTGGCTGCACTGCTGCTGTTCATCACTATGAATCAGGCAGTTGCTAACCAAACAGGGCTAGAGAATGAGTTACAAGAAGGGGTCGCTTCGTTTTATAGTGATCGTTTCCAAGGGGCCACCACCGCAAGCGGCGAGCCCTTCGACCAACAGGCATTAACCGCCGCACACCCAAGCCTACCGTTTGGCACCAAGGTGTTGGTCACCCGCCCAGATACTGGGCAAGAAGTCGAAGTGCTGATTAATGACCGCGGCCCCTTTGTGAAAGGGCGAGTGATTGATCTTTCTAAGCGGGCAGCACGTGCACTAGGGATGATTCGCCGAGGCACGGCACCTGTGATGATCACCCTGGTAGATTAACGGATAACACACCCGCAAGCGTGTGATACCCCTTAAACGATCAGCGCTACAGCAAATGCTGAGTGAAGCGGCCCCTTACCGGGCCGCTTTTTATTTGCCTGTGTCATGAGCGAACTTGCAAGCGTGCTAATGGTCTCTACTCTGCAAGGAACGTTATTTTTATGTCAATGCAGGAGGCAGCGATGCAATCTCGTTTTTATACACTGACCAACTACCCGACCGGACTGCCAAAGCGGGAGCTTTTTTCACTGGAAAGCCAAGAACTCCCCGACCTGGAGGAAGGCGATGTACGCATTCGCAATCACTGGCTGTCGGTAGACCCTTACATGCGAGGCCGCATGGCAGGCGTGAAAACGTATGTGGCTCCGTTTGAGCTTGGTAAACCGATGGGAGGCGGTGCCATTGGTGAAGTCATCGCATCCAACCACCCTAATTTGCAAGTAGGCGATAAGGTTAGCCATATGGGCGGCTGGCGCGATATTGCCCAACTGCCTGGCGATAGCGTCACCGCCCTGCCTAATCACAACGTACCCGACCAAGCCTACCTGGGTGTACTAGGCATGCCCGGCATGACTGCCTGGACTGGCCTCAACCTGATTGCCGAGTGCAAGCCGGGCGATAACGTTTTAGTCAGTGCCGCCAGTGGTGCTGTGGGTTCGCTCGCGGTGCAGCTAGCCAAAGCGAAAGGTTGCCACGTGGTGGGCATTGCAGGTGCTGCGCACAAGCTTGCTTGGCTGGAGTCGCTAGGCGTTGAGCCAGTGAGCTACCGTGACCGCAGCGCGCAAGAGTTAAGCGATGCCATTAAGCTGGCAAGCCCCAACGGCATTGATGTCTATTTTGAGAACGTGGGCGGCATTTGTCTTGAAGCGGCGCTTAGCCAACTCAACGAAGGCGCTCGCATTGCCGTGTGCGGCATGATTGATAGCTATAATACCGAAACGCCCGCGCCAGGGCCCAATAACCTGTCACAGCTGGTAGTGCGCAAAGCCAAAATGCAGGGCTTTATTGTGGCCGATCACTGGGCCAGCTATGGCTACTTCTTAAATGAAGTCGCTCCTCAGGTGGCTGATGGCAAACTGGATTATAAAGAGACGATCAAAGAAGGGCTTGAAAGCACGCCAGACGCCTTTCTGGCGCTGTTTGAAGGCGGCAATACCGGCAAAATGCTGGTGAAACTAGGCGACTAATACCGCCGTGTGCCATGGCATTACGCTAGGTTAAATCTATCGGATCTCGCTCACTCCTACGTCAAGCCGCGCTATGTTGAATAGCGCGTTTTTTTTGTTGGCATCAATAATTAGCCAGCAAATCATTCGACCAAAAGCGAATTGATTATTAAAATAATAGGCTACCAATGTGTGTTTTAACCCATCGGCCCTGCCGATGGGTTAGGGCACGTTGTGGAATCGCCGCTCTTCCTCTCCGGTAAAGCGGCATCAACGGGTTGTTAATAGGGGTTTAACTCATGGATGACCACACGCGTGCTCGCGGCAAATGGCCAGCCCTAGCGCTGGGATTGCTGCTAGCGTTAGCAGGCATAGCGCTTGTCTTAGGCGGCGGTAAACTGCTGATGCTGGGCGGTAGCACTTACTACTTGATCGCAGGGCTCGGCGTTTTAGTGACAGGGTTGCTGCTGGCTCTGCGCAAAGGCGCAGCACTCTGGCTGTATGCGCTGGTTTTATTCGCCACACTTGTCTGGGCGCTATGGGAAGTAGGTCTAGATTGGTGGCAGTTGGTCCCCAGGGTCGCGATTCTATGCCTTTTCGGTATCATTATGCTGCTGCCCTGGTGGCGCAAACCGCTCAACTCGCGCAGTGGCAGTCTAGCCCTCTTGGCCAGCATTGGCGCAGCCATCATCGTGGCCATTGCCAGCCAGTTTAGCGACCCAGGTACGGTGGAAGGCACTATTGAGTCTGCTAATAACACCGAGGCCGTCAACCCAGCACAAGTGGCAGGTGACGACTGGCCCGCTTACGGCGGCACCAATGCAGGCACCCACTACTCGTCACTTAGCCAAATCACCCCTGAGAATATCGGCGAATTAGAGGAAGTATGGCGCATTCAAACCGGCGATGAACCCGGCCCCAATGCCCCGCCAGAAATCACCAACCAGAACACCCCGCTGAAAGTGAACGACAGCCTGTACATCTGCACGTCGCACAGCCGTGCCATGGCGCTGTCACCGGAAACCGGCGAAACCCTGTGGGAGTTTGATCCCAACATCAGCACCATGGGGGCAGATGACTTCTCTGGCTGGGCGCACATGACCTGCCGCGGCCTCGCCTACTATGATGCTGCTAGCTACGATGCTGCCAACCACGATGCCGACAGCGAAGCTTCCGGTAGCGACACGGATAGCAACGTTTCTGACGCTCGCTCTCTGTTTGATGACGGCAGCCAGTTTGATCTGGATCTCGCGTTTTTGCTGTTTATCAGCGGCGTTGGCGACAACCCATCCGATGAAGATGGCACGTCAGCCATGCTCAGCGCCACGGACGTAATGTGCCCGCGCAGGCTCTACTTGCCTACCGCCGATGCCCGCCTGATTGCCCTCAATGCCGATACAGGTGAGCGCTGCGAAAGCTTTGGCAACAACGGCGAAGTGGATCTCACCCATAACATCGGCGAGTTCTCCCCTGGCGGCTACTACTCCACCTCACCGGCTACCGTGACCGAAGAGCTGGTCATTTTGGGCGGCCACGTCACCGATAACAGCTCTATCGACGAGCCGTCTGGCGTGATTCGCGCCTTCGACGTACACACCGGCGAGCTGGTGTGGAACTGGGACAGCGGCAACCCAGAAGAGACAGCTCCGCTTGAAGAGGGCGACACCTACACCCGCGGCTCCCCCAACGTGTGGGCACCGATCAGTGTCGACGAAGAACTAGGGCTCGTGTACCTGCCCATGGGCAACGCCACGCCAGATCAGTACGGCGCTAACCGCTCTGAAAACGATGAAACCTATAGCGCCGGGCTCGTGGCGCTCAACCTAGACGATGGCCAAGTGGCCTGGGTGTATCAGTTCGTTCACCACGACCTGTGGGATATGGACACCCCTGCTCAGCCGGTCTTGATCGACCTAGCAACTGAAAGCGGCACCCAGCCCGCCGTGATTCAGCCCACCAAGCAGGGCAGCCTCTACGTGCTCAACCGGGAAACCGGCGAGCCCATCGTGCCGATTGAAGAAGTGCCCGCACCGCAGGGGGCCATTGAAGGCGACTGGACCGCAGAGACACAGCCACGCTCGGCGCTGAACCTGCTGCCACCGCCGCTCACTGAGCGGGATATGTGGGGCGCGTCACCGTTTGATCAAATGATGTGTCGCATCCAGTTCCGCTCGCTGCGCTACGAAGGCCAGTACACGCCGCCCTCGCTGGAAGGCAGCATCGTTTACCCAGGTAACGTGGGGGTAATGAACTGGGGCGGCGTTGCGGTCGACCCTGAGCGTCAGGCGCTGTTTACCGGTGCGAAGTACCTCGCGTTCGTTTCTACGCTGGTGCCCCGAGACCAAGTGCAAGAGGGCCAAGGCTCCGCCAGCGAGCAGGGCCTACAGCCCAACGAAGGCGCGCCCTATGCAGTAGAGCTAGGCCCGCTGCTTTCCGTATTGGGCTTGCCCTGCCAAGCGCCCTCCTGGGGCGATGTGGTGGGTATCGACCTGCAAGCGTCAGAAGTGGTATGGAAACACCGCAACGGTACCACCCGCGACAGCATGCCCTTTGGTCTGCCGATTGGGTTAAACGTCGGCGTTCCTGCATTGGGCGGCCCGCTGACCACCGCTGGCGGCGTCTCTTTCTTGAGCGGCACGCTGGATCAGTACCTGCGCGGTTACGACATCACCACAGGCGAAGAGCTCTACAAAGCGCGCTTACCCGCCGGAGGCCAGGCCACACCGATGACCTATACCGGTGCCGACGGCCGCCAGTACGTAGTGGTCACGGCCGGTGGTCACGGTACCTTTGGCACCAAGATGGGGGACTACGTGATTGGCTATGCGTTACCGGAGTAACCGCTAGCTCCAAGGAGTCAGCTAGCGCTTGTGGGAGGGAGCTTCAGCTCGCGACTGGTGGCTTAGCCAAGGCGCCTGACGGCGCCATTCGCCCGCTAAAGCGGCCTCCCACAGCAGACTTACCAAGCGTCATTGATAGATCAATACTTTAACTGACTGATATGGCGGCCATAGGCCGCCCTTTTTGTATCGGGTACTACCGCCCCCTGAGGCAATTTTAAGCATAACCAGTCTTAAAAACTCAGCTCGACACCGCCATAGACGCTGCGCCCTGGGGCAGGCTCATAAAAGCGTCCAAAGGTGCCGTTCAAGCGCACATTGGAGTAGTGCTCTTCATCCAGCAGGTTACGCAAGCCCAGATAGGCGCTTAGCCGGGTCTGTTGGCTCAGCTGCCAGCCGTCGCCTACCCGCAGGTTCACCAGCCAGTAGCTTTCCACCGCCGTCTCGTTGGCGTTATCGGCCACCAAGTCACCGACGTATTCGGTCTCCAGTGTGACGAAGCGCTCGTCGAGGTTCTCCCACGTTAGCTGGTTCACCCAGGTTTGTTCCGGCAGGCCGGGAATGCGGTTGCCATCGAAGCGCTCAGAGGGGGTGGCAAACTCGTCGAACTCATAGCGCGCCAGGGTCAGCGCACTGTTCAAGCGCCACTGGTCGGCCAACTGCCACCCCAGCGCCAGCTCTACCCCGTCACGGTTGGTGTTCCCCGCGTTCTGGTAGAAGGTGCGGCCGCCTTCGTCGTAGGGCACCAGCTCATCACGCACACGGACGGAGAAGAGCGCTACATCGTAATCCAGCGCCAGCGGTTCGATGTAACCACGCAGCCCTACTTCCCGGTTCCAGGCTTTTTGCGGCTCTACGCTGGGGTTGAAGCCACCGCCAGCGGGGTTGGCAAACTCAGAGAACGTCGGCGTCTCGAAGGCGGTGCCGGTATTGATATACGCCTGGTGCTGCGGGCGGTAGCGGTAACTCAGCCCGGCAGAGCCGCTCCATTCGTTGAAGGTGCGCTGGCCGCTCTGGTCGCCATCGGCAGCGAAATCGTCGTCGACATCGAGATCTACCCGGTCAAACCGCGCGCCTAATGAGAGCGAAAGCTGCTCCGACAGCGCTAAGTCCCCCTGAGCAAACACACCAGTGGAGGTCGCGGTTTGGGTTTCATCGGCGAGCGGCTCGCCCACCGCCCCCTGGGGATTCACATCGTTACGGAAGCGGTCATCTTCCTGGCGCGCAGCATCCACACCCACGATGTAGTTCAGCGGCAAGCTGCCTAGCGTTACCTCGTGGTGATACTCGGCGCTAGCGCCCATGTAATCGCGCTGATAGCCCAAGCGGCTGCTGCCCACAAACGGTAGCTGCTGCTCAAAATCCCGCTGGGCGATAAAGCCTTTCAAGTAAAGCTCGCCCTCTCCTGCAGATAAATCCTCGTATTGCAGGCCAATCAACTGCTGGTTGACGCTTTGGCCAGCATCCAGCGCCAGCGAGTTAGGTGCAGCCTGGTCGCGCCCTTCGGCCACTTCGCGGGCGTTGAGCGCGCCGGGGTCTTCCGAGCGGGGGTTATCCAGCAGATTAATAATCGCCGTGAGCGCCCGATCACTGCCCAACTCACGGCGCAGCTTGGCATTGAGTAGGTACTTCTCGGTGGAACTCTGCTCCCGGTAGCCATCCACGCTCAGTGCAGTGAGACTAATATGGTGCGACCAATCCCCCTGCACGCCGCCATTTTGCAGCGCCACTTTCTGGTAGCCATCGCTACCGGCACCCATGCGCAGCCGAGTGCCGGGGTTATCGCGTCCATCGGCGGTGGTCACGTCGATCACGCCACCCGCGGCGTTGCCGTAAAGCACCGATGACGGCCCACGAATGACCTCAATGCGCTCAGCGCTATCCAAATCAATCGCGTCTAGCTGGGCCTGCCCATCCGGCAGCGTGTAGGGAATGCCGTCCACCATCACCGTAATGCCCCGCACTCCAAACGGCGCACGGGCACCAAAGCCGCGAATCGAAATACGCTGACCCTGGGCAAAATTATCGCGGTTCTGTAAGAAAACACCCGGCACCCGGTTAAGCGACTCATCCAAACGCACCCGCTGCTGACCTTGAGCAATGGCGTCTTGCTCTATCGTCGAGACCGCAGCAGGCGTGGCATAAAGCTCGCGCGCCAAGCGCGGTGCGCTGACTTCTACAGTAGGCAGTACAGCGTCTGTGCTAGTTTGCGCCCACCCTGGAGCGGCAAAGGCGGTGCTGAGTAACAGTAACGAAGGGGGGAGATAGCGAGTCATGGCGTCCTTTCCAATGAAAAATCCCGATGAATCATCAGTGAACGCTCAGCACCAAGGCGTTCATCGGGGAACGGCTACGTAAAATGGTAGTCGTAGGATGGAGTGACTTATTAGCCAAGTGTAGGGATTAGTTCTACACTGGCGACTGGGCAACATTATACTAACGGTGTAAGCAAAGGAGGCTTCATGGCGTTTACCGCGACTGACCCGATCAAGATGATTTTTGCGGTTATCTTTCCCCCACTAGGGGTGTTTTTTGAGGTCGGTTTCAAAGGACACTTTTGGCTAAACATCCTATTGACGCTGTTCGGCTTCGTTCCAGGCATCATTCATGCCTTCTACGTCATACTGAAGCACTAGCCTCTCTCATTGCATCACCAGTTTAACAAACGCCGCCTTGCTTTGCGCAAGGCGGCGTTCTCTTTTAAGCCTGGTTGAAACGGCGCGGCTATTTGCCATGC
This sequence comes from Vreelandella lutescens, assembly GCF_014640815.1. Lineage (GTDB taxonomy): Bacteria > Pseudomonadota > Gammaproteobacteria > Pseudomonadales > Halomonadaceae > Vreelandella > Vreelandella lutescens. The sequence continues at coordinate 380,937 of NZ_BMHM01000001.1, read as the reverse complement.
AGGCGGCGATGCAACGCGTGTACTTGCTCATCTAGCCCTGGCACCGGGCCATCTACCGCAAGCCCTGGCACTACCTCGTTGATTGGTAGCGTGGCCACAGGCGGCGGTGCCACGCCCCACTGGGCAAGCCACTTTCCTAACTGCTCGGTCGAGCTGACGTAAACGATCCGCCCCAGCCCTACCCAGCCATGGGCAGCCGCACACATGGGGCAGTGCTCTCCAGAGGTATACACCGTGGCGGCCGCACGCGCTTCCGGTGAAAGGTGATTGGCCGCCCAGCGCGCCAGCGCAAACTCAGGGTGCTGTGTGGCGTCCCCTCCGGCAATACGGTTACGATCTTCCGCCAGTATCTCGCCCTGGGCGCTGACTAATACGCTGCCAAAGGGTTCATCACCGGCGTTGAGCGCCTCTTCTGCCAGCGCCACAGCGCGCTCTAAGTAGCGATACTCATGATCGTAAATCATGGTTTCTCTCCTATCGTCTTAATACGGATTAACCGTTCTCCACCGCGTGGCCGCCTTCTTCATCAGGCGCTTCAGCCAGCGTATGCCCTTCACTTCGGGCAATCACGTTCGTGCCGACCAAGTCGCCCGTTACATTCAGCGCCGTTGCCCCCATGCCTACCAACGCATCGATGGCGGTGAGTAGCGCCACGGTTTCAATGGGCAAGCCTACTTGGGCAAACACGGTGGCAATCATAATAATGCCCGCGCCCGGCACACCTGCCGTGCCTACCGTCACCAGCGTGCCGATCAGTACAATCTGCACCATGCTCATAAAGTCCAGGGGCGCGCCAATCACGTTGGCTGCAAACACCGCTGAAATGGCAATACGGATGGCGGCACCATCCATATTGAGCGTTGCTCCCAGCGGCAGGCTAAAGCCATAAATGCTTTTCGGTATACCCAAGCGCTGCGCGGCATTGATCGTAATAGGCAGCGTGCCGGAGCTGCTTTGCGTGGCAAAGGCTGTCGCCATCGGCGTGCGCGCCTCACCAAAAAAGGTGCGCAGTTTTACGCCAAACAGCAGCATTACCGCGCAGTAAATCAGCAGCTGTGCGCCCAAAGCTATATACAGCACCATCACCATGTCACCCAGCGAAAGCAGCGTTTCCATCCCCTGCTGGCTCACCGTTTCGGCAACGATGGCAAAGACACCAATAGGCACAAAATGCAGCACCCCCGACATCACTTTCAGGGTGACGTCGTTCAACCCTTCAATGACTTGATAAAGCTGCTCGCCAAGCGCGTGCTGCTGCTCGGATTGACGCATTTTCAACAGCGCAATGCCGAACACCAGCGCCGTGAAAATAATCCCCAGCATATTGAGTTCCGCAAAGGCGACGACAATATTGCTCGGTACGATATTAAGCAGCGCATCGACCACGCCAGGATTCTCAGGCACCGAGAAGCTAGCGCTGTCGTTGAGCGTCATGCCGCTGCCTGGGCTAAATAGCGTTGCCACGGTCAAGCCCACCACAATGGCGAATGCAGAAGAGGCTAAGTAGTAAATGAACACCTTGCCGCCAACACGCCCTGCACTGCCTTCCCGCGACTGATTCACCCCTACCATCAGCGTAAACAGCACAATGGGCACAATGAGGAAGGTCAGCAGCCGCAGCAATAAATCACCCAGTGGTGCCAACCAAACGGCCACCCAGTCACCGCCAACGATGCCCACCAGCACGCCCAGCACCAACGCAATGGTGACGCGCAAAATAAGCGACGCTTGAAGATAGCGCTTCCACAAATATGTCATTGAATGCCCTGTTGGTTTAAATCAGGTGGATGTAAAGCAGTGGTAAAACCACGTCATGGAGAATCATCACGGGTTGCCAAACCAGCGTGATGTTTGTTTGAACTCCATCGCGCCGATGAAATAGCTTAGCATGGTGTCTCTGGCGACTTTAGCGAGGGCCGAGTGCGTGCCCATCCTCAACGCCACTGACCGGAGCCACCATGAATACGATCAACCCCAACAAGCTACACCACAGCAAATGGACCGCCGTAACGCCACGCAATAAAGAAAAACACTTTATCGTGACGAAACTACTGCGTGATGAAGAGGAAAACGTAGTAGAGGTGGTGCTAGAAGCGGTTCACTCCCACCGGGAGACAACACTGGCGTGGCAAGCATTAAAAGACGATAGCACCTGGAAAATGGGCTGGAAGTAGCGAACATAACACCCCCTCCCCCAAGAAAATAAATGCAAAAAGGCTTTGACCTAGGCTAAGAAGCATGACACTGTAGCGTCAGTTGGTTAGCAAGCAGCATGGTTTCAGAAGTGTACGATCTTTTTCGGCAGCCTGATATTGTATTCCTTGTTTCACCCGCTACTTCATCTGGGTAATACCAGGAACTTTATTACGGCGCTTTAGCGCAAAGGATCTACACAATGGCAACTGGCACAGTTAAATGGTTTAACGACACCAAAGGCTTCGGTTTCATCGCTCCTTCTGACGGTGGCGACGACCTGTTTGCACACTTCTCTGAAATTCAGTCTGACGGCTTCAAAACCCTTCAGGAAGGCGCTAACGTCTCTTTCGACGTTACCCAGGGTAAGAAAGGCCTTCAGGCTTCTAACATCAAGCAAATCTCCTAAGTCCTATCTTCTTAGATAGCACTGAAAAGTTTGCTAGAACCCTCGCCCTATAGGTGAACGGTTCGACAGAAAGGCCCGCTTCGGCGGGCCTTTTTGCGTTTGTGCGTTAACCCCGCTCCCATACGGTGAGCTGGGCGTCTATCGTGAGCGTCAGCTGCTCTAAAGCAGCCGCTTTTTCGCGCCCTTGTGCACTGGCACGGTACAAATGCGGCGTCATGGTCAATAAATCGCCGATAGACTCCGCCCCTTCCAATGAGATGGAGTAGCGAACTTGCTCTGAGGCGAGGTGCTTAAACCCTTCCGGTACATCAAGCGCTTTCTCACGGGCAGGCTTTAAGGTGGGATAAATAATTTCCCGCAGCTCGCGTAAATGTTCCGGCCCCGCTTCTACTTGAATCAGTTGCCCGCCTGGCTTGAGCACGCGTGCAAACTCGCTATACACAGGAAAGCCAAACATACACAGCACGCTATCCAGCGTTGCCGACTGCACCGGCAATTGGGCGTTGCTGCCCACTACCCAGCGGCTGATCGGTGCGTGCTTATCCTCTTGCTTCGCCGCCGACTGCACCGCCCACTTAGAGATATCCAGCCCCATCAGTGAAAGCGCCTGCGCGTCTGGCAGCTGTTGAGCCAACTGGCGCAGGTAGTAACCCTCACCACAGCCTGCATCCAGGCAGCTGTACGTTTCTGGCTGCTCACAGTGGCGCATCACCGCCTGGCTAAGCGCCTTCGCAATGGGTGCATAATCACCCGCTGCCAAAAAGCGCTGGCGGGCTGCCACCATGGCTTTGCTGTCACCAGGGTCGGTGGAGCGCTTCTGCTGCACGGGCAGCAGGTTGATATAGCCCTGTTTGGCCACATCGAAACTGTGGTTTGACGCACACCGCCAAGTGCCGCCTTCCAAATGGAGCGGTTCGCCGTCTAACGGGCAGGCCAGAGCCTGAAAAGGGGTACGATGGATCACAAAGAAGTCTCGTTGGAGCGTTTGTTGGGCATGGAAGCGCGGGATACATCTTTAAACAGGGTGGATTGCCACTGGCGAACCGCCAGCACCGAGGTGGTGCCAAAGCGCTGATGAAGCGGTAGGCTGCTTTCTCGCTCGCATAGGGCGTGAAACTCGTTTCCCAAGCGCTGCATGATTTGCTGCCATTCAGCGCTGCCTGCCTGGGAAAGCAAGCCATTCAACACCATCAGCTTTTCGGTGTCGCGATCAAAGCGTGATTGGAAAAACTCGGTGGCAATATGCTGCTGGAAAAATTGCTGAATCGGCCCGCCAGGACGCCAGCGAAAATTAGCCGCCACGCGCTGGCGAATACGATTATCCGGCAGCAGCTCGATCAGCTTTAACTGCTCAAGCGTGATCAGATGGCGGATACACTGCGCCTCGCTCAGCCGATACTGGTGGTGAATCTCTTCAAAGCGGTAGCCGTTAATCACGCACACTGCGACCAAAAACAGCTCACGGTCATCGACGATGCGCTGCTCTTGCGCCTGGCTCAGTTCCTGCACTCGCTGCTCATCGGCCTGCATGGCATTGACCAGTTCGGCAAATTCCAGGTTAAGCTGGTCGCAAATCACCTCTAGGCGCTCTAGGGTAAAATGCTTATCGGCGAACAGCCGCTTCACCGAGGCCTCGCTAAGCCCAAGCCACCGGGCTACATCGGCATACGTGTTGCCTTGGGCGCGCAGTTGGCGCTTCAGCGTATCGACCAGCGCACTTGTTTGGCTCACAGGGCCTCCGACGCTTAAAAGTAGCGTATAACGATACCGGAAAGCCTATATAACTCAACTTGAACGGTGAGCGTTGCAACACTCACCCCGTTTGCCGACAGTGCGTTAACTCTCGGCTTCTAAGGCGACACACCATGCAACCTTTGCTGCGCATCGCGGGCGCTTGGCCCTACTTGATGGCCATTTTTCTCAATGCCTTCGTGGATCTTGGCCACAAAATCGTCATTCAGAATACGATTTTCAAAAGCTACGATGGCGCGACCCAGGTCGTGCTCACCGCCCTGGTGAATGGGCTGATTCTACTGCCGTTTATTCTCCTCTTCAGCCCGGCAGGCCATATTGCCGACAGCACCCCCAAAGTTCGCGTGCTAAGGCTCTCCGCCTGGGCCGCCGTGGCGGTGTCGCTGGGCATTACCGCCGCCTACTACCAGGGCTGGTTCTGGCTCGCTTTTGCGATGACGCTGCTGCTGGCCATCCAGTCTGCGTTCTACTCACCCGCCAAGTACGGCCTAGTAAAAGGGCTGTTTGGTAAACCCCGGCTAGCCGAAGCCAACGGGCTAGTGCAAGCGGTCACCATTGGCGCGATCCTGGCCGGCACGGTGGCGTTTACCGCCCTGTTTGAACACTGGGTCACCCCCAGCGCCAGCACGCCAAGCGACCTACTGCGCCATATCGCCCCGCTGGGCTGGCTACTGGTGCTTAACAGCGGCCTTCAGGTCGTCGCCCTTTATCGGCTCCCACTGGATGAAGCACAGCCTGCGGCTACCCCGCTCACCTGGGCACGCTACCGCAGCGGCACTGCGCTAAAAAACAATCTGAGTATTCTTGCCCGCCAGCCAGTGCTGCGGCTCTCCATTATTGGGTTGGCGACGTTCTGGTCGGTGGGGCAAGTGCTGCTGGCCGCTTTTCCCGCCTATGCCAAAGAGGCGCTCAGCATTGAGAACACGCTGGTGCTGCAAGCCATTCTCGCCGCCAGCGGTATCGGCATTGCTCTCGGCTCGCTGTTAGCTAGCAAGCTCTCCCGCAACCGTATTGAAACCGGGTTAATTCCGCTGGGTGCTGTCGGTGTCGCTGTCGGGCTGTGGTGCCTTCCCCTCCTCACCACGCCCACCAGCCAAGCGCTCAACTTTGTGTTCATCGGCATGATGGGCGGGCTATTTATCGTGCCGCTCAACGCGTTGATTCAGTTTCACGCGGCGGATCACGAGCTAGGCACCGTGCTCGCCGCCAACAACTGGATCCAGAATCTCTCGATGCTGGGCTTTTTGGTGCTCACCGCGCTGTTCGCGCTGGCGGGCGTAGATAGCCACTACCTGCTGCTATTAGTCGCCAGCGTGGCGATGGTGGGCGGTGGCTACACCATTTTTAAACTGCCCCAGAGCCTAGTGCGCTTTATTCTCAGCTTCCTGCTTACCCGCCGTTACCGCGTAGACGTTCACGGTCTGGAAAACCTGCCCGCACAGGGCGGTGTGCTGCTGCTGGGCAACCACATTAGCTGGGTAGATTGGGCGATGGTGCAAATTGCCAGCCCGCGCCCGGTGCGCTTTGTGATGCTGAAAAACATCTACCAGCGCTGGTACCTACGCTGGTTCTTTAAAGCGCTGGGCTGCATTCCCATTGAGCGCGGCGCAGGGGCAGACAACGCCCTGGCTGCCGTGGCCGAACAGCTTAATGCAGGGGAAGTGGTTTGCCTGTTCCCCGAAGGGGCGATTAGCCGCAACGGCCAGCTGGGTGAGCTGCGCCGTGGCTACGAACGCGCCTGTAAACAGGCCAACCCAGACGTACGCATTGTGCCGTTTTACCTGCGCGGCCTGTGGGGCAGCCAGTTCTCCCGCTCGTCCAGCAAGCTCAAGGAACTGCGCAATGCGCCGCTGCACCGCTCGGTGGTAGTCGCCTTTGGCAAACCGCTGCCTAAAGACACTCCCGCCGACGTACTCAAACGGCGCATTTTCGAGCAGGCGACCCACTCGTGGCAACACGCCATGGAGGAACTGCCTTCGCTGCCTGCGGCCTGGATCAACAGCGTCAAACGCAGCCCAAGCGCCCCAGCGTTGGCCGACGCCTTAAGTCGCCCACTCAACGCAGGTCAGGCGCTCACCGCTAGCCTGCTGCTCGCCAAGCGCTTTCGACACTGTAGCCTCAATGAATCGACGCTTGGCCTACTACTGCCTACCAGCACCGCAGGGGTACTGGCCAATATGGCCACGCTGCTCGCGGGCAAAACGCTGGTGAACTTAAATTACACCGCCAGCCAAGCCGCCCTTGCCTCCGCGATGCAGCAAGCCGATATTCGCACCGTCGTTACCTCTCGCCGCTTTGTGGAAAAGTTGAACCAGCGCGGGCTGGCGGTGGAATCGCTGCTGGAAGGCAAACAGGTGATCTACCTGGAAGACCTACAGGCGGGGATCTCCCGGCTAGAGCGCGTCAGTACGTTTTTTGCCGTTCGCCTGCTACCCGCTTGGCTGTTAAAGACGCTCTATTGCCACGGCCAGGATGCCGACGCCACGGCGGCTATCCTGTTCTCCAGCGGCAGCGAAGGGCACCCCAAAGGCGTAATGCTGAGCCACCGCAACCTGATGGCGAATATCAAACAGACCTCCGACGTGCTCAATACCCAGCACGACGATGTGGTCATGGCCTCGCTGCCGCTCTTTCACGCGTTTGGCTTTACCGTCACCCAGCTACTCCCATTGATCGAAGGGCTGCCGCTGGTCAGTCACGCCGACCCTACTGATGCCCCAGGTGTTGCCAACGCAGTAGCCAAGCACAAAGCCACCATTATGTTCGGCACCTCCAGCATGCTACGGCTATTCAACCGCAGCCCAAAGGTACAGCCCGCCATGCTGGAAAGCCTGCGCGTTGTGGTGGCCGGTGCAGAGAAACTGGATGACAGCGTACGTGAAGGGTTTGCGCACAAATTCAATAAAGCGATTTATGAAGGCTATGGCGCGACAGAAACCGCTCCCGTGGCGGCCGTCAACCTGCCCGACGCCGTAGGCGTTCACTACCAGCAGGTTCAAAAAGGCAATAAGCCCGGCACCGTGGGTATGCCGCTCCCCGGCACCAGCATTAAGGTCGTCGACCCTGAGAGCTTCGAGGAGCTACCCACCAACGAGCCGGGCATGATCGTGATTAGCGGGCCACAGGTGATGCAGGGTTATCTCAACGACCACCAACGCACCGAGCAGGCACTCAAAACCTTCGACGGCCAGCGCTGGTACGTCACTGGCGATAAAGGGTTTATTGATGAAGATGGCTTTTTAACACTGATCGACCGCTACGCCCGCTTTGCCAAGATCGGCGGCGAAATGATTAGCCTAACGGCCGTCGAAACAGCGGTTAAAGAAGCCCTAGACGACTCCGACACCCCGCTGATGGCGGTCAGCCTACCCGATGCAAACAAAGGCGAACGTATCATCATGCTGAGCGAAGAACCGCTGGACACCAAAACGATCAAAACCACCCTGCGCAGCCACGGCACGCCTGCGTTAATGATCCCCAGCGACTGGTTTACCGTCGAACAACTTCCACGGCTAGGATCTGGTAAGGCGGATTTTGCAGGCGCTAAACGGCTTGCTCAAGAGCAGTTATCGCTAGAAGGCAGCGCGACACGCTAGTCATCACAGGGCAGCGGTCTAGCCGCTGCCCTGTTAGTCGCTTACTCAGCGCTACCGTCAGGCTGGTCGCTGGCGTCACTTGTGTCGCTTGTTTGTCCAGCCGCACGTTGATGTTCACCGCCGGACGGACGAGGCTGCTCACCACGCGCAATATCATGATGGCTAATGACCACCACCTCGCGAGGCCACCATTGTGGGTGTTCATCACGGATATACGCCATTAACTTCTCACGCACGTTCATCTCAGCGGTCCAGCCTGCCATTGGGTCGGAAGTCATTAAGTAGCAGGTGACTGTTTGCGCATGGGCGGTTTGGCCAGTGACATAGCAGAGCAGCTTATGATGCTCAATCACGCTATCCTCTTCCTTGGCGAAGTCTAAAAACTTCTCGCGTATTTGTGAGATGTCGGCGCTTAGGTGCAAGGTTAGCTCCAAGAAGCGGTACATCTTGGTGCTTTTCACCGAGAGGTTTTCAAACGGCTTAGAGGTGAAGTACGTAACCGGGACAATCAGCCGCCGCTCATCCCAGGAGCGCAGTCGAATAAAGGTATAGAAAATCCCTTCGACATAGCACCACTGCCCCTCGAAGATGACCAAATCGCCAATACGGATGGGTTTGGCCAGCGAGAGCTGAAATGATGAAAGGATGTTGCCCAGCACCGCTTGTCCCGCAATACCGACCAGTACCGCTAGCACGCTGGCCGAGGCCAGAATAGAAAGCCCCAAGGATTCAAACAGCTGAATTTGCCCCAACACATACACCGAAACCGCCACCACGGTAATCAGGATAATCACCCGGCGCAGCGCGTAAAGCGAGGTCAGCAGTCGGCGCTTATCCTTAGGCTTGGTATCGTCAATCTCCCCCACTAAGCGACGCGTCATACGTAGCATGATGGTATCGACCAGCCGCAGCGCGATGGTGCCAGCGCCCCAGGCCATAATGGCAATCAGTAGCACTCTAAACGTGGTGGTGGCCACCGCTGAAAACGACACCACGTAATCAAGCAGCATCTGGGTGACCAGCGACACCACAATCATCGCGACGGGCACGCCAATTTGGTCGGCAAAAATAGTGGAAACACCCGCGGGTAAAATGCGAGCAATTAGCCCTACCACGTAGTAGGCAGCGATGCCTACTACGCCAATAGTGATCAGAAAAACCGGGATCGCCAGCCATTCCCAAATTTTCAGCACGCCAAATGATGCTTTGAACCGCTCAGGAATATAGCTCTCTAGCATGGAGGGGCCGTACTCTTCATACAGCGCCGGGATAGACGAAACACTCTCTGGCATAATTAGCCATACGGGATCTTCGTCACCTACCCGGTAGCGGCCTAGCCTCACATCGTAGGCTTGGCCCTTCACTTGCAAAGCAGCCAACTCGATGTTGCGTCGCGGCTCGCCCGCCATAGGGTTTTGACCGGAGGGATCTTCAATAGCCGCATCCTGGCGGCCTGGCAGATTAGAAGCATTTAGCCATTCGCCACGCCTTAAAACCTCAGCAAGCTGCTTAGCCAACTCCGCCCCCTGCGCTGGCTGCTCGCTGGGGTCAACATCCGCCAGATTCAATAAGTGCGCCGCACCAGCGTAATTGTCATCTTCGGTGAAGCTTAAAAAGCTGCGAATGGTCTCCCGGGGCGACATACGTTTCGCCTCTTCAGGCACTTCGTCTAACCCCGCATTGATCGCATCCATGGTGAACCAACGCGGATCCTCGCTCTCATCGCCTTGCGTTTGCGCCATGCCAATGCTGGAGAACATAAGCATAACGGCCAACACCCCCCAAACGGGCCACGAGCTGTAATTTTTCATACTTGCCTTATTTAGTAAAAGTGAGCCAATCCCCGCCATCAACCAACGGCTTACGCCGTGCGCCCACTTAAATCCGTGGGCTTATCCGTGTCGATGGTTGGTCAAAGTACAGACCACGTTACCCTATCAGGCAAGCAAGAGGGCTACCGAGCGGTCTGGCCAGGGAAAGGAACGAACTCTTCTGCATCACCAGGAGGAAGCCGAAACCGACCATGTTCAAAGTCACCTTCGACCCACGCCTGCTTGGCCGCCTCTAGTTTTTCACGGGAGGAAGCGACAAAATTCCACGAGATATAGCGCGGGCCGTTGAGCGTTTCACCCCCCAGCAACATCAAACGTGCGCCCTGCTCGCCGGCCACTACGGTCATCGCATCGCCCGGCCTAAAGACCATCATACGCCCTGATTCAAAGCGTTCTCCCGCCACTAAAATAGCGCCTGATGTCACATAGAGCCCGCGATCCTCATGGTGATCAGGCAGCGGCAGTTTGGCACCTGGGGCCAACACCGCATCGGCGTAAAACATCTCCGAGAAAGTCTGCACAGGAGAACGCTCGCCCCAAGCGGTGCCCAAAATCAGGCGCACTTCTTTGCCTTCGCCACTCAGCAGCGGCAGCGTCTGTTCACCGTGATGGGCAAAGCTGGCGGGCTTGTCCTCGTCGGCCTCGGGAAGCGCTACCCAGGTCTGAATCCCAAACAGCGAATGCGCCTGCTCACGGGTGGTGGGGCTAGTGCGCTCGGAGTGGGTCACGCCGTTGCCTGCCACCATCCAGTTCACCGCACCGGGATAGATCATCTGGTTAGTGCCCAGGCTATCGCGGTGCTGAAACTCTCCTTGGTAGAGGTAAGTCACCGTACCCAACCCAATATGAGGATGAGGGCGTACATCAATACCCTCCTCACGGATAAACTCCGCTGGGCCCATTTGATCAAAAAAGATAAACGGCCCCACCATTTGCCGTTTAGGGGCAGGCAGAGCGCGGCGCACTTCAAACCCGCCGATATCCCGTGCACGGGGCACAATCAGCGTTTCAATGTCCTCCAAACAGCCAGCTGCGGGGCAGCTCGGCTCGATATCAGGCATCCAGCTCATCACACATCTCCCGTCAGAATTGGCGTCCCTTTAGGGTATAGCCGAAACAGCACCACGCTGCTCTAAAGAGCGCTTTCATTTCTCACCTAAACGATGAAACGACTCATCGTGCAGCGCGGTGAGCAGCAGTTTGCCTGCTTCATTAACGCGAAACTCACCGTAGTGTGCCGCTTCATAGCGCTCGGCGTGGCCCTCCTGAAAGAAGAAGGCATTGGTGGCAAAGCGTACCTGGCCATGGCGCAGGCGAAAGTGTAAGCGCCGCTCATCCGCTTGTAGCGGCGTGCCGTCGTCAATTCGCTGGAAGTGGGCCACCTGAGTGTTATCAATGCGAATAACGACCTCGCCATCCATAGAAGCAGCGAGGTTCTCGGTGTGCTGATACAGCTCGCTTTGCAATCGATTCGCCAGCGCAAAATTAAGCGCCATGTAATCGCCCTGCATCAATGAGCGCGGGTCCACCGGGGCAAGCTCTAAATAAACCACGTCCCCTTGGGCGATATGGCGCTCTTTCTGCCAAATAGCACTGTTGACCACGACCAGAACCGCTAGCGTGGCCAACATCACCACCCATCGAAAACGCCTCACGCTAGTGGCCATGCTGTTCACGTCCTTTTGTTGTCGCTAAGCGCCAGCGTTGCAACCCCCAGCGCAGCGCTAACAGCACGCTGCCCAGCACACACAGCAGCGCTGCCTTGTTAAGTAGCGAGACATCTAACCAGTAATAATAAGCACTGACTGCCGCCAGCAGCAGAAGTATGCCGCTGGCCATTAACACCCGATGGCTAATCGCAACGCCCAGTAGCAGCACCGCGATGCCGCTACTCAGCCCCGGCACAAAATAAGAGAGCACCGCCACCAGCAGCGCAACACTGTAAGCCACCCCCGTTACACTGCGGGAAAGCGAGTGGCAGCCCATCGCCGTATGCACTACCCAAACCAGCGCCACGCCTGCCAACGCCGTACTGATGCTGCGGCTGAGCATCGGGGAAAGCGCATCAAGCTCCACAAAGCTGCCTAGCCACAGCGCCTGCCCTGCATGGGCAACGCCTTGCAGGATGAGCACGCCGACCAACAGGCCCACGCCCCAGGCATGCATATCGCTCAGGCGCTCCGGCCAGCGAAACTCGTTCAACCACAGCCCCACCAGCGCTAATACCACAAGGCTACTGGCCACTTGCATGATACCGCTGGCGGCAAGCGCAAATTCCAAGGCTAGGCACGCCAACACCACGGCCACAAAACGGTGAAGGCGGCTTGGCATACACGCTGCCAAAACAACCTGCATGATCACTAGCGCCCAGCCAAAGCCCGCAGAAAAGCTAAGCGCATCCGCTAGCGGCCACGCCATCAAAAGCTGCCCTGCCAAGCTAAATGCCAGCGCCATATGTTCCATGACATCGCTATCGGATGAGCGTCTCAGCAGCGCATACGCGCCTAGCACCATTAATCCGCCTACCAGTAATGCAGCGAGCGGGCTCTCCAGCACCCACACCACCCCGGTGGCAATAAATCCCAGCAAAAACAGCGCGGCCAGCCAGCCCGAAAGCGCCTGAACGCCGCGTACAAACCAGGGCATGGAATGAGTGGCAGCGGCCCGTTCGTTCAGCACCACTCCCGCTTGTGTGAGTGTTTGCTTCAACGGTGAGTCTTGTTGGTTCATTGGATAGCCTCACGGTGTAGGCGTTTTAGCCACGCCACGGCTGCCGCGCCCAGGGCAAACACCGTCACGGCGACGATGAGCAGCCCTCCCGCTTCGCCTTGGCCCTCCCACATCACCAAACGAGCCATGCAGAGCGTCAGCACTGCGATAAGCGATACGCAGCCACCCGCCAGCATAAACAGATCCAACCGCCACCACCGGTAAACGCCATACAGCGCAGCCAACCAGAGGGGGTAAAGCAACGCGCTTAGCGTGACGCCAAAGGCGAGCCCGGCCACCCAGCTCATCATGAGCAGCGTGATAGGCACGCCCGCGCCCAAGGCCAGTACGCGTATTGCCCAGCGCCCTGGCCACGCTCGCCGTTGTGCGCCCCACTCCCACACCGCTTGCGCCGCCACGTTGGCTACCCAAAGCCCCCATAAACCCGACTCCCCAGCGAGGAAGCTGCCATTCACTCCCCAGCCCCATACGCTAGCGTGAAGCCATATTGCTAGGTTCACCACGCCCACCCACACCAGCCAAAGCGGGCTAAAACGCGCCGCCCATACCCACGGCAGGCCCAAGACGGCCCAGGCAAAAAAGAGCTGCCACGGGTCTGCGCCGGTTTGGTACACCTGCCCCACCAGCGCCAGTAGAACGCCCAACAGAACAAAGGCAGCCGTGAGCGCTACCCGGCTCACCCAAACATTCGCAGGCCGCCAAACCGCCACGCCCACGGCTACCAATAACACCGCCTGCACCAAGCCAAAACGCAGCCAGTGCCCCATCGCCACCCAGTGATAAGCCACGAAAAACAGCACAGCAAAGGCTAGCGCTAATGCACCAAGCCACAGCAGCAGCCTGTCCAGCAGCTCGGCCCAAATGCGCGGTGTGGGAGATAAACCGGCTATGACAAGCGCCTGCGGCACCTGTTTAGGAGAAATACACCCTTGCTCAACCAGCGAGACAAACTCACGGCGATTCGTGGTCACGACGGTTCCTTATGAAATGAGCATAAACGAAGTCAAGAGACTAATAGCTTTATGCCTAATCAGCCTAGTTGGCAATATTGACGAGAGCAGCTGAAACGAACACTGGCGTTCATGCCGCATTCAGAGAATCCAGATATGCTAGAGGCCATTTTTAATCCTAGTGAGGAGCACCGACATGGCAGTCATCTCTTGGAACGCTGGCCGTTGGGTACCGGCGCTGGCCCTAGTGTGGGTCACCCATAGCGCGCTCGCAGAGCCACCGCTGCGGGTCGAACAGCTACAGCGCTGCGGCAACTTACTGACCCTCGACGTTCAAGAATTTTGCATCAGTGTCAGAGGGTTAGAGGGTAGTGATTTCCAAGTGAAGCTCAATGGCTCAGTGCTCCCCCACGACAACGTTCAACAAGACAACGGCCTCCTGCGCGTTAGCATTGAGCGTGAAAGCACCGATAGCGGCCCACTGTGGATAGAGCAGCAGGACCACGCCAGCAACCCCGTGTGGCTCACTCTAAAAGGCAGCCATGTTGTCGCGGCAACGGCGCAGGAAGTGGCCGATAACATGGACGGCATTAGCACCTATATCAACTTGGTCAGCCTCATTATCGAAGAGAGTTACGAGGGTGCCGATGAGGCTCAGCGCTTAGCCGATAAATACGACGCTGAGATAGTAGGGATGATTCCACCGCTGAACACGTATCAGCTGCGCCTGACTGCCAATAATCTGGATGAGCGGGATGCCCTGGTGCTGCGGCTAGGCAATGAAGTGAGCGTCGATGCGGTGGTCACTGAAGAGTCCGGTGCCGAAGAGAGCATAGAGCGTGAAGCAATCACCACGCCCCCTGCCGCCGAGGATGACCAGGAGTGGGCCTCCAACCGCTTTTTGGATGCCGTGAACTTCTATCAGCGGCGCATTGGGCGCGGGGGTGATGAGATCGACACCCATCCGATCCGCATCGGGGTGATTGAGCGTAACGTCGATTTTGACGCTCCGGACTTCGCTGACCACCTGGGCGACTGCCGAGCAGACGCCCAACGCACCTGCGTTTATGGCCGCGATGCCGACAAGCCAGATGGCCATGGCACTACGGTCGCGGGAGTCTTCGCCGCGGCCTGGAACGAAGGCGGCAACAGTGGCTTTCTGCGCGGCTTAGACGACGTGGGCCCTGGTTTTGATGTGATCGTTGACCGAAACTCGGATGCGGGCATTACGGCTAATATTGCCGCCTCGGTGAATCTGGTTGAAGACGGCGTGCGCGTGCTCAACTGGAGCTGGGGCATCCATCGCGTAGGAGCCATGGATGTTAACGGTGAAGAGGTGGATTCCCTGATGCGCTCAGGTATTGCCATGAGCGGTTACGAAGAGCTGCTGGAAGAGTTCTTCCTATGGCTGCGCGAGGAGCACCCTGACGTCGTGGTGGTCAACTCTGCGGGGAATGCCTCGTCGTTTTCCAGCAGAGACGAGTACCGCCTGCCCTCCTCGTTCGTCACTGACCAGCTCTTTGTGGTGGGCGGGCACGAACGCAGCGAACAGGACGTGCCGGTTAACGACCCCGGTTATGCGGTAAAACGCAACGCCTCCAATATTGATATGCGTGTGGATATCACCGCCGCCGCCTGCGTGCGCGGCTCCTCGTTAATAGCCGACGAGCAGGGCGAGGCGCATTGCGGTACGTCTTATGCCACGCCGTTGGTGGCAGGCCTGCTAGCCGCAATGATGTCGATTGACCCTGCGCTCACCCCGGCACAGCTACGCATGCTGCTAAGGCGCAGCGCCATGACCATCGGCGAAGAGTACGATTTTGAGCCCACCGATGCCGACGACCTCACCGCCCCCATCCTGCCCTCAGAGCGCGCCAACGATCTGAACCATCCGGATATTGGCCTCTCTGCGCGGCTCGATATGTACAAAGCGCTCGATTTAACCGTTCAGAGCTTGAGCCGAGAACGCTAAACCCGCTCAGCAAAACGCCCACCGAATAAGGTGGGCGTTTGCGTTGGCTTGGACTCGCGAGCAGCGTGGCAAATTAACCAAACACGCGTCGCAGGTGAGTACGGTAAGCGGCTTTATCGCGCTCTACGTCTGGCACCTTCATCACATCGTTGGCAATAAAGGTCGGCTGAGCCGCAAGGCCAATAAATTCCTGTGATTTATGGAACGGGAAGTACACGCCATCGACGCCACGGCCTTCAAAGAAGTTATCCGGCTCGTTGAACGCCTCAATCGGCGCGTTCCAGGTCAATGACAGCATGTAGTGGCGGCCTTGCAGCAAGCCACCACTGCCGTAATGCTTGGTCGGGTCTTGGCGCGTGCGGCCATCGCTGGCGTAAAGGGAACCATGACCTTCAGTGAAGACTTCATCAATGTAGCGCTTTACGGTCCAGGGGGTACCCATCCACCAGCCGGGCATTTGATACACAATGCTGTCCGCCCAAAGGAAGTTTTGCACTTCGGTAGCGACCTCATAGCCCTGTTCGATGACCGTTTCACGCACCTCGTGGCCCAGCTCTTTCAGCGTATCAAGCGCTACTGCATGCAGGGTATTGTTGAGCTCACCGCCAGAGTGGGCAAAGGCTTTACCGCCATTGATTAACAGTATTTTCATTACTTAAACCTCACCGGGTATCGTTGTTGCCCCGCGTAACAAGGGTAGGCAGGGCATTAAGTGGCGAGCATTGTGCAGTGCAAGGCAGAAGAGAAAAACCAAACATTTGGCAATATACTTTTGCGTTAAAATCAACAATCAACCTTTTATCGAGGCATTTCAAACCAACAATGAAAAGCACTTTAGAAGAGCAGCAAGCGTTTATCACCGTGGTGGACTGCGGCTCCATTACCGCTGCTGCTGAACGGTTAGGCATCACTGTTTCTGGCGTGAGTCGCGCGTTGAATCGCCTGGAACAGAAACTCGGTACCACGCTGCTGCGCCGCACGACCCGCCGCTTAGAACTAACAGAAGAGGGAGATACCTTTCTTAGCCACTGCCGACGCATCCTATCCGCTGTAGAAGAGGCTGAGGAAGCGCTGCTCGACCGCCACGACCAGCCCCAGGGCAGGCTGCGGGTGAATGCCGCCCCCAGTTTTATGCAGTTTGTGATTGTGCCGGTGATTGGTGAATTTCGTGCCCGCTACCCAGGCATTACCCTAGAGCTGGATACCCACGACCGCTTCGTGGATTTGCTGGAGCAGCGAGTCGATTTGGCCATTCGCATTGGCACACTGGAAGACTCCTCGCTTCATGCTCGCCCACTCGGCCATAGCGCGCTGCGGGTGCTGGCCAGCCCCGCCTACTTAGCCCGCCACGGCACGCCGCAGCAGGTAGAAGAGCTTTGCCATCACAGCCTGCTCGGCTTTAGCCAGCTGGAGCATTTAAACCACTGGCCGCTGACCTGCGCCGATGGTAAGCGCTTACATATCACGCCCACACTCGCCGCCTCTAGCGGCAGCACGCTGCTGGAGCTAGCACTCAAAGGCGAAGGGATCGTTTGTTTGGCGGACTTCATGACCCGCGCGCCCAGGCAAAACGGTACGCTCGTCGACGTCCTGCCCGACCACACCGAGCTAATCACACAGCCAATTAATGCCGTTTACTACCGCCAGGCCACGCTTTCCCAGCGTACCCGGCTGTTTATGGATTTTCTGGCAGAGCGCCTGCCTCGGCAGTACACCAGCGATCCTGCACGGCTTCCTGATGGGCAACAATAGCAGTGTAAACGCACAGCTCTCTTGCTTACCGGCACTCACTATAGTTTATTAACGATGATCGCCCCTAGCCGATGAGAGCCCGTTTATGCCCGCCGCCAAGACGTTCAACGCCCCGTATCTACACACGCCTCTACCTCATGGGCACGCTTCTCATGGGCCCGGCGCATGCTGCTGTGGCTCACCCATGCTGCAGCAATTTCATGAGCGAATCATGGCCGACCTTAGCCGACGCCAAGTGCTGGGCGGCACCGCTGCGGTGATGGCGATGTTTGCCGGGCTCAGCGCGCCCTCGGTGGTAAGCGCGCAGCCGCGTCAAGCCAACGGCCCGCTGCTGCTGACCAATCTACAGCTGTTTGATGGTAGTGGCAGTGCGGTGCAAAGCGGTGTTTCAGTACGTATTGAAGAAGGCCGGATTCACTCCATTCTCCCCGCCGATGCCGCCGCCGAAGGGGCGGAAGTCTTCGACTGTGGCGGCAGGCTACTGATGCCGGGGCTCATTGATGCTCATTGGCACACCACGCTGGCGGCCATTACCCAAACCACCGCCATGACGGCTGATGTGGGCTACATTCATCTGGTGGCAGCCCAAGAAGCCAAACGCACGCTGATGCGCGGAGTAACGTCAGTACGTGATGTGGGCGGGCCTTCGTTTGCGCTGCAACGCGCTATTAACGAAGGCATTGTGGATGGCCCGCGAATCTTTCCCGCCGGGGCGATGATCTCGCAAACCTCGGGGCACGGCGATTTCCGCATGCGCCATGAGATCCCGCGAGGCACGAACACCCCACTGAGTGAACAAGAGCGCCAAGGGGTCGCCGCCATTGCCGATGGCGAAGATGAAGTGCTGCGCCGCACCCGTGAGCAGCTCATGTTAGGCGCTTCGCAAATCAAACTGATGGCTGGTGGCGGCGTTGCCTCGCTGTACGATCCACTCGACAGTACCCAGTTTACCGAGCGCGAACTGCGTGCCGCCGTAGATGCCGCCGACGACTGGGGCACCTACGTAATGGTGCATGTGTACACTTCAAGGGGCATACAGCGAGCGCTAAGGGCAGGCGTCAAATCCATTGAGCACGGCCAACTGGCCGATGAAGAAGCCGCCCGCATGATGGCAGGCGAAGGCGCATGGTGGAGCCTACAGCCATTTTTACAGGACGAAGATTCCAACGTTTACCCCGACGCCGCCCGCCGGGAATCTCAGCGGCAAGTGGCAGAAGGCACGGTGCGCGCCTATGAACTCGCCCAGCGCTTTGATATTAAAACCGCCTGGGGCACTGACATTCTGTTCAACCCGCAAAACACGCCCAACCAGCTGCGCCAGCTAGCCAAACTCACCCGCTTCTACGACCCGCTCACCGTGCTGGCCATGGCTACCGGCCGCAATGGCGAGCTGCTGGCGCTTTCCGGCCCGCGCAACCCCTACCCCGGCATATTAGGCAAGATCGAACCCGGCGCCTGGGCAGACCTACTGCTGGTAGATGGCGACCCCAGCCGCAATCTCGATTTTCTGCACGACCCAGAGCAAAACCTGCGGATGATTATGAAAGGCGGGCGCATTTATAAAGACACCCGCTAAACTCGTTTTAAAAACCTTAAGATCAAAACTCAAGCTAAGGTTAAAACCCCAGTAAACGGCGGCGCAGCGGCCTAATAGCCACCAGCGCCAGCGCTGCCAAAGCCAGCCACTCTAACCAGAGTGGCAGCAGCTCTTGCACTTGGCTGGCCTGCTCCACCGGATTCCAACCGGCCATTCCAACGGCTACATCAAACAGCCAACCCACCAGCACGGTGACGATTAGCACGCTGGCAAAGTAGACCGCCAGCGCCGCATTACCCAGCTCGCGGCGCAAAATGGCCAGCGTGGCGAGGCTGGTAATTGGCCCCGCCAGCAGGAACACCAGCGCCATTCCTGGCGAAATACCGGCCAACAGCAGCCCCGCCGCCACCGGCGTGGCGGCCGCGGCACAGATATAGAGCGGAATGCCTACCACCGCCATGAGCAGAAGCGCCCAAAATCCGCCCGAAAATTGCGCCAGCGTATCTGGCGGCACCAGCGTCACTAGCACGCCCGCCAGCAGCAGCCCGGCAAACATCCACGCGCTGATATCATCCAGCAGATCACTAAACGCGTAACGCAGCCCCGCTTTTAGGCCGCTAGGTTCGCCTGCTTCAGTGTGGTGGTCATGGCAGCCATGCGACGAACAGCAGCCACTCTTAGCAACAGGCACAACGGCCTCTGCTTCGCGGGTAAAGCCCACGAGTAAGCCTGTCACAATAGCCGTCACCAACGCCCCGACAACGCGCACCATCGCCATTAGCGGCCCAAGCAGCACGCTGGTGAGCAAAATCGAGTCCACACCCACGCCTGGGGTGCTGATCAAAAACGAGGTGGTTGGCCCACGCCCTGCACCGCCCCGGTGAAGCGCAATGGCGGTAGGAATCGCCCCGCAGGAACACAGCGGCAGCGGCATGCCAATCACTGCCGCTCGCACAATGCTTCCCAGGCCGCGCCCGCCCATCCAGCGCTGCAGCAAGCTTTCTGGCAACCACGCCTGGATTAACCCAGCAATCACTAGCCCCATTAGCAGCCACGGGGCCGCTGTTAGCGCGATTTGAAGCAGCTCGGTTAGTAGCGTCATGTCGTCACCTGCTTGTCCAGGGTGGAAATAAGGACTAGCCTAAACCCTGTCATCGTTACAGGGTCAAGCCATGACACACGCCTATCGCATCGGAGAAGTGGCCACCCGCACTGGCTGCTCGCCGGAGAGTATTCGCCACTACGAAAAGCTCGGCCTGCTAACGCCTCCTCAGCGCGGCGAGCAAGGCTACCGCCTATACGACCAAGCGGCGCTTGAGCGCATCAACTTTATTCGTCATGGCCGCCACCTGGGGTTAGACCTGCACAGCATTCAAGAGCTGCTAACGCTTTCCGACCACCCCGACACCGACTGCAGCGCCGCCGACGACATCGCCAGCCGCCACTTAGCTGAACTAGAAGCCCGCATATCCAAGCTACAGGCGCTAGCGGATGAGCTACGCCAGGTAGTGCACCAGTGCCGGGGCGGCAAAGCCGCCGACTGCCGTATTATTCAAACGCTATACGAGCACCAGCCCACCGTTAGCGAGCGAGGCAGTAATAAAACGATTGCACACCCCAATACCTAGCCCCTTATATTCAGAGAGCTACCGAAAAACACGCAGCCACCCGCCACGCTAGCAGCGAGGCAGCAGTGCCTCTAACGTTACGAACGCCCTCTATCGTGGCCGTTCCTACACGGTAACTACCGCTAATTACCCACTACTGCACCGCAGCAGTCACTCACCATCTGCGTTCGCTCATCACTTTTCTTCTAGGCATTTATATCTAGATACTGTTCTCAAACAATGGCTTAAAAACATTAGACCTCTCTAAAAAACAACCAAAGTATCTCTCAATAGAGTGTAATTTTTATCCATTACATCCTTTCTCACCCCTCCCAAAAGCTCACTTTAAAACATAAGAATATATTTAGATTAAATCTGAATATCAGAAATTGACCTATATCAATTAATGACGACTGAATTGACATTGTTTCACAATCAAAACCATACAAACCCAACTTAAGTGCTTACAATCGCGCCGCCACTCACAATAAACCCTCTACCCCTACTCAAAATCACATGCAGAAGCACTAAGGGAATCCGCCATGAGCAGCCTCATCCATAACCTTTCCATCAAAAAAACACTCACTATTGTGATGGCCACATTGGTTTTATTTATGCTTCTGCTCTCTGCCCTGAGCATTGTCATCAACCAAAACGGATCCCTAGCACTCCGTGAGATCGCCGACGTGGGCGTGCGGCAGATGAACGCCATCAACCGCTCAGAAGCTAACCTCACCCAAGCCAACGCCAGCACCCGCGAATACCTGAAAGCCTGGGAAGACGGTGAGCCTGCCAGTGAAATGAACCGCTGGAAGTTAGAAACAGAGACTTATTTAGCCACGGCACAACAGCGCATAGAAGAATTTAATACCATCGCCTCCCCTCCCGAAAGCGAGCGAGAAGCGCTAGCAGCAGAAGCGAACCACATTTATCAAGCGTATACGAGCCAGTTAAACAGCGTGCTGCAAGCGACCACATTAAGCGCTGCCCAGAGCGCGTGGCTGCCTATGATGGCGACAAGACGGGATTTTCAGACCACCGTTCGTGATTTTGTAAAACTGGCCGAAACACGCACTGAAGAAGTACTAACAAGAGATGAAAACAACAGCCAAATCAGCTTATTTGCCACACTGATTATTGTCGGATTAGCGCTCATTATGGTGGTGCTAGCCCGGTTAGTGATTGTTAAAGCGATCATTAACCCGATCAACAATACGGTTGAGCATTTAACTGCTATTGCCAGTGGCGATTTAACGCAAACTATTCAGCGGTTAGGACGTAATGAAATTGGCGTACTGCTCTCTGGGCTGCAAGAGATGCAGTCTCAACTGACCAGCATCGTCAAAAGCCTGAAGTTAAACAGCGATAATTTATTTACCGGCACCAATGAAATTTCGGTTGGCACACAGGATTTATCATCGCGTACAGAAGAGCAGGCTTCAGCCCTACAGGAGACCGCCGCCAGCTTGGATGAGCTGACCGCGACGGTCAAAATGAACGCCGATAACGCCGCAGAAGCCAACAAGATCACCTCAACCGCAGCGAAAACCGCCCACACCTCCGCAGAGGAGGGCGAACAAATGCTGGCGATGATGCGTGAGCTAGAAGACAACGCCACCAAGATGGGTGAGATCGTCGGCATTATTGACGGTATCGCTTTCCAAACGAACCTACTGGCGCTGAACGCTTCAGTAGAAGCCGCACGTGCAGGCGAACAAGGCCGAGGCTTCGCCGTGGTTGCCAACGAAGTACGCCAACTCGCCAGCCGCAGCTCGCAATCTGCCAGCCAGATCCGCTCGATGCTGGAAATCAGCCGTACTAAAACCGGCGAGTGCTCTGGCCAAGCCCAGAAAAGTGGCGTCACTATCCGCGAGCTCGCCGAAAGCGTCAGTAAAGTGTCCGCCCTGATGGCAGAGATCACCCAAGCCTCTGAAGAGCAGAGCAGAGGCATTGATCAAGTGAATATCGCCATCTCACAAATCGACTCAGTGACTCAGCAAAACGCGGCGCTGGTGGAAGAGTCCAGCACCGCAGCGGCCTCGCTGGAAGGCCAAGCCAAACAGTTGGCAGATATTACCGCTAAATTTACCATCACTGCCTACGCGCCCGCCCGGCAAGAGCAGCTAGCGCCTTCGGCCACCTACACACCCGCCCGCAGCGCCAAACGGGAAACCGAAGCGCTTGAGCTGGATTGGCAAACGTTCTAGCGCCTTCCTAAACGTCTCCCCCTACCTTCCAGGGCGGCCAACAGCCGCCCTTTTTCTATGTTGCTACGCCAGCCTTGCCGCCCAGGCTCATGCCGCTCGCCTTTCGGCCACTCCTCGGCTAGGGTGATGAGATTCCATCGTCAAAAGGAGCAGCACATGATTGAAACAAGGGAAGAACTCGACGCCATTAAAAAGTCGTGCCAATCGATGGTGACCAAAAGCGCGGGCCTTTCCGCAGGCACTGCCATCATTCCCGTTCCAGGGCTGGACATTGGCTCGGACGTCGCGATTTTGATGCGCATCATCCCCAAAATTAACAGCAAGTTTGGGCTAACGCCGGAGCAGATCGAAAGCCTAGACACCGAAAACAAGCTGTTTGTCATGACCGCTATTTCCAATACCGGCAGCAAAATGGCAGGCAGATACATCACCAAAAATCTCATTCTTACGCTACTTGGCAAGATGGGGGTCAAAGTTGCCGCCAAAGGCACCTCCAAGTTTGTGCCTTTCATCGGCAGTGCCGTGGCAGGAGGCATCAGCTTTACCGCCATGAAATACATGGGCAATAGCCATATTGATGACTGCTACCACGTTGCCCTCGCCGCGCTTGAAAAGCGTCAGTTGGAGCACATGGCCGACGTAGAGAGCGTGATAGAAGCGGATGAACCGCCCCACGTCTGACCTTTCCCAGACATGAATCCCATAGCCACGCTTCATGGGGCAGCGCCTCTAAGCGGTGGTATGCTTTAGCGACTTTTCATACTGCGTAGGAGAAAGGCATGCCCGCTTATATCGTACTAACCCGTGAACACACCCACGACAGCGAAGAAATGCAGCGCTACAGCGAAAAAGCCAAAGCCGCCCGCGAAGGCCACGACCCACAGCCGCTGGCATTTTATGGCGATTTTGAAGTGCTAGAAGGGAGCGCGATGGAGGGTGCCGTGATTTTACGCTTCCCCGACATGGCCGCCGCCCGCGCCTGGTACCAAAGCCCCGCCTACCAAGAAGCCCGCAAGCACCGCTTCCTGGGTGCTGATTACCGCGTCTTTTTGGTGGATGGCATCGAAGAGGCTTAATGGGCAAAGCCCCCGCTGCTCTAAGCGGGGGTTAATGAGCTCCTATGATGGAAGACCCAGAGTATTCGTATGGGCAATCTTACATTGAGGGGACTTAAAGAAAGCTAGTTTGCTTCCGGTGGCACCAGTGCTTCCGGCACTTCGATACCGATCTCGCGATAGTAGCGCAAAGCGCCAGCATGCAATGGCGTCGCTGTATTCTCTACGGATATCTCAGCAGTCATGCCCTTCGCGGGGGCGAAAGTGCGGCCTAAATCGTCAACATTCTCCCAGTAGGCACGGGTAATGTCATAAGCTGCTGCTTCTGACAGGTCTTCGGTGGCAGCAATACCAATGTAGGAACCCAGGGTATTCACCTCTCCCACATCACGGTAAGTGCCCTCAGGAATGACTGCGCGAGACAGGAAAGGTAGCGCCTCAGTAGCCTTTGCTACTTGCTCGTCGTCAAGTGAGAGAATATGAAGAGGCCGTGCAGAGTGCACCTCGGTGAAAGCAGGAATAGGTGGAATACCGTTATAGCTGAAGCCGATAATGCGCCCATCAACGACCGAGTCAGCGGCATCACTCATACTCATACGTTGATAATCTGGGGATATGTTAAGTGCATCAAACACAAGCTCGGTAATATATTCACCGCCGCCGCCAATACTACTGGGGTTGAAGCGTTCACCGTTGAGCTCTTCAAAGGTTTTAATACCGCTATCCTGTCGCACAGCCCAGTGCATAGTCGAAGGCGCTACCCACAGCATCATGCGCATCTGATCCATGGCATTGTTCTCATAACGGCCTTCACCGTTATATGCCTCATAAGCACCCGGCGCATCAACCAGCGCCAGATCAATCTCACCGTTTCCCAATCGGATTGTATTCTCGCGAGAGCCACCCGTTTCGCGAACAGATATCTCTACTGACGAGTTAGCACTCACAATACGCGACAGCTCCGAGTAACCGAAATACCAGCCTGAAGCGGCTGGAGCTACGCCAATGCTGACGGCCTCGCTAGCCACAGCCGGTGCCGTTAGCGAAGCAGCCAGAAGTGCTGAAGTCAGTGGTGTGGTGTACCGATTTATGAATAAGCGACAAGTCATGCGGTTTCTCCTTGTTATGTTTGTATGAGCCAACTTATTGAGCTGCTACTGCTTAAGTTAAACAAACATCAGCCTGCACAATCACCAGGCCGTTAGTGCACAAGCGCAATGGTCATCTGCAGTCTCCCAATGAGTGTAGCTTTTTAAGCAGGCGATGAAACCGGATACATTCGGCTCATATATTGAGCCGAATAGACTCTTTATTCGGCTCAACCTTCTATTTCTCGCTTTCACTCACCCCAACAGCAGGTCGCGTTCAATGGGAATAAACTCGCTCGCGGCGTTGATGAGCGAGGCGGCGGTGAGCTGGGGTACGCCATAGACCTCGACGCGTTTGCCGTGCACCTCGCGAATTTTCTGGGCTAGCAGATCAAAATCGCCATCGCCGGAGACCAGCACCACCACATCTGCTTTCTCGGCGTACTCGATGGCATCGAGGGTGATGCCCACGTCCCAGTCGCCCTTGGCGGAGCCATCCGCGCGCTGGATGAAGGGCTTGAGCCTGACATCAAAACCAATCGAGCGAAGGATATTCTGAAACTCACGCTGCTTAGCGTCGCCCTTATCAATGGCATAGCAGCGGGCGGCCACCACCTCCCGGTTAGCTGTTACCTTGGCCCAGAAACGGCGGTAATCGAAGTGTTTTCCGTAGGCCTCGCGCACGGTGTAATAGACGTTCTGGGTATCCACGAAGATAGCAACGCGTGTCATGGCAAAAGCCTCAGCAGGTAGTGAAACGCCAGCCTCTTGGGGCTGGCGTTAGCAAGCGTGTATGGTACCGCGCCGCTATTTAGAATGCGCCCGCTTGGCAGGAACGAAACGCAACACCCCCACCACCACTGAGCCCACCAAAAAGCCAATCACCGCCGAGCACAGCGTATTGAAACTCCAGCCCAGCGTGCCACCTAAGGCCCCGGTGGCCTCGCGAATGCCTAGCTCGATATGGTGTACCCATTCATAGGGCGCGCTGAACCAGCCCGTTCCCTCGGCTCCCAAATTCACCATCAGAATATGCCCACCTACCCAAAGCATGGCGACGGTGCCCACCACCGAGATGGTCGCCAGCACCTTGGGCATGGCCGTGACCAAGCTACGGCCCAGGGCTTGTACGCCCGAATGATCCCGCTGGGCGAGCTTCAGGCCCACATCGTCCATCCTGACCAACAGCGCCACCACGCCATACACCAGAACAGTGATCACAAACGCGACCACCACTAAGCTGACTAGCTGTGACCAGAACCCCTGATGAGACACCGTCGCGAGCGCAATCACCATAATTTCCGCAGAGAGAATCAGGTCGGTGCGAATGGCACCACTGACGATTTTCTTCTCGGCTTCCGGCCCTTTTTCGACCGCGGGCTTGTCATCGTCATGCTGGCCCGAGAGCTTATGCCACACCTTCTCTGCGCCCTCAAACGCCAAGTAGGTACCGCCTATCATCAGGATGATCGGCAGTAGCCCGGGCAAAAAATGGTTCAGCAGCAGCGCCGCCGGTAGGATAAACATCAGCTTGTTGCGGATAGAACCCAGCGCGATCTGCTTCACAATCGCCAGCTCACGCTCTGCCACTACCCCGTGCAAATATTGCGGCGTCACCGCCGCATCATCCACCACCACCCCAGCCGCCTTCGCCGTCGCACGACCAGCGGCGGCGCTCACATCATCCAGTGATGCTGCGGTCAACTTCGCCAAAGCGGCAATGTCGTCCAGTAATCCTATTAAACCGCCAATGGCCATGGGTGCTTCCTCCGTGAATAAGCATTGCAGACAGTAAAGCACACGGTGGCTGGGGCGGGCGGTCTCTTTCGCATCCCGATTTGCACCTCTTATCCCAGCAAGTGCTCCAGCTCATGGCGTTGCTCAGCATGTTTCGAGGCGTTATCGCTTTTCAGTTTTTTTAGGTTGATGAGTTTCCAGCGTACAGCAGGCAGATTGGCTGCTTCTGGGCGGCCGATGGCATCAAAATCCGGTATACCGTCATGCAGGCTCAGTAAGAAGCGTTTGGTATTTTCATCAAAACGTGACTGAATATCCGCAATCAATCGCTTACGTATGCTCAACAGTTCTTCGAGGCTAACAGGAGTTCTGGTCATACCCTCAAATTCTTGTGTATAAGGCTGATCAAGATCGATGAGGTTTGAATTCAATAGCTCATGTGAAGGGCGCGAAGACCTCTTCCTTAGCAACATATGGAAGGATACGTACCAGTAGCGCAACCTGCGCCTCATAAATCTCACGTGCCATCGCTAGCCCCCTCCCCCGTAAATTCTGCAGGCACCATAATACGATAGCGTGGATGAATCTTACCGCCTTTGACGAGTGCCCTATCGCCACTGCCAAGGTTGAACGCGGTGGCATCAAGACGCTTGCGCCAAGGGTGGTCATGGCGATCCGCAAAGACAAAGAATAGCCGCTTTACCTTAATCTTCTTACAACTGTGCAGTAGTACGGACAGCACTTTTGGGCGTAACGTCGTCAAGCTCTCAAAGAGCATATCGAGGTGATGAAAGCTCTCGTGGTCGGGCAGCTCATCCATAGCTTCCATCACCGCCCTTTCGGGCATCGACATATTAAGCACCCACTCCCATGGCAGTGCGTCTTCATCACTGTTTCTCTGATTAGCTAGCCCTAGTGATGAATCAGAAAACAGTGACGTGTTGCGGATTTTGATGGGGGCGGTAAGTGGTAGCTTGCCGAGCCAGCTAGGGATCGTATCACCGTAGACCCAAACAGGCGCATTGCTGCCCAAACGTAAATAATGATCATACCCCTGCAAGGAGAGTGCCGTGGTGCCACCGATATGAATGTCATAACGCATGATGTGCTGCATGGAGAGCAGGCAGGTTTTCCAATCGATGGCTGTGCTGGGCGCAGGACGCCGAAATACGCCTCGGTTAACCCTCTCTAGCCAGCCGTTCTCGACGTATTTACGTGCCAGAAAGCGGCTAACGCCATGTCGTTCAAGCCAAGCGGTATCCGCCATAAACCCAGGTGGTATGGCTTCTAATAGATTCTTTAATATTGATTTATTTTGTGTACTCATAGGACACAAAGTAGCATCCAACTAAAGGAGCTACCACACTCTACTTTGAAAAATATAAATTTGGTGTACCCATAGACCACAAATTACCAGATTCATAAAGCAAAAGAACGGTATGCTTATTTACTTGTTTGTTTTCAATCCTGATACTCCCGCTGAGACTCATCGCCATAGCCTATGCTCATTAGCTATCAGGCAGCGTGATTTGCCCCATTAGATAAGGCGCAACGCGGCCTTTAATCATCACGCGCTCGCCTTCTACCACGCAGCTCAGCGCGCCTTGACGTGCGCCACCCTGGCGGGCAGTCAGTGCTTGCTTACCTAAACGCGCTGCCCAGTAAGGTGCGAGCGACGTATGCGCCGAGCCGGTTACCGGGTCTTCTTCCACGCCGACCTTGGGGCCAAACCAGCGAGACACAACATCCACGTCATCGCCTCTCGCAGTAACAGCCACACCTCGCCCTGGCAGCTGTTTAAGCCGCTGCATATCCGGTGCAAGGCGATCAATCACACTCGCCTCCTCGACTACCACCACAATGTCATCCGAGATCAGCAGTTCTTCGATTTTGATACCGCCCAGGGCAGCGGCTACTTCCGCGTGCATGTCTAGCGGTGAGAGCGTTTTTGCGGGGAAATCCATCACCAGCACATCGCCTTCACGGCGAACGGTCAGTACACCGCTCCTGGTTTCAAAGGCCACCGCCTCGGCCACCACTCCCAAGGCATGAAACACCACCCACGCCGCCGCTAAGGTGGCGTGGCCGCATAGATCCACCTCCACCGAAGGCGTGAACCAGCGTAGGTGATAGCCCACTTCCGTGGGTACGAAAAATGCGGTTTCGGACAGGTTATTCTCCGCTGCAATGGCCTGCAGCAGCGCATCATCCAACCACGCCTCCAGCGGGCACACGGCTGCAGGGTTGCCTTCAAAGGGTTTTGAGGCGAAAGCATCTACTTGGTAGAGGTCGATTTTCATGGGTTATCCCAACGCAAATAAAAGAATCTCATCAAGATATCGTAGAAACGTGCATGCAGGTGAGGGTTAACAAAGTCCAGCAGAAGGCAAGCACGCTGAGCCTCCCTATTAGCGGGAGTAGCCTTCTAAGCGTTGTCTCTGTTACGCTCAATCAGCCATCAACACATGATTGAAAAAGCACACACATGGGTTCCAAAAAAGCAGACCAATAAGCCGCAGCAACCCCTCGTTTCTGTTGTTGCGGCAGCCTGACCGTCACTCAATCGACTCGACAGGCCGCCGTCAAATAAGCGTATTTGCACGGAGTTTCCTTGTGTCTGCTCAAAACCCTCGACAGTGGGCGTATAGCCTTCCGTTCGCGCTGGCGTTGCTGGCCCCTTTCAACCTTCTCGCGTCACTCGGCATGGATATTTATCTGCCGGTAGTACCCGCCATGCCGGGCATTCTGGATACCACACCCGACGTCGTTCAGCTTACATTGACGCTCTACATGATCATGCTCGGCGCTGGCCAAATCCTCTTTGGCCCGCTCTCAGACCGCATTGGCCGCCGCCCTATCCTAATAGGCGGCACCCTCGTATTTGTGGCCGCATCATTCTCCCTAGCGTTCACAACGATGGCCTGGTTATTCGTTGCACTCAGGCTGGTACAAGCCATGGGGGCAGCCGCCATGCTCGTCGCTATGTTCGCTACGGTGCGTGATGTTTACGCCAACACACCTGAAAGCGCGGTTATTTACAGCCTAATGAATGCCATGCTGGCTGTCGTACCTGCGCTGGGGCCTATTGCGGGTGCTTTGATCGCCCGTTATCTAGGCTGGAGCGCCCTATTTATCACCTTGGGCATCCTGGCTCTGCTTACACTCAGCTGCGCCTTCCCGAGATGGCATGAATCGCGCCAGGCATCCTCCACCACTCGCATGATAGATGTGGGGCGGGTGCTTAAAAGTACTCCGTTCTGGGTCTATACGGTCGCGTTTGGAACCGCTATGGGGGCATTCTTCGTGTTCTTCTCGACAGCCCCTAGAGTGCTCATCGAAGGCGCTGGTTTAACCGAGCTGGGGTTTAGCGTTGCCTTTGCCACGGTAGCCCTGGTTATGATCGTCACGGCGCGCTTTGCCGAACGTTTCGTAACGCGCTGGGGCATTCCAGGCTGCGCCCTGCGTGGCGCGTTGGTTCTGCTGATCAGCGCAGGCCTGCTGGGGCTGGGAGAAATGTTCTTCACACCAAGCCTTTGGTCGTTTGTCGTGCCCATGTGGCTGGCGGCGCTGGGCATTGTGTTCATCACTTCCGTCACCGCCAATGGCGCGCTACAAAACTTCAGCGACATGGCTGGCACGGCCGTGGCGCTACACTTTTGTATGCAAAGCCTGATCGTCGGCGGCATAGGAACTGCGGTGGTGGTAGTGCTGGATGGCAGCACGGCTTGGCCGCTAATCGCCTATACCGGTGGAATGGCAGCGCTGACTCTAGTGTTGCTCACCGGCCTAGCGCGTGCTGAATCACAAACGTAAGGGTAATGCCGCTTCTGGCGGAGGCATCAAGCTCAATCGCGCATCGTTAAGCGCTGAGTTCGTCTCCGCCTGGTAGCCATCACGGCCACTACCGCGATGCAAAGGGCAACGGCAACACCCGCCCACACAAAATGGGAAAGGCCGCTTAATCGCTCAAACAGTGGCGCGATGGCCAGACCACACACATAGCCGAGCGTGACCCAGGCCATCGCCCAGAGCAACGCTGAAATAGCATTGAGCAGGATAAATCGTGGCCATGGATAATCGGTCGTGCCAATCGTCACCGCACCGACCATGCGTAGCCCGTAAAGGAAGCGCAAGGAGAACGCGAAAACGTCCGGGTGGGCGTTGAACGTGTTCACTACACGCCCACCCGCTGCGCTTCCCTGCACCGAACGAACGATAGCGCTATTGCGCCCTCCATGCCCAAGCAGGAAGAACACTTGATCCGCCAGGAAAGAGCCCAACGCCAGGGCGATGATCGCGGGCCAAACGCCGATCAGGTGCTGATGAGACATGATGCCGCCCAGCATCGCGATGCCTTCGCCCTCCAAGCTCGCCCCCACGAACAAGCCGAAGCTGCCATAATTCGCCACCAAATGCTCAAGCGTCATTTGCGTTCATCCATAAAGTAACCCTGGAGCCGTGGGCGGCACGTAAACGCCATTTTTTATCGAGATTCGGGATGATGCGGAGAGTTGAATAGGGCTTTCTAGCGGCAGGCAGCTTATTCAATCTGCTAGAGGCATTCAACAGCAACGCACGCAGCCCACACCCATCAGTGCAGCTAAACCAGCAACCCGTTATTATCCTGCTAACTACTTCGCCTACTGGCATCATGCACACCACACCTACTCACTGGGCACGCTATGCATAACCTATGGATTCCCGTTGTCGCCATTTTCATCGTGGCAGGCCTGATATTCGGTGGCCAAGCCTACTCCGAGGCCCAGCGTGATGCGCACATCGCCGCAAGCATCTCGCAACGCCTCGGCAGCCAAACGCAGGCCGACATCTCGCATTTAAAACGCGTCAACAAGGGCTATGGGGTTTGCGGGGATTTTTACCTTGCCAACGTTGAGCATGGCCACTTTTACTACAACAGCGCCACCGAGCACCTAGCGCTAGGCACCGATGCGAAGCTGTATCACGACAACTGCGATAGGGTTTCTGACTAACTCCTTGGAACCTATCGTTCTCAACAGGCAACCCTAGCCCACCTCCACAGAGTAACGCGTGCTGCGCCCGCCGCCGGGAAGCTTGGAAAGGCAGCCTTTCTCCACTAGTTCTGCCAAATCCCGCGTGGCGGTGGCTTTACTCACCTTGGCAAGCGACTGGTACTTGCGGGCATTGATACCCTGAGCAAATTCTTCCCCTGCGGTATCCAGCAAGCGGTTCAGCACCTTAATTTGCCGTTCGTTCAGTACCTTAGTGGCATGTTGCTGCCAAAAGGTCGCTTTCACTAACACACGATCAATTCTTAACAGCGCCTGCTCAAGCGCCTCTTTTAGCGTATCGAGGAACCACAACAGCCAAGGCGTAATATCGAGGCTGCCTTTCTGGGTGTTTTCGAGGTAGTCGTAGTAAGCGCTTCGTCGCGCCATGATTGCCGCACTTAGAGAGTAGAAACGCACCGATTGTCGCTCTGCCTGCGCAAGCGCACGGTCGGTGACGGCGCGGGTGACGCGCCCATTGCCATCGTCAAAGGGGTGCAAGGTAACCAACCATAGATGTGCAATGCCCGCACGAACCAAGGCATCTAGCCCCTGCGGCGGATGGTTGAACCACGTCAGAAACGCATCTAATTCGGCATCCAACTGTTCACGGGGTGGCGCTTCGAAATGAACGGTAGGCCGATCCAGCCGTCCTGAGACTACCTGCATGGGATGATCACCGCGCAACTCGCCCACCCGTACCTGACTAATAAGGCCAGGGCCTTGCACAAACAGCATGGACTGCCACAGGCACAACCGCTCATGGGTCAGCGGCTCATCTAACTGACGCGTGGATTGCAGCAATAGCTCAACCAACGCCTCAGATTCTGGTGTTGTTCTGCCAGACATACCGGCCTGCTCGATGCCCAACTGGCGGGCAACGGAAGACCTAACAGAGCCAACATCCAGACGTTCGCCTTCGATTTCGCTGGTACGAATCGCGTTCTGGATTAGCGCATCCATCTCAACATCCAGATCTGCCTGCCCAGGCGCTACCTCGGTTTTACCCAACACGCGCCCTTGAAGCAGCCGCACGGCATCTAACGTAGGCCGCAGCGCGGATTCGTCCCACTCAAAATGCGGCCAATGTGGCTGTTCCCAGATATACATGAGCCGATCGCTCCGTCTATTCAGAGATATTATGAGCCGATTATGGTTTATATTCGGCTCATGGGCTAGTCAGGGAGTGGATTCTGATGGGAAAGAGACGACGTCATCCCATCTTCAGTATCAGCAGGGTTTAGGTCAAAAATAACTTTATCTTTTCATATCAAAAAATACATAATAAATTATGATATCAAAACATTTTTATGCCTCTAACCTTCAAGCAATAAGAATATATTTCGGGAATATTATCTGCATCTAGCATCACACCTTTAGAATATTCAGGATGATATAGTCTAGGCTGCGAGTAAACAACTTCAGAATGGTCTTCATAATCGAGATAATTTAAGGCCATAGCTAGAGCATGTGTTTTAGGGCCTAAAGGAATCATATCCATATTAAAACTTTTTTCTGAAACCTCATTTTTTCTAATTTCTTTTAGCCAGTCTAAAGCTGCAAACATATCCATTGCATGCACTCTTCTTATATTATTAGCTTTAGTTTCGCCAACTGAGGTAAGTGATATTTTATGCAATAAATTCCAATTTCTTCTGAAGCTAGGGGAGCCTGGAGGAAATGGAAACATATACTTCACATCTTTCACAGACCCCTGCTCTAGATAGTCATTTAAATTAAATGACATGTAACCAACACTAACTACTACTAAAGACTCCTTATAGTCGGTAGAAGTTTTAGCAAATCCAGGCAAAGCTGCTGGAGGCTCAGCATCCTCTGTAAGCTTACCCTCTTTATAACTACCTGCTCGTGTGTAACAAGCGACTAAGTTCTTAATAGCTTTTTCCCTAACCATTTTCTTAATTAAAAAAAAGAAAACTCTTTTAGGCAAAGCAGTAATATCAATAACAATTGAGTCACAGTTAGAATTTATTATCTCATTCGAAAAATCATTCCAATAGCTAGGCGAAACCAACAGATCCTCTTCGAAAAAATCTATTTTTCCCTTGAAATTATGTTGATATATATTTTTATTTTTCGACTTTGCATCAGAAATCTCATCTTTAAACTTGGCGTTGGGGGACGTTAAATCAATACACAGGACTTTATCGACCAGCTTTCTTTCTTTTAACTTCAGTGGTAATGCCAAGCAGCGTTCTTCAAAAGAATTTGAAGAAATAACAAGCCAATTTCTTTTATCTAACTTGTCAAACATCCAATCAAATTTACCCCAAGGATGTATCATAGGCACGATTCACTCTCCAAAAAGGTCTTTTTGAATTGGTTTTACTTCTTCCGAAATATTTTCATCACTTTTATGTACAAAAGTAGAAAAGTTAGCCTCTAATTCAGCACTAGATATATAAATTGGTTCTTTAGTTCTAATATGAGGAATTCTAAAATAGGGGCATAGCAAGGGATGTAAATACCATTTTATTCTTAAAAGGCCATCCTTACTTTTTGAAGTATGATCGGATTCAACAAGATCTCCTTGATCACGACAGCTTTTAATTAACGAAATAATATCTTGTTCATTGCGTTCAAAATCGTACTTCAGCATTGAAAAACCATTATGCCCTGGATTTGAAAGGGCTTTATCATTCCTTACCTTTTTTGAAAACCATGAGCCTAAGAAACTTATAAACTCATAACGCCTATCCCCGTCAGCCCCTTCCTTCAACTTCTCTGACCATATGCGACTTGCCTCATAAATACCTATCATTTGTTTATCAACGCCAATTTTAGGTAAAGAGGTACGTTTCAAATCTTCATCAGAAGTGCTTCTTAACCAAGCAGACCATACTGCTCTACAGATGGTCATAAAAGCTAAAATATTAGAACCAGAAAGATTAACTATATGTCGTTTACCGCTCCAATATACCATTTCTCTCATTTCACCAGCTAACTGTACCAAAGCAATTTCGTTGCGCTCTTTTATCCAATATTTTTTTGCAATAGCATCAAATTCATTTTCAGGAGAGCTTGATAAACTAGTTTTTTTATTGACCTGTATTTTTTGATCGAGCCATGCTCTTAACATCCAAGCATCTAAAGGAGCGTTTTCCCATAACTCTTGAAGATATTCAACCCACTCTTCTGACAGCCCTTTAAAAAACTTAGCACTAGGTTTTTTTAGTCCTACATATTTTTTCGCTCTTTCTTGAGGAGATAAAGTATTCCCAAAAACATATGAAAGCATACTTCCATTCACTTTGTCAGACTTAAACTCATCACTATATACTTCAAGTCTTCTAACAAATACATCTTCAGCAAATGCTTCGAATGGAGCGCCCAAAGATGGATTCTCATGCTTCCTAAACATATAATCGATATCAATTGTGGTATAATCTCTCATATTTTCTAAATGAGCACCACTTCCCCATACCTTTATATTGGTTCCCCAAGCATAATGTCTTGTTCCAACTCTATAAGCAACACGACCATCACGCATTGCCAAAGCTCTGTTAATCACTTCTCGGTATACATCTGCGTGGCCGGTGCTTTTCTCTAACTCATAAAGTTCTTCGTGCTGATCTATCCTTAAAAAAACTTTCGTTTTAAGTGGAATAATACCTGACACTCGAAGAGCTTCAGCAAAAACTGCCACTGGCTCTCCAATAATAGTTTTACTTGCTTCTATTTCTCGGGGAAGCTCATCTGAGTTAAAATTAAAATAACGCCGATATATAGAAATTCTATTTTTTATTTTCTTTACCAAATCTAAAAAACTATGACAATCATTTAAGTACCCCTCCCAGACTTCATTTTCTTTTAACAACTTCAAAAAAACCATTTCTTCAGGTTCATTTATTGAAATTTTTAAAAAAGAAGATAGGACATTATCTTTTATTTGCTCTTCTTTAAGATAAACAACATTGTCCACAAGATCATTTAAAAGAAGAAAATTTAAATAATCTGAGAAAGTAGCAGCGGCCCACTCCTTTCGAACATTTTCTTTACACTCATTAACACGGGAAGATACAATTCGAACATTATCTTTTATTAAATGAACTCCTGCTGATATAAACTGATTATTATAACCTTTCGGGGCTGGGTAAGGCTGTTTAGCTCTTTCATAAGCAACTCTTGTTTTGGTATTCAGAAGCCCTAGCAGCATACTTTTACCACTACCTTGCCTTCCTTTAACAATCACATTTCCTGTACTGAATAAATCCTCAGCATGTGATGCTACGATTGGGCTAAACATCTTAACAAACTCACCTGGAGATAATATTTCAGTAACCCAAAGGTCATGAAAAGGATTATCAAACTTATTCATCTCTTTACCTCCGCCTCACGGTCAAATCGCGGAAAAACAGGATTCCAGCTATCCGTTACTTTATGATAGATAGGAGGAGTATTATTTGGACAGTTGCTATATAACACTATTAAACTGCCAGTTTTTTTCCAACCATATTCCTCACCATCCATTTTTTGATTAATAATATTATATCCGTTTTTTAAGACTACTCTTAACTGATCAAAAAAAGCTGGCTGCTGAGTTTGTAATTCTTCAGTTACCATACATACTTCAGGAACAATAGTTACAGGTTGATACTTAACATTAGCCCTACCAATAGCTTCTAACTTCCCTCTGATTTTTTTATCGCCTTGTGCACATATTACTAAAGGTATAATCAGAATAGGACCGTTAAATACAGATAATGCAAAGTTCAACAACCTTGCGGCCTGCCCACCGGACCCTATAAAATCTTCAATTAAAACCAAATATTTTAAATTTTCTTTATCACAAAAGTCTTTTATTTTACCAGGATCCCCTAAACTATTTAAACTCATCCAGTCAGGTCTAAGACTTTGCCCTTTTAGTCCAGTTAAATGTAAGAAACTATTAATTCTCAAACTATCACTGATCGGACAAGGCCAAATTTTTGCGAGCTCTTGATTTAAAATTCCTGTTGATTCAGCAGAAAAAATATCAATATTATTTTCATCTATTATCCATGGTTTTATTACGTGATCAAAGGCACAACGGTATAATTCATCAAACTCTGATTGCCCAGCAAAAAAGAAATATTCTATCGACTTAAAAGCAATCCACTGATCTTCTTCACTACGAAAACATTTTAACCATTCGTTGAGTCTGACAATGAAATCTCTGGATAGTCTAGCATTACTAGATCCTCTAGTGGGCTCATATTGATGATAGAGGTGCTCTGCTAAAGTTTCATATAAAGCCCGCAATGCACCTGCTTTCATTGGCCTATCTTTATCAAACTCCATGCTACGTTCAAGCTTTTCTATTACACTTAACTCACTATCCATTTAGCACCCCTAAATTATTTTTTTAATCTTCTCTGCAATCCCTTTTGCCATAACAGGTGGAATTGCATTTCCTATCATTTTAAACTGATCTCGCACATTACCAAAGAAAACATAATCATCTGGAAACCCTTGAATACGAGCAGCTTCCCTAGCACTAAATCCTCTATGCTCGACAGGGTGAAGAAAACATTTAGGATCTCCAAAACGGGTATCTACTGTATAAGATACACCATTAGGATCGGGCCGACGGTATTTACCATTAAAGGTGTTAGCCAAATCATAAAAATCGCCCACTTTTTTTAAATACTTCTTATCTATCAAATTTTCCAAACAACGTTCAATATCACAACTTACTTCTAAAGCGATACTTTTTACATCAACTGGATCTGCATCACCAAAATCTCTTTTCCTATTCCGTCTACGTAATTTCATTATTGTTTCAAGTATTTCCCTCTCAACTTCATCAACATAACCATATACTTCAGGTATATCCCAAGTATGAACTGAAGCAATGCCACCTCTTACATTACATAATTTTTTTCCAGGCAAAATTTTTGAAGAAATTATGTAATCTTTACTTTCATTACTTAACTGAACTGGATTATGATTTGGCAGATCAGCAATATCTGTTATACATTCAGCTAAAGTTTTTGCTTTTATTGAAAAATTAAAGACATCAAGATTTTTCTGCCCTTTACTCGCAATAACAAATACTCTTTTCCTCGATTGCGGCAATCCAAAGTCTCTTGCATCAACAATACGCGTAATTGTTCTATAGCCACTATTTTCTAATTTATCAATTATATAATTCCAATATTTTTTATGCTTTCCTTGTAGAAGACCAAGTACATTTTCTAGCACTATTATTTTTGGTTCAAGCTTCAAGGCTATTTCAACTGCTTTTTTTATCAAATTGTTTCGCGGATCTTCTATATCTCTTTTGCCAATTGTTGAAAATCCCTGGCAAGGAGAACCTGCTAATACGATGTCACAATGAATATTTTCAGAAAATTTTTCTAATGATAAATCGGCGATATGAGCATGGCTACCAATATTGTTTCGATAGTTTTCAACCGCCACATCCCATATATCATATGCAGCAATGGGGGTGAAACCTGCTTGGATAAATCCTAGATCCATCCCTCCACATCCAGAAAATAGGCTAACGAATTTATAGTTTTTCATAACACTCATACTACTGAATAAATATAGCTAATGAAACTTAAAAACCCGCCTATTGGCGGGTCTATAAAAGCATCTAACTGGGAAAAATCACTCCCACTCAATCGTAGCAGGCGGCTTGCTGCTCACATCATAGGTCACCCGCGAAACGCCTTCCAACTCATTGATAATTCGGTTGGAAACCTTCTCCAGCAGCTCGTAGGGCAGGTGCGCCCAGCGGGCGGTCATGAAGTCGATGGTTTCGACGGCGCGTAGCGCGATGACCCATTCGTAGCGGCGGCCGTCGCCTACGACGCCTACCGATTTCACCGGCAGGAACACGGCGAAGGCTTGGCTGGTTTTTTCGTACCAACCGGCGGCGCGCAGTTCTTCGATGTAGATGGCATCCGCATCGCGCAGAATGTCGGCGTACTCTTTCTTCACTTCGCCGAGAATCCGCACGCCCAGGCCGGGGCCAGGGAACGGGTGGCGGTAGACCATATCGTAGGGCAGGCCGAGTTCTAGGCCGAGTTTGCGCACTTCGTCTTTAAACAGTTCGCGCAGCGGCTCGACCAGCTTGAGCTTCATGGTTTCCGGCAGGCCACCCACGTTGTGGTGGGATTTGATCACGTGCGCTTTGCCGGTTTTCGAGGCGGCGGATTCGATCACGTCTGGGTAGATGGTGCCCTGGGCCAGGAACTCCACGCCTTCAATTTTACTGGCTTCTTCATCGAACACGTCGATAAAGGTGTTGCCGATGATTTTGCGCTTGGCTTCCGGGTCTTTCTCGCCTTCCAGCTTGCCGAGGAACAGCTCTTCGGCGTCTACGCGAATTACCTTTACGCCCATGTGCTTGGCGAAGGTTTCCATCACTTGGTCGCCTTCGTTCTTACGCAGCAGGCCGTTATCGACGAACACGCAGGTCAGCTGGTCGCCAATCGCTTTGTGCAGCAGCGCGGCCACAACAGAAGAGTCGACACCGCCGGAAAGGCCCAGCAGTACGTGGCGGTCGCCTACTTGCTCGCGTACGCGCTGTACTTGGTCTTCGATGATTTGCGCGGGCGTCCACAGCTTCTCGGCTTTACAGATATCCAGCACGAAGTGCTCGAGAATCCGCTGGCCTTGTAGGGTGTGGGTTACTTCCGGGTGGAACTGTACGCCGTAGAACTGCTTCTCTTCCCAGGCCATGGCCGCAATCGGGCAGCTTGGGGTAGAGGCGGTCACGGTGAAGGTGTCGGGGGCTTTGGCGACTTTATCGCCGTGGCTCATCCATACATCCAGCAGCGCGTTGCCGGTGGCGGCGTCTACGTGGTCTTTGATGTCTTTGAACAGTGCAGTTTCGGCGTCGATTTGAATCTGGGCGTAGCCAAACTCACGCTGGTTGGAGCCTTCTACCTTGCCGCCCAGCTGCTCGGCCATGGTTTGCATGCCGTAGCAGATACCAAACACCGGCAGGCCCATTTCGAACACGCACTGCGGGGCGCGGGGGGAATCCAGCTCGGTGACGGATTCCGGGCCACCGGCCAGGATGATGCCGTTGGGGTTGTATTCGCGAATCTCTTCTTCGGTGATATCGAAGGCGCGGATTTCAGAGAATACGCCGATTTCGCGAACCCGGCGGGCGATCAGCTGGGTGTACTGGGAGCCGAAGTCGAGAATCAGGATCTTATGGGCGTGAATGTCACTCATGGCGGAGCCTCTATAACGCGGAACGGGCCGCATTGGCTAAAAAGCAAGCGGCGGGGCAATGCCCGCCGCCGTGTAACTTAATGCGCTGGTTAGCTCACCCGGTAGTTGGGGGCTTCTTTGGTGATCTGCACGTCGTGAACGTGGGACTCGTTAAAGCCAGCGCCGGTGATTTGTACGAATTCCGGCTTGGTGCGCATTTCTTGAATATCGCGGCAGCCGGTGTAACCCATGGAGGCGCGCAGGCCGCCCATCAGCTGGTGGACGATAGCGCCCATCATGCCTTTATAGGGCACGCGACCTTCGATGCCTTCCGGTACCAGTTTTTCGGCACCGGCATCTTTGTCTTGGAAGTAGCGGTCGGCGCTGCCTTGGTTCTGGGACATCGCGCCCATGGAACCCATGCCGCGGTAGGCTTTGTAGGTACGGCCTTGGTAAAGCTCAACTTCACCCGGCGCTTCTTCGGTACCGGCCAGCAGGCCACCCACCATCACGGCGCTTGCGCCAGCGGCAATGGCTTTGGCTAGGTCGCCAGAGAAGCGAACGCCACCATCGGCAATCAGCGGAATGTCGAACTCTTTCAGCGCTTCGGCCACGTTAGAAACGGCGGTGATTTGCGGTACGCCTACACCTGCCACAATACGCGTGGTGCAGATGGAGCCGGGGCCAATGCCTACTTTCACAGCATCTGCGCCTGCTTCCGCCAGCGCTTTGGCAGCGGCACCTGTGGCGATGTTGCCGCCAATCACTTGAATTTGTGGGAAGTTCTCTTTGATCCAGCGAACGCGGTCAATCACGCCCTGGGAGTGGCCGTGGGCGGTGTCGACGATGATCACGTCAACGCCTGCTTCTGCCAGTGCCGCTACGCGGTCCGGGGTTTCCGGGCCGGTGCCTACCGCTGCGCCTACTAGCAGGCGGCCGTCGCTGTCTTTAGCGGCCATCGGGTAGGTGCGGGCTTTTTCGATGTCTTGGAAAGTCACCAAACCGCGCAGATGGAAGGCGTCATCGACAATCAGCATTTTCTCGATGCGGTGTTCGCGCATCTTGGCTTTGCTGGTTTCAAGGTCGGTGCCTTCTTTCACTGTTACCAGCCGCTCGCGGGGAGTCATAATGTCGGCAACGCTGTCGCCCACGTTGGGCTGGAAGCGCATGTCACGCTCGGTCACGATGCCTACCAGGGTTTCGCCTTCCACCACCGGGAAACCGGAGAAGCCGTTTTCGCGCGCCATGGCCAGCAGGTCTTCCAGCTTGGCTTTGGGGCTAACGGTGACCGGGTCTTTAACAATGACGCTTTCGTGCTTCTTCACCTTACGCACTTCAGCGGCCTGTTGGGCCATGGTCATGTTCTTGTGAATGATACCGATGCCGCCTTCCTGAGCCATCGCAATTGCTAGACGCGCTTCGGTCACGGTGTCCATTGCAGCGGAAAGCAGGGGAATATTCAGAAAGAGATTGCGGGTCAGGCGGGTTTTGAGGCTGACATCCTTTGGCAGAACGTCGGAGAAGCCGGGAACGAGGAGTACGTCATCGAACGTAAGCGCTTCTTGGGCCATACGTAGCATAGCGGCAACACCCATTGAGAAGTGGGAAGATGGGGCGTGAAAAGTTAATCGCCTATTATAACGTTTTG
Organism: Vreelandella lutescens; assembly: GCF_014640815.1. GTDB lineage: Bacteria > Pseudomonadota > Gammaproteobacteria > Pseudomonadales > Halomonadaceae > Vreelandella > Vreelandella lutescens. Next base: position 339,673 of record NZ_BMHM01000001.1, on the reverse strand, counting down.
AGGGCCGCCCCAGCAATGCAGAGTCGCGGTTAGACTTATACCAATTGCTAATGACGTAGGTGGCGTGGCGGTCATATGCGCCGCTTGCGAGCACCCAGTGCCTCGTTTGAGGTATCGTGTCACCGAAGAAATGATCATTAAGGCCACCGATGGAACCGACAAGCACATCCCCCACTCCCAAAGCGCTCTCCGTGAGCCAACTCAACCAACGCGCCAAGCAAACCCTGGAGCGCGATGTGGGGGAAGTGTGGGTAGAGGGCGAGCTTTCTAACGTCTCCCGCCCGGCCTCGGGGCATATCTATTTCACCCTGAAAGACGACCGCGCGCAGATCCGCTGCGCGCTGTTTCGTCAGCGGGCGCGCTTTGTCGCCGCTCCCATGCGCGATGGCGACCAAGTGAAGCTACGCGGGCGGGTGTCACTGTTTGAACCACGGGGCGATTACCAACTTATTGCTGAGGCGGTGCAGGCCGCGGGCCTTGGCGAGCTGCTGGCGGCTTTTGAGCGTTTGAAAGCGCAGCTGGAAAGCGAAGGCGTGTTCGCCAATACGCGCCCCCTGCCCTTTCCACCGCGCAAGATTTTGATTTTAAGCTCCGCCACTGGGGCGGCCATTCGCGATGTGCTGGCTGTATTGGCCGCCCGCTGGCCGCTGGCGGACGTGACGCTGATTCCCGTACCGGTTCAGGGCGCTGAAGCCGCCCCGGCGATGATCTCGGCCCTGGGCCTGCTCAACCGGCAGGCGCGGCTAGACCCCGAGCAAGATGTGGTGCTGATCACCCGTGGCGGCGGCAGCCTGGAAGATCTCTGGGCGTTTAATAACGAGCATCTGGCGCGGGCGATTTTTCACTCCCGGCTGCCGGTGATGTCGGCGGTGGGCCACGAGGTGGATGTCACCCTAGCGGATTTTGCCGCCGATATGCGCGCCCCTACTCCATCCGCCGCCGCAGAACGGCTAGTGCCCGACCAGCACGCTCTAAAGCGCCAGCTCGCTCAAGCGGAACAGCGTTTGCACCGAAGCATGCAGGCGCGGTTAGAGCGGGATAGCCAGCGGCTAGATACCCTGCGCGCCCGCCTTCGCCACCCCGATGAGCAGCTGGCTCGCCAACGCCAGCATCTCACCACGCTGCACCAGCGCCTTACCCGCGCCATGCAGCAAACGCTCGCCCAGCAAAAAGCCCAAGCGGCCCAGCTCACCCGCCGCCTGGCCAGCCAGGATATGGCCCGGCTGCACCGCGCCGAAAGCGAGCGTATCAGCAGCCTACAGCGCCGTTTGGCCAGCGCCATGCAGCGCATGTTAGAAGCGCGGCAAGCACGCCTGCACAGCGCCGCCCGCGAGCTTAACGCCGTCAGCCCGCTGGCCGTACTCGGCCGCGGCTACGCCATCGCCCAAGATGAGCAGGGCCAAGTCATCCGCCGCGCCGAAGACACCCAGCCCGGCCAACTGCTCAAACTGCGCCTGGGCGAAGGCCGCCTCAACGTCGAAGTAAAACGGCGCTACAAGAAGCACTGAATTACCGCTCGGTAATCATTAGACGCCTTTAAATACAGAGATAGCAAAAAATTACCGTTCGGGAATATTTTGCCAGCAAGGTCATTGCCTTTCGGCTATTCTTACCGAACGGTAATTTATGAGAGGCACTCGCAATGGCGACTTCAACTCCTCCTGCGACCCTAGTACGCACCTCACAAGAACTCGGCGCGCTGATAAAACAGGTGCGCCAATCCCAAGCGCTACTGCAAAGCGACGTGGCAGGCCTTGCCGGTACCGGCAACCGTTTTATTGTCGACCTGGAGCGCGGCAAGCCTACACTTCAACTGCAGAAGGTGCTCGATACACTCGACTTGATGGGCTTAGAGGTCGTGGTTCAGCGTAAAAATCCGTTTAATCGCTGGTAGTCTTATAAAGCTTCGCCTCAACGTCGAAGTAAAACGGCGCTACAAGAAGTAGCGCCGTGGCATGGGTGATGAGAGAAACGGGCGAATGAGCAGGAGTAACCGCTATGGCAGCGGCGGTTTGCGTGTTTCCGAGGTGTGCGAGGGGATGCTCGCCCCGGGTGTGGCGGGATTGTCACTGGTGGTCGTGTTGGTGCCTACGCCCTGAGTATTGCCCGACGGCGTGTTAGAGCCCGCTAACCCTGTGGCGTTATGTTGAGTGGGGTTATCGTGCTCATGCTGATGATGCTCGCGCTGTTCGTGGGCGTGCTGTTTGACCGATTCCGCTTTGTCGTGAATCGCGTGCTGCGCTTTATCCACTTCCGCCTCGCCCATTTTGGTCGCCTGATCCACGGCTTGGTTGCGGTACTCGCCCAGGGTTTCGTTCTCTTTACGCGTGATAGCGCTCATGCTGGCAAGCGCTGCCCCCAGGGCAAACCCTAGTGCGCCAACCACTAGCGGGTGGTCTTGAATAAAATCGGCGGAGCGGTCGCTGGCTTGATGGGCGCGCTCTTTCATGTGGTCCATCCGGTCATGAACCCCCTGCTGGGCATGGGACATGGAATCGTGCATACGACCTCCCATTTGATGGGCTGTTTCGCCCACGTGGTGCGCGGCCCCTTGGGCAGTATGGCTAATGTGACGGGCGCGCTCTGTGATGCTGTGACCATGGTTGCTCGCATCACTACGCGGGTCGTGTTGCCCGGCACTAAAACGAGATGGGTACATCACTTCATCAGGATGCGGTGGCGTGACATGCACATCGGTGGCATAGCCGTGAGTAGGGCCGTGGGCATGGCCGCTTTGCGGCTGACTTTGGCTGAGCATTAACCAGCCAAGCCCTGCGCCGGTCAGCAGCGTCGGCACCGGGTTTTGCTTTACGGTGGTGCCTAGGTTGGCAAAAAACTCGTTGGCTCCGCCGTGGCGCAGGTAGTCGTAAGTGCTGTGCAGCCACTGCTCTGGCGAAAAGCGCTCTTCGATTTGATGTAACGTGGCGTCTAGCCGCTCGCGAGATTGATGAATCTCTTTTTCGATCTCGTCCGGATCACGCTGTGCCTGGCTGTGCGAATGTTCGTGCTCGCTCATTTCACTTCCTCCTTGATGTGCTGCTTGGCCATCGCTTTATCAGTGCGCAGGCTATTCATGGTGCGGTTCGGCATCAGTCCTTGGGCGTTTAGGCTCTTTAACCCAGCCTTGAGCATCACTACGCCAATCAGCGTCACCGCCGCCCCCACCACCACGGTCGATAACCAGGGCCGCGTTTCAGGGGGCAGCACTTCATTTAACAGCATCACCAGTGCTGCCAGCAGGGTTAAAAAACCGCCGAACAGCACGGCCCCCGCCGTGGCAATGGCCCCAACGCTCACCATCGCTTGGTGGGTTTTTTCCGACATTTCGGCTTTGGCGAGCGCTGCCTCGCCGCGTACCAGGGCGGTCACTTCGTTGAGTAACGTGGATAGCAGCGTGCCTACTGAGCTGCTCTTTTGGCTATCTGATTCCATTCTTAATCTCCCGCTTCCTGCATGAAGAGTGATGTAAGCGCTTGGTTAGAAGGGTTGTTTAAAGCGCTTGGCCGGGAACATGGGGTTCAGAAGATGCAGCAGGCTCAGGCGCGTTCACCGGGGAGCTGCGCAGAAAGCGCGTGACCAAAAAGCCAGCGGCAATGGCACCGCCAATAAACATGGCGGGTTCGCGGCGGCCATAGTCTTCCACTGAGCGGCAGAGGCTGTGCAGGTCTTTATCCCGCATATGTTGAGATAAACGCTCGGTGTGGCCCGCCAGTTTTCTGGCCTGTTCCGAACAAAAGGGTTGCTGCTGACGGTCAAACTCATCCGCTGCGTTATTTAGTACGGTACCCAGGGTATGAGTGTGATTGGCGGCGTTGTCACGCTGGCGTTCAAACACGCTTTCAGCCTGTTCGCGAGCGGCGTCTTTTATCTCGTCAGCGCTTTGCTGACCTTTTTGTTTCATCGTTTCGTAGTCGGTTTGGTGGTGTCCGGTGTGATGGTCAGTGGTATCGTGATGCGGTCCTTGATCATTCATGGTGACGTTCTCCGTGTCAGTGAAACCTCATCAGAACTATAGCGAGCATGCGCTAGCTTTCCATTTAAAACGACCGAATTAATAAATAGCACCGACAACTTGAATAAACATTAAAACCCGACTCAAAACTATATAAACCTCACTATCAAAAAACAAAAAGGCGCTATTCAATAGCGCCTTTAGCTAAGGTTCACTTAATTATTTCTTATCTGACTTTTTATCCGATTTCTTGTCCGCATCACGGTTAACGTGGTGTGTGTCGGGCATTGGATTTGCATCGTCATGATGGTCATCGCGCTGGTCTTTTTTCTGGCCATTTTTATCAGGGGACATAATACCTCCTACTCCTTGGTGGTTATCAAGATCGTCACTGGGGTGAAGCCTCACTTACTATAGCTGCTGCCAGGGCGATTGCCATGGAAAGCAATCACCCTAACATCATCATGACGGCCTTACAGTGTAAATAAAACACTGATAACAACCAGTTAAAAAAACAAAAATGAATAAACTCCTATTTATATTCTATTTAAATAGCCTTTATTAATTCTTACTATTCCAGATAACGGATGTGCCCGCTTTATTTGCCTTACCCTTCACCTTTGGTCTACGTTAAAGGCGCAACGCTAGGCAGCCAGCCACCCGAGGAACCGGGCCGCCCTGCCTATTCACTAAGCGATTCGTGCACACAAAGGAGTGACCGCACATGAGCGACCAGCAGCAGCCCCCACAGCATCAGAACAAGCAGCCCGGCGATGAACATGCCATGCGCCCAGCACCTGAATACATTCGCGAGAGCTATCGCGGCGCTGAAAAACTGCTCGATAAAGTGGCCATTATTACCGGCGGAGACAGCGGTATTGGCCGCGCCGTTGCCGTGCACTACGCCCGCGAAGGGGCGGATAGCGTGATCGTGCATCTCAAAGAGACCAAAGACGCCGAGGAAACCAAGCGGCTAGTGGAAGCAGAAGGCCGTCGCTGCTTGGTCTTGAAAGGCGATGTGGCCGCCCCGGCGTTTTGCCGCGAGATTGTTAAGCGCACCCTCAGCCATTTCGGCAAGATCAATATGGTGATTCATAACGCCGCCGAACAGTACGACTGGGACGACATTACCGAGATCCCCGACGAGCAGTTAATGCGCACCTTCCAAACCAATATTTTCAGCCACTTTTACCTGACCAAAGCAGCGCTGCCCCATTTGAGTGAGGGCGATACAATCATTGCCACCTCGTCCATCAATGCGTTCAAGGGCAACGACACGCTGATTGACTACACCGCCACCAAAGGTGCCATTCAGGGCTTAGTACGTTCGTTGGCCATGTCGCTGATGGATCGTGGGATTCGCGTCAACGCCGTGGCCCCAGGGCCTATCTGGACGCCGCTGATACCAGCAAGTTTTGAAGAGGATAAAGTCGCGGAGTTCGGCAACCAAGTGCCGATGAAACGCCCTGGCCAGCCTAGCGAAATCGGCCCGGCGTATGTCTATTTGGCCAGCGAAGAGTCGTCTTATATGAGTGGCCAAACACTGCACTTAAATGGCGGCGTGATTCTCAATACTTAGCCAGCCTTCTGGGGCGGCATGGCCGCCCCAACCTACCACTCACTCTTCACCTTTTTCCACTCACTAACGTTTACCCCGCCAAATTTTTCACTAACACCTTAGATTTACGGGCGTGGTTATAGGCTTCGCGTTTTAAAGGCGGTAGGTCTTCCAGGCTTGCGGCGCGGAAGCCGCGCTCTACAAACCAGTGGGCGGTGTGGGTGGTGAGTACGAACATTTCGGAAAGCCCGCGCTGGCGGGCGCGCCGTTCCAAGGCTTCGACCAAGCGCTCGCCCCGCTCTCCCCCTCGGTAGTTACCATGCACCGCCACGCAGGCGAGCTCACCGATAGTGGTCTCTGGGAAGACGTGCAGCGCCGCGCAGCCGATCACCATGCCGTCACGCTCAATCACCATGTAATCATCAATTTCGTGCTCTAGCCGCTCGCGGGAGCGCGCCACCAGCATCCCGCGCCGCTCTAGCGGTTCGAGCAGCTCCAGTAGCCCCGCTACATCGTTAAGCGTGGCAGGGCGCAGCTGTTCGTAGCGGTGCTGGGTGATCATGGTGCCTACGCCGTCGCGGGTAAACAGCTCGCCCAGCAGCGCGTCGTGGTTGCGCCACGAGAGTAAGTGAGTGCGTGCCACGCCCTCCCGTGCAGCGGTGCAGGCAGCACTTAAATGGCGTGCTAATTCGCTGCCCGGCACGGCATGTTGCAAGCGTGGCTCGGCCTCAAAGGGGGAAAGCTGGCGCAATAGCGCGCCCTGTTCATCCTCCAACCCTTCCGATTCGCCCAGCAGAATCAGCTTATCGGCCTTTAGCGCCACCGCAGCGTGCTGGGCCACTTCTGAGGCGTCTAAATCAAACACTTCTCCGGTGCTGGAAAACCCTAACGGGGGCAGTAACACCAGCGAGCCTTTTTCCAGCAGCCCTTCAATGGCGCTAGCGCGCACCCGGCGCACTTCGCCACTGTGGTCAAAATCGACGCCTTCACGCACGCCAAGCGGCTTGGCGGTGACCAAGTTGCCGGAAATCACGCTGAGCTCCACGCCGTGCAGCGGCGTGCTAGGCAGCCCCAGGGAAAGCCGGGCTTCCAGCCATAATCGCTGGTGCGCCGCTACCTGCTCAACGTGGGCCATCACTGCACGGTCGGCCACCCAGCGGCCATCTACCCGGGTGGGTTCTACGCCCGCTGCCGTGAGCGCCTCGTGCACCTGGGGGCGAATACCGAATACCACTACCAAGCGCACACCCAGCGTATGCAGTAGCGCTAAATCCTGGATGAGCTGCTCCCCTCGCCCAGACGCCATGGCTTCGCCCTCAATTAAGATGACAAAGGTTCGGCCTCGGTGCGCATTAATGTACGGGGAGGCGTTACGAAACCAATCAACAAAGGGGAACCGAGTATCCAAGGGCCGCTCTCCGGCAGCAGGTGAATGAAAGTAACCACGCTTACTTTAACAGAGCATAAAAAACAGCGGCACCTTCTATTGCAACGATCGCCTATCAAGACCGGTTGCAAAGAAAGTGCCGCTGTTAAGCTGGGTAACCCTGAGCCCGCAGGCGTTGGTTAGCCAAACATGCCTTTGAACATAAAGAAGAACAGAATCGCCAAACCAGCACCCGCTGGCAGCGTAATCAGCCAAGACATCACAATGGTGCCAATGACACGTAGGTTAAGTGCTGCCATACCCCGCGCTAAACCAACACCCAAAATAGCGCCGACTAGCGTGTGCGTCGTGGAGATCGGCAAGCCGGTACCGGAAGCCAGTACTACCGTGGTGGCTGCCGCCAGTGTGGCCGCAAAGCCACGGCTGGGGGTCAATTCGGTAATGCCGGTGCCTACTGTCGCAATCACTTTGTGGCCGTAAGTCACCAGACCAAATACGATGCCACCACCGCCTAGAATCAGTACCCACCAAGGCACCAGCGCAGCGCTATCAATCACGCCTTCGCTGCGTACCACGCTGATCACCGCGGCTAATGGGCCCACGGCGTTCGCCACGTCGTTAGAACCATGGGCAAACGCCATGGCACACGCAGTGAAGATCATGAGCACACCAAACACCCGCTCGACGTTGGCGTAGCCAAAGTGGTCGTTGGCGTTTTTCTCATACTTGATACGTCGCTGCATCACGACGCCCAAGCCCATGATGGCCACACCCAGCAGAAGCGACAGCAGGAAGCTTTGGCCGAAAGAGAGATCCAACCCAACGTGGGTCAGGCCTTTGGTCAGCGTTACCATGGAGACAATAAAGCCGACCAGGAACACATAGCCCGGCACGTATCGCTTGGCCGCCGCAAAGGGATCGTTACTTTCAAAAATCAGGTGATGAACGGACTTAAACAGCACAAAACCAATGGTACCGGCCAGCAGCGGGGAAACAACCCAGCTAGAGGCAATCGTACCAACGCGGCTCCATGCCACCGCTTCAACGCCAAGACCTACGGCCCCAAAGCCCACAATCGCCCCCACAATGGAGTGGGTAGTGGACACGGGCCAGCCCCGTGCTGAAGCAATCATCAACCAGATGGCCGCCGCCAATAGGGCGGACAGCATGCCGTACACCAGCAGCTGCGGATTGGCTTCTAACAGAACAGGATCAAGCATCCCGCCGCGAATCGTGGCCGTCACTTCACCACCGGCCAACCACGCGCCTAGAAACTCAAAAATGACCGCGATAATAATGGCTTGTTTGATGGTGATCGCCTTGGACCCCACCGAGGTGCCCATGGCGTTCGCCACATCGTTAGCACCCACACCCCACGCCATGAAGAAACCAAACAAACAGGCAAGGATGATAAAAATTTCGCCGTGCTGGGCAATAATCTGCATGGGATCCCCTTAGCGAGCGGTCAAAATCTGCAGGCGACTGCCCACACGTTCAGCGCGATCAGACAGCTCGCCTACCCAGTCGATAATCTTGTAAAGGAAGATCACATCGACCGGCGGTAGCTGGCTTTCAAGCTCAAACAAGCGGCGACGAATAGCCACCTGCTGGTCATCGGCTTGGTGCTCAAGCGTGTGCAACTCGCGGATCATGTTTTGCATGACATCCGATACGTTGCGACCAAAACCGGATTCGAGCAGGTCTTTCAGCTCTTCAAGGGCTTGGCGTGCCTGAGCAACACAGGCCACGCTGGTGACCATGTATTCACGCATGAGATCCGCCAGCTCATCGGGCACGCGCATTTTACGGCCCAGCATAATGCCGGTAATGTCGCGTACCTTGTTGGCGATCTTGTCCTGTACGCTAATCAAATCAAGCAGGTCAGAGCGCGATACCGGTAAGAACATGGTATTGGGGAGGTTAAGCCGTAATTCTGTTTTCAGGGTGTCGGCGTCGTGCTCTAAGCGCGTCACGTTCTCGCGCAGTTCAGCCGCGGTGTCCCAATCACCGGCAAGTGTTGCCTCAAAGAATGGCAGCAGTTGGTCGGCGCATTCATTGGCCTTGACGATGTGGGCCAGCAACGGCTGGAATGGCGAGCGGCCAAACATCGCGGAAAAAGGGTTGGAGGTTACCATATAGCCTTTAGCCTGTTTTCGGGGAGCCTGGAAATGGCGGGCATCAGTATAAAGAGTGCGTCCGCCGCCGTCATGAAAAGTTCATAATGTCATCAAAATTTAACCAAACTGTCACAACAATGAGGTGGCGATTGTCATGAAAAATACGAATGAAGTGTCAGCGCCAACAGAAATAGAGCTAAAGTTGGCGCTTTCGCCCACACAGCTTGGTGCCCTGCTCAGCCATCCTGTATTGGCTAATGCATCACAAGAAAAACAAACGCTTACCAATACCTATTTTGATACACCCAGTGGCCACCTTGCCGCCGCTAACGTCGCCGTTCGCTTACGCAGGCTGGGCGAGCGCGTGCTACAAACAGTCAAAACCGCAGGCCATGGCGGCGGCGGGCTCTCCAGCCGACAAGAGTGGGAATGGCAAGTTCCTGAACACACCCTAGACCATACTGCTCTGGCTAACCTGCCACCGTTTCAAGACACCTTGGCGGGTACCATCGCTCAGTTGCGTCCCACGTTAGGCACTGACTTTACTCGCCGCAGTTGGCAGCTTGTTTGGCAAGAGAGCCATATCGAGTTGGTATTCGATGAGGGTGAGATCGTTTGCGGTGAGGCACGCGTACCCATTTGCGAAGTGGAGCTAGAGCTAAAAGCAGGCGACCCCCAGGCCTTGTGGACGCTGGCAATCGCGCTGGCCAACCAAGTGCCGCTACGGCCTTCCGATAGCAGCAAAGCGGCTCGTGGTAATGCATTAGGTAGCCAGCAGTGGCAGCTACCCAACGCCACTCACCCCGCCGAATGGCTGCATCGTGCGACGGTTGCTTTGGATGCCTATCACGATAGCCATAACGCTGAACACTTAACCGCAGCACAACAGGCGCTAGCAACGCTAGCCACACACGCTGAGCTGGATGACGCGAGCCGGGCAGATGCCGCCATACTCCCCACTGCATTAGATAGTGCCGGCATGCCAACCACGGCCTATGGCGTGGCGGCGTTACAGCTGGCCCGTCGCTTGGCACACGAAACCGCGCTACGCTAAACACGTTTTCACGATTCATTAAGCCCACTTCAGGATGACGCGATGAGCTTTCCACTCACCCCTGGTGCCGAAGGACTCCGCGCCCGGCTGTTTCATATTATTTTTGAGTCCGATACGCCGGGTGCCAAGGCGTTCGATATCGCCTTGATCATCGCGATCATTTTGAGCGTTGCGGTGATTTTGCTGGGCAGCATTGAGATCTATGCCGAACGCTACGGGCATATTTTTTTCTATATCGAGTGGGCCTTTACGCTGCTGTTTAGCCTGGAACTGCTGGTACGGCTCTACTGCCTGGAACGCCCCACGGTTTATTTGAAAAGTTTTTATGGCATCGTCGATTTGGTGGCCATCATTCCTACCTGGCTGGTGCTGCTGGTGCCGGGTGCCCATGGGCTGGTGATTGTGCGGATTTTGCGGGTGCTGCGTATCTTCCGCATTTTGCGGCTGATGGAGTTTGTCGGGGAAGGCAGGCTGCTGCTGGATGCGCTCAAGCGTAGTCTGCGCCAGATCCTGCTCTTTTTTAGCAGTATTTTAATGGTAGTCACGCTATTTGCTGCGTTGATGTACACCATTGAGTCACCGGAATCGGGCTTTACCAGTATTCCCATGTCGATGTATTGGGCCATCGTGAGTATGACGACCGTGGGGTATGGGGATATTGTGCCCGCCACCCCGCTGGGCAAAGCGATCACGGTCATCCTGATGTTAATTGGTTACTCGATTATCGCCGTGCCGACGGGGGTGTTTTCCGCCCAGGTGATTCGTTCGATTCGTGAAGACCGCTACTCTGAAGAGGCCTGCCCCGGTTGTGGCCACGACCGCCATGAAAAGCGCGCCCGCTACTGCCTGCGCTGCGGCACGTGGCTAGACGAAAACAGCGAAGACCCGCGCAAAAAAGCACACAAGGATAGTACCGACGATGAGTCAGCCAGCGAGGATAAATAGCGCCTCGCCCCTACGAAAACGGGGGCGCTAAGCGCCCCCGTTTTCGTGATTCCCAACCCCCGCTTACTCTTGAAACGGCGTCACGTCTCCACGACCGACGCGCACAATTTTGGGCGGCAGCTCGCGTAAATCAATCACGCTGGTGGGGTCGAGATGGCAGGCTCCGCCATCAATAATCAAATCCAGATGGGCACCAAAGCGTTCACGAATCTCTTCTGGGTCGCTCATGGGCAGCGCTTCACCTACTGGAATTAGCGTCACGCTCATCAGCGGCCCGCCTAGCGCTTCAAGCAGCGCGTGAGTAATTCGATGATCTGGCACTCGCACGCCGATAGAGCGGCGCTTGGGGTGTAGCAGAAGGCGCGGTACTTCGGTGGTGGCATCAAGAATATAGGTGTAGGGGCCAGGCGTGTGGGCTTTCAGCAGCCGGAACACCGCGTTATCCACTTTAGCGTAGGTGCCAATTTCGGAAAGGTCGGAACACACCAGGGTGAAGTTGTGCTTATCATCCAGCGAGCGCAGCCATTTGATTTTTTCGATGGCCTTCTTTTCGCCTAAATGGCAGCCCAGCGCGTAGCCTGAATCCGTGGGGTAGGCCACCACTCCGCCCTTACGAATAATCTCGGTGGCTTGGTCGATCAGCCGCTTTTGCGGGTTTTCCGGATGAATCTGAAAATATTGGCTCATCGCTCACTCCTGCCCGTAGGCATCTGTTAGCTAAGGTTTTTAGCGATATCTCTTTCAGCTTAGCTGATTCAACGGCTTAGCACCCAGCATACCGCTTGGGGCATCGCGCAGGTGGGATAAACGGGGATGCTGCCAAATAGGCGGCGCAGCGGTACGGGGCACTGGGCTCATACTGCCAGGCGCTGCATGGCTGCCAGGAAAGTGGAAATCACTGCCTAACGAGGCGTACAGTTCTCGCTCCACCAACTGGCGCGCCAAATCGCGGGTCATGTCAGGGTTTTGCTGGCCGCTGACCAGCTCCACGCCTTGCCCACCTGCGGCCATAAAGGTATCCATCAACAGGCCACGCTTGCGCCGGGTAAGCCCGTAGCGCAGCGGATGGGCAAGCACAGCCACACCGCCAGACGCCACGACCCAACCCACTGCTTCGCTAATTTCCGGCCAATGGGCTTTAACATCGCCTTTTTTGCCGCTGCCCAGGTAGCGCTTAAACGCGCCAGCCCAGTCGGCCACCACGCCTTCTGCTACTAACGCCCGGGCAAAATCGGGCCGCCCTAGCGGGCGGTCGCTGCCCGCCTGGGCGCGGGCTTTTTCCAGCGCATTAGGCAGGCCCATTTTTTCTAGCCGCTCGGCAATCACTTCGGCACGTTTAATACGCGCTTCGCGCTGCTGCTCAAGCCCTTCAATCATCGCCCCTTGTAGCCCACCGGGCATGAGGGCCACCACGTGAATATTAATGCCCTGCCAGCGGGTGGATAACTCACACCCCGGCACTAGGCAAAGCCCTGCCTGCTGGGCGGCGTGGCTCGCTTCTTCAACGCCGTCCATGGTGTCGTGGTCGGTGAGCGCCATGTGGGTCACACCACGTTCAGCGCATAAGGCCACCAGGTCAGCAGGAGAAAGCGCCCCGTCGGACGCGGTCGAGTGCATGTGCAGGTCGACCGAGTAGCGCTGGTCGGCATCGAACACGGCGGGAAGTTTTGAGGCAAGCGCATTAGGAAGTAGTGGCATTAGCATGACGCCGTGTGGCGAGTTTGTCAGAATAGGCGTGTTGAACACGAACAGGCTCGCCATGGTGCGCGCTAACCGGGGTGCGGTCAATGCTACGGCCGATACGTTGCCCCTGCCTTCAAGGAGTTATCCCCATGCTTTATGCCATTATCAGTGAAGATGTTGCTAACAGCTTAGAACGCCGCTTAGCAGCCCGTCCTGACCACCTCGCAAGGCTTGAAGCACTGCGCGATGAAGGTCGTCTTATTCTGGCTGGCCCGCACCCCGCCATTGATTCCGACAACCCCGGCGATGCGGGCTTTAGCGGCAGCTTAGTAGTGGCAGAATTCGACAGTTTAGAAGAGGCCCAAGCCTGGGCAGACGCCGACCCATACATCATCGCTGGGGTCTATGCCAAGGTAATTGTTAAGCCGTTCAAAAAAGTTTTGCCTTGACCCTTAGGGGCGAGTGTGGAGGGTCCGCCCGCTTTTTCACAGAGCCTGTGGAAAACTCTGTGAAAACCCGGCGGACGCTTTTCTATAAGCCAGAGATAGCGCCCCGATTAACAAATTGATCATTTTTTAACCAACCATTCATCACCACGGATGCTCGCGTGACTCAACGCCCTGCCCAACACCCAAGTTCCCTGCCACCCCTCGCGGCATTAACGGCCCCAACGCTCTCTTGGAACGATACGTCACCCCATTCCGACGTTTTCGACGACCTCTATTTTTCCAGGGAAGATGGCCGCGCAGAAACCGAGCACGTTTTCTTAGGGGCCAATCGGCTTCCCGAGCGGTTTGCGGCTTGGCAGGAAGCGCGGGCGTTCGTGATTGGCGAGACAGGCTTTGGCACCGGGTTGAACATGCTGTGCGCCTGGGCTTGCTTTGAGCAGCACGCCCCAAAAGACGCACGGCTGCATCTGTTATCCACAGAAAAATTTCCCCTCGACCGGGAAGCGCTAACCCGCGCCCTGAGCGCGTGGCCGTCGCTTGCCGGTTATTCACAGGTGCTGTGTGCGCTATGGCCGGAAGCGGTGAGCGGCATCCACCGTTTGCACCTAAGCGAGCGCGTTACCCTCGATCTGCACTTTGGCGACACCACCGAGCGGCTAAACCTGCTGGAGGGCCAAGTCGATGCTTGGTTTTTAGACGGCTTTGCGCCCTCTAAAAACCCAGACATGTGGCAACCCGAGCTTTTTGAGGCCATGGCAGCGCGGTCACGCCCAGGCGCTACCTTCGCTACCTTTACCTGTGCAGGTGTTGTGAAGCGCGGGCTAAAGGCGGCAGGGTTTCAGTGGAAGAAAGTGCCCGGTTTTGGCCGTAAGCGGGAGATGTTGGCAGGCGCCATTGAGGCCCCGCCTACGGATAGACGGCGCAGCGCGACGCCGTGGTTCACGCCGCCTGCCCACTATGAAGCCAAGCACGTGGTGGTGATCGGCGCAGGCATGGCGGGCAGCAGCGTGGCGGCAGCGCTGGCTAAGCGCGGCAAGCAAGTGACGGTGATTGAGCGCGACTCCCCTGGCGCGGGCGGTTCTGGCAACCGCCAGGGGGCGCTCTATGTAAAGCTCGCGGTGGAAACCAATCACCAAAGCCGCGTTTACCTAGCGGGGCTTCTGTATAGCCAGCGCTGGCTGGGGCAACTGGCCGCCGCTTTTCCACAGGAGCCGCCGCTTTGGCAGCCTTGTGGCGTGTTACAGCTAGCGCTAAGCGATAAAGAGGCAACCCGCCAGCAGTGTTTTCTGGCCAATCATCCGCTACCGGAATCGGTTGTGTCTGCACAGAGTGACGCGCTGAGCAGCCTAGCTGGCGTGCCGGTCTCAGCGGCACACGGGCTTTTTTATCCCCAGGCGGGCTGGGTTCAGCCCAAAAAGCTCTGCGAACAACTGTTGCAGCACGACAATATTACCTTCCGGCAGGGCGACGTCACCGAGCTGCAACAAGCCCAGCAAGCCTCTAAAACGGCGCAGTGGCAGGTCACGCTGGCCCGCGGTGAAACGCTGCAGGCTGATCATGTGGTCGTGGCGACGGCATCCCTAGCTAACCAGTTTGCCCAAACCGCCGAGCTGCCGTTGCAGCAGGTGCGCGGCCAGGTCAGCGAGTTAACGCTGCCAGAAGGCACTGAGGTGCCCACTAAAGTGGTGTGCGCAGGAGGCTATGTATCGCCGCCGATGGATAACGTACTGACCTTCGGCGCGAGCTTTGTGCCCAATAACGCCACAACGCAACTGGTCGAGGAAGAGCACCAGCGCAATATTGATGAGCTGAGGCAGGCACTGCCAGAATGGGTGGCCACGCTTGAGGCGAGCGGTGTGACGCTTACACCGGCACAGCTAGAAGGTCGCGCAGCGGTTCGCGCGGCAAGCCCCGACAAAACCCCTTACGCCGGGCCAGTACCCCACACAGCCGCGTGGCAGCGGGATTACGCAGTGCTGCGTAAAGATGCTTCTAAAGTGCCGCCTATTACTGGCGAGCACTACCCAGGGCTGTGGATATCCACCGCCCATGGCTCGCGGGGGCTGGCCAGCGCGCCGCTATGTGCGGAAGTCATCGCCTCACGCATTTGCGATGAGCCGCTGCCGCTAGAGCAGCCGCTCATCGACCATCTACACCCAGGGAGGCGGGTGATTAGCGCGCTGGTGCGCGCTCAGTAGTCACCTTCCTCTTCGTCATCCGCCAACTCTCGCCCAAAGGAGCGCCACTGGGCGAGGGTCATCACTTCGGTCATTTCAAGCTCAAGGTCATGGGCAATGATCAGCTCGTGACGGTCCAACTGCTGCCTGAGTTCGGCCACCCAGCCGCTCATGCCTTCGCCGGTGTCGGTGGTGTCGTAGCCTTGACGGGTCACAAATGCTTCCAGCAGCGCGGTGAGCGTATCAGGCGGCAGCATGCGTGCAGGCACTTCAATAAATCGGCTCATTCGCTTCGCTCCCAGGCGGTTAAACGGTCAATAAAGGTCGCTTCGTCAATCACTTCAACGCCCAACTGCTCGGCTTTAGTGAGCTTACTGCCCGCGGCTTCACCGGCCACTAAGCAGGTGGTTTTTTTCGATACGCTGCCCGCCACTTTGGCCCCCAGCGCCTGAAGCCGCGCTTTGCCTTCATCGCGGGTCATGCTCTCCATGGCACCGGTGAGCACCCAGGTTTGGCCCTCTAACGGCGTGGGGCCTTGGGTCACTTCTGACTCTTGCCAGGTAATACCCGCCTCAATCAGCACTTGGAGTGTTTCTAGGTTGTGGGGCTGGCGAAAAAACGTGTGGATATGCTTGGCGACAATGGGGCCTACGTCGTTCACCGCTTCCAGCGCCGCTTGATCGGCGTCTTGCAGCGCTTGCAAGGTGCCGAAGTGGTTAGCCACATTGGCTGCCGTGGCTTCGCCTACCTCACGGATGCCTAGCGCGTAGATAAACCGCGCTAGCGTGGTCTGTTTGGCCTTCTCTAGGGCATTAACCAAGTTCGTGGCGGATTTTTCACCCATACGCGGCAAGCTCTTTAACTGCTCCACGCTGAGATGGAAGAGATCAGCAGGCGTTTTCACCCACTCCTGATCCACCAGCTGCTCAATCAGCTTCTCGCCCAGGCCGTCGATATCCAGCGCTTTACGGCTGGCAAAGTGTTTCAGTGCCTCTTTACGCTGGGCAGCGCAGTAAAGTCCGCCAGAGCAGCGCGCCACCGCCTCGCCTTCCAAGCGTTCGATATCCGAGCCGCACACGGGGCAGTGGTCGGGGAAGGTAATCGCACGGGCATCCGCCGGGCGCTTCTCTTCATCCACACGCACCACTTGTGGAATCACATCCCCTGCGCGGCGAATGGCTACCGTATCGCCAATCATTACGCCTAAGCGGATAATCTCATCGGCATTGTGCAGCGTGGCGTTGGAGACGGTAACACCGGCAACAGTGACCGGCTCAAGGCGTGCCACCGGCGTAATCGCCCCGGTACGACCTACCTGAAACTCCACATCGTTTAGAGTCGTGACTTCTTCTTGAGCGGGAAATTTAAACGCTACCGCCCAGCGCGGGGCGCGGGCCACAAATCCCAGCTCCCGCTGGTGGCGCAGGTCGTTCACCTTAATCACCACGCCATCAATGTCGTAGCCCAGCTGGTCGCGTTTTGCACCTAACTGATCGCAATAGTCGGCAACGGCCTCTGGGCCGCGCATCGTGGTTAGCTCGGTGCTGGTGCGAAAGCCCAGTTTGGAAAGCCGCTGCATTAGGGCACTGTGAGTGGTATCGCCCAAGTCTGGCTCCAAGCGTGCTGCTTGGTAGGCATGAAACTCTAGCGGGCGAGTGGCCGTAATGCGCGGGTCGAGCTGGCGCAGGCTGCCAGCCGCGGCGTTGCGCGGGTTGGCAAATACTTTGCTGCCCTCTTCTCTGGCACGCTCATTGAGCGCTTCAAAGCCGGAGTGGCGCATAATCACTTCGCCGCGCACTTCTACCAACGCAGGCAACTCATCACCGACGAGCTTTAACGGCACCGAACGCAGGGTACGCAGGTTTGAAGTAATGCCTTCCCCTGTGCGGCCATCCCCTCGCGTTGCACCGATCACCAATACGCCTTGCTCGTACACTAACGATACCGCAGCACCATCGAGCTTGGGCTCGCAGCTAAACTCGATATCATCTACCTGACACTCCAAGCGCTCTGCCACCCGCTGGGCAAACGCCACAATATCGTCACGGCTGAAAGCGTTATCTAGAGAAAGCATGGGAATCGCATGGGCGACTTCAGGAAATCCTTCGGTCGGCGCTGACCCCACTCGCTGGGTAGGCGAATCCGGCACCACCTGATCAGGATACTCGCTCTCCAACTGCTGTAAGCGCTGTAGCTGACGGTCGTAGTCGGCATCTGTTAGCGTCGGCTCATCCAGAGCGTAATAGCGGTAGTTGGCATCGTTTAGCGCGACACGCAGTTGGCCAATTTCTTCTAATACAGAGGGGTCAGGCTGACTCATTCAGACATTCCGAAGATAAATAAAACGGGTATTTAGTAACAAAAACACCCGCCTTCTTGGGGAAGGCGGGTGTTCGCGCAACGCGGCGTTTAGCGGGCCTGCATATGGCGGTGCAAGCGGTGGCGACGCTCAAACTCATGCACGCGCTGCCGCGCAAACTCAATGGTTTGTGCCGTCATCACGCTACGGTTCTCATCTTTCAGCTCACCGCCCATGTGGCGAACCACGACCATAGCCGTTTCCACCATCGCCTCAAAGGCAGCAGAGCTATCGACGGCACCGGGTAGCGGCATTAAGAAAGTGATGCCGGGGGTCACGAACTCATCCATCTCTTCAATCGGGAAAGAGCCGGGCTTAAGCACGTTCACCATGGAGAACTGCAGCTCGCTATCCGGGCTTTCCGTTTCAAAACGGTGGAATACACCCATAGTGCGGCTGTAACGGAGCCCGCAGGCCATCATCAGTTCAAGCAGCTTGCTGCCATCAAACCCTTCTGGGTCTCGTGACAGCACGCTGATCACGATCATTTCATCGGCGTTGCCTAGCGTTTCTTTGGCGTGTTCGCCATTCACATCGTGGCGAAGGGCTTTTTCCAACGTAGGATGCGCGCGCACCACGTTATCTTGCGGCGCGATATCGTCTTCATAGTCCTCGTCAAACGCTTGATAGTGCTCTTCATAGCGGCTGGCACGACTATCTTCATAGCGATCAGGCTCGGCGGGCATTGCCTGCATGGCTTCACGCTTAGCAGCGGCTTCACTGGCAGCCGCTTCGCGGGCCTGGGCTTTCTCTTGGGCGATACGGGCTTTTTCAGCTTCGGCGGCCTGCTTAGCTTCACGGCGCTGCTCTGCTTCTAACGCTTTACGCTCCGCTTTTTGCTTGGCTGCCGCTTCAGCACGCTTTGCTTTTTCGGCTTTTTTGATCGCTCGCTCTTTACGGCGCTCAATAATACGACGTTTAAAAGAACGGCCAATGCCTTCAAAATCGACTAAGCGGTACTCGTCGATTTCATCGTCATCCAGTTCATGGTCGCCCGCCGTGTCGGCACGCAGCTGGCGGCGCTTGGGCGCATCAGACGCGTGCTTGGCAAACACGGCATCTTCAGGCTCAGCGCGCAGTACCGGCTCGGGTTCTAGCGTTGGAACCGGCTCTTCAACAGACGGAGCATCTACCTTAACCGCCGTGGGCTCGGCTGCTAATTCAGGCCGCGCTTCTGACGCTAGATGAGCTTCTGGCTCGCGCGTAGTGGCTGATTCCGTTTGAATGGCAGGTTCCGGCGCTGTTTGAGGCTCAGATTTATGCGCTGAGGTTAGCTCTGGTTCCGGCACTGGCTGTTGTGGCTGTGGCAGTGGCTGAGAGACTGGTTCAACCACTTCAGCAGCTGGCGATGCGGCGACGGCGGGCTCCGGTGTTGGGCGTGCTGCCGCTACCGGCGCTTGCTCTACCGGCTGGGCAGGCGCTTTCGCCACGTCTGCTTCCCGTTCGGCCGCCGCAAAGAGGCTGGGCTCGCGACGCGGTAGCTCGCTTTTCTCTGCTACAGGGGCTGCGCTGGGGCCTTTGGCGATGGGGCCAATCGTGTCTTTGGCAACAGCGTCCTTTGAACGTAAAGCATCCGTAGGCTCCGCACGTTCTGCTGCTTTTGCGGTGGGCGCAGATTTGGTGGTCGCTTTTTTAAACGAGCGACGGAAATCCGACAGCACCTTGGAGGGCCCAGGATGCTCTTGGCGCTCTAGTTTGGGCTTATTGCCAAGCCCGCTGTAATCCGCAGGCTTGACTACCCGAGCACCGCCATTCGGCAATTCCCAATTGATTTCGGCTTCTTTCGCCTCGTCGTCTAACTCTTCTAGCTTCGCGGTGGGTAAGTCCTTTACCGCTTGGTCTAGCCGGGGCACACGACGCTGACGCTGGAGCCTACGCACACCGTCGACAACGATAAGCGAAACCAGTGCCAGTCCTAGAATGATTAACCACTCTCTTAATTCCATGTCGAGCATTCCATGGGTCATCTAACCGGTTACTTAGGCGAAGTACGTGTCACAACGCCAGAATATGGGAACCTTCTTATGAATCGATATTTAGCCTCAAGCATAGCGCGGTTGCTACGAAAAGGGCCAATTTTTGCTAATTTTCACACGTTTGAGCAAGTATGAGGGCTTTTTAGGCGAAATTTTCGACCTTATCAACCACCAAAAGTGCCATTTCCGCGTTAATTTGCTCTGCCCACTGCCTTTACAGGCTGGCAATGCGGTTTTTTTACACGCTGATACGCGATCAGCTCACCTTATTTAAACGTTATGTTAGTGAGGATAGGGCACTTCTGCGAGTTTCTTCCAGAAAGCATCCGCCACGCCGCTGCTGAGCTGTCGAGGCCGGGTCAACTGGATTTCTACCGGTATATCCCACTCAGGCGGTAGCGCACGCACTAATCGCCCTTCTGCAACTTCCTGTTCCGAAAGGCTTTCAGGAATCCACGCCATGCCTTTATTTTCAAGCGCCATCGACATCAGTACGGCTGCCAAGTGGCTGCTAAAGTGCGCCGGGCGCTCTAATAGTGGCAGCTTCATTGCCGCATTTTTTCGCTGATTTAAATGATGGGCCAGGATACGGCCCAGGCCAGAGGCATCGGTGTAGGCCAAATAAGGAAACTTCTGGAAATCTGACGTGCAGTGCAATGCTTGGCCGACCAATGGGAGCAACCGGTCGTGGCCGATACAGAGCGTCTCAAACTGTTCAGTGGCCAATAAAGAGTGAACGGCCGGGTCACGGTGACTCAGCAGAAACTGGGCAGCGCCTTGCAGCAGTAGCTGTTCACAGGCCGCCATGGTGTCGGAATGCAGCTGCACCGAATGTAGCAATGCGCCTTGTTCTAATTGGCGTACCCAGCGCGGAAAAAAAGTAAAGGAGAGCGAATGTGTCGCCGTAAACTGCAGCGTATTGCTGGCTTTGTTAGCAATGTTCTGGGCATCGCTTCTTAACCGATAAAGGCGTGTGACTGCATCCAGCGCCCCGGATTGAATATAGTGCCCTGCCTCCGTTAAATGCGTGCCCTGAGACGTACGCACAAAGAGCGCAACACCCATCCATTGCTCAAGTGAGCGGATGCGCCTGCTAAACGCGGGCTGAGTGACATGACGTGCTTGGGCGGCGCGCACAAAGCTGCCTTGCTCAGCAAGCGCGTTAAAATCTTCTAACCAAACCAATTCCATAAGGCAATGCCGTTTCAGCATGGGAGGCGAGAGTAATAGCATTGGTCGCCATGGGTTGTCACGCTTATCGTGGAGCCATCACTCACTGAGGAGTTACCCATGCGTATCGTTGAAATTCGCGAGAAAACCGTCTCGATTGCCTCCCCCATCGCCAATGCCTACATCGACTTTTCCAAGATGACCTGCTCGGTGGTCGCGGTGGTCACCGATGTGATTCGTGATGGCAAGCCTGTGATTGGCTACGGGTTCAACTCAAACGGTCGTTATGGGCAAGGCGCGCTGATGCGCGACCGTTTCTTAGACCGCATTACAGAGGCGGACCCTGAGAGCCTAATAGATCACGAGCACAACAACCTGGATCCGTTTGCGATCTGGAAAGCGCTTATGACTAACGAGAAGCCTGGCGGCCACGGTGAACGTTCCGTCGCGGTAGGCACCATCGACATGGCCGTATGGGATGCCGTGGCTAAAATCGAAGGTAAGCCACTCTACCGCCTACTCGCCGACCGCTATCGTAACGGCCAGGCGGACGACAAAGTGTGGGTGTATGCCGCGGGCGGTTACTACTACCCCGGCAAAGACCACTCAAAGCTCCAAGATGAAATGCGCAGCTATTTAGATCGCGGCTATAACGTCGTGAAGATGAAGATTGGTGCAGCTCCTCTGGATGAAGACCTGCGCCGTATTGAAGCGGTATTGAAGGTAGTTGGCGATGGCAGCCGCTTGGCGGTGGATGCTAACGGGCGTTTTGACCAAGAAACCGCCATTGCCTACGCCGAAGCGCTTAAACCCTATGGCTTGTTCTGGTACGAGGAAGCCGGTGACCCATTGGATTATGCGCTACAGGCGGAGCTGGCAAACCACTACAGCCTGCCTATGGCAACGGGTGAGAACCTGTTCTCTCATCAGGATGCGCGTAACCTGCTGCGCCATGGCGGTATGCGTGCCGACCGAGACTTTGTACAGTTCGACTGTGCGCTTTCCTATGGCTTGGTGGAGTATATGCGCACACTGAAAGTGATGGACGAGCTTGGCTGGTCATCGCGCCGGGTCGTGCCCCACGGCGGCCACCAGATGTCGCTGAACATTGCCGCAGGCCTGCATTTAGGCGGCAATGAGTCCTATCCGGATGTCTTCCAACCGTTTGGTGGCTTTGCCGATGGCATCCAGGTGGAAAATGGCTACGTTGGCCTGCCTGATATTCCCGGCGTCGGTTTTGAAGCCAAATCCAAACTGTATGCCGTGATGCGCGAGCTGGGCGAAGGTTAATCCACCAGCTCTGCCGCCTCATCGATACCCACTGAGACCAAACGCGATACGCCGGGCTCTTGCATGGTCACCCCCATCAGGCGCTCGGCGGCCTCCATGGCGATTTTGTTGTGAGTGATGTAGATAAACTGCACGCTTTCCGACATCTCTTTCACGAGCTTGGCGTAGCGGCCCACGTTGGCATCATCTAATGGGGCATCAACTTCATCCAACATACAGAACGGTGCTGGGTTGAGCTGGAAGATGGCAAATACCAGCGACAGCGCGGTCAGGGCTTTTTCGCCCCCTGACAGCAGATGAATGGTGCTGTTTTTCTTGCCCGGTGGGCGGGCCATGATCGCCACGCCGGTTTCCAGTAAATCATCGCCGGTGAGCGTTAACCAGGCGGCACCGCCGCCAAATACGCGGGGGAATAGGGTTTGTAGCCCGGTGTTTACCTGCTCGAAGGTTTCTTTAAAGCGCACGCGGGTTTCTTGGTCAATGCGCTTGATGGCCCGCTCTAAGGTCTCTAGCGCCTCGGTGAGCTCGGCATGCTGAGCTTCAAGATAGTTACGCCGTTCGGCCTGCTGGTCGTACTCTTCGATGGCCGCAAGGTTGATCGCGCCTAGGCGGCGTATTTTCTCCGACGTGCTTTCCAAGCGGGCTTGCCACTCAGGCTCGCTGGCATCGCTAGCCAACGTGCTGGCGAGTTCATCGACGTTATGGCCAAGCTCCGCTAACTGTTCATCTTGGGTGGCGGCTTTGAGCGCCAGCGCCTGCACCTCCATACGGCGCTGCTGGAGCTGTTCACGGCTCTGTTCCAGGTTGCGCTCGTGCTGCTGGCGGGCTAACTCGTCGTTGCGTAGCTGCTCGGCCAGCGCCTGCGCTTGTTGGCGGGTCTCGTTGAGCCGCCGTTCCTGCTGTTCGCGCTGGTGCAAGAGCTCTTCAAGCTCCTCAGCGGCCAGCTCGTCAGGTTCTACCAGCATCTCACGGGACTCTTCCAGCTCGGCAATACGCAGCGAGAGGCGCTCTTCGGTATCGCTTGAGCGGGACTGCTGCGCGCGCAGGCTGTCGCGCTCGGCTTTTAAGCGTTCACGCTCAAGTGCCAGCGCCTGCTGACGCGCTTTGAGCGGGGCGAGCTGTTGGTTGAGCTGCTCACGCTGTTCACGCTGGCGATGGCGCTGCTCTACGCTGGTTTCTCGAGCCTCAGCGGCCGCTTCCAACTGCTCCATGGCGGTGCGCCAGCGGGCGCGTTGCTCTTCTAAAGTGAGCGTTAACTCCGCCTCATCCTCTTGCAGCTGCGCCAGTTCGTCGTCTAGTTCTGTGGCACGGCTGGAGAGATGCTCAAGGCGTTGGGCAAGGCGCTGCTCTTGTACCGCTAGCTGTTGGCGGGTAGCGGCGTGGGAACGCTCCTGCTCCGCTTGCTGCTCACGGGTCAGTTCTAACGTTTCAATCGCCTCGTTAGCGGCCTCGCACTGCTCGTCCAGCAGGGCCAGTGCTTCCTCCGCGCGTTCTCGCTCTGATGCTAGCTCATCGAAGCGTCGGCGAGTAACTAGCAAGGCATCCACGCCTTCACCATTGGCCTGCTGATGTAGCCAGCCGCGGCCACGCCACACACCGTCTTGGCTGACCACGCTCTCGCCGGGGGCAAGCGTAGGCAACAGCGCCTCGGCAGCCTCGGCGGTATCTACATAGTGAATACTTGCTAACCACTCAGCCATTGCGCCCGCGCCTTCTACTAGGCTGCTAAGGCGCTGGCCGGAGCCCGCTGCCGTGGCGTGAGACGTTGGCGCTTGATCAATCAAACACCACTCCGTTGCCAGCGCTTCGGGCAGGGCTTTTAGCTGTTCTGCTGCCACCAGCCGGGCATTCAGCCAAGGAGCGAGTAGCCAGGAAATGACACGTTCCCACCCCTGAGCCACCGAAATGGCTTCCCCCAAGCGGGGTGCATCAGCGAGGCCATGGGCGGCCAACGCGTCGCTCAGCTGCGGGTCGTGGTCGGCCAGGGCGGCATCGATGAGCGCTTGCAGCGAGGCCAATTCACCCTGCTGTTGGCTGAGCGCGGCGCGCTGCTGGTCACGGGAGGTGACCGCCTGTTGGTAAGCCGCTTTGGCATCGCTATAGCGCTGCTGCCACTGTTCGCGTTCCACTTGGAAGGCATCGGCACGTTGGTCGGCTTCCTCCAGGCGGGCTTGGTAGTCGGCGTGCTCATTTTGCAGCGCGGTCATATCGGCCAGCTCGCCGCGCTGCTGGCGGCGGCGCTGCCCCTCTGCCTGCAACCGAGCAATACGCTGTTCTAAATCGCGCAGTTGGTCTTGGCTACGGTCGGCATCGCGGCTAGCCTCGCGCCAGCGGTTTTCAGCATCGGACCACTGCTGTTCAGCGGCTTCCAAGGCGGGTGTCGCTTCGGCCAGGGTTTGCTCGAGCATTTCTAGCTGCTCTTCCAACGCTTCATGCTCGGGCAGCAGCTCTTCAAAGCGCTCGTCGATGACCGCGAGCCGCTCTTGGTCGCCCTCACTGACTCGGCGCTGCTCATCAAGATCCCGGCGGGCGGTGGCTATATCATTGGCTAGCTGGGCCTCCCGACTACGGCGGTGGGCCTGGTCTTGCTCTAAGCGGGCAATGCGCGTGGTGGTTTCATAAAACTGCTGCTGGTGGCGGTCCAGCACTTCGGCCAGCTCATCATGCTGTTCGCGGGCTTGCTCCAGGCGGGTTTCGCACTGGCGAACGCCAAACACGTCTTTCTCAACAGCGATTTCCAGCTCGCGCACACGACTCTCTTGGCGGGACTGTTCAGTCCGCAGGGTGCGCCCGCGCAGCAGCGCCAGCTCACCTTTTAAGCGGTACTCCTGCTGCTTGAGTTCTTGATAGCGCTTGGCGGCTTCGGCTTGGCGCTTCAAGCGTTCGAGCTGCTTATCCAGCTCTTCGCGAATATCGTCCAGGCGCTCCAAGTTCTCCTGGGTACGGCGCATGCGATTTTCGGTTTCCCGGCGGCGCTCTTTGTACTTGGAGATACCTGCCGCTTCTTCGAGGGTGGCGCGTAGATCGTCAGGCCGGGCTTCAATCAGCCGCGAAATCATCCCCTGGCCGATGATGGCGTAGGAGCGCGGGCCAAGGCCGGTGCCCATGAACAGGTCGGCGATATCCCGGCGACGGCACTTTTGCCCGTTAAAGAAGTAGTTGGACTGACCATCCCGGGTCACAAGACGCTTAACGGCAATTTCTGAGTACTGGGCGTATAAACCGCCCATGCCGCCGTCGCGGTTATCAAACTTGAGCTCGATGGACGCTTGCCCTACCGGCTTACGCCCGGTGGAGCCGTTAAAGATAACGTCAGCCATGGATTCGCCGCGCAGGGTTTTGGCGGAGGACTCCCCCATCACCCAGCGCACGGCATCAATAATATTGGATTTACCGCAGCCGTTCGGCCCAACGATGGCCGTCATATTGCCATCGAAGGGCACGGTGACCGGATCAACAAAGGACTTGAACCCAACAAGACGGATAGAGGTTAAGCGCATTGCGACCCTTAGCAGCGGTGGCTTACGTGGAGATTATTCAAAGATGCGGTTAATAACGACATTGGCGGCATCATCTTCGCTGATAGGGCCAACGCTTGCGCTCTCCAAATCGCCAAACAGGTCGCCTGGCTGAGGCGTTGCCTGCCCCGATTCAGAGACACGCACCACTAAGCGCACTTCACGCACCTGGGAGATTTGCGCCTGGGGTGACATGGCAGCAGTGTCATCGAGCACCACGGTCATGGGCAGCTCGGATACCTGAGCGCGTATCACAGCGAGCGGCGGCAGCTCGCCTTCCATATCACGAGCAGTAATAAATACGGTGGCGTCATCACTTACGTTACCCACCAGCGCCTCATCCAGCGATACGTTCACACGCACGCCTTGGCCTTGAGCCTCAGGAGTTGCTTCAGGTGTGACGCCCATGCGCTCTTGGGCAACGCGAATGCCATCACGTAAGGAGGCGGCGGTTTCGGGGTCTTCAATATTAGCGACGGCCCGACGCCAACGGTCGACAGCGGTTTCATAATCACCGTTATCGAAGGCGTGAATACCCAGCAGTCCCATCACAGTGGGCTGACGCGGGTCTAGGTCAAGCGTTTCATCCACGAGCGCTTGCACCTCGGGCGTTAGCTCACGCTCGGCCATGAAGAAGCGAAGCTGCGCTAGCTGGGCAAGCAGCGGCGGAATGCGTCCTTCAATGGCAATCAAGCGCTCCAGAGCATCGGCGGCTTTATCGGGCTGCCCCGTATCGCGGTAGAGCGGAAACAGCGAGCTCCAAACGTTGGGGTTGTTGGGCTGACGCTCAGCTTCCGCTTCCATCCGCTCCAAAAACATCGCCAACGAGCCTTCTGGGTCGTTTCTAATCTCTTCTTGAATGGCGTAGAGCGTCAGGTCCCCTTCTGCACCGTTTTGCTGATACCAGAACGTGCTGGCACCTACCACAGCCACCATGACTAACGGCACGACCAGCCGTCCGGCGGTGACCGCTTTTAATGGGCGTTTGGTTTGGGTAGCGGTATCTTCCAGCAGGCTACGCTCTAGCTCTAAGCGGTCTTCACTAAAACGGGCCTCGTCAACATCACCACGCTCACGGGCAGCTTCCAAAGAGGCCATACGGCGCTGAAAAATCGCCACGTTCTGCTCGGCAGACGTGTCGTTGGCTTCAAAATGGTGAAGCTGGTCACGCAGGGAACGGGCACCACGCATGGGGGCAATCAGCAGCCACAGCGCAGGCAGTAACAGTAAGGCAATCGCTATCCAGAGCGGTGTCATGAAGACCTCTCGCGGTTAATCAGGGCATCCAGGCGGGCACGCTCTTCGGCACTCAGCGCTTTAGCAGAGGCATTGCGGCGAGCGCGTACCATGAGCACGACCACCACAACCCCAAGTATCACCAGCCCAATGGGCAGACCCCATAACAGGTAAGTGCGGTTCTCAAGGCGCGGGTTATAGAGAATGTAATCTCCAAAACGCTGCACCATGTGATTAATGATTTCGATATCCGACTGGCCATCTTGAAGCAGTAAGTAGACCCGTTCGCGCATATCACCGGAGATCGGCGCATCGGAATCATCAATGGCCTGATTCTCGCAAAGCGGGCAGCGCATGGAGGCGGTGAGGTCTCGGTAACGCTGCTCCATCACAGGGTCATCAAACTCACGAATTTCGATGCCAGCCGCCAGAGCACTGCCTGCCAGCGTGAGCAGCAGCGCTATGAACATCCAACGCATTAACGCCATTTTTCCACCTCCGGCAGGATGCGCTCGCGAACATGTTCAGGCGAGACGTAGCCTTTATGGTGGTAACGAATCACTCCCTCAGCGTCTACCAGAAAGGTTTCCGGCGCGCCGTATACGCCCAGATCAAAACCCAGGCTACCGTCGGGGTCGAAAACATTCACTTCAAAGGGGTCGCCGAACTCGCTGAGAAACTCCAGGCCTTTCTCACGGGTATCGCGATAGTTGATACCCACCATGCGAATGCCGTTATCGGCGAGTTCCAGCAGCTGAGGCATTTCCTGTTTACAGGCAGGGCACCATTCGCCCCATACATTGACCAGGGTCACTTCTCCTGTGAACAGCGTTTGATCCACTTGGCGATTTTCATCACGCAGCGTGGTGGCGTCAAAGGCCGGGAAGTCTCGCGCCATCAGGGCTGAATCCCGATGGGAAGGGTCGCGCCCTAATCCTTGATAGAGAAACAGCGCAATGCCTAAAAAACCAATCGGCAACAGCAAAAGCAGCAGGCGTCGCGTCATACCGTGGCCTCCTGAGATGTCGAGCGGTCAGTGCGTGTGGGTACCGCTTGGCGGGCGGCCACCCGACGGTAGCGTTTATCCGCCACGGCCAAGAGTCCACCGAAGGCCATTAACAGGCCGCCTAGCCACAGCCAGCGCACAAATGGCTTGTACTGCACCCGCATGGCGTAACTGCCATCGCCCAGGTCTTCGCCCATAGCCACATAGAGGTCACGGAACAAACCAGGACGCAGCGCGACTTGGGTCATGGGCATGCCGGTGGCGAGGTAAAGGCGCTTCTCGGGGCGCATCACAAAGCTGCGGCCAGACTCCCCACGCTGAACTTGGATAATCGAGGTATCGGCCAGGAAATTCGGGCCGCGGCGGTTAGTGAGCTCGGTCATAGTGAACTGATAGCCGGCCACTTCCACAGTGGTACCCGGCGACATGCGTACGTTGCGCTCAATGTTGTAGTTCGAGACTACGGCAACGCCCACAATGGTCACTGCAATGCCCACGTGGCCGAGCACCATTCCCCAGTAGGAGAGTGAAAGCTTGCGAAGCCCGGCGACAAACGAGCTGGCGTGGCGGGTTTTATCAAATAAATCGCGCACCATAGGCAGTACAATCCACAGCGCCGAAATAATGCCCAGTGACACCCACAGGTTCCACTCACCGCCATACAGGAATGGCATGGCGATACCCAGCACCAGAGAGGCAGCGGCTGCGAGCCCTAACTTACGCCACAGCTCTTGCCCACTCATACTTTTCCAACGTGCCATGGGCCCAAGCCCCATGAAGATACACATCACCACAGTAAGCGGCACAAATAGCGCATTAAAGTACGGCGGGCCCACGCTAATTTTACCCAGGCCAAGGGAGTCGAGAATCAGCGGGTACACGGTGCCCAGCAGTACCGTGACGGTCATGATCACCAAGATAATATTGTTGATCAGCAGCAGTGAGTCGCGTGACAGCCAGTTAAAACCTACTTTATGGCTCACTCGTGGAGCACGCAGGGCAAATACCAGCAGCGACAGCGTGACGGTAATCGCCAGCAGCATCAGGATAAAGAAACCACGCGAGGGGTCATTGGCAAACGCATGCACCGAGGTCAGCACGCCCGAGCGCACGAGGAAGGTGCCCAGCAACGACAGCGAGAACGTGGAGATCGCTAGCAGTACGGTCCAGCTCTTAAACGAGCCGCGCTTTTCCGTCACCGCCAGCGAGTGCACCAGCGCCGTGCCGGTTAACCAGGGCAGTAGCGAAGCGTTTTCTACCGGATCCCAGAACCACCAGCCGCCCCAGCCAAGCTCGTAATAGGCCCACCAGCTTCCCAACGCGATCCCGACGGTCAAGAATGCCCAGGCAATGTTGGTCCAGGGGCGTGCCCAACGGGTCCAGGCAGCATCTAAGCGGCCACCCAGCAACGCGGCAATCGCGAAGGCAAAGACGACAGAGAACCCCACATACCCCATGTAGAGCATCGGCGGGTGAACAATCAGGCCAAAATCCTGCAGCAACGGGTTAAGGTCCGCGCCGTCCTGAGGCATATTGGGCAGCAGGCGCTCAAAAGGGTTGGATGTCATGAGGATAAAGAGCAAAAAGCCCACACACACCATGCCCATAATGCCCTGCACCCTGGCCACCATGTCTCGGGGTAAATCGCCAGAGAACACCGACGCCGCATACCCCCAGCCAGCCAGCATTAAGCTCCACAGCAGTACCGAGCCTTCATGGTTTCCCCATACCGCGCTGAATTTGTAGTACCACGGCAGCAGCGAATTGGAGTTGTTGGCCACGTTGGCCACACTAAAATCATCCAGCATGTAGCTGGTGGTCAAACAGAGGTAGGCAATGGCCACAAATAGAAACTGCCCGGTGGCCATCGGGCGTCCATAGGCCATCCACAGCGGGCGACGGGTCGCCGCCCCTGCGAGCGGCATCACTGCCTGGACAATCGCCATTAATAGCGCGATGACCAGGGCGAAGTGACCAATTTCAGGAATCATTTTAACTAGCATGAGCGCTCCGGATTCGCATAAGGCTTTACCGCTTGTTAACTTGCAGAGTAGCGATAAGCCGTTAATAGTCGCTTGCTTGTGGAACGCCCTGCTGTTCTAGGCGCTTGCCAACTTCAGCTGCTTTGGCCTGAAAATCGGCGGGAGAGTAGCCAGCCTCTTCCAGTGCTTGGGCAACCTCAGGCGGCATGTAGTTTTCGTCATGGCGTGCCAACACTTTATCAGCGTAAAGGCGGCCATCTGCCTGCAGTTCGCCGACCACTACCACGCCCTGCCCTTCGCGGAACAGGTCCGGCAAAATGCCACTGTAGTAGACTTCTAGGTCGTCGACATAATCAGTGACGACAAACTCCACATCTAAGCTTTCCGGGTCACGAGACACAGAGCCCTCTTTCACCATGCCACCCGCGCGGATTTGGCGCTCCATGGGGGCATCGCCTTGGGCAATTTGCACCGGACTGAAAAACAGGTTGATGTTGGCGCGTAGCGCATACAGGGTAAGCCCGACCGCAATGGCGGTGAGCGACAATAGCCCCAAGATGACAAACAGCTTTTGTTTACGTTTAGGCGTCATGGCGAACGTCCTTCTGAGCAGAGTTAACTGGCTCTTGCGGGGGCTGCGCATACGATGAATGGGCGTTGTGCTGAGCGTTTTCACGACGTACCCGGCGCTTGACGGCCTTCAGTAGCTGCCGGCGCTCCTGGCGTGCATGCCACACAATCACCAGCATCAACAGCGCAGTGACTCCCCAGGCAGCCCACACGTAAACCGCGTGGCCGCCCATGGCAAAAAATTCGTTTAGCGAGGAAAAGGCCATTAGTTCGCCTCCTCGGCAAGCTCGCGCACCCAGCGTTTATTCGCTTCTCTGCGTAATATTTCGCTGCGCGTGCGCGTTAGCGTGAGGGCGATAAAAAAACAGTAGAAACCTACTACCATCATTAACAGCGGTGCCCACATATCCATGGTCATGGCGGCGCGGCCGGTAATCGTGAAGGTGGCAGGCTGATGCAGGGTGTACCACCAATCCACTGAGTACTTAATAATGGGGATATTGATGACGCCCACCATGGCCAGCACTGACGCAGCCCGGGAGCCGCTATCGCGACTACTGAACGCTCCGCGCAAGGCAATAACGCCTAAATAGAGAAATAACAAAATCAGCATGGAGGTCAGGCGCGCATCCCACATCCACCAGGTACCCCAGGTGGGTACGCCCCACACAGCACCTGAAAACAGCGCGACAAAGGTCATTGCAGCACCTAAAGGAGCCATCACGGTGGCCGCCATGTCAGCTACCTTGATTTTCCAGACCATAAAGACCAGTCCAGATACCGCCATGGAAACAAAAATGGATTGCGCTAGAAACGCTGCGGGAACATGCACATAGATAATGCGAAAGCTATTGCCCTGCTGATAATCCTCAGGCGCAAACGCTAGGCCCCAGACGGTACCCACTCCTAACAGCAGCGTTGCGGCCACCCAGAAGAGGGGCTGAAGCTTGGCGCTAATGGCATAAAACCACTTGGGTGATCTTAGCTTATTGATAAAGGCCCACATGGTGTTCCCATCCTCTAACCGTTAATACTTATGCGTAGCGATGCCGCGATCGCCCAGGGCGCTAGCATGAGCGCGAGTGCTAATAACGCCCCTAAAATCGCCAAATGCGCGGCAATGCCTTCGCCAAAAATGGCCGCCTGTACCGCGCCTGCACCAAAGATCAGTACTGGGATATAGAGCGGCAGTACCAGCAACGAGAGCAGTACGCCGCCACGGGCCAGCCCCACCGTTAACGCGGCCCCAATAGCGCCGATCAAGCTTAAACTGGCCGTACCCAGCGCTAACGAAATCGCCAGCACAGCGTAGCTTCCTGCAGGCAGTGACAACATGATGCCCAGCAGCGGTGCCATCAGTGCCAGCGGCAGCCCCGTCAGTAGCCAGTGCACAGACACCTTGGCCAGCCCAAGAGCGGCCAAAGGTTGAGGTGCCAGTAACAGCTGCTCTAAGCTGCCATCGTCGTAATCGCTGCGAAACAGGCTATCCAGCGACAGTAACGCTGCCAACAACGCGGCAACCCATAGAAGCCCTGGAGCGATGGCGGACAGTAATTCTGGGTCGGGTGAAATACCAATGGGAAACAGGGTAATCACCAGCGCAAAGAACACCAACGGGTTTAGTACTTCGCCACGGCGACGCAACATCAAGGTGAGGTCGCGTTTAAGCGTCGCCTTAATGGCCACTAGCAAGCCACCCTGGGGGGCATGCATAGCCACCGCTGAGGTGCTCAATTGAGCGTGTGAACGTTGCAACGCTGTCTCCTTCTTACCCCAGCTGAATACGCCTAAGCACGGGTGACTCGGTTAACGCATGGTGGGTCGTCACAATGACACAGCCTCCCGACTGCGCATGCGCTACCAGCTGCGCCTCTAATGCCGCGACACCTTGGCGGTCAATCGCCGTGAAGGGTTCATCCAGTACCCAGAGCGCTCGCTGGGTGAGCGTTAATCGCGCCAACGCCACGCGGCGCTGCTGGCCAGCTGACAGCTGCCCGGCGGGGATATCCTCGAAGCCAGACAGCCCAACGCCAGCCAGCGCTGCCTCACGTGCGGACTCACTGCCCTCTTCACCGCTAAGCGCTTGATACCAAGCTAAGTTCTCAAGCGGTGAAAGGCCTGCTTTCACGCCGGGGGCATGCCCTAGGTAGAGTAAATTTGCGAGAAAATGTTCACGGGTTTGGCGCATTGGTTCGCCATTCCAGTAAAGCTCGCCACGGTAATCGGTTAATTGGCCGGAGAGTATTTTCAGCAGCGTCGTTTTTCCGCTGCCGTTTGGGCCTTCAATGCGCACTATCTCGCCGCTTTGGATATCGAGATCGAGCCCTTCAAACAGCCAACGGTCGTCACGTTCACAGGCCAATTGTCGGGCTTGTAGGCACAGGCTCAAAAGACACTCCAGGCACGTTGATTTTGGGTCGAACTCTACACGGAAAGGCCCTTTCTCGCCAGTCGCCCTCTGCGGTCTTGGGTCGCAGCGTCACCTGGCTCAATGCGCGCTTAAGAAACACAGGGGTAAGACAGCACTAGCACTGTATGCAAAAACAGGCTTATACTGTAACCACTGTATGAATAGCCATACCAGAATAAAACCACAGCTATCGACTCAATCAAACGCCTTGGCAACGGGCGCTGCATGGGAGAACACACTATGACGATTTGCCTACCCACACAGGTAACGTCTCACGTACCTTCTCACGCCACCTCTCAGACGCTGTCTCAACCATTGACGCCATCCTCACGGCAACGCCCAGCGTCGTTGCATACCCGCCAAGCCTCCATGCCCCATACGATTACTCGGCGCAATACCTATGCACTTCGCATACGCGGTGACCGGATGCACAGCTGCAACCTGTTCGATGGTGATGTGATTATTATTCATCGCCACCAGCACGACACCCACCAAGAAACCGCTGTGGCTACCATTAATCAGCGGGAAGTGGCGCTAAAACAGCTCTCGATTAGCCGCTTAGGCATTCATTTATGGCCCGAAGATGCAGCGATGCCCGAAGTCTTCCTGCATAATTGTGATATCCAGGTGCTGGGCATGGTGATGGGCGTTGCCCACCATACGACGGAAGCCCGGCACCATTAACTGGTTATCCACCCTGCCCGGAGCCCTATTTGCGTTATCGAGTCCCTGATTTAGCCGCAGACACATGGCACACCGCTGAGATTGAAGTTGAGAAGAGCCACTTCTTAGCCTGGGTGTGCCACACCCCTCATACCGCCGCCTTTGATGCGCTGGTACAGGCTGCTAAAGCTAGCCACCCTAGCGCGAGCCATCACTGTACTGCATTTATTGCAGGGCCTCCTGGCGAACAAACGCAGATCGGCTTTTCCGATGATGGCGAGCCCGGCGGTACCGCCGGACGCCCCATGTTTCAGGCGCTACAGGGTAGCCAAATAGGCGAAATTGGCTGCGTGGTGATTCGCTATTTTGGCGGCACCAAGCTAGGCACAGGTGGTTTAGCTCGTGCCTACGCCCAAGCCGTTAACGCTGGGCTTGAATCGCTCGCCACTCGTGAAGTCGTTGAGCGTGATCACTATTCATTAAGGGTGGGCTTTGCCCATGAGGCACAAACCCGCGCCTGGTGCGAGGAGCAGGCACTGCCCGTGCAACACGCAGAGTACGATGGCGACGGCGTTTGCTTAATCATTGGCTGGCCTAGAGATGTAGTACTGGATATTAGCGGGCTGGAAAACCGTTTGAAAACGGCGCTTGAAATACAGTTAATCCCCTCGCAGCGGCCATAAAAAAACGCGGTTTACACGAGAATTTACTCGGTAAACCGCGTTATCTCAGCAGCGAGACAGCGCTTATCCCAAGCACTTATCCCAAGCACTTATCCCAAGCACTTATCCCAAGCACTTATCCCAAGCACTTATCCCAAGTACTTAATCATGACCCCTGCCGCTACTGCTGAGCCAATGACACCCGCGACGTTCGGGCCCATGGCGTGCATCAGCAGGAAGTTATGCGGGTTGGCTTCCAGTCCTACTTTATTGGCCACCCGCGCCGCCATGGGAACAGCGGAGACGCCCGCCGCGCCAATCAGCGGATTGATAGGCATTTTACTGACGACATTCATCAGTTTAGCCATCAATACACCGGCCGCGGTGCCAATACCGAAGGCCACGATACCTAGTCCCAAAATTCCCAGTGTCTCAAACGCCAGGAAGCTCTCCGCCATCAGCTTTGAACCCACCGAAAGCCCCAGGAAAATAGTGACGATATTGATCAGCGCGTTTTGCGCCGTATCAGAGAGGCGCTCTACCACACCACACTCACGCATCAGGTTACCGAAACAGAACATCCCCAACAGCGGCGCAGCATCCGGCAGAAACAGCGCCACGGCGATCAGCAACATTAAGGGGAAAATCACTTTTTCGAGCTTAGACACCGGCCGCAGCTGCGTCATGGTGATTTTGCGCTCTTTCTCCGTGGTCAGCAGACGCATAATTGGCGGCTGAATCAGCGGCACTAACGCCATATACGCATAGGCAGCAACCGCAATGGCCCCCAGCAACTCCGGCGCAAGCACGCTGGAAACATAGATAGAGGTCGGGCCATCTGCCCCGCCAATAATACCGATGGCAGCGGCCTGATTAAGCGAGAAGTCCATGACGCCCATCGACGTTAGCAGCACCGCACCAAACAGCGTCGCAAAAATACCGAACTGCGCGGCTGCACCTAAAAACAGCGTGCGCGGGTTGGCCAATAGCGGGCCGAAATCGGTCATCGCCCCAACGCCCATAAAGATCAGCAGTGGTGCAATGCCCGAGGCAATGGCAACGCGATAGAAGCTGTAGAGCATGCCATCGTTATAACCCACGTTCAGGGCCACATCTTTTGCCGCCCTTAGTTGGTCCGGCGCGGCCGTATCGTGCGCAATGACCTTCAGCGTGTCGCGCCAGCTCTCAACCCCCACCAGCGGGTCTAAGGTAGCGCCCAGCGCTGCCGCCAATTGCTGCAACACGGCAGGCTTCGCGACTTCAATGGCTTGATCCAACGCCGAAATCGCCAACCCCGCTTCTGGAATATTGGCGAGAATGCCGCCAAAGCCTATCGGCACCAACAGCAGCGGCTCAAACTTCTTGTAGATCGCTAGATAGAGCAAACCAAGCCCCACCAGGATCATGGCCGCCTGGCCAAGCTCCAGGTTATAAAGCCCGGAGCCCTCCCATAAGGTGATTAATTTATCCATTCCCGAATGCCCTTAAAGCTCAATCAGCGCGTCACCAACGGAGACGCTATCGCCTTCGCTGACGTTCACTTTCGATACCGTACCGGCGCTGCTGGCACGCACTTCGGTTTCCATCTTCATGGCTTCTAAAATAATTACCACGTCGCCTTCGGCCACCTGGTCGCCTGGGCGGACATTTACCTTGAAGATGTTACCTGCCAGCGGCGCATCAATGCTTTCACCGCTGGGTGCTGGGGCAGCTTCCTCTGCCTTTGCACTGGGCTGTTCCTGAATCTCACCAATCTCACCGCCTTCAGAAACTTCCACCACATAGGCTTTGCCGTTGAGCTTAACGGTATAGGTTTCGGGCCCACCGGTAGCCGCAGGGACTGAAGCCGGGGCAGACGCTACTTTGGCAGGTGCTGACGCCTGAGCAGCTTCGGGCGCTGGCTCAAAGGCGTCTTTGTTATCGCGATTTTTGAGGAATTTCAGACCAATCTGCGGGAACAGCGCGTAGGTCAGCACATCATCAATTTCTCGCTCATTTTCAGCGAGGCGGATGCTGTCAGCGCTGGCTTTCTGCTTCAGCTCAGTGGCGAGCTTATCCATTTCAGGAGAAAGGTTGTCTGCTGGGCGGCAGGTGATGGGCTCGCCGCCTTCTAAAACGCGCTTTTGCAGTTCAGCGTTGAAGGGCGCAGGGGCAGAGCCATACTCACCTTTCAAAAGTGCCTGCACCTCTTTAGAAATCGACTTATAGCGCTCACCCATCATGACGTTCATCACCGCCTGGGTGCCCACGATTTGCGAGGTGGGCGTCACCAGCGGAATAAAGCCAAGATCTTCCCGCACACGGGGGATTTCGCCCAGCACGTCGTCAAGCTTATCGCCCGCGCCCTGCTCTTTAAGCTGGCTTTCCATATTGGTCAGCATGCCGCCGGGAACCTGGGCCACCAGAATGCGCGAATCAATACCGCGCAGCGAGCCTTCAAAAGAAGCGTACTTTTTCCGCACTTCACGGAAGTAGCCAGCGATATCTTCCAGCAGTTCCAGATCTAACCCGGTGTCGCGGTCGGTATCTTTCAGCATGGCGACTACCGACTCCGTCGGGCTGTGACCGTAGGTCATCGACATAGAGGAGATGGCGGTGTCGACGTTATCAATCCCGGCTTCCACGGCTTTCAAAATGGTTGAGGTAGACAAACCCGTGGTCGCGTGGCAATGCAGATGCACCGGAATAGAAAGCTCTTTTTTCAGACGCGTGACCAGGTCATAGGCCGTATAAGGCGTTAGCAGCCCCGCCATATCCTTGATAGCCAGAGAATCTGCGCCCATTGCAGCAATGGTTTTCGCAAGATCTACCCAGCTATCCAGGGTATGTACCGGGCTTACCGTGTACGAAATGGTGCCCTGCGCATGACCGCCTACTTGGCGAACGGCCTTAATGGCGCGCTCTAGATTTCGCGGGTCGTTCATGGCATCAAATACGCGGAACACATCAACGCCATTGGTTTTGGCGCGCTCAACAAACTTGTCGACCACATCATCAGCATAGTGGCGATACCCCAGCAGGTTCTGGCCGCGCAGCAGCATCGCCTGGGGCGTGTTCGGCATCGCCTCTTTGAGGGCGCGAATACGCTCCCACGGGTCTTCACCTAAATAGCGAATGCACGCATCGAAAGTTGCACCACCCCAGGTTTCCAGAGACCAGTAGCCGACTTTATCTAGCTTTTCGGCGATGGGCAGCATGTCATCTAAGCGCAGGCGCGTAGCAAATAGCGATTGGTGCGCATCGCGCAAGACAACATCAGTGATTCCCAGAGGACGTTTTGTTTCGTTCATGGTCGTGGCTCACAGTTTAGCGTTATGGATTTGTAGTAAATTTAACAAAAAAATAGCAATTGAAGCGAAATAGACACGCGCAAGCGCGCGACTTAAGGACGGCGTGACGAACGGTAACGATGCACCGCAGCACTAATCACCGCGACGACTTCGTCGTTCTGACCTTGATTGGTCTGCTTTTTTGCACTGTTTCGACCTGCCGGCACCGCCACGGGGGCAGGCTGAAAGCGGTTAATCAGCTTTGACATCAGCGTTACGCTAATGACTAAAACAGTAAGAAAAACAAAAACAAAGCCCATACCAAGGCCCATTAAAGCGAGCCCCTCTTGGAGCAACTCCG
Source organism: Vreelandella lutescens (assembly GCF_014640815.1). GTDB lineage: Bacteria > Pseudomonadota > Gammaproteobacteria > Pseudomonadales > Halomonadaceae > Vreelandella > Vreelandella lutescens. Next base: position 301,879 of record NZ_BMHM01000001.1, on the reverse strand, counting down.
ACCCCTGCATAGCGTGCTCTCCTTGTTTTATAGGGTTATTGGCACACCAAATGCCTCTATCGGCGCTTGGCGCAATAAGGGTAATACACTAACCTGCCACATTCAGGATAGAATGCAATCGCGCCATAGTGGAAGTCATGGTTGTTAATTTACTACATAAAGGCAAGATCGGTCTCGCACCGATGGAAGGCGTTATCGATTCGCTCACCCGCGACCTGCTCACCCGTCAACCCGGTTTCGACTGGTCCGTTACGGAGTTTGTCAGGGTAGTGGATACCCGCCTCCCCCCACGCGTGTTTTATAAACACTGCCCAGAACTGACCGAACGCCCGGTGGCAACCCCGAGCGGCGTTCCTGTTCACCTACAGCTCCTAGGCTCTGTTCCGCAGGCGCTGGCTGATAACGCTCGCCAAGCCCTCGCGCTCGGGGCGATCAGCGTTGATCTGAACTTTGGCTGCCCTGCAAAGCTGGTAAACCGCCATGACGGCGGCGCTTCCCTGCTACGCCAACCAGACCGCGTTTATCAGGCTGTTAAAGCGGTAGCAGACGCACTCGACGGCGAGATCCCGGTGACCGCTAAGATTCGCCTGGGGTTCGCTAATCGCCGCCTCGCGGTGGCCTGCGCTCAGGCCACCGAGGCGGGCGGCGCAGCGCGACTAGTTGTCCACGGGCGCACCCGAGACGAAGGATACCGCCCGCCCGCGCACTGGGAGTGGATCGGCAAGGTACGCCACCACGTCTCGATACCCGTGGTGGCTAATGGGGATATTTGGACGCTGGAAGACTACTGGAAAGCACGCACCCTTTCTGGCTGTCGCGATGTCATGCTGGGGCGTAGCGCATTAGCGGACCCCTGGCTTGCCCCGCGCATTCGCCATTGGCAGCAAACCGGCGAACGCTTGGCGGAAACCACCTGGGAAATGCGCGCCAGCGTGCTGCAAGAGTATGCTGCCCTCCAACGCCAGCATCTTCCTGATCGCGTGGTCGTGTCACTGGTGAAGCAGTGGCTTGCACAAATGCGCCAAGGCAATGCCGAAGCCAACCAGCACTTTCAGCGCTTAAAACGCCTTACTGACCTCGACATGCTTTTAGAGAGCCTAGTGCCGCACACAACGGCTGCACAGCCTTACGAGCCCGCCTGAGGCCATACAAGCCCCCTTCAGCCCTGCTTTGTACTACCCGCCTAAACGCCAGCCAAAAAAAAGCGCCCTTCCGCAAATTGCGGGGGCGCTTTACACGATCGCAAGACTAACGTGCGAGCCACGATAGCCAGGCTAGAAAGCAGAAAACCCGCTCTCCGATGAGAGCGGGTTTTTAGAATCTGGCGCGCCCGGGAGGATTCGAACCTCCGACCCCCTGATTCGTAGTCAGGTACTCTATCCAGCTGAGCTACGGGCGCTTTTCAGTCATTGCTTATTCACTCAAGCAACGAATAACACTGTAACATCAAATACTTACCTTTGCAACTTGGCGCGCCCGGGAGGATTCGAACCTCCGACCCCCTGATTCGTAGTCAGGTACTCTATCCAGCTGAGCTACGGGCGCATTTCAAATTGCGATGCTTTTAAGCGTTAGTACCACTTAAGCATTGGTGCTACGTGGTGCAATTGGCGGAGAGAGAGGGATTCGAACCCTCGATAGGGCTATAAACCCTATACTCCCTTAGCAGGGGAGCGCCTTCAGCCACTCGGCCACCTCTCCTCAACGGCACGGCGCGAATATTACCGATTCTGATGACTGGTGTCCAGCCCTAACCCGATTTTTTTTTCGCACCGGCCTGATATTACCGCTTAAACGCTCTCTAATGAGCGTGACACAGGCGGCCATTTACTCTGCTTCGCTTTCGCTATTACGTTCACGCTGAATACGCTGATAGATCTCTTCGCGGTGAACCGCGACATCTTTAGGTGCGTTCACACCAATGCGTACTTGATTACCTTTCACACCTAACACTGTGACGGTGATTTCATCACCGATCATCAATGTTTCGCCAACGCGGCGGGTTAGGATGAGCATGGCTGATCTCCTTCTCAGACGTTTTATACAACGGGATGTGTCCGCCAGTGGCGTCACCGTGCCATTATGCGGCATGGTGACCCCTGCCACCAAAAGCTTTGGCCCCTATGACACCTTAACCTCCCGTTGAAAGAAAGCTCACCACCACACGGCAGCGAGTACCTTCAGCGTAGAAGGTTTAGGACACAATTGTTATTCAGATTCGATATCAGACTTATCGAGACCAAATGCTTTGTGTAAGGCGTTAACCGCAAGTTCCATATGTTTCTCGTCAATCACGACAGAAATTTTAATTTCTGAGGTAGAAACCATACGGATATTGACGTTTTCATCGGCCAATACGCGGAACATTTTAGAGGCAACGCCCGCGTGAGAGCGCATACCTACTCCCACCAGCGATACCTTGGCAATGTTGTCATCGCCGCGCAGCTCGCCGCCACCCAGGTCAGGAATAACTGTCTCTTCTAACAGCTTTTTGGTGGCCTTGTAGTCACCTTTTGCGACAGTAAAGGTGAAGTCGGTGTAGTCGCCAGCCGGAGCCACATTCTGGACGATCATATCCACTTCAATATTGGCATCCGCAATGGGGCCCAAAATACGTGACGCGACGCCAGGCACATCGGGGGTGTGCAGCAGCGTGAGTTTGGCTTCGTTTTTGGTAAATGCGATACCGGAGATTAGCGGTTCTTCCATAGAATCCTCGTCTTGGTCTGAGTCTGCAACAATCAGGGTGCCTGGGCCGTCTTCAAAACTCGACAGTACCCGCAGCGGCACGTTGTACTTACCGGCGAATTCAACAGCGCGAATTTGCAATACTTTGGAGCCTAAGCTCGCAAGTTCAAGCATCTCCTCTACGGTAATGCTTTCTAGGCGCTGCGCTTTGGAACATACCCGTGGGTCGGTAGTGTAAACACCGTCGACATCGGTATAGATTTGGCACTCATCGGCACCCAGAGCAGCCGCTAGGGCCACACCCGTGGTGTCGGAGCCGCCACGACCCAGCGTGGTGATGTTGCCGTTTTCATCAACCCCTTGGAAACCGGCGACAACCACCACTTTGCCTGCATCAAGATCCGCTTTGAGGTCATCGGTTTCAATGCGCTGGATACGTGCTTTGGTGTAAGCACTGTCGGTATGAATCCCTACCTGAGCACCGGTATGAGAGGTTGCCGATACGCCGATTTGCTGCAGCGCCATGGCCAGTAGGGAAATTGTCACCTGCTCCCCTGTTGAGAGCAGCATATCCATTTCACGGGGGGCTGGATCTTCGTTAAGGGCGTTGGCCATATCGGTCAGGCGGTTGGTCTCGCCACTCATGGCGGAAACCACCACCACTACCTGATGACCCTGGTCGCGAAAGCCTTTAACTTTTTCCGCCACGGCCTTGATACGGTCGACAGAGCCCACCGAGGTGCCGCCGAACTTCTGTACGTATAGTGCCATATGCCGTTTTTCCTTTACGTTCGGGAATGGAGGGTGAATATTATTATTGCTAACTTTCCTAACTAGCAAAAAGGCCGGTAGCAAATAATGCCACCGGCCTCTCTATTTAGCGAAGCGTGTTTTCCAACCAAGCCGGTACGCTGTTCAACGCATCCGGCAGGGCGTCTGGCTGGCTGCCGCCTGCTTGCGCCATATCCGGGCGACCGCCTCCTTTACCGCCCACCTGGGAGGCCACATGGTTGACCAGCTCGCCCGCTTTCACACGGCTGGTTAAATCAGCAGTTACCCCGGCAATCAGACTCACCTTACCAGCGGCTTTATCAGAGGTACCCAGCATGATAACGCCGGAGCCGAGTTTGTTTTTCAGTTGATCCAGCACGCCGCGCAGGTCTTTACCAGAGACGCCTTCTAACTCCGTCACCAGCAGTTTTACGCCGCCCACTTCTTGCACTTGGCTGAGCATGTCGCTGCCTGCCGCGCTGGCGAGTTTGGCTTTGAGCTGCTCTAACTCTTTTTCCAGACTGCGGTTACGCTCCACAAGCGATTCAACACGCGCTTCCACCTGCTCGGGCTTGGTTTTTAAGCGTTCGCCAATCCGCTGCACGCGGGCTTCTTGCTCGCGGAAATACGCCAGCGCGTTTTCGCCTGTGATCGCTTCAATACGACGCACGCCGGAGGCAATACCTACTTCGCTCACCACGTGGCAGCAGCCAATGTCGCCACTGCGGCTAACATGCGTACCGCCACACAGTTCGATCGAGAAGTCATCAGCACCAATGGTCAACACGCGCACGTTATCCGCGTATTTTGCCTCAAACAGCGCGGCGGCCCCTTTGGCTTTAGCGTCGGCCAAACTCATTTGCTCAGTCTTGGTCGGCGCGTTCGCAAGGATCTGCTCGTTGACGATACGCTCTACTTCAGCGAGCTGCTCGGCGGTCATCGGCTCAAAGTGGCTAAAGTCGAAACGCAAGCGCTCGGCGTTAACCAGCGAACCTTTCTGCTGCACGTGGTCACCCAGCACCATACGCAGCGCTTTATGCAGCAGGTGAGTCGCGGAGTGGTTACGAATGGTCGCGCCGCGCAGGCTGGCATCTACCTCACCGCGCACACTAGCACCCACGTTCAGCACGCCCTCCACCATCACGCCCTGGTGAAGGTGGTGGCCGCTCTGCTTCTGGGTATCGGTGACCTGGAAACGGCCGCCATCAACGTGCAGGTAACCGGTGTCGCCCACCTGACCGCCGGACTCGCCGTAGAACGGCGTGCGATCTAACACCACCGTGCCTTTTTGGCCTGCTTCCAGGGCCGTTAAGGCATTGCCTTCACTGTCCACCAGCGCGGTAACCGTGGCTTGGTCAGCCAGCAGCTCATAGCCGGTAAACTGGGTCTCGCCCTCTAGATCAATCGAGGCTGTGTAGTCGGCACCAAACTGGCTGGCCGCACGGGCGCGCTCACGCTGCGCTTCTAGCTCGCGCTGGAAGCCTTCCTCATCTAAGCGCACTTCACGCTCACGACAAACATCAGCGGTTAAATCGAACGGGAAACCGTAGGTATCGTAGAGCTTGAACACGGTTTCACCGGGCAGCACGTCGCCCTGAAGCTCTTCAAGCGCGGCATTCAGCAGACCCATGCCGTGATCCAGCGTGCGCGCAAACTGCTCTTCTTCTTTTAGCAGCACGCGGGCGATCTGGTCGCTGGCATCGCGCAGTTCGGGGTAGGCATCGCCCATCTCGGCGTCCAGCGCGCTAACCAGCTTGTGGAAGAACGGCTCAGACACGCCCAGCTTGTGGCCGTGACGAATAGCACGACGAATAATCCGGCGCAGCACGTAGCCGCGGCCTTCATTGGAGGGCAGTACGCCGTCGGCAATCAAGAAGGCGCAAGAGCGAATGTGGTCGGCGATGACGCGCAGCGACGGTGTGGAGGTATCGCTGTGACCCGTGGCTTCTGCTGCCGCTTTGAGCAGATTCTGGAACAGATCAATTTCGTAGTTGGAGTGCACGCCTTGCATCACTGCCGCCACGCGCTCTAAGCCCATACCGGTATCGATAGAGGGCTTAGGCAGCGGGTTGAGGGTGCCTTGGGCATCGCGCTCGAACTGCATGAAAACGAGGTTCCAGATTTCGATGTAGCGGTCGCCATCCTCTTCCGGGCTTCCGGGCGGGCCACCCCACACTTCAGGGCCGTGATCAAAGAAGATCTCGGAGCTGGGGCCACAGGGGCCGGTGTCGCCCATCTGCCAGAAGTTATCTTCATCCAGCTTGGAGAAGCGCTCCGGGTCAATACCGATCTCATCTTTCCAGATGCGTTCAGCTTCATCGTCGCTGATATGCACCGTGACCCACAGTTTCTCTTTGGGCAGGCCCAGGGTTTCAGTCAGGAAGGTCCAGGCGAAGCGGATAGCGTCACGCTTGAAATAGTCGCCAAAGCTGAAGTTACCCAGCATTTCGAAAAAGGTGTGGTGGCGAGCGGTGTAGCCAACGTTATCTAAGTCGTTGTGCTTACCGCCCGCGCGGACGCAGCGCTGGGAAGAGGTGGCGCGTACATAGGGGCGCGGATCACGACCCAAGAACACATCTTTAAAGGGCACCATGCCCGCATTGGTAAACAGTAGCGTCGGGTCATTACCCGGCACTAGCGAGCTGGACGGTACCGTGGTGTGGCCGTGCTCTTCAAAAAACGTTAAAAAGGCCTGTCTGATCTCTGCGCTTTTCATAGGGTATCCGTAACAAGAAAGCGTGATGCCCCAGGGCGCTGTCGCCGCCACCCGCTGGGGTCGCAAAGGATCCATTATAACGCAGTTGTCAAACGACTAAAGCCGCAGTTAGTGGCAGAACCCAAACAGACTGCGCAAACGAGGGAGAAGTAGGTATAACAATTCGGCTACACGTATCGGTAGAAACCACTACTAAGGAGGAGCGTAAAATGCCCAGAGGGAACTACAAGCAGGAGAGCGCGTAGCGAATTTGCTCAAAATTAAAGCCGCGTGTTGCTAAAAAACGCTCACGCTTTGCGCGCTCTTTGGGTGTCTCGCCTGGGGAGTCATAGCGCCTTGCCAGCGTTTCTTTGGCAAGTTCAAACCAGTCGATGGCCTCACGCTCTTCAACGGCGGCCAACGCCTCCGAGAGCGTTTCCTGATCCACGCCCCGTTGGCGCAACTCGCCTTTAATACGAATCACGCCCTGCCCCCGCGCAATCCGCGAGCGCACAAAACTTTCAGCAAATCGCGTATCCGACTGCAGCGACTGCTCTGCCAAGGCATCCAAGCAGGCGTCAATGTCATCGGCTTCAAAAGATCTTTGCTGCAGCTTACGCGCAAGCTCGGCGCGAGAATACTCGCGCCGAGCCAGCAGCTGTATCGCCACGTCTCGTGTTGAGGCGTCTGCATTAGAGGAGAACATTGCGCCCTCCTCTTGGCTCAGGCCTCAATAGACATAACTTAGAGCAGGTCATCATCACCATCAGCGGCCACATCGGCAGCAGGGGCTTCTTCTTTTTTCGGCTCAGCTTTGGCCAGCAGCTGCTCACGAATCTGGGTTTCGATCTCGTTCATGATCTCAGGGTGCTCTTCCAAGTACTGGGCTGCATTGGCTTTACCCTGACCAATTTTGCTGCCTTTGTAGCTGTACCAAGCGCCCGCTTTATCCACCAGGCTGCACTGAACGCCCAGGTCGATCACTTCGCCCGCATGGTAAATACCTTTGCCGTAAAGGATCTGGAACTCCGCCTGACGGAACGGCGGTGCCACCTTGTTTTTGACGACTTTCACGCGCGTTTCGTTACCGGTGACTTCATCGCCTGACTTCACGGAGCCCGTGCGGCGAATATCCAGACGCACGCTGGCATAAAACTTCAGCGCGTTACCACCGGTGGTGGTTTCGGGGCTACCGAACATCACGCCGATCTTCATACGAATCTGGTTGATGAAGACCACTAAACAGTTGGCGTTTTTGATGTTACCGGTGATTTTACGCAGCGCCTGGGACATCAAACGTGCCTGCAGGCCCACGTGGGAATCCCCCATTTCGCCTTCAATTTCTGCACGCGGCGTCAAAGCAGCAACGGAGTCGATGATAATCACATCCACACCACCGGAGCGTACCAGCATGTCGGTAATTTCCAGCGCTTGCTCACCGGTATCTGGCTGGGAGACCAGCAGGTCATCCAGGTTCACGCCTAGCTTCTCAGCATAGCTGGGGTCCAGCGCGTGCTCGGCATCAACAAACGCACACACCTTGCCCTGCTTTTGCGCTTGCGCAATCACCGAGAGGGTCAAGGTGGTTTTACCTGACGACTCTGGGCCAAAGATTTCGACGACACGACCAAACGGCAGACCACCAATACCGAGCGCGATATCCAGCCCCAGTGAACCGGTGGAGACAGACGGCATGACGACGCGGGGCGCATCGCCAAGGCGCATAACGGTCCCTTTACCAAACTGGCGATCAATCTGGCTGAGTGCAGCATTAAGCGCTTTTGTGCGGTTGTCTTCCTGAGCCATGCAGAGATTCCTCATAACAAGCTGTATAATTAGCCAGTAGTATGCCAAAGATTAGCGGCTAAACAAATCCTCAGCGGCAACTTTAACGATTATTTCTTTTTCGCCTGGGCACTCAGACGAGCCACTAATCCTGCCAGCGCCTCACGTACGGCCTGTTCACGCACGGCTTGGCGGTCGCCGGGGAAGTGAAAGCACTCGGCCTGCTGCTGCTCACAGGAGCCCCAGGCAATCCACACGGTGCCTACCGGCTTTTCATCGCTGCCGCCCTCTGGCCCGGCGACACCGCTCACCGCGACAGCAACATCTGCCCCGCTCTCCTGGCAAGCACCCGCCACCATGGCGTTAACCACCTGCTCGCTGACAGCCCCATGGGCGTCAAGCAGGGCAGGCTCTACGCCCAGCAGGCGGGTTTTAGCGGCATTGGAGTAGGTGACATAGCCCGCCGTAAAATAGGCCGAGCTACCGGCCACCGACGTAATAGCACTGGCAATACCACCTCCGGTGCAGGATTCTGCGGTGGTGACCTCGACGCCAAGCTGAAGGCATTGCCGACCCAGCCGCTGGGCAAGCAGCGATAAATCGAGATTCTTGAGGCTTGAAACGCTGGGGGCCATGGTGACTCCTTCATGTAAGACCTTAGGGTAGCGTAGAATACTGCGTTTAGCTTTCTCAACGAAATTGCCCAACGAACATGCCGTAAGCCCAATGCTTGCGCCACGCTCAATCAGGACGCCCATGTCACAGGCCAGCCCCGCCCATACGCCAATGATGGCGCAATATCTAAACATTAAGCGCGACCACCCCGAGGTACTGCTGTTTTACCGCATGGGGGATTTTTACGAGCTGTTTTTCGACGACGCCAAACGCGCCGCGGCGCTGCTGGATATCACGCTTACCCAGCGCGGACAGTCAGGCGGCAAGCCCATCCCAATGGCGGGTGTGCCCTATCACAGCGCTGAAGGCTATTTGGCCCGTTTAGTAGCAGGCGGCGAGTCGGTCGCCATTTGTGAGCAAATCGGCGACCCGGCGACCAGCAAAGGCCCCGTAGAGCGCCAAGTGGTGCGCATTGTCACGCCAGGCACGCTGCACGATGAGGCACTACTGGATGCCCGCCGAGACAACGTCTTGGTGGCCGTTGCCCCCGGCAAAGATAGCTGGGGGCTTGCCTGGCTAGAGCTCTCCAGCGGACGTTTTAATGTGCTGGAGGTAGAGAGCGAAGCGGAAATGCTGGCGGAACTCACCCGCCTCTCCCCTGCCGAGCTGCTGGTGCCCGAGAGCCTCACGCTACCTGATGCGTGGTCACAAAAGCGCAGCCTGCGCCGCCAGGGCGAGTGGTTGTTTGATTTAGAGAGCGCCACCCGCAGCCTGTGCGACCAGTTTGAAGTCAGCGACCTGCGTGGCTTTGGCTGCGCGCATCTCTCTAGCGCGCTGATAGCGGCAGGCGTACTGATTGACTACGCCCGCGACACCCAGCGTTCGCGCCTGCCCCACGTGACTGCCATCAGCGTGGAGAACCGCGACGATGCCGTCGTGATCGACGCCGCCAGCCGCCGTAACCTGGAAATCGACATCAACCTAGGGGGCACCAGCGACAACACACTGGCCAGCGTGCTTGATACCTGCACCACGGCCATGGGGTCGCGGCTTTTAAAGCGCTGGCTGAATCGCCCGCTGCGCCAACGTGAGATCGTCGAGGGCCGCCAGGCAGGCGTTGCCCTACTCTCTATTGATGCGGCTTATATGAGCCTGCGGGATACGCTGAGCGATGTGGGCGACGTGGAGCGCATCCTTGCCCGAGTGGCGCTCTATAGCGCGCGCCCACGAGATTTAGCACGCCTGCGGGACGCGTTAACCACGCTGCCTGCTCTGGAAACACTGCTGGACGATATTGATAGCGGCAGCGCACTGGATAGCCTAAAGCCGCACATTCGCCCCTATCCAGAACTGGCCGACACCCTGACACGCGCCCTGGTGGAAAACCCGCCCGTGGTGATTCGTGATGGCGGCGTCATCGCCAACGGCTTTGATGAAGAGCTGGATGAACATCGTGGCATGGCCGAGAACGCTGGCGACTACCTTGTTCAGCTGGAACTGCGCGAACGCGAGCGCACTGGGCTCGCTAATCTGAAAGTGGGCTACAACCGGGTGCACGGCTACTTTATTGAACTGCCACGCAGTCAGGCCCAGCATGCCCCCGCTGACTACATTCGCCGCCAAACGCTGAAAAATGCCGAACGCTTTATCATCCCTGAGCTAAAAGAGTTCGAGGATAAAGCGCTTTCCGCTAAGTCCCGCGCCCTCACCCGGGAAAAATGGCTCTACGACCAGCTGTTGGCCGAGCTCAATGCTCAGCTGCATACGCTGCAAGCCACCTCAAGAGCGCTGGCCGAGCTGGATGTGCTGTGCGCCTTTGCAGAGCGTGCCGACGCGCTTAACTGGGTGCGCCCGCAGCTGGTGGACGCCACTGGCATCACGATTACCGCAGGCCGCCACCCGGTCGTGGAACAAGTCAGCGACAAGCCGTTTGTGCCTAATGATGTGCTGCTTACCCCCGAGCAGCACATGCTGATTATTACCGGCCCCAACATGGGCGGTAAATCGACCTATATGCGCCAAACCGCGCTGATTGCGCTGCTGGCCCATAGCGGCAGCTTTGTCCCCGCCGATGCCGCTGAAATCGGCCCGGTCGACCGGATCTTTACTCGAATCGGCTCCTCCGATGACCTGGCGGGCGGGCGCTCGACGTTTATGGTGGAAATGACAGAGACCGCCAACATTTTGCACAATGCCACTGAGCACAGCCTGGTGTTAATGGATGAGATCGGCCGTGGCACCAGCACCTTCGACGGGCTCTCCTTGGCCTGGGCAAGCGCCGAGCATTTGGCCAGTGCCAAGGCATTGACGCTATTTGCGACCCACTATTTTGAAATGACCGCGCTGCCCGAGCAGGCGGAGGGCGTCGCCAACATTCACCTCACGGCAACGGAACACGGCGACGGCATCGTATTTATGCACCGCATCGAAGCGGGCCCCGCCAGCCAAAGCTATGGTTTGCAGGTAGCCCAGCTGGCGGGCGTGCCTAACCATGTTATTCGCCGCGCGCGTGAAAAACTGATGATGTTAGAGCAACGGGACGTGGACGAGCAGCAGCGCCCCGCCCCCCGCATGAATACGCCACAGCAAAACGACCTGTTCGCAAGCGCCCCCCATCCGGTGGTGGAAGCGCTCGATAAAGCCGATATTGACGATTTATCGCCCCGTGAAGCGCTGGCGTTGTTGTATCAGTGGCGCGAGCTGCTATAGAGATTGGATATAAAAAGCGGCAGCAATCGCATTAACAGATAAGCGCGAGCGCTTGCCGCCGGGTAAGGGCACCACTAGAATGTCGCCCATACTTTTTTATCTTATAAAAAACCGCTGATTTATAACCATTCACGATTGACCACGACCGAGAGTCTTCTCGGTCTCGCAAGAGGGATAGCAAGATGACGTTTGTCGTTACCGAGAACTGCATCCAATGCAAATACACCGACTGTGTGGAAGTGTGCCCGGTCGACTGTTTCTACGAAGGCCCCAACTTCCTGGTCATTCACCCAGATGAGTGCATTGACTGCGCGCTGTGTGAGCCAGAGTGCCCTGCCGAGGCGATATTCTCAGAAGATGAGCTGCCCGATGGTCAGGAGCAGTTTATCGAGATTAACGCGGAGCTGGCCGACGTGTGGCCCAATATCGCTGAGAAGAAAGACCCGCTGCCCGATGCTGAAGAGTGGGATGGCAAAGCCGGTAAGCTGGAAAAGCTGGAGCGTTAATCGCTCTACGGATCGCCAGCCAACAAAAAACCAGCGTTCGCGCTGGTTTTTTGTTGGCTGGCAGATAGGATACTGACCATTCGGCAAATCGCGGGCATAAAAAAAAGGCGGCCCGTAGGCCGCCCGCTCCAAGCACTTCCTCTGACCACTCCCTGTGTCAACCTCCTCAGGTGACGTCCTTGCCAGGGCTCACATCACTGTGTCACCCGGCGCACCTACCTGCATCCCGTTGCATCCTGCCTGAAGCATCCTTGCCTCCCCTTGTCCTGAGATCATTGTGGCAGAACAGGCTAAGTTCTCAAGCAAGCCTTAAACGCGAAAGGCGAGCCTTGGCGGCTCGCCTCTCTCTCACTAAAAACTTAAATATCAATTACTTAAATTAAGATTAGTGAAAAAATTCGCTTTTTCCTACATGGTTCAGAGCGAATGTCGTCGGCATTTGTAAGAGATCTCTTACAAATTTTTGAGAGATCTCTTACACGCGAAGGCTATTTTCTTCGCTTACTGACCTTTGATCGCTTTCAACCCGGGGTAGGCAACGTCACCCAGCTCCGCTTCAATCACCAACAGGCGGTTGTACTTCGCGACACGGTCAGAGCGGCACAGTGAACCCGTTTTGATTTGGCCTGCACAGGTGCCCACCGCCAAATCCGCAATGGTGGTGTCTTCGGTTTCGCCACTACGGTGGGAAATGACCGCCGTGAAGCCCGCATCCTGGGCCATTTTGATCGCGTCCAGCGTTTCAGACAGCGAGCCAATCTGGTTGAACTTGATCAGAATGGAGTTACCAATCTGCTCATCGATACCGCGCTTGAGGATCTTGGTGTTGGTCACGAACAGGTCATCGCCCACCAGCTGTACTTTATCGCCCAGCTTATCGGTTAGCGCTTTCCAACCTGCCCAATCAGACTCATCCATACCGTCTTCAATCGAGACGATGGGGTAGTCCGCACACAGGCCTGCCAGGTAATCGGTAAAACCAGCGGCATCAAAGCTTTTGCCTTCGCCGGAGAGATTGTACTCGCCATCTTTGTAGAACTCGGAAGAGGCGCAGTCCAGTGCCAGCGTAACGTCGCTACCCAGGGTGTAGCCCGCATCGGCAACGGCTTGCTTAATCACCGCCAGCGCATCGGCGTTAGACGCTAAGTTAGGTGCAAAGCCGCCTTCGTCACCGACGGAGGTAGACAGCCCTTTCGCGGACAGTACCTTTTTCAGCGCGTGGAAAATTTCCGCGCCCATCCGCAGGCCTTCACGGAAGTTAGCGGCACCCACCGGCTGCACCATGAACTCTTGGATATCGACATTATTATCCGCGTGCTCGCCGCCGTTAATAATGTTCATCATCGGTACCGGCATGCTGTACTGGCCCGGCTGGCCGTAAAGCTCGGCAATGTGCGCGTACAGCGGCACGCCTTTCGCATTGGCTGCCGCTTTAGCCGCTGCCAGGGAAACCGCCAGGATCGCGTTAGCCCCCAGTGTGGCTTTGTTTTCGGTGCCATCCAGCGCCAACATGGCGTTATCCAGGCCACGCTGGTCTCGTGCATCCATTCCCAACAACGCGTCACGGATCTTGCCATTCACGGCCTCAACGGCTTTCAAAACGCCTTTGCCAAGGTAGCGTGCCTTGTCGCCATCGCGCAGCTCAAGCGCCTCGCGGGAGCCTGTTGAGGCACCGCTCGGTGCGCAGGCTTCACCCACCGCACCGCTTTCTAAACGCACGGTCGCATGAACGGTCGGGTTGCCGCGCGAATCGAGCACTTCCAGCGCACTGATTTCAACAATTTTGGTCATGACAGAGTCCTTTGGTTGTCGGTCTAATAGATGATAGGCCCAATGGTTACGACGTTTTAGCGGCGCAGTTAACGGATGGTCAAGGAGTCAAACCCCTTCACCAGCGTATCCAACTGCGACAGCTGTGTTAAGAACGGCTCTAACTGGTCCAGCGGCAGCGCACAGGGGCCATCGCATTTCGCGTTATCTGGGTCGGGGTGAGCTTCTAAAAACAGCCCCGCCAAACCTACCGCCACCCCGGCACGCGCAAGCTCTGCTACCTGCGCACGGCGACCATCTGCGCTATCTGCCCGCCCGCCAGGGCGCTGCAGCGCGTGGGTCACATCAAAGAACACCGGGTAGCCGGTCTGCTTCATATCACCCACGCCGAGCATATCCACCACTAGGTTGTTATAACCAAAGCTGGTGCCTCGCTCGCACAGCATCAGGCGGTCGTTACCGGCTTCCTGAAACTTATTGAGGATGTGGCGCATTTCATGGGGCGCTAAAAACTGGGGCTTTTTGATATTAATGGCCGCGCCTGTTTTCGCCATTGCCACCACCAGATCGGTTTGGCGGGCTAAAAACGCCGGCAGCTGGATAATATCAGCGACCTCGGCGGCAGGCGCTGCCTGCCAGGGCTCGTGCACGTCCGTAATGATCGGCACGTTATAGCGGGCTTTTATATCGGCCAGGATTTGCAGGCCTTTTTCCAACCCGGGGCCGCGGTAGGAGTGAATCGAGCTGCGGTTCGCTTTGTCGAAACTGGCCTTAAACACATACGGCATACCCAGCTTTTGCGTCACATTCACATAGGCCTGTGCCACTTCGTCAGCAAGTTCCGCCGACTCCAGCACGTTCATGCCGCCCAATAACATGAGCGGCAAAGAATTGCCGGCGGTTAAGCCGGCAACGTTAATGTGATGCTCTGGGAATTGAGATTGAGAAGACATGCTTCCCCCTTTATTCCTGAGGTGCGGCGTGTGCACGGGTGCGTGCGGCTTTATGCTCAAACGCAGCGTTCACAAACCCTGAGAACAGCGGGTGACCATCGCGGGGCGTGGAGGTAAATTCCGGATGGAACTGGCACGCCACATACCAAGGATGGTCGGCAAGCTCGACCACTTCAACCAGCGACTGGTCAACGCTCTTGCCGGAAATCACTAAGCCAGCGGCTTCAAGGTCGTCAATAAACTGGTTATTGACTTCAAAGCGATGACGGTGGCGCTCGACGATTTCGTCGGCACCGTACGCTTCGCGTGCTTTGCTACCCGATGTCAGGTGGCAAACTTGCCCGCCCAGACGCATGGTGCCGCCCAGGTCAGAGGCCGCATCGCGCAGCTCGATTTTGCCTTCAGCGTTGATCCACTCGGTGATCAGACCCACCACCGGGTGCTTGGTGTCGTGAGTGAACTCGGTGGAGTTGGCGTCTTTCCAGCCAGCCACGTTGCGCGCAAACTCAATCACCGCTACCTGCATGCCTAAACAAATACCCAGGTAAGGGATGTTGTTTTCACGGGCATATTGGGCGGTCAGAATCTTGCCTTCTACGCCGCGCTCGCCAAAACCGCCGGGCACTAGAATGGCATCTTTACCTGCCAGACGCTCGGTGCCGTGACGCTCGATGTCTTCAGAGTCGATGTAGTCGACGTTGACCTTAATGCGGCCTTGAATGCCCGCATGGATCAGCGCTTCGTTCAGCGATTTGTAGGCATCCAGCAGCTCCATGTACTTGCCGACCATGGCAATACTGACCGACTTCAGCGGGTTCAGCTTGGCATCCAGTACCTTCACCCATTCAGAAAGATCGGCGGGCTCGGCTTCAAGACGCAGCTTGTCACAGACGATATCGTCAAGGCCATGCTCGTGGAGCATCAACGGGATGCGATAGATGGTATCGGCGTCTTGCAACGGGACCACCGCACGCTCTTCCACATTGGTGAACAAGGCAATCTTTCGACGCTCGCTCTCCTCAAGCTCCACTTCGCTGCGGCAGATCAAAATATCCGGCTGGATACCGATAGAGCGCAGCTCTTTGACGCTGTGCTGGGTGGGCTTGGTTTTGGTTTCGCCCGCCGTCTTGATATAGGGCACCAGCGTCAGGTGCATGAACAGCGCACGGTTGGCGCCCTGCTCGCTGCGAATCTGACGGATCGATTCAAGAAACGGCAGCGATTCGATATCGCCCACGGTGCCGCCGATTTCTACCAGCGCCACGTCAAAGCCCTCACCGCCAGCATAAACGCGCTGCTTGATTTCATCGGTGATATGCGGAATCACCTGCACCGTGCCGCCCAGGTAGTCGCCACGGCGCTCTTTGCGCAGTACGTGCTCGTACACGCGCCCCGTGGTGAAGTTGTTGCCCTGAGTCATTTTGGTACGAATAAAGCGCTCGTAGTGACCTAAGTCCAAGTCCGTCTCGGCGCCATCCTCGGTGACGAACACCTCGCCGTGCTGGAAAGGACTCATGGTGCCCGGGTCCACGTTGATGTACGGGTCGAGCTTGAGCATGGTGACCTTAAGGCCGCGGGCCTCGAGAATCGCCGCCAGCGAGGCCGACGCGATGCCCTTGCCAAGAGAGGACACAACGCCGCCGGTCACGAAGATATATCGTGTCATGGAAAACCTGTCGAAACGTGATCAAAAGGCGTAACAGAAAGCCACACCAGGATGGGACGACAGAATAGCAGAAGACGCCTTGCGGCTCAATTTGAACTGAAATGGCGACAGCTCTCGGTCGCGAGCTAAAGCTGCCCCCACTCTAGCCACTGGCTGCACATACGCAGTGGGAGGCCGATTTATCGGGCGAAGGGGTGCCGCAGGCACCCCTTACCAGCCACCTCTTTACAAGCTTAAACGCCCAGGTAGTCCAGAATGCCTTCGGCGGCCTGACGCCCTTCATAAATAGCGGTGACCACGAGATCAGAGCCGCGCACCATATCGCCACCGGCAAAGATTTTCTCGTTGCTGGTTTGGAAAGCGTACTGGCCATGCTCAGGGGCTTTGACCAGATCCCATTCGTTGACGTCGATATTGGCGCTATCGAACCACGGTGCTGGGCTTGCCTGGAAGCCGAATGCAACGACCACCGCATCAGCAGCAATGATCTCTTCAGAACCGGGCACCACCTCAGGGCGGCGGCGGCCATTTTCATCTGGCTCGCCAAGGCGAGTGCGTACGACCTTCACGCCTTCGACTTTCTCTTCACCCACTACCGCGACGGGCTGACGGTTGAATAGAAACTCAACGCCCTCTTCCCGTGCGTTCACCACCTCACGGCGCGAACCCGGCATGTTCTCTTCATCGCGACGATATGCGCAGGTCACACTAGAGGCACTCTGACGAATCGAGGTACGGTTACAGTCCATCGCGGTATCACCACCGCCCAGCACGACAACACGCTTACCTTCCATAGAGATGAAGTCGTTAGGATCTTTCTCAAAACCAAGGCGGCGATTGACGTTGGCAATCAGGAAATCCAGCGCTTTGTAGACACCGGGCAGGTCTTCACCGGGGAAACCGCCCTGCATGTACTTATAGGTACCCATGCCCAGGAATACGGCATCGTACTCCTGCAACAGCGTCTCGAATTCAATGTCGGTGCCGATCTCAGTATTCAGACGGAATTCGATACCCATCTCTTCAAATACGGCACGACGGCGCTCCATGACGTTCTTTTCCAGCTTGAACTCAGGAATACCGAAGGTCAGCAGGCCGCCAATTTCCGGGTACTTATCAAAGACCACCGGCTTGACGCCGTTGCGCGCCAGAATATCGGCACAGCCCAGGCCCGCCGGGCCCGCGCCCACAATCGCGACCTTTTTATCAGTCCACACCACCTTGGACATATCCGGACGCCAGCCCATGGCAAAGGCGGTGTCGGTAATGTACTTCTCAACCGAGCCAATGGTGACCGCGCCGAAGCCGTCGTTCAGGGTACAGTCGCCTTCACACAAGCGGTCTTGCGGGCACACGCGGCCACACACTTCCGGCAGCGAGTTGGTTTTGTGAGACAGCTCGGCCGCTTCAATGATATTGCCTTCCACTACCAGCTGTAGCCAGTTGGGAATGTAGTTATGTACTGGGCACTTCCACTCGCAGTAAGGGTTACCACAGTGCAAACAGCGGTGCGCTTGGCTTGCGGCATCGGTCGGCTTAAAGGGCTCGTAAATCTCTGCGAACTCTTTTGCACGGGTATGCGCCAGCTTTTTTTGTGGGTCTTTACGACCCACGTCGACAAACTGAAAATCGTTATTTAAACGGTTGGCCATGATCTCTCTCCTCGAAGCGTAGGGCGCTGACGGTTATTGCGGCTGACGCCGAGACTGATCCAGCAGACTGCCAAGGCTTGCCGCCTTTGGCTTCACCAGCCAGAAGTGGCGCGCGTAGTCGCTGAAGTCTTCCAGAATCGCCGCACCGCGCGCAGAGCCCGTCGCGGCCACGTAGGCCTCGATCATCTCGCGCAGGTGGCGGCGATAGGCTTCCATCGCTTCGGTGTTGACTCGGTGGATCTCGACCAGCTCGTGGTTGTACTTGTCCACAAAGCTGCGCTCTTCATCCAGCACGTAGGCAAACCCGCCGGTCATGCCCGCGCCAAAGTTAACGCCCGTTTCACCCAGCACGCAGACCAAACCACCGGTCATGTACTCACAGCAGTGGTCGCCAGCACCCTCGATCACAGCGGTCGCACCGGAGTTACGCACGGCAAAGCGCTCGCCAGCGGTACCGGCAGCAAACAGCGTGCCGCCCGTTGCCCCGTAGAGGCAGGTGTTACCAATAATGGCCGTTTTGTGGCTCTCAAACTGGCTGACTTTCGGCGGCACAATCACAATGCTACCGCCGTTCATGCCTTTACCGACGTAGTCGTTAGCATCGCCTTCGAGGTAAAGATTCAGGCCGCGTGCGTTCCACACCCCAAAACTTTGGCCTGCCACACCGGTAAAGCGTGCGGTGACCGGCGCTGCTTCCAGGCCATCTTCACCATAACGCTTGGCAATCGCACCGGAGGTGAGTGCCCCAACGCTGCGGTCGCAGTTGGTGATCGTGAAGTCGAAGGTGCCACCCGACTGAGACTCAATGGCCTCTTTCAGCGCCGCCAATACTTCCTGGTTTTTGGCACCCGGATCGTGGGGCACGTTGCGGCTCACTTCGCAGAACTGAGGCGCATCTTTGGGCACAAAATCGTTGGCCAGCAGCGGCGTGAGATCCAGCTTGCGCTGAGACGCCGTAGTGCCTTCCACCACTTCTAACAGATCCGTGCGGCCAATCAGATCGGTCAATTTGCGAACGCCCAGCATAGCCATCAGCTCGCGCACTTCTTCGGCGATAAAGCGGAAGTAGTTTTTCACCATATCCACGGTGCCGCGGAAGTGCTCGCCGCGCAGGAAGTCATCCTGCGTGGCAACACCGGTGGCGCAGTTATTCAGGTGACAAATACGCAGGTACTTACAGCCCAACGCCACCATCGGCGCGGTGCCAAAGCCAAAGCTCTCTGCGCCCAAAATTGCGGCCTTGATTACATCCAGGCCGGTCTTCAGGCCGCCGTCGGTTTGCAGGCGAATCTTGTCCCGCAGGCCGTTAATGCGCAGCGCCTGATGCACCTCGGGCAGCCCCAACTCCCAAGGGGAACCGGCGTGCTTGATCGAGGTTAATGGGCTGGCCGCCGTGCCGCCGTCGTAGCCCGATACGGTGATTAAATCCGCGTAGGCTTTGGCGACACCGGTCGCAATAGTGCCAATCCCTGGCTCGGAGACTAGTTTTACCGAGACCTGTGCTTCTGGGTTGACCTGCTTAAGGTCAAAGATCAGCTGGGCCAAGTCTTCGATAGAGTAAATATCGTGGTGCGGCGGCGGTGAAATCAGCGTCACGCCGGGCACCGAGTAGCGCAAGCGGGCAATCAGCTGATTGACCTTACCGCCAGGCAGCTGGCCGCCTTCGCCCGGTTTCGCGCCCTGGGCCACTTTAATCTGCAGTACTTCGGCATTCACCAAGTAAGCTGGCGTCACACCAAATCGGCCAGAAGCGATCTGCTTGATTTTGGAGCTACGAATGGTGCCGTAACGGGCCGGATCTTCACCGCCTTCGCCGGAGTTAGAGCGACCACCCGCCTCGTTCATAGCCTGTGCCAGCGCTTCGTGGGCCTCAGGCGACAGCGCGCCCAGCGACATACCGGCACTGTCAAAGCGCGGAATCAGCGCTTCAATAGGCTCCACTTCGTCTAACGAAATCGGTGTTTCCGCAGGCTTGAGCTTCAGCAGGTCGCGAATAGTGGCCACCGGGCGCTCGTTAACCAGCTGAGCAAACTTCTTCCACTTGGCGTAGCTACCCTCTTGCACCGCCGCTTGCAGCGACTTCACTACATCGGGGTTGTAAGCATGGTACTCATGACCGTGCACGTACTTGAGCATACCGCCTTGGGAGATACCTTTACGGGGAATCCACGCGTCTTTAGCCAACAGCTCCTGCTGCAGCTGCAGCTCGGCAAAGCCCGTGCCCTGAATACGTGAGGCCATGCCCACGAAACAGGTGTCCATGATTTCATCAGACAGGCCTACCGCTTCAAACAGCATAGAGCCACGGTAGGAGGCCAGCGTCGAGATGCCCATCTTCGAGAGAATCTTGAACAGCCCTTTCTGAAGGCCTTTACGGTAGTTCTCGCGGGCATCTGCCGGGTTGCCGGTCAGTTCGCCAGTGCGGTGCATATCGGCCATGACCTGATACGCCAGCCACGGATAAACCGCCGTTGCGCCCACACCGAACAGCACAGCCATTTGGTGAGCATCTCGGGCGTACCCGGTTTCCACCACGATGTTGGCATTCGGGCGCAGCGCCAAGCGGCCAAGGTGAGAGTGAACGGCACCCACCGCCAGCGCCGCCTGAATGGGCAGCTGACCTTTGGGAAGCTCCGCATCGCTCAGCACCAAGATCACTTTACCCGCTTTCACCTGCGCTTCGGCTTCTTGGCATAGCGCGGTAATCGCCTGCTGCAAGCTGGTCTGCTCCGGGTCGTAGCCCAGCGGCAGCATGTGGCTGGCAAAGGCCGGATCATCCTGGCTCACTAACGCGGTAAATTTACGCGGTGATAGCACCGGCGTGGTCAGAATCAGGCGGTGAGCGTGCTCAGGCGTGGCCTTAAAGACGTTGAGCTCCGCTCCACAGCAGGTTTCCAACGACATCACGATCGCTTCGCGCAGCGGGTCAATCGGCGGGTTGGTCACCTGAGCAAACTTCTGACGGAAGAAATCAGTAAGCAGGCGCGGGCGGCTCGACAGCACGGCCATGGGCGTATCATCTCCCATAGAACCCACCGCTTCCTGTCCGCTCTCTGCCAGCGGGCGCAGCACTTGGTCGCGCTCTTCGAACGTGACCTGGAACATCTTCTGCTGCACGTTCAGCGCATCGGTGTCCATGGTCTGGAAGCGCGCCAGTTCGGTCAGCGCCGACTCTAGGTAGTTCGCTTCCTGCTTCAGCCAGCGCTTGTAGGGGTAGGCCGACTTCAGGCGGTCATCAATATCTTGAGTGTGCAGCACTTCGCCAGTTTGGGTATCCACGGCGAGCATTTGGCCGGGGCCCACGCGGCCTTTCGCCACCACGTCTTCCGGCTTGTAGCCGTAGGTGCCGATTTCGGAGGCCAGCGTGATGTAGCCGTTTTTGGTAATCACCCAGCGCGCCGGGCGCAGGCCGTTACGGTCCAGCATACATACCGCTTGGCGACCGTCGGTCATCACCACGCCAGCCGGGCCGTCCCACGGCTCCATGTGCATGGAGTTGTACTCATAGAACGCACGCAGCTCGGCGTCCATGGTTTCGACGTTTTGCCAGGCGGGCGGCACCATCATGCGCACGGCGCGGTGCAGTTCCATGCCACCGGTCAGCAGCACTTCCAGCATGTTATCCATACTGGAGGAGTCGGAACCGGTGGTGTTGACGATTTCATCCAGCTTAGCGATATCCGGCAAACGCTCGTTAACGAAGTTTGCCTTACGCGAGTTCGCCCAACCGCGGTTGGCTTCAATGGTGTTGATTTCACCGTTGTGTGCCAGCAGGCGGAACGGCTGCGCCAGCGGCCAGCGAGGGGCCGTGTTGGTCGAGAAGCGCTGGTGGAAAACGCAAATAGCCGTTTCCAAACGCGGGTCGTTCAGGTCTTTGTAAAACGCCGGTAGGTCTTCCGGCATTACCAAGCCTTTGTAGGACACCACCTCGGTGGAGAGCGAGGCTACGTAAAAGTCTTCGTCGCTGCGCAGCGCCTGCTCGGCGTAGCGGCGACCCATGAAGAGATCAACATCGAAGTTTTCGCTGCTGCCGGGTGCCACAAACAGCTGCTCAATGCGCGGCAGGCAGTCTAGCGCCATGGGGCCACAGACGCTTGAGTCCGTGGGCACAACACGCCAGCCCAGCACATCAAGACCACGGGCACTGAGCTCACCGGCGAATATCTCTTTTGCCTTGGAAGCGCGCGCGTCGTCGTTGGGCAGAAAAACCGCCCCCACGGCAAAGCGCTCGCCAAGTTCTACGTCGAGCGCTTCTTTTGCAGCAGCACGCATGAACTGGGCGGGCATTTTCAACAGCAGGCCACAACCGTCGCCGGTTTTGCCATCGGCTGCGATGCCACCGCGGTGGGTCATGCAGGTAAGTGATTCAATAGCCGTTTTCAGCAAGTCGTGGCTGGCCTGCCCTTCCATATGGGCAATAAGACCGAAGCCACAGTTATCGCGAAACTCGCCTGGCTGGTGAAGACCTCTATTCATGGGCGTGCCTCTAGTCAGCGTATTTTGTCAGCAGCGTTTTTATGGTATTGTTGCGGGTTTTTCTTTTTTTATGGGTCTTGTTACCCGCCCAAAATAGGGTGTTTTCCGCATTCGCTGCTGCAAGAAAATGGTCGCTCAGCATAGCGATTTGCCACCGCGTAGCGCAATCGCCCGATGCGCGCCAATCACCAAAAACCCTTGCCAAATCCTGTATTTGCATTACCGTTCAATAAAAAAATAGTTACACTTCAATAGCTTGCAGCCTAAGAGAACGAATTTTTAACGGTGAAATCGCATAACTAGACTTTAGTCTAATGCCGCATAAAAACCCCATGCCGATAGCGCATAAGGCATACGGATTACATCACTCGACCTTTTCCTCTGAATTGATACGCATAAAAAACCCGCCGATGAAAAGGCGGGTTTGCCATGGCTGGTTTTACAGTATCTGTGCGGCCTTAAGCAGCCCCCTTACCTCGGGGATAGCTGTCGAGCAGTTGGCGAAGTGTTTCCGTGGGCGTTGCATCACTCACGCAGGCATCCCCCAGGTCGTTAAGCAGCACAAGACGCAAGCGCGCATCGACGTTCTTTTTGTCCAGCCGCATACGCGCCAGAAAGTCATCACTCGACATGCCGGTGGGAGCGACCAGCGGCAGGCCTGCGCTTTCAATCACCTTTTTGGTGCGCTCAAGCGCATCAGCGCTTATCCAGCCAAGCTGGTGGGAGAGCGTAGCGGCCATGGCCATGCCCGCCCCCACCGCTTCACCGTGCAGCCAGTTGCCGTAACCTTGGTGCGCCTCAATCGCGTGGCCAAAGGTGTGGCCAAGATTCAGCAGTGCTCGCACGCCCTGCTCGGTTTCATCTTCCGCCACAATATCGGCTTTGATCTGGCAGCTTTTGGCAATCGCTTCTGCGATGACATCAGGCTCAACGCGGCGCAGGGCATCCATATTCTGCTCTAGCCACGCCAGGAAAGCGGCATCACGGATAAAGCCATACTTCACCACTTCCGCCAACCCAGCAGAGAGCTCTCGGGCGGGCAGCGTGGTGAGCGTGGCAATATCTACCACGACCGCTTTTGGCTGCCAAAACGCGCCAATCATGTTCTTACCCAGCGGATGATTCACGCCGGTTTTGCCGCCCACCGAGGAGTCCACTTGTGACAGCAGCGTGGTAGGCACTTGAATAAACGCCACACCGCGTTGATAGGACGCCGCCGCATAACCCACCATATCGCCAATCACGCCGCCGCCCAGCGCAATCAGAGTGCAGCGTCGGTTGAAACCTGCTTCCAATAACGCATCCCAAATGCGGCCAACCTGTTCAATGGTTTTGTACTGCTCACCATCGGGCAACACCACAGTACGCACGTCTAGATGGTCGGGTAGGCTCGCGCTGAGCGCTTTGAGATAGTGCGGTGCCACAGCGTCATTGGTCACAATCATGACCTGGCTACCGGCTAGGTAGGGCACAAAGCGATCTGAGCGATTGAGCAGTCCCACGCCAATATGGATGGGGTAGCTGCGCTCACCCAGCTCAACGGTTAACGTACGCTCGTGGGCTTGCTCGGTCATTGGGATACCTTTTTATGCGGGGCGCTGACGGCTTCTAACGGATCAACCAACCGGTATACGCGCCGTAGGATTTCATTCACCACGGCACGCGGGCTGCGTCGATCCGTGCGTACCGTAATATCAGACGTGGCGCGGTAAAGCGGGTCGCGGGCGGCAAACATATCGTTGAGCACCTGCTCGCGGTTAGCGCACTGCAACAGCGGACGATTGCGGTCTTTGGCCGTGCGCTTTAACTGCTGCTCAACGGTCGTCATCAGGTAAACCACCGTACCGCGCTCGCGCAACGCCCGGCGGTTCTCTTCCCGCAGTACGGCTCCGCCGCCGGTGGCCACCACCACGTCAGAGAGCCGAGTCAGCTCGTCTATCATCTGAATTTCTCGCTGGCGAAAACCGGGTTCGCCCTCGACGTCAAAAATCCAGGGGATATCGGCACCGCAGCGGTCCTGAATGGCATGGTCGCTATCGTAAAACGGGCGCGATAGCTCTGCCGCCAGCAGGCGGCCTATCGTGCTCTTACCGGCCCCCATGGGGCCTATTAAAAAAAGATTGGGTAAATCCTGCATCAGCGAACCGCCAAACCATCATCAAGTAGTCGTGGAGTAATAAAGACCAGTAACTCTACCTTTTCATTGCTCTCTTCGGTATAGCGAAACAGTCGACCCAGCACCGGAAGATCACCAAGCAGCGGCGTTTTGGCCATTTGGCTAAGCTGCTCTGTGGTCAAAATACCGCCTAACACCACCGTCTGGCCGTTATCCACCAGCACCTGGGTTTCAATCTGGTTGGTATCAATGGGCGGCTCGCCGCCAAACTCACTCTCGCGGAAGCTGTCGTTTTTGATCACCAAATCCATAATGATGCGATTATCCGGGGTAATTTGTGGCGTTACCTCAAGGGAAAGCTCCGCCTCTTTAAACTCGGTATCGGGGTTGCCCTGGGCATCGACACTCTGGAACGCTCGCTCTTCACCCTGGCGAATCGTAGCGGTGCGCTGGTTGGCGGTAATCACGCGGGGCTGGGAGATTGTCTGGCTTTTGCCTTCACTCTCCAATGCACGCAGCTCCAAGTCGAGCAGAATATCCCCAGAGAGGTAGCCAAAGCTAAAACCGGTATTGGCCGCCGCCGTGGAGCCTAAATCTACCGCTAGCCCGCCCTGGGCGCGGTTAATGCTACCGGGATTGATATTGCGGCGTGAAAACGTGCCGTCGTCACCCTCTAAGAAACCGCGCGTACTGGAAACGCCCCAGTTCACGCCTAGCTCTCGGGAGGCGGTGTCCCGTGCAATCACAATACGTGCTTCAATTTGCACCTGACGCACCGCGACATCAAGCCGGTCGAGGGTGCGCATGATATCGCGCACCTGGTCCGCGGTATCTTGGATCAATAGCGTATTGGTACGCTGATCAACGCTGACACGGCCACGATCCGTCAATAGACCAAAACCCTCGGCGCCACGCAGCAGTTGGGCTAAATCTTCGGCTCGTGCGTATTTGACTTCAATAAACTCAGTGACAAGCGGTGCCAGGGTTTGCTGCTGATTGCGCGCCTCGATTTCCTGGCGCTCAATATCCGCCAGTTCGCCAGCAGGAGCGACCACAATCACGTTGCCCTGCTCACGGCTGGAAAGCCCCTGGCTTTGTAAAATCAGCGCCAGCGCTTGGTCCCAAGGGACATCGTTAAGATTCAGCGTTACCCGGCCGGTCACGCTGTCGCTCGCGACTAGATTGAGCCCGGTGAACTCAGCCAGCGTTGCTAATACCGCCCGCACTTCAATATCTTGGAAGTTGAGGCTAAGGCGGTCACCCGTAAAGCTCTCCCCCTGCTGTTGGCGGTCTTGCTGGGTAGATTGACTCACCGGCTGTACCTCGACGGTCAGCGTGCGGCCGCTTTGCGACGAAATCATCGCGTAAGGGCCGTTGGTTTGCATTTCCAGCAGCGTCGACCGCGGCCCAGAGCGCGGCGTAACACGGGTAATGGGCGTGGCAAAGTCGGTCACATCATAGATTTGGTTGAGCGAGTCAGGAATGTCCACATCGCGAAGCTCAGCCACGACCACACCATTACTACCCTCGCGTACCTGCGTCACCACGCCTTCACGGTCAAAGGTCACTAATAGGCGGCCGGCACCGTCGGCTCCCCGTCGAAAGTCAATATTCGTTACCTGAGGGCCTTCGGCGACTTCTAACCCACCACTGGCGGCCACCGGTGAAGCAGTATGACTAGGGCTCAATGTGATACGCAGCTGTTCGCCGTCCACGCGGGAGGTATATTCAAGAGGTTGGTTCAGGTCCACCACAAGACGCGTACGGCCATTTCCCTCAAGCGCAGTAATACGCTCAACACCTGCGCTATCCACATTAATACGACGCTGGGGCAAACCGCTTTGAGTGTCGGCCAAATCAAGCGCTAGTCGTGGCGGCGCATCCAGCCGGTAGCCTTGTAGCTCGGCAACGCCGCCGCTAAATTGCAGCACTAGCTCTACCTCACCACCACTGGTTTGGCGCACATCCAGGTCGGTTAGCACAGACCCCAGCGCAACCGTGGGCATCAGGGCTAACAGTGACAGCGTAATTCGACGAAGCGTGATGGCCATAGAGTGTTATCCGGTAACAAGTAAATATAAGTATGATCAGGGATTCAGCTACTCATCTAGCGAAAGCGCTGTTTGGCGCTCCTGCCACCCCGCCTGCTGATGTAAAACGCGCTCGGTTATTTGTACTTCCTGCGGGCTAATCGCCGTTACCAGCCCATAATCGGTGCCCAGGTAATTGCCTTCACGAACGCTGGTGACACTGCCATCTGGCGCGCTAATTAGCGCCACCTGCTGCCCACCCATGCGCAGCGTGCCCACTAAGCGAAGCGTCTGAAGCTGAAACTGCTCTAATGGCTCTGCTTCCCGCTGCTGGTCAGGCGCAAGCGCACTTTCAAAGACTTCCACCACATTAGCGCGAACGCTTTCGGGGGCAAGGAAAGGACTTCTGGACTCACTATAACGGTAATCGACCGGCTGATACTCAGGAATCGTCGGAATAATCACGGGTGGCTGACCCACCGGCGTTCGCCGAATTTCTTCCATGACAACATCTAACTGGCTCAGGTTGGCATCACCACAGCCCGCTAACAGAGCCATCACTCCCATACTGAGTAAACGCTTCATGGGGCTGTTGCCTCCCCTTCCGCTTCTTCTATATAGCTATAGGTGCGTGCCACTAGCGACATTCTCAACGAATCGCCGCTCTGCTCGGCAGGTGCTAGGGCGAGGTCGTGCTGAGTCACAATACGCGCCAGCTGGCTAATGTCGGCCACAAACTGGGCAAGTTCGTGGTAACCACCGCGCACCTGAATGTCCAAGGGGTGCTCTACATAGTGGGTGTTACGCACGGTTGGCCGAAGACGAACCGTTTCAATACTGAGCTGATTGTTCACCGCCGCATCGCTAATGCTATCCAGCAGTGATGGAATCTCGGCACTGGTAGGCAGCATGGCCCGCATGGTCACCATTTGCTCCTCTAGTGCGGTTAGCTGGTCTCTCACCTCAGGTAAGAACGCCGCTTCAGAGACTTTGCTGCGGTACTCACTCAACAGACGCATCTCTTGGCGCTGTGCTGCCTCTAGGGCCACACGCTTTTCTCCCACCAGCCACCAGCCTAACCCGCCAAACGCCACACTAAACGCTAGCACGCCGCAGAGCACTTTCAGCAGCGCAGGCCACTCTCCGGCTTCTTTTACATCCAACGCCTGCCAATCAAGCGTTTGCAAGCGCTCCCACTCCTCACGCCAGCGTTGTCGCCCCCAGATCATGGTGCCTCCTCACTGTCACGCGCATCCACCACCGAGGATTGCACCACTTCAAACTGGAAAACGCGGCTGTTGCCATCCTGTCCACTGGCCACTTCCGACAGCAGCGGCACGCCTAACCCCGGCATACTGGCGATTTGGCGCAGCTGTTCAGACACCTGACGTTCGCTGCCGGCGATGGCGGAGAAGCTCACCTGTTCACCGCTGCGAGTAAGGTGCTGGTACACCACGCCATCGACGACACTAGCAGCGATATCATTAAATAGCTGAACAGTGCTTACTCGCTCCGCCTGTAGCGTTTGGAATAGCGTTAGCTGCTCACCTAAGCGCGCGGCGGTTTGCTGGTAGCGCTGCACATCGGCAATTTCATTATTTAAGCGCTCTATATTTTGGGTGATATAGGCATTGCGCTGCTCTTGAGCCGACAGTTGCTGCTGGTAGAGTTGTGATACCCCTAGGCCAAGCGCAATTCCCGCCAATAGCATCAGCCCCACCACTCCATAAAAGCCACGTGTACGCTTTTCTCGCCGCGCCTCCCGCCAAGGCAGCAGGTTGATATTGATACTCATAGCCCGACCCTCATCGCTAGGCCACCGGCGGTCAGCATGGCGGGAGCATCGTTCGTCAACGCTTCTATATTGAGGCGCTTGTTCACCCGCATGCGCTGAAACGGGTTGGCTATCGTCACTGACATACCGCTGTCTTCAGCAATACGTTCAGCAAGGCCGGGAATCACGCTGGAGCCACCTGCCAGCACAATATGCTGCACCTCGTGCTGACGGCCAGCAGTGTAATAGAGCTGCAGCGAGCGTCCTACCTGCTGCACCACCGTTTCTAAAAATGGGTTGAGCACTTTGTCATGGTAATCCTCTGGCAAACCGCCGCGCTTTTTGGCAAAACCGGCCTCCTCGTTACTCATGGCATAGTGGTCGCGAATCGCGTCGGTTAACTGACGCCCACCAAATACCGTGTCACGGCTGTAGACAATATGGCCGCCGCGCACCACGTGGAAGGCGTTCATGTTCGCGCCAATATCCACCAGCCCTACGCAGGCGGTGGGATCATTATCGACCTTTAACTGGCGGCGCAGCTCGGCTAGCGAGCGTTCCATGGCAAAGGTTTCAACATCTACCGCGGCGGGCTCAAGCCCTGCGCGCTCCAGGGTTTCGGTGAGTTGAGAGACATCTTGCTGGCGGCACGCTACCAAAATGACCTGCTGCAGCTCTTCATCAAAGGGTGCAGGCCCCAGGCAGTGAAAGTCGAACGCCACTTCACTGAACGGAAACGGAATATGCCGGTCAGACTCGGCGATAATGCGCTCCTCAATTTCATCTTCACTTAACGAGACGGGAAATTGGAGCGTTTTAGTAATGGCTGCACTGGCAGGCACCGCGACGGATGCCTTGCGCGTGGAGGGTTTGGCATGCTCAACGGCACGACTAAGCACGCTGGCTACATCGTTAATGTCACGAATACGCCGCTCCACTACCGCGCCTTCGCGTAATGGACGTACAGCGTAGCTCTCTACTTGGTAGTTGTCGTTACACCGTTTGAGTTCGAGTAGCTTGACGGTTGCCGAGGTAATATCGACACCAATCAACCCTTTACTGGGTTTTAGTAAGCGCATGTTGAGTTCGGCTCCGCCTGCCTGTCGTGCGAGTTTCGAGGTTACATGATTTTCAGTTAAGGCACACGCCAATGCCTCTACGCCATATCAACACTGGTGGCCGCTGCTTCCCCTTCCTATAATGGCAGCCAATTGCGCGCTATGGCGGTTACACCACCATACCTACTCTTCTTTTCACGGGTGCCCACTGTTCATGACGTTTTTACGAACTCTTGTGCTGTCACTATTTTCGCTGGTTGTTGCGCTGTCTGGCGCGGTCATACTGGCGGTGATTGGTGCCGCTATCTATTTCTCGCCGGGATTACCCGATGTTCGCCAGCTGCAGGATTTTGAACTGCACACACCGCTGCGTATTTTCACTAACGACGGCAAGCTGATTGGCGAATTCGGTGAAGAGCGCCGCATGGCGATCGATTTCGACGACATTCCCCAAGATATGATCAATGCGCTGATTGCAGCAGAGGATGCCAGCTATTTTGACCACGCAGGCGTAGACCCGCGCGGTTTGGCCCGTGCAATGGTCGAGCTGGTACAGAGCGGCGGCACCATCCAGTCGGGCGGCTCGACCATCACCATGCAGGTCGCGCGTAACTACATGCTGACCCTGGATCAGACCTTTACACGGAAGATCCGTGAGATTCTGCTGGCCCTGCAAATGGAGAAAATCCTCAATAAAGAGGAAATCTTCGAGCTATACGTCAACAAGATCTTCCTAGGTAACCGCGCCTACGGTATTGCCGCGGCTGCTGAGACGTATTATGACAAGCCGCTTGCTGAGCTGAGCCTCGCTGAAACCGCCATGATCGCCGGGTTACCCAAAGCTCCCTCCGCGTTTAACCCGCTGGCTAACTCTGAGCGCTCGCTGATTCGCCGTAACTGGATATTGTTCCGCATGCGCGGACTTGGCTATATCGATAACGAGGCCTACCAAAATGCCGTGCAGGCACCAGTGACAGCGCGCCGTCATTACACCCAAACCGAAGTCGATGCGGCTTATGTGGCAGAAATGGCGCGCCAGTACGCCATTGAGCGCTTTGGCGATACGGCTTACACCGGCGGCTACCGCATATACACCACCATCGACAGCGAAATGCAGCCCTTCGCTCGTCAAGCGCTCGCCAATGGCCTGATTGCTTATGACTTGCGCCACGGCTGGCGCGGAGCTGAGCAAGAAGATATCGCTCCGAGCCTGCTCGAAGCGCAAGAGCAGACCAACACACAAGGCCTGGAAGAGGAGCTGTCTGAGTCTCCCGAAATCCGCCAAACCGCTCGTCAGGCGGCACAGCGTAGCCAAACAGAGGTAGAGGGCGTTGAAGGCGACGTCAGTAATTGGCTGCAAGTATTAGAGCGCACGCCCAATTATGGGCTGCTGCGACCGGCCATCGTCGTAGAGAGCAGTGGCCGTGAAATGCAGGTGCTGATGCGTGGCGGCGAGCTACAGACCATTGCCTGGAACGGCCTCAGTTGGGCGCGCCCCTATTTGAGCCCCCGCAGCCGCGGAGCCGAGCCCAGCAGTGCCGCTCAAATTGCTGAGCGCGGTGACTTGGTGCGTGTTGTTGAAGCCGATGACGGCTCACTGCGCCTCTCTCAGCGTCCGGATGCCGAAGGTTCGCTGGTAGCGCAAGACCCGCGCACCGGGGCTATTTTGGCGCTGCAGGGCGGCTTTGATTTCAACGCCAGTAAGTTCAACCGTGCCGTGCAGGCCCAGCGCCAGTCCGGCTCTATCTTCAAGCCGTTTATCTACCTCGCCGCGCTGCAAGATGGTGAAATGAACGCGGCTAGCGTGGTGAATGACGCTCCTGTCGTGCTCGATGACGGCAGTAACGCCCTGTGGCGTCCGGTGAACTCTAGCCGTGACTTCCAGGGCCCAATGCGCTTGCGCCCCGCCCTGGCACGCTCGCGTAACCTGGTCACCATTCGCGTACTGCAAACCATGGGGCTAGATCACACCATTGAGTATCTGGAAGGCTTTGGTTTTGCCTCTGAACGCTTGCCTCGTGGTCTCTCACTGGCCCTGGGTAGCGCCAGCCTCACGCCGATGGAGATGACCAACGCTTACGCGGTGATCGCCAACGGTGGCTTCCAGGTCGCGCCCTGGTTTATTGAGCGCGTCACTCGCGATGATGATAACGAGCTTATCGATGAAGCCACCCCGCAGGTAGCTTGTGTAAGCTGTGCCGAAGGGCAGGAAACCGTCGAGATCGATGGCAAAACCTACCCGGTGGCACCTCGCGTTGCCGACGCGGCGGCGGTGTATATCCTGCGCGATATGCTGCGTGACGTTATTACCTCGGGTACCGGACGCGCGGCGCTGAGCCTTAATCGCGATGACATCGTAGGTAAAACCGGCACCACCAACAGCCAGCGTGACGCGTGGTTTGCAGGCTTTAATAGCAACCTTGTCACCACGGTATGGGTCGGTAAAGACAGCAACGACACCATCGCCGAGTACGGTGCTAATGCGGCGCTACCGATCTGGATTGAGTTCATGGGTGACTCCCTGGCGGGCACTCCGTCTGCGATTCCCGAGCGCCCCGCCACGATTGTCACTGCCCGCGTTGACCCGGAAACCGGCCGACGCCTGCACGATGACCAGTCAGGGGGTATCTCCGAGCTGTTCCACCAGGATCACTTGCCAGACTTCCAGGCTCGCCGGATTAGCCAAGAGCTTGAAGAAGCCAGCGGTTCACAAGGCTCAGGCACCGCAGAGTCAATCTTCTAATTCACTAACAATCGGCTAGCCCGCGGGCTAACCACTCACGAAAAAGCCCGGAAACCTAAGGTTTCCGGGCTTTTTTATGCAGCGGCTTTTACGCTAACGCCGCGAGATTAACCAGCGACGGGCGCAGCCTCACGCTTACTGGCCTGCCAGTTGGCAGCAATGGCCACCACCATCACCACCACCCCGGCAACTTCTGTCCAGAGGCTTGGATAGAACACCCCAAAAATCGCGCCGCCAATGGCCAAGCGCGGCAACCAGGACATACGCGTAAACAAGTAGCCCTCTAAAGAGGCCGCAAACGCACATAGCGCGAGCAAAGCAATGACCGCATTCCAGGCCACCACGAGCACCGGCCCACCGACAATGATCTCTGGATTGAAGACCATAAACAGCGGAATCAGATAGAGCCCTTTGGCAAACTTCCATGCCTGGAAGCCTGTCTCCATGGGTTTACTGCCCGCAATCGCAGCCCCCGCAAACCCTGCCAAGGCAATCGGTGGCGTCACGTTGGAGTCCTGGGAGTACCAGAACACCACCAAGTGAGCAATCAACAGCGGCACGCCAAACTCAGCGGTCAACGCCGGGCCCACCAGTACGATAAGGACGATATAGCTTGCGGTCACCGGTAGGCCCATCCCCAGAATCAGGCTCGCCAGCAATACCATCAACAGTGCCAGCACCAGGTTACCGCCGGAGAACGCCAGCATCATGGAGGAGAATTTCAGACCCAGACCAGTCAGGCCAACAACGCCGACGATAATGCCCGCTACCGCACAGGCCATAGAGACCGCCACCGCATTGCGCGCACCCAGCTCTAAGCCTTGCACCAGCTTTACTAGCCCCGCCCAAATAACCGTTTTGGTGCGTTCAGCGGTCACCGGCTGGCCTTGCTTCGGTGCCACAAAGAAGTACCACAGCGCGTAGCGCAGCACCGCCACCGTCACCATGGTCACCACGGCGTAGTAGCCAACGCGCATGGGCGACATGCTCATGGCGAGCAGCCAGACCAACACTGCCAGCGGCAATAGGAAGTGCCAGCCATCTTTCATAACTTGGCGCATCTGCGGCAGCTCGCTTTTCGGCAAGCCCTGCATGCCCTGCTTCAAGGCGATGATGTGCACGAACAGATAGACCGTCGCAAAGTACATGATCGCCGGTAAAATACTGATTTTGACGATTTCCAGGTACGGCGTATTGGTATATTCCGCAATCAAAAACGCGCCAGCGCCCATCAGCGGCGGCATAATTTGCCCACCGGTAGAGGCTGCTGCTTCAATGCCGCCCGCCTGTTTTGGCTGGTAGCCCAGCTTCTTCATCAGCGGAATAGTGAAAGCACCGGTGGTCACCACGTTAGCAATAGCGCTACCGGAGATAGACCCCATGCCCGCCGAGGCCAATACGGCGGCTTTGGCTGGGCCACCCCGCTGACGGCCAGTGGCGGCATACGCCATATCAATAAAGAACTTACCCGCGCCGGTACTTTCCAGAAACGCGCCAAACAGTACGAAAATAAAGATATAGGTAGCGGCAACCCCCAGCGGCAGGCCGAAGATACCCTCTTGCCCCAGGTAGAGCTGCCCGGCCACACGGTCGAGGCTATAGCCCCGATGCTCTAGAATTCCTGGCATCCACTCGCCAAGCCAGGGCAACTCACCCCGGGGGCCAGCAAAGGCGTAGATGATGGCCAACAGGCCAATCACCGTCATGCCGAAGCCCACTGCACGGCGGCTGGCTTCCAGCACGGTCACCGTGGCGATACAGGCAACCAGAATATCGGTCTCACTCCAGAACCCAGCACGGCTGAAAATCGCATCTAGATTGAAGACTAAATAGCCACCGGTAATGAGCGCTCCGGCAAAAAAGATCAGATCAATGCCCCACCCCAACACACCGCGCTTACGGTTAGGCCCAAAGGCGGGGAACATTAAAAATGCCAGCATCATAATCAGTGCTAGGTGAATACTACGCTGGTAAAACAGGCCTAAAGGCTGGATACCCGCCGAATAGAGTTGGAATAACGAAAGCCCCACTGCAACGATGGTGATACACCATAAAATGAAGCGGGGTTGAATCGCATTACCGCCCGGCATGACAACCGGTGGAGGCGTGGATTCGTTCATGAAGTCCTCGGAAGCGTTAGCTAACTTAGGGGGTTTAACACCCACTTAATTTTTATGAAAACGTAATGAGATAAGCGCTTTACTAACGAATAATAGTCGATGTTGCTTAGGGTGCTGTCAGCTCAATAGTGACGCGTTGCCCCGCAGCGCGCTCACTCAAACTGACCGTGGTGTGCTCTTTGGCGGGCCATATCACGCTATGGTTGACCGCCATTGACCCCACCCGCAGCACATAGCGGTTGTTGGCCACTGGTTCGTCAATCGCATTAATCCAGTATCCGCCCTCACCGTCAGATACCTGCTCACCACGCCCGTAGATATGCCCAAGCCCTGCGGCAAAATCCGGCTGGTGGCTTCGCTCTAGCTGCATAATGCCACCTGCGTTGCGGTAACAATCCAACACCGTGAAGTGCTCCACAGAGTGCTGCCACTGGATGCACCAGCGGCTACCGTCAGGCGCGGCTGCATCCACTAGCGTTTCGCCCTGCTCGCTCACAACCGTTAAGCGCATAGACACAGCCGCCGAAGCGGGGGTAACCCCCGCTTCGGCGTACATACCACTGATCAATAAGAGCGCCATCAGTCGTTGCTGCCACTGCATGGCCGTGCTCCTTGATCCATTACGGACGCAGACGGTCCGGAATCTCGGTGCCAACTTCTTCAAAGTAGCGAACTGCGCCTGGGTGCAGCGGTACGGGCGTTGAGTTCATGGTGAATTCAACGGTGGTGTCGTTAGCCGCCGGGTGAACGGCAATCAGCTCATCG
Organism: Vreelandella lutescens; assembly: GCF_014640815.1. Lineage (GTDB taxonomy): Bacteria > Pseudomonadota > Gammaproteobacteria > Pseudomonadales > Halomonadaceae > Vreelandella > Vreelandella lutescens. Next base: position 266,987 of record NZ_BMHM01000001.1, on the reverse strand, counting down.
GTGTTTTCAAACAGCAGCTGGGTCAGCTGGTAGGCCAGCTCTTCGTCCATATCGGCATTCACCACTAGGACGTTGGGAATACCAATGGTCTGAACCGCTTCATCCATGCCGTCGTACATGCCAGCGGCGAGTTCGTAAGGAGCAAATACCGCTTCGACTTCCTGAGCGTTCGCAATCTCTTCATCCGATAGGCCAATCAGACGAATATCACGGGTAGCGGCAAGGTTCAGAATAGAGCTAGTGGGCGGGCCAACGCTCCAGAAACCGGCATCGATATCGCCATCACGAATCGCGTCAGCGGTTTCGTTGAAGTTCAGGCGCTGAGGAGTGAAATCTTCATAGCTGACGCCGTTGGCTTCCAGCAGGGCACGAGCGTTTAGCTCGGTGCCGCTACCCGGTGCGCCTACAGAGACACGCTTACCGGCTAGGTCCGCAATGCTCTGAATGTCAGACTCTGCCAAGGTGACGAGCTGTACGGCATTGGGATACACAGACGCGAGCGCGCGGGTGTTCTCAATCTGGCGGCCATCAAAGTCACCGGTACCGGTATAAGCTTGGTAGGCGGTATCTGCCAGCACCAGGGCTAAGTCGGCATCGCCGCGCATAATCAGACCCATATTCTCAACAGACGCACCGGTCACTTCGGCGGTCGCCTGGGCACCTTCGATATGGTTGTTGATCATTTCAGCAAAGCCGCCGCCGATGGGGTAATACACCCCGCCGGTGCCGCCGGTGGCAATCGAGAGCTGCTGTGCGCTGGCAGGCAGCGCTACGGCTAACATGGATGCTGCTACGGTATATTTTAGAGTTCGCATGAGCGTTTCCTCCGTCCTACTTGGACTTATAGGTATGGTTGACGTAAAGGAGGTGTGAAGCCCCAGCCCCTATCGCTGTTGCCAGCACCAGGGGCGGTGGACAGAAGTTAGCACGGCTGGCGCGTAAGATGCTAATGCAGCAAAACGCTTTCACCCTATTTCAACAGTGCTTTGACTTGCTCCACAATATGGGCACCAATCGGCAGCGCCGAGGTTGCCGCAGGCGATGGCGCATTGCCTACGTTCACCGTGCGTTTGGTATTCACAAATAGAAAATCATCCACCAGCTTGCCGTCATTGGAGACCGCCTGAGCGCGTACCCCCGCCGGGTAAGGCGTAAGGTCCTCAAGCGTTAAGCCGGGGCAGTACTTGCGCACCAACTCAAGATAACCGCGCTTATAGAGCGAGTTTTTCATCTCAAACAGCCCTGGTTTTAAATGCTTACCGAGCACTTTCAAAATACCGGGGTGGGTAAACATCTGGCCCATATCCTTCAACGACATATCCTGCTTACGGTAACCCTCGCGCTTCAGCGCCAGCACCGCGTTAGGGCCAACGGTCACCGTGCCATCAATCATGCGCGTTAGGTGAACACCCAAAAACGGCATCGCAGGGTCAGGAATGGGGTAAATCAGGTGGTTGACGATCTGGTTGTGGCGCTCGGGCAGCAGGTAGTATTCACCGCGAAAGGGGCAGATCGTAAAGCCAGGGTCTCTGCCCAGCATGCGAATCACCCGATCCGCCATCAGGCCAGAACAAGAGACCAAATAGCGGCCTGTAAACGTTTCCTGCTGAGTGGTCACCACCACTTCATCGGCGCGCTCTTCAAGTCCGGTAACGCAGTGGTTAAAGCGGATCTCACCACCGAGGCGCGTAAACTCCGCCGCCATGGCACGGGTCACCTCGGCGTAGTTCACAATGCCGCTAGAGGGCACAAAAATGCCCGCCACGCCGGTGATATTGGGCTCGCGCTCCTTAAGCGCATCGGCTTCCAACCACTCCCGCTCCAGCCCGTTGGCGGCGGTGCGCTCCCACAATGCCTCCATGCGCTGTTTCTCAAGCGCGTTGGTGGCGACTAATAGCTTGCCGCAAATGTCGTAGCGCACGCCGTGCTGGTCGCAGAACTCACGCGTGGCGCGGTTGCCTTCCAGGCAAAACTTCGCTTTCAGGCTACCCGGCGTGTAGTACACCCCTGCGTGAATCACCCCGCTGTTGTGGCCGGTTTGGTGCTGGGCTGCCTCCGCCTCTTTCTCAATCACCAGCAGGCGCTTATCCGGGTAGGCCTGCTGCAGCTGCATCGCGGTGGAAAATCCCAATATGCCGCCGCCCACAATGATGAAATCCCACATAAATGTCGTTACCTGTGCCAAATTTTCAAAATTTATTGATAATAGCCGCTATTCAACGTTGACCGCCACGCCCCTACATTGGTCTAACACACTGTTCTAAGGAGTCCTCATGGAGCACGATGCACCGCGCCAAAACCTCGCGATTAGCGCCTACCAAGCGTTAAAGCACGACATCATTCGCGGCCGCTACGCGCCTGAAGAGAAGCTCTTAATGAGCCGCTTAAAAGAGTATTACGGAGTGAGCACAGGGCCGCTGCGCGAAGCACTTTCTCAACTGGTGGCCGACCGCTTAGTGGTGGCGATTAGCCAGCGCGGCTATCGGGTGGCAGCGATGTCCTTGGCCGAATTAAACGACATCTATGACGCCCGCGCCCAGTTAGAAGGGCTGATTTTGCGCTTAGCGATTGAGCGCGGCGATGACGACTGGGAAGCCAACGTGCTGGCCACCGCCCACCGCTTAGCCAAAGTGACCGAGGTTAGCTCCCCCGATGAACTACTGGACGGCTGGGATTTACGCCACAAAGCATTTCACACCGCCATCGCCAGTGGCTGTAACTCGCCGCACCTGCTGCAAATGCGCGATACCCTGTTTGATCAGGTAGAGCGCTACCGCCACTTATGGCTGCAAGAGACCGTGATGTCGCCCCAAGCCCTTGAAACCAAACGCCAAGAGCATGCTGCACTGGTAGACGTGATTCTGGCGCGAAATGCTGAGCAAGCCGCCAACCTGATGCGTGACCACCTAATGACGCCGGTGCCGATCATTACTCGGGTACTTCAAGCGCGAGGCATCCATTAAATTCTGCGTTTTAAAAAAATGTAGATATTTTTAAATAACGGCGATACATTGGACTCAACAAAATCATCTTTCGGAGTTCACGCTATGACACGCTTCAACTGGGACGACCCGCTACTGCTAGAAAGCCAGCTCACTGACGAAGAGCGCCAGATCCGCGATGCGGCTCACGACTACTGCCAGGAAAACCTGCAGCCACGCGTGCTCAGCGCCTTCCGTGAAGAGCGTTTTGACCGCGACATCATGTCGGAGATGGGTGAACTGGGCCTCTTGGGCGCGACGGTTTCCCCGGAGTACGGCGGTGCAGGCGTGAATCACGTGGCCTACGGCCTGATTGCCCGTGAAGTTGAGCGTGTCGATTCCGGCTACCGCTCTGCCATGAGCGTGCAGTCGTCGCTGGTGATGTACCCGATTGAAGCCTACGGCTCTGAAGAGCAGAAGCATAAGTACCTACCCAAGCTTGCCAGTGGCGAGATGGTCGGCTGCTTTGGCCTGACCGAACCCGACCACGGCTCCGACCCGGGCTCCATGATCACCCGTGCGGAAAAAGTGGATGGCGGCTACCGCCTGACCGGCGCGAAAATGTGGATCACCAACAGCCCGATTGCCGATATTGCCGTGGTATGGGCGAAATCCGCCGCTCACGATAACCAAATCAAAGGCTTTATTGTTGAGCGCGGCACCGAAGGCTTCTCTACCCCGAAAATCGAAGGCAAAGTATCGCTGCGCGCCTCTATTACCGGCGAGATCGTGCTGGACAACGCCTTCGTTCCCGAAGAGAACCTGCTGCCCAACGTCAGCGGTTTGAAAGGCCCCTTCGGCTGCTTGAACAAAGCGCGCTACGGCATTGCCTGGGGCGTGATGGGCACCGCCGAATTCTGCTGGCACGCTGCCCGCCAATACACCCTGGACCGCAAGCAGTTTGGCCGCCCGCTGGCCGCCAACCAGCTCATCCAGAAGAAGCTGGCCGATATGCAAACGGAGATCACCCTGGGCCTTCAAGCCGCCCTGCAGGTGGGTCGCCTGATGGACAGCGGCAACTGGGCACCGGAAATGATCTCGCTGATCAAGCGCAACAACTGCGGTAAAGCGCTGGATATCGCCCGCGTTTCCCGCGATATGCACGGCGGTAACGGCGTGTCTGACGAGTACGGCGTGATTCGCCACATGGTGAACCTGGAGTCCGTGAATACCTATGAAGGTACCCACGATGTGCACGCCCTGATTCTGGGCCGCGCGCAAACCGGCATTCAGTCCTTCTTCTAATCCATACCGACTAACGCATACCAACGAATCGATCACTAGCAACGAGGCACCCGATGAGCACAGCCGCAAAGCCACTAGCAGGCATTAAAGTACTCGATATTTCTCGTGTACTGGCAGGCCCCTGGTGCGGGCAGATGCTGGCCGATATGGGTGCCGAAGTGATCAAAATCGAGCGCCCCCAAAGCGGCGATGATACGCGCCACTGGGGGCCTCCGTGGCTCTCCGGTAGCACTGAATCCGCGTATTATCTGTGCGCCAATCGCGGTAAGCGCTCGGTAACGGTGGATATGGCCAAGCCCGAAGGCCAAGCGCTGATTAAACAGCTTGCCGCCCAGTCGGATGTGGTGCTGGAGAACTTTAAAGTCGGCGGGCTAAAGAAGTACGGCCTGGATTACGCCAGCTTAAAGGCGATCAATCCCGGCATTATCTACTGCTCGATTACCGGATTTGGCCAGGAAAGCCCCTATGCCCACCGGGCGGGCTACGACTTTATGATTCAGGCCATGGGCGGGATTATGAGCCTGACCGGCAAGCCGGACAGTGAACCCGGTGGTGGCCCGGTAAAAAGCGGCGTGGCCTTTACCGATATTTTTACCGGCCTGTATGCCGCTAACGCAGTGCTGGCAGCGCTCTACCAGCGCCGCGACAGTGGCGAAGGCTGCCATATTGATTTGGCCTTGATGGATGTGCAGGTGGGCGTGCTGGCCAATCAGGCGCTGAACTACCTAACCTCTGGCCAAGTGCCGCAGCGGCTTGGTAATGCCCATCCTAATATCGTGCCCTACCAAGCGTTTGCCACGGCGGATGGCCATATGATTGTGGCGGTGGGCAACGACGAACAGTTCAAGCGCTTCTGCCAGGTCATTGATCAACCCCAGCTTGCTACAGATGAGCGCTTTGCGACCAACGGCAGCCGGGTGCAGCATCGTGATGTCTTGGTGCCGCTACTGGAGCTCGCCCTCGCCGCGCAGCCAACCGACACCTGGCTGTCGGCATTTGAAACGGTAGGCGTGCCCTGTGGGCCGATTAATACGCTGGATCGCGTTTTCGACGATCCCCACGTGAAAGCTCGCGGCCTTAAGCAAACGCTGCCCCATCACCAAGCAGGAGAAGTGCACTTAGTGGCCAATCCGATTCGCATTAACGGCGAATCCATCAGTGCCAAAACCGCACCACCCACGCTCGGCGAGCACACCGACAGTGTATTGGATGCCATCGGCATCACCGATGAGCAGCGCATAGCACTGCGCCAAGCGGGTATTATTTAAGCCCTCCTCCTTTTGGTAACACCCTTTCAAAACGCCCAGCCGGGCGTTTTTGATAGCAGCGAAACTTTCTTCAATAGCCCACCTTCTCTGTACAAAACCTATACAGCCAATCATCAAAGCGCTAGACTGCTAATACCTTTAAACATGATATTTGTTTAGAAAACACTAACGTACCCACGCTTTTTCATTAAGTAGTGCAAAACAATTCCGCCACGCAAGCGAGCAAACACTTCAGGAGACGTTATGGGTAACTGCGCACGGGTGAACGGCACGTGTCAACGCTGCGAAGGAGAGCTCCCCTTTGAGTTCACGATGGCGTTTCAACCTATTGTGGATGTTGCGCTGGCCCGCGTAGTGACCCATGAAGCGTTGGTGAGGGGAATCAACGGCGAGTCTGCCTGGAGCGTGATTTCCCAAGTCACCGATGACCTGCTCTACCGCTTTGATCAAGCCTGCCGCGTCAAAGCTATTGAGCTTGCCAGTGAGCTGGGCATGGAAACGGATCTTTCCATTAACTTCCTGCCTAATGCCGTCTATGAGCCAGAAGCATGTATTCAGGCCACCCTGGAAGTTTCCCAGCGAGTAGGCTGGCCCATGGACAAGCTGATTTTCGAGATTACCGAAACCGAGCGAGTACGCGACCGACAGCACCTGTGCAACATTATCGATGCCTACCGCACCATGGGCTTTAAAACCGCCCTCGATGATTTTGGTAACGGCTACGCCAACCTGGACCTGCTCACCGACCTCGCTCCCGACAAGCTGAAAATTGATCGTGAACTGGTCATGAATTGCGACCACGACACCCGACGCCAAGCGCTGTTAAATGCCATTATTTTGCTCGCCACCGAACTGGATATGGCACTGATTGCTGAGGGTGTTGAGACCCGTGAAGAAGCACTATGGCTGGCTCGTGCTGGCATTACCCGCCAACAAGGCTTCTTTTTTGCCAAACCCGCCATTGGCTCACTGGGCACTGGTTTAACGCCACTGCTGGAAGCGTTACGCACGGAAGCACAACTAAGCACGGAGAGCTGAATGACAAGTATGAGTACGGACCATCTTTACCAGTTGGTAAACCGTTCCAAACGCAATACAGAAAACGTCATTAAGACAGCCCCCTTAGGTATCTGTATTACCGACCCTCACGGGCTGTTTGAGATGGTCAACCCCGCCTACTGCCAATTCTACGGCTACCAAGAAGAAGAGCTGATTGGTCAACATTTTACCCTGGTAGTGCCAGAGGCATACCGCCCTCACATGCGCCAGCTTCATGATGATTTTATTCAAGGCGATGAAACTCATGAGCTGCGTCAAGAGTGGGAAGTACGCTGCAAGAATGGCGAAACCCGTACCATCATCGCCGAAGCCGCACGCATTGAAGGGGACGACGGCGTGTCACGCAAGGTCACGTTTATCGTTGATATCACCCAGCGTAAACAGCTGGAAGAGCGGCTCAAGCAGGCTAACGAGCGCCTGGAATATTTAGCTCATCACGATGAGCTAACCGGGCTACTTAACCGCCGCCAGGGCCTTACCAAGCTGGAAGAGGCGCTTGAGCGCTGCCGCCGTTACGGCAATCAGCTCAGTATCGTGCTGTTCGATTTAGATGACTTTAAGGGCATCAACGATACCTACGGCCACAGCACTGGCGACAGCGTGCTGCAAGAACTCACGCAGGTGGTGAATCAACAACTGCGTGAAACTGACTTCCAGGTACGCCTGGGGGGCGAAGAGTTTTTGGTCATCATGCCGGAGGTAGATGCCGATTCAGCGTATACCGCCATGGAGCGCATTCGCCAAAAGGTCGAGCAAACGCCTTACACGGAACATGAGCTGACTGTGACGCTATCGGCGGGTATCGCGTGTTACATTGAAGCGTCGAGTACTCGAATGCTTGATCGCGCTGATAAAGCGATGTATCAGGCAAAACAAGCAGGGCGCAACCAAATTGTCATCGCATCGTCATCAGTGTGATCAACGCTATTGCGCACTATGCTAAAGCAACACCCTATCCTTGAAGGAGCTGAGTCATGAGCAATGCCGAGCTAAACGAACTAAAGCAGAAATACGTCGCCGCGGGCGCTGCAAGCCCCGCCACCGCCTTTGCGGACCGCGCCGAAAACGCTGAGATCTGGGACGCCGACGGCAACCGCTTTATCGACTTCGCTGGCGGCATCGGCGTCTTGAACGTAGGGCATCGTCACCCGAAAGTCGTGGCGGCCGTGAAAGCCCAGTTGGATAAGGTGATGCACACCTGCCAAACGGTCATGCCCTACGAAGGCTACGTCAAAGTGGCTGAAAAGCTGAGCCACATCGTTCCCGTGCGTGGCCATGCCAAAGTCATGCTGGCCAACTCCGGTGCTGAAGCGCTGGAAAACGCGGTGAAGATTGCCCGCGCCGCCACCGGCCGTTCTAACGTGATCTGCTTTGACGGCGGCTACCACGGCCGTACTTTCTACACCATGGCGATGAACGGCAAGGTTGCGCCCTACCAAACCGATTTCGGCCCGATGCCGGGCACCGTATTCCGCGCCCCCTACCCGGTGCCTTACCACGGTGTCAGCGAAGACGAAGCCATTCGCGGCCTGAAGATGACGCTGAAAACCGATGCCAACCCGAAAGACACCGCAGCGATCATTCTTGAGCCAGTACTGGGTGAAGGTGGTTTCTACCCCGCACCGCCCAGCTTCCTGAAGAAGATTCGCGAAATTTGCGATGAGCACGGCATGCTGATGATCATCGACGAAGTGCAGTCTGGCTTTGGCCGTACCGGTAAGATGTTTGCCATTGAGCACAGCGGCGTAGAGCCGGACATGATGACCATGGCCAAGAGTATGGCCGACGGCATGCCGATCTCTGCCATCGTGGGCACCGATAAAGTGATGGACGCCTCTGGCCCGAACTCCCTGGGCGGCACCTACACCGGCAGCCCCACCGCCTGTGCGGCGGCGCTGGCCGTGATGGAAATCTTCGAAGAGGAAAACATCCTCGAGAAGAGTCAGGCCCTTGGCGAGAAGCTGGCGGCACGCTTCAACGAGTGGCAGGGCAAGTTCGATTGTATCGACCACGTGCGCAACATGGGCGCCATGGCCGCCTTCGAACTGGTCAACAACAAGACCGACCGCACCCCGAACCCGGAGCTGGCAGCAGCGCTGTGCAAAAAAGCCCGTGAAGAGGGCCTGATCCTGCTCTCCTGCGGCATGTACGGCAACACCATCCGCTTCCTGATGCCCGTCACCATCGAAGACGACGTGCTGAACGAAGGCCTAGATATCATCGAATCCTGCCTGGAATCGCTGATCTAAGCGCTCTGCACCAACCACAACGCCGCCCCATGGGGCGGCGTTGTGGTTTTTACGCATCATATTTTATTAGTTGAACAGGGGGGCCTGCTGGTTCAACTGTCTGATCTGATAAAGATCATGCGTATAGGCATCCCATCTGAATATCAGAGCATTCAGGAGCACCACTCCCCAGATGGCCAACAGGATCATCACCGGCTGATTGACCCACGCGAACGCCGATACGTCTACTGAGTAGTGAATGGTGTAAACACTCATCGCCGCCAGTAGCTGAACCAACCCACAGTTAGCGATCACCGCCAGGATGAACGCACTTCTGACATTGATAGACGGCAAGCGTGTCTTAAACAACCCCAGATGACGTACGCGAACACCGCCCTCTCCTGCCTGATGCGACGAGGGACGAGTGAGTTTTCTCTGACGTCGCAGAAGCGGCAACGCATAGGCCTCTCGCCCCTCCTGAGAGAACGCAATGCGAAGGGCTTCTATGTTAAATCCACGCCCAAAGATGCACGTTGCGGCCTCTTCAAAGCGTGAAGCATCGGCCTCATCCGAGGACGTTTGCTGAGCGGCCGTGAGCGTATCCAGCTGCCTACTTTTATGACCCGAAAGCTTCGCATCGTTAGGCGTATTGATAGTGAAGTGCATCTGGTAAATCTGATACCAAGCGGCTGTTACGCCCACAAATATCATCAAAAAAATCAGCACAGTGATCATTTATCTAACCTCATTCCTACTTATCCTCACATCTACGTAGCCTCACACCTACTTAGCCCACTCTTACTGACGGGTCGATCCTAAAAACCGCGTTTCAATGCTAGAGGAGATCGAAGGCTCATCTAACGCAGTGATATGCAGCACCACCGGGTGACTCGGCTGGGTCAGCGCTGACGCGTCAGCATTGAGCGCGACGCGTAACTGCCTCGTTTCATTAGCGTCCACGCTGAACGTGTTGGCACCTTGTAAACGCAGCCCTGGCAAACCGGTGGCGGATAACACGTATTGGTGTTCCTGCGAATCTTGATTGCGCAGCGTCACGGTGTAGTAGTTGATAATGCGCCCCTCGGCCGTGGTTTCAAACAGCGCCTGACGGTCTCGGGCAATGTCTACATCAATAGGCACCCGGGCATTCAAAAAACTGATCAACAAAACCACCATAGAAAGCAGCGCCACCGTATAGGCCAACAGCTGAGGACGCCAAAACCGCGTAGGCTTCCCCTCTAACGCGCGCTCAGTGGTGTAGCGAATCAGACCCAGCGGCTTATCGATACGCGCCATCACGCTGTCGCAGGCATCAATACATGCCGCACAGCCAATACACTCATACTGCAGGCCATCACGAATATCGATCCCCGTGGGGCACACCTGAACGCACAGTTCGCAATCAATACAGTCCCCAACAGCCGCTTCCGCAACCTCTTTTCGATGGCCACGACGCGGCTCACCACGGGCGGGGTCGTAAGAAACAATCAGCGTATGGCTATCAAACATGGCCGACTGAAAGCGTGAATAGGGGCACATGTGCAGGCACACCTGATGGCGCAACCAGCCAGCGTTCAGGTAGGTAAACAGGGTAAAAAAACCAACCCAAAACAGCGCCCAAGGGTGTGCCTCTAGACTGAATAGATCCCTCACGAGCTCACCCACCGGCGTAAAATAGCCCACGAAGGTGACGCCCGTTACCAATGCGATCAGTAGCCAAGCGGTATGTTTAGCGCCTTTTCGCCATAACGACCCCAGCGTGTTAGATGCGTTGTCGCGGCGTATCCGACGGTGCCTTGGCCCCTCCAGGCGGTGCTCAAACCAAATAAACAGAAACGTCCATACGCTTTGCGGGCAGCTATAGCCACACCACACTCGCCCCGCCGCCACCGTGATCAAAAACAGACCAAACGCGCACAGCACCAGAATCCAGGTCAGTAAGATAAAGTCTTGGGGATAAAACGTCGCCGCAAAGAGGTGGAACTCCTGGGCAGAGAGATCAAACCACACCATAGGGCGGTCACCCCACTGAATCCACGGCAAGCCTACATAGAGCGCTATCAGCAGCCAGTTGGAATAACGCCTTATGCGCTGAAAAAAGCCCTGTATTTCTCGCACATAGATATGCCCCGACTTAGAGGGCGAGCGACCCGTAGGTTTCGCCTTAGGCGAGTGGTGTTCAACGGCTGCATCGGTGGTTAGGTCTTGCAGTGGAATGCGTTGCGTCATACCGATATCCAGAAAAGAGGGAGTGGCGAGCTGTACGGTCGAGGGGCGTCACCGAATAAGCCGCTACTATGCCCTCCCAGCCAATCACTAAAACAGATTCAGTTTTAGAGAAAAAAGCCGTATCAGTTTTGATATGCTTTTGATTGAGAATATCGATTCTGTTGATCCCACTAAGCACCCGCGCCAAGCACCAGCGAGTTTATGCCATGAAACGCTATGAACAGTTTGCCGATGAGATAGCCACGCTGATTCGCCAAGGCGTACTGGGCCCAGGCGAGCGCATCCCCTCCGTGCGCCAAGCGAGCCGCCATCACGGCATTAGCCCTTCGACGGTGTTTCAGGCGTACTACTTGCTGGAAAACCAAGGGCTTATTAGTGCTCGGGCGCGCTCGGGCTACTTTGTTCGTGAACATGCGCGGCGCTTGATCAACGAACCCCGCGTCACGCTACAACCCACCGACCCAGCGGAAGTGAAGGTCAGCGAGCTAGTGTTTTCGGTGCTGGACTCACTGCAGGATGATCAAACGGTGCCCTTTGGCTCGGCCTTCCCGAGCCCTGAGCTGTTTCCACTCTCTCGCTTAAGTATCAGTATGACGCGAGGGTTGCGGGCGCTTTCGCCCCAACAGGTGGTGGCCGATATGACCACCGGGCATACCGACCTGTGTCGGCAGATTGCTCTGCGCTACATGCTGGGCGGCATTCAGCTGCCGATGGACGAACTGGTGATTACCAATGGCGCAATGGAGGCGCTCAATCTAGCCCTACAGTGCGTGACACAGCCGGGGGACTTGGTAGCAGTTGAGTCGCCTGCTTTTTATGCCAGCCTGCAGGTGCTGGAGCGGCTCAAACTACGCGCGGTGGAAATTCCGGTTCACCCTCGGGAAGGGATTGACCTAGAAGTGCTGGCAGAGCGATTAGCCACGCTGCCCATCAAAGCCTGCTGGTTTATGAGCCATCTGCAGAACCCCGTCGGCGCTAGCCTAAGCAACGAGCGCAAGCAGGTGCTTTACCAGTTATTAAAGCAGCACCAAGTGCCCATGCTAGAGGATGACGTGTATGCCGAGCTCTATTTTGGCAGCACGCCGCCCGCCCCCGTTAAGGCTTTTGATGATGAGGGATTGGTGATTCACTGCAGCTCTTTCTCGAAGTGCTTGGCACCCGGCTATCGGGTCGGCTGGGTAGCGGGCGGCCGTTATGCCCAGGAGATCTCGCGGCTAAAACTAATGACCACTATTTCCCCCTCTATCCCCGCCCAGGCCGCCATTGCTGACTATTTACAACACGGTGGCTACGACCGCCATTTGCGCAAGCTTCGCCATGCCCTAGAAGCCCAGCAAACCAGCATGCTGGCGGCGGCAGATCGCTACTTCCCAGCGCATACGCGCATCACCCGCCCTGCGGGCGGTTATTTCCTTTGGGTGGAGTTTCCCGAACACGTGGATTCGCTGCAGCTGTTTCGCACAGCGCTCGACCATGGCGTTAGCCTCGCGCCAGGGCCGATTTTCTCCGCAACCCAACAGTTTCGCCACTGCATTCGCCTAAGCTATGGCCACCCCTGGACCCAGCGCAGCGAACGGGGAATGGAAACGCTGGGCACGTTATTGAGCCGTTTCTAGCGCGATGAAGAACATCACACGCGCGATGGCGTTATTTACCGAGGCCGCCGGTCACCCTCTAAAAAATTAGCCGTAAACACGGCTTTGCCATGTGTCTCGAACGACCACTTCATCACGTCGCTTAGTGCCGCCATCACTTCATCGAACTCGCCAAATACCTGGGTGCTCATTCGGTTGGGGTGAACCTCCAGCCCGGTGGCCTCTAAACGTTTGACCACCTCTTTGACTACTGGCTTAAAATCATCGGCCAGCGGGTAGTAGCTCAGCTGTACGGAAAGATACATATCGTCTCCTTAATCGCCTCTATGGCTGCATCACCTCTAAGGCTACGCTGTTTGAAACTGCTGCCACGCGGCCAGTATCGCCGAGCGCGTCTCTTCTGGGTGTTCCATCGGGAACATGTGCGTGCCGGGCACCATACTCACCGGCAGCCCGCGACGAGCGATGCGCTTGAGCCGTGAAGGCGTCATCAAGTGCGACTGCTGCCCCGCCACCAGTTGGATGGGTACGCATACGCGCTGCGGCAGGTTGGAGAGGTGATCCGGTAAGTGCCGGAAAATTTCCAGCTCGATGCGCGGGTCAAAGGTCAGCTCGGCGCTACCGTCATCTAAAAGCCGCGTGCCTGCTTCAATGTAGTCGTTGAGCGCCTCGGGGGTAAAGCCACGAAACAGCCCCCGCCGCCGTAGCGAGTTCGCCATCGCTTCACGGCTGGGCCACACGCTGCGCCGCCCTTTGGTTTTACCTGCTGGCGTAATGCGGTCCATCAGCCCAAACCGCTTGGCCGCTTTCATCGCCCAGGCATCCGGCCCCAGCATCAGCGGTGGGTCGAGCATAATCACGCCACCAAAGCGCTCCGGCTGTTTATCCGCAGCCATGGCCATCAGCGTGCCGCCCAGCGAATGCCCGACGCCCAGCAGCGGCGCGTCGGTATCGGGGAGGTAGCTAATCAGCTCATCCACCAAATTGCCCCAGTTGTGATTCACCGGGTAATCCGGGTGGTGGCCCAGGCGGTCTAGCGGGTGTAAATCGAACGACTCTGCCAGCGGGTCTAACAGGCTGCGGTAGCTCAAACCGGGAAAGCCGTTGGCATGGGCAAACACTAAACGGGGGCGTTGGGTGGCATCGGCAGGCATGGCAGGCATGGCAGGCTCGCGGTTAGGCTAACGGGAAGAAGCGCTATCTATCATACGTCTGTTTTAACGCGAGCACGGAAACCCGTCAATCCACCCAAGGGTTAACAGGCTAATTAAAACAGCGAGAGCTGCTGGGCAGCGGTCTCTTCCGCCAAGCGGTAGCCGACACCCAGCAGGCGCACGGGGCGCTCGCCTCGCGCCCATCCCACGTTCAGCAAGGTTTCAAACTGTTCCAAGTTGGGTGCGGGGTCGGCGTGTTCGACGGTGGTTTGGGTGAAGTCGTTGAATTTGACCTTCACCATCACCCCGCGCACGGCGGGTGCCGGGTCTAGGCGAGCGTAGCGGCGTTCTAAATCGCTAATCAGCTCAGGGAGCTGGCGACGGCAGGCTTCCAGGGTGGGTAAATCTTGAGAGTAGGTTTGCTCGGTGCTGATTGATTTACGCTCGCGGTGGGTTTTGACCGGGCGCTCATCGCGCCCGTGGCTGAGTTCATGCAGGCGATGGCCAAAGCGGCCAAAGCGCTCCACCAGCTCGGTAAGTGGCCATGCGCGCAGATCCGCGCCGGTCTGAATGCCCAGCTCCGCCAGCTTTTCAGCGGTGCGTGGCCCTACGCCGTGGATCTTTTTCACCGGAAGCTGCTGAACGAAGGCGTCGATATCGTCTGGCGTAATGACAAACAGCCCATCAGGCTTGCGCCAGTCGCTGGCGATCTTGGCGAGAAACTTGTTGGGTGCCACGCCCGCCGAGACGGTAATGCCCACTTCCTGCTTCACCCGATGGCGAATGGCTTCGGCCATGCGGGTGGCGCTGCCGTGGTGGAGCGTGACCTCCGAGACATCCAGAAAGGCTTCATCCAACGAGAGCGGCTCGATCAGTTCGGTTACATCGCGGTAAATAGCAAACACCTGACGGGCAACATCTTTGTACTTCGCCATATCGCCACGAATCACCGTGAGATGGGGGCAGCGTTTGAGCGCCTGGGCCATGGGCATGGCGGAGTGGATGCCGAACTTACGCGCCGGATAATTACAGGTAGCGACCACCCCGCGCTGCTCCACACTGCCGCCAATGGCAATGGGGATATCGGTTAACGCGGGGTTATCGCGCATCTCTACCGCCGCATAGAAGCAGTCACAGTCGCAGTGGATGATTTTGCGCACAGGCCGACCTTGCCTCCGCCATTACCTGTAAAAAAGCACAGTTTATCACAGGGTATGCTACAGCGCTGATGAGCAGCAAAACCCTAGGCGGGGGCGCTGTGAATCCCTCCCTGGACGCTACTTTCGCCATCCCTGGCGAAAGACCCCCGCTACGAGTTTTCCGCCCATATTCGCTGGTCTAAATCACGTACCACAAAAGGTGCGCAACACCTGTTCGCTTTCCGTGGCCGGGGCGGCCAAGCGGCGCGCTTCTTCGGATTCATCAAAAGGCTGTGTGACCGCCGCGAGCAGCGTGTGGAAGGGCGCGAAATCGCCTTCTACCGCCGCATCGATGACCTCTTGGATGCGGTGGTTGCGAGGAATCACCACCGGGTTGGCGCGGCGCATGGCCTCCAGGCGCTCACTCTGCTGGCTCGCTTGCTGGGCGTTTTCCCAGTCGGCCAGCCAAGCGGTCAGGCCATCGGGCTGAGTGGTCAGCGCTAGCAGCGCCTCTTTTTGGGAATGGGCTGACGAGTCCTTTCTCAGCGCTTGCGCATAGTGCGTTAGCGCGTCGAACGTCGCGGTCATATCCATGCGGCCTTGATGCATATGAATTTCCAGCGCTTCCATCAGCGGCGCGGCGTGGTCGCTTTCTGGAGCGAGGCCTAGCTTATTAGCGTGCAGGCGGCGCTGCTCGGCGCTAAAGCGGGAGGTAAAACCGCGAAGCACTTCGGTGGCCTGCTCTACCACGGCATCGCCCTCTTCCCGCATGAGCGGCAGCAAGGTTTCGGCAAAGCGGGCCAGGTTCCATTGGGCAATGCCCGGCTGATTGTTGAAGGCGTAGCGCCTGCCCTGGTCAATGGAGCTGTATACCTTCTGTGGGTCGAACTGTTCCATAAAGGCGCAGGGGCCGTAATCGATGGTCTCACCGGCAATACTGCAGTTGTCGGTGTTCATCACGCCATGAATAAAGCCCAGGCTCATCCAACGCGCCACCAGTGCCGCTTGGCGGGCGGTCACCGCTTCTAACAGTGCCAGGTACGGGTCTTCAGCGTTGGCCGCTTCTGGGTAGTGGCGGGCAATCACATGATCGGCCAGCGCTTTGAGTGCTTCTTCATCGCGGCGAACGGCGGCAAACTGGAACGTGCCCACGCGAATATGGCTGCTGGCCACACGGGTCAGCACGGCCCCCGGCTCGGCCATTTGGCGCACCACGCGCTCGCCCGTAGCGACGGCAACCAGGGCGCGAGTGGTGGGTACGCCCACGGCGGCCATAAATTCACTCACCAGATATTCCCGCAGCACCGGGCCAAGGGGAGAGCGGCCATCGCCACCGCGAGAAAACGGCGTGCGGCCGCTGCCTTTTAGCTGCACATCTCGGCGTATGCCCTGCTGGTCCACCACTTCGCCCAACAGCAGTGCGCGGCCATCGCCTAGCTGCGGCACGAAGTTGCCGAACTGGTGCCCGGCGTAGCCCAGCGCTTTTGGCTCGGCACCCGGCGGCAGCTGGTTACCGCTGAACCACTGGGCCAGCGTGGCGTCGTCGGGCCGGGTTTGCATGCCTAGCTGCGCAGCCAGGGCATCGTTGAACGCGATCAGGCTGGGCTGCGCCACGGGCGTGGGCTGGCAGGCCACCCATAGGGGCTCTGGCAGCGTGGCAAACTGGTGTTCAAAGGTCAGCACGGGCAACTCCGCTTTTCAATTAATGGCCTACAGAATACCCTAGCAGCTTACTCAAGTAATTGGCGATAGCATGCCGCATAGAGACGCGTTAACCCCTGTTACGTTACCGATTGAGCAAGAGGCGCTCACGCCCCTGCCCCAGGCCTTCTACAACCGCGATACGTTGGAAGTCGCCCGAGACCTGCTGGGCTGTTGGCTGGTGCGCCAGCTCGATGGCGAGCTAATGGCCGCGCGCATCGTGGAAACCGAGGCCTACCGTGGCTCGGAAGATTCCGCCTGCCATGCCCACCGGCGCAGAACCCCACGCACCGAGGCGATGTTTGGCCCGCCCGGCCACGCTTACGTCTACTTGGTGTACGGCATGCACTGGCTGCTGAACGTGGTGACCCAGCCGGAAGGCAACCCCTGCGCGGTATTGATTCGAGCGGTAGAGCCTGTGATCGGCGAGCCTGCCATGCGCGCATGGCGCAGTGTGGCGGGGCGTAATCTAAGCAACGGCCCCGGCAAACTGACTCGGGCACTGCGTATCGATAACGCCCTCTACGGCCACGATATGACGCAAAACGGCGATCAGTCGAACGGATTGTGGATTACCTCTGGCGAGCCGCCCAGCGCGATTGCCAGCGGCCCAAGAGTCGGCATCGATTACGCCCAACCCGCCGACCGCGACGCTCCCTGGCGGCTATGGAGCGAGGGCAACCCGTGGGTATCTAAAGCGCGTTAAGCGCCCTTCAGGCACGCCACCGCCTGTTCCAGCACCGGCGTTAGCGGCGCGCGCCACTGGTGAGTCAAAAACTCATCGGCACGGGTCACCCCCAGCGAGAGCGATGCCACGGGTAGGCCCATAGCGTGGGCATCGCGGCAGAAGCGGTAGCCGGAATAGACCATCAACGACGTACCCACCGCCAGCACCGCATCGGCTTGCTGCAGCGCCGCCTGGGCCGCCAGCCGCCGCGCCGGGGGCACCACATCGCCGTAGTAGACCACCTGCGGTTTGAGGATGCCCTTGCAGCGCGGGCAGTCCAATACTTTAAAGGTGGAGAAATCGGTTTCCAGATCCGCATCGCCATCCGGCGCGTGGCGGGCATCTAGCGCGGCAAAGGCTGGGTTCATGCGCGCCATTTCACTGTGCATGGCGTGACGCATCATTTGATAGCCGCAGGCCATACAGGCCACCACATCCGCCCTGCCGTGAAGATCAATCACCTTTTTCGAGCCCGCCCGCTGGTGCAGGCGGTCCACGTTTTGCGTCACCAGCAACTCCACATGACCCATCGCCTCCAGCTCTGCCAACGCCCGATGCGCCCCGCTCACCTGGGCTTCGCGCATGGCTTTGAAGCCCACCAGCGCCCGCGCCCAGTAGCGCTGGCGTACGGCGAAGGAGCTCATGAAATCACCGTGCTGCACCGGCGGTGGGCGCTTCCACTGGCCATCGGCATCGCGGTAATCAGGAATCCCGCTGTCGGTACTCATCCCCGCCCCGGTAATCACCCAGAGTTTGGGGTGGCGTTTGATAAAAGCGGCTAGTGCTTCCCCGGCCACCTGGCTACTCTCGCGTTTTTCTGTACTTTCCACGGCCTGCGTCAATGGATCACCCTAGGCAATACTGCGACAAGTCAACGATACTGTATGACAATATAAGCACATGCAATGTGCCCTCGATAGCGGAGTAAGGAGCCTCTCATGCAGTGGGATCACGAGATTATTATTGTCGGTGGCGGCATGGTGGGCGCGGCCCTGGCGGCAAGGCTAGGCCAGGCGGGCATTTCCGTAGGGCTCGTCGAGCGCGGTAGCGCCCCGAAACCTGCTAGCGGCGACTACGACCTGCGTATTTCATCGCTCAACGCCCGGTCGCTCGCGTTTGTGAAAGCCAGCGGCGCGATACTGCCCGGCGAACGCTGCTGCCCGTTCCGGCATATCGACGTGGCGAATCAGGATGGCACCGGCCACTCCGTGTTCTCCGCCGAAGAGAGCGGCATGAACGATTTCGGTATTTTTATTGAAAACCGCGCCCTGCAATACGCTCTGTGGCAGCGCCTGGAAGCGCTTCCTAGCGTGACCTGGTATACCCAGTGCGCCCCGCTGAGCACTATGGCGGCTACCACCGCCCGCATGCTAGAGCTGGATAACGGCAAAACCCTAAGCGCCCGGCTGATTGTAGGGGCCGACGGCGCGCGCTCTACACTGCGCGAGCTGGCGGGCATTGGCGTGACCAGCTACGACTACCACCAGCGGGCGATGATTATTAACGTCGAGACCGAGCTGCCCCAGCAGGATGTTAGCTGGCAGTGCTTTACGCCTAAAGGGCCGATTGCCATGCTGCCACTGCCCGGTCAGCGCGCCTCGCTGGTGTGGTACGACAGCGATGAAGCCACCAAAGCCCGCGAACAGCTCTCCGACAACGCACTCCAGCACGCTATTGAAACCACCTTCCCCAAACGCCTGGGCAAGCTCACCCGTATTGTGGCGCGGGCCAGCTTCCCCATTAAGCGCCAGCACGCCAAGCGCTACATTGGCAAACGCCTCGCGCTGATTGGCGATGCCGCCCACGTAGTGCACCCGTTGGCTGGGCAAGGGTTGAACATCGGCCTACACGACGCCGACACCCTGGCCGAGCTGATCGTCAAGGGCCGCGACCCCGGCGACCACATCAGCCTGCACCGCTTCGAATGCCAGCGCCGCCTGGCCAACCAAGCGATGATTGCCGCCACCGACAGCTTCCACCACCTGTTCACCGGCGCCAAACCGCTGCGCCAACTGGGCGATCTCAGCCTGCACTTGGCCGAGCGCGTGCCGTTTGCCAAACGCATGATGATGCAGCAGGCCAATGGGTTAAATCCGTTTAAAATCGGCTAACGCTGACTATGCTGAGGGAGTGGCTGCCATCGGCAGCCCTAAAACAATCACAATAATCCCTCAAAAAAGGAAAGCGCATGCGACGCAAGCAACCATTCGCGCTAATGACGGCCGCCTCGTTCACCAGCCTTGGCCTGCTGTTGGCCACGCCCTTATGGGCATGGGATGGCATAGTCGAGAAGCAAACGTTCGAGATGGGGAGTTTTACCACTCAGGGCGGCGAGACAATCCCAAACGTGACGGTGGGCTGGGAAGCGTACGGCGAGCTTAATGACGCTCGCGATAACGCGATTTTGATTACCCACTTCTTCTCCGGCACCAGCCACGCGGCAGGCCGCTATAACGCTGATAGCGAGCCCACCGGCTACTGGGATGCCATTATTGGCCCCGGCAAGCCGCTAGATACCGATGAGTACTACATCATCTCCTCCGATACGCTGGTCAACCTGGGGGCGAATGACCCTAACGTTATTACCACCGGGCCAGCCTCCATTAACCCTGATACCGGTGAGCCCTGGGGCATGGATTTTCCTGTGGTGACTATTCGTGACTTTGTCGAGGTGCAGCGTGCCCTGCTGGAGAGCCAGGGCATTGAATCGCTGCATGCGGTGATGGGCGCTTCCATGGGTGCCCTGCAGGCCATTGAGTGGGCCAGCGCTTACCCTGAACGCGTTGAGCGGTTGATTCCCGTGATTGGTGGCGGTGTGGCCGACCCATGGCTGCTGGCCACGCTAAGCGCCTGGGCCGCGCCGATTCGCCTGGATGCTAACTGGAACGAGGGCGACTACTACGATGGAGAACCGCCCACCGAGGGGCTAAAAGAGGCGCTGAAGCTGGTCACGCTCAATGCCAACCACTGGCAGTGGGCCAACGAAGCGTTCAACCGTGATTGGGCGGATGACGCTCGCGACCCCGCCCAGGATATCAACGCCCGCTACGCCATCGAGCAAACCTTAGACGACATCGCAGGCGCACGGGCGAAGATCTCCGATGCTAACCACCTGCTCTACCTAGTGCGCGCCAACCAAACCTTTATGGCAGGCTACGGCGACTCATTAGAAGCAGGCCTAGCCGCCATCGAAGCCCCTACATTGATGCTGTATAGCGAGAACGATTTGGTCTTCGCCCCCGAAGGCGTCCGCCGCACCGCCGAGCTGATTGAAGCCGACGGCACCGAGGTCACCTTGGAAACGCTGGAAGGCAACCGAGGCCATCTGGATGGCGTCGTTTCCATCGAGCAAGCCAGCGATACACTGCGGGAATTTTTGCAGTAAAGGAGAAAGCGCTGGCTTCTTTGGGAGCCAGCGCTACCGACAGGGTCATCACCTGTTTTTCACTTGCCACACTAAAATAGCGTCCGATCTCGCGAGAGCGCCCTACCCTTTTGATATACGCCCGATATGGTCACGCTAATTCCCTATCACCTTGTTTAAAACGAGCAAGCGCTCAATCCTGTGATTGATTTAGCTGAGTCATAAGGCCCGTAATCACCTTAGCCGAGCTGTTGGTATCGTCCGCTAGGCGGCGCACATGCTCGGCCACCACAGCAAACCCTTTACCGGCCTCACCCGCTCGGGCAGCTTCGATACCCGCATTAATACTCAGTAACTGCAGCATCTTCAGTGAGTGGGCAATTTTTTCCGTTTCGAGTGCAATATCCCGACTGATCGAGCCAAGCCGCTCCTCGCTTTGCCGCCGTTGCTGTATATCGGTGACCACGCCCTCCAGATAAATCACGCTACCCTCTTCATCTTTGACAGCGCCGCCGTACTCACTCACCCAGCGTAAGCTACCGTCTTTACAGCGCAGTCGATAATCGGCGTGCCAGTTCTTGCCCGACGCGATGGCACGCTCGATAGCCTGATCCAGCCCAGGCGCATCCTCACCATGAATGAGCTCAACATAAGACTGCTTACGGTTCCCAATTAAATCCTCACTCGTATGCCCTGTCAGTTCCTGCACCCTACCGGTCAGGTTCAACATGGTGTAGTGCTCATCATTGCGACAGCGATACAAAAAACCATTCATGCGCGTCGCAATACTTTCATAGATACTGTCTTGCTCAGACATATGCGTCATAACCCTTCATCATTTAATAAGGCGGCTTGGCTCGGGGAGTACCGGTGGCGTGCTATCCATATAGGTTAAAAAGGATTCCCAAACGGTGTGGGTGCGCTGCTGTGTCAGCTGTGTTTTGCACGTGAGCGCCATCACTCCCCGAATAGAGCCCTCACGCCACTGTGTATGCACGGCATCACAGTGAGCAGCGGCATAGGCCTCCCAAGCTTGCTGAGAGTCTTCGATAGCAGCCAGCAGCTCAGGGTCATCAACATGATGATTGACGCTTGCCTCCACGTACTGGCTCAGCTCCGATTGAGCAGACTCCAACTGCACGGCAGTACACTGGTTAATATCGAGCGTGGTCATCGCATGATCACAATCGAGCGACGACTCCTCCGCCATCGCCATAACCGCAACGCTAAGGCCTGCCACCGCTAAGACTATTCTTCGCATGTTCTTGCTCCGCACTGGCATTTTAAAAACTTCTCAACGCCCGCTGAACCGCCTGCGCTGCGTGGATCTCAGTGGTATCAAACAGCGGCACGCCCGTATCGGCTTGCTGAATCAACAGGCCGATCTCGGTACAGCCTAAAATCACGCCCTGCGCGCCGCGTTCAGCCAGCGAATCGACGATAGTTAGGTAGTCAGCTTTGGCATCTGCCTTCACCACGCCCAAGCACAGCTCTTGGTAAATCACCGAGTGCACGCGCTCGCGCTGTGGCTCGCTGGGCACCACCACCTCGATGCCTTGACGCTGCAGGCGCTCGATATAAAACGCCTGCTCCATGGTGAACCGTGTGCCGAGCAGCCCCACGCAGGTAATGTCCTGCTGTTGCAGCACCTGGGCCGTGGCATCGGCGATATGCAAAAGCGGAATGGAGACCGCCGCCTCCAGCGGCTCGGCAACCTTGTGCATGGTGTTGGTACACAGCACCAGAAAATCGGCCCCTGCCGCCTCGACCGCTTTGCCCGCCGCTGCCAGTATCTCAGCGGTGGCCTGCCAGTCGCCCTGGTGCTGTAGCGCCTCTATCTCGGCAAAATCGACGCTGTACAGCACCACTTTGGCCGAATGCAGCGCGCCCAACGCCGTGCGCACATGCTGGTTGATGAGGCGGTAATACGTCTGCGTGGATTCCCAGCTCATACCGCCGATTAAGCCGATGGTTTTCATAAATGCTCTCTTGGGAGTCAGAGTGTCAAGCAGCACCGCTGGGCTTGGTTTTCCCTACCGATGCTTAACGTTACGCAGCTTCTACAACGCTGCTTCGTAACTGATCAAATCGACGTCTGCTGCCTGGAGGCGCAGCGGAATAAGCTGCTGATAAGCATCGGAGTGAAACCACTCATCAACAGCCTCAATAGCGGGAAAGCGAATGACCACCGTGTCCGTGTGACGATGCTCTCCGCCTAACACAGCCTTTCGCTGCCCCCTCAGCACTAGCTCGCCCCCAAAGGGCACTATCGTCGCAGGAACCCCACGCTTGTACTCCGCCCATTTCTCAGCGTCTTTCACGCTGATGTGGCCAATCACGTATGCCGCCATAACCTCTCTCCCAAGCTAACGTCGGCAACAACGCCGACATGTAGCGAAAAGGTGCACTCAGTGCGCGGATGGGAATATGCTGCTCATACCAACCCTCTGTAAGGCCGGCGCTTCTCACCGATTAACGGCTAGCGTTCTCTTCGGCCACTTGGCGCAGCGCATCCACCAGTACGTCGGCTGGCTGAGCACCGGAGATCAAGTAGCGGCCATCGAGGATAAATGCGGGCACGGCGTTGACTCCCGCGTCCATAAAGCGCTGCTCGGCTTCACGTACTTCATCCGTGTACTGATCGGAGCGGGCGATGGCCTCGGCGGTGTCGCCGTCAAGCCCCACTTCAATGGCCTTCTCGCGAAGCACCGTTGGGTCGGCGGGGTTTTTCGCCTCACCGAAGTAGGCCTCAAATAGAGCCAACTGAAGCGCCGTCTCTTGGTGTTGCGTTCCGGCCCACGCCAATACGCGGTGGGCAGCGAAGGTATTGTTCGCCCGGCGCTCCAGGGCACCCCGGAAATTCAGCCCAAGTTCCTCGGCGGCGGCCATAATCTCGCGCTGGGACTGCTCCATGGTGGCCGCGTCTTTGCCGTACTTGCGGCACAAATGCTCCAGAATCGGCTCGCCTTCAGGCGGCATATCGCGGTTCAGCTCAAAAGGCTGCCAGACCAGCTCAACGTCGATCTCGCCACCCAGTGTCTCTAACGCCTGCTCCAAGCGCCGGTAGCCAATGGCGCACCACGGGCAGGCCACATCAGATACTAGGTCAATTCTTACCTTTTGCATTTTGTTTACCCCTTCGACATATCCCAAAATTCGATCAAACTAGAGAGAGCATGGTACGTGTATATAGTGAGTAACGGCAGTACTGATAAGGAGGCCGCCATGGAAAAAGCAGCGGTGTATAAAAGTAACCGAAGTGAAGCGTGGGACAGCTGGTTTGATGGCCAAAGTGTCACTGAAGACTTTATGAGTAAACGCGAGCAGCCTAAAGAACAAGAACGCGAGGCGTAATGATGCTGAAGTCACTGCTTTCTAGCAGCAGTGCTAGGTCGATATAGGGCATATACGAGAAAGCTACTCGCCCGCCACTTCAGAAAAGTGGCCCGATTTATCCAGAGTGTATTCGCCAAAATCCCGCGCCAGGTAAAGCGAGCCTGAATAGACACGCTGGGCCTCTTTACGAATGTCTTCAATGGAAGGCGAGGCAAGTGGGTGAAGCTGGTAACGGGGGCTAAAGTGCGTCAGCACCAGGTTGGGCAGCTGTACCGATTCGGCAAACGCGGCGACAAGCTTGGCGTAGCTATGCCCCACATCACCGGCCTTCTGGGCCATCTCTTCGGTGTAGGTGGCTTCATGCACCAGCACCTGCGCCCCCGCGCAGGCATCAAACAACAAGTCAGGCTGGTCATTGTCCCCAGCAATCACCACTTTTCTCGGCTTGTGCTTGAAGATCAGGTAGTCATGGCTTTTTAACCACTCGCCCTCAAACTCAACATCAAACCCTTGCTTCAACTGCCCCCACAACGGGCCTCTCGGAATGCCCTTCTGCGCTAACTTATCCACGTCCAAGGCAGCGTCGACTTTTGTCTCCGTAAATCCATAAGCATAGGACGGCGCCCGATGTGAAAGCCTGTGAGTGGTAACCGCAATGCTCTCAAACTCAACGCTGGGCAGCTCGTCCGAGTCGATAAACTCCAAAGCAAAGGGCAAGCATAGCTGCGTGGCCTCGCAGGTGGCCTCCAACCACTCCTTGATACCTGCAGGTGCCACAATGGTCAGCGGCGCTTTCCGGCCACCCATTCCCGCACTCGCCAGTATGCCCGGCAGCCCATAGCAATGATCGCCGTGTACGTGGGTAATCAAGATGGCCTTCAAAGAATGAAACGACAGCTTCGTGTGCAACACCTGATGCTGAGTGCCCTCACCACAATCAATCAGGTACCAGCCCTTTCCTTTGCTATCTCGCAATGCTATTGCGGAGACGTTTCTGGTTTTAGTGGGTACACCGGCGGAGGTGCCTAGGAAGAGTAAATTCATGGATTTTGCTCAAATAAATAGCTGCGTAGTCGATGGGTACGTATATCTTCGACTATATCTCATTGTTTGGATTATAACGTTCGAACTGACCGAATTTATCCAGATAGCAGTCATGAACTCCCTGTAAAAACTCGCGATCTGTTGGCAGTCACGGCACCATCATGCCACCTGGCTCTTAACGCCCGCAGTAGAATAAGTAAAGCAAGGGACCAACCATGAAGAGCAGGACATAAGCTAACCCGTAAAAGCTCTTCTCCTCTTTTATCTCTCGCCAAACTATTGCCCCAGTCCAACCTAGCCGCAACATTATGAGAAAGAGCACAAAATTAAGAATAAAAAAAAAGGGAATTAGTAGCAGCATCCACAGCTCGAAAGATGCGTCACCAACGGCCAATCTGTACAGCAAAGGCGAATAAGCTATTAAACCCGGAAAATACCATACTAATCGCAACCTTGAGCTCCCTTTAATTTAGGTGCCACACGGAAATATTTTTTTGTAGATATGGCTAACGTTGAAGCTCACCCGACAAAAGCCGCATCGCGTTTTTTTGGTCGGGTGAAGCAACTAGATATATTTCATTTTATATATGATCCCCCAAAAATCGCTCAATATCTCTCACCATATCTAATATATCTTGATCACTGAACTCTGATGGTTTTCCATGAGCGGCTGAATTTCTGATATCAGCTAATGCCGTGATTCGTTTCTGTTGTAACTTGTTATATGTTCCTGCCTTTGCAAGATCAGAATTCATTTTATCCAATTTACCGTGACCAATACCCTCTCGATCACATAGCTCTCTTAATGCTGTTTCGAGTACAACACCTGCGACTATCGCAGCAGGTAATTTATAACCGGCTTTATATAGCGCCATCGACTGCTCAAGCTCAGAATCAAACACTTCTGCCTGAATTAACGAACGAGTCTCTTTCAGATAGCCACCCTCATAATCCTCTTTTGCCGCTAAAAAAATGGCCTTCAAACGTTCCAAAGTAGCAAGTGATGTTCCATATAAACCGGTTTCTTCGTTCTTCAAGAATTCTTTATAATGTTCTGAGTTCTCACCACACGCTTTATTCAATAGACTACGGGCTTTAACTTTCCACTCAAGAAGCGAATTGCTTTCAATTTCAATCTGATTTTTCTCCAAGAAGCTATTGTATTTAGACTCCTTTGAATTAAGCAGATCCTCCATCTGTTGATGAATTTCATTGAATCTTTTCTTGAAAATGTCAGTCATCGAAATCCTTAATGAAATATAGTGCCCGGCTCACGCGCCGATTTAGAGCCGCAAAGCGGCGGAAAAATCGATCGCCGTGCAGCCAATTGTTATACTATTTGAACTTTCTTTTGGCATGGACAGGAAGGATATATACTCCCTGGAGAAGGTGCTCAACAACATCAAACGCTAATCCTAGCTGTACATTATCGTGTGGCTTAACCTCATGCGCAGCATCGTTCCCTAGCACCCTGAGCTTATGAAGTATTTCAGCCCCATCTTTCGTTA
Source organism: Vreelandella lutescens (assembly GCF_014640815.1). Taxonomy (GTDB): domain Bacteria; phylum Pseudomonadota; class Gammaproteobacteria; order Pseudomonadales; family Halomonadaceae; genus Vreelandella; species Vreelandella lutescens. Next base: position 240,409 of record NZ_BMHM01000001.1, on the reverse strand, counting down.
AAACACTTTGCTCCACCAAGCTATTAATTTGTGAGTATAAATTCTTCCCTGTTGCCGACTGGTCTTTGCATACAGTCTCTATTATTGCCCTTAGACCAATACCTGTTAGTACAGGGTTGTTGCCGTTCAAAACATTCAGAGATTCGTTATAAATCCTCTGAAGCTTTTCTGGCAAGAGGTGATCGTCCGACAATCCAGCCCTATTTTTTTCGGGATTAGGGTAATAATCTTCGAATGTAACGTATTCCCCCTCCCAGCCGTCTGGACCGGGATAGTGCTCCATATCCTCTGAGTTCGTGTGCGTCTTACGAAACATGATCGTTTCGCAACCTTGGCACTGAACAATTTGGTACTCATTATCCCATCCGTAAATAAAGATATCATGAGTCTCTTCTCTACCGGCTAACTCAATATCAGCTAGCACCTTGTGCTTGGTGATTCTTTTACATTCACCGCATGGGGCATCAATAATTTCATTTAGGTGCTTGTCTTTTTCCAAAGTAACTTTTGGCATGAAGCGTTCCTAATATGTATAACAGTAATCATACGCCACGGCACATAACCTCAATGAACGAGCAAACACATTGACTGGGGTTATGCAGCAAACCAAATGACTCTACCCCATTGATTCTTCGGCTTGCAAAGCAAAATTGGCGACATAGCCAACATTCGCGTGCCATCGTGTTTTGCTCCACCCAACTCTAGCTAAGCGCCACACAAACCACCTCCCCACCAAACCACTGCTGCTTAAGCCCCCGCTGCTTTTCCAGCAGCAGCGTCAGGTAGTCGCGCAATGGGTGTGCGGCTGGCAGCGAAGCAAGGTGCTTACGAAGCCTGCGCTGATAAGGAAACTGCTCGGCAGGCACGTGCAGCGACGTGGCGTTTTGGGTGAGCCATTCGATGTTGGGCAGGAGCAAGTGAGTGGCGTTACTATCCATTGCTTGGCTTACGCCTTTGGGATCGAAATCACCGACGTAGATATGTGGTCGATGGGTTTTGTACCAAGCCTCGGCCAGCAAGGAGAAACCACCGCCGTAATAGCTATCGCCAAGGTAGACGACCAGCGGGTTTGCGTAACCGCTTAGTGCGGGTAGTTCCGGCGAAAACTCATAGAAGCTGTCCAGGTTTTCGACCTGGATTAGAGCGCTGAACGCGCTTAGCTTTAACCCCAGCACATCCACATCGCGAATAGCGCGTGGTTCCTTGGCAAGCCCCGCTATTGGCTGTGGCGGAAAGCTGACAAGCACCCGCCGTGCTCGGGGACTTTCGCGGGTGGCTTTATCTTCCTCCACGCCCTCTTTCGCTTGTGCGCTGCTGGTCAGGCCGCTGAGTGAGCGGCCTAGTGGTGCTAGGCGAGCGCTTTCGAGTACGTCATTAATCTGCGCCAGCAAGGCGGCGTCAAAGCGCAGCGCTTTACTGTTGATTCGCGTGGCTAGGTCAATGTCGTGCTGGTGGCACCAGGCCACGACGTCGTCTACCCACTGGCGGCGGGGCTTCTCCACCGTGGGCTGGCGGAGAAGTTCGCGGGCGACGCCGTTTAGGCCATTGCGTGCACGGCTGGGTAGGTTCATACGGCCAGCTGCAGCTCTACATCGTGGATGAGGCGCAGGTGATTGAATTGGCTCGCCTGACTCTCCTGCTGTTTAAGCCGAAACGCCTTCTGGTCGCTGCGTGGCAGGCCTTGATACTCGGAAATCACCTGGAAGAGCCAGATCTCATCCGGCCATTCCAGTGGGCTTGCGTGCAGGTACTCAAGGGCGCTGACCGGCTCCGCCTGGGGCTGGTCGATCACGCTTAAATAGAAGTGTTCCACATCCTGCTTTAGCGCCTGCTGGCGGGCGGCGGCTAAGCTGCTTTCTTGGGCTTGGGCAGGGGCCGCCGCTTCAACGGTTTGCGTGGTGTGGCGCGGTTGGGGTAGCTGGTGCAGCAGATCGGCGAGCAACCGGCTATCCAGGTTGCGATCCAGCGCTGGGGCGGCTGCGGCACTTAGCGGTGCGGCTTGATTGACCAGCCCAGGCACCTCGCTACGCCGGGCGTAGTTGCCTGGCACAAAGCCTGGGTGTTCGCGCATAAAAGCGGCCATGCCGCTGATCAGGCGGCTACGCGCCTGCTGCTTGCGAAAGCGCGCCATTAGTTCGATCAAGCGCCGCTGTACTTCGCGCAGACTGGTGTAGTGGTGGCTTAACTGCTGCTGAAGCTGGCTGATCAACAGTTTGCGTAGGCCGCCGTCGCTACCTACCAGCTCTATCAGCTCGTCGAAGTCGATCAGCGCCAGGCCATCCAGCAGCCTCGCAATCTGCTTCTGGGCGCGGTCGTTTTCGCGGATCTTGTCGTTGAGCTGGCTGACGAAACCAAAATCGCTATTTAACCGCTGCCATAAGCTGTCGATGGCATCGGCGAAGCGCCCGTTCAGGTCGTCGACTTCCTGGCGCAGGCGCATCAACTGCTGTTCCAGCCGCCAGTGCTCGCCGCGGCTGCGCGCCTCCCGGTAGCTGTGCACCAGGGCACGAATCAGCTCCAGGGTTTCCGCTACGTCGGCATTTACATGGCGGCGGGTCTCGTCGGCGAGCATCTCGGCGATCAGTTCGCGCACCTTGGGCGCCAGCTTCACGCCGCTCTGCTCATCCGGTCGCCATAGGATGCGCGCCGCTAGCAGCTTGCGCAGCGCGCTGTCGCTGAGCGATTCCAGCGGCACTTCATCGCGGGTGTAGGCCTGCATCAGTACATCGGCGTGCCTGCCCAGCAGCGCCAGCCGTTCGCTGCCGGTTTTCAGCAGACGGCTTTCGAGTGCATGCTCACCGCCACTCACAGAAGGGCCTCCTGAGCGCCAGAGCCCTCCTCGCTACCCTCTTCGATAGGCAGGTTCTCTTCATCGCGAATAAAGCGCACCAGATCCACCAGGTAGTCGATCTTGCCGGTGACCACGAATACCTGTCGCTCTGAATGGGGCTGAAGCAGGTAGCCGTGCTCTTTCAAGCGTTTGAAGACCTGTTTTACCTGGGCATCGAGCTGGTCACTTTGCGAGCCAAAAAAGCTATCGGTGGCCAGGCGTTCCAGGCGTTCGCGCAGGCTTTGGTTGTCTTCGCACTTGGCGCTGAATTCTGCGGGTTTGAGCACGTCGCCGGGGGCAGCCAGGGTATCCCGGCCCAGCGCTTCTTGAACCAGCTGCAGCCACTCCAGCAGCGGCAGCAGGCTATTGAGCGTATCGCCCAGCTGGCGGGAGAGCTGATCCCGGGCGTTGTCATTGAGCTGACGCCAGGCTAGAAAGTAGACGCTGCCATCCTCATTGCTGGCCAGACGGCGGTTAAGCGGCCGCAGGTAGGTATCGATCTCCTCCCGGGTCTCTTCATTGGTGAGATGACGATAGCCGCTCTCATCGCTGATCGGGCAGACAAACTCCCCGGCCAGCAGGCGCTCTAGCAGTGGGCCATGTTCGATCATACCGTCACCTCCTGCTGACGTTCCTGGAGCCGTTCGGCCAGGCGGCTTAGCCGTGGCTCAATGCGTTTTAACACCCGCTTATTGGGGTGGGCCTCATCGCGATCGATCAGGTAGCGGTTGGCGAACAGCAGCAGCACATCGGACTCGGGGTTGGGAAACGCGCCGACGATATGAATGCGGTTGCTGTCGCAGGCGTCGAACAGTTTTTCGACGTTGTGGTACGCCAGGGTACCGATCTCATCGATGGGCCAGTGGATGGCGATTTCCGCATCGCCGCGCAGCAGGCGGGTAAAGGCGAGCAGGAACTTGCACAGAATCAAATACGCCATGCCGTGGCTGGAGGACTCCAGCAGCTGGCGGTCGTTCTTGATCACCAGATCGGTGCCGCCTTCGTTGAGATGTAGCTCCAGGCGCAGCAGGCTTTCAAAGCTGTACTGCTGGTCGCTGCGCAGCAAATCGACCACGTCCGCCAGGGCGTTGAGGTAGTCGTCGCTGGGTAGCGTCTGGCCGGATTCCCGCCACTCTTTATAGCGCTGGGCGAACAGTTTTAGCGGCTCCCAAAAGCCCAGCTCATCGATGGTGGACTGGATACGCACTTCGGCCTTGGTGATGCCTTCCAGGCGCAGGTCATCGGCGACTTCTTCGGAAAGCCGACGGCTTTGGGCGCTGATGCGCCGGTTCAAGTCGCGGAACACGGTGAAGAACTTATCCAGGTCGTCGCTTAGGTTGCGCCCTTCCTGAATCAGCTGCTGCTGTTGATCTTCGAGCAGTTTGAGCATGTCGCGCAGTAGCGGCAACTGTAGGCGCGGGTTGTCGCTCTGCAGCTTGCTGCGCTCGCTCTCCAGCGCTTCGGCGAAGCCGCTGCTGGCGTCCTTGATCAGTTGGCTTTCGACCTCCAGGCAACCACGGCGCAGTTGCTCGATTTGCTGGTGGCGATTGCCCAGCGCTTGGCGAGCGCGCTCAATGCGCTCGTCCACATCGCCCAGTGGCGTGCCGGGCGCTTGGCTGTCGGGTTCAATGGCCAAGCTTTCCAGCTGGGTAAGTAGCGGCTTCAAGGCTTCCAGGCAGGCGTATTCACTCTCCCGCTGGGTTTTCAGCGTGCTGATCGTGCTTTGGTGGGTTTTGCGGGCGGCCTGGAAGTCATTTTTCAGGTGCTCTTTATCCCGCTGCAGCTTTTGCTCCGCCTGCTCCAGCTCTGCCTCCTGGGCGACCAGCTGCGGCTTATGCTGCCCCCACTCGACGCGCATAAAGCGGGTGTATTCGGTGAGTTCATCCTGGCGGGCGGCGGTGACGCGGATGCGTTCATCCTGGCTTGCCAGCCGCTCTTTAGTATCTTTTAGCTTGGCGGGGTCGACGCCCTGCTCGGCCAGCTCCTGGCTAAAGGCCTCTTCCAGTTCCGCGCGCTGGCGCTGGTGCTCAGTGTTAGCGTCGGTAAGCTGCTGCTTATACTGGCGCAGCTGGGCATCCAGGCTATCCACCTGGCTCTGGCCGTCGGCTTTTAGCTCCAATAGCTGACTTTGATGGGTCTCGCTAAGGGCGGCGAGCGCCTGCTGCTTCTCTTCGCGCAACTCCTTTTGCGCCTGCTCCTGGCTGGCTAACGCGGTTTGATGCGCGGCGCGCCGCTCCTGCTGGCGCTTGGTGTGGCGCTCCTGCTGCTGGCGGCGGGCCTCTATCGCAAACTCGACTTCCTGCTCGGCGCGCTTGTGGGCCATACGGCCCTGATCCTGCGCTTCATCGGCTTGCTGCACCCGCTCGTTATGCTGCTTGAGCGCTTTCTCGGCGGCCTGGCTCTCGGTTTGCACCCGGCGTTTGGCACTATCGGCTTCTTCGATAGCGGCCAGCAGGCTGGCTTCATCCTGGGCGTAATCCGGCAGGGCAATGGCGGAAAGATCTAGCGCCAGCCCGAACAGGTCATCGCTGGCGCCTTCTGCCAGCTGTGGAGCGAGATCACGCCGCTCCAGCAGCTCCGGGGCAATCACCTTGCCTAGCTGCTGCTCCCAGCCGGGGCGGTGATAGCGCAGGAAATGGCGCAGGCTGCCCTGCTCCGGGTCGCGCTGCTGATAGAGCGCATAGCAACGCTGCTCGGCGCGCTCCAACTGCTGGCGAAGTTGCACCAGCTGCTGTTCGGCACTGTCGCGTTCCCGTTTGCGGGTTTCAAACTCCCGGCGCAGGCCATCAAGAGTAGCGGCCGATGCATTGCGCTCCTGCTGGGCCTGATCCAAACGCGCCTGGGCAAGTTCCGCTTCGGAAGCCTCTTCAGCGGTCTGGGTCGAGAGCGAGAGCTGCGCTTTCAGTTCGGCTAGCTGCTCGACGCCGAGTTCCAGCTGCGCCTGATACTCGCCCTCCAGGCGTTGGCGCTCCTGCTGGTAGCGTTCGTTGAGCTGCTGTTCGGACTCCCACTGCTGCTCCCGGCGCAGGGCTTTCTCTTCGACCAGGGCGTCGATCAGTTCCTGGGATTCACGGGTCTGGCGGGCCAGTGCTTCGGAAAGCTCGCGCAGCCGACCGTCCAGGCGCGCCTGGCTCTCTTTTACCGCGTCCTGCATCACGTTCAGATGGGTGCGCAGCTGGTCGCGCTGCTCTCGCCACTGGGGCAGCGCGTTGATATCCCGCTCCAGGGCGGGCATATCCGCATCAGCGAAGTGCTCGTACTGGGTTTGTAGGTCATTCAGGCGGCGCTGGGTCTGCTGCAAATCGCTGACCACTTCGCTGTGGCGGTCGTTCAGCTTATCCCGTGCTTCAGCATAGTCGCTCTCCCGCTGCTGGAATTCGCGCTGATGTCGGGCAAGCTCGGCATCCAAATCGGCCATGCGGCGCTCTGCCTGCTGGCGGTCGTCTTCCAACTGGGGCTTAAGTTGCCACAGCGTGGCATCCAAGTCGGCGAGTTCGCGGTCGATACCGGCGAGCCGGGCAAGCGAGGCCTGCAGCGGTTCCAGGCGCATGGATTGGCGCATCTGGGCAATCCACTCCCGCGCCTTGGTGTTGCGAATCCGGGTCACCGGCAGTTCAACGCCATCCTCTTCGAAAATCGCCGCCAGCATGGTTTTGAGGGTGTCCATCTTGCCCTCTTTGGCATGCACCGCCGAGACCAGCTTTTCGATATGGCGGATGCGCCGCTCGGGCTTCACCAAGCTGAACTGGGCTGCGATCTGGCGCAGTTTAAGGCCGTCGCGGCTGTTGCCGTGCAGTTGGGTAAAGTCGTTTTGGATCACCGAGCGGAATTCAGAGGTCGCGCCCAGCTTGGGCGACACCGGCGTGCCGCTGCGCCGCAGGCCGCTGGCCCACTGGGTGTAATCCAGCGCCGCCACGCCCGCATCGCTCTCCACCAGATAGTCTTCCGGCTGGTAGGGCGCGCCGACAAAGCGGTACTCCACCCCGCCCTCGGCCTTGCGGGTCAGCACCGCCTGGCAGATGTTGCCCGCTTCGCGGCGGTACTCGTACACCAGGTAGCTGTTGCGGTGGGGCAGGTAAAACGCATCAAACTTCATCCGCGTTTTGGGCACGACCTTGTTGGGTAATTCGCCGTAAAACACCGGCACCAGCCGCTGTAGCGTGGTTTTACCGGAGGCGTTGGTGCCGCAAATATTGGTGTGGCCGTCCACACTGAGTTCGACCACCCCGTTTAAGTGGCCGTGAATCATCACGATTCGCAATAAGTGAGCCATGCCGTATCCTTGGACTGGTGTTGGTATTGCCGTTAATGCTTTCATTACTGTGTTAGGCGACAGTTTACGCTATCTGATTTGGAGACGTTATGCCCCGCTACCCCGAGCATCTCACAGGCGAAGGCCCCGTAAACCCTTTTCCGGGGATCAAAGTGCTAGAGCGTAAACTGGGCCGGGAGCTTCCGCACCGGCTGGGCTCTAACGAGGGGCTGGATATGCCCCACCGCGCTCTGCGGGAGCACTTTGGCGATGCGGTGGCGCAGCACGTTTACTGCTATGGCGATGCCGAAGCGCTGGGGGTGCGCCAGCGCTTGAGTGCGCAGCAGAACATCACCCTGGAGCACCTGCTGGTGGATGCCGGTGCCGATAGCCTGATTGCCCTGGCGCTGCGCACCACCTGCACGGCGGGCGATGCGGTGGTGAGCACGGCGGGCACCTACCCTACCTTCGGTTACTTTGCGTTAGGCCAGGGCTGCCGCTTGGTTGAGCCAAGTTACCATGAAGCCCCCGGCGTACTCGCCCCGGATTTAGAAGCGCTGGCGGCGGCGGCTCATCAAGAAGATGCGCGGTTGGTGTACTTAGCGAACCCCGATAACCCCAGCGGCCACCTGCATAGCGATAGCGCGATTCTCAAGCTGCGCGAGGCGCTGCCGGAGGCGTGCTGGCTGCTGCTGGATGAGGCCTACGGCGATTTTCGTGACGACGCGGGCAGCGAGTTTCTCGGCAAAGCGCTGCCGGGGGTGATTCGCCTGCGTACGCTCTCCAAAGCCCACGGCCTTGCCGGGATGCGGATTGGCTACGCGATTGCCGAGGCTGACGTGCTGGCGATGATGATGAAAGTGCGTATTCACTACGCGGTGTCGTCGTTCACCCAGGCCGCGGCTGAAGTCGTGCTCGATCACCCTGAGGAAGTACAGCAGCACATTGAAGCGGTAAAAGCCCGCCGCGAACAGCTGGCGCTGCACTTTATCGGCTTGGGTGCCGACGTGCTCCCCAGCGCGACTAACTTCATCGGCATTCGGCTCTCCAGCGCGGAATTGGCAGCGGCGGTTCATCAGGAGCTGCTGGCTGAGGGCGTATTGGTAGCCCGCCTCGCCCACCCTGAACTGGCCAACGTGATTCGTATTACGGCGGTGGAAGCAGCGCTGGAACCCGGCAGATTGGCCGCGCTGGAGAAGGCGATTCAGCAGCACGGCTAGCGATGCTTGCCCCGGGGCTATTTCCAGGGCTATTTCAAGGGCTATTCCAAGCCTATTACAAGGTTATGCCGGGGTTAACCAGTGCTGGTAAGCCTCTAGCTCACCGCGCACCGCTTTGCGGTAGAGATGCTGCAGCTGAGCCGTCACGCTATTAGCCGCAATCGGCTCGCTGGGTGGCGGTGCCCCGGCGCGAGTGCCAATTCTGCGCCCATCCAGCTCCCTCAGCGGCAGAATTTCGGCGGCGGTGCCGGTTAAAAAGGCTTCATCGGCGGTGTAGAGCTCATCACGGGTAATGCGCCGCTCTTTCACCTCAATGCCTAGCACATCGCGGGCCAGTTGAATGACGCTATCGCGAGTGATGCCCTGCAGGCAGGAGGTCACTTCCGGGGTGTGTAGCACGCCGTCGCGCAGTAAAAAGATGTTCGCCGCCGAGGCCTCGGCCACATAGCCCTCTGGGTCGAGCATGATGGTTTCATCAAAACCGGCTTTTACCGCCGTGTTAAGCGCCAGCATCGAATTCACGTAGTGGCCGCTGGTTTTAGCGCGGCAAAGGCTAATATTGACGTGGTGGCGCGCCCAGGAAGAGGTTAGAGCGCGCAGGCCATGGGACGCCGCGTGAGGGGAAATGTAGGGCCCTAAATCCCAGGCAGCAATCATCACATGGGTAGTCAGCCCTTGGGCACGCAGCCCTAGGCCTTCCGCGCCTAGAAAAACGGTGGGCTTTAAATAAGCGCTGCTTAACTCGTTCTTAGTCAGGCTTTCGCGCTGGGCATCAATCAGTTCGGCTTCGCTAAACGGCAGCGGGATATCCAGCGCGTGGGCGCTTTCCACTAGCCTGCGCATATGCTCCGCCACCCGAAACAGCTGCGGGCCTTGCGCCCCGGCATAAGCACGCACACCTTCAAAACAGCCCATGCCGTAGTGCAGCGTATGGGTGAACACATGGACTTTGGCGTCCCGCCAGGCGAGCCATTGGCCATCCTGCCAAATCCAGCCGTCACGATCATAAAGCGGTGTCATCGGGTTGTTTGCTCCCACTGTTGGTGCCAGCCATCGATTAATGCCTGCTGGTGGGGCTGCAGCGCTTGATAGCCCCAGGCGGCAATTTCGTCGTTTTGCGGATCGAATACAGCAGTGTTGCTGCCCGCAAGGGTTTGGATGACCGCATGGCCGCAGAGCGGCACATAGCCTTCGGAGTAGCCGCCTTCATGCACCACCACCAGCTTGCCGTTGCAGCAGCGCTCTGCCACGGCCTTAACTTGGGCGGTCATGGTGGCGAAGGCTTGGCTGTTAAGCAGCATCTTGCCTAGCGGGTCTTTGGCGCAGGCATCATAGCCACAGGCCACCACGATCAGGTCGGGCTTGAACGCTTCCAGCGCGGGCAGCACCACTGTTTCCATGGCATACGCGTAGGCTCCCAGGCCACAACCTGGGGGCAGCGGCAGGTTAAGGTTAGCGCCTACCCCGGCCCCTTCGCCCTGCTCGTCAAAACCACCGGTTTCCAGCGGGTAGTTGGCCGCTTGGTGTATGGAAATGGTGAAGACATCGGGGTCGTGATAGAACGCCGCCTGCTGGCCGTTGCCGTGGTGAACGTCCCAATCGAGTATCGCCACGCGTTTGGCTTGGCCTAACGCGCGGGCACGCATCACCGCGACAGGAATATTGCCTAACAGGCAGAACCCTCGGCCCTGGTCGGCTTCGGCATGGTGGCCCGGCGGGCGGCATAGCGCATAGGCGTTATCCACGTCGCCCAGTGCCACGGCCTCCACAGCGGCGATGGCTAGCCCCGCTGAGTGAGTCGCCGCCGCCCAGCTGCCGGGCATGTATGGTGCGCAGTCGCCGCCATTGCCGCCCCGTGCTTTATCCCCTGCTTGCAGTTCATCCAAATAACGCAGGGTATGAAAACGCAGCAGGTCTTCCAGCGTAGCGGCGGGCGGTTTCACTACGTGAAGCTCGTCAATCAGCCCACTCACTTCCAGAATGTTTTTCAACCGCCGCTTGCTCTCTGGGCTTTCGGAGGCGGCTTGGGGCTGCAAGAACTCGCCGGGCGCGGAAAACACGCCAATGGCCCCTTGGTCGTGCCAAAAGCAGCGTTCGTGCCAGTAAAAGCCGGTGCTGCTCATGCGCTAAACCCCTGCATAAAGGCCGCTAGGTTGGCGCTTAAATGCTCGGTGGGGTAGCCACCTTCCTGCACAATCACCATGGGTAGCGAGAGCGCTGCCAAGCGTTTGCCTACCTCGATAAACGCCTCGGTTTCCACATTAAGGCCCGCTAGCGGGTCCTCTTTATGGGCGTCTAGTCCGAGTGCCACCACTACCGCATCCGGCTCAAAGCGCTGCAGATGGTCGATCAGGATCACCAGCGCATCTAAATAGACCTCGCCATCGCTGCCCACCGGTAGGGGGAGATTCACGTTGGCCCCCACGCCTTCGTCGCTGCCCTCTTCATCGGCACCGCCCCAGAAAAACGGGTAAAAATCGCTGGGATCGGCGTGTAGCGAACCGGTCCATACATCGCCCCTGGCGTAGAAAATATCCTGGGTGCCGTTACCGTGGTGCAGGTCTACATCGATAATCGCCACCTTGGCAAAGCGTTCACGCAGCACGGTAGCGGCCAGCGCCGAATTATTCAGCAAGCAAAAGCCGCCAGCGCGTTCTGGCCCGGCGTGGTGGCCCGGCGGGCGGCACAGCGCATAGGTAACCGCTTCTCCGTCTAACACCGCTTCTGCTGCCGCCTCTGCGGTGGCGGCCGAGGCCAGCGCGCCTTGAAAACTGGTCGCACTCAGTGGGCAGGCCATATCATGCAGGTGCCAGCCCGCCTGCCCAACCGGGTGACTGGGGTAGTGGTGGCCGCCGCCGCAAGGGTGAATATTGGGCGCGACGAACTCAGATGCATTGGGTAGCGTTTGCCAGCGGGCGTAGATCGTTTCCAGAAATTTCAAATAGCGCGGCGTATGAATCTGCTCCAGGCGCTTACGCAGTTTGGGGGAGTCTGACTCCACTGGCGCAGTGAGCACTAAGCCAGCCTTCGCTAACCCCTGCGTTAGCAGCTCGGCACGCACCGGGCCTTCTGGTGAGGGCGCAGGCTGGCCGCGTAGCAGAAACGTGGGGGGCGCATGCAACGCTTGGCCAGGGTGGTAAAAACACTTCATGAGTCGCAGTCCTTAGCTAGTCACAGCAGTGACGGTATCCAGGTGGAGAGCGCCGGGAAGGCCGCCAGCAGCACAATCACCACCAAGAACGAGACGTAAAACGGCAGCGACGCCACGATGGCCCGTTCATAGGGCACCTCGGCTATTCGCGCGGCGGTCATTAGCGTCATCCCCACCGGCGGTGTGACGTTAGAGATATTGAGCACCACAATCATCAGAATAGCGAAGTGAAGCGGATCAAAGCCAAGCTGAATCATGGCGGGCACCAGCACTGGCGCGATAACCACCAGCGCGGGCAGTACGTCCATCACCGTTCCCACCACTAGCAACAGCAGGCAGACCAGCATTAGCTGCACAAAGGCCGCGTCGCTAAAGGTGGTGATGATGCTGGCCGCATCACGGGCGATACCTGAACGGGTGACAAACCAGCCCAGCACCGCCGAGGTGGCTAGCAGGAAAAACACCACCCCAGAAAAGCGCACGGTAGTGACTAACGCCTCCCATATTTTTCGCCACGTCAGGTTCCGGTAGAACACCACGCCGATCACGATAGCGTACACCGCAGCAAACCCCGACGCTTCGGTGATGGTGGTTAAGCCTGAGAGAATACCGCCCAAAATAATCAACGGCACCACCATGGCGGGCAGCGCCAGCACAAACGACATGATCGCCATCTTAAACGGTGTGGGTGCCTGTTTTGGGTAGTTACGCTTCCAGGCTAAAAAGAAGCTAACGCCTAGCAGCGCCAAGGCCATCAGCAGGCCAGGAATAATGCCACCGGCGAACAGATCGATGACCGAAATATCCCGCAGCAAGGTGGCGTAGACCACCATCACCACGCTGGGGGGAATAATCGGCCCAATGATCGAAGAGCACGCGGTGACTGCGGCTGCGTATTCGGCATCGTAGCCCTGCTTTTTCATCTCGGGAATCATGATCTTGCCGATGGCCACAGTATCGGTGACCGCCGCCCCGGTGAGGCCCGCAAAAAACACCGAGACCGAGATATTCACATGGGAGAGTGACCCGCGAACCCGGCCGAACAGCGCATTGTTGAAGGCGATCAGCTTGTGGGTAAGCCCGCCCTGGTTCATCAGCTCAGCGGTGAAAATAAAGTAGGGCACGGCGATCAGCAGAAAGCCCGAAACGCCGGAGAACATGCGGTCGGCGATGATGCCGAGCATGCGCTCTCCCCCGATGGCAAAGCCACCCGCCAACCCCGACATGGCCATCACCACCGCCACCGGCGCGCCGATAAACAGCAGCAGCACGAATACGATAATCGCAGGCGTCATGAGCGGTGCTCCCCGTCAGCAGTCTCTATGAGTTCATCAATCACATCGCTCTCATCCAGAAAATGCTCCAGCAGCGCAAAGCCGTGCACTAGGTGCAGCAGCATAATCACGCCGCTTATCGGCACTACAATGGCAGTGAACTTGCTAGGGATACGGATTTGGTCGGAGACCATGTAGACCTGGGTGGCGCTGGTAAAGTAGCCCCAGCCGTACCACGTCAGCATCAGCGCAAACAGGCCAATGACCGCCAAACAGAGCCCGGCAGCCACTTGCACCATCACGCGGGGCAAACTGCGAACCAGTAGGGTCATGGCGACATGCTCGCCGTAGCGCAGCGAAATCGTCATGGAGAGAAAACCAATCCAGGGCAAAAACAGCCGCGCCAGCGAGTAGGTCCAGCTCAGCGTGCTACCCGTGATTAGCTTGTACAAAAATGCGGTAAAGGAGATGCCCAGCATCGCCAGAATACAGCCCACACACACCACGATAGCGACCTGATTGACCAGATCGCTTAAGCGGCGTAAAGGAGTTAAAACGCCCATGGCTATTCCTCACGCTGGGGTGCATGGCCCCAGCGTTGATCACCGTTATTGTCCGTAAATCCGCAGGTCGTCTTCCGCTAGCTGCTGGCCCACGCGCTCCACTTCATCCAGCAGGCCCTGCACGCGCGCCTCGTCCATCCCGAAGTCATTGACGATCCACTCCTGCCAAGCGGGGCGAGCCACTTCGGCCATGCGCTCGCGTTCGGCATCGGGCATCAGGTAGCAGGCTTCAAAGCGTTCGCAGGACTCGACCCAGCTTGCGGTGGCTAACGCGCCCGACATGCCATGGCTGAGCTGAATGGCCTCCCGCGCCGAGCTAATCACCGCCTGCTGATGAGTTTCCGGCAGCGATTGATACCAGGACTCGCTCACCACCCAAGGCGCGCTGTTATACACATGCCCGGTGAGGGTGGTGTAGTCGGTGACCGCATCGAAGTTGAAGGTGGTGTTGAGCACCGGCGCGTTGAACTGGCCATCGGCTAAGCCGGTTTCCAGCGCGGTGATCAGCTCGCCCCAGGGCAGCGGCGTTGCGGAGGCCCCTAACGAGCGCATGATGGCGACGTGGGCCGGGTTCTCTTCGGTGCGAATATTGAGCCCTTCCAGGTCCTCCAGGGTTTCGATCAAACGGACGTTATTGGTGAAGGCTACAAAGCCGCCGCCGTCATCGAAGGTACCTAGATAGCGCATACTCGCGGCATCCACGGTGCCCGACATAAAGTCGGCAAACCACTCGCTATCGAAGAACGTCCAGGCCTGCCGCCAGCTGGTAAATAGGAACGGCGCGGTCACCGCTTGGTAGTCGCCATAGAACGACGACATGGCCCCGGCGGACATAATGGTGGACTGCAGCGTACGGCCGCCCTGCACTTCCGAGCCATTCTCTACTTCAGAGCCGAGCTGGCCGCCGCCGAAGATAGTGACTTCAAGATCCCCGTCGGTACGGGCTTCGACGAGATTTTTAAAATGCACCAGCGCCGGATAGATTTCGTTATTGCTCATATCCTCCGGGAGCTGGGTGGCGATCACCATTTCATAGGATTGGGCTTGGGCCGTGGCGCTAGCCACTGCCAGCGGAAGTGCCGCAAGGGCAGTGAAGAGCAAAGAGCGATTAGCGTTCATAACACACCTCGTTTTGGTTATTCATGGTCTTCGTTATGACTGGCGTTGCAGTGCTGCGGGCGTGGTGGCTTTTATTGTTGTTGTACGGCCAGGCCTGCAGCGGAGTTTATTAGTGATGCTTGGGCAGTGACTCCCATAGTTCAATCGCGGCAGCAAGATCCTCCAGGGAGGCCCCTACCGATTTAAACAGCGTGATGGCGTCTTTATCCGAGCGCCCTGGCTTGGCCCCTGTGAGCACCTCAGCCAGCTCCGCACGGATATCGTCAAACTGAAAAGCGCCCTCCTCAATGGCCTGCAGAATGTCCCCCGCCTCGCCTTTTGCGCCCGCGTAGGTATCCACAAACACCTGTGCTCGGTGTAAACACGCCGCGTCGGTTTCCCGCATCTGCGGCCGAAACGCGCCAATTAGGTCAACGTGGGTTCCGGGCGTTAGCCACTCCCCTTTGATGATGGGCTGGGTGGAGAGCGTCACGCAGCTGACGATATCGGCTTCCGCCACCGCAGTGGGTAATGCCTCTACCACCTGGGTATCGAACCTGCCCGCGTACTCTTCGGCAATGGCGGCGGCCTTGCGGGGGTGTCGCCCCCAGATCAGCACCCGCTTGATGGGGCGCACGCTGGCGTGGGCTTCAATCACCATAGGCGCCAGCTTACCGGTGCCCACTACTAGCAGCGTTTCAGCATCATCATTGGCTAACGCCTGGGCGGCCAGCGCGGAGGCGGCGGCGGTGCGGCGGCGGGTTAATTCGCTGCCATCGATACAGGCCAACGGCTGGCCGTGCTTGCCTTCGCTGAGCAGGTAAAGCCCGGAAATCGCTGGAATGCCGTGCTCTGCGTTTTGCGGAAACACGTTGACCATTTTCACACCGATATAGCCAGCGGCTTCCCAGGCAGGCATCAGCAGCATGGTGGCTTCGCCGTCGGGCCGGTGCATGGCGTGATGGTGGCGCGGTGGCGACTCCACCCCGTTCACAAAGGTGTGCCGTAAACGGTCGATGACGCCCTGCCAAGTAAGGTACTGCGCGACTTCCGCTGCCGAGACGACCTGCATATCAAGCCTCCGGCAGCGCAGCGATGACCATGATTTCCACCTTCCACTCAGGCTTGGCCAGCTTAGCTTCCACAGCGGCACGTACCGGCGGACGGCCAGGCACTACCCAGGCGTCCCAGGCTTGGTTCATTTGGTCGAACTCCGCCATGCTGGTGACCCAAATTTGTGCCGACACCAAATGTTCTTTAGAGGTCCCCGCCTGGGCCAGCAATTGATCGATTCGGGCCAGCACCTGCTCCGTTTGCCCACGCATATCGGCGGTAGAATCTGTGGGCACTTGGCCTGCGAGATACACTGTGCCGTTATGAATGGCCACTTGGCTCATGCGGATATTGCTGTCTTGATAGGTCACGCCCATGGGGTCTCTCCAAGGAAAATGGGGTTCCTCTTGAGACTACGACGATGCAACAGCGTGTGCTTGCCCGAAACTCTGGCAAATTTGCCCGTAAGTCAGGCAGACAGAGAGTTCAGCGGTCAGAGGAGGGGGAAATCTCGAAGTAGCGCCGATAGGCGCGTGAGAAGCTGCCCTGGTCGCGAAAGCCAACCAGCATGGCAATATGGCCAAGACTCAAAGTGCTATGCCGCACCAGCGTACGCGCATGCTCTAACCGCCTACGCTGTACATAGGCCAGCGGCGTCACCCCGGTGAGCTCACGAAAGCAGCTATGAAAATGCCCAGGGCTTAACGCACACAGTGCCGCTAGCTGCTCAACGCGCACTTCATCTGCCAAATGTTGGTCTAGCCAGGCATCCAACCGCTCTAGATCGAGCCGCTCGCTGATACAGCGCACCCCGAGCTGGTCGGCCGTCTGTTTTGGCGCATCGTTTAGGTACATATAGAGCGCCCGCAGTAGCAGCACGGCGATTTCATTTTGCAGTGCCGGGCACTGATCAAGCTGATGCGCAAGCGCATGGGTGAGCTGATTTAAAGCGGGCGGCACGGTAAAAAAGCGCGGCTTATCGAATAAGCGCTCAATCTCACTGCCCTTTTCCAGCGTGGCTAAATGCTGCACAGGGATATCCAGCACCAGCGTTCGATTGCTGCCATCGCCTTGGTACTCGTGATGGCGCGATGAGGGGATCAAACAGCCTCGGCGAGCGGTGACCCGCTCCCCCTGGCCTTCCATGGCAAGTTCGGTAACGCCACACGTCGCCAGGATTAGCTGGTGAAAATCGTGGGAGTGCGCCACCTGCTCTGGGGCCAAATTGCGGCTATGCAGCTCAAACTGGGCCATGAACTTACCATTGGGTTGGTTCTCAACAAGGGCCTTTACTATACGGCGATGCCCTATTGAAAAGCGAGGGTGCGTTAACGTTGCATTAACGCACCCCGCAACAGCCAATCACCGCTTAGGCGTCAGGCAGTGCGGCAATCACCATAATTTCCACTTTCCACTCAGGCTTGGCCAGCTTAGCTTCCAGAGCTGCGCGTACCGGCGGACGACCCGGCACCACCCAGGCTTCCCACACTTCGTTCATTTCCGCAAACTCGGCCATGTCGGTCACCCACACCTGAGCAGAGATCAGGTGCTCTTTAGAGGTGCCCGCCTGCGCCAGCAGCTCATCAATACGCGCCAACACCTGCTCGGTTTGGCCACGCATACCCACCGTGGCATCGGCTGGCACTTGGCCCGCGAGGTAGACCGTTCCGTTATGAACAGCCACTTGGCTCATACGCGCATTGCTTTCGTGATAGGTCACGCCCATGGGGTTATCTCCAGCGAAGATGTGTATGTTATTGAGTTGATGTGCACTTAAGCACCGCATTTATACGATGCTTGGCGGGAATCAACAATAGACATGGCGCGGCTGGGTGTTATTAGGGCGGGAAGAACAGCAAAAACCCCCAGCAGCCTTGCGGCTGCTGGGGGTTTGTTTAGTCATGCATTAGGTAATGGAGTAGTTGGTGTTCCAGTTGTCATCGAGGAAGTTGTTGAGGTCTAGGTTTTCGAAGTTGGCTAACGTCTGGGTGTTGAAGTCTTCGCCTGAATAAGAGACACGCAGCAGCTGTGCATCATCGTCGATATCGGGAGTATCTCCGTTGCCTGCCAACAGGTACACTACTTCGCCGCTATCTAGGCTAAGCTCGTTCAGCCAGCTAGCAGTGCCACCCATGAACTCCTCTGTAGTAAACACAGCAAAGGCGATATCTTCGCCTAGCGCAGTCAAGGCGTCATAGCGCTCAAAATCAGGGTCATCACCGCGTAGCGCGTCAAATTCGTCTGCCGTTAGCTCAATGAAAATCTGATCAAATCCTGGGTCGCTCCCAACGCGGAAGTCCGTGATTAGCTCAACACCATCATCCGCTTGGCCGTCAATGCTAAAGGCCTTAGATAGTTGAGCAACACTACCACCTGGTGCGGCTCCCGGCTGATGGGTGTAGCCGTTTACTGTGAAAGTAATGTTCAAGTCTTGCTCGTCATCACTTTCGAGAGGATCATCAATAACAACAATACTTGCTGCATCATCAATTAGGAAATCAGCGGGAACACCATTATTACCAGCCACATTCAATGTATAAATATTGGCATAGGTATCCTGAACTACCCAGGTAGCTAAGGACGATAGCGACATGTCACTATTAACCGCACCCTCCAAGAGCAACGTTGACGTTTCAAATAACCGCTCTGCTGCACGAACATCTAACGCCCCAGCATCAAAAAACGCTGATTGATCAGTGCTCAAGAAATAATTTTCAGGCAGGCTGCGTCCATCCAGGAAGCGCTGCATCAAGGCGCCTAATGGATAAATAACGGTTAAGCCCTCCTGGTCAAAGTTAGACAACTCGCTGAGGGTCTCAAAATTCTGGAAGCCAATTTCATCTACATTCACTCGTACACTATTGGCAGACGACAACGCCTCACTTCCTATTGCGCTTATAATTTGCCCAATACTGTCTTCAATGACCCAATTTAACAGCGTACCCAGATCGAGGTTCGTAGCATTTTCTGCCCCGGCGAGTACCTCTTCTGCCGTCACTAGCAGCTGCTCTACTTCACTCACCGTTAGTGACGCTGCATCAAATGGCTGCCCAGCATTAATTTCATAGCCACCCGGCCGAGCTTCGGTATTATTAGGAAGCTCCCCACCTGCACTTACTTCAGCAATCGCTTCCTCGAACGAATAACGTACATTGACACCCTCAAGGTTTACATTCTCTAAATCAACAAAAGCCTCGTACTGCTCAGGGGTAATAAATGCATTACTACTCAGATCCAATGCAATTATGTCTGCTCCGCTGACCCACGGGGCAACGCTAGCAGCTAGAAGTTCCGCTGGTTGAGCATTGGTAATACTCCAGGTCTGCAGTGCTTCAACACTGACCGACTGACGATTAAGAGCACCATCAACAATAGCTTGAGTGGCCTGATAACGCACTTCGGCGTCAGGCACGCTGGAGAGTAAAAAGTTAGGGATTTCCACTCTGCTCGCAACAATCTCATAGCTGTCAGCAATATTTTCAATATCAGTAAGCGTCAAATTACGGGTGAAAATAAACCTGACAGGCGTATCCCCTAGTTCAAAATTGCTCAATCTTTGTAGCCGCTGAAGATCTGCAATAGCAAGGATCGCATTATCGACGGATACCTGTTCTGCAGCAGTAACATGCAGCGGGAACTGGTTATTCGATTGAATTGCTAGCAAAGCAGATGCAGAATCCACCACACTCCATTTAAGCAATTCATTCACCGCAGGCACAGGAGCGTTTGCACCCGAGAGGGCCAGCGCTGCATTCTCTACAATGGGCCTAACTTCTTCAGCCGTAAACGTACCAATCGACAGCTCAGTGTCAGCAAGGCGATACCCAGGGCTGTTACCCTCTTCACCCTTGGCTAGTGCCCCCACCCCCTCTGAATTAATGACTTCTAACGCCTCCTCAAGCGTGTATAAGATCTCGACGGGATCACTATTGTAGTCATAGTTATTCAGACGGATTAATGACTGATACTGGCCAAAAGTTAGCTGAACATCTGTAATCTCAACACGATCCGCCAAGACAATATGATCTTGCTCAATCGCCTGAATAAGATTATTTGCTGTATCACTGACAGTCCAATCAAATAAACGTTGAACGGTGTCATCACTGCCATCAACACCTCGCGCAGCCTCTAAAACTGAGCGTACGTTAGATAATTCACGTGATGCATCTTCAACATTTAATGTAGCTACAAAAGGCGTTGCAATGTCTTCTAGGACAAAACGAGCCTCAGGAGCTAACACATCTGCTAACTGAGCGCGAAGCGCATCGTTGATGTCCGCATAAACGACTGTCACCCCCTGCCCTAAACTAAAATTATTTAATGCACCAATCAGTTGCTCGTACTGAGCTGCCGACAGCGTTTCGTCGGTCACCTCAACACTTTCAGCCAGCTGGAGACCATCAGGAGCAGAGTTCCCTAAACGTGACTGAATATCAGTATAGCTATCTAAAACACTCCATGAGTATACGCTACTCAAAGTTGGTGAATTTTCTGAACCATCTAATAAATCGCGCACAAGAGATAAATTCTCGACAGCATCTTCCGCGCTCAGAAGCTCCAGTGAAAGCTGCTCTTGTGAATTAATAAGATAATTAGCCACCACCCCGTCAGCGCCGCGTTCAAATGCTTGCTCAAGGGTATATTCGACCTGCTCATCACCACGTAAATAGCCACCATTACTATTTTCAACAGCCGATAGAGAATCAAACTGATCAATAGTAATTTGCTGATCCGTAATACGAATCTCGCTAGCCCTAACAATAAAAGAGACGCCTTGATCGACAGCTAAAATAGCACTAGCGCTATCTCTAACAATCCAGTCAAAGAGCTCATCAACATTTAAACCATCAGCATTAACGGCCTCACTAACAACTAACTCTACACGCTCAAGAGTTACACGAGACTGAGAGACACTAAGCTCACCTGGTGCATAGGTATCAGTCTCTAGCTGATAACTATCAGGCAACGCAACATCTGTATTCACAGCACCATCCAGCGTGTAACGAACAACCGTAGAATCCAAGTCAAAATTGGCTAGTTCTATAAGTCGTTCATATTGCGACTGGCTAATTTCAGCGTTGGAAACACGTACTTGATCAGCCAACACCACGTGACTTTCGGATAGATCTTCAATGATCACAGATGCATCATCAACCACCACCCAGCTGAAGGGGATGCGTTCGCTTAAATCGTCACGATTCTCAGCATCTTCTACTAAACCAACAATCTGGGAATAGGCTGCCTGCGCTTCCGCCACAGTCACCTCCCCTGCGTCAAGCACACTCTCTAAGTTGATCTCATAGTTATCTAACAGTGCACCTCTATTATCCGCACTAACAGCCTCTGCAAGCGTATATTGAACAATCTCGTCTGTTCTTACATAGTTACTATCTAAACTCAAAAGACGCTCATATTCTCCTAGTGTAATCACGCTATCACTTATGTTAACTGAAGATGCTCTTAACAGATGAGGCACATCCCCCGCGCTCAGGATATTAGCCGCACTATCTAAGATACTCCAATCAAAAAGCTGATCAGCATCTAGCTCTTGTGAATTCATTGCGCCTGCTAAAATCGTCTCTACAGAGCTCAGCAATTGCTCTGCGTCTGCGACGCTCAAGGCACCAGATCTTAATACAGCACTATCTGAAATATCGTAATTTTCAGCAATCACCGAAGCGCTAACAGCCTGAGCAAGTGTATAGCTTACAACAGTCTCACCTAGCTGAAAGTTTTCTAATCCATTAAGAAGATTAAACTCTTCTACAGTAATAGCGCGATCACTGATGACAATGAGATTAGCGCCAATTACAGCATCTTCTTCAATGCTATTAATAATCGCACCTGCCGCATCGCTAATAGACCATTGAAATAACGATATTGGCGGTTGATTATTAGCACCCTGTAGAACACGAGACACATCCGCAAACGATGCAATAGCTTGAGAAACAGTTACAACACCAGCCTCTAACGGAACTTCCAAGTTGAGAATATAGTTAGCGGGAAGCGTGTCCACGGCTAGGGCATTCTCCAATGTATAAATAACATCAGTCACGCCCAAGTCAAAATTATCTAGCCGAATTAACTGCTCAAACTGCTCAGGTGTAATTACTGACTCAATCACACTTACTTGATTAGCTTCATTTAACTGTGGGTCGGCGCTCGACGCACTGATTACGTTTTGAAAACTATCCAAAACAGTCCAATTAAGCAGCATTTCTCGCGTCAAGCCATCTTCTTCTACATTAACTGCACGATCAATCAACAAGCGTGTTTCATCTATCAACTCTGCTGCTTCGCGAAGGCTTAAATTATTTCTGACTAATAATGTCTCTGGATCAAGAGTGTAGTTGGCGGGCATTTCTGGTGTATTAAGCGCTTGCTCTAAGCGATAAGGCACTATCGTATTACCCAACACAAAATTATCTAGCGTATTTAGATCTGCAAACTGATCTGGCCTGATGGTGTCGTTAGTCACCATAACACGTGTTGCCCCCAGTACGGCTGGGCGCTCCAGACCGCCTGTTACCAACACATCTTCAACACGCGCACGAATAGACCATGTATATATATCTTCCAGCGCGATGGGCGCACTATCAGCGTCATAGTCGCCTTCCAGAATACGCTGTACAAGTGTTAGGCGGTCAGCTGCTACTGTTAGCCCAAGGTTACCTGACGCAAACGGCTGATTTGGGTTCAGCAAATACTGGGGGGGTAACTCATTATTTTGAGACAGCGTGACGGCTTGCTGCAACGTCAAATAGGTAAGTTCTGCACGGGCTTCAATCGTGTCGGAGAGGCTACTGTCAGGGTTTTGGGCATCACGCTGTGCATCGCGCAACGGGTTACGCAACCCTTCACGATAGGCGTCTACATTAAGATTTTCACCAGCAGCGTCGATCGCATCTAACGCCTGCTTAACTTGGCCTGTAATAGTTGGCAGACCCAGTAAATCAGCCATATCCTGATTGCTTAGCGGATTGTCTACATCATCAGCCTGATTAAACGCCTCAGCTAACAGTGATAACGCATCTTCGTTACTAATCCCTGCAGTAGCCGCCATGGCCAACAAGCTAGACACCTTAACACCAGCAACAAGCAAGTCTACGCTTGGCGAAGACTCCGCTAGCGGGTCAGTTTTCACCACATCAATATCTTGATCAAGCCCCAGCGCAGTTTTAATAACCGTCTGAGCGCCCACATCGCTCAAGCTAAACTGTTGAGCAAGTTGAACCATCATGGTTGTCAGCGGCGTAATCACTGTAGCACCCTCAGGTGCACGCAGCTCGCCTGTAAACGGCAGTCCCGTAGAAATATCCACACCACCCGTGGCAGTTAAGATGCCGCTGCCCTGCAAACCGGTGAAGAAACCACTGTTGTTGGTAGTAACACTGTTAGCGTCAAATTCACGGGTGACCGTCGCACCCGATATGTAGCCATCTATGACATAACCACTGATAGTCAGGGGAGGCTCTGGCTCTGGCTGTGGTTCTGGCTGCGGAGAACCGCCGCCGCCGCCTCCGCCACCGCCACCTGCAGCAGCGGCTCCCACCGCAAGGGCACCGCCACCAATGTAAAGCCAGGGCGGGATATCCCCAAACGAGCTTACCGGCGCGCTGCTGCTACTTGCGGTACTTGGGAAGCTGCTGGCGCTCGCATTGGCGGAGGTGAAAGCAGCGCTGGGAACGAATAACAAATTGCCGAAATCTTCGCCATCGGCAATGCCTTGCTGTAGGGCGTTACTGGGGCTGATGAGAAATAAATCGCCCTGCTGCACCAGCGCGCCGCGCTCAATCACCATTTGCGTGCCATCGGTACGGGTGATCATCACGTTACCGTCGGGCAGTAGTTCCCAGGTTTGCACATCGGGCAGCTGACTAAGTGGCACTAGCAGGCCGCTTTCGTTGCCTAACAGCTGCATCAGCGAGTCGATATCGACCACGACTCGCCCACCTTCTAACGCCACATCGGCAGCCGCGATATCAATGCGCTGGCCGGTATTCATGATCAGCGTTAGGCTGCCGTTGGGCTGGCGAATCACCTCCGCCACTCCTTGCAAATCGTTCACTGCCACCATTTGGTCAGCAAACGCCTGCTGCGCCAGAAGCGGCAGCACTAAGGTGGCGGCCATGCCGCCCTGCTTCAACGTTTTTTGATTTTTGGCCATCCAGCGGCGCACAAACGCCGCGCGCTCTTTGGGGTCGGCCGGAATGTCGATACGCAACACATCACCGCGGGTCTCGGCCAGGGCGTCCCAATCACTCTGGGTATCCCGGTGGCTCACCCTCACGCCATTGAGCAGGTGGCCGCTTAGAACACCGGGCTGCGTTGACTTAAGCATTTCGGCTGATGACTTCGCCATTGAGCACATCTCCACTGAAGGTTCGCAAGCGCGTTGCGCCAAACGTTTTTATGAAAGACAGGCGTTGGCCGCCTTAGCGCCCTCATCCATCGTGGATGACAAAAGGCGATTAGAAAAATAGGCTCAAGTATTTCATAAAGAAGCAGGAAATAAACCTGTAAAAAGGCGGGGTAATATACGGCATCACGGGATTAGGCGTGTCATCCAGCGCTAAAAGCGCGCTGATGCTCAAACAACAGGCACAAAAAAAGGACCTAGCGATAAACGCTAGGCCCTTGAATTTGGTGCCGGTGGCCAGACTCGAACTGGCACACCCGTAAAGGCGGCGGATTTTGAATCCGCTGCGTCTACCAATTCCGCCACACCGGCAATGGATGCGCATTATACGGAGATAACCCTCCAGGTCAATCTCATCGACTGACTTTATCCATCTAAAGCGCTATCCTAGGCGGCTTGTTTGACCACTGAAAAGAGCTTCTTCACATGCAGCGTGCGGACTTCCACTTCGAGCTACCCGATGAGCTAATTGCCCGCTATCCGTCCGAACAGCGCAGCGATTGTCGCTTGCTGTGTGTCGATGGCCAAAGCGGCGCGCTGGCACATCGCCGCTTTCCTGACCTGCTGGACCTGCTTGAGCCTGGCGACCTGCTGGTGTTTAACGATACCCGTGTGATCCCCGCTCGCTTGCACGGCCATAAGGCCAGCGGCGGCAAGGTGGAAATGCTGCTGGAGCGCCCGCTGGATAGCCACCGGGGGCTGGCGCATATTCGCTCCAGCAAATCGCCAAAACCCGGCACGGAGCTGATCTTTGAAGGCGATATCCATGCAGTCGTTGAAGGCCGCCGTGATGCGCTGTTTGAGCTGCGCTTTTTAGGCGAGACACCGATGATCGCGCTGCTGGAAAAGCACGGCCATATGCCGCTGCCGCCCTATATCACTCGGGAAGACGAGCTGAGCGACCGCGAGCGCTATCAAACCGTCTATGCCCGCCGCGACGGTGCCGTTGCGGCACCTACCGCGGGGCTTCACTTCGACCAACCGCTGCTGGATGCGCTGGCTGAAAAAGGTATCAACAGCGCCTTTGTGACGCTGCATGTTGGCGCGGGCACTTTTCAGCCAGTGCGGGTGGACAACATCCTTGAGCACCATATGCACAGCGAATGGATTGAGGTGAGCGAGGCCACTTGCCAGCAGATTCGCGACACCCAGGCCGCCGGCAAACGCGTTATTGCTGTGGGCACCACCAGCGTTCGCTGCCTGGAGAGCGCCTGCATGAAGAGCGGCAACGGCGAGATTGCCCCGTTCAGCGGCGACACCGATATCTTTATCTACCCAGGCTACCAGTGGCGCTGCGTGGATGCCCTGATCACCAACTTTCACCTGCCTGAATCCACCCTGCTAATGCTGGTGTCGGCGTTCGCGGGCTACGAGCACATGATGCAGGCTTACCGTACAGCCGTAGAAGAGCGCTACGCCTTTTTTAGTTATGGCGACGCCATGCTGCTTACCCGCTAATTAACGAGTTATTGTGATGCGAAACGAATGCTTTATGCGCTTCGAGCGCCTAGCCGAAGATGGCCGCGCGCGTCGTGGCCGCCTGCACTTTCCCCGTGGCACGGTGGAAACGCCTGCCTTTATGCCCGTAGGCACCTACGGCACGGTAAAAGGCATGACACCTGAGTCGGTCAAAGAGATTGGCGCAGAGATCATCCTGGGTAATACGTTCCACCTTTGGCTGCGCCCCGGCACCGATGTGATTGAAGCCCACGGCGATTTACACGACTTCGCACAGTGGGATAAACCGATTCTGACCGACTCCGGCGGTTTCCAGGTGTTCTCGCTGGGTGAAATGCGCAAGATCACCGAACAAGGCGTGCATTTCCGCTCACCCGTGGATGGCAGCAAAGTGTTTATGGGGCCGGAAGAGTCGATGGCCGTGCAGCGCTCGCTGGGCTCTGACGTGGTGATGATCTTTGACGAGTGCACGCCCTACCCAGCCACTTTCGAAGAAGCCGAAAAATCCATGGAGCTGTCGCTGCGCTGGGCTAAGCGTTCTCGCGATGCCCATGGCGATTCGCCTTCTGCACTGTTCGGCATTATCCAGGGCGGCATGCACCCTGAGCTGCGTGAGCGCTCGCTGAAAGGGCTTATGGACATTGGCTTCGACGGTTTGGCCATTGGCGGGCTCTCGGTGGGCGAACCCAAAGAGGAGATGATCAAAGTACTGGATTATCTGCCTACCTGGATGCCGGACGACACCCCGCGTTACCTAATGGGTGTGGGCAAACCCGAAGACTTAGTAGAGGGCGTGCGCCGCGGTGTGGATATGTTCGACTGCGTGATGCCCACGCGCAATGCCCGCAACGGCCACCTGTTCACGTCAGACGGCACCGTTAAGATCCGCAACGCCAAGCACCGCTTTGACACCCGCCCCCTGGATGAAGAGTGTGATTGTCATACCTGCCAGAATTTCTCTCGTGGCTATCTGCACCACTTGGATCGCTGCAACGAAATGCTGGGTTCCATGCTCAATACCATCCATAACTTGCGCTACTACCAGCGCGTGATGGCTGATTTGCGCGCGGCAATCGAAGCGGGTACATTGACGACCTTTGTGGAAAGCTTCTATGCAAGGCGCGGCCTCCCGGTGCCTCCCCTTGTAGAATCTGACACCTAATCAATAATAGCCACTCGCTGCGGCGGGTGGTTTAACCCGTTCACCCATTGAGTGTTCTAACCCAGGAGTTCCCTGCAATGCTGGATTTCTTCATCTCACCAGCCCATGCCCAAGAAGCCGCTGCTGGCGGTGGCATCGCGCAAATTGTCATGCTGGTCGGTTTCGTACTGATTTTCTACTTCCTGCTGTGGCGTCCCCAAGCCAAGCGTGCCAAGCAGCACAAACAGCTGGTCTCTGGTCTCGCCAAAGGCGATGAAGTCGTGATCGGTGGCGGCTTGGTTGGTCGCGTATCCAAAGTCAGCGACGAATTCCTGACCCTGGAAGTCTCTGAAGGTACCGAAGTGAACGTGCAGAAGAATGCCGTTGCTGCCGTACTGCCGAAAGGCACTATTAAGTCCATCTAACGCCTATACTCCCCCTGCCGACCCAGTGCCAGCCACCCCGGCAGGGGTGACATGGTAGCGTCGATGGTGAACGTTGCTGTGCGCAGCCTGTCTGTGCACAGCGATTCCGTTTGTAATTGAAGGCAGGGCTTGCATGCTCAACCGTTACCCCCTGTGGAAGTATCTTCTGATACTGGTCGTCCTGGTGGTTGGCCTTATCTACTCACTTCCCAACTTATTCCCCGCAGATCCCGCTATTCAAGTGAGCGATGCCCAAGGCAACGCGCTTGATGAACGGCAAATAACCCGCGTTGAAGAAGCACTCAGCGAGCGCGATATCGCCATCAAAGCCATTGAAGAGACCAATGGTCAGTGGCTAATTCGCCTGCAAAGCGACGATGACCAGCTAGACGCACGAGATATCGCCGCTGACGTATTGGGCCCCAACGCAACTGTGGCGCTCAACCTTGCCGATGCCACCCCCGGCTGGCTGCAAGCCTTTTCAGCATCTCCCATGACGCTGGGCCTGGATTTACGCGGCGGCGTTCACTTCCTGCTGGAAGTGGATATGGAAGCAGCGCTGACACAGCGTCTTGAAGTCAATGCCAGCGCCATGCGCGAAATGCTGCGCAGTGAACGTATTCGTTACCGCAACACAACGATTGAAGAGCGCTCGCTCTCTATCGACTTTGCCAGCAGCGAAGATCGTGACGCCGCCCGTCGCTTAATCAGCCGTGATTTTCCGAATTTCGAGTACACCTCTGAAGGCGATGGCCGCGCCTCTAGCCTTGTCATGACGCTGAGCGATATGACGGTGAGCGAGATTCAGGACTACGCCATCAACCAGAACTTGACCACGCTGCGTAACCGCGTAAATGAACTGGGCGTTGCCGAGCCCATGGTGCAGCGTCAAGGCCCCAGCCAAATTGTGGTGGAGCTGCCCGGCGTGCAGGACACCGTGGCCGCCAAGCGGATCGTTGGTGCCACAGCGAACCTAGAGTTCCGCCTGGAAGCGCGTAACGATACGCCAGACGTGGAAACCGAGCGCTTTGAATTCCGTAATGACCCTGCCCGCTCAGCAGAGCTGATGCGCGATGTGATCATTACCGGTGACAGCGTTTCCAGCGCCAGCAATAGCTTTGATGAAAACGGTCGTCCTCAGGTCAACATCAACCTGGACGGCACTGGCGGTACGCTGATGAACCGCGCCACGCGCACCAATATTGGTCGCAACATGGCGGTGCTGTTTATCGAGCATAAGAGCGAAGACCGCATCGAAGTTGACCCACAGACGGGCGAAGAAACCATCATCCGCGAGCCCTACACCGAACGCGGCCTGATTAGTCTTGCGACTATTCAGAGCGCTTTGGGTAACAGCTTCCGTATCACTGGCCTAGACTCCCCCACCGAAGCTGCCGAGCTTTCGCTACTGCTACGCTCTGGTTCGCTGGCTGCCCCCATTTACTTCGTGCAAGAGCGCACCATTGGGCCAAGCCTGGGTGCTGAAAACATCGAACGCGGCCTACTGTCAGTGCAAATCGGTCTGCTGCTGGTCGTGCTGTTCATGCTCGTGCGCTACAAAGTGTTTGGCGTCTTTGCCAATATTGCGCTGGCGCTTAACCTGACGCTGCTGGTGGCGGTGATGTCGATGCTGGGTGCCACGCTCACGCTGCCTGGTATTGCCGGTATCGTGTTAACGCTGGGTATGGCCGTGGATGCCAACGTGCTGATCTTTGAGCGGATACGTGAAGAGCTGCGCAACGGGCTATCAATTCAGCAAGCCATTTATGCGGGCTACGAGCGCGCCTTTACCTCCATTGTGGACGCCAACATCACCACGCTACTGGTGGCGGTGATTCTGTTCTCGATTGGTACCGGTCCGGTGAAAGGTTTTGCGGTGACGCTCTCTATCGGCATCCTGACGTCCATGTTCACTGCGCTGCTGGTGACGCGCTCCATGGTCAACCTGACCTATGGCAGCAAGCCCGTCAAAAAGCTGTGGATCTAATTTCGATGGGATCTCAACACGCGCTCAGCACAGAATTTAAGAGGTGATAATGAAACCCCTATCACAACTGCGCATCGACTTTATGGGACGGCGCAACCTTGCGTTTGTCGTCTCCGCCGTGATGCTGATTGTTTCTATTGGTGCCATTTTGTTCCAGCAGCTCAATCTGGGCCTGGACTTCACCGGCGGCACGTTAGTCGAGGTGCGCTATGGCGCGGCACCGTCACTGGATGCCATTCGCCAACTATTGGAAAACAGTGGTTTCCAGGACGTATCGGTACAAACCTTTGGTGCCTCTACCGAAGTATTGATTCGCCTACAGCAAGCATTTGATGGCGACGTGGGCAATGAAGTTGTCAGCCTTTTGCGTGCTGACGGCGAGAGCGTCAACCTAGTGCGTGCAGAGTTTGTCGGCGCACAGGTAGGCGACCAGCTTCGTGACCAAAGCGGCTTAGGCCTACTGGTCGCACTGGGCGTGGTCATGCTCTATGTGGCCTTACGCTTCCAGTACAAGTTTGCGCTCGGCGCGTTGCTGGCCCTGCTGCACGATGTCATCATCGTTGTAGGGGTATTCGCACTGTTCCAGCTCGACTTCGACCTGACGGTACTGGCCGCCATTTTGGCAGTCATCGGCTACTCGCTGAACGACACCATCGTGGTCTACGACCGCATCCGTGAGACAATTCGCACCTCGCGCATCGACGATATGCCGCAGATTTTCAACGAAGCGCTTAACGCCACGCTGTCGCGCACACTGGCCACGTCGGGTACGACCATACTGGTCTTGCTGGCACTTCTGGTGCTGGGCGGCGATATGATTGAGAACTTCGCCATCGCCCTGCTGGTGGGTATTGTGGTGGGTACGTTCTCCTCTATCTACATCTCCGGCGCCCTGCTGATTCCGCTGAAGCTGTCTCGGGAAGATCTCATTCCTACCAAGAAAGAAGTGGATGAAGAGGAAGAAGAGCTGCCGTAAATACGCAAAAGCGGCTCACGAAAAGGCCCTGCCGGGTAACCCCGGCAGGGCCTTTTTACTACCATTTTTATTGGCTACTCACTATTCACTACGCAGCGCGATCGCGCCGCCAGTGATTAAAAGTGCGGAGCAAGCTGCTTAATCAGCGCCTTATAAAGACGCGGGCCAGCAGCCATCAATTGGCCTTCGGCATTCACGGTCGGCTTGCCATCTGGAGTGCCCATCAGTGCGCCCGCTTCTTTTAGCAGCAGCGTACCGACCTGCATATCCTGCTCTTCCAAGCCCAGCACAAATACGCTATCAACGCGTCCCGTCGCTAACTCACACATATCGAGCAGACCACTACCGGTCGCCAGCAGAGTTTCTACCTGCGGGGCAAGCTGCTGAGCAATGGTCAGGTAAGCGGGCAGATGGCTCGGGCGCAGCCAGGTTTCCGGTAGGCTCATCGCCATGCGCGTCGCCGGAATCGCGGTGGGTTTGCTAACCCGCATACGCTTGTCGTTGTGCTGAGCGCCGCGACCACGGCTGGCGATATATTCGTCATCACCAAAAGGAGAGATCACCACCGCGTGCTCGGGGCGACCTTTAACGAGACACACCACTGAGAGTGCAAAGCCCTTACCTGCTACTGCCAAGTTGGAGTAGCCATGCAGCGGTTCAATTTTCCAAACGATCTCTTCGCCTTCGCCTTCACCCGCTTTATAGGGCGTATAGCGACCGGAGAAACCGTGGAGAGGATAACCACGCTGCAGTTGTTGAACGATGGTCGCTTCGGCTTTACGCGCCGTATCTTCTAGCAAGCGGTCGAGGTTAAATTCTTCATGGGCATTTTCGATACGTTCGCGAACGCGTAAAAAGTGTTCAACAGCGCCACGCGCAGCGCGCAGCGTAAATTGGACCATCGGATTCATGATCGGGCCTTGTCACAGTGATGTTAAAGAACGGGTCAGGCGCAGGACGCCTTTTGGCGGACAATTCTAACAGAGGCCCCTCGGGCATGCCATCGACTCATGCTAAACTGCGCGTTTTACGCACATGAACCGGGCCTACTATGCTTGAGCGCATCCGAATTGTTCTAATTGGCACCAGCCACCCTGGCAACATTGGCGGCGTAGCACGCGCCATGCACAACATGGGCTTAGCGGATTTAGCCCTGGTCGCGCCCCGCTGCGACGTGATTACTCAAGACAGCATTTCACGCGCCTCCGGTGCGGATCATCTGCTGCATCAGGCCACGGTGCACGCCACGTTAGAAGAGGCGGTGGCGGACTGCACGCTGGCAGTGGGTGCCAGCGCTCGCTCACGCACGCTGCCCTGGCCGATGATCTCGCCCCGGGAGCTTGCCGAACGCCTACCCGGCGAATGCCAGCCAGCGAGTGCCCGCGTCGCGCTCGTCTTTGGCCGCGAAGACAGCGGCTTAACCAACGCCGAGCTGCAGCGCTGCCATGCCCACGTGCATATCCCGACGAATGCCGACTTCAGCTCGCTTAACCTGGCCGCCGCCGTGCAGGTGATCGCGTATGAGTGCCGTATGGCGTGGTTAAGCCAAGCGGAGTCCGTGGTCACCTCGGATGATAATGACGAACTGGCAAGCCACGAAGAGCTTGAGCGCTACTTTGAACACCTAGAGCGGACGCTGATTGCCATTGAGTTTCACGACCCCGCCCAACCGCGCCAGCTAATGGCCCGCCTGCGCCGCCTCTACTTACGCGCTCGACCTGAAAAGATGGAAATGAACATTCTACGCGGCATCCTCTCAGCTACCGAGAAAGCGACTCAACAACGTATAGAGAAGTAGATAGCGGACACACGATACGCCAGCAAAGCGGCAATGGCCTAAACTTGAAGTTACGGCAACTCGCCCCAACATCGGCTTTTCAATTGCTGCTTTGCACTCACTATATTCCAATACTGTATTGCTGCTGCCTCCCTTACCGCCCAAGGATCACCCATGTTTCAACGCCTGCGTGAAGACATCAATAGCGTTTTTGACCGCGACCCTGCGGCACGTAACTTTCTTGAGGTGCTGACCAACTATCCCGGCCTGCATGCCCTGCTGCTGCACCGCTGCAGCCACTGGATGTGGAAAAAGAACCTTAAATGGTTAGCACGGACGCTATCGACCTTCTCCCGCTGGCTCACGGGCATTGAAATCCACCCCGGCGCGACCATTGGGCGGCGCTTCTTTATCGACCATGGCATGGGCGTGGTCATTGGTGAAACCGCGCAGGTGGGCGATAACGTAACGCTTTACCAGGGCGTCACGCTCGGCGGCACAAGCTGGAATAAGGGTAAACGCCACCCCACGCTGGAAGATGGTGTGATTGTGGGTGCCGGTGCCAAAATTCTGGGGCCGTTTACCGTGGGGGCAGGCGCTAAGATTGGCTCTAACGCGGTCGTCACGAAAGAGGTACCAGCAGGTGCTACCGTGGTCGGCATTCCCGGCAAAATCGTCAAACGCGCCGACCCAGACGTGGAAGAAGCGCTGGACGTGGACCCTGCCCGCCGGGAAGCTATCTGTCAGAAGTTTGGCTTTGATGCCTATGGCGTCAGCCAGGATATGCCTGACCCGGTAGCGCGCTCGATGCAAGCGATGCTGGATCATATGCATGCGGTGGATGAGCGTATCGAGCGGATGTGCTCAACGCTTCGCAAGCTAGATGCCAACTACCGCGACGGCCAGTTACCGGCTCTACGAGACGAAGACTTCGCCGATATTCTGGACGAAAACGATACCGGCTGCCCTGGTCTTGGGCGTACCGCTCCAGAGCGTACCAGCGTATCCGCGGAAAACAGCCAGACCCGCAATAGTTGACCAAAGCACTCAGGATTTCCATAATGGCGCAACATTTGCCGCCAGCGCGCTGAAGGCTCAGCGACGAGGTACCTGCCATGCGCTTGACTACAAAAGGCCGTTACGCCGTTACCGCCATGTTAGATTTGGCGCTTAACGCCCCCGGCGGCCCCACCAGCCTGGGAGATATCTCCCAA
Source organism: Vreelandella lutescens (assembly GCF_014640815.1). Lineage (GTDB taxonomy): Bacteria > Pseudomonadota > Gammaproteobacteria > Pseudomonadales > Halomonadaceae > Vreelandella > Vreelandella lutescens. Next base: position 207,571 of record NZ_BMHM01000001.1, on the reverse strand, counting down.
CGCCAGGAGATTTCGCTCTCTTATCTGGAGCAGCTATTTGCCAGGCTACGCCGGGCGGGGTTAGTGAGCAGCGTGCGCGGGCCAGGCGGCGGCTACTTGCTGGCCAAGCCACCGGAAGAGATCAGCGTGTCCCAGGTGATTGATGCGGTGAACGAAACGGTCGATGCCACTCGCTGCCAGGGGCTTTCCGACTGCCAACAGGGCGACACCTGCTTAACGCACCACCTTTGGTGCGAGCTATCCGGGCAAATTCGCAGCTTTCTCGACGATATTACGCTGGCACAGCTCATACAGCGGCCCGATGTGCTGCGTATCGCTACCCGCCAAAAGCAGCGGGTCGATGCAGGCATCCTTGCCTCTTCCCCTTGAAGGCCTTTACTGCACGCTGGAACCTATGACGATGACCGCTACTCCCTCGCTGCCCATTTATCTTGATTATGCCGCCACCACACCGGTTGATGGCCGCGTGGCGGAGGTCATGCAGCGCTACCTAACGGTTGATCAGCTATTTGCCAACCCCGCTTCCCGCAGTCATATGCTGGGCTGGCAGGCCGAGCAGGTGGTGGAACAAGCGCGCCGTCAAGTGGCCGACCTGATCGGCGCTGACCCGCGTGAAATCGTCTGGACCAGCGGTGCCACCGAAGCCAACAATTTAGCGCTGATTGGCTTTATGCGAGCTAATCGTGAGCGCGGCATGCACCTCGTCACCTCGCGTATCGAACATAAAGCAGTGGTGGATACGGCAAAAGCACTGGAGAGCGAAGGCTTCGAAGTCACGTGGCTGGCACCCGAGCACGACGGACGTATCACGCCCGAACAGTTACGCACCGCCATGCGCGATGACACTGCACTAGTATCGCTGATGGCAGTGAATAACGAGCTGGGCAGCATTAACGATATTGCTGCACTGGCGGAAGTTGCCCATGAGTTCGGTGCGGCGTTTCACACCGACGCCGCCCAAGCGGTAGGGCGCATTCCCCTCGACGTGGTCGCTCAGCATATCGATTTGATGTCGCTATCAGGCCACAAAGCCTATGGGCCTAAAGGGGTGGGTGCCCTGTATGTCAAACGTCACCCGGATATTCGCGTCGAAGCACTCATTCATGGTGGCGGCCATGAGCGCGGCATGCGCTCCGGCACGCTGCCTACCCATCAAATTGCCGGTATGGGCGAAGCGTTTAACGTCATGCAACAGCAGCAGGACGCGGATCAGGCCCACATCGCGGCGCTACGCGAACGCTTTTTAAGCGGCTTATCAGACCTTGAGGGCATCATCCCCAACTCCCCGCTGGAGAAGGTGGTGCCCAACATTCTGAACCTGGCCTTTGACGGTGTCGATGGCGAGGCCTTACTGATGGCACTGCGCGATGTAGCGGTGTCAACGGGCTCCGCGTGCAACTCGGCCAGCGTCGACCCGTCTTATGTCTTACTAGGGATCGGCACGCCTCGTCGGCTCGCGCTCTCATCGCTGCGCATTAGCTTTGGGCGCTTTACCCAAGAGGCTGAGATCGACCACGCATTAACTTTACTGCGCCACGCGGTGAGCGGCCTACGTGCCAACGCACGTTAGGCGGCTGACGCTCTCCTGACGCACGGCTAACGACTTTTTAAAGGAGAACGCTCCATGGCAACACTGAACATTACGCCCGCTGCAGCTGAACAGATTCACCGCGTGTTAGACGAACGCGGCCAAGGGCTGGGCCTGCGGGTATCCGTCAAACCCAGCGGCTGCTCCGGCTATAGCTACGTGCTTGATTTTGCCGATGAAACACAGGATGACGACGTACGCTTTGAAGCTCACGGTGCAAGCGTCTATGTGGCTCCGGATGCCGTCGAAATGCTGGACGGTAGCGAAGTGGACTATGTTAGCGAAGGGCTGAATCGCTTTTTCCGCTTCAATAATCCAAATGTAAAAGATCAATGCGGCTGCGGTGAAAGCTTTACGGTCTAAACCACCATCCGCGCCTATTGCGACTATCACCGGTATTCATCCCCCCCGGGAGGCGCTATAATCGCGCCCACTCGGCAGCCAGTGAAGCGCACGGCCTTAGCCGACCTCTTTTTCCTGCGCCGCCCCGGCTTTCCGGTGCGGCAATTTCTGCTATCCCTTTTGAGGAGATTTTTACATGGCGACTGAACGTACTCTTTCCATCATCAAGCCCGATGCCGTTGCGAAAAATGCCATTGGTGACATCATTGCGCGCTTTGAAAAAGCAGGCCTGCAAGTCGTTGCTGCTAAAATGATGCACCTTTCTGAAGAAAAAGCGGGTGGCTTCTACGCTGAGCACAAAGAGCGTCCTTTCTTCAAAGACCTCGTAGGCTTCATGACTTCCGGCCCTGTCGTAGTACAAGTACTGGAAGGCGAAGGCGCTATCGCCAAAAACCGTGAGCTGATGGGTGCTACCAACCCGAAAGAAGCCGCTCCGGGCACTATCCGTGCTGACTTCGCGGAAACAATCGACGCCAACGCTGTCCATGGTTCTGATTCTCCGGAAAGTGCTGAGCGTGAAATTAGCTACTTCTTCGGTAACGACGAAATCTGCCCGCGCTAAACCAAGCGCTGCCGTTTCAACCTTCGTTGCCGGCCATTTTCGCGGGGGCCTATGCCCCCGCCTCTTCCTGAACGCTGACCGCCATGACCACCACCGTAGCTCAACATACGCCTGCTCCCCACTCTTCGACTGATAGTGAGACTGCCCCGCAAACGGCACCAACGCGGCAAAATCTGCTAGGGCTTTCCCGCGAGCAGATGGAAGCCTTCTTTTTATCGATTGGTGAAAAGAAATTCCGCGCCACTCAGATGATGAAATGGATTCACCAGGAAGGCATCGACGACTTCACGGCGATGACCAATCTGTCAAAACCGCTGCGCGACAAGCTTTCTCAGGTGGCTGAAATTCGCGGCCCGGGCGTTATCTACGAAGGCACCTCCAGCGACGGCACCCGTAAATGGGTACTGGAAGTTGAAGACGGCAGCTACGTCGAAACGGTATTGATCCCCGCCGAGAACGGTAAGCGACGCACGCTATGTGTCTCTTCCCAGGTAGGCTGTTCGCTAGATTGCAGCTTCTGCTCTACGGGCAAGCAAGGCTTCCAACGCAATCTCACCGCCGCTGAAATTATCGGCCAGGTGTGGGTCGCTCAACGAAGCGTAGGGCCGCGCCGAGATACCGCCAATCGCCCGGTGACCAACGTGGTCATGATGGGCATGGGTGAGCCGCTGCTCAATTTTGACAACGTCGTGCCTGCCATGAAGCTGATGCTCGACGATAACGGCTATGGGCTCTCCAAACGCCGCGTCACGCTCTCTACATCGGGCGTCGTGCCGATGATTGATAAGCTGGGCGATGAGATGGATGTCAGCCTTGCGATCTCGCTGCACGCCTCCACCGATGAGTTGCGCAACGAGCTCGTGCCCATCAACCGTAAATATAATATTCGTGCACTCCTCGACGCCTGCCACCGTTACTTGGCCAAGTGCCCTGATAACCGTCAGGTCACCATCGAGTACACGCTGATCAAAGATGTTAATGATCAGCAGGAGCATGCCGAACAGCTGGCCGCTTTGCTTAAAGAGCTGCCATGCAAAATCAACTTGATTCCGTTTAACCCGTTCCCTAACTCAGGTTACGAGAAGCCGTCGCGCAACCAAGTGATGCGCTTCCAACAGTGGCTGTACGACTTAGAGTACAACGCCACCGTACGAGTGACCCGTGGCGACGATATTGATGCTGCCTGCGGTCAGTTAGTCGGTCGCGTGAAAGACCGCACCAAGCGTAGTGCACGCTATATTCAGTCCGTCCAGCTTGACGCTGACTAACCGCTGCTGTCTTGACATCCATCTGACACAGCGCTTTGATGGACACGTTTTTGCTGGCTGTATCCAGCGTATCGACTCAAGAGGGCGTAGATGATCGGTCACCGCAGGCGCATTACCCCTTTCAGGGTGCCCATGCTGTCCGTACTTGCTGGCAGCCTGCTGTTGGCAGGCTGCGCCACCTCAAGCTCCGGGGTTAGCGACGCTAACCCCGATGCTGCAGAAGCGTATACGCAGCTTGGCGTCGCTTACCTAGAGCGTGATAACCTGCCCCGCGCGCTGAATGCCCTGGATCGTGCTCTTGAGCTGGACCCGCGTCACCCGGAGGCACTTCAAGCGCTGGCGCTGGTCTATCAACAGCAGGGAGAGAGCGATCTTGCTAATCGCTACTTCCAGCAGTCATTAAACGCAGCGCCATCGTTTACCCGCGCGCGTAACAATTACGCCGCGTTTTTGTATCAGCAGGATCAGTTTGCGCAAGCCTGCGAACAGTTAGAACTGGCATCTCAAGATGCCCAATACGCCAATCGCGCCCAGTTATTTACCAACCTGGGGCAGTGTTACTTGGCCATAGACGAATTTGATAAAGCGCGCGAACGTTTGCAACGCGCGCAAAGCATCGACCCGCGCAACCCACGCGGGTATTTAATGTTAGCCGAACTGGAAGTTTCACAGGGCAATTATGATCAGGCCTGGGACCCACTGCAGAACTATCTGCAGCTGGCAGGCCCAGACCCAGCAGCGCTGGAACTGGCGATTGATGTCGCCCTCGCCCGCGGAGATAACGCCGCGGCTGCCGACTACCAGCGCTTGCTAGACAACTGATTGCCGCCCTGATCACCACATTATTGAAGGATGCTCAGCTATGAGCGACACACAGTTACAAGATAGCGTTACGACTGCCCACAGCACCGCGACTCCCGGGGAGCTGCTTTCTCGCCAACGCGAATCCCTTGGGGTTCCAATCTCCGATGCTGCCCGGGCTCTAAACCTGCGTCCTGCCGTTGTCGATGGATTAGAAAAAGATAATTACGAAGAGATACCCGTAGCCGCTTACCGTCGCGGCTACCTGCGCGCCTATGCCAAATATCTCGGCATGGATGACCGCGTCGTGCTGGAGGCGTACCAAGCTCGCCACGGTGTGAGCGATAACGAACGTAAGGTAGCGCCCGTTTCTGTCAGCAAACCGCCGTCTAAAATGGGCGCATGGCTATTTAAACTGGTCACGGTGTTAGTGATCGTCGGCCTCATTGCCGTTACCGTGGCGTGGTGGCAAAGCCGTGGCGGCAGCGAGCCACCCAGCATTGGCTCCTCACCCGCCATGGAAGAGAACGAAACGCCCGCAAGCGACGTTGAGCCTACTCCAGCGCCTATGCCAGCCGTGACCCCTGAGCCTGCTGTCACGGAAGAGCTAACCAACGATGAGACAAGCGAGCCCGCTGAGAGCGTAAGCAGCGCGCCTGCGGCGATCAGTGATGAGCCAGCGATGGATGAAGGCGACGAAACAGCCATTCAAACAGTCGATGCCGATGCCGCCACGGATGAGGTAGAAGCGTCCACGGCAGAAACAGAAGAAGTGGCAGAAGCAGCTCCCGCTGCCGCAACGCCGAACTTACTAGAGCTGACGTTTAACGAGCAGTCCTGGACAGAGATTTTTGATGCCAACAACCAGCGCGTGTTTGTCGGCCTGCAAACCCCCGGCACTACCGCAAGCGTTGAGGGCGAACCGCCTTTTCGTCTAACTATCGGTAACGCCACCGGTGTCGAACTACGCTACCAAGGTGAGGTCGTGAACCTTGCCCAGCGTGCCGGTGCCAATAACGTTGCCCGCTTTACCCTGGGAGAGTGACCCGTCTTATGCACGCCCCTTCTCCGATTAAACGCCGTCTGTCACGCCAAATTCATGTTGGCAATGTGGCCGTTGGCGGCGATGCGCCGATTTCCGTACAGAGCATGACCAACACCAACACCCTGGATGTGGACGCTACCGTCGGCCAGATCCAACAGTTGGAAAAAGCAGGGGCAGACATCGTGCGTGTTTCCGTGCCGGATATGGACGCCGCCGCAGCCTTTGGAAAAATCAAACAGCGGGTGGACGTCCCCCTCGTTGCCGATATCCATTTTGATTACAAAATTGCTCTGCGCGTGGCTGAGCTCGGCGTTGATTGCCTGCGCATCAACCCCGGCAACATTGGCCGCGAAGACCGCGTGCGAGCGGTGGTCAGCGCAGCACGGCACCATGGCATCCCTATTCGTATCGGGGTGAATGCCGGGTCGCTTGAGAAAGATTTGCAGAAGAAGTACGGCGAGCCCACGCCGGCGGCACTGGTTGAGTCGGCGATGCGCCATATTGACCACCTGGATCGTCTCGATTTCCAGGAGTTTAAAGTCAGCGTAAAAGCGTCTGATGTGTTTATGGCGGTAGCCGCCTACCGTGATCTCGCCACGCGTATCGAGCAGCCCCTGCACTTGGGCATTACCGAAGCGGGCGGCCTGCGTTCAGGCACGGTGAAATCCTCCATCGGCCTTGGCATGCTGTTGATGGACGGTATCGGCGATACCATCCGCGTCTCGCTCGCCGCTGACCCAGTGGAAGAGATCAAGGTCGGGTTCGATATGCTGAAGAGCCTGAGGCTGCGCGCTAAGGGCATTAACTTTATCGCCTGCCCAAGCTGTTCGCGGCAGAACTTTGACGTCATCAGCACCATGAACCAGTTAGAAGAGCGCCTGGAAGATGTGATGACACCGCTGGATGTCTCAGTGATTGGCTGCGTGGTCAACGGCCCTGGCGAAGCGAAAGAGACGGATATCGGCCTGACCGGCGGCTCGCCTGCCAACTTGGTATACATCGACGGCAAACCTGCCAGCAAGCTGCGTAATGATCACCTTGTGGACGATCTGGAAAAGCTGATCCGCGACAAAGTGCGTCAAAAAGAGCAGCAGCAAGAGAATATGATTGCGCGCAGCGTTTAACGTTTATGTTGCTTACAAAAGGCGGTGTGAACCTCCCGCCTCTTGTGCTGCCGCCCCTACAAGGAGTTTTCATTGAGCAAGTCCGCCGCTAAAAAGATTCAAGCCATCCGTGGAATGAACGACCTATTGCCCAGCGACAGCCCTCGCTGGCAATTTTTTGAGGCCAAAGTACGCCAGTTGATGCACCGCTACGGCTTCGATGAAATTCGCACGCCAATAGTGGAACAGACGGCGCTGTTTGCCCGCTCGATTGGTGAAGTGACCGATATCGTCGAAAAAGAGATGTACACCTTTGACGACCGTAACGGTGACAGCCTGACGCTGCGTCCTGAAGGCACCGCCAGCTGCGTTCGGGCGGCCATGGAGCACGGCTTGCTGCATAACCAAACCCAGCGGCTTTGGTACCAAGGCCCGATGTTCCGCCACGAGCGCCCTCAGAAAGGCCGCTACCGTCAGTTCCATCAGGTCGGCGTGGAGACGTATGGCTTTGACGGCCCGGACATCGATGCCGAAGTCATTTTGCTCTCGGCACGCCTGTGGCAAGAGCTTGGCTTGATGGAGCACGTCACTCTAGAGCTGAACTCCTTAGGCTCTTCAGACGCACGGGCCGCCTATCGCGACAAGCTGGTGAGCTATTTTGAGCAACATCAGGATGTATTGGACGAAGACTCCAAACGACGCTTAACCAGCAACCCGCTGCGCATCTTGGACTCAAAAAATCCCGACATGGCAGAGATGCTTAACGCTGCCCCACAGCTGATGGATCACTTGGACGACGAGTCTCGGGTGCATTTTGAACAGCTCAAAGCAATGCTGGATGCTGCGGGTATCCCTTATGTGGTCAACCCACGCTTGGTGCGCGGCCTAGACTACTACTGCCGCACGGTATTTGAGTGGACCACCACCGCCCTGGGTAGCCAAGGCACTGTGTGTGCCGGTGGCCGCTACGATGGTTTGGTCGAGCAGCTTGGCGGTAAGCCCACACCAGCGGTTGGTTTTGCCATGGGCATTGAGCGCCTGGTGCTGCTGCTGGAAACACTGAATTTAGTACCGGCGGATGCCATGGGCGGCTGTGATGTCTACCTCATGCCCATGGATGACAGCGCCACCGTTGCCGCACTCACGCTAGCGGAGCAGCTGCGCAGCGCGCTGCCCACCCTGCGCCTGCAGCTACACTGCGGCGGCGGCAGCTTCAAAAGTCGCATGAAGAAGGCAGACAAGAGTGCTGCCACCGTGGCGATTCTATTGGGTGAAGATGAGCTCACTCACCAAACCGCTACGTTGAAGTTTTTGCGCGATGACCGCGAGCAGCAGCAGGTCGCCCAGGCCAAATTGGCCGACGCGCTTCATGCGTTACTGGCTAACGTACCGTCTCACTAACAGAACTGCCCCGGCACTATCTGGGCAGACGAATACTCGTTAGCCGCATAAGCAGCTGACCAATGGAATAGGAGGCCGCCCGTGGCGGAGCTGAGAAGCGAAGAAGAGCAGCTAGAGGTTGTCAAACGCTGGTGGAAAGAGAATGGAACCTCGCTGATTGCCGGTGCCGTTCTCGCAGCGGCCGGCGTGTTTGGTTGGAACGCATGGCAAAACTACCAAGAGGGTAAGTCAGAAGCGGCCTCCGCTCGTTACCAGCAGCTTATTAATATGACCGCTGGCACCACCTTGGAAGGGGATCAGCTAAGCGCTGCACAAACGCTGATTGATGAGCTGACGGATGATTACGGTAGCACCCTGTATGCTGAGCTTGCTCAGCTGCTGGAAGCTCGTCTCGCGGTACAGCAGGACGACATCGCCGCCGCTAAGCAGGCGCTAGAAGACGTTGCCAGCAACTCCTCTCGCCGCTACGTGCAGAGCTTGGCCTGGCTGCGTCTGGCGCGCATTGAAGTGGCCGAAGGCAACCCTGACGCTGCGTTAGCCCTGCTCGATCAGCCTATTTCCGAGGCGCTAGCGGCTCAGCAAGCGAACGTGCGTGGCGATGCTTACCTAGCACTTAACCAGCCAGATCAAGCACGTGATGCATGGCAAACCGCCCAGTCACTCGCCCAAACGCAGAACCAGCCGCTGTACGGCGTGCAGTTCAAGCTTGACGATCTCGGCGCCGAGGAGGCGACACAGTGATGACGACCAGCCTGTCAAAACCGCTTTTTTCCAAACACCTGATGCGCACCACCCTTGGTGCCATGGCGCTAGCGCTACTCGCTGGCTGTGCTAGCAAAGGTGAGCCTGCGTTCACGCCAAAAGAGCTGCGCAGCTTTGATGAAACCTCATCGCTGGATAGCGTTTGGGATCGTCGCGTGGGCGATGGCTTTGGCCGTGCCCGCTACCCGATCGCTCCCGCCCGTGAAGGCGATACCGTCTTTGCCGCTGATAGCAATGGCTTAGTGGCCGCCTTCAATGCCAATAGTGGCGAGCGTGAGTGGGAAGTCGAGCTAGAGACGCCTATCTCCAGCGCCCTGAACGCGATTGCAGGCCAGGTTTATCTGGGCACACGTAACGGTGAAGTGATCGCTCTTGACCAGCGCGATGGCAGCGTTGCCTGGCGCTCGCGTGTCTCTAGCGAAGTACTGGCAGCTCCGCAAGCCAATCAGCAGCTTCTGTTGGTACAAAGCGTCGACGGGCAGGTGACTGCTCTTGATCGCGCCAGCGGCCAAGAGCGGTGGGTTTACACCAGCTCTCAGCCGGCGTTAACGCTGCGCGGCACCGGCACCCCGATGGTCATCGACCCGGTCACCTTCGTTGGCCTTGCTAACGGCCGTCTTGCCACGCTGGATAACCGCAGCGGCCAAGCTCTCTGGGATATGCAGATTGCCACACCGCGCGGGCGCAGCGATGTTGAGCGCTTAGTAGACCTTTCTGGTCAGCCAGTGCTTAGCCCTGATGGTCGTTTGTTTGTCACCAGCTACAACGGCCGTGTCGTCGCGCTGGAAGCCACCCGTGGTGGCGTATTATGGGAAACCACGTTATCAAGCCGTCACACACCGATTCTGGTGGGCGACTTCTTATTCGTAGTCAGCGACGACAGTCATATGGTGGCCCTGGACGCCAACAGCGGCCAGGAAGTCTGGCGCAACGATGACCTGGAAGATCGCTGGTTAACCGCTCCGGCCTTTGCCAATGGCCGCATCGTCGTCGGTGATTTTGAAGGCTATGTTCACCTGATCGACGCCCGTGAAGGCAACCTGGTAGGCCGTACCCGCATCGATGGTTCGGGTATTAGCGTGCGCCCGGTCACTGAAGGCAGCACCATTCATGTCCAGGCCAACAATGGTCGCCTGGAAACCCTGGAAGTAACTCCATGACACCCGTCATTGCACTAGTCGGTCGCCCCAATGTGGGCAAATCGACGCTGTTTAACCGCCTTACCCGCTCGCGCGATGCGCTAGTGGCAGATTTTCCTGGCCTGACCCGCGACCGTAAATACGGTAATGGTATGCTGGGTGGCAAAGCGTACACCGTGATTGATACCGGCGGTATCAGCGGTGACGAAGAAGGCATTGATGCCGCGATGGCTGAGCAGTCCCTCGCGGCCATTGATGAAGCCGATATTGTGCTGTTCTTGGTGGATGCCCGAGCTGGACTTAACGTCGCCGATGAAGCGATCGCCAATCATCTGCGGGTGAATCAGAAGAAAACCTGGCTGGTGGTCAACAAGACCGACGGCCTGGAAGAGCACTCGGCCATGGCCGACTTCTGGAAACTCGGCCTTGGCGACCCTTGGCCGATTGCCGCCGCTCATGGACGCAACGTATCGCTGCTGATTGATACGGTGCTTGAACCGTTCCCTGAGCGGGACCCAAGCATTCCTGCAGATACCGGTTCTAAAGGTATCCGCATTGGCGTCATTGGACGCCCGAACGTAGGTAAATCCACGCTGGTCAACCGTTTGCTGGGTGAAGAGCGTGTGGTGGTGTTTGATGAAGCAGGCACCACCCGTGATGCCATTGAGATTCCGTTTGAGCGCAACGGCAAGCCTTACGTACTGATCGATACGGCCGGTATTCGTCGGCGCAAAAACGTCAGTGAAATCGCCGAAAAGTTTTCCATCATCAAAACGCTGGATGCGATTAAAGAGAGCCACGTGGCGGTGATGGTTCTGGACGCCCGCAGCGGCTTAGTCGAGCAGGATTTGCACCTGCTGGACTACGTACTCACCTCTGGCCGCGCGCTGGTATTGGCGGTTAATAAGTGGGATGGGCTGGAAAGCGACGCCAAAGAGAAAATGCGCTCGGACATCAAGCGCCGTTTGGGCTTTGCTGATTACGCTGAACTGCACTTTATCTCCGCGCTTCACGGCACGGCGGTGGGCGATTTGTACCCTTCCATTGAGCGGGCGTTTAACGCCGCCAACGCACACTGGTCGACTAATCGCCTCACTACGCTGCTGCAAGATGCGGTCAGCCAGCATCCGCCGCCCATGGTTAATGGCCGACGCATCAAGCTGCGTATGGCTCACCAGGGTGGCAGCAATCCGCCGATTATCGTGGTGCATGGCAACCAGACGGCATCGCTACCTGAAGCGTATCGCCGCTACCTCACCAACACGTTCCGTAAAGTGTTGAAGGTGCAGGGCACGCCGATGCGCTTTGAATTCCGCTCTGGCGACAACCCCTTCGATCACATGGCAGGGGCCAGCGACAAAGAAAAAGCGAAAAAACGCGAGCTTAACCGTACCAAAGAAGCGCGTAAAAGCCGCCGCTGAGCACTCGCCTTCTTCTCAACGCCCGCTGACGATTCAGCGGGCGTTTTTTCTTGGCTCTACTGACCACAAATCTACTTGACAGACACCTGCGCCCGCCCTCAAATAGCGGCGCTTTTCGGCACTCGCCACCTAGACACTCTGCCCTTCTTAGGAGGGACGTACATGCACTACGCTTTTCGTCGCGGACGCGGCTTAGTTTTACTGCTGCTGGCCAGCTTGCTAACCGGCTGCTTGGCACTGCCTCAAACAGGCCTTTTCGCTTTTCGGCTAGCGGTGACATCGCTAGGCATTGAAGATGTGCGCGTTGGCCCTTACAGCATCAATGCCGGGCTGGATACCAGCGACCTCTCTAGCTTGCTAGCCTCTAGCCTGGGCACGGGTAGCCTGCCAGTGCAGGCCACATTGGCCATGGGGCTTGGCTTACCTATTGGTATGCCGCCGGTGGAAATGTCTGGCTTTCGCTGGACGCTGGATATGCCTGGCGTGGACCCGGTGCAGGGCCAGTACCAGCAAGATGTCACCCTGACATCAGGTGAAGATGCCAATCTTCGCCTGCCCGTCGCTTTTGATATTCTGGCCACTGACACTCAGCGCATGACACCCATGCTGGAGCTAGCCAGCCAGCTGGCAAGCCAAGGGGAGCTGCCTGTGGGTAGTGAACTGGCCATCACCCCAGGGGACTTGCGCGGCCTGGGTATGACGCTGCCCTCTGGCCTGCTCACGCCCACCATTCGCTTGAACGTAGGCGCCGACGGGCAGCTCATTCCCCAACGCTAAGTCTTACGCGCTACTCGCTGCGCTCATGCAGCCGTTTGCGGCCCACGTACTGGGCCGCAAACTGCCACGCCGTCCGGCCGCTTCGCCCACCGCGCAGCGTAGCAAAACGAACCGCCTCCGCCCGCGCTGCATCATCCCAGTCCTGCTTCCCGCCTATACGCCCCACCCAGTGTTCGCATACCTCTAAGTAGGTCGCTTGGCTAAACGGATGAAAACCTAGCCACAGGCCGAAACGGTCTGACAGCGAGATTTTCTCCTCCACCGCATCGCCGTGATGCAGCTCCTCCCCCACCAAGCGTGAACCGCTATTGTCATCCATCGACTCTGGCAACAGGTGGCGACGATTCGAGGTGGCATAGAGCAGCACGTTATCCGGTGGCCCGGTCAGCGCGCCATCCAGCACGCTCTTAAGCGCTTTATAGGCATCGTCGTTGCCTTCGAACGACAGGTCGTCGCAATACACCACAAAGCGGTGCGGCTGATGACGCAGCTGTTCCACCAGCAACGGTAGGCTTGCTAGGTCATGGCGATCTACCTGGATCAGCCGCAGACCTTCGCTCGCCAGAGAATTAAGAAGCGCGCGTATCACTGACGACTTACCGCTGCCACGGGAACCCCAAAGCAGCGCATGGTTGGCAGGCAGGCCTTGTAAAAAGGCGCGGGTGTTGTCCACCAACGCCAGCTTCTGGCGTTCAATGCCCAGCAGGTCGTCCAGTGTCATGGTGTCTCTTGGGGGCACCGGCACTAACCGCCCGCCCAACGGGTGGCGTTGCCAAATCGCTGCGACATGGCTGTCCCATTCCACTGGGGTCGGCGCAGGTGGCAGCCAGTGGTCCACATGATCGAGTAACCGCGCTAGGCGCTGGCTTAATTCAGCATCCATCGTCATCCTCAGAGTGCGTTATGATAGGGGTTGATTTACCACTGTCAGTGGTTATCTTGTGTGCAAGGATCCCCACTCGTCTATAAGGAAACTGTCTATGCGTTGGCTTCGTCCATTAGCGGTTACGGCACTATGCGCTTCAATCGCAGCCTGTACGACCTCTCCCACCGGTCGCTCACAGCTCCTGCTGCTCTCTGATGATCAGCTCAACCAAATGGGCCAGCAGGCCTTCGCTGAGTACCAGCAGAACATCCCTACCGCTAACCAGGCAAGCCATCGCTACGTGCAGTGCATTACCAATGCCATTGTTGATGTACTACCTGACGATCAGCGCAATCTTGACTGGCAAATTCGCGTGTTTGAGTCTGAGCAGCCTAACGCCTTCGCCCTTCCTGGCGGCTACATGGGTGTGAATACCGGCATGCTGGATATCGCCACCAGTCAGGACCAGTTAGCCTCGGTGGTCGGTCATGAAATTGGTCACGTGCTGGCGCGCCACGCCAATGAGCGTGCCTCTACCCAAAGCGCTACGTCTTTGGGTCTTTCAGTGATTTCCAGCACCTCGGGTATGCAAACACCGGCAGGCCAGCAAATGATGGGCGTTCTGGGCATGGGCGCTGAGTACGGCATTGCCCTACCCTTCTCGCGCCGCCATGAGAGCGAAGCCGATGTGATTGGCCTTCAGCTGATGGCCGAGGCAGGCTTTGACCCCCGCGAGAGCGTCACTTTGTGGGAAAACATGCAGGCAGCCTCTGGCGGCGGCGCGCCCCCTGCTTGGATGTCGACGCACCCCAGCCAAGGACAGCGGATTCAAGGCCTGCAAGCCAATATGGAGCAGGCACTGGCCACCTACGAGCAGGCCCGCTCTAGCGGCCGCACTCCCAACTGCCCGCGACCGTAGCGGCCACCCGAGGCTTGTATGATTCGATTGGGTTTACTGCTGTTAGTGCTGCCAATTCTGGTGCTACTGGGCGTCTATTTTTGGGAACTGGGCGACGTACGCGCCTGCCAGCTGGAGGGCGGCTACTGGAATTATCTAGAAGGAGCTTGCTACGACACGCCGCAGCCTTTTGTATCGTGGCTACAACGCTCACCACTGCTGGTCAACGGAGGCATGCTGCTATCGGTGGTGGGGCTGGTGATGTGCATGGTGGGGTTTTATACCAAGCCGCGTTAGCCCGATCAGGTTCACTCGATCAAGTTAGCTAGATAAAGTAACGATGGGGGCACTCGCCCCCATCGCCTTATCTAGCAGTTGAGTGTCTTAATAGTAGAGCGATTTAATAGTTGAGCGACTGTCGCAGCAGCGTGCGTACGCTGGCCGTCTCTGGCCGAACATTGCGCCATAGGAAAAACGACTCAGCAGCCTGCTCGACCAGCATACCCAGACCATCCAGCAGCTTGGCTCCTTGCGGCCCCGCCCACTGAAGAAACACCGTCGGCTCTGAGCCGTACATCATGTCGTAGGCCCACGCGCCTTCGGCAAACAGCGCTTCAGGCAGCGGCGGCAACTCGCCGGAAAGGCTGGCACTGGTGCCGTTAATCACCACATCAAACGGGCCTTCCACCGAAACAAAACCGCCGCCCTGGATACTCCCCAGATCAGCGAATGCCTCAGCCAACTGTTCGGCTTTGTCGGCGGTGCGGTTTGCCACGACCACCTCACGAGGATTCTCTGCTAACAGCGGCTCTAAAATGCCACGCACGGCGCCGCCTGCGCCGAGCACCAGCACACGCTTGCCCGCTAATGCTACGCGGTGATAAGCCAAATCCCGTACCAGCCCAACGCCATCGGTCGTGTCGCCGTAGATACGCCCATTGCCGCCCACGATCAGCGTATTGACTGCCTGAGCGCGCTTGGCGCGTTGGCTCAGGGTATCGCATAGGGCAAAGGCATCGCTTTTAAAGGGGACGGTGACGTTCGCACCACGGCCCCCATGGGCGACAAACGCCCGCCAAGCGTCAGCGAAACCCTCCACAGGAGCAAGCTCTGCGGTGTAGGTCATGGCTTGCTGGGTTTGGCTGGCAAACTCGCCGTGAATCAGAGGCGATTTTGAGTGCTTAATTGGGTTGCCAAATACGCAGTAACGGTCGGTCATCGAAGCTCCTTAGGCGTTGCTCTGCTGGGCAGCCTCAGCCAGCCAATCGCGTGGTACCAAGTAGTCGTGCAGCGCTGCTTCGCGGCTGCCCGGCTCAGGGGTAAACGCGTACTCCCAACGAGCCAGTGGCGGCATGGACATCAAAATCGACTCCGTGCGCCCGCCGCTTTGCAGGCCAAACAGCGTGCCGCGGTCCCAGACTAGGTTGAACTCCACGTAGCGGCCACGGCGGTAAAGCTGAAAATCACGCTCGCGCTCGCCCCACGCATCCTGCTTGCGGCGCTCGACAATGGGAAGGTAAGCGTCCAGAAAGCTATCGCCCACCGCGCGCTGAAACGCAAAGCACTCTTCAAAGCTGCCTTCGTTCAAGTCATCAAAAAATAGCCCACCGACGCCGCGGGTCTCTTCGCGATGTTTTAGATAGAAGTAGTCATCGCACCAGGTTTTATAGCGCTCATAAACACCCTCACCAAAGGGCGCGCAGGCGTCTTGGGCCACTTGGTGCCAGTGCACCACGTCTTCAAACACGGGGTAATAAGGGGTTAAGTCAAAGCCGCCACCAAACCACCAGACCGGGGGCTCGCCCTCTTTTTCAGCAATAAAGAAGCGAACGTTGCCGTGGCTGGTGGGTACGTTGGGATTTTCTGGATGCATCACCCAAGAAACACCCACTGCGTGAAAGCTGCGCCCGGCTAGCTCTGGCCGTGCCGCCGTAGCGGAAGGCGGCAACTGAGCGCCAAACACATGGGAAAAGTTGACCCCGCCTTTTTCAAAAATAGCGCCCTCCACCATAACGCGAGAGCGCCCACCGCCGCCCTCTTCACGCTGCCAGCTATCCTCTTTAAACGCGGCACGGCTATCGGCAGCGGAAAGGCCTGCACACAGCCGCTCCTGCAGATCGAGAAGGTAGGCTTTAACGTCGTCTAGGTGCTCGTGAGCCACAGTAACTCCTGGTGAGATGAATCGTAAGTCGTTGGCGGTGATGTCGGGTAGTGCGCAGAGCGCTAGGCGCGCATGACTTTGCCCGTTACCAGATCTCTGATGGTGCTGGGCTTGGCATTGCCGCCAAGCTCACCTGCCGTAATAGCGGCTACCTCATCACCAAAAAGGGTAGCGACTTCTTCTGCGCTCATGGCAGGAGGGTCGCCAGCCCGATTGGCGGAGGTGGAGACAAGCGGCCCACCGAAGGCTTCGCAGAGCGCCTTCATTAACGGGTGGTCGGTAACTCTCAGAGCAACGCTTTGGTGAGCACCGCGCACTAGGCCGTGGCTTCTGCCGTTATCGGGCACCAGCCATGTATTCGGGCCAGGCCAGCTGGCGGCCAGCGGTGCATGAAGCGACAGCGGCAGCTGCGTTAACCAAGGCTGGAACTGCTGAATACTGGCCGCGACGAGAATCACGCCCTTGGCAGGGTCGCGCTCTTTCATACGCATGAGATGTGCTAGCGCTTCATCGTTATCGGGGTCACAGCTGAGCCCCCACACGGCTTCTGTGGGGCATGCAATCACGCCGCCTGCACGCAGCGCATTTACCGCTGCATTCACGTCAACCGCCGCTTTCATAGACGCTCCTGAATAAGCTCTTAGACGATTACAAAATGGAATCGGCATCTTACCATGGCGCTGCGAGCCTCACCCAGCCGCCCGCCTGCTGCGCCACCTTGCCATCCAGCTCTAGCATGAGAAGCCGCTGTTGGCACTCACTCACGGACACTCCCATATGCTGAACCAGCGTATCAATCGGCGTGGGCACCGGGCCAAGGGCGTTTAACAGGCTATCACCAGGTCGAGCCTCTATATCGGATGATTCCTCGGGCAGTTCAGGCGTTAGCTCTGCGCTGATTACCGGCTGCGCCGTGGCTAGCTCTTTGGATAGCCCTTTGGATAGCTCTTTGGGTAGCCCTGTGGGTAGATAGTGCGGCACCCAGTGCTGCAGCTCCTCGATAATATCGTCCACATGGCGCACTAGGGTGGCCCCTGTTCGCAGCAGCTGTAGGCAGCCACGGGCTTGCACATTGTGCAACGACCCTGGCAGCGCAAACAGCTCGCGGCCTTGCTCAAGCGCTAGGCGCGCGCTGACCAGTGAACCGCTTTTCTCGGTGGCTTCAACCACTAATGTGCCTAACGAGAGGCCTGTCACAATTCGGTTACGGCGCGGAAAGAAGGCTGGCCTGGCCACCGTGCCCGGTGGATGCTCTGAGAGCAAAAGGCCACCGGGCAACGACCCTAACTGCTCATGTAAGTCTCGATGGCGGGCAGGGTAAATCACATCGACCCCACAGCCCAACACGGCAATCGAGCGTCCGCCGGCGGCTAACGCCGCACGCTGGGCAACGCCATCCACCCCCAGCGCCATACCGCTCACCACGCACCACCCGCGATTGGCTAACTCGCGGGCAAACGCTTGGGCATGGCCACTCCCTTCAGACGTTGGGCGGCGCGTACCCACCATGGCAAGCCCAGGGCCTTCTAATGCACTCAGATCCCCTTGGGCCCATAACACCACCGGCGGGTCAGGCAGTTGATTGAGCAGTGCGGGCCACGCGGGATGGTCGCGATGCAGCAAGTGGCGGCGTGGCGCTCTCTGCAGCCAGGCAAGCGTTTCATCCACCGCCTGTTGCAGAGGGCTGCGTTCTGGCTGTGCCAGCCACAGCCGCAACGCATTGGAGGCATTGCTGGGTAAGGCGGCTAGCCAACCCTGTGGCCATTGGGGCTTGCGCGCCACCAGTTGCGCAATGCGCGCAGCGCCCATACCGGGCAAAGCATTTACCGCCAGCCACTCCTTGGCGTCCATAGAGTTCCCCTTATATTCTGTTATGTCACGATGCCTATTGCGTGGGTGTGCGCACGCTGTCGCCTACCTCCAGCACCCGCGAGGCCTGCATCACCAAGGCGTAGCTCATGTGGTTATAGGGCCTGAACACCATCACCAAGCCAGCTTCCGTTTCGGGTAACCGGAGCAATTCCTGGGTGCGTGGGTCGTTAACCAGCTCCCCTTGCTGGTTCACACGCAGCACATGCCCTGGCTGAAGGCCATCTTGCGACCCGAGATCCAACGCTACTATCTGCAGGCGTCCAATAAATCGCACCCCGCCGGGTACTGCAACAATCTGACCCGCCACATCATTCAACGGTGCCCGGGGCATAAAGGTATCGCTGAGCTCGCGGTCCTCAAGCGGCAGCAAGATGTCGTTATTGCGCACCTCTTGGTAAGCGCTAAGCACTTCTATACGGGCAATATCCCCTTCGCTACTCACATAGCGCGCTTCACCGATATTGATCAGTTCATCGCCCAGCAGCGTGCCATCGGCCGCGATATAAGGCTCACCTGGGCGGTAAATACCCAGTGGC
The DNA here is from genome assembly GCF_014640815.1 of Vreelandella lutescens. Classification (GTDB taxonomy): domain Bacteria; phylum Pseudomonadota; class Gammaproteobacteria; order Pseudomonadales; family Halomonadaceae; genus Vreelandella; species Vreelandella lutescens. The sequence goes on along the minus strand of NZ_BMHM01000001.1, from coordinate 188,970 downwards.
GTTCTTGCTGGCACCTGCCCGCGGACATACAAGGTATCGCCCGCACCGCTAATTAAGCGCTGATTATCACCACCGACCACATACGCCAGCTCCTGCAGGTTTTCGCCTGGTTCGACCACCCGATGCTCGCGCAGGAAAGAGCGCACCACTTCCATCGGAATCGGCGTGATGGCTTCGCGCTCCGGCACGGTACGCATTTGTGGCGAGAGTTTGACGATGCCTTGGCCGCGCTCCAAGCTTAAACACGGCTGCCCTTGGCAGTTGCCTAATACCAGCACGTCGCCAGGATAAATGAGATGGGGATTGCGAATATGCGGATTTGCCTGCCACAGCGAAGGCCACTGCCAAGGCGAGTGTAGGTAGCGCGAGGAGATGCCCCAAAGCGTATCGCCTGGCACTACCTCATAGCGCTCTGGCGCATCGCTGCGTAGCTGCTCCCAGGCGGAGGCTGATGGGCTGACCAGCACCACCCACATTAAGAGCGCGCCAAAGACGCTATAATAAAGAGGCTTTCGAGCCACCATCCGGTTCTCCCCAGGCAGTCGTTGGTGAAGCGGTTTCAAGGCACGGCACGGCGTTGCGCGTGCCCAGGAACGCTGTCAGCATGATATAGTGGTTAATAGTAAAGCAGTTAGGCTCGCTGACCCAGGCCAGCCTGCTCATCTTAAAGACTCAGCATAACGGTGATTGTAACGCCATGGCCAAGCTTCCTATTCTCGAATTCCCCGACGAGCGCCTGCGCACCAAGGCGGTACCGGTGGAAACCGTTGACGACGAGGTCCGCCAGCTCGTCGACGATATGTTGGAGACCATGTACGACGCACGAGGCATTGGCCTTGCAGCGACGCAAATCGACGTACATCGCCGCGTGGTGGTGATGGATGTCAGCGACGATAACTCCCAGCCGCTGGTATTGATCAACCCACGTTATGAGCCCATTGGCGATGCCAAAGAGCCGCTCTCTGAGGGCTGCCTGTCGATCCCTGAGTACTACGCTGAAGTGCCGCGCTATCTGAAAGTGAAGCTCAATGCGCTGGACCGTAACGGTGAGCCCTACGAGCTGGAAGCGGATGGCCTGCTGGCCCATTGCATTCAACATGAGTACGACCACCTGGAAGGCGTACTGTTTGTGGATTACCTCTCGCCGCTCAAGCGCGACCGGGTAATGAAAAAAATGCAAAAACGCCACAAGCTGATTAACGACGCCTAATCCACGTTTGCCATAGGGCGACTGGCCGAGCTGACACGCTGACACCCACAGGCTTTTCTCTGCGGGCCACAGCGCTGCCTCTCGGCCTTTATGCGTTTCATACCCGGCATCTTTTTATTGTCATCCTCTCGCACTTAAGGGCTCACCACCATGTCACCGTTACGCGTTGTTTTTGCTGGCACGCCAGACTTCGCCGCCTCAAGCCTTGCTGCTGTGCTCGACAGCGAGCACGAAGTGGTGGCGGTTTACACTCAGCCAGACCGCCCCGCAGGCCGTGGGCGTAAGCTCACCCCAAGCCCGGTTAAACAGCTGGCTCAAGAACATGGGCTGCCGGTGTACCAACCTGCTAGCCTAAAAGATACCGACGCCCAAGCAGAGCTTGCCGCGTTGAACGCCGATGTAATGGTCGTTGTTGCCTACGGTCTACTGCTGCCGCAAGCAGTGCTCGACACGCCGCGTTTAGGCTGCATTAACGTACATGCGTCGCTGCTGCCCCGCTGGCGCGGCGCGGCGCCGATTCAGCGTGCCATTGAAGCCGGTGACAGCGCGTCAGGCGTCACGATTATGCAAATGGATGCGGGGCTGGATACCGGTGCCATGCTGTACGAAGTACGCACTCCGATCACCTCCCGCACCACGGGCGGCGACCTGCATGACCGGTTGGCCATTCAAGGTGCCAATGCGCTGGTGAACGTGCTGGATCAGTTAGACAGCGACAGCCTAGCGGCCACGCCGCAGCCAAACGAAGGGGTCACCTACGCCACCAAACTCAGCAAAGCCGAGGCCGAGCTAGACTTTACCCAGCCCGCCGAGCAGCTGGCGCGTAAAATCCGCGCCTTTAACCCGTGGCCGGTGGCCTGGTGCACGCTAGGCAGCGACCGCCTGCGGCTTTTAATGGCCAGCGTAGAAGACGGCGAACAGCCGCCTTCGCCCCCCGGCGCGCTGCTGGCGCATGGCGATGAGCACCTGCGCATTGCCTGCGGCGAACAGGGCCAGCAAGTACTGTGCGTTAGCCGCGCTCAACTGCCCGGCGGCAAAGCCATGGCCGTACGCGACTTATTAAACGCCCGCCAAACGCCTCTCACCGTTGGCACTCGGCTCGGGCAACCCTCATCCTCACAAGGAGCTCACCCATGAGCCAGCAACGCCCAGCCAAAGGCGGCAGCGGCATCGATGTTCGCGCAGCGGCCGCCCGCAGCCTCGTCCCGGTGCTCACCGATAAGGGCTCACTCGCTGGGCTAGATGAGCATAGCGTCGTGGCCCGTGACCGCAGCCTGTTAAAAGAGCTCTGCTACGGCACTTGCCGCCGCTTACCGCGCTTGCAGGCGCTGGCGAATCAGCTGCTTAAGCAGCCGTTCAAAAAGCGCGATGCGGATGTTCACGCCCTGCTGTTAGTGGGCATCTATCAGCTGCTCTACATGCGTATCCCTGCCCACGCGGCGGTGGGTGAAACCGCTGGCGCTGCCCGCCTGCTGGGTAAAGAGTGGGCCACACGAGTGCTTAATGGCTGCCTGCGCCGCCTACAGCGTGAAGCCGAGGCGCTGCAAGCGGTCGTTGATCGTGATGAAAGCGTGGCTCTTGAGCACCCACCCTGGCTGCTGGACGCCCTGCGCGCTGCTTGGCCCGAACAGTGGCGTGCGATTGCCCAGGCCAATAATGAACCCGGGCCGATGACGCTGCGCGTCAATCAGCGCCATAACGACCGCGAAGCCTACCTGCAGCAGCTCACCGAGCAGGGCTTAGAGGGTCATCTCTGCTTGCACGCCCCCGATGGCATTACCTTGGCCACCCCCTGCGATGTGGCGGTGCTGCCCGGTTTTGAACAGGGCCACGTGAGCGTTCAAGATGAAGCCGCTCAGCTGTCGGCCGCGCTGCTTGGGCCTGCCCTGGCTCCTCGCCCCGGCGCTCACGTGCTGGACGCCTGCTGCGCTCCTGGCGGCAAAACCGCCCATTTGTTAGAGCAGTTTGATATCGCGCTAACCGCGCTTGATAGCGACAACCTGCGGCTGGCGCGGGTGGACGATACGCTTAACCGCCTAGGGCTTAGCGCCGAGCTGAAACATGCCGATGCGACTACCCACGACTGGTGGGGCGGCACGCCGTTTGACGCTATCTTGCTAGACGCGCCCTGCTCTGGTACCGGCGTGATTCGTCGCCATCCGGATATTAAAGCGCTGCGCCGTAAAGAAGACATTCGCCAGTTGGCTAAGCTGCAGCGTCAGCTGCTGGACAACCTGTGGACGCTGCTGCGCCCCGGCGGCACGCTGCTGTACGCCACCTGCTCGGTGCTGCCCGAAGAGAACGCCGCTCAAATCGATGCCTTTGTGGCCCGCACACCGGATGCGCTGGTCACCACGCCCCATGATGTGGCGTGGGGTGAGCCAAGCGGGCATGGTCGCCAACTGTTTCCGGCCCAAAGCAGTCACGATGGCTTTTTTTATGCCAGACTAGAAAAGCGCACTGCCTAGGCAGTTGCCCGGCAGTGAATTCATGACAAGGATGGAGCAAACATGAGTCATCACACGTACAAACATATTGAGCTTACCGGGTCTTCCGAGAAAGGTATTGAGGAAGCCGTACAGAACGCACTCGCGAAAGCATCAGAAAGCGTTCACAACATGCGCTGGCTCGAAGTCACCGACACCCGTGGTCATATTGAAGATGGCCGTGTCGCCCACTGGCAGGTAACGGTGAAAGTCGGCTTTACGATGGAGTAATCCCTACCTGCTTTTCGACGGCGGCTGGTTTACACTGGCCGCCGTCTTTATTGCAGCGCACACCTCCTGCCGAGAATGCGCTGGCGCTTATAACGGAACCGATGCTCAGCAATGAAAATCATCATTCTTGGCGCCGGCCAGGTCGGCGGCACCCTAGCGGAGCACCTCGCCCGCGAGGAGAACGACATCACCGTCGTCGATACCGACGGCGCAAAACTGCGCGAACTGCACACCAAGCTGGATATCCGCACGGTGACCGGCGCGGGCTCCTACCCCATTGTGCTGCGCCAAGCGGGTTGTGAAGACGCCGACATGCTGATCGCGGTGACCAACACCGACGAGATCAATATGATCGCCTGTCAGGTGGCCCATACGCTGTTTCGCACCCCGACCAAAATCGCCCGCGTGCGCTCCACCGCCTACCTCACCCGTAAGGGCCTGTTTGCCCACGAAGCCATTCCCATCGACGTGCTGATCAGCCCCGAGCAGGTGGTGACGGATCACGTGCGCCGCTTGATTGAGCACCCCGGTGCGCTGCAGGTGCTGGAGTTTGCCGGTGGGTTGGTGCAGCTGGTGGCGGTCAAAGCTTTCTACGGCGGCCCGCTAGTGGGGCAGGATTTGGCATTTTTGGGCAAGCATATGCCGAACGTGGAAACCCGCGTGGCAGCGATTTACCGCCGCAACCGGCCCATCATTCCCCGTGGCGACACGGTGATTGAAGCGGACGACGAGGTGTTTTTCCTGGCCGCCCGGCGGGATATTCGCGCGGTGATGAGCGAGCTGCGCAAGGTCGAGCGGGATTTTCGCCGCGTGGTGATTGCCGGGGGCGGCAACATTGGTGAGCGGCTGGCGGAGCACTTAGAGCACAGCCATCAGGTCAAGATTATTGAGCACAGCCTGGAGCGCTGCACTGCGCTTTCCGAGCGGCTAGACCGCACTGTGGTGCTCCACGGCAGCGCCACCAGCAAACGGCTGCTGGAAGAGGAGAACATTGAAGATTGCGATATCTTCTGTGCGCTCACCAACGACGATGAAGTGAATATTATGTCATCGCTGCTGGCGAAACGGCTGGGGGCGAAGAAGGTGCTTACCCTCATCAACAACGCTGCCTATGTGGACTTGGTCCAGGGTGGCGATATCGATATTGCGATTTCCCCCCAGCAGGCCACCATCGGCAGCCTGCTGACTCACGTTCGCCGGGGCGATATCGTCAACGTGCACTCGCTGCGCCGGGGGGCGGCAGAGGCCATTGAGGCCATCGCCCACGGGGATAAGCAATCATCCAAAGTCGTAGGACGCACGATTGCCGAAATCAATTTGCCTGAAGGCACTACCATCGGTGCCATTGTTCGGGGCAAGGAAGTCATTATCGCCCATGGCGATGTGCTGGTAGAGAGCGGCGACCACCTGATTTTGTTTGTGATCGATAAACGCCGCATCCGCGATGTGGAGCGCCTGTTCCAAGTGGGCTTAACGTTTTTCTAAGGATCGTACCAGCGTGATGAGACAGCTAACACTATGAGCTTGCGGGTCATTTTACGTATTCTGGGCCTGCTACTGATGCTCTTCAGCTTAACAATGCTGCCGCCCATGCTGATGTCACTGTGGTTTCGCGATGGTGTTTGGCATGCGTTTATGAGCGGCATTGCCATTAGCGTGATGACCGGCCTGCTGCTGTACTTGCCTAACCGCAAAGCGCGTAAAGAGCTGCGTATTCGCGACGGTTTTATTATTGCGGCGATGTTCTGGACGGTACTAGCGCTGTTTGGTTCGCTACCGCTCATGCTGTTTGGGGAAGGTTCGCTAAGCATTACCGACGCCGTTTTTGAATCCTTTTCGGGCCTCACCACCACCGGTGCTACGGTGATTACCGGCATCGACTTTTTACCTGAATCCGTGCGCTACTATCGTCAGCAGCTGCAGTGGCTGGGTGGCATGGGGATTGTGGTACTGGCCGTAGCCATTTTGCCTACCTTAGGGGTCGGGGGTATGGCCCTGTACCGCACCGAGATTCCAGGCCCGCTCAAAGATTCCAAGCTCACCCCGCGTATTACCGAAACGGCTAAAGCGCTTTGGTATATTTACGCCACGCTTACGTTTGCCTGTTTTGTGGCTTATATGCTGGCAGGCATGAGCTGGTTTGATGCCCTCGGCCACAGTTTCTCTACCGTCGCGATTGGCGGATTTTCTACCTACGACACCAGCATTGGCCACTTTGATAGCGCCGCCATAGAGCTGATTTGCATTAGCTTCATGCTCATTTCAGCGGTTAGTTTCAGCCTCCATTTTATTGCCTGGCGGGAAAAGCGCCTGCTGCATTACTTTGAGGATCCAGAAGCGCGCTTTTTGATGCTGTTTTTAGCGGGCCTCACCACCATTGCCGTCATCACCCTGTGGCTGACCGACACCTACGACGATATCGTTGGCCTACGCCATGCGCTGTTTGAAGTGGTGTCTGTAGCCACTACCGCAGGTTTCGCCGTTGCCGATTTCTCTGGCTGGCCAGGCGCACTGCCGTTTTTACTGTTTGTGGCCGCGTTTGTTGGTGGCTGTTCTGGCTCTACGGCGGGCGGCATGAAGGTCATCCGCATTATCTTGATTTTGAAGCAGGGCATGCGCGAAGTCATGCGGCTGATTCATCCCAATGCGGTGATTGCAGTCAAAGTGGGCAAAGTCAGCGTGCCGGACAGCATTGCCCAAGCCGTGTGGGGCTTCTTCTCGGCCTATGTCATGCTGTTTTTCTTGATGCTGGTGGGCGTCATGGCCACCGGTGTTGATCAGGTCACCGCTTGGTCCACCGTCGGTTCAGCGCTCAATAACTTAGGCCCAGCTCTGGGTGAAGCCAGCAGCCATTACGGCGACCTACCCAGCCTTGCCAAGTGGATTTTAGTCCTTGCCATGCTGCTGGGCCGCCTGGAAATTTTTACGGTACTGGTACTCTTTACTCCCGCTTTTTGGCGTCGCTAAACCAGTGCCCACGTTACTTTTATTGAGACTTATTCATGACCCAAGATGACACTACCCCGCTGACACAGGCACCCAATGCGCTGCCGACGACCAGCGGCCCGATGAAAACTATCGCCGTAGGTGGCACCCACTACACCCTACTGGGTACCGCCCACGTTTCAGCGGAAAGCGCCAACGATGTTCGCCAGCTGATCGACAGCGGCCACTTCGACGCCGTTGCCATTGAGCTGTGTGACGCCCGTCACCACAGCATGGACAACCCAGACGCCATGGGCGAACAAGACCTGTTTCAGGTGTTCAAGCAAGGCAAGGCCGGCATGGTGGCGGCGAGCCTGGCGCTCGGTGCCTTTCAGCAGCGAATTGCCGAGCAGTCCGGCATTCAACCGGGGGCTGAAATGCGCGCGGCGGTGGAAGAGTGCCGTACGCGCAATCTGCCGCTGCTGCTGGTAGACCGAGATGTTGGCATCACCTTAAAGCGCATTTATCGCAACGTACCCTGGTGGCAGCGCTTCTCGCTCTTCTCAGGACTGATTGGCAGCGTGCTTTCTCGCCAGGATGTCTCCAAAGAGGACATCGAAAAGCTCAAAGAGGGCGACATGTTAGAGGCCACCTTCAGCGAGTTTGCTGCTGAATCGGAAGCCCTCTACACGCCCTTAATTCGCGAGCGCGACCGCTATATGGCGCTACGTTTGGCGGAAGAAGCGCCGCCAGGACGCTACCAACATGTGCTGGTGGTATTGGGTGCTGGTCACCTAAAAGGCACCAGTGAGCACTTAGAAACGCCGCTGCCGGAAAATCCCAAAGTTGAGCGTGAATCACTCGAAGCCTCACCGCCGCCCTCCAAGCTGTGGAAGGCCGCCCCATGGCTGATTACTGCCTTGGTACTCACCGGTTTTGTAGTGGGGTTTTCACGCAATACCGACCTTGGCTGGCAGCTCGTCATTGAGTGGTTTTTGATTAACGGTATTTTATCCGGCGGCGCGACCATTGCGGCGCTGGCTCACCCGGTCACGGTGATTGCCACCTTCTTCGCGGCACCGCTCACCTCGCTTAACCCCACCATTGGTGCGGGCTTTGTAGCGGCGGGGGTGGAACTGTATATGCGCAAACCCAAAGTGCGCGACTTTTCGACCCTGCGCCACGACGTGACGCAGTTAAAAGGCTGGTGGAAGAACCGCGTTTCTCGCACTCTGCTGGTGTTTATCCTAGCCACCGTGGGTTCTGCGATTGGTACCTGGGTGGCTGGCTTTAGAATCGCAGGGGCTCTGTTTGGCAGCGGCGCGGCGTGAATAGCGTGAAACAAGCCCCCTGGCAGGCAGATGCACTGCTTCTGCTCGTCACCGCCTTGGCTGCTGGGGGCTGGATATTTTCTAAAGAAGCGCTGGCAGGCATGCCACCCTTACTGTTTATAGGTACGCGCTTTTTACTGGCAGGGTTGATACTACTGGGATTTGCCTGGCCAGCGCTGCGCCAGATGCCCGTTCGTCGGATACAGCGCGGGCTGCTGGTGGGCGTGTTATTTAGTGCCGCCATTGCGTTTTGGGTATTAGGGCTGCACCACTCCAACCATTTAGGCGAAAGCGCGTTTATTAATAGCCTCGGTATCTTATTGGTACCGGTGGTGGCACGGCTGCTGTTTGGCGACCGCCCGCCTCGCTCCACCTGGGTCGCGCTACCCGTGGCGCTGCTCGGGTTTGCCCTACTATCGCTCAATGCAGGCTTTAATATCGAAGCCAGCCAGCTGCTGATGGCCTGCGCCGCCCTCTGCTTTGCCCTGCTGATCAATGTGAATACCCGCGTGGTGCGCAACGTCCCTGCCTTACCGCTCACCACGCTTCAGCTTATTTCTGTTGGCGTGGTGCTGACAGGGCTATCGCTGGTGGTGGAGCACCAACCGCTGGCCATGAACACCTCCATTCTCGGCTGGTTTATAGCCAGCGTCCTGCTGGCGAGCTCACTGCGCTTTTTCTTGCAAATTAAAGCTCAGAGCATGACCACTCCAAGCCATGCAGCGGTCATTTTGATGTTAGAAGCGGTATGGACTGCGCTGCTAGCCGCGTGGTGGTTTAGCGAAACCATGACTCTACTTCAGCTGTTGGGCTGCAGCCTGATTTTCGCCGCGCTGCTGATTAACCGCTGGTACTGGGTACGCAAAGTACTGCTACGCTGGCTGCCGGGCCAAACCCCTTAGCGTTCCGGCTGTTGCCTGTCTAACAGCCGCTGCATAGCAGGGGTAGGCTCGGCAATCTTGCGATAGTAGCGGCTTTCCGCATAGCTATCGTTGAACACGTCAAAGTAATCATCCAACACGCCTGCCGCTGTTTCATCACCGCTTTGGCGCAGCAGCTCAATGGCTACCTCGGCGGTGCACAGATGCGCTTTAGAGGCGGGTTTGCGCAGCCGATAGCGGGTTTCACGCTCGGTGCGCAGCGGCAGTACCGGTAGCGTATCTAGGTAAGGGCTTTTGCGGAACATACGCCGCGCCTGACGCCACGTGCCATCCAAAATAATAAACACCGGTATGCGCGCCTGCTGCTTGGCTGCGTGTACCGCGCCAATGTCCACCACGCGGTCGGCGTAATCCGGCTGATCGTCAGGAAAAATCACAAACGGCGCGTAGCGCGGGTCTGCCAGAAGCGCCGCCAGCGTGTCGTCCGGCGCGGTGCGATACCAGGTAAACACGCGGGTGTTGGTCAGCACATCGCCAATCAAACGCCCGGTATTGGTCGGTTTGTAGTGCTCGATGGAGTGAGTTAACAGCCACACCTGAGCGTCGCTCTCCGCCTTGACCTGATACGGGCAGAGGCAGTTCAGCTCGGGCAGATTGCAGCCTTCGCAGCGCTTGACGAAGCTGCCCCGCGCTTTGAATTCACGCCGAGGCGGGCGCGGATGCCCGGTGGCCGGGTCGCGGTCGGTCAATGCATCGTGCTCAGGGGGCAGCGAGGTCGCGTCAGGCATCTGCGCTCCAGTGGGTCGTCAAAGGGCGCAGAGTATAAAGCAGGCCATACATCCTGACGAATACTCCCTAAAGCAAACTATTCATGGTAAACCAAAACTATCTAAAAAGTTGACACCCTCAGCGCAGCCCCGCTAGAGTCCTGTCAACTTTCAAAAGAATATAGGTTTACCCGTGACCGCTAATTCGACTGCTTCTCATGCGACGGATGCCGCACCGCGCCACGACTGGACGCTTGACGAGATCAACGCGCTGTTTGCGCTGCCCTTTAACGACCTGCTGTTTCACGCCCAGCAGGTGCATCGGGCGCATTTCGATGCCAACGCGGTGCAGGTCTCTACTCTGCTGTCGATTAAAACCGGGGCCTGCCCGGAAGACTGCAAATACTGCCCGCAGTCGGGCCACTACAACACTCAACTGGAAAAAGAGAAGCTGCTGGAAATTGAGAAGGTAGTAGCCCAGGCCCAGGCGGCCAAAGAGGCCGGCGCTAGCCGCTTCTGCATGGGGGCCGCGTGGCGCAGCCCGCGGGATAAAGATTTAGTGGTGGTGGAAGAGATGGTGCGCCAGGTGAAAGCGCTGGGGCTTGAGACCTGCATGACGCTGGGTATGGTCGACGGCGAACAGGCCACCCGGCTGGCCGCTGCCGGACTGGACTACTACAACCACAACCTCGACACCTCCCCCGATTACTACGGCGAAATCATCACCACCCGCACTTACAGCGACCGCTTAGAAACCCTGGCCACCGTTCGCAACGCCGGTATGAAAGTGTGCTCCGGCGGCATTTTAGGCATGGGTGAAGGCGCGCAGGATCGCAGCGCGCTGCTGCAGCAGTTGGCTAAGCTCTCTCCGCATCCTGAATCGGTGCCTATCAACATGCTGGTTAAAGTACCGGGAACGCCGCTGGAGAACGTGGAAGATTTAGACCCACTGGAGTTTATCCGTGCCATTGCCGTGGCGCGCATCATGATGCCCCAGAGCCACGTGCGACTCTCCGCAGGCCGCGAGCAGATGAGCGAATCCACCCAAGCGCTCGCCTTCCTGGCCGGTGCTAACTCCATCTTCTACGGTGACAAGCTGCTGACCACCAGCAACCCCCAGGCAGAGCGCGACCGTGCGCTGTTTGCCAAACTGGGCCTACACCCCGAGCGCCGCGATACCTGCGAAGACGACACGCAGCATACCGAGCGACTGGCCCAACAGGCTCAGCGTAACGCCCAAGCCGAACGCGCTGCGGCGCTTGCGGTGGATGCCAGTGTCTGAGGTGTGGCACCAGCGCTTAGCGGCAGCCCGCGACGAGCGCGAGCGTTTACAGCGCTGGCGCAGCCGCCGGGTGTTTTCTCAGCAAGCGCTGGACTTTGCAGGCAACGACTACCTGGGCCTTGCCCAAGACCCACGGGTTCAGGCGGCCCAGGCCGAAGGCGCGAAACGCTTTGGCGCAGGGGCAGGGGCATCGCACTTGGTCAGCGGGCACCTGGGCATTCACGATGCCCTGGAAGAGGCGCTGGCCGAATGGACCGGACGCGAGAGAGCGCTACTGTTCTCCACGGGCTATATGGCGAACTTGGGCGTGCTGCAAGCGCTGGCGGATTCGAACACCGCGATATTTCAGGACCGCCTTAATCACGCCTCGCTACTCGACGGTGCCGCCTTAAGCGGCGCACGCTCCCGGCGCTACCACCACCGCGACGGTCACGACTTACAGCGTTTGCTTGCGCGCAGCACGGCCACTCACAAGCTGGTGGTCAGCGACGGCGTGTTCAGTATGGATGGCGATATCGCTGACGTCGGCGAACTCGCCCGCATTAGCCAACAGCACAACGCCTGGCTGATGATCGACGATGCCCACGGGCTCGGCGTGCTCGGAGAAAACGGCGCGGGCTGCGTGGAGGGGTTTAACAGCCAAGCCGTGCCGATTTTAGTCGGCACCCTGGGCAAAGCGCTGGGCACCGCAGGCGCGTTTGTGGCGGGGGACGCTGCGCTGATTGAGCACTTGATTCAGTTTTCCCGTAGCTATGTGTACACCACCGCCCAACCGCCCGCGATTGCCGCCGCCACCCTGGAAGCGCTCACCATCGTGCAGCGGGAGCCGGAGCACCGCCAACGGCTCGCTCGCCATATTGACTACTTCCGCCAGCAGGCTATCGCCTTAGGGCTACCGCTTGGCCACTCCCACACGCCGATTCAACCGCTGCTGCTGGGCAGCGAGCAGCGCACCCTGGCCTGGGCAGCCAAGTGCGATCAGAACAACATTCAGGTTGGGGCAATTCGACCGCCCACGGTGCCTAACGGCGAGGCGCGACTGCGAATCACCCTAAGCGCCCGCCATACCCAGAGCGATATCGACCGGCTCTTGGAGGTTGCCGCTGCCTGCCTACACGAGGAGCAGCGATGAAGCTGATCCTGCTCTCGGGCTGGGGCGTCGACCGCCGTGTATGGCAGACGCTTTCGGAGTACTGGCCCAACACTGTCGAGCCCAGCGCAGTGGAGTGGCCCGGCTACGGCGAATCTCCTGCGCTACCTACCCCCACGAGCATTGACGCACTGGCCGAACGGATGGCACCCGAGCTACCCAGCGATGCCGTCTGGGTGGGCTGGTCGCTGGGTGGGTTGCTGGCCACAGCGCTATTAAATCACCTGCCGTCACCCAAGGCCTTGCTGCTGCTGGGCGCAGGCAGCCGTTTTTGTAGTGACGCTGAGAGTGATGGCGGTGTGAGGAGCGACGAGCTTGCCAGCTTTCAGCGCGCCTTCCACCGTGACCCAGTTACCACATGGCGGCACTTTCTGCGCTGGCAGGCCCAAGGCGAACCCAATGCCCGCGAGGCTCACCGCCAGCTACGAGCACAGTTAGGCGAAACTCCCCAAGCCGATACCGACACGCTCGCGCAAGGGCTCATGTGGCTTGAAACGCTGGATAACCGGGCACTGCTCGCTCACCCTCCCTGCCCTATCCACTTATTGGCGGGAGCATACGATCCACTGCTACCCCGCAGCACCCGGGTACAGGCACTACCGCTGGAAGCCGCAGGGCACTGCCCCATGCTCTCACAGCCTGCCCAACTGGCGGCACGGCTGGCCGAGCAGGCCACGCGCTCGCCCCAGGAGCCGCGATGAACACACCGGCCACCTCGCTGCCACTGCCCCACTGGCAGGAGCGTGTTGCCCACGCTTTTTCTCGGGCGGCACCACGCTACGATGCCCTCGCTATCGCCCAGCGTGACATTGGCGAGGCGCTCTGGCAAACGCTGCCGGAAAGCGCTCAACACGTGCTCGACCTTGGCTGCGGCACCGGCTACTGGACCCAACAACTGGCGAGCCACTACCCAAACGCCACCACCACCGGGCTAGACCTGGCGCCGGGCATGCTCGCCCACGCCCAGGCGCAGTATGGCGATGCCATACGCTGGCAACAGGGGGACGCCGCCGCGCTGCCGCTGAACGACGCAAGCGTGGATCTTGTGTTCTCTAACCTAGCCATTCAGTGGTGCCCGGATATCGGTGCAGTGATGCGGGAGTTGGCACGGGTGCTCTCCCCTGGCGGGCAAGCGCGGATCACCACCCTGCTGCCCGGCACGCTGAGCGAAGTTGCCACCGCCTGGCAGCGGCCCGAGGCGCTGCTGCAAACGCCGGATGCCAGCGCCGTACAGCGGGCGATTCAGCAAAGCGGCCTGCACCTCACCCAGCACGCCTGCAATCAGCGGCGCTTTTTTTACCCCGACCTGAACGCCGTGATGGCCTCTATCAAAGGCGTGGGTGCCCAAGTGGCCAGACCCAACGCTCGGCTGAACCGCCAAGCGCTTGCCACCGCCCAGGCCCGCTATGAGTCGCTACGCACGCCGCAGGGGCTGCCGGTGAGCTACCACTGCCTAACGCTACAACTGGAAAGCGCGCGATGAACCACACCTATTTTGTCACCGGTACCGACACTGACGCAGGCAAAACCCTGGCCACCAGCGCGCTGCTGTGCGCCGCCCACCAGCGCCAGCTCACCACCCTGGGGTTAAAACCGATTGCCTCCGGCAGCGAGGCCACGCCCAGCGGCTTGCGCAACCGCGACGCCCTGGCGCTACAGGCGCAAAGCTTCCCGCCGGTGGAGTACCCAACGGTCAACCTCTGGGCCTTTGCTCCCGCCATTGCGCCGCATCTCGCCGCTCTGGAAGCAGGTGCCATGCTTAACGTGGCCAGCGTTACTCAGGCGCTCAGCGACACGTTAACCGGCACGCCACGGGATCTGACGCTGATCGAAGGCGCAGGCGGCTGGCGGGTGCCGCTGAACGAGGAGGAGGACTTTTCCGACCTGCCCCGCGCGCTCAGGCTGCCGGTGATTCTAGTGGTTGGGCTGAAATTGGGCTGCCTTAACCATGCCCGGCTCACCGCCGAGGCCATCGTCGCCGATGGCGTAACGCTGGCAGGCTGGGTGGGCAGCGTGGTAGACCCCGCCTTTGCCAGAGATAGCGCACGTTTTGCAGCTAATGTGTCGCTGTTAAAACGCGCCCTGCCCGCTCCCTGCTTAGGGCTCATTCCCCATTTGGCACAGGCAGATGCCTCCACCGCGCAGCGCTTTATCTTCCTTGATGCGCTTCTCTCCACCGCCGCCCAGGAGGCAACGCCATGAACTCTCCCGTTTGGCACCCCTACGCCCATCTCAAAACCCAAACATCCGCGCCCAAGGTGGTCGGCGGCAACGGCAGCTACTTTACGCTGGACAGCGGCGAGCGCCTGCTGGATGCCACCTGCTCCTGGTGGTGCATGATTCACGGCTACGGCCATCCGCGCCTCGTCGCCGCCATTCGCGAGCAGGCCGGGGAGCTTTGCCATGTGATGCTGGGTGGCCTGACCCACGACCCCGCCGATCAGCTGGCAAGGGCGCTGGTGCGTATTACCCCAGCGGGGCTGAACCATGTGTTCTTCTCCGATAGCGGCTCGGTGGGTATGGAAGTGGCCATGAAGATGGCGCTGCAGTATCAAGTGCTGAGCGGCCATCCCAGCAAGCGCAAAATGCTCTCGCTCATGAAGGCGTACCACGGCGATACCACCGGCTGCATGGCGGTGTGCGACCCCGAAGAGGGCATGCACAGCCTGTTCGCCAGCCTGCTACCCCAGCACCACTTCGCCCCGGCCCCCACGGCCCCGTTCGACGCGACGCCAGAGCAGGTTGAGCGAGACCTCGCCGCGCTGCGGGAGGTGCTAGCGCGCCACCACCATGAGATTGCTGCGCTCTTGATGGAGCCGTTGCTGCAAGCGGCGGGCGGGCTGAACATGACCTCGCCCCACTACCTGCGCGGCGCACGGGCGCTGTGCGATGAGTTTGGCGTGCTGCTGATTTTTGATGAAGTCGCTACCGGCTTTGGCCGTACCGGCAAGCTGTTTGCCGCCGACCACGCGGGCGTCACGCCAGACATCATGGTGCTTTCCAAAGGGCTGACCGGCGGCTACTTGGGCCATGCGGCCACGCTGGCTACCGACCGGGTTCACAGGGCGTTTATTGGCGACAGTGCGCACCACGCTTTCATGCACGGCCCCACGTTTATGGGCAACCCGCTGGCCTGCCGCGTGGCGCTGGAGAGCCTGAGGGTGTTCGAGGAGGAGCACTACTTAGAGAAAATTGCCGCGCTCAGCCAAACGTTACAGCGCGAGCTATTAGAAGACGTAGCGCTACGGGCGCATCCAGCCGTAGCGGATGTGCGCGTATTAGGCGCAACGGCGGTGATCGAAGCCCACAGCAGCGAGGCGCTGAAAGGCGTTGCCGCGTTTGCCCGAGCGCGGGGCGTGTGGCTGCGCCCCATTGGCCGCTGGCTTTACACCATGCCCGCTTATATCGCGACAGATGCCGAGCTCACCCAGATTACCGGAGTCATGAAAGCGTGGTTTTTGGAATAGCGCCTCTAGTGTGCTATCGGCCGGTTCGATCAACCCGTAGCGGGGGTCTTTCGCCAGGGCCGGTCAATGTTCCCAACAATCCCGGCATTCCCGCCATCCATGGCGGTCAGATGGCGAAAGTAGCGCCCATGGAGGGGTTCACAGCGCCCCCGCCTAGGGTTGAGCGAACCTCCCCAATCGTTATATCAAGGTAAAATCAAATTCCCCTGCTTACGCCACTGGTGTACAAGCGCCGGCACGCCTTCCCCGGCCGTGGTATTGATCGCCAGCACGCCGGGTGGGCTTAGCTCATCGGCGTCGGGGTCTACCAGCGCGCAGGGGGTGTCGTAATCGATATAGCTGAGCAGCGATGCGGCGGGCATGACTGCCAGCGAGGTGCCCACCACAAGCAAGAAATCCGCCTGACTCACCAGCTCGCAGGCCTCTTCGAACAGCGGCACCGCCTCGCCAAACCACACCACGTCTGGGCGCAGCTGGCTGCCCTTATCGCACACATCGCCCAGGGCAATCCCACCCTTCGCCAACGGGTAGCGCAGCCGCGCATCCACCGATGAGCGCGCCTTCAAAATCTCGCCGTGCAGGTGCAGCACCTGGCGGGAGCCTGCTCGTTCGTGCAAGTCGTCAATGTTCTGGGTAATCACGCTAACCTGAAAGCCATCCTGCTCCAGCGCCGCCAGCGCTTTATGGGCGGCGTTGGGCTTTGCACGGCGGATCTGCTCACGGCGCTGGTTATAGAACGCCAGCACACGCTCTGGGTCTTGCCGCCACCCTTGCGGCGTGGCGACCTCTTCCACCGGGTGGTCCTCCCAGAGGCCATCGCTGGCGCGAAAGGTTTGAATGCCGCTCTCCGCGCTGATTCCCGATCCGGTAAATACCACCAAGTGCGGGGCTGATGTCATGCTGACCTCGGCTTACGTCGTCCAGTAAACGCCTAATGTACCAGTTGCCCCACGGTCCCCGCGAACCGCTGCTTGTTGCGATACGGGTAAACGTCAATCACCCGTCCATCAAGAATCGCCCGCTGTAGCGCCAGCCAGTAGTCCGGGTCGAACAGCTCCGGGTGCTGCTCTGTAAACAGTGCGCGTAGTTCCGGGTTGGCAAACATAAACGGGCCAAACTCTTCGGGGAAGATATCGTTGGGGCCAATGGAAAAGCTAGCCCCGCCATCCATGTAACTGTTGTACCCCTGGGATTTGGGAATATGGCGGAAGCGACACTCGGTGAGATAGCTTACCTCGTCGTAGTCGTAGAAAATCACCCGCCCGTGGCGAGTGACGCCAAAATTCTTCAGCAGCATATCGCCAGGGAAAATATTCGCCGCCGCCATCTGCTTGATGGCGTTGCCGTAATCTTTCAGCACCATGACTCGTTCATCGGCGCTGCACTGCTCCAGGTAGATATTCAGCGGCGTCATCATTCGTTCGGTGTAGCAGTGTTTGATGATCACCTTGTCGCCTTTCAGCGATACCGTGGAGGGGGCGACCTCTAATAAGTGCGCCAGACACTCTGGATCAAAATGATCCTGGCGGACAATAAAGTTGGAGAACTCCTGGGTATCGGCCATGCGCCCTACTCGGTCATGGCGCTTTACCAGCCGATACTTCTCTCGCACGATCGCGGGGGTAACCTCTTTGGCGGGGTCGAACTTATCCTTGATGATTTTGAACACGGTGCGAAAGCTGGGTAGCACAAACACCGCCATCACCATGCCCCGCACGCCCGGCGCGATGATGAACTGCTCTTCGCGTTTAGCCACCTGCTGGTTGAGTGCGCGGAAAAACTCGGTTTTGCCGTGTTTAAAAAACCCGATAGCCGCGTACAGCTCGCCCTCCGGCTTGTGGGGCATAAGCTGTTTTAGGTAACCGACAAATTCCCCCGGCACCGGCACGTCTACCTGAAAATAGGCGCGGGTGAACGAGAAGATGATCGACACTTCATCGGTTTCGGTGAGAACCGTGTCCAAATGCAGGCAGGGGTCGCCGCCCTGCTGCTCGCCGTACCCTTCGCCATGCAGAACGGGCAGCACCAGCGGCACCTGCTCGCCACCGCCTAAAATACGCCCGACGAGGTACGCCCCTTTATTGCGGTAGAACACGCTGTTGAGAAGCTCCACATGGGCATCCTCCGCCTGCCAAATCGCGGCGGGGAGCTGAGCTTCCAGCAAGCCCGCGCCGAGCTGGCTATCGCTGGCTAAATCGCTAAACGGGGAATCAAACGGCGCCTCCTGCAGCGCCCAGGCAAGCGCCCCCGCCCAGTCGCCGTTGACGCAATGCCTGCGGCACAGCTCAATGCCCGAGCGGTGCGCTGCGTCTTCCCGGGAGCTGTACACAAACATCCAGTCGTTGCGAATATGGCGATGCTGAAACACCGAGCAGAACAGCGAGTTGAAAAAGGTTTCCGCCAGCTCGTAATCCAGCCGCTGGCTAATCAATTGAGCGTAGTGCCCTCGTGCTTCCCGCCACGTCTCACAATGGGCCAGTACATCTGCGGCAAAGGTGCGCTGCAACCGGCCCAGTGTCTCCTCGACCTTTTCACCGTATAGGTTGATCCGCGCGGCGGAGGCCTGCTGCGCTTCACGCCAGGCGGCGTCGCGAAAGCGGCGGCTAGCATCCGAGGTAATCTGCTTAAAGCGGGCACGGTACTCATCGAAACCGTGCAGCACAGTGGCCGCTAGGCGATACGCGGGGGAGTGTTTCATCACGCTGGCTCACGTCGTAAGAGGGCTTCCCAGATTCCGTGAACGGCACACTACATACGAGACGACCTTAGTACTGTAAGTGTCAGACCTGTCAGTGTCAGCCCTGTGAGTGTGAATCTTGTGGGTACAGCGCAATAGAGGCGACCTCCAGGCGAAACGGCCCGGCGGTGCGGTCGGCAATCAAGAAACCGAGCTGGTGAATAGTGTGTGGGTCGAGAGGCGGCGCGCTGGAAAGCAGCGTGCCCCGGCGCACCGCCTCAAACTGCGCCCAGGTGAACCGATGCGTTTCCCACTGGTGAGCCGTAGGTGTGAAGGCGACGCGGTAAGCGCTTGCTTCGTCCAACGCGCTGCTTTTGAGCCTTAGCTGATAGATGCGACCATCGCCACGCACGCGCAGCGTAATCCCTTGGCTGTGTGCGAGGGTCGGCTCAAAGCCGTTGGGCTCACGTCGCACCGAGGCAAAGCCGCCGCCGTTTTCCAGCGATACCTCGCCACAAAAGCAGCCAGCGCCCTCTTCCACGCGAAAGCCACTTTGGGACACGCCGCCCATCACGCCATCGTCCACCGCGTACCAGCGCTGCTGCTCTGCCTCGGCCATGCTTGTATCAGTAAAATTAAGCGTCATCACAGCGTCCCTATGTTGCCTGCTCAATAAAAACGCCTCTGCGCCAGGGCCCAGAGGCGTACTGCTATCGTTCAGACTAGGCGATTCGCCGCCGTGATTACAGCTTTACGGAGGCAGCGACCGACGCGGCAGGGTCGACCTCCTCCGGCGAGGCGGTCACCAGCGCGAACTCTTCTTCCGCGGTTTTCGCCACCAGATGGTGTTTGCTGTAGAGGAAGTAGTAAGCCGCTCCGGCAATGAACAGCACGATGGTGTAGTTGAAGGCGCGAGGGTCGAAGGCGTACACACCGGTCATCGCGACCAGCGACAGGACTAGCGCAATTGATGAGGTGACAATACCGCCGGGCGTTTTATAAGGGCGTGGCAGGTCAGGCTGTTTAAGACGCAGCCAGATATGGCTGAACGCCATCAGCGCATAGGAGATGGTCGCACCAACGACCGCCATGCCTAACATCAGATCGCCTTCCCCGCTCAGCGACGCCAGAAAGCCAAAGATACCGGGCACAATCAGCGCTAAGTAAGGCACTTTACGACCGCTGGTCAGCGACAGCTGTTTGGGTAAATAGCCAGCCCGAGAAAGCGCGAATACCAGACGGCTATAGCCATAAATAATCGAGAAGAATGAGGCGATCAAACCAGCCAAGCCCAGCACGTTGACCAGGGTAGCCAGCGTAGGATTACCCGCCGCATTCAGCGCATCCACCAGCGGCACGCCGCTTTGGCCAATCATCTCAGCGCTGGTCGCCCCTGCCAGCAGCAGCACCACCAACAGTGCTGTAAACAGCAAAAACAGCATTGCACCGATGATGCCTTTGGGCATATCGCGAGCGGGGTCCTTCGCCTCTTCGGCTGCCAGCGGCACCCCTTCAACGGCCAGGAACAGCCACATGCCAAAAGGCAGTGCCGCCCAAATACCGTACCAGCCGAAAGGCATAAAGGTGCTCGCCCCCGCCGCATCGGTGGGTGCGATATCAAACAGGTTGGCCGAATCGAAATCGCCGATCAGCGCCACGGCGGTGGCCAAAATGGCAAAGACCGCCAAACCGCTAATCACCATCATCACTTTCAGCGCTTCCCCCACGCCCGCCAGGTGAATACCGATGAACACCGCATAAAACAGCAGATACACCAGCGGGCCGTTCACGCCCAATAAAGCTTCCACCGCCGAGCCGATAAAAATCACGATGGCCGCCGGGGCCAGCGCGTACTCGATCAACACGGCAAGCCCGGTCAAATAACCGCCCGCAGGCCCCATGGCTTGGCGAGCAAAGCTATAGCCACCCCCTGCGGCAGGAATGGCGGCGGACATTTCTGCCAGCGCCAGCACTAGCGCGAGGTACATCAGCGCCATCAAACAGGCAGCAATCGCAAAGCCGCCCCAACCCGCTTCGGCAATGCCAAAGTTCCAGCCCGCAAAATCACCAGAAATCACATAGGAGACCCCAAGGCCCGCGAGCAGCATCCAGCCTGCCGTCCCTTTACGCAGCTGGCGCTTGGCCAGATACGCCTGATCAACCGTTGGTTGTGTCATCGTTTTGCCCTTTTTAGTGTGGAACGCAATGGGTGTCAGCGGCGTGCTGTGTTCCTGGTTCCGTCTTGTTATTGGGAGAGTCGTCAGCGGTGTTATGGAAAATGTCGTTAGCGTTGTTATTGAAAACGTCGTCAGCGTTTTTGTGCTGCTACCGTCAATCAGCCACCAGGAAATTCCGAGTTGAACTGCTGCCGCCCTCCAAGACGCTGTCTTCGCTGCGGTCTTTTAACGTCACGCCGGAGAGCTTGCGCTCCCGCGCCTCGGTTAACAGCAGCAGCAAACGCCGGGCCGCCTCTTCATACGCAAGCCCGGCCGGGCGTACGTTGGAGATACAGTTACGCCGGTCATCTTTTAACCCCACTTCGGGGCCCCAGGTCATGTACAGCCCCAAACTATCTGGGGAGCTAAGGCCGGGGCGCTCACCAATCATGACCAGCACCGCATCCGCATTGAGCAGCGCGCCTACTTCGTCGCCAATCGCCACGCGCCCTTGTTCCACCAGTGTCAGCGGTGCGAGCTGCCATTCGTTCTTGTCGCGCCCGAGTGCGTCATACAGCGCAGTGAGAAACGGGGCGCTGTTCTGCTGTACCGCCAGCGCCGAGAGGCCATCGACGATCACCATCGCCAAATCGAACCGTTGGCCGCTATCTGCCGCCTGCTGCAGCGTCTGCCGGGAGTGTTCATTGAGCCGTCGGCCGTAGTCGGGCCGCTGCAGGTAGATCGCACGGTCCTCTGCTCGGCTGTGTGCTGAAAGCGGCGCGGTGTTTAAGCCAAGCGCTTGGGTCAGCTCATCGGCCAGCGCCTGGCACTCTAGCGGGCAGTGAACCGCATCTTGGGCCTGGGCATGGGCAAGCTGAAACGCGAGCAGCTGCTTGGTGGGAAGGCTCACCCCCGCACGCCCCAGCCCAATGCGCGCGTCGGTAAAGGCGCGCAGACGCTCCCAGGGGTTTTCAATGACGATAGGCGCAGTGGTTTCCTGCGTGGGTTGCTTAGGCATCTTAGTCGCTCCCCTTCGGCAAGTGGCGCAGGCTGTTAGCAAAGGCGGCGGGGAGCTGGTCGTTAAGACGATGGGTGCTCACATCTTGGAAGATCTGCATCTTAGCCAGCCACTGCTCAAATTCCGGCGCGGCTTTTAGCCCCAGCACCCGGCGGGCATAGAGCGCATCGTGAAACGAGGTGGTTTGATAGTTGAGCATGATGTCGTCAGAACCGGGGATGCCCATCACGAAGTTGCAGCCCGCCACACCCAGCAGCGTCAGCAGGTTATCCATATCGTTTTGATCGGCGTTGGCGTGGTTGGTGTAGCACACGTCGCACCCCATCGGCACGCCTAAGAGCTTGCCGCAGAAGTGGTCTTCAAGCCCGGCTCGGGTGATCTCCTTGCCATCGTAAAGATACTCAGGGCCGATAAACCCCACCACCGTATTGACCAGCAGCGGATTGAACTTGCGCGCTACGGCGTAGGCCCGGGCTTCGCAGGTTTGCTGATCCAGCCCGTGGTGAGCATCGGCAGAGAGCGAGCTGCCTTGGCCGGTTTCAAAATACATCACGTTGCGACCCACCGTGCCGCGATTGAGCGTTTGCGCGGCAGCTTCGGCTTCCGCCAGGGTGCTCAAATCAAACCCAAAGCTGCGGTTGGTGGCTTCGGTGCCGCCAATGGACTGAAACACCAGATCCACCGGCGCGCCTTGTTCGATGGCTTCTAGCGTATTGGTCACGTGAGTCAGTACGCAGGATTGCGTAGGGATCTCGTATTTCTGGATCACGTCGTCCATCAAGCGCATCAGCTTGATGCTCTGGGCGACGTTATCGGTAGCCGGGTTGATACCAATCACCGCATCGCCGCTGCCATACAGCAGGCCATCGAGAATACTCGCCGCGATGCCGGTGACGTCATCGGTGGGGTGGTTGGGCTGTAACCGGGTCGAAAGCCGCCCCGGCAGCCCAATGGTATTGCGAAACGCCGTGGTCACTTGGCATTTCTTCGCCACCAGCATGAGGTCCTGGTTGCGCATCAGCTTACTCACCGCCGCGGCCATTTCCGGCGTAATGCCGGGCCTTGCAGCGGCCAGGGCTTCACTGGTCGCGTAGTCCGAGAGTAGCCAATTGCGAAAATCGCCTACGGTCAGGTGCTTCAGCGGCGCAAACGCCTTTGCATCGTGGTCGTCGATGATCAGGCGGGTGATTTCGTCCTGCTCGTAGGGGATCAGCGCGTCGTTCAAAAAGGTGGTGAGCGGTAGCTCCGCCAGCACCATTTGGGCGACGACTCGCTCTTCTGCGGACTCTGCCATCACCCCAGCGAGGCGGTCGCCCGAGCGCGGCGGCGTGGCTTTGGCCATCAGTTCGGCGAGCCCGCTAAAGCGATAGCGGCGGCTCCCCACCGTGGTGTGATAGGTCTGCGCCATGGGCCTTCCCTTCTCTTACCTGTTCAATACTCAAGGCGCGGTATGCGCGTTGAGGAACAAAACTTGCTTGTTCTCACAATAGCGCTATCACTTAACGGGGAGTATCGAGTTTTGGCAAAACACACCAAGGCCATAAAAACCAATCATAAACAGTGGGTTAATAACGACAACAAGGCGCGGACGCCTTTCATTCACGCCGCCAGGAGCTGGTGATGACCTTGACGCCCTTAGAAACCGCACCAAAAAAGTGCATTCAGGAAGCGTTCGATGCTGATGAGCATGCGCAAAACCTCACCCGTTGGCAGCAGCAGTATGACCAGCTGACCCCAGGGCGTTTTTATGGGCGGCTGGATGAAATTGCGCTGCCTGCGATTCAGGTCTTCAAAGAGCACACCGGCCAAGCGCTGCGCCAGGATTGCCGGGTGTGGGAAGATTCTTTATGGCTGGGCATTCCTACCCACCCACAGGGGTCGCGCATCAACGGTCAGCCGCTAGAAGCCCAGGAAGTGATGTGCCGGCCCGGCGGGCGCGATTTTGAATTGGTGACTCCGGAGGCCTTCGATATTTACGGGCTAGTGATACGTCTACCGGCATTACATGCCGCTGCCGAACGCCAAGGCATCACACTGGATGAGCAGTGGATGACCGCGCCCCGCCGACATGCTACCCCTGCTACGCTGCGCGCCTTACTGTTTCTATTGGAGCGGATGTTAGGCCAACAGCAGGGTGCGATTGCCGAGAAGCTGCATCAGGATATTCTGTTAACCGGCCTGCTAGAGCTATTGGATGCCCAACAGCCTAGCGGCGAGCTACCTCCTAGCTACGCTCACCGCAAAGCCGTGGTTGATCGGGTCAAGCGGCATATCGACGAGGATTTAGACGCCCCTATTACCATGGAGGCGTTATGCGAGCTAACGCACGTTAGCCGACGCACGCTGCAATATAGCTTTACGACGATTTTAGGCATTAGCCCACTGCAGTTTTTAAGGCTGACGCGTCTTAACCGAGTGCGGCGCGCCCTGCGCGCTGCCGAACCGCCACAAACAGTGACCGAGATTGCGACCTACTGGGGGTTTTGGCATTTAGGGCAGTTCGCCCACGACTATAAACAGCAGTTTGGTGAGTGTCCTTCACAAACGTTATATCAACCCCCTGGAGCGCTACGCTAACCACCGCTGAGCGAACTTTTCCGCAGCCAGCGGGCGGTCATAGTAATACCCTTGCGCCTGGGTACATCCCATCATTAATAAGGCATCACTTTGCGCCTTGCACTCGATGCCTTCGGCAATGGTTTGCAGCCCTAGTGTATTCGCCATGGCAATAATGGTAGCCACAATCACTCGGTCGTTATCGCTGGTAAGCATATCGCGCACAAAGGAGATATCGATCTTAATTTTGTCCGCCGAAAAGCGCTTTAAATACGCTAGAGACGAATAACCGGTGCCAAAATCGTCAATCGACAGGCCCATGCCATGGCTTTTTAGCACCTCAGTGATAGCAATGGCATCATCGGGATGCGTCATGATACCGCTCTCCGTAATTTCGAGGCTCAAGGCGTTAGGGGATACGGCATGTTCATGGCAACTTGCCAAGAGCGTGGCAATTAAATCGTCATCCTCGAACTGATCAGCCGCAATATTAATCGCCAACTGGCCATTGAGCTGAAGTCCTTGTCGCTGCCAATCGGCTAACTGTCGGCAGGCTTGATCAATCACACAGTTGCCTAACGCTGAGATCATGCCGCGCTCTTCGGCAATGGCAATAAATTGCCCAGGAGGAACCTCCCCTAACTCTTCATCACACCAACGACACAGCGCTTCAGCGCCAATCAATTGGCCGCTGCGCATATCCACTTGGGGCTGAAAATGTAAGTAGAGCGAGGTATCGGCAATCGCGATCGCCAAGCGTTTAGCAATATGTAGCTGCTGGGCGACGGCTTGCCCCATCCAGTGCTCAAACGTTCGGGTGGTCAGCTTCTGGCGCTTTGCTTGGTACATGGCAATATCGGCATGCTTTAATAGCGACTGCGCCGTTTGCCCATGGGCAGGGTAAAGAGAAATACCGACGCTGACAGAAAGCTCGGATGAGTGCTGCTCTATAACAATTGGCTTATTCAGGCTAACACATAGCGTGTCAGCGGTTTGCATGGCACCTATCTCGTCGCCAGTGCCTCGGCAGATCACTACAAACTCGTCCCCACCCAACCGGGCTAAGTAATCTTCTTGAGGTAAGACACGGCGAAAGCGCTGCGCTACCTCTTTAAGCACTAAATCGCCAATATCATGGCCCGCCGTGTCATTAATCTCTTTAAAGTGATTAAGATCGAGCAACAGTAGCGCGAAAGGCACGTTGCTACCATCGCTCACGCACTCGTCAAGGTACTGCATAAAATCTGTGCGGTTAGGTAGCTGCGTGCCCGCATCACGAAACGCGAGCTGGCGGATACGCGCTTCATCCCGCTGTCGACCAAGCTCTGATGCCGCCCTCGCGGCGAATATTTGCAGTACCGTCGTAACGATTTGGGTATCAAACAGCGGTGCCTTAAACATCACGCCAATAATGCCAATAGGCTGGCCCTTTGCGTCATCCAGCCGACGCCCCACATAGGCATTTACCCACTCCAGTGCTCCGTTAGACTCTATCGGCAATCGAATGCCCGCACCTTCATGCACTATGCACTCACGCTGAGTTAATACGTCCTGACAAGGCACACCCTCAAGATGGTAACTAAACGCGGTCTGGCGTACACCGTTAACGTACAGCGCCAGGACGTTGGCAACATTGGGATTCTGCTCGTCTAGCGTGGCGATAAACCCTACTTCCGCGGCCAGCGCATTGGCCATATGGTCGGTGAGCTGGGTCAAAAAAGCGTGGCCGTGCTGGGCAGACACCGCGGTCGCTACTTGAGCCACCGCGTGTTGAATACGCTGCTCTGCTTTACGGTGGCGCAGGCTATCAATGCCAAACGCAATATCATCGGCAAGCTCGCTTAAAAGGCGCACCTCAGCAGAGGTAATGGGCGCATCATCACTCTGATAAAGCGTTATCACACCCAGCGATTGGCCTCGGTAAATCAACGGCAGCGCAATTAAGGCACAGACCTCTAATGCCAGCAGGGTGGTATCCAGGCCTGAGGCGGCAGGAGTGCTTTGCGGTATCAATACCACAGGAGCTTGACGCGTTAGCGCTTGGCAGATGATATCGCGACTATAGCCTGCAATGAGCAGTTGTTTTGGGCTTAACCATCCTAAAACATCCCCCTCTATGTCGGCACAGGCGTGAAGTGCGCCGTCTGGATTGGCCCCCGCTCCTGGTAACACCTGATGCACCCAAGCCGCCGTATAGCCGCCTACTTCAACGGCTACCCGGCAGGCTGATTGAAGTAACGATGCCTCATCGCGGGCATGGAAGCGGGCATCATTCCCTCTACTTAACAGCCGAAGCTCCCGCTGCTTGCTGGCCATGCGTTGATCAGCCTGCCTACCGACTAACTGACGGGAAAGCTCAATACCTGCCAGAGACGCAATAATTCTCATCACTTCATTGGCATATTGAGGCAAGGCTAAAGGGCGAGAATGCATCAGGACAATAATGCCTTGGCAGCGCCCTGCCGCATCCGTCATGGGCACTCCCAAATAGCTCTCGACGGATAATGAGGATAGCCGTGCATCGTTGGGAAAACAGGCTTGTGCCTGAGACGCGATGTAGAAACAGGCGTGCTCCTTTACTTGCTCGCAGGGCGTTTCTTGTAAGGCATAAGGATCGGCATCCACAAACTCACCTTGCGACCACATCGCTAAGGGTGTCGCCGTACCAGTGCGATCAATGCTGGCCACCAAGGTATGATCAACATTCAACAAGTTAGCTAATATTTGTGCTAAGTGATGGAAGAATCCGCCTTTATTGACGCGGGACAATCCATCGGCAAGCTGCTGGAAAATTTCTGGTGCCGTCGTGGGAGACATGATATTAAGCGCCTTCGGGTTTGAAAGGTAAGCCACGTTGGCAAGCCAAACGCCTTGATCAAAGCCGAATTGACCGCTGTGTGATCATCCTTGAGCCATACAGTGATAGTCTCTGTTGCGACTGAGCAAAACTCCGTTAAAAGCATCGCCCGCCCTTGTTGCCACTAACAATGGTAAGTGGCTGTCTATAATCACCACGTATTGGCTGGTTTAAGATGGCATCGCTCGACGTGATTAAGCACGTAACACTTATGCTATGCACTTAACAGTTTAAATAAACGCTTTATCAATCAAACATTCGTTAAACCGAGCATTAACACTCCACACGCTTGCTCACTTAACCACCCAACTAAACTTCTATTAAACCCTAATGAATAATCATTCAACTTATTTTAAATGACCAATTTAAATAGATTTAACTGCGTTAATTATTTCATTGCCGCATGCGACGTCAAAAAAACAGTTCATGCCGCTCATTATCAACCTATCAGGATGATATTCAACCTAAACAGTCCTTCATGTCAATAGGCCGTTCCCCAACCATTCAGGGCTATATGGAGGATAGTGTGAATAAAATTGAACAGAAACGGCTAGCTAGCAACATCGGCAGAGCCATCGCCAAACAGCGAATACGCAGCCAGTTAACCCAAGAGGAAGTCGCTGAGCGCCTCGGGGTTGGCAATGAAGCCGTTTCTCGAATCGAGCGGGGGCGGGTCATCCCCAACATCGTACGCTTATTAGAATTAGCCGAGATATTCAATTGCGAAGCTGCGGAGCTATTAGGCCAGGCAAGTGTTCATGTAGATGACCAGACTCACCGAATTAAATCTATATTAGCCCCTTTAAAGCAACATGACCGACAACTCATGCTAGAACTTATTGAGCGTTTGGCTCTTCGTTTTCAGCAAGACGCATCTCCCGAAGAGTAGATCGATTAGCTAGTCCGCTGGCGAATTTTCCGAATATCTCTCTTTTATTACCCAGCTCGCTTGGCTGGTGTTTTCCCTTCCTACCTTGGAGCTTCTGAGCGCTTCATGCTATAGGTACTAACCATGAAAGGTAGTCACCACGACAGGTACTAACCACGACGCCATGACTGCGCCGCCGCTCGACTTCCCCCTGTGAGGGCTTATGCTAAACACTACCGCCTGGAATCGCTTTCGTTATAGTGCTTATGCCCCTCTCTATGATGTTGTGGTGTCACGTGCGCTGCGCAGACCGCGCCGTATTGCGCTTGGACACGTCGACTGGGAACCCGGCATGCGCGTGCTGCTAGTAGGCGCTGGGACAGGTCTTGACCTCCCCTTTCTTCCTCGTGAGCTGGAAATTCACCTAACCGACCTGACCCCGGCCATGGTGAAGCGTGCTAACGCCCGTGCCGAACGCTACCAGCGCGACGTCCATTGCCAGGTCATGGATGCAAGCGCGCTAACGTACGCCGATGAACACTTTGATGTCGTTATCATGCACCTTATTTTGGCCGTAATGCCCGACCCTGAGCAGGGGCTCGCAGAAGCCTATCGTGTGCTCAAACCTAACGGCCAGCTGTGCGTGATGGATAAATTTCAGCCCGATTATCAACCGGCTGGCGCTATGCGACGAGCGGCCAATGTCATGACCTCGTTTATCGCAACAGACATCACTCGGCAAGCAACGCCCTTGCTTCAACAGGCGGGCTTTCGCATCCGTCACGACGAGCCTGTACTGATGAATGGGCTTTTTCGCGCACTTCTAGCCGGTAAATAAAGTCACCTACTTTCCCACAGTCAGTACGCATACTTTCTCCTGTCTAACACTGGTACAATTTAAACCTAATGGCCCAATCCATTACCTGTGTACCTTTAAGAAGGAAGCCCTGATGCCAAAAGCTGCTGTAAAACGCTTTCGCTGCTTGCCTGACGATGAACAGTCGCGGGTGATTGAAATGGCTTGGGAAGACCGCACGCCGTTTGAAGCCATCGAACGACTCTTCGGCCTTGGCGAGCCTGATGTGATCGACGTCATGCGCCACCAGCTTAAGCCCGCCTCGTTTCGTCTATGGCGGCAGCGCGTGACAGGGCGTTCAACAAAACATACCGCACTTCGCTCCCCTGACGTGCTGCGCGGCTACTGCCCAACACAGTACAAACGTTAACAGCAAGCACCTGAGCACTCGCTGCCTTGCGACGTGACATATTTTCAACGCCTCCTAATTGTTATATTATCACATAACATTAACTGTTTAGAGGTGCTCGTCACTATGTCCGCGTTCTCCCCCTTACCCGTGACCGTGCTTTCCGGCTTTTTAGGTGCCGGTAAAACCACCGTGCTCAATCATATTCTGGCGAACCGTGAAGGCCGCCGAGTGGCGGTAATTGTGAACGACATGAGCGAGGTGAATATTGACGGTGCGCTGGTGCGTGGCGGCCCCGGCGAACCAACGCTGGACAGTGACGTGGCATTGAACCGCTCTGAGGAGCGCTTGGTAGAAATGAGCAATGGCTGCATCTGCTGCACCCTGCGTGAAGATCTGTTGGTCGAGGTCAGCCAGCTAGCCCGTGAAGGCAAGTTTGATTACCTGGTGATCGAGTCGACCGGTATTTCTGAACCGCTGCCTGTTGCCGAAACGTTCACCTTTGAAGATGAGAGCGGACAGAGCCTTTCCCACGTTGCCCGGCTAGACACCCTGGTTACGGTGGTCGATGGTGCGAACTTCTTGGCCCAGTACCAAGAGGCGCAAAGCCTTGCCGAAGCAGGAGAGAGCTTAGGTGAAGATGACGAGCGCAATGTCGCTGACCTGCTGGTGGATCAGATCGAATTTTGCGATGTGCTACTGATCAGCAAGACCGACCTGATCAGCGATAGCGAACTTGAGTCACTGAAAGCGATTCTGCGCTCGCTCAACCCGGACGCAGAGCTGGTACCGATTTCTCAGGGCGGCGTTCCGCTAGATAAAGTGCTGGATACCGGCAGATTCAACTTTGAACGTGCCCAACAGGCCCCCGGCTGGCTCAAAGAGATGCGCGGTGAACACGTACCGGAAACCGAGGAGTACGGCATTGGCAGCTTTGCCTATCATGCTCGCCGCCCTTTCCACCCGCAGAAATTCCACGACCTGCTGAATGCGGAGTGGTTTGGTAAAGGCCTGCTGCGCTCGAAAGGTTTCTTCTGGCTGGCCACCCGCCCACGCTATGCGGGCCAGTGGAGCCAAGCAGGCGGCATTGCCCATCACGGCCCGGCCGGGGTGTTCTGGAAGGCCATTCCAGAAACCGACTGGCCGGAAGAACCGGAGTACCGCCAGTTCATTATGGAAAAGTGGCAGGAGCCGTTTGGCGATATGCGCCAAGAGCTGGTGTTTATCGGCCAAAACCTGGACCAAGCGAGAATGCGTGAAGCGTTGGACGACTGTTTGCTCAGCGAAGGCGAGTTACTAGAGGGCAAGGAAGCCTGGAAGTCGCTACCTGACCCCTTCCCGGCTTGGGAATAAGCGACGGCTCATCGCCTTCATGCCAGCGTGTTTGCAAAGTAAAAGAGAGGCCTCGGCCTCTCTTGTTTTTATGCTCTGATAAAGCGCTATTGCAGCATGCTGGGTAGCCACGTTGCGAGGCTGGGAAACACAATCAGCAGAGCGACTAATAGCATCGAGCAGAGAATGTAGGGAATTGCCGCAGAATATATTTCACGCATCGTCGTACCGACTGGCGCGACGCCCTTCATCACAAATAGCAGCAGGCCTAACGGCGGTGTCGAGAAGCTAATTTCCAATGCCAGCAGCACGATCACGCCGAACCAGATCAGGTCAAAACCAAGCGCTTGCGCCAGCGGAAAGAAGATAGGCACGGTGAGCATCATGATGGAGATCTGCTCCATAAACGTACCCAGCACCAGCAGCACCGCAAACATCGCCAACAGCATAAGAATCGGCGAAAGATCAAACCCCGTTGCCCAGCCAATCAAACCGCCTGACGCACCTGAAAATCCTAATAACTGGCTAAACGTGGCCGAGCCAAACACAATTAAATAGGCCATCAGGGTGACTTTCAGCGCCCCAGTCACCGAGAGCTTAAATGCCTCCCAGGTCATGCAGCGGAAGAAGAAAGCCAAAATAATAACCCCTAACGCCCCAAAGGCAGCCGCCTCTGAAGGCGTGGCAAAACCAATCAGCATGAGCGCGACAATAATCACCATGACGCTGAGCATGGGTAAAATATCGGTCACGATGAGCTTCAACTTGGCTTTCAGTGGAACCGGCTCTAGCTCATAGGCAGGTGCTGCCTCAGGGTCTAGTTTGGTTTGAATAAAAATGGTGACGATGTAAAAGACCGCCAGGGTTAAACCCGGCAAAATACCCGCAATCAACAGCGCACCAATATCCACTTTCGCCAATGTTGCTAGCAGCACTGCCAGCGCCGACGGTGGAATAATGATCGCTAACCCACCGGTGCCTAGAATGGGCCCGATGGCCATTTTCTTCTTATAGCCCCGGCGCTCCATTTCCGGCACCAGCAGCGACCCCATTAGCGCTGTTGACCCCATGGAGGAACCGCTTAGGGTCGAAAACGCGGTGCCACCCACCACCGTCACATAGGACAAACGCCCTGGCACTTTACCCAATAACTGGTCCACCGCATTGAACATTTTCATGCCAAGGCCGGTGCGGAAAAACAGCTCACCCATCAGCAAAAACAGCGGAATAGGCACTAGATTAAAGCTTGATAGAGCACCAAAGCCATTGTTCAGCATTTGCATAATGCCCGCTTGGCCACCCATAAAGTGCCAAGCGCCAATCACATTCGCCGCTAAAAATGCCAGGGCAATGGGCGTGCCAATCGCCATAAAAATGAGGATGAGCGAGAGTAAAAAGGCGAGCGCAAAGTACCATTCCATTATTCTTTAATCCCCGCTTCGCCACTGTGAAGAATCTCTTGGCCGACCACAAAGCGGCCAAACTCAATTGCCATTAGCGTAAAGCTGATGGGAAACACGATGGTCAGTATCCATCTCGGCACAAAAAAAGCGCGCACGTCATAGTCGCTGCGCTCGATATTGAGCATCACCAAATCAAGCCCTTTCCACGCCAGCACTGCACATACCACGACACACAGCAGCGATACTCCTCGACTGAGAATATTCAGCACAGGCGGCGGCAACACAGAGGTTAAAAGCTCAATATGCACATGCCCTTTTTGGCGCACCAGCCAAGGAGCCCCTAAGAGCGTGAGATAAAACATGGCGTATTCCGTCGAAAGGAAAAACCACGCCGACGGCTGAAGCCCTAAATTACGAATAACCACAGAGAGCACTACCGCTACCATCAGCCATACCAACATGATAGCGGCGAGCAGTGCCATGCCATTGAGCAGCAGCAAATAGCCACGTTGTGCGTAACGCATAGAAAGCCCTAGTGATGAAAGCCAGGTAGCGCGGGCATTATCGTGATCGACAGCGCCCGCCCTGTTGGGAACGTCGGCCTTACAGGTCGTTGAACTTTTCGATCAACGTCTCGTAGTGCTCAAGCCCCATGGGGTGACGCTCCATTTGGCGACGCATCCGTTCCCACGTGGCATCGCGGGCGGCTTCGGCATAGCGCTCGCCTACTTCGCCTTCTAACGTAATCACTTGCATCCCATCGGCTTCTAACGCTGCCTGCTGCTCTTCTGAGAGCGCAGCCAGCTTCTCGGCGCTGTCACGCTCATGCTCAATAGCGACTTCCTGCAAAATTTGCTGCGACTCGGCGCTTAGCTGGTTCCACTTATCTAGGTTAACGATCACGCCCATATCCGTGGAGAAAAAGGCAGGGTCGACACGGTAGTTAAGAAAGCGATCCCAGTTAAGATCTTTTAAGCCAATTTGCGTCCAACCGGTTGCATTCACCACGCTACGCTCTAGCGCGGCGTAAACATCAGTGGTGGGTAAGCTGATCGGCTGCGCGCCTAAATAGTCCTGAAAAAACGCATCGTAAACCGGGTTACTGCGCAGCCGTAGACCCGACACGCTCAGGTTGCCTTCTGCATCAATCGACGGTTCATTGATGGTGTAGAGGTTGTAACTCACCCCGCTATCGAACCAGCCCAAATAGTAGGTGCCCATCTTTTCCTGATGGATTTGGTTGAGCAGATCGATCCCGCCATTCTCGCGGGCATAGATGGCGTTGGTATTAGAAGCCACCATCGCGTCGCGCTCAGGCACCGCACCGGCATAGAAACTAGCGGCGGTGTACGCCATATCCACCACGCCGTTACGCACCGCGTCGGGCTGTTCAGATAGGCCAATGACTTCAGGGCCACCGCGCACATTAATCTGCACAACGCCCTCACCGCGCTCATTCACCTTATCCACAAATTCCAAAAAGCTTTGGGTGTAAATTAAGGACGGAGGAAAGGCGTGGACGGCATTGATTTGATCAACCGCCAAGACGTGCGTAGAGGCCAGCGCCGTGAGCATACCCAGAGTAAGCGTTACTTTTTTCATTTATGTATCTCCTGCACAAGGTGATCTGTTGTAGCGGTTGTTGTGTAGATCGCGTGTTAAAACCCATTGATGCAAGCGTGCGTGCTGTTATTGTTTTGGCCTTTTGTCGCTGGCATGCCGAGCGAATGGCATGGCCAACGCGGCCGTCTCTTTCATTGTCCGTCTCTTTCACAACTACCCTTTGCCAATCAGCGCGGCATCCGGCGGAAACGGGGCACTCCAAGGAAACTGCTCGGCGTACTGGTGCGCAAATGTAGCGATGGCATCCGTATGCTGGCGTGTCATATCAATATCGTCCCAACCGTTAAGCAGCTTCGTTCGCCATACGGGTGACAGGGTAAACGGCACGCTGACAGCGCCAACGCTCACCGTGAGAGCTTCCAGGTCTACCGTGATGGCACCGGGAGTACTGCCAAGCGCCGCGAGCAGTTGCTCGGCGTCTTCTTCCGTCACAACGGCCGGTAACAAGCCGTTATTCACGGCGTTAGAAGCAAAAATGTCGCCAAAGCTCGGCGCAACCACACAGCGAAAGCCGTCATCGACTAGGGCATACACCGCTGCCTCGCGGGAGGAGCCTGCGCCGAAGTTACGGCGGCTCACCATCACTTCTGCTTTACCCGCCTCGGGGTGATGGAGAATAAAGTCCGCCTTAGGCTCGCCTTGTGCATCGTGGCGAAGGTCGTAAAGCAAAAACTGACCGTAACCCACGCTGCGCGGCTCTTTCATAAAACGTGCCGGGATCAGTTGATCAGTATCGACATTCGCTGCAGGCAAGGCCACGCCGAGCGATGTCACCACCGTCATCGGTTTCATGAGCGCACTCCTAGCTGAGTTAACGAGGTCACGGGCAGTTGGCGAACATCGGCCAAGTGGCCTGTCACGGCGGCCGCTGCCACCATGGCTGGCGACATTAAATGCGTACGCGCCCCTGGCCCTTGGCGGCCCTTAAAGTTGCGGTTGGTGGTAGAAGCACAGCGTTCACCGCTGGCCACCAGGTCACCGTTCATGCCTACGCACATGGAGCACCCGGAGTGCCGCCACTCAAGCCCAGCGTCGATAAAGATACGGTCTAAGCCTTCCGCTTCCGCCTGAGTTTTCACCAGCGTTGAGCCGGGCGACACCATACCGGGCACGCGGCTTTTGTGGCCTGCCAGCACGGCGGCAGCGGCGCGCAAGTCTTCAATACGAGCATTGGTGCAGGAGCCGATAAATACCCGATTAATGGTGATATCAGTGAGCTTTTGCCCTGCCGTTAGGCCCATGTAGGCCAAGCTATCACGCGCTTGGCGCGCTTTTGCAGGGTCGCTGAGCTGCTCGGGGTCGGGCACTGCGTGGTCAATGGGCAACGCTTCTTCCGGCGAGACGCCCCAGGTCACCGTGGGCGCAATCTCACTGGCCTGCAGCGTTACTTCGAGATCAAAACTGGCGTCTGGGTCGCTATAGAGCGTTGACCAGTAGGCGCATGCCTGCTCAAAAGCCTCCCCTTTCGGACTCCAGGGGCGGCTGCGTAAGTAATCAAACGTGGTTTGATCAGGGGCAATCATGCCGCAGCGGCCACCCCCTTCAATGGAGAGATTACACAGCGTTAGACGCGCTTCCATAGAGAGCGCACGGATAGCCTCACCCGCGTACTCAATGGCATAACCGCGTGCGCCGTCGGCACCCAAACGAGCAATCCAAGTGAGCGCGATATCTTTAGCGGTGATCCCTTCAGCTAACTGGCCCTCAACGGTGATCCGCATCACTTTGGGCTTGCTTTGCCACAACGTCTGCGTGGCCAGCACGTGGGCCACTTCTGACGCACCAATGCCAAAGGCAATGCTGCCAAATGCGCCGTGGGTGGCGGTATGGCTATCGCCACAGACCATCACCATGCCCGGTTGGGTAAGCCCTTGCTCGGGGCCCAGCACATGTACGATGCCCTGGCGTGGGTCACTCAGACCAAACAGCGTCACACCATGTTGCTGGGTGTTGTGCGAGAGCTGCTCAATCATGGAGCGCACTTTAGGGTCTGCCACCAGCTCAACGTCACGTGCCTGGGTGGGGACGTAGTGGTCGGCAATGCCAAAGGTGAGATCTGGCCGCGCCACCGGCAGCTGGCGTTCGCCTAACTTATTGAACGCATGGAAAGAGCCTTCATGGACAAAGTGGCGGTCAATCCATAAAAGGCTCTGGCCGCTGTCACTGCGGTGGACTTCGTGGGCACGCCACACTTTGTCAAATAGCGTTGTTGGGGAACTCATTGTCTTCGCTCACTGCCTCGGTGCGCCATGGCTGGCGTGTCGTTATCACCCCCATACAACTAGCGCAGTTTCACGACACAGGTCAAATGTATTTTTTATAATTTTATATCTGTATTAAATTTAATACATTAAAAAAGCCATCCATCGCCCTATTCATCCTTCCCGCTGGTGGGCATCCCGCCCACTTTTGGCTCCCAGTAGCGTGAGTCGCCATTTCCATTACGCTCTAAATCGATTTGAAAACGGTAACGGTCTGGGCGGTACAGCGCGTCTAAGTGCTCCACTCCGCGCCCCTGCTCGTCGTACACCACCCGCGTAAGTGAGATAAGCGGAGAGCCCACGGCCACGTCTAATGCCTGCGCCACTTCATGGCTGGCCAACGTGGCAGAAATAGATTGAGAAGCGTGATCAACCTTTACCCCGCTGCGCTCTAGCAGCACAAATAGCGGCGTATTGGCTAAATCCATTTCGTTGTAGTGCAGAGCGATGGTCTCGGGCACGTGGGTGACCAAATGCGAAAACGGCTTACCATCGATCATGCGTACCCGAACAGAGCGCTGAACTTTACTACCGTGCCCCATTCCCAGGCGCTCGCGAATCATCTCCGGGGGCGGCACATAGGCAAACTCCAGCAGCCGCACTTGGGAAGCCTGACTCATTTTGACCATGTTCGGCATCAGGTTGGACACGCTGGCGGTCATCACGGTGGCGTCTAGCGGCTGCTCCAGCACCACGGTGCCCACGCCGGCCTTACGCGTGACCAGTCCTGTCTCCTGAAGCGCCTCCATGGCCCGTCGTACCGTTACTCGTGACACACCGTGCTGCTCGGCTAACTTGTTTTCGCCCGGCAGTTTATTACCGGCAGGCAGTCGCCCACTGAGAATGGCATCTTTAAGCAGCAGATAAATCCGGTGCGACTTGGTACCGCCTACCGCAGAGGGCTGTGCCTCACTCATTCACGCCCCTCCTCAGGGTCTATTCCAAAAAAACTTCACGCCGCGCTTGACGAAGCGACAGCAATAGACATAAAAATGTATTAAATATAATACATATAAACTGCCGTATCAGCATACCGCATTTGCCATATCAACAAGAGTAATGCGCCATGAATAATACGCAACTTCCTGACACGCAGCCTCGCGACGTACGCCACGTATTGGCCTTTTTAGAGGCCATGGCATCCCGTGATCTCCCCCTTGCCCAAAGCTGCCTCGCGGATGATGCCGTCATGCAGTTTCCTGGCGCGCCCGCCATGCATCAGCTTGAGTCGGTGGTGGAGTGGGCGCAAAGCCGCTATCTCCGTGTGAGCAAAACGTTTCATGGCGTGGATCACTGCATTACTCCTTGCCAAAGCGTCGTTATTTGCCACGGCGAACTCACCGTGGAGTGGCTAGACGGTAGCACCACATCCGGCGTGCGCTTTATTGATCGCTTTGTATTAATCGATGGCCTGATCGCCCGTCAGGACGTTTGGAACGACTTGGCCCTTACCCAAAAAATGATGAGACCGCTATGACACGCCAACACCTGTTGTCACCCGACGCACCACAACACGCTTCACCGCTTTCGGCGCATCAGCCCGCCCAACTCAAACAGCAGTTGAACGACGCCTCTATCGTGGTCGCGCCTGGCGTATTTGACGCCCTCGGCGCGTCGCTAGCCGAACAGGCAGGGTTTGATACCGTCTACCTTTCGGGTGCCAGCTTGGCGTACACCCAACTGGGGCGGCCCGATATTGGCCTTTTGAGCATTACCGAAATTTGCACCGCCATGTCGCATATCCGCGAACGCACGAATCTTTCCGTGGTGGTGGATTGCGATACCGGCTTTGGCAACGCCATGAACGTGATGCGCAGCGTGCGTCTGCTAGAGCGCGCAGGCGCTAACGCTATTCAGTTGGAAGACCAGACCTACCCTAAACGCTGCGGCCACCTGCGTGGTAAAACGCTGGTCTCCAAGAGCGAAATGGTTGGCAAATTGCATGCCGCATTGGATGCCCGTGAAAGCGACAGCACGCTGATTATTGGCCGCACCGACGCGCTAGGCGTGGAAGGCACCGACAGCGCCATTGAGCGCGCCCAGGCTTACTATGAGGCGGGCGTGGACATGCTGTTTATCGAAGGTATTCGTAGCGACGACGATATCAGCAAGATCATGGCCCAGTTCAAAGGCAAAGTGCCGATTATGGCCAACATGGTCGAGGGTGGAGACACACCGCTGCAGAACGCCCAGGCGCTAGAAGAGCTAGGCTTCTCGCTGGTCATTTTCCCCGGCGCCCTGGTGCGGGCGATTACCCACATGGCCAGCCGTTTCTTTGCCACGCTGAAACAGGACGGCACTACCGATGCCTTCCGCGACCAGATGCTCGACTTCAAACAGCTCAACGACTACCTAGGCACCCAGGCGATGCTGGAGCTTGGCGAGCAGTACGACAATCGCTAAAACCGTATCCAGGCACTGACGGCTTAGCCACTAATAACGACACTTCAGGAGACGACGATGCAGACCACCGATAAAACGGCAAAAGAGATCTTTCACGACGTGATGGCCAACCCTCAGCGGGTGCCCTTTGGCTTTGGCAAGAAAGCCGTGTTGGTCAATGTGGACCCACAAAAGGCCTACACCCGTACCGATCTCTTCAAGACCGCCTACGAAACCGACCCCAAACAGCTGGCGTATACGAACCAGTTGGCGCGCGGCTTCCGGGAGAAGGGCTGGCCGGTGGTATGGACTCACGTCGCCTTTCTGGATTCTGCCGAAGATGCGGGCGTGTGGGGCACCCGCACCGATACCCCCGATTCACTGCAAAACATCAAGTACGGCTCCGAGCGCGCCGAGTTCGACGAGCGCTGCGAGATCGACCGCAACCGCGACGTGATCTACACCAAGCGTATGCCTTCGGCCTTTTTTGAAACGCCGCTGCAGTCCCTGCTGGTATGGCACCAGGTCGATACGGTGATCATCACCGGCGGCTCCACCTCCGGCTGCATTCGCGCCACCGCCGTGGAGAGCCTGTCCCGTGGCTACCGTACCATCGTGCCAATGGAGTGCGTCTCCGATAAGCACGAAAGCTACCACTACGCCAACCTGACCGACTTGCACCTCAAGTACGCCGATGTCATGCCCGTGGCTGACGTGCTGGCGTGGCTTGAGGGCGATGCATAAGGCGAGGAGCTAGCGATGAAAGAGTCACTTGGCGTTTATGATTACTGGGCCTACGACCAGCGCCCCAAAATCACTTGGCCCGGCGGTGCAAAGGTGGCCTTCTGGGTGGCCCCCAATATCGAGTATTACGAACTCGACCCGCCGCAGAACCCGAGCCGCAAGCCGTGGCCACACCCACACCCCTCGGTACCCGGCTACAGCATTCGCGATTACGGCAATCGAGTGGGCCACCAGCGCCAAATGGCCCTGCTGGATAAGTACGGAGTTCGTGGTTCGGTATCGCTTTCCGTGGCGCTCTGCGAGCACCACCCAGAAATCATCCAGATGTGCAAAGAGCGCGACTGGGAGTTCTTCAGCCACGGCATCTACAACACCCGCTACACCTATGGGCTGAGCGAAGCCCAAGAGCGGGCAATGATTCGCGACAGTATGGAAACCATCCATCGCCATACCGGCCAGGCCTGCGCGGGCTATCTGGCCCCTGCGCTCTCCCACTCGGAGCGCACACTGGATCTATTTGCCGAAGTGGGCGAAGAGCTATTCGGCGACAAAGGCGGGATTTACACCTGCGACCTGTTCCACGACGACCAACCCACGCCGGTCAGCGTTCGCTCCGGCAAGCGGTTTATCTCCATGCCCTACTCGCTGGAGATGAACGACACCATCGTTTATGCGGTAAACAAAGTTGAGCCGCGCCAGTACGCCACCATGCTCAAACGCCACTTTGACCGCCTGTATTTAGAGGGCGCGGAGTCCGGCACGGTGATGTGCATTCCCACTCACAATTACCAAGTGAGCTGCCCCCACCGCATCAAGGCGTTTGAAGAGGCACTGGATTACATCACCGGGCACCCGGATGTATGGGTCGCCACGGGCCGCGAGATTGCCGATTACTACCTGGCACACTATTACGATGCTGCCCTCGACAGCATCCAGGCCCAGGCCGCCACCGCACGCAGGGAGGGCTAATCCTATGGCATCCAAAGACATGGCGCTCAACGACGACTATCTCGACTACCCCTTGCGTCGCCACGGCTACGACCACGACCGCTACGAATGGTCGATGCTAAGTGAACGCGCCCCCGTTAGCTGGCCCGGTGGCAAGACGCTAGCGGTGTGGATCAACATCTCGCTGCAGTTCTACCCGCTCAACCAGCGCGGCGAGCCGTTCAAGGTGCCCAACGGCATGACCATGCCCTATCCAGATTTGCGCCACTTCTCGCTGCGGGATTACGGCAACCGCGTGGGTATCTATCGCGTACTGAAAGCCCTGGCCGCGCACAACATCACGCCTACGTTTGCGATTAACGCCCAGTTGGCGGAGCAGACGCCCTATCTGGTGCAGCGCTTGAAAGAGCACGGCGGTGAATTTATCGCCCACGGCTGGAACATGGATCACCTGCACTACGGCGGCCAGCCCATCGAAGAAGAGGCCGAGCTGGTCAAGCGCTCTGTGGACACCCTGCGGCGAGTGACCGGCCAACCCGTACGCGGCTGGCTAAGCCCCGCCAAACACCAGAGCTTCAACACCCTGGACCTGCTGGCGGAAAACGGCATCGCGTACTGCGCCGACTGGGTGAACGACGACCTGCCTTACTCTTGTGAAACCAAGACAGGCAATTTGACCATGATGCCGCTGGCCACCGAGATCGAAGACCAGTTTGTGATGAGCCAGAACCTGCACTCGGAAGATTCCTGGGTAACTCAGGTAAAAGACGCTTTCGATTTTCTGCTGGAAGAGTCCCGCGAGCAGGGCGGGCGACTGTTTGCCTTGAACCTGCACCCCTGGTTGGTCGGCCAGCCTCACCGGATTGCCTGCTTAGAAGAGGTGCTGGCCCATATCAGCGGGCACCCAGACGTATGGCAGGCTCCGGCGGGTGAGATTCTGGATGCCTTCCACCAAGCAGCGGAGCAGGCGTAATGGCGATCATTCCCTACACACACGACGGCTTTGATGCCCACCTGCCGCTGCTGATTATCGGCGCGGGAGCCTGCGGGCTGGTCGCGGCCTTAGCCGCCCAGGAAGCGGGCGTTGAGCTGGCTGTTTTAGAGCGCGACTCCCTGCCCCGTGGCAGCACGGCGATGTCGTCAGGGTTTATTCCCGCGGCCAATACGCGCTTTCAGCATGAGCTGGGCGTCACAGACTCTGCCGAGGCCATGGCGGAAGATATTCAGAAAAAGAATGGCTTTGAGGCAGACCCGGCCATCGTCGAGCTGCTGGCCAGCCAGTCCGGCCCCACCATCGAGTGGCTGGCAGACCGGCACGGTGTGCCTTTCGAGCTGGTGGAAGGCTTTCTCTACCCCGGCCACCGCCACCTGCGCATGCACGCCACGCCCCGGCGTACCGGCGAAGAGCTGATGGGCGCGCTGCTTAACGCCGCCGAAGCCGCAGGGACCGACATTCTGACCCAGGCCCGGGTAGTGGATCTACACGTGGACAGCACCCAACGCGTGCGCGGCGTCACCCTAGAGCGCCCAGACGGCAGCCGCGAAAGCATTGGTTGCGATGCGCTGGTTCTGGCTTGCAACGGCTATGGCGGCAACCCAGAGCTGGTCGAGCGCTATCTGCCCACGCTGAAACACGCGCTGTATTACGGCCACGAGGGCAACCAGGGCGATGCCTTGCTGTGGGGCCAGGAAATGGGCGCGAGCACCAAAGACTTAGGTGCCTGCCAAGGCCACGGCTCGCTCGCCACGCCCCATCAAACGCTGATTAGCTGGGCGCTCATGATGCAAGGGGGCATTCAGGTCAATATCAAGGGCGAGCGCTTTTCCAATGAGCACGGCGGCTACTCCGAACAGGCCGCCAAGGTGCTGGCGCAGCCGGAGCAAGTGGCCTGGAA
Source organism: Vreelandella lutescens (assembly GCF_014640815.1). GTDB lineage: Bacteria > Pseudomonadota > Gammaproteobacteria > Pseudomonadales > Halomonadaceae > Vreelandella > Vreelandella lutescens. The sequence continues at coordinate 147,315 of NZ_BMHM01000001.1, read as the reverse complement.
TCTTTATGATGCCCGCATTCATGAGTCCGCCCAGGCGTTTGAAGATTACCGCAACGCCCAGGAGAGCGGCGCAGTACGCAGCTTCTCAACCCTGGAAGAGATGGCCACTGGCCTGAAACTGCCCCTTGGCGCACTGCAAGCCACCATCGCCCAGATGCAGCAACATGCCCAACAGCAAACGGCCGATGCATTTGGCCGCCGTTTCGAACCCGCCAATCTACTGAAAGCCCCCTACTACGCCATTCGCGTCACCGGGGCACTGTTCCATACCCAGGGCGGTTTAGAGGTGAACCGCAAGGCCCGCGTGCTCAATACCCACGGCCAGGCGCTACCCAACCTGTTTGCTGCAGGTGGTGCGGCGCGTGGAGTGTCGGGTTCCAACGACAGTGGCTATCTTTCCGGCAACGGGCTGCTGAGCGCCGTGGTGCTGGGCGCAGTGGCTGGCAAAAGTGCCGCCGAGCTGCTGCATTTAAAGCTCAGTTCCGCCGCACTTCCTTAACCTGCATGACTTGCACACCACTCGCTGGCCGGGTGGTGTGTCCTTAAAACGCCTTCTCCAACGCAAAGCGCGGCTGAGTGTTCCCCTCTTTCGTCACGCTCTCCGTGAACATCGCTAGCGGGCGCACCCAGAGGCCGTAGTCGCCGTAGAGCGCGCGGTAGACCACCAGCGGCTCTTCGCTTTCGCTGTGCTGGGCGGTGCCCACCACTTCGTACAGGCTGCCTTTGTAGTGGCGGTAAATACCGGGAACGGGAGTGGTCATTCGTTTTCCTCTTGAATGGCTTGAGTGGCGGCGGGCTGATTCGCTTTCTTGGCGAGGCGCTCCAGCACTTTGGAGGCGGCCACGAAGCCAAAAGTGCCGGTGAGAAATGTCGCCGCGCCAAAGCCGGAAGCGCAGTCGAGCCGTGTAGCCTCGTTGCTGCCGGGCTTTTGCAGGCACACTTCGCCGTCAGCACTGGGGTAGACCAGCTGCTCGTCGGAGTAGACGCACTCCACCGAGAAGCGCCGCTTGGGGTTGCGGGAGAAGCCGTAGTCCCGGCGCAGCCGCGAGCGCACTTTGGAGAGCAGCGGATCGTGCTCGGTGCGGGTTAAATCCGCCACTTGAATGCGCGTGGGGTCGGTTTGCCCGCCCGCCGCGCCGGTGACGGTAATCGGGATTTTGCGCCGCTTGCACCAGGCAATTAGCGCGGCCTTGGCAATTACGCTATCAATGGCATCCACCACGTGGTCGGCATCCTCAGGAATGCGGTCAGCCAGGTTGGTGGGCGTGACGAAGGCGGTATCCGCGACAATCTCGATCTCGGGGGCAATCAGGCGGCAGCGCTCGGCCAGCACGTCTACTTTGGGCTGGCCAATCGTGCCATCCAGCGCATGGAGCTGGCGGTTGACGTTAGAGACACACACGTCATCCAGATCAATCAGCGTGAGTTTGCCGATGCCCGAGCGGGCGAGCGCCTCGACCGTCCAGCTGCCCACACCTCCGACCCCGACCACCACCACGTGGGCACGGCGAAATGCCTGCGCCGCACGCTGGCCGTAAAGGCGCCGAATACCGCCAAAGCGGAAGTCATAATCGCTAGAAGCAGTCGTGGATTCATTCAATGACATGGGCAGGCTCACAGTGCTTGCAGGGCAGAAGGCGTGGCAATGGGCGGCGTTCGCACGCTATCTAGGGGTAGATGCCCCTGCCAGCCAAACTGCTCGAACAGATTTTTCATCGTCTCATCCACGGCGCAGCTGAGCTGAATACGCTTATCCAGCAGCGGGTGATCAAACGCTAAATAGGTCGCGGCAAGCAGCAGCCGCGGGGCGGCCAGCTGCTCGGCAAAAAAGCGGTTGTGGACACTTTTTCCGTGCTTGGCGTCGCCAATGATCGGGTAGCCACGGCGGGATAAGTGGCGGCGAATTTGGTGCCGTCGCCCGGTCAGCGGCCGTGCTTCCACCAGCGAGTAGCGCGCGACGGGATAGCGGTCTACCTGTACCGGCAGCTCTACGCTATCCAAGCGGCGAATATCGGTCATCGCGGGCATGGCGGGCATTTCCGCCTTGGGGCGCGTGCCGTCCTCCTCCCGTAACGGGTAATCCAACCGCTCCTGCTCCGGTGCTTTGCCGCGCACCACCGCTAGGTAGCGCTTCTCTACCTGGCGTTCGCTAAAGCTCTCGCTCAGCAGGGCGGCGGCCTCGGAGGAGAGGCCAAACACGATCACGCCGGAGGTAGGCCGGTCCAGCCGGTGCACCGGGTAGACCCGTTTGCCGAGCTGGTCGCGCAGGCGCTGAAGCAGGAACTCGGTTTCCCCACGCGCCAGCGCTGAGCGGTGCACTAACAGGCCGGACGGCTTATGCACCGCTACAAGATGCTCATCCTGATAAAGGATGTTAAGTGGCTGCATGGAACTCCTTGATACATAGGCAGAGCATTTGGACATGAAACAGAAACATGAAACAGGGGCATAAAACAGAGATGTGGAATCGCGGGCTATTGTCGCGACTTGGCGCGCTAATGTCATCCACTGGGTAAATGAGAATGACATTCACAAACCTACCCAAGACAATCGTTATGTTATAAGATAACTTTTTAAATCCATCAGGAGTTCCTTATGAAGCGCGCCTTCGCTGCGGGGGTTACCCTACTGCTTGCCTTGCCGACCGCCTCTACGCTTTGGGCGGCTGATCAACGGCTGGATATCGTCGCCCCTTGGGAAATCAAGAGCGCCGACCCGGCCACCTCCGGCTACGTATTTGGCCGTATGCGCGTAGCGGAAACCTTGGTGGACACCGATGCCGAAGGCCAGCTCGCCCCTGGGCTTGCCACTGAGTGGCAGGTCTCCGACGACGGTTTGACGTGGCGTTTTACCCTTCGCGAAGGCGCAACGTTCCATGACGGCAGCGCGGTTACGGCTAACGCCGTGCTGACAAGCCTGGAAGCCGCGCTGGCCAAGCCCGGCATTCTCGACAGCGCGCCCATTCGCCAGATGAGCGCGGATGGACGTGACGTGGTGATCGCGCTTGATAGCCCCTTCTCACCGCTGCCTGCGCTGCTGGCCCACTCAACGGCGCTGATTCTCGCGGAAGCTGCGTTCGATGCGCAGGGCGATGTCGTCGCGATGATCGGCAGCGGCCCTTACCAAGTCGAGGAGCTAAGCCCGCCCCAGCGCCTGACCGTGACGCGGTTTGATAACTACTGGGGCGGCGCGCCCGCCATTGCCAGCGCCAGCTATCTCGCCGTGAGCCGTGGTGAAACCCGCGCGTTAATGGCGGAGAGCGGCGATGCGGATATCGTGTTTACCCTCGACCCCGCCAGCCAAGCGCGGCTCTCCCGCAATGCCCGCCTAACGCTGCATAGCGAACCGCTGCCGCGCACGATCATGCTGAAGCTCAACGCAGGGCACGCGTTACTGGACGATGCCCGCGCCCGCCAAGCGCTGAGCATGGCGATTGACCGGCAAGGCATTGCCGCCGGCCTGCTTCGCACGCCAGAGGCTGCCGCGGCTGAACTCTTTCCAGCAAGCCTAGGGCCTTGGCACCTGGGCCTGGAGGCCACCGCTGCCCAAGATATAGAGGGCGCCAAAGCGCTGCTGGCGGAACTCGGTTGGCAGACGGGCAGCAACGGTATGCTGGAGCGCGATGGCGAGCCTTTCGCCCTGACCCTGCGCACCTACGCCGACCGCCCCGAGCTTCCGTTGGTGGCCACGGCTCTGCAAAGCCAGTGGCAGGAAATTGGTGTGGCGTTGGAAGTCGCTGTAACCAACGCCAGCGAGATCCCCTCTGGCCACCACGACGACAGCCTGGAAGTGGGTCTATCGGGCCGCAACTATGGCTTAGTGCCGAACCCGCTGGGCTCGCTGCTGGACGATATTGGCAGCGACCCAGACGCCATGGGCAGCGACTGGGGCACCATGAACTGGCGCGATGAGGATGTTGCTCAGTGGCTCGATACCCTTCGCCAAGCCACCGATGAGCAGGCCCTTACAGATCTCGCGCCGCTCGTGGCCGAACGCCTGCATCAAGAAATGCCGCTCATTCCCATCGCCTGGTATCAGCAAACGGCAGCGGTGAACCAGCAGTTGGAGGGCTTCTCTATCGACCCGCTGGAGCGCAGCTACCGCATTGACCAACTGGAGTGGGCAGAGTGATCTCACGCGCAAACCAAGGGCTTAGCCACCTGCTGCTGTCGCGGCTTTTTCAGGCGGGGTTAGTGGCGTGGCTGGTCGGCACGCTGACCTTCGTTCTCACCCGCACCCTGCCGGGGGATATGGCCTACCGCATTGCGGCCGGGCGCTATGGTCACGACATGGTCGACGGAGCGGCGGCGGAAGCCGTGCGAGCAGAGCTGGCGCTCGACCAGCCGGGGCTGAGCGCGTATGTAGGCTGGCTGTGGGACTTGCTGCAGCTGGATTTAGGCCGCTCGTTGGTGAGCGGCCGCCCGGTGATCCAGGAGCTTTCCCACCAGCTAGGCCACTCGCTCAGCCTGGCCGTGATCGCGGTGCTGCTCTCGCTGCTGATTGGGCCACCGCTGGGCCTGGCCGCAGGGCGTAAACCCGGTGGCGTGCTGGATCGCGTGAGTGAAGTAGCCGCCAGCGTGCTGCGCGCCCTGCCCGCTTTTGCTGTGGGGCTGTTACTGATCATGCTGTTTGCGGTCACGCTGGGCTGGCTACCCGCCGCAGGCCATGGCGGCACCGCGCACACCGTGCTTCCTGCGCTGACGCTGGCGCTAGGTTTAGCCGCCGTCTCCAGCCGCGTGGCGCGTAACGCCATGGCAGAAGTGTCCCACTCCGCCTACTACGCCTTTTCTCACACCAAAGGCCTCAGCGCACGGCAAAGCTTTTGGCGCCACGGCCTGCGCAACGCCTCGGTGCCCGTAGTGGCGTACCTGGGCGTGCAGTTCGTTTACCTGATTGAAGGCGTGGTGGTGGTGGAAACCCTGTTTGCCTGGCCGGGTATCGGCCACGCCCTGGTTCACGCCATTGTGGCTCGGGATGTGCCGATGATTCAAGGCACCGCGCTGGTGATGGGGCTGCTGTTCGTGCTGCTCAATACAGCGGTGGATATTACCTGCTACCTACTCGACCCACGGAGACGCCGCGCATGATGCCTGCTTTCTCATCATCTTCCACGGCGTCGCGTAAGGCGTCATCACCCTTGCGCCGTTACTTCACTTCACTCACGGTTCGTCAGCGGTGGGGCGCGGGCTTACTCCTGCTGCTACTGGCTTTTGCCTGGCTCGTGCCCTGGTTAAGCGATGCCGACCCTGCCCGTCAGCAGCTCACGCGCATATTGCAGGCACCTTCGCTGGCCGAGCCTTTCGGCACCGACCACCTGGGCCGCAGCATGCTGGCACGCTTGGCGTCAGCCATTCAGCTTTCGCTGGGCATGGCGCTACTGAGCGTCGCCACCGCTGCCATTCCTGGCGTTTTGCTGGGTGTCATGGCCGGTTGGCGAGGCGGCTGGTGTGACCGTGTGCTGGGTAGCATCGCGGATGCCTGTCTCGCCCTGCCTGGCCTGCTGTTAGTACTTCTGCTGGTGGCCATTGCGCCCGGCAATTTCTGGGCGCTTTATGTGGGCATTTCGCTGGTGCTGTGGATCGAGTATTTCCGCGTGGTGCGTGCCCGCACCCAGGCGCTGGTGACCTCGCCACAAATCGAAGCTAGCCGCCTGCTCGGCTTTGGCCCGGTGATGCTGTTTCGCCGCCATCTGTGGCCGGAGCTGGCCCCCCAAGTGTTTACCTTGGCAGCCTTTGGCGCAGCCAGCGCCATTCTTGCTATGGCGGCGCTTGGCTTTGTGAGTGTTGGGCTGCGCCCACCCACCGCCGAGCTTGGCCTGATGATGATCGAACTGCTGCCCTACTACCACGAAGCCCCCTGGGCCATGGCACAGCCGATTATCGTTCTGTTCGTGGTGGTACTGAGCTTAAACCTACTGGCTGGGAAGGACCCGCGATGACATCGATGACCTTAACCACCACGCTGCTGCAGGCGAGTGATTTAGCAATCAGTGGGGACGGCGTCACCATTGCCCCTATCAGCTTTACCTTGGAAGCCGGTCAGCGCCTAACGCTGCTAGGCGAAACCGGCTCCGGTAAGAGCCTAATTGCTCAAGCCATTATGGGCACCCTGCCTGCTGGGCTTAGCGCCCAAGGCGCGCTGGAAATCGCCGGAAAGCGCTTTGCGGCAGCAGAACCCGCTACCCGCCATTCCCTATGGGGACGAACCCTGGCACTGCTGCCTCAAGAGCCCTGGCATGCGCTCGACCCCACCATGCGCGCACAGGCGCAAGTCGCGGAAACGCACCGTTTTGTAGCGGGCAAAACAGCGCCAGCCGCCAACGAGGCCGCCAGCGCAGAGTTGAGCCGCTTGGGCTTAGCCCAGGCGCTTAACAAGCTGCCGGGGGAGCTTTCCGGCGGCATGGCCCAGCGGGTGGCGTTTGCCGCTGCCAGTGCGGCAGGTGCGCCCATCGTGATTGCCGATGAGCCCACGAAGGGGCTGGATGCCCCGCGCCGGGATGAAGTGGTCGAACTGCTTGCCCACACGCCCAACCGAGGCGGTGCACTGCTGACGATTACCCACGATATCGAGGTCGCCAGGCGGTTAGGGGGCGAAGTCATCATCCTGCGTCAGGGCCAGGTCGTTGAACGTGGCCCGGCGAACGTGCTGCTCAACCATCCAGAAACGGCGTATGCCCAGCGCTTATTAGGGGCGGAGCCTAGCCGCTGGCCGGACCCGCCCTCTTTCACGGGCAGCGCCCAGGCACCGGTGATCAGTGCGGATGCGCTGCGCATAGAGCGTGGCGGGCGCGAGCTGTTTCGCGATCTTTCCGTCAGCGTGCGCCCCGGCGAAATCGTCGGTGTTGTCGGCCCCTCCGGCTGTGGCAAAAGCACGCTGGGCGATATTCTACTCGGCGTGACACGACCCAATGCTGGCCGCGTTGACATCTCCCGCGAGATGCCGAGGCTTGGCCGCCAAAAGCTCTACCAAGACCCGCCCGCCGCCTTTTCACCCCACTGGAGCCTGACCCAACTGCTGGAGGATTTGCAGCGCCGCCACCGCTTCGAGCAGCGCGCGATTGCCCCCTTGATGCAGCGTTTGGGCCTCAACGAGCCTCTGTTGAGCCGCCGACCGGGTGAGATCTCAGGTGGCGAGCTGCAGCGTTTTGCCATTCTGCGCGTACTGCTGCTCAAGCCGCGCTTTCTATTTGCCGATGAGCCTACCTCGCGGCTCGACCCTGTCACCCAGCAGCAGACGCTCAGCCTGCTAGTGGAACTGGCCCGCGAGCAGGCCTGTGCGGTGATGCTCGTCAGCCACGACCCAGCACTGGTTGAGAAAGTGTGCGACCAAACGCTCACGTTGGCGGGTTAAGCGGTGGGCAGCTACCCTGTAATAGCGCCCCTTTTTAGGGCTTCCATGGATAAGGAAAGGAGCAACCAAGATGCGCTATTCATTACCCCTTACCGGTATTGCCGCGAGCATGCTGCTGGCCACGGCGGTTCACGCTAACGAGTCGCTGGATGTCGAGATGCATAAGGTCAGTGCCGACGGTGTGGAAGAATCCATCGGCACGGTGGCCATTGAGCATACCGAGCATGGTGTTCTACTGACTCCATCGCTGACCGGTTTAGAGCCTGGTGTTTACGGCTTTCACGTCCACCAAAATAGCAGCTGCGAGCCCGCTGAGAACGACAGCGGTGAGATGACCGCCGCGCTGTCAGCAGGCGGCCACTACGACCCTGAAGAAACCGGCACCCACCAAGGCCCCTACGGTGAAGGCCACTTGGGTGACCTGCCCGTCATGACCGTGAATGACGATGGCGAAGCCAACCTGCCGGTGCTGGCCCCGCGCCTCAGCATGGAAGACATGCCTGGGCGCAGCCTAATGATTCACGCTGGGGGCGATACTTACGCGGATGAGCCACACCTGGGTGGCGGCGGTGCTCGCATGGCCTGCGGCGTCGTGTCTTCTTAACTCTCTATTTATGCCGTTTTTAGCGTTGGGCAGCCTCAGGGCTGCCCATTTTTTTGCTGACGGATCAGCGACTAACGTCGCAGGCCACTAAAGTCGTAAAGCACTTAGTGGCCCGTCTCTGTACATTCACCCCGGCTAAATAAGCGTGGCTCGCGGCACAGCGGCCCGCATTACACCCTCCCTGACCAGTTGAGTGCCTTACATGATTACGTTCATCCTCTCGATAGTGCTATTAGTCGTGGGTTACTTTACCTACGGCAAGTTTGTCGAGCGCGTATTTGTCGCCGATCGCAAGCGTCAAACACCGGCGTTCAGTATGCGCGACGACATCGACTACGTGCCGATGAATTCCACGCGCAACTCGCTTATTCAGCTGCTTAACATTGCCGGTGTGGGGCCGATTTTTGGCCCTATCCTGGGTGCGTTATATGGCCCGGTGGCGTTTGTTTGGATCGTGATTGGCTGTATTTTCGCTGGCGCGGTTCACGACTACTTAACCGGCATGATCTCTATCCGTAACCACGGTGCCCACCTGCCCCAGTTAGCGGGTAAATTCCTGGGCAAAACAATGAAGCACGTGGTGAATGGCTTTGCGATTTTGCTGCTGCTGTTAGTCGGTACGGTGTTCGTCACTTCACCGGCAGCACTGCTGGCCAACATGACTTCGCTTTCGCTAACGCTGATCATCCTGGCGATTTTTGCCTACTACCTGATCGCCACGCTGCTGCCCATCGATAAAGTGATTGGGCGTATTTACCCCTACTTTGGTGCGCTGCTGCTGTTTAGCGCCGCTGGCATCGGTATCGGTTTAATCGTCACAGGCGCGCCTATTCCCGAGCTGTCGTTCCAGAACATGCACCCGGATAACGCCCCGATCTTCCCGCTGCTGTTCTTAACCATCTCCTGCGGCGCGCTTTCTGGCTTCCACGCCACCCAAACACCGATTATTTCGCGTACCACTGAAAACGAGACCAACGGACGCAAAATCTTCTACGGTATGATGATTGCCGAAGGCGTGATTGCCATGATTTGGGCAGCCGCCGCCATGAGCCTCTTCTACGGTGACCAGTCGCTTTCTGATGTGCTGGCAGCGGGTGGCCCGGCCGCCGTGGTCAGCGAAGTGTCTACCACCATGCTAGGCGCTGTGGGCGGTACGTTGGCCGTACTGGGCGTGATTGTGCTGCCCATCACCTCGGGTGATACGGCGTTCCGCAGTGCACGTATGATCATTGCCGACTATTTGAAGGTAGGGCAGAAGCCCATCGTTAAGCGCATTCTGATTGCACTGCCGCTGTTTGTGGCGTCCTACGCGCTAACGCATATGGACTTCACGCTGCTATGGCGCTACTTCTCCTGGGCCAACCAAACTACCGCCGTGATCGCGCTCTGGACCGGCACCATGTATCTGGTGCTATCGCGTAAGCCTTACTTGATCACTTCGATTCCTGCGGTGTTTATGACCATGGCGACCTTTACCTACCTCGCCTACGCACCGATTGGCTTTAACCTGCCGCTGCAAACCAGCTACATCGTCGCAGCACTCGGCACGCTGATCTGTATTGCGCTCTTTATGAAGCGCGTACGCCGCCTCAGCCGCACGACCTTTAGCGTAGACGAGCCAGTACCTAGCGCGCTGGATCAAGACGCCACGCTGGCGACCAGCAGCCGGTAAATGCTAATAAAACCCTCGCTTTAAAACGCAAAACGGGCAGCCCCTAGGGGTTGCCCGTTTTCATTGGCAGGTGCCTTAATCGGCGGCTGCCTAGCAGACAGCGCTTTACCCTTCGTCAGTGGCCAGCGCCATGTGCGTTTGCAGATAGTTCTGGATACCCACTTGCTCGATCAGTTTGAGCTGCGTTTCGATATGATCAATGTGGCCTTCCTCATCCGCCAGCAGGTCACGCAGCAGATCGCGCGTCACGTAATCCTTGACGCTCTCACAGTAGGTGATGGCTTCGATGTAGTCGTTGCGGCCGTCGTGCTCAATCTTAAGATCGCACTCCAGCATCTCTTTAACGTTTTCGCCGATGTGGAGCTTGCCGAGATCTTGCAGGTTCGGAATACCTTCCAGGAACAGAATACGCTCAATCAACTTATCAGCGTGCTGCATTTCCTCGATGGACTCGTCGTATTCCCACTTCGCTAATGTTTTCAGACCCCAATCTTTGTACATTTTGGAGTGTAGAAAATACTGGTTAATCGCTACCAGCTCGTTACCCAGCGCAATATTCAGATGCTGAAGTACCTTCGGATCGCCTTTCATGCCGTCACCTTTTTTGCGTACCGCTTTTGAATACAGTAATTGCGTGCCGTCTTAACCATACCTTGCACAGAACGTTTTTTCATTAGTGTTCTACAAAGCGCTGTTATGGAAAGCACCATCACGTTAATCAAGGAGTATAGGTCATAAAAAGACTAACTCCCAACGATGTTGAGAGTATCAGCCAGAGAGATTAAAACTCAAGTAAATCAATTATTTGCTAACGATAAGCCTAACAAGAGTGATTCGCGTCATACGGCGTAAGCGAGACTCATATCAGACTCTACACGAGCGGCCTGAACGGCCTCGCGGGTGAGCGATTTGGCAAAGCAGGCGCACTTACCGCATTGGGTAGCGCAGCCGGTGGCTTCGCGGACTTCTCGCCAGCTGCGCGCTCCGTCGCTAACCTGCTGGCGAATCTGATGATCGGTTACTCCCTTGCACACACATACGTACATGGCGACACCTCATAAAAATCATGAGGTGAATGTAAATGATTCGCATACATCTTTTCAAGTAGAAAACGTTGTTCTTTAGTATCGATTCGCCTTAAGGCAACTACAGTGTGCGCTAACCGGTTGGTTGGGCGGCTATTTTCGTATTACCCGCTAAAAAATTATTTTTTCGGCAATACCACGGTTTCAGTTTTAGAGGCGATATCAGGCCAGCTTCTGCGTCGCCCGTCAAAGAGTACCCACCAATAGCCGATACCGAATGCCGCCAGGGAGAGCCACGCGGTCGCGCAGCGAATCAGGCTCTGCTGTAGCGTAATCGCATGACCATCCAGTGTTTGCACACGCAAACGCCACGCCTGCATGCCGAGCGTCATGCCCCCACGACGCCAGGAATACACGAAGAACAGCGTAACGAAAAACAGCAGCATTACCCGCAGGCTCCAGATATCAAAGGCAGTGGTACCAATCTCTTCCGCTGTTTGGCCAAACACAAAGCGGAACAACGCCAGGTGCACCACCGTCACGGCAATCCAGATCGCCGTGACTAAGAAACCGTCATACAACATGGCACCTAATCGGCGAGCCAGCCCTGCAGGACAAACGTCGTCTAACTGGGTAAAGCGTCGCGTGTTCGTCACTACTTCTTTCCTCTTTATTAACCCCTGCGCCGTCACTAGCCATTACGACGCAGGAAGTAAATCCCTACTGCCGCGCAGGCAAGGGTTGGCACTAAGACAGCCCACACGGGTGAAAAACCAAAAATGGTAGAGGCAGGCGCTAGCAAATCCTGAACGTACTTAAAGACCAAGCCGGTCACCACGCCATAAAACACCCGCGTTCCCGCCGCCACCGAACGCAGCGGGCCAAACACAAACGAGGCGGCAATCAGCACCAGCGACCCCATGGTGAGTGGCATCAGTACTTTCTGCCAGAAGTAGAGCAGCGGCTGGTCTGCCTGCAGGTTTTGGCTTTGTAGAAAGTTGGCATAGGCCCACAGCTCGCTAGGCGCTTGGCTTTCAATATCGCGCAGTAGCCGCTCTAGTTGGGTCGGCGTGAGCGCTGTTTCCCAAGCCGCACCTTGCTGGTAGTCCGACTCGGTACGATCATCAAAGATGCGCGTGGTGGTCACGCCCTCCAGCAGCCAAGCGCCCTCTTCCCAATGGGCACGGTTGGCATGGGTGGCTTCGATTAAACGGCGCTCATCGAAACGATAGCGGGTTAAATCCAGCACGACGTTATCTGCCCGAATGGCACCAAAACGATAGACGCTGTCGCCTTCAAACTGCCAGCCGCTGCGCGTGGTGAGCATGGCTCCCTCGCCTTGGCGCTGCTCTAAGCGCCAGGCTTCGGCGTACTGTTCGGTCCGTGGGCTGACGAATTCTGCCACCAGCAGCACTACCACCACGACCAGCAGTACGGGCTTCATTACGCCCCACACAATCCGCGCCAGCGAACGGCCAGCGGCCCGCATTACCGTTAGCTCATTGCTAGACGCCATGCTACCCAGGCCAATCAGCGCGCCAATCAGCACGGCCACCGGCGCATACTGATAAAAGCGCCAGGGGAGTCGCATCCCGAGGTAGATCAGCACGTCGAGTGCGCTATAGTCGCCTTGGGTGTCACCTAAATCACCGATATAAGCAATGGTGATATCCAGCCCCAGCAGTACAAACTGCACCACTACAATCGCTGCGAGTACGTTACGAGCAATATAGCGATCCATTTGATCCATTCTGATCAGCATTAGCGCATTCCCTTACGTTGCGAGTGCCACAGCAGCAGCAATCCAAGCCCTAAGAACAAGCCATGCACGGGCCACACGCCCAATCCTACGGCAAGCGCGCCGCTGCCAATCGCATCCACCGCGGCGAGCAGCAGGCTTAAATAGGCGACATAAAGAAATACCGCCGGAAGCAGCTTGGCAAAACGTCCTTGTCGCGGGTTCACCCGCGACAGTGGCTGCGCCAAGAGTGCAAGGACGAACACCATGAGAGGTAGTCCTGCCCGCCACTGAAACTGCGCCTGCGCGCGCGGGTCGGGGTTTTGCCACAGATCCGCGGTGGTCGCGTACTCCAGCGAATTCAGCTCCTGACGATCCCGGCTAAGCCCCAGTCGCAGCGTATAGCGCTCAAACGTTAAACGCTCAGCATCTTGCCGCCCGGGCGTCACGCCGTAGCGCTCACCATTTTCCAACACCAAGAAGCGGCTACCGGTATCCACCCGCGTCTCTTGGTACCCAGACCCCGCCCGCGTGATATAGCTATGGGTCTTTTCCGCCCCGGCCATGGGCTGCTCGTGCACCAGCACTTCCTGCATTTCCGTGCCGTCGCTGCTGAAATCGGTAATGTAGGCCGTGCGCCCACCGCCAAAATCCTGGAAACGTCCAGGAGCGAGCACCGAGACATCTAAACGGCTTCGCTGCTCTTCGAGCACGGCTTCGGTTTGCAGCGCTCCTGCCGGGGTCAACCACAGACTACACAGGCCCACCAGCACCGCCACCACAGAAGCAGGCAGTAGCGTCACGCGAAAAAGACGCGTCGGGCTCATGCCGCAGGCCACCATCACGGTGATTTCACTGTTCATATAGAGCTGCCCATAGGCCAGCAGGATGCCGAGAAAAAACGACAGCGGCAGAATCAGCTCCATAAAACCGGGCAGGTGAAACACCATCAGGCTGCCTAAAATCGTGACCGGAAAGTCACCCTCAGCGGCATCTGAGAAGTAGCGGATAAAACGGCTGCCCATGATGACTAGCAGCAGAATGCCCGCCACGGCAGACATCGTCAGTAACACTTCGCGAGTTAAGTACCGAAATAAAATCAACGCACTCTCCGACTAGTGGTGCAGGTTGCCATGCAATGCGCCCATGGCTTGGGTACACTAATCAAACTGGTAGCAAACACTCAATAACGGGGCATTATCCCGAATCACTCGTTGCTTGTCTTGTTGGAGACGTCATGGAATTTTCCGTTCAGACCGCGAACCCAGCCAAAGCCGAAACGGCTTGCCTCGTTCTCCCTGTCTATAAAGGTAGCGACTTACTGCCCTCTGTCGCCAAATTAGACGACGCCAGCGAGCGGTTAATCGGCCAACTGCTGGAGCGCGGTGACTTCGATGCCACCCTGGGCAACGTTCAACTCGTGCCCTTCGCACCGGGGCTAGGCGCCGAGCGCATCCTGTTAGTAGGCTTGGGCGAGCGCGCAAAATGCCAGGAAGCGGCCTTTATTAAAGCCCTAGATGCGGCGATGGTGGCGCTGACCAAACTGCCCATCGATGAAGCCAGCGCCACCTTTACCGATGTGCCGCTTGAAGGCCGCGATGCAGTCTGGAAAGCACGCAAAACGCTGGAAGCCGCCGAACGCGCGATTTACCGTTTTGATCAATTTAAGTCATCGCCTGCCAAAGCGCCTAGCTTGGCCAAGCTCACGTTGATCGTTAGCGATGCCAGCGACGCCCCCCTGGCCAAGCAAGGTGCCGCCCTTGGCACCGCCATTGGTCAGGGCATCAATTTCACCCGCACGCTCGGCAACCTACCGGGCAATGTGTGTACACCGCGCTATTTAGCCGAACAGGCAGAAGCATTGGGGCGCGATTCCCAAGGCGCGCTCGACGTTGAAATCTTAGACGAAGAAGCACTGGAAGCGCTCGGCGCTCATTCACTGCTGTCAGTGGGCCGCGGCAGCGTTGAGCCCACACGACTCATCGTGATGAAGTACCAGGGGGCAGAGAACCCTGAAGAAGCGCCCCATGTACTGGTAGGTAAAGGCATCACCTTCGATACCGGCGGCATTTCGCTGAAGCCCGGCGAAGGCATGGATGAAATGAAGTTTGATATGGGCGGCGCGGCCAGCGTCTTCGGTACGGTGAAAGCCGTGCTGGCCATCAAACCCAAGCTCAACGCCGTGTTTATTGTTGCCGCTGCCGAGAACATGCCCGACGGCGCCGCCACCAAACCGGGCGACATCATTAAAACCCTGAAAGGCCTGACGGTTGAAGTGCTCAACACCGATGCCGAAGGCCGCCTGGTGCTGTGCGACGCCCTCACCTACGCAGAGCGCTTTACGCCGGCCAGCGTGGTCGATATCGCCACCTTAACGGGTGCGGCCATTATTGCCCTTGGCCATCACGCTACCGGTCTGCTCTCCAATGACGATGACCTAGCGCTTGATCTACTGGATGCCGGTGAAACCGCCTGGGACCGCGCGTGGCACCTGCCGCTATGGGATGAGTATCAGGAGCAGCTGGACTCCAACTTTGCCGACTTGGCCAACATCGGTGGGCGTCCGGCCGGTACGATTACCGCCGCGTGTTTCCTATCGCGCTTTGCCGACCACTTCCCCTGGGCGCACCTTGATATTGCCGGCACCGCTTGGCACTCCGGCAAACAGAAAGGCGCTACTGGCCGCCCGGTGGGTCTGCTTACCCAGTATCTGCTTGATCGTGAATCCGACGCTCAAGTCGAAAATAGCGACGCCTAACCCCACAAACAGGCCAACAATGGTTGCCTTTCGTTAACGCAACCGTTAAACCTGAAAGCATGAGCGTGTGCCGCTGCTAGGTAGGCACACGCTACCCAAACGATACGCTTATATATGCCCTTCGGGGCTTGGCTCTAGCGGAGAGAATACGCCGTGCCCACAGCTTCAGATGCTCAACTTGAATCGCGTTTTGAAATTCTGCCGTCCAACCAGCCGACGGCCGATGACATTCGTGACAACATCCTGCAAAACCCAGGATTTGGTAAATACTTCACCGACCATATGGCGCACGTGCGCTGGACTGTCGATGCCGACTGGCACGGCCACCAAGTACGCCCTTACGGCCCACTCACCCTGGACCCCGCCGCTTCCGTGCTGCACTACGGCCAGGAAATTTTTGAGGGTATCAAAGCGTACCGCCATGCCGATGGCTCTATCTGGACCTTCCGCCCAGAGAAAAACGCCGAGCGTTTCCGCCGCAGTGCTCGTCGCTTAGCGCTGCCCGAGCTTGCCGATGACGACTTCATCGGTTCACTCAAAGCGCTGCTGGCGCAAGACCACGCCTGGGTACCTACCCCGGCCAGCGACGCCGACGAGTGCAGTCTCTACCTGCGCCCGTTTATGATTGCCTCTGAGGCTTTCCTTGGCGTGCGTCCGGCTCACGAAGTGGACTACTACGTGATTGCATCCCCGGCGGCGGCCTACTTCAAAGGTGGCATTGAACCGGTCTCTATCTGGCTCTCCTCCCACTACAAGCGTGCGGCCCCTGGCGGTACCGGCTTTGCCAAGTGCGGTGGCAACTACGCCGCATCGCTGGCTGCCCAAAAAGAAGCCGCCGCCAACGGTTGCAGCCAGGTCGCCTTCTTGGACGCTGCTGAAAACAAGTGGATCGAAGAGCTGGGCGGCATGAACCTATTCTTCGTTTACAAAGATGGCCGCATCGTCACACCTCGCCTGACCGACACCATCTTGGAAGGCGTGACCCGCAACTCTGTCCTCACTTTGGCCAAAGACGCGGGCCTCACCCCAGAAGAGCGCGCGATCAGCATCGACGAGTGGCGCGAAGGTGCCGCCTCCGGCGAGATTACCGAGGTGTTCGCCTGCGGTACGGCTGCCGTGATTACGCCGGTTGGCGAACTGGTCACGGAAAACGAGCGTATTCGTCTTCAGGGTGATGGCAACAACGAAGTGGCCAAGCGCATTCGCAAAACCCTGCTCGACCTTCAATATGGCCGCAGCGAAGACAAATACGGCTGGCTGACCCGCTTGGTATAACCCTCTAGCGTTACTCAACACCTGGCCGCCACTCACCGTAGCGGCCAGGCTGCCAAGCGCGTTGACCCCGCTGGAGCCACCGATGGCACGCATCGATTTTTATATTCT
This sequence comes from Vreelandella lutescens, assembly GCF_014640815.1. Taxonomy (GTDB): domain Bacteria; phylum Pseudomonadota; class Gammaproteobacteria; order Pseudomonadales; family Halomonadaceae; genus Vreelandella; species Vreelandella lutescens. Next base: position 130,785 of record NZ_BMHM01000001.1, on the reverse strand, counting down.
GCCCGATACCACCCTAGAAGCGCGTTTACAGTTCGCCTGCAAGCTCGCCGAGACGATCCACCGCAAAGGGTACCGACTGCACCTGCACTGCGAAGACAAAGCACTGGCCGAACAGGCCGACGAAGCGCTGTGGCAGTTCCGCGATGATGCTTACCTGCCTCATGCACTAGAAGATAGCGAGCTGGCCGACAGTGTGCCCATCACACTAGGCTGGCAGCAGCTACCGGTGCCCACTGAAGAGACGGCGCTGCTGAACCTGCACCCCGATATTCCCGAAGGTATTGAGCATTTCGCCCGGATTGCTGAAATTATCAATCAACACCAACACGTGCTGGTTGCTAAACGCGCCTGCTGGCAGCGCTATAAAGCACTGGGGCATGAAGTAGTGCCACATAAGCTGGGGTAAATAAGCGAAAAGATCATCCGCTATAAACGCGTAACCCCGCACTTAGCGGGGTCATCAAAAGAGTAGGGCAATCACTGCAGTCTGTCTTTGCCTTAGCCTCCCTGTTGCTCCATCTGCTGCTGCATCTGCTCTTGCATCTGTTGCATCTGCTCCTGCCGCTGAGCCATGGCCTCATCCAGCTGGTCTTGCTGTTCCTGAGTGAATACGCCTTCAATTTGCGACTGTATGATGATGCTATCAGCGGTCATCTCAGCCGTCAGGTCACCAAGCTTCTCTGCGTCCGCGCGAATGGCGGCTTCATCGTAATCAGACTGAACGTGTTCACTAAGCTGCTGTTGCAGCTGCTGGGCTTCCTGCTCATTAGCACCGATGTCATTTTGCATCTGGGTCAGAAGGTTGGTGAGCTCTTGCTTCTGCCCCTCATCCAGATTCACCATTTCGTCGAGTTGGTTAACTTGGTCATCAATACTGGGGGCACCACCACCCATTTGCTGAGCCATCGCGGGCACACTGAACGTTAGGGCGGCTACGGCTGGGACGAAAAGCTTTGTTAACTGCATTAAAGACTCCAATGTCTTACAAATGTGTATTTCCTACCCGACGCAATCCTGACGGGTTATGTGGTCCGACAGTGCTGTTTTCGAAAAATTCGTCGTAACGGCAAATTGTTGATTACCATGAGCAGAACCTAGCCGCGCCCTTTGTACTCATGGAGACGTCAACGTGTTCACGCGCTACCCGCTTGTTACGATCGTCATCGCCCAGCTATTTGGCACCTCGCTATGGTTTAGCGTTAACGGCGTTGGCTTAGCGCTGCAGGAAGCCGTGGGCCTTAGCGAAAGCGACCTAGGGCTGCTGACTATCGCCGTGCAGGCGGGGTTTATTACCGGCACCCTGCTGATTGCGACCACTGGCTTGGCCGACCGCGTGCGCGCCAGCCACCTGTTTGCGATGTCTGCTGTACTCGGTGCGCTGATTAACGCGGCCTTTATTAGCGTCGCAGATAGCGTCACCTTAGCGGCAATGGCACGTTTTTTAGTCGGGCTCTGTCTTGCGGGCATTTATCCGCTGGGCATGAAGCTGGTGGTGAGCTGGACACCCACTCACGCAGGCTCGGCGCTTGGCTGGCTGGTGGGTATGCTCACCCTTGGCATTGCCTCGCCACATCTGCTGCGCGGGCTTACCCTGCACCTGCCCTGGCAGTGGCCACTGCTGTTGGCCTCTGCTCTTGCTCTTCTGGCAGCGCTGATGATTTTCAAGCTAGGCGTTGGGCCACACCTGCCTGCCAAGGCCAACGGCGGTCGTCCATGGGCGGGGCTGGCCGCATTTAAAGAGAAGAACTTCCGCGCCGCCGCACTGGGTTACTTCGGCCACTGCTGGGAGCTTTACGCTCTCTGGGCACTGGTGCCTTTTTTGGTCGCCAGAGAGCTGGAGCGCTTAGGCGCGGCCCCGGGCCTGCAGCCGTGGCTAAGCTTTGCGGTGATTGCCCTGGGACTTCCCGGCTGCGTATGGGCAGGTTGGTGGAGCCGACGTATGGGTAGCGCGCGGGTCGCGTTTATCGCGCTGGCGGTATCTGGCACGCTGTGCCTTATTTATCCGCTGCTAGGCGGCATTTCCCCCTGGCTGCTGCTGGCGCTGCTCGCCCTATGGGGCGTGAGCGTGATTGCCGACTCCGCCCAGTTCTCTGCCCTGGCGTCTGCCAGCGCGCCGCCCGAGCGGCTGGGCGCGGCGCTGGCCATGATGAATGCGATTGGTTTTGGCCTCACGATTCCCTCCATTGCGCTAGTCACGGCGCTATGGGCTAGCCAAGGGCATTGGGTCATTTGGTGGCTACTGCCTGGGCCTATCATTGGTTTAATCACCATGCGCAGGCTGGTCATCCGCTGACGGTGGCGGCTGCGTTTGGTAAGGTGCCCTCTCTCGCCCCTATCGCATCATCGCCCTTATCGCATCAAAAAGGTGTCTGTCATGACTCACGCTGCCCACTGGGTGCCACTCAGCCAAGAGCACCACGGCGGTTTAATGTGGCAGCGTTTTACTGCCTACCACTTCGCGAAAACCACTACCCAGGTCGCACTGGCAGACGCTGAGCTTCGCCATGCGGCGGCGAACTTTCCAATAGCGCTGACGGAAACTAACGAAGGTTGGCAGGCCGTTGCGCTGCTGGGGTTGGAAGACGGGTTGGAAGACGGCCAGAACCTTCTGGTAGACGATCAGGGACGCTGGCGGGCAGCCTATGTGCCTGCCGCGCTGCGCAGCCACCCGTTTGGCCTACATTCTGACTATCCTGGCAGGCTGTGTATTGACCAGCACTCGCCTTATGTCGTTGAACGCTTAGATGCCGAGCCTTTTTTCAACCAGCACGGCGAGCTTGCCCGCTTTCCCGCCCAGGTGCTTACATTTCTACAGCAGCGTGAACAAGGCTGTCAGCGGCTTTCCACGCGTATTGCCACGCTGGCCAAGGCGACACTGCTGACTCCCTGGCAGCCACACGGTTATCAAGGCAGCGCGCCGCTGTATCAAATCGATGAGCGCGCTTGGCAGGCACTTTCTACCAAACAAGTAGGGCTTTTCTGGCAATTGGGCGCCGTGCCTTTGGTGTACGCTCAGCTGCAATCTCAACAGCAGCTTGGCCGTTTGCAGCTCTATCAGCAACGCAAGGCGACGGCAGAGCCGTCCGTGCCGCCCTCAGATCCCCTTGCCCAGTGGCAAGAAGCACTGAGCAGCGAAGCCGAATATGACTGGCCGAGCGCTACCTAAACGCGCTAAGTACCGATGGTATTCAGGAAAGATGATGAACGTGAACGTAACCAGGTCGTTAATGCTCAGCCTACTGCTGGTAAGCCCCGCACTGATTGCCCAACCCATGCCGGAGGAGCCGCTAACTGCGGTGGCCCCGTTGCCCGCCTCCTCTCTGGAAGGCCCGGCTTTTTCACCCGAGCTAAAAGAGCTCCTCAACCGCTTTCGCTGGCAGCCTAGTGAAACGGCAGGCAGCTCTGTGGCGCTGGTCGCGCTGCGTGAAAAAATTCAACAGGCCATCGAGCAGCAGCCCGGCATTTTGGCTCAGCGCTCTCGGGAGCGAGAATCCGTGCTGCGCATTGACGAAGTGCGCGCGGTGCGCCGCCCTCAAGTGAACGCGGGCCTTGAGTACCGCAACGACCTCCAGCGTACCGAGTCACTGCCCGACCGAGGCTCCCGCGTCGATGCCGTGGTTACGCTGAGCCAGCTACTGCTGGATTTTGGTGCGAGCAGTGAGCGTGTCCGCGCCGCCGACCTCAGCGCCGAGGCGACGTTTTGGCAGTCCCAGTCCAGCGTTGAAGAGGAAGTCCTCTACGCAGTCAACGCTTATCTGGATGTGGCTCGTCTGACCGCCCAGCGCCAGTTGGCCGAGCATAACCTTGAGCAGCACCAACGTATTTTTGAAGACGTGAGCCTTCGCCGTGAAGCGGGTGCAGGCTCACGAGCCGACGTTTTGCGCGCGCAAAGCCGCTTGAGCGATGCTGAATCGCGCTTGGTCACATTAGAGGGCGAGCTGGCCCGCGCAATCAACGTGTATCAGGAAGCGTTTTTCACCACGCCGGATGTGCTGGCGCTGCCACAGGGCGCTGCGCTGCTAAGCGATGCCACTGCCGAGCGGCTGCTAGACAGAGCGCTGGCGCAAAACGCCGCGCTGCGTAGCCAAACGCTGACCAGTGAAGCCAGCGACGCCGAGGCACAAGCCACCCGGAACGCCCGGCTGCCCAGCCTAAGCGTGGCGGTAGAGGGCCGCCAGTTCGATGTAAACGATTTCAACGAATCCGATAACGACGTGGCGCTGCTCTTTAACGTGGATTACACCCCCTACAGCGGCGGTGCTACCTCCTCGCGGGTCGCCCAAGCGGTCGAACGCCAGCAGCAGAGCCAGTACGAGCAGCAGGCGCTGCGCCGCGAGCTGGAGCGCGAAGTACGCTCGGCCTACACCGATACCCGCACCCGACGCGCGGAGCTGGAAGCGCAAACTGCCACGCTCGCCGCCGAAGAGGAGGCCCTGCTGGCCTACCGCGACCAGTTTGCCGTTGGCCGCAGCAGCATCAATGACTTGCTCGACGCCCAGCGTGACCTATTTCAAACCGCGCTAGAACTGATTAACCGCCGGGTGCGCTGGGAACAGGCCGCTTTCCAGCAGCTTGCGGTCACTGGTGAACTGTTGGATGTGATGGAGATTCACCTTGAACGCCGCTAAGCCCTATCAGGACGATCTAGAGCAGTGCTTGACCTTTGTAGCCGCCCACCTGGAGCTGCCCGTTTCCGAAGCCGCCGTGCGTGCTCACCGGGTGGGCAACGAATCACCGCTGACACCAGACGGTTTTATTGATGCCGCCGAACGCCACGGCATGGTGGCCGCACTGGGCGAGCATACTCTCGCCACGCTGGGTAACTCGCTGCTGCCTGCCGTGGCGCTGCTGAAAAATGGCCGCGCGGTGGTCCTTATCGAGCGTATCAATGAGGAGCGCGTTGCGCTGTTTGATCCGGCCCTGGGAAAACAGCCGGTGGAAACCGACGTGAGCGCCCTGGAAGAGGCGTATATCGGCCACCTCATTGCCGTACGCGCCCGCTACCGCCCGGTCAGCCTGCATAGCGAACCAGCGATTCAAGGCGGCCACTGGTTCTGGAGCGCGCTCTCCTCGAATCGCTGGGTGTATACCCAAGTGATCATTGCCGCTGCGCTCACCAACTTTTTAGGTCTAGCCACGTCGCTGTTCATTATGGTGGTGTACGACCGCGTACTGCCTAACGAAGCGGTGGAGTCGCTGGTGGCGCTCACGATTGGCGTGAGTATCGCCCTGCTGTTCGATTTTGCGGTAAAAACCCTGCGCCAGCTGTTTATCGAACGGGCTGGCCAGGAAGCGGACTTGCGCATGGGACGGCGTATTTTTGATCACGTGCTCAACCTGCAAATGAGCGCGAAGCGTGGCTCTACGGGCGGCTTTGCCAATACCCTCAGAGAGTTCGAGACGCTGCGCGACTTCTTCGCCTCGGCGTCGCTGGTTGCCATTGTCGACCTGCCGTTTATCCTGCTGTTCATTGGCGTGATTTACTTAATCGGCGGGCCGCTGGCCATCATCCCGATGATCGCCGTCCCCCTCGTATTGCTGATTGGCATTGCCGTTCAGCCGTTTCTCAAACGTCTTTCTGGTCAAGCTTTTGAAGAGAGCCGCTCCAAGCAGGGCGTGTTGATCGAGGCCGTTGCTGGCTTGGAGACCATCAAGGCCAGCGGCGCGGCACCGATGATTCGTAAACGCTGGGAAGAGAGCGTTCACCAACAGTCGAATGTAGGGCGTAAAGGGCGCGCGATTCAGCAGTTCGCCCTCAACGCCACTGCCTTTGCCCAGCAGGCCGCTCAGGTCAGCATTGTGGTGTACGGGGTCTTTCTAGTGGGCGATGGCACGATCTCCATGGGGGCCATGATCGCCTGCGTCATTCTCACCGGGCGCGCGCTTGCGCCGTTGGCACAGCTGGCGCAAACCATGACCCGCATCAACCAAGCGCGTACCTCCTACCGTGCGCTCGATCAGTTGATGAACATGCCCTCCGAGCGCCCGGCAGGCCGCCACTACCTCAGCCGACCCACGCTGGAAGGCAAGCTGCGCCTGCAGGACGTGAGCTTTCGCTACCCCGAGCAAACCACCGCAGCGCTGGCGAATATCAACCTGACCATCGAGCCCGGCGAGAAAGTCGCCCTGCTTGGCCGCGTCGGCTCCGGCAAGAGTACGCTGGCACGCCTGCTGCTGGGCATTTACCCACCGGAACAGGGCGCTGTCCTGGTCGACGATACCGACCTTCGCCAAATCGACCCTGCGGATTTACGCCACAACATTGGCAGCGTTCTGCAAGAGGCTTGGCTCTTCTCCGGTACCGTGCGGCAAAACATTGCCATTGGTGCCCACCACCCCACCGATGAGCAGATTCTTAACGCCGCCAAGCTCGCCGGAGCCCATGAGTTTATTGCCCGCCACCCAAAAGGCTATGACATGCCGATTGGCGAGCGCGGTGAGGGGCTCTCTGGCGGTCAGCGCCAGTTGATCTGTCTGGCCCGCGCCCTGCTGGGCGCGCCGCCCATTCTGCTGATGGATGAACCCACCAGCGCCATGGATATTCAAACCGAAAAAGAGGTGATTGCGCGCCTGAAAGCCGCGAGCCAAACGCAGACACTGGTGGTGGTCACTCACCGCACCAGCCTGTTGGAGCTGGTGGACCGCGTGGTGATTCTCGACCAGGGCCAAATTGTGGCCGATGGCCCCAAAGCTCAGGTCATGCGACCTGTGGAAGCCGCCCCCCACCGCTCGCGTGAAGGAACCACTCCGTGAACCGTCCTAACTCTCAACTGGATTTTGAGCACTTCGTTCGACACGGACGTGCCAAACGCCCTATCGGCAGTAGCCTGTTACTGCTCACGATCATCGCGTTTCTGCTGATTGGCTTTATTTGGGCCTATCTCACGGAAGTCGATGAAGTCACCCGCGGCCAGGGCAAAGTGGTGCCCTCGCGCAGCCTGCAAGTGGTCGAAAGCCTGGAAGGCGGTGTGGTCACGGAAATTAACGTACGCAGGGGCGATACGGTGGCCCAAGGCGATACCCTTATGGTGCTCAGCGGCGGCACGCTAGAGGGCGACTACGAAGAGAGCCTCCAACGCTTGCGTTCCCTACAGCTGCGCCTGCAGCGCCTGGAAGCAGAAATTAACCAAACCCCATTAGCGCTGGATGAAGCCCTGAGCCAAGCCGCCCCCAGCGTGGCTGCCAGCGAAACACGGCTCTTTCATGGCCGGCAGTTAGAGCTGAATGCAGAGCTACAGGTGCTAGAGCAGCAGGGCTACCAGCGACGCCAAGAGAAAGCCGAGCAGGAAGCCGCCCTCAGCACGGCGCGCTCAGGCGTACAGCTTGCCGAACAGGAGCTAGCGATTATCCAGCCGCTAGCCCAGCGCGGCATCGAACCGGAAACCTCGCTGCTGCGGGTACGCCAATCGCTCAATGAGCTGCGTGGCGAAGTGGCCCGTCAGCAGAGCGCCGTGGCGCGCGCCGAGGCGTCGATTGCGGAAATCGAAGATCGCAAGGTGGCGGCACGCAACGCCTTTGAGGCCGATGCGTTAGCCCAGCTGGCCGAAGCAACCTCTCAAGTCGCTGAGCTGCAAAAAACCCTGCCGGGGCGTGCGGACCAAGTCGCCCGCACCACGATTCGCTCGCCGGTGGATGGCGTGGTCAATCAGGTACACATCAGTACGGTGGGCGGCGTGGCTGGCTCTGGCGAGCCGCTAGTGGAAGTAGTGCCTGCCGATGATGCCCTGGTGGTGGAAGCGCATATTCGCCCGTCCGATATCGCCTTTCTCTACCCCGGCCAGCCGGTCAAAGTGAAACTGACCGCCTACGACTTTGCCCGCTACGGCGGTTTGGACGGCGAGCTGGTCACCATCGCCGCCGACGCGGTAGAAATGCCGGAAAGTGGCGAGCTGATGTACCCTGTGGAAGTGCGTACCGACGGCTATCTTTACGATGCTGACAGCCAGCCCTTAGACATCATGCCGGGCATGGTGGCAGAGATCGATATTCTCAGCGGCAAGCGCAGCGTGCTGGACTACCTGATGGAGCCCGTGGTGAAAGTCCGCGATCGCGCCCTGCGCGACTAATGCCCTAAAGCGCCAACGCACAGCAAGACGCAACGCCCCTGACGAGTGCGGGGCGTTCGCGCTATACTTGCCCCCATTTTTTGCAAGCCGTGAGCCGACTCCCCATGGAAAAGACCTACCAACCCGAACAGATCGAAACCCGCTGGTACGAACGCTGGGAAGCCGATAACCGCTTCGCCCCCTCTGGCCGCGGCAAGCCCTTCTCGATCATGATTCCGCCGCCCAACGTGACCGGCAGCCTGCACATGGGCCACGCGTTCCAGGACACCATCATGGATACCCTGACGCGCTGGAAGCGGATGCAGGGCAACAACACCCTGTGGCAGGTAGGCACCGACCACGCCGGTATCGCCACGCAAATGCTGGTGGAGCGTAAAATTGCCGCCGAAGAGGGCAAAACCCGCCACGACCTCGGCCGCGATGCGTTTATCGATAAAGTGTGGGAGTGGAAGGAAGAGTCTGGCGGCCACATTACCCGCCAGCTGCGCCGCATGGGCGCCAGCGTGGACTGGAGCCGCGAGCGCTTCACTATGGACGACGGCTTCTATAAAGCGGTTCAAGAAGTCTTCGTGCGCCTGCATGAAGAGAAGCTCATCTATCGCGGCAAGCGCTTGGTGAACTGGGACCCTACCCTGCACACCGCCATTTCCGACCTAGAAGTGGAAAACAAAGAGCAGCAGGGCAGCTTCTGGCACTTCCGCTACCCGCTGGCCGACGGCGTCAAAACCGACGACGGCAACGATTACGTGGTGGTCGCCACCACCCGCCCGGAAACCCTGCTGGGCGATACCGGCGTGGCGGTTAACCCGGAAGACCCGCGCTACGCCTCCTTGGTAGGTAAATTCATCGAACTGCCGCTGGTGGGTCGCCGTATTCCTATCGTGGCGGACGAGCACGCCGATATGGAGAAAGGCTCCGGCTGCGTGAAGATCACCCCAGCCCACGACTTTAACGACTACGAAGTCGGCAAGCGCCAGAACCATTTGCTGATCAACGTCTTCACCAAAGATGCGACGATTCTTGAGCAGGCGGAAATCTTCGACCTGAAAGGTCAGCCGCAGCCTGATGAAGACGCCACCCTGCCGGCCAAATACGCGGGCTTGGATCGTTTCGAAGCGCGCAAACAGATCGTCGCCGATATGGATGCCCTCGGCCTGCTGGTGCAGGTAGAGAGCGTCAACAACACCCTGCCCTACGGCGACCGCTCCGGCGATGTCATCGAGCCGCTGCTCACTGATCAGTGGTTCGTGGCGGTGGAGAGCCTCGCCAAGCCCGCTATTGAAGCGGTAGAGAACGGCGACATTCAGTTCGTGCCGAAAAACTACGAGAACATGTACTTCGCCTGGATGCGTGACCTGCAGGACTGGTGTATTTCTCGCCAGCTGTGGTGGGGCCACCGTATTCCCGCCTGGTACGACGCCGACGGCAATGTTTACGTGGCCAGAAGCGAAGAGGAAGCCCGCGAGAAGCATGGCCTGGGCGCTGACGTCGTGCTAACTCAAGACGAAGACGTGCTGGATACCTGGTTCAGCTCAGGCCTGTGGACATTTGGCACCCTCGGCTGGCCGGAAAAAACCCCGGAGCTGGAAACCTTCCACCCCTCCAGCGTGCTGGTGACGGGTTTTGACATCATCTTTTTCTGGGTCGCCCGGATGATCATGATGACGCTGAAGTTCACCGGCGAAGTGCCCTTCAAAACCGTCTACGTACACGGCCTGGTGCGCGACGGCCAGGGCCAGAAGATGTCCAAATCCAAGGGCAACGTACTGGACCCCATCGACCTAATCGATGGCATCACGCTGGATGACCTGCTGGAAAAGCGCACCGGCAACATGATGCAGCCCAAGCAGGCCAAGGCGATTGCCAAAGCCACCAAAGAGGAGTTTAAAGACGGCATCGAGCCCCACGGCACCGATGCGCTGCGCTTTACGTTCCTTTCACAAGCCACCACCGGGCGCGATATCAAGTTTGATATGAACCGCCTGGACGGCTACCGCAACTTCTGCAACAAGCTGTGGAACGCCTCGCGCTATGTGCTGATGAATGCCGAAGGCGAAGATTGCGGCACCAGCGGCGAAGACGTTGAGCTGTCGCTAGCCGATCGCTGGATCATCTCCCAGCTACAGAAAACCGAAGCGCAGGTCACCAAAGCCATGGATGACTACCGCTTCGACCACGCGTCCCAAGCGCTGTACGAGTTTGTTTGGAACGAGTACTGCGACTGGTACCTAGAGCTTTCCAAGCCGGTACTGTGGGACGAAGCGGCCAGCGCCGAAGCCAAACGCGGCACCCGCCGCACCCTGGTGCGGGTACTGGAAACCATTCTGCGCTTGGCCCACCCGATGATGCCCTATATCTCTGAAGAGATTTGGCAGCGCGTGGCACCGCTGGCGGGCACCTACGTAGGCGACGGCGCCTCTATCATGCATCAGGCGTGGCCGGAAGCCGACGAGATCAAGATCGACGAGCAGGCCACCCGCGACATCGAGTGGCTGAAAGGCGTGATCATCGCCGTGCGCAACATCCGCGCCGAGATGAACATTGCCCCCGGTAAGCCGCTGGATGTGCTGCTGACCAAAGGCCAGCCCGAAGACGCCGAGCGCCTGGAGCAGAACCGCCGCTTCCTGGCCAAGCTAGCGAAACTAGAAAGCGTGACGTGGCTGGCCAACCCAGAAGACGCCCCGCTCTCGGCTACCCAGCTGGTCGGCGATATGGAAGTGCTGGTGCCGATGGCGGATCTGATCGATAAAGACGCAGAGCTTGCGCGGCTCGCTAAAGAGATCGAGAAGCAGGACAAGCTGATCGGCGGCATCGAGAAGAAGCTGGGCAACGAAGGTTTTATCGCCAAAGCCCCCGACGCCGTGATCGAAAAAGAGCGCGGCAAACTGGCGGAATTCCAGTCAGCCAAAAAACTGCTCGAAGAGCAGCAGGCGAAGATTGCCGCGATGTAAGCGCTAGATAAATCAACGCTCACTGCAGCATCAACGGCACCCCATGGGTGCCGTTGTCGTTCATACACCCCCTGACTCACCGCCGTAGCCCCCATCGTCATCGTTTTTTATGACGAACCGTGTAAGGTTGGTCATGATTCTGCCACTGAGTAGCAACACTGAACGCTCAGCCCCGTTTCTCACACTATGGAACGCTCTATGCCCACCCTCTCTGAGACTCGACTGCAGGCGTTAGACAACACGCTGCAGCAAGCGGAGATTGATTACCAATCGCTGTCGCCCATGGCCGATACCGGGCTGGCCCATGACCACGTGTGGATTCACCGCGACGGGGATGACTGGGTGGCGCGGCTGCCCAAACAGAGCCAGATGAACCTTCCGCCAGAAGAGAACTTGGCCTATCAAGCCGCCTGCTATGAACGGGCCAGCCAAGGCGGACATACACCTCGGTTGCATAGCGTACTGCCGCCCAGCGAGTCGCTGCCACGCGGCGCGCTGCTGGTCGAGGCGATTCGCGGGCGCTTGGCCGAACTCCCCCAGGACCTGCCAGCCATTGCGGATGCGCTTGCCAGCCTGCACCGCCAGCCGCTGCCTCGCCAGCGCCCGCCGTTGCTGGCTCCTAAAGCGCCGTGGCAGGCCATGGTGGATGAAGTGGCGCAGCAGGCTAAATGGCTGAGCGATGCTCAACTCCCCAGCGGAATCCATCTGCGTATTCAGCAGGAGCTGGATTTACTGCCCCGCACCCTGGATAGCGCAACGCCTACGCTGATTAGCTTTGACACCCACCCCGGCAACTTTTTAATCACCGACGATGGCCGTGCGGTGCTGGTGGATCTTGAGAAGTGTCGCTATGGCCTGCCGGGCATTGATTTAGCCCACACCTCGCTCTACACCTCGACCACTTGGGATCTCAATAGCCAAGCGGTGCTGAGTCTGGAGGAGGTTGTTGGGTTCTATCGTCGCTGGCAGGCCGCCATGGCCACCGCACCCGATATGATGCTGCCCAGCGTCGATACGCTGATTGCTTGCCGACGCGCCACCTGGCTGTGGTCGCTCACCTGGTGTGCCAAGTGGCGCGCTCAGCACCTCCACCATCAGGATAGTGAGCGCCGGGGAGAGGATTGGTCCGCAGAGCTGACCGACGCGCTAGTGATCGACCACGTGCGCGACCGTGTCGAGCACTACCTCTCGCTGCCTATTATTGAACACGTTCATAGTGAACTTCAGTGCCTGCAAACTGCTCTATAACCAACTGATTTTATGAGGTGTGCGATGAAACCACGCTCTGCTCTGGCCACCGCCGTGGCGCTTGCTCTAATCACCCTGACCGCGCCGGCGGTCGCAGCCCCCGACCCGCAAGAGTGGGAGAGTGTATTGGAGGCTGCCGACGGCCAAACCGTGTACTGGAATGCCTGGGGCGGTGATGCGCGCACCAATCGCTATATTGCCTGGGTCGCAGCGCAGATGCAGGAGAGCTATGGCGTTCGCGTGGAGCACGTAAAACTCGACGATACCAGCAGCGCCGTGGCGCGGGTGCTGGGTGAGCAGCAGGCGGGTAACGACAGCGAGGGCAGTATTGATCTTATTTGGATCAACGGTGAAAACTTTGCCGCCATGCGCGAGCAAGATCTGCTATTTGGGCCTTTTGCAGAATCGCTGCCGAACTTCGCCCTCACCTATCCTGAAGAGAACCCCGAAGTCGTCACCGATTTCACTCTGCCCACCGAGGGCTACGAGTCCCCCTGGGGCAAGGCGCAAATCACCTTCTACTACGACAGCGCCCAAACCGACACGCCGCCTCAAAGCATTGAGGCGCTATTCGCCTGGGCCAAAGAGCACCCCGGCCAGTTTAGCTATCCGCGCATCCCGGATTTCACCGGCAGCACGTTCCTCAAGCAGGCGCTGATTGAGCTGACCGATCAAGATGAAGCGCTCTACGCGCCGGTCGAGGATGCCGCCTTCGAGGAGATCACCGCACCGCTGTGGGCCTACTTAGACGCGCTTCACCCGCATTTATGGCGCAGCGGGCGCAGCTTTCCCGAATCCGGCCCTAACCTTCGCACGCTGATGAGCGACGGCGAACTCAGCCTCGCTTTCTCGTTCTACCCCACCGATGCCGCCGTGGCGGTGATGGAGTATGAGCTGCCGGAAAGCGTGCGTAGCTATGTGTTGGAAGACGGCACGCTGGGCAACGTGCACTTCGTGGCGATTCCCTATAACTCGCCCCATAAAGCGGGTGCAATGGCGCTAGCCAACTTCCTGCTCTCCCCGGAAGCACAGGCCCAGAAGCAGTCGCTCAGCATGTGGGGCGACCGCAGCGTGTTAGCGATCCAGCAGCTTGAGCCGAGTGACCAGGCGCTCTTTGAGCAGGGCGAGAGCCACCCAGCAGCGCTGCCCGCCGATGCGCTCTCCAACACCCTTGCTGAACCCCACCCCAGTTGGATGAACGCCCTACAAGATGCCTGGCTTGAGCGTTACGGTGTCAACTAAACGCACGACTCACACCCGCATGCGACTCACTGAACCATGCTGCGACTAGCGCCTCTTCTGATCATTGCCCTGCTGGTGATTCCCGTTACCGCGGGGCTCGGCATGGTGCTGCTGCCCGCCTTTGGCTACTTGCCGGTGCTGGGCAGCGAGCAGGCCAACCTCTCCGCCTGGCAAATGCTGTTCGCCCAGCCGGGGCTTGGCCGCTCGGTGGCGGTCAGCTTTGCCAGCGGCCTGGCCAGTACGGCGCTGGCGCTGTTGATCGTCGTGCTGTTTTTAGCCGCCAGCCAAGGCACCTGGCTGGACCGCAGCCTGCGCCGCTTGGTGTCGCCCCTGCTGGCGATTCCCCACGCGGCGGTGGCGTTCGGCTTTGCGTTTTTGATCGCGCCTTCCGGGCTGATGGCGCGATTCATCTCCCCCTGGCTCTCCGGCTGGGAATCGCCTCCCGATGCGCTGATCGTGAACGACCCCTGGGGGCTTGCGCTCACCTTTGGCCTGGTACTCAAAGAAGCGCCCTTTCTGCTGTTGATGAGCCTGGCGGCGCTGCCCCAGTTACAGGCGGAACAGCGCCTGCGGCTGGCGCGGTCGCTGGGCTATGCGCCCACGCTTGCCTGGCTCAAAGTGGTGCTTCCTTCGCTCTATCCGCTGATTCGCCTGCCGGTGTATGCGGTCATCGCCTACGCGACCTCCGTGGTGGATATGGCGCTGATACTGGGGCCACGCTTGCCGCCTACCTTGAGCGTCTCGATTCTTGGCTGGTTTAACGACCCGGATATTACCCGCCGCTTTATGGCATCAGCCGCCGCGGTGCTGCAACTGGGCGTGACGCTCGCCGCGCTGCTGAGCTGGTGGCTGTTAGAGCAGCTATCCCGCAGGCTTAGCCATCGCTGGCTGACCAACGGCGACCGACAGCGGGGGGAGGCCCTCTTCACCGTGACAGGCCGCGCGGGGTTAACCCTGGCAAGCCTAGCCGCGCTGGCGGCGCTGGTTGGATTAGGGCTTTTCTCGGTGGCCGGGTTTTGGCGTTTTCCTGAGCTGCTGCCGCAGTCGTTTACCTTCGACCACTGGCAGCGCAGCGCCGACATGCTGGCCGGGCCGCTGGTGAATACCGCGCTGATTGCGCTGCTCTCGACCGGCTTGGCGGCAGTGTTGGTCGTCGCCACCCTTGAAAACGAGCAGCGCCAGCAGCTTCACCCTACCCGCTCGCTCTGGCTGCTCTATTTGCCGCTGCTGGTGCCGCAAATCGCATTTTTATATGGCCTAGTGGTGGCCGCCGAGCGTCTGGGCATTCGCCCCCAGCTGGCGCTGGTGGTGGCGGGCCACCTGCTGTTCGTGCTGCCTTATGTGTACCTCTCGCTAGCCGAGGCCTACCGCCGCTTAGATCCGCGCTGGCTGTATATCGCGCAGTCACTGGGCGTCTCTCGCCGCAGGGCGTTTTGGCGTGTGCGGCTGCCGCTAATGATCGCACCGCTGCTCACCGCCGTGGCGGTGGGCTTGGCGGTCAGTATTGGCCAATATTTACCGACTCAACTGTTAGGCGCAGGCAGAGTCTCAACGGTGACCACCGAAGCCGTGGCGCTGGCCTCGGGAGGAAACCGCCGCTTAATCGGCGTGTGGGCGCTGGTACAAGCGGGTCTGCCACTTGTGGGCTTTATGGCCGCTGTCGCCCTGCCCCGGTGGCTAGGCGCTCCACGCCGCGCCCCTCTCAACGTTCAACGCCAAGGTTAAGACGCCCTGTGGATAAGGAAACCCGTGAATAACGCTGCCAACGCCCTGACCCTAGAGCAAGTGAGGATTCACTTAGCTGGCCGCCCGCTGCTGCATGTGGATGCCACGGTGGCCCCCGGCGACGTGCTCACCGTGATGGGTCCCTCGGGCTCCGGCAAGTCGACGCTGCTGGCCTTTATTGCCGGTTTTTTACAGAGCACGTTCACCGCCCAGGGGCAGGTTCGCCTTGGCGACACCGACGTGCTACGCCTGCCCGCCGAGCAGCGCGGCGTTGGCTTGCTGTTTCAAGACCCGCTGCTGTTTCCTCACTTGAGCGTCGGCGGCAACCTGCGCTTTGGTTTGCCCCATCGAAGCCCGCAGAAGAGTGCACAGGTTGCCAAAGCGCTCGACCAGATTGGGCTTGCAGGGTTTGAAGCCCGTGATCCGGCCACGCTTTCCGGCGGGCAGCAGGCCAGGGTAGCGTTGATGCGTTTGCTGCTCTCCCAGCCCCGCGCCGTGCTGCTGGATGAACCCTTCTCCAAACTCGATACGGCGCTGCGCCAAGAGATGCGCACGCTGGTCTTCGGCCAACTGCGGGAGGCGGGCCTGCCTGCCCTGCTCGTTACCCATGACGAAGACGATGCGACGGCGGCAGGGGGGCAGATCATTGCCCTTGGCTAATCCACACCCAGTGCCTTGGTCATTGAGCATCGTCATTCCCATGCTCAATGAATCAGCGGGTATTCAGGCAACGCTCACGCGGCTGCAACCACTGCGCGCCTCAGGCGTTCAACTCCTCGTCGTGGATGGCGGCAGCACCGATGCCAGCGTAGATCTCGCAGCCCCACTGGCCGATGCAGTGCTGAATAGCGCCCCCGGACGAGCGCAGCAGATGAACCTTGGCGCGCAGCACGCCCACGCCCCGGCGCTGCTTTTCTTGCATGCCGATACCCAACTGCCCCCCGGCGAAGAGCAGCATGCGGTGGCGAATCTACAGCAGGCACTGGCCCACCGCGCCTGGGGGCGGTTTGATATTCAGCTCGCAGGGCGAAGCCGCTGGCTGCCGGTGGTCGCGGGCTTGATGAACCTGCGCTCGCGGATTAGCGGTATCGCGACCGGCGACCAGGGTATCTTTGTGCGCCGCGATACGTTTTTCGCGCTGGGTGGCTTTCCCGATCAGCCGCTGATGGAAGACATCGAACTTAGCAAACGCCTTAAGGCACACTCGCCCCCCGCCTGCCTGCGCCAGAAGGTGATAAGCTCGGGCAGGCGCTGGGACGAGTTTGGCGCTTGGCCCACCATTTGCCTCATGTGGCGGCTACGCTACCGCTACTGGCGCGGCGTCAGCGCCAACCAACTGGCTAAGGAGTACCGCCATGCACGTTAAGCCCACCGCACCCCATCTGCATCTGCTGGCCAAAGCGCCGCTGCCAGGGCAGGCTAAAACGCGTTTGATTCCGTTTTTAGGTGCTCAGGGCGCTGCCGAGGCCCACGCCACCATGGTGCGCCACTGTGTCGCCACCGGTTGCGAAGCGCTGGGGGCGGAGAATGTCACGCTGTGGACCTCGTTAGACCACCACCACCCGCTATTTTTAGAGCTTCAGACCCAACACGGCATTGCCCTGGCCGCCCAGCAGCAGGGCGATGTGGGCATGCGCGTTCGTCACGCGCTAAACAGCACCGATGGCCCCGCTATGGTGATGGGCACTGACTGCCCCAGCATTACCAGTGCCATGCTCAAACGTTGCCGAGCGGCCTTGAGCACCTTTGCCGTGGTGATTCTACCGGCCGAGGATGGCGGCTACGGGCTGATTGGCAGCCATCACGACCACCCGAGCCTATTTGAAGGCATTCCCTGGGGCACCGAGCAGGTACTGAGCGTGACGCAATCGCGCCTTGCGGCGTTGGGCCTGGAAGCCGCCTATCCAGACACAATGTGGGACATCGACCGCCCCGAAGATTGGCAGCGCTGGCAACAGTTGCGTCACGCCAGCGTGTAAGGAAATGTTCCGTTTTAGCACTGAGTACGAATCCCTTTTCCCAAGGAGCCTGCCATGAACCGTCAGCGCCTGCTGATTATTGCCCTACTGCTACTGGCCGTGATGGGCTTCTACGTTAGCGGCGCCCATACGTTCTTCACTCTAGATACCCTGCAGGCCTACCGCAGCGATTTTCAGGCAGCTTTTCAGCAGTCGCCCTGGCAGGTGGCGGGCATTTTCTTTGCGGTGTATGTGGCGATGGCTGCACTCTCGCTGCCCGGCGCGTCGCTGTTAACGCTGCTGGGCGGTGCGCTGTTTGGGTTGGGCTGGGGGCTAGTGATCATCTCGTTTGCCAGCGCCATCGGCGCGACGCTCGCCTTTCTACTCTCCCGCTTTCTGTTTCGTCAGCCCATCGAAAAACGCTTTCCCCGCCAGTTCCACACGGTGAACCGGGGCGTCGAGAAAGATGGCGCGTTTTATCTGTTCACCCTGCGTTTGGTGCCCATTTTTCCATTTTTCATGATCAACCTCGTGATGGGCCTAACGCGGATTAAAACCACCACGTTTTACTGGGTGAGCCAGCTCGGCATGCTGCCCGGCACGGCGGTGTACGTGAATGCGGGCGGCCAGCTCGGCGAGTTGGAAAGCCTGAGCGGCATTATCTCGCCTGGGCTCATCGCCTCGTTTGCGCTGCTGGCGGTGTTCCCCTGGGTGGCCCGGCGCATTGCGCTGATGGTGCAAAAGCGCAACGCCTATAAAGGCTTCACGCGCCCTAGCCGTTTTGACTACGACATCGTGGTGATTGGCGGCGGCTCGGCGGGGCTGGTCACCAGCTATATCGCCAGCGCTGTGAAAGCCAAGGTGGCTCTCATCGAAAAGCACAAGATGGGCGGCGACTGCCTTAACACTGGCTGCGTGCCTTCCAAAGCCTTAATCCGGGCGGCCCGCGCGGCCCATGAAATTCGCACGGCGCACCGCTTTGGCGTGAGCGCCAGCGAGCCCAGCGTGGATTTCGCCAAGGTGATGGGGCATGTGCATCAAGCGATCCGTGATATCGAGCCCCACGACAGCGTGGAGCGCTACACCAAGCTCGGTGTGGAGGTATATCAAGAGCACGCCACCCTCGTTTCACCATGGGAAATTCGCGTGGGCGATCAAACCCTCACCGCTCGCCATATCGTGCTGGCCACCGGGGCGCGCCCTCGCGTGCCCTCTCTACCCGGCATCGAGCACGCGCCGCTACTCACCTCTGAAAACCTCTGGTCGCTCACCGAGCTGCCCAAACGGTTGGTGGTGCTCGGAGGCGGCGCAATTGGCTGCGAACTGAGCCAAAGCTTTGCCCGCTTAGGTAGCCACGTCATCTTGGTAGAGGGCGCTCCGCAGCTGCTGGGCCGGGAAGATAATGAAGTTGGCGAGCACGTAGAGCGCACGCTCACCCAAGAGGGCGTGACGGTGATGACCGGTGCGAAAGCGCTGGAGGTAAACCAAGTCGACGGGGAGCATCAGCTTGTTATTGAACACTTGGGTGAGCGCCGCACCTTAGCGTTTGATTATCTACTGGTGAGCGCGGGTCGTCAGGCCAACGTGGAAGGGTTAGGACTGGAGGCGCTAGGGATTACCACCACCGAAGGCGGCACGCTGGCCCTCAACGAGCGGCTGCAAACGCGCCTGCCCAACATCTGGGCCTGCGGCGACTTAGCGGGCCCCTACCAACTGACCCACGCGGCAGCCCATCAGGCGTGGCACGCCGCCGTGAATGCACTGTTTGGCGAGCTGAAAAGCTTTGCGGTGGACTACCGCTTTATGCCCGCCGTTACTTATGTTCAGCCGGAAGTAGCGCGAGTGGGGCTCAACGAAAAAGAGGCCACCGCGAAAGGCGTGGCCTTTGAAGTGACCCGCTACGCCATGAGCGAAAGCGACCGCGCCATTGCCGAAGGGGCTCCCGAAGGCTTTATCAAAGTGCTTACCGTGCCGGGCAAAGACAAGATTCTGGGAGCGACGATCGTGGCGGAAAACGCTGGGGAGTGGCTGGGCGAGTTCACCATCGCCATGAAGCACGGGCTGGGTCTGAATAAACTGCTCGGCACCATTCACCCCTACCCCACGCTGGGCGAAGCGGCCAAAGCCACCGCAGGCGTTTGGAAAAACGCCCATAAGCCGGAGCGGGTGCTGGCACTGCTGAAGAAGTACTTTCGCTGGCGGCGCGGTGAGCGCCAATGACACGACAGCTACTGCTCATAGGCGCGGGTCACGCCCATGCCTTTGTGCTGGAGGCGTTTGCTCAGCGCCCGGATAAAACGGTGTCGATCACCGTGGTGAGCGACAGCCCCTTCGCCGCCTACTCGGGCAGTGTGCCTGCGTGGCTCTCTGGGGAGTGCACGCTGCGGGAAACTCAGATGGATATCGCGGCGCTCTGCCAGCGGGCGGGGGCGCGCTTTATTGCCTCCCCAGCCGTGGAGTTCAGCACGAGCGAGCGCCAGGTAACGCTGGCAGATGGCAGCGTGATTGCGTTTGACGTGGCCTCCTTCAACGTCGGCTCGACGCTCACGTTACCGCAAGTAATTGACCCACAAGGCGATGCAGGTATCGGGGCGAGTGCCCTGCCCACGCTGCTGGCCATGCGCCCGCTCAGCTCGCTACACCACCGCTGGCAAGCATTACGCGAAGAGGTGGCCCAACTGCCTGCGGGCGCGCGCCAGAGCGTAGTGAGCGTAGGCGGCGGCGCAGCAGGCTGCGAGACGCTGATGAGCGTCCTCGCACAGCTTCACCAACAGCGCCCGGACATTCACTGGCAAGGGGAGCTGATCAGCGCCGCAGATACGCTGCTGCCCGGCGCGGGCTGGCTGCCCCGCTGGTTAACGGCGCGAGCGCTCACACGTGCGGGCGTGCGCGTCCACACAGGCGTGCGGGGGCGCGCCTTGGTACCCGGCGGCGTACAGACCGACACTGGCGAACACATCGAAGCGGATATCTTGCTCTGGGCGACCGGGGCCGTGGGCCAAACGTGGCTGCAGCAAACGGCGCTGCCGCTGGACGAGCAAGGCTTTATCCCGGTGGATGCGTCACTTGAGGTCACCGGCCAACCGGGCATCTTTGCCGCTGGCGACTGCGCTGCGCTGCGCTCGTCACCACTCCCTAAGGCAGGCGTTTATGCGGTACGCATGGGGCCCGTATTAGCAGAGAACCTGCGGGCCGCCTGCCACGGCAAACCGCTCACCCCGTGGCAGCCTCCGCGTCGCGTGCTGGCACTCATAGGCACCGGCGACGGCCGGGCGATTGCCAGCCGTGGAGCCATGGGCTTTTCGGGGCGCTGGGTATGGCAATGGAAAAAGCGGATTGATGCGCGCTTTATCGCCCGCTTCAATCCGCCTTTTAATGACTAAGCCGTTCCTACTACTTTAGTTAGCTTCCCGCCAGCCGCCGAGGACACGACTATCTGGCCCAAAGAACACCAAACGGTCGTGGTCGATCAGGTAGCGGTAGGCAGTGTCCAGCATATCGGTGACCCGCTTGGCATCTTCCATATTGGGGCACGCCATGCGGGTAGAGGCCAGCTCGCTAAACTCGATGCGCTGGCTCTCGCCCAGGCTCACCTTGCCAGTGAACTGGTTACAGCCATCCGAGCCGCTGACCTTACCGTCGCGGCCAATGCGGAAGAACGGCGTTTCGGGCATAGATAGCCGTTCATCAGTACCGACTAACAGCAAGTTCCAGCGCTGCTCGACCACTGGCCCAGAGAGCGTACCACCTTGCGGCGCGTCGATTCGTTCCTGCTGAGGTGCACTGCTGCAGCCTGCCAGCATGGCCACGCCTAAGGTGGCCATCAACCACTTCATGCCCTGTTGCTTCATATCCACTCCACTCTCTAATCAACGTATTTAACCTGAATCAAACTTGAACCAGTGATTTAGTCTGGGTTCAGCACCGGTTGCGTAGGCTTGGCATTGTCACTTGCGGGGCTATCTCTTCACAAGCCTGCCCCAACATGCCAACAAGAGGAAACCGCTATGCAACCGACTCCGTTCAAAGCACTGGCTGCGGCCATCTGCACCCTCGCCCTCTCTGCACCGCTGGCAGCACAGGAAGAGGTACGCATCAACGGTGAAGTCGTTGAACGTTTCAATGACCTGCTGGTGGTCGATGAAGGTGATCGTCGTCTGCTGATTCGCCCTGAAGGAAGCAGTGGGGAGCGCTTCCAAATAGGCGACGATATTATGGTGGAAGGCCGCTTGGAAGGCGATACCGTCACCGCCTCGTCGCTTCGTCACCCCGAGAGCGAATCATCAGCGAATGCTCCGCGGCAAGGCCGCGTGATTGCTCCAGATGTTGCAGACCTGCAGCGCCAATTATCAGAACGACGCTTTGGGGAAATGGTGGAGCTGAAGCGCCGCGACGATGTTTATCGCATTACCAGTATTAACGAAGAAGGCTATGACGTACGTAGCTATTTTTCTCCTGAGGGAGAGCTTATCGAGTGGCACATCAAGCGCCCAGGACACGACCGTCCCCATCGTGATGATAGCCTGTCGGGCCTGGACCAAAGCGATGTAGAGAACTCGCTGAGCGAGCAGGGCTACCGCAATGCCATCCTGGCCGATTTCAAAGGCCGCCATATGGAGTGGCTAGCGGAGAATGACGCCGAAGAGCAGGTCGTGCTGCACGTGGATTACCGCGGCGATGTTTACCGCGAAAAACGCCTGCCCGCGTGGCCTGCTGAGTAAATTCACTGCCCTTGCGGCGTTACAATGAGTTCGAAAGGTCGCCCTTTGGCGGCCTTTCGGCGACAGGTAGCGTCAGCTCGACGCGTAACCCGCTGGGGGAGTTGGCGGCAAGCGCCAGGTGCCCTCCATAAAGCCGCGCCAGATCATGCACAATGGCAAGCCCCAAACCATCGCCTGGGGTGGATTCATCGAAGCGCTCCCCACGCTCCACGGCTTTCAGCCGCTGAGCCTCGGGCATGCCTGGGCCATCATCGGTAATCACGACGGCCAGCTGTTCAGCCGACACCCTGTGAGCGTCGATACACACCTGCTGACGCGCCCACTTACAGGCGTTATCCAGCAGGTTCCCTAACAGCTCATCGAGATCCTGGGACTCGCCTCGAAATGCCAGCTCGTCAGCGCACTGCACGCTAATGCGAATGGGAGCCGGGCCACGCGCATACACATGACGCATTACGCTCACCAGTCCTTCCAGCGTTGCAGCCACCTGAGTGCGCTCGCCCATGTGGTAGCCCGCCCCCACAGCCCGAGCGCGACGCAGGTGATGGTCAACCAAGCGCTGCAGGCGCGTCATTGCTTCATCAATGGTGGCATTATGGGCTTGCTGCGCTGATAGGTTATTCGCCAGCATGGCGAGAGGCGTTTTAAGCCCGTGGGCCAAATTACCCACGTGCTGACGGCTGCGGGCAATCACTTCGCGGTTATGCTGCACCAGGGCATTGATCTCATCCACCAGCGGCTGTAGCTCCTCCACCGTGGCATGGGCTAACTGGTCGCGTTGGCCCTGACGTACCGCGAGGAGGTCACGGCGTAGCCGAGTCAACGGCTTCAGCCCCCAGCGCACTTGCCACCAAACCGCCACCGCGAGACCCACGCCTAGTAGAGCCAATGAGGCCACTAAAGGAAGCACAATGCGTGACAGAGCGTCATCAATCTCGCTTTGCGGCCCGGCTACGGTGATGCTGAGCGGCGGGCCACTGCCCGGTGCTGAAAAGTGTCGGCCTCGAGCGCGTAGCACGTCGCTTTCCGGTCCGATCAACGCCAACGCTCGGGAGGTATCATGGGGCAACGTGGGCAGGCTGGCAGTCAGCAGCGAGCGCGAGGCAATTAACACGTCACCATCGTGGGCAATTTGCCAATACCAACCCGAGTAGGCCCGGTCAAACTGAGGGCCTCCAATGTCGCGGGTTTTGATCAGCTGCCCCTGCTCATTAAATTCCACAGAGGCCATCAGCCCCAGTAGGTTGGCCTCCAGACGAGCGTCAAAGGTACGCTCGGCATGATCTTTAAACAGCCAGTAGATAAACAGCCCCACCCCCACCAGCGCAATGGCACTCCATAGGCCAGCGGATCCTAACAAACGCGCCCGCAGCGAAAGATTCACGAGCGATCACACAGCCGATACCCCTGGCCGCGCAGGGTCTCGATACGCTCTGCGCCCACTTTGCGTCTCAAACGGCTGATAATGACTTCGAGGGAGTTATGGTCACGGTCGTTATCGTAAGAGTAGAGGTGCTCGGAAAGTTCAGTACGGCTGACCACCCGCTCAGCATTATGAATCAAATACACCAATAGCTGGTTTTCAAAGGCGGTGAGTTTTAACGGCAGGCCCGCGAGATGAAAGGTCCCAAGCTGGGTGTCGTACTCCAGCGCGCCGCTACGAATCATCACATCGGCATGGCCCGACGCACGACGAATCAGCGCGCGCAGCCGCATGATCACTTCCTCCATACGAAAGGGCTTGGTGACGTAGTCATCCGCCCCGGCGCGGAAACCCTGCACCTTTTCACTCCAGCCGTCTCGCGCGGTCAAAATCACCACTGGCAGCGTGCGGCCATTGTGTCGCCAGTCATGCAGCACACTTAACCCATCTCGCCCAGGTAGGCCCAAATCCAACACCGCCGCGTCGTAGGTTTCGTTATTGCCCATATAGACAGCTTCGTTACCATCATGAATCACATCCACTACGAAGCCGTTACCTTCCAGCGCGTCACGCATTTGAGCCGCTAGATGCTGCTCATCTTCGACGACTAACACACGCATGATTAGGCTCCGCCATTATCAATGGGAGGCGGCAGGCGCGCCTCTATTTGGCCTCTGCCATCAATTTCTAAAAACCGGCCATCTTCCCGGGCAATGCGTATTTTGAGCACGTTTCCCTGGGCGGTCAGCAGGCGCAGCTCATACACCTGTTCGCTATTTTCCCAGCCACGCCCACTTTTCATTTCAATATCGAGTAATTCTCCCTGGTAACGCTGCTGCACAACCGCGATGGCCTCATCTACGCTCAGCACCGCCTGGGCGACCACAGAAGATGTAACGCTTAAGAGTAAAAGAGTGCTCAGCAGAGCGCAGCGTAGCACGCTGCTAACATGATCAAGGATCATAAAAGGCTCCTGGTAAACGTTACGATCTAAGAGTAGCTCAATAGACTAGCGGCCCGAGCCTTAACCTTCACTGAACAAGCAGCGTCATGGGTCATTCAAGTTACCGTCAGCTTTAGGATTGTATACTGATGGCATTGGCGCTAAGTGAGGCCCGACCCATGCTTTTTTCTCTCGTAGCATTAAAACGGACATATTTGTTGAGCACCGTCACTTCATGGCTGCTCGGCACGCTCACGGTGAGTCTACTAAACCTATCGCCAGCGTTTGCCGACCCACCATCCCTAGAGACACCCGCGACACCCATTGCCACCGCGCAAAGCGCAGGAATATACCTGAAAGGTCGTGTCAGTGAGCGGTTTGGCACTAGCTTTATTCTGGAGGATGACAGCGGCCGATTGCTGATTGATACCTGGCCCGAGGGGCGTGCAGCACTCACCGTGGAAGTGGGCGATGAAGTCGGCGTCTTTGGCGTGCCAGAGGGACAACGCATGCAAGCACGCTGGCTAGTGACTGGCGAGACGCTCACCGAAATAGACGAACCCAACACCACCCGCTTACAGGGGAATCGTTTAAACCGATCCGCCCCTGTCACGGCCCCTTCGATGGCCGAGCGCCCAGATAGTGACGCCTTTTTCTTGGCGCGTGCCGAGCAAGCAGGCTATCAACCGTTGGGAGGCGTTGAGTACAAGCCTCGCCATGTGGAGCTACGGGCGATCAATCCCTATGGCGAGGCGGTTGAGCTTCATATGGAGTTCAGTGGCGACATCTACAAAGAGCGCCACCGCGAGTAGCTTACCAGCTACCGCTGTTTTCCATAGAGGCCCAGGGCTCCTGTGGTGACAACGCGTCGCCTTTTTGCAGCAGTTCAACGGAGATGCCGTCAGGCGACTTAACGAAGGCCATGTGACCATCGCGGGGAGGACGGTTGATGGTCACGCCGTTATCCTGCAGATGCTGGCAAAGGGCGTAAATGTCGTCAACACGATAAGCCAAGTGACCAAAGTTGCGCCCCCCAGTGTACTCTTCTGGGTCCCAGTTATAGGTCAGTTCTAACTCAGGTGCAGTGAGACGCTCGGAGCGCGCTTCATCTTCAGGAGCCGCCAGGAACACCAGCGTAAAACGGCCCTTTTCGTTCTCTTTGCGGCGCACTTCTTTCAGGCCGAGCAGGTCACAATAAAAGTGAAGCGAAGCATCTAAGTCGTTGACACGAACCATGGTATGTAAAAACTGCATGTCATTTCCTCTTCATTGAAGGGTGGTAAAAAGTACGCGCGGCTCCTGCCTGAGCGTTGCCGAGCAGGCTACATAGAACCATTAAAACATAGACAAGATTGCGACAGTAAAATAGAAAATAGAAACGCTGTATAATGGTGTCACGGCGGTTCACCTAGGAAAAACGTGCTTGGTCGCTAACACGCTTAGTCACCCGCATGTCGAGGAGAGGTCTGTGGATTCGATTACACAAGCGGCGCTTGGGGCTGCTGTAGGTGGCGCGGTACTGGGTAAGCGCCTGGGCCGTAAAGCTATTCTAATAGGAGCGCTGTTAGGCACCCTGCCTGATTTGGATGTCGCGCTGGATTATGGCGATGCGATTGCCAATGTCACCGAGCATCGCGGCTTCAGCCACTCGCTGTTCGTGCTGACGGGTTTAGCAACACTACTGGCCGTACTGTGTGCTCGCTTTGCCCCTGCCAGAGATATTTCGTTGGGACGCTGGTGGTGCTTTTTTACACTGATTTTAGTGACCCACCCGCTGCTTGATTCACTCACTACCTATGGTACTCAGTTACTCTGGCCGCTGGATGCACCGCCCGCAGCTTGGCCTATCATTTTTATTATTGATCCGTTCTATACCTTACCGCTGCTGATAGCCCTGATTATTGGTAGCTTCTCTCACAAGGTGCATAACGCCTGCCGCACTGGCCTAGCGATCTCTTGCGTTTATCTTTTACTGGCGGCAGGGGCTAAGTGGAGCGTTGAACAACGCTTGGCACCGGCACTGGCCGATGCTGACTTACAGTCTGCTCCCGTATTGATCCAACCCACGCCGTTTAACATTGCTTTGTGGCGCGCTACGGTCATCGATGAGGATCGCTACTACGAGAGCTTAATCAGCGTGTTTGATCGTGATCGACTACCCGCCCTTGAGCCGCTGCGCCGCAACGTGGCGCTGGAAGCAAGCGCGCTAGAAGGCCCACTAGGTCAGCGACTGACCTGGTTTACCGGGCCGTTTTTACGCTTTGAAACACGTTATATCAACGGGCAAGAGACGTTGATCGCCACCGATATTCGGCTAGGCTTTCCCGGTTTTCACCCATTTAACTTCACCCTGGCAACCCGAGAAGGCGATCAGTGGGTACCCGTAGAGATGAGCGAAGAAGTACGCAGTCCGCGAGGTATTCACTTGGCGACGTTAGCGCGGCTAGCCGCCCGAGCCGGTGGTGATATATCGGCCCTATGCGCCAGCGATTACGTGGAACCCCAGTGGCGCGCAGAGCCGTTTCTGTACCGCTGCTAACGGACGGTGGCTAGGGTGCGATGCCCTGGCCACACCCTTTATATTGCTCGCCTCCCACGGTAAGCGTGACACGAGCGGGGTAAGGCTCTCCGCTCATGTCATCAAAGCAGGCACCTGACTCAATACGGACGCGGAAAAACTGTTCAGCGTTGGCGTTCTCAATCACTACCCTGCCCGCGTCATTATCCATCACGCTGACCATGTAGGGCAGAGTGCTCGTCTCTCTGCCGTAGTTGGTCGTCCAGGTCATGACCGGCGCATCATTTGCCAGCTCAATCGACCAGCCCGGCTCGTTGCCTCGCGCCAAAAACATCACGCCTGGGTGGCTGGTACGCGTCGCAATAGCACGCTGGATGCCTTGCTGGCATTGAAGCTGCCCACGCGGCGTTTCGATTTGCGCTTGATCGCCACGATTCCAAAAACTGATATCCCCATCCTGGTAGCGAGCACCGCTGGCGACCACAGCTTGAGGCAGTCGCCATGCGCCGTGGAGCGACCATAGACGCAGCTCTTCACCATTAATGGCCGTGACTAAGTCTTGATTGGCTGGCTGGCAATTCCAGGCTTGAAAGCGCTCGGCGCTACCGGGAAACAGCACCGAAGGCAGCAGCGGCGCGCTGCTCTGCACGGTAGTTTTTACCGGCTGCTCTGGGGCAGGTGTACCGGTTGCGCAGCCTGCCAGCAGTAAAGCGGCGGCTGCCGCCGTGGCGAATGGTAGTGACGTTACACTAGTACTCATTGAACACGCTCCCTGTTGTGTCCCTCATCAGTCATAAGCCCAGCGCCTTGATCATTTTTGTTTAAAGGCACTCAGGTCCTGAGGGTCGAAAGAAGTCACTTCTTTGGGTAAGCCTAACGCTTCGCGCTTGACCTTAACCTGCATTTTTTCCGCTAAACGCTCGGCATCGTCATCCGTGGTGCGGCCGTTCAGTTCCGCCAACTGGGCCATGCCCTGGTGGTAAAAGGTCAAAATATCCAGCGCTAAGCGATTATCCTCTTCCACCGCACGGCGCAGCGGCTGCAAGTAGCTGCTAATCCGCGACAGGTGGTGCTTAAGCTGCCAGACATAGCGCATCTCGGTCATCCAAGGGCGCTCTCTGAGCGCAGCAAACATTGCGCTCGTGGCAAGCAGACCAAGCAGTACGCCTAGCGCATTCAACCAGATACTGCTGCCAAATGTGGTGGTCAGCAGCATAGAAAACAGCAGGCCAAAAACAATCAGCTGCCCGGCCATCGCCACGCTGATCATGCGGGCTTTACGTCGGTAGGTCTCAGGATCGTGCTGTTCAAGGGAAAAAGCCATGGCCAACCTCAAGATCAAAGGGAACCCTTATGATACGGGGCTGGCCGGGGCAGTCAACGCACTAGAAGGTGTGCGAAAACTAGGCAATACGCTCAGCGGCGGTTTTCAGCAGTCGCTCTGTGGTTTCCCAGTTTACGCAGGCATCGGTCACCGACACGCCGTAACGTAGCGCGCTGGGTGCAAGCGCTTGCTTGCCTTCGAACAGGTGGCTCTCCAGCATCAGCGCCACCAAGTTGGCATCACCCGCTTGGCGCTGGGCTAATACATCCAGCATCACTTCGCTTTGGCGGCGATGATCTTTGCGGGCGTTGGCGTGGCTGCAGTCCACCATCAAACGCGGATTCTGGCCCGCCTCGCGCAGCGTATTGACCGCGCTGCGTACATGGTGCGCTTGGTAGTTGGGCTCGCCGTGGCCACCGCGCAGCACCACGTGGGTATGCGGGTTGCCGGCGGTCTCCTGCATGATGGGGCGGCCCTGGCTATCCATCGCGAAGCGCTGATGGGAGTGAGCAGCGGCCTGCATAGCGTCAATGGCGACCTGCACATCGCCGCTGGTGGCATTTTTGAAACCTACGGCGGCGCTGAGGTCGCTGGCCAGCTCCCGGTGCAATTGGGATTCCGTCGTGCGCGCTCCAATGGCTACCCAGCTCAGCAGGTCATCTAGGTACGGGGCCAACATGGGCTGTAGAAGTTCGGTGGCTACCGGCAGGCCACGGGATGCGACGGCGTGCATTAGCTCACGGCAAAGCGCGATGCCGCGCGGCATGTCGCCGCTACCATCGAGATCAGGATCGTAAGCCAGTCCCTTCCAACCTACCGTGGTGCGCGGCTTTTCAACGTACACTCGCATCACGGGCAGAACCTGTTCACTGATCTCATCACTAAGAGCGGCTAGACGATCCGCGTACTCCAGGGCAGCATCTGGGTCGTGGATAGAACACGGCCCCACCACCACCAGTAAGCGGTCATCCTGGCCATTGAGAATACGCTGTACTGCTTGGCGCTGCTGGTCAATTTGTTCGCTGAGAGTGCTGTTCACCACCACCCGTTGACGCAACTCAGTGGGTAGCGGTAGCGCCGTTGCAGACATCAGCGTGGCGGCCTGAGACATAGAGGAACAAGCGGTATTGATAGGGGCATTCATAGGTTAACTCTCCGAATTCGTATGACATAACGCGTGACATCGCATCAACAACTTGCCACCCAGGCGGGCACGGTCGGAGGTGGCCGCTTGCACCAACCGCGCGTCGCTAAATCGCCAGCTATAGCCATAACCGATATAACGGATGACGTTGAGGCTAGCGATGAAGTGGGCGCGGTAAGACATGGTGCAGCTCCTTAATAAATGACCTATGAAAATGAGTATGGGTAAAACGAAAGAAGCCCCGGTGGAGTTACCCACCGAGGCTTCTTTGCGTGCGGCAGGCAACCGAGGTGGTGTGCCTGTTGGCGCGACGTTAGGCGTCGGCCAGGGGCACACCGTGGCTAAACCAATACGCTGCGTAGTAAAAGTGTTGAGTTGCACCCACGCTCGCCCAAGCGCGTGCCACCGTTTCCGGTTTGGCATCAATGCTTGGTAAGTGTTTGCCATGTGGCATAGGTACTTCCTCAAAAGTTAACAACGAACTCGCTTAATCCTGCCTGCCTGAACGCTAAATGGCAACTAGCAATTAATGGTTCAGCCGCCGGACGCTCAGCCTATTAATTACCAAATGCCTGAATCCAACCAATAGTCGCCGGTAGTGCACTCATGCCGACCAGGATCACGATGCCCACGATAATCGGCACAATGCCTGACTCGTCTTTAAAATTGTCGTCGTGATGGGCCATGGCAGCCTCCTCGTTATCAGTAGTGTTCACGGCTAACGCCGCACGCCAAAAAGAGATGGATTATTTTAGTGAGGGCGCGGGGCATAGGCAAATACATCCGAGAACATTCGCTCATTGCTGCCCCCAAGCCGTTCCAGTATATCAACACAGGCATACACCATACCCGGGGAACCCGATAAATAAATATCACAGTCGCTGGGCGTTACCGGGGCGTTGGCAAGCTCACTCTCTAACACCAGATCAACGCGGCCCTGATGATGGGCAATACGTTCGCCCGGCGCTAAGGGCTCGGTCAGCGGAAATTCTGTCACTGCATGAAACGCAACATGGTCATGCTGCTGCGCCCACTCACAGGCAAGGTCTTCTGCGTAGAGATCGCGATGCTCTCTATTTGCCCACCAGAGCGAAATAGGCCGTGAGGGTTGGTCACGCAGCGCTGCTTCAACAATGGCTTTCATCTGGGCAAAACCGGTACCGGCTGCAATCAACAGCAGCGGACGCTCGCTTTGAGTATCCAGCACACAATCGCCACTAGGCAGGCGCACGGTGAGCTGGTTAGCCACCTGTAGCAACTGGCGCATGCGCTGCGAGTTATCCCGCTCTGGCCAGTGCTGAATCTGTAGCTCCAGCGTGCCATCGCCGCGATCACAGCTAGCAATCGAGAACGGCACCCAAGTGGCGTCATCTAGTTTTATTTCTAGGTATTGACCAGGGGCATGCTGCATTGCCTCGGCGCGCCCAGCGAGCGTTACCATAAACACGTCAGGATTTAGATCCTCAACGGCGGTAACTTGGCAGGTTAGCGTTTTACACGTTAACGTCCTAGCGCTCATGAAAGCCTCTTTGTGGAAAATCGTTCAACCCGCACAGCGCATTAACTATGGCGCGGTGTGGGCAACGGAATGTCGATACCCAGCTCGTCCCAGCGCTCATCAACGCGGGTTTTCACCGCGTCGTCCATGACAATGGGGGTGCCCCACTCACGGTCGGTTTCACCCGGCCACTTGTTGGTGGCATCCAGCCCCATTTTGGAGCCCAGTCCGGAGACCGGCGACGCAAAGTCGAGGTAGTCGATGGGGGTGTTCTCTACCATCACCGTGTCCCGTGCCGGGTCCATGCGCGTGGTAATCGCCCACATCACGTCTTCCCAGTTACGCGCATCGACATCGTCATCCAGTACGATCACAAACTTGGTGTACATAAACTGACGCAAGAAGCTCCATACCCCCATCATCACGCGCTTGGCGTGGCCGGGGTACTGCTTCTTCATGGTCACCACCGCCATACGGTAGGAGCACCCTTCCGGCGGCAGGTAGAAGTCGACGATTTCAGGAAACTGCTTGCACAAAATAGGCACGAACACTTCGTTCAGTGCGACACCTAAAATGGCAGGCTCATCGGGCGGACGGCCGGTATAGGTGGAGTGATAGATCGCATCGCGGCGCATGGTCATCCGCGTGACGGTAAACACCGGGAAGTGGTCTACCTCATTGTAGTAACCGGTATGGTCACCAAAGGGACCTTCTGGTGCCATGTCGTCGGGGTAGAGAAACCCTTCGAGAATGATTTCAGCGGAAGCGGGGACATCAAGATCTGAATGCGCACACTTCACAAGCTCGGTGCGCGAACCGCGCAGCAGGCCCGCAAAGGCATATTCCGACAGCGTATCGGGTACTGGCGTCACCGCGCCTAAAATGGTCGCCGGATCAGCGCCCAGCGCCACCGCAACGGGGAAAGGTTCGCCGGGGTGAGCTTTTTGGAACTCAAGAAAATCCAAAGCACCGCCGCGATGGGAGAGCCAACGCATAATCAGGCGATTTTTGCCGATTTTCTGCTGACGATAGATCCCTAGGTTCTGGCGTTTTTTATGCGGGCCTTTGGTAATCACCAGCGGCCAAGTGACAAGCGGTGCCGCATCGCCTGGCCAGCAGTGCTGGATCGGCAGTCGGCCTAGATCAACATCATCACCTTCGTACACCACTTCCTGGACGGGCGCACGCTTAACGTTTTTCGGCCCCATGCTGAGCACTTGCTTGAAAATCGGCAGCTTATCCCAGGCATCTTTAAGGCCCTTGGGGGGATCCGGCTCTTTTAAGAAGGCCAGCAGCTTACCCACTTCTCGCAGCGCTTCCACCGAATCCTGCCCCATCCCCAAGGCTACCCGTTTCGGCGTACCGAATAGGTTGCCCAGCAGCGGCATATCATGGCCCTTCACGTTTTCAAACAGCAGCGCAGGGCCGCCAGCACGTAGGGTACGGTCGCAGATTTCGGTAATTTCTAGATAGGGGTCAACTTCTGCCTTAATGCGCTTTAGCTCACCCTGGGCCTCTAGCGCCGCAATAAAGTCGCGCAAGTCGTTATACTTCAAAGCACTCTCCTTAACCCGGCTGTCAGACGCTGTCTTGCTAGTGCAGCAACAATGCAGCGCCTTAGCGGCGCTTCATCGCTTCAAAGAATTCCAGGTTCGTCTTGGTGTCTTTCAGACGATCAATCAGGAACTCGGTCGCTGCGGTGTCTTCCATCGGGTTAAGCAGCTTGCGCAAAATCCACATGCGCTGCATTTCATCTTCAGAGGCCAGCAGGTCTTCGCGACGCGTACCGCTACGGCGGATATTGATCGCCGGGAACACGCGCTTCTCGGCCAGCTTGCGGTCAAGGTGCGCTTCCATGTTGCCGGTGCCCTTGAACTCTTCGAAGATGACTTCGTCCATTTTCGAGCCGGTATCCACCAGCGCGGTGGCAATAATCGTTAGGCTGCCGCCCTCTTCGATATTACGCGCTGCACCAAAGAAGCGTTTCGGCTTCTCAAGCGCATGGGCATCGACACCACCGGTGAGCACCTTGCCAGAGCTGGGTACCACGGTGTTGTAGGCACGCGCTAGACGAGTGATCGAGTCGAGCAGAATCACGACATCTTTCTTGTGCTCTACCAGGCGCTTGGCCTTCTCGATGACCATTTCAGCCACCTGTACGTGACGGGCGGGCGGTTCATCGAAGGTAGAGGCCACCACTTCACCGCGCACGGTACGCGACATCTCGGTGACTTCCTCCGGGCGCTCATCGATCAGTAGAACGATCAGATGGCACTCAGGGTTGTTACGCGTAATGGACGTGGCGATGTTCTGCAGCATCAGCGTCTTACCCGCTTTGGGCGGAGACACCAGCAGGCCACGCTGACCTTTACCAATCGGCGCAGTCAGATCGATGATCCGAGCCGTCAGATCTTCCGTTGAACCGTTGCCGATTTCCATGCGCAGACGGTCGTCCGGGAACAGCGGCGTTAAGTTCTCAAAGAGAATCTTGTGCTTGGCGTTTTCCGGACGGTCAAAATTGATCTGGCTGACTTTGAGCAGGGCAAAGTAGCGCTCGCCTTCTTTCGGCGGGCGGATTTTGCCGGAAATGGAGTCGCCTTTGCGCAGATTGAAACGACGAATCTGTGAAGGCGATACGTAGATATCGTCCGGTCCGGCGAGGTACGAGCTGTCGGCGCTACGCAGGAAGCCGAAGCCATCCTGAAGAATTTCCAGCACACCGTCGCCATAGATATCCTCGCCGCTTTTGGCGTGTTTCTTGAGGATGGCGAAAATGATGTCCTGCTTGCGCGAACGGGCGAGGTTGTCGATACCCATTTCGCGGGCGATATCGAGCAGCTCGGGAACGGTTTTTTGCTTGAGTTCAGTGAGATTCATCGGTGTGTTAGAAAATTGCTCATGAAAGCTAGGCGCTAAGCGCCGGGAATAAGACAGGAGGCGTGGCCTAAATAATAGGGCTAAGCGCCGAGTGATGCGTTCAGAACCCCGTCTAGGCACGCGCTCAGGTAAACAGTGCTTGGCAGTCTCTCTACAATGCCTAAAGCGTAGTAAATGGCATCGTTAACTGCTGGGCATGAGGGTGCAAATAAACTAGTTAATCTGATTGGCACAGAAAGCAGTGTTTCAGAAAACAGTGTTTTAGCGGGTAATCTGACGACTTGGACATCTGGCTGATGCCATCTGGATACGTACTGCTCGGGACGCCCGAGTCAGTGCGCTTGTTAGACGAACAAGCCAACTCGGATCAAGCCAGTAGCTCGATGGTAGTCAAGCCCCGCGACAAACGCAAGCCTTTGGCAATTGACAATAGTCAGAGTGCGCCGCAACCTTGGCGTAGCCAATTTGAAGGATAGCTCATGCCCAAGGACATTTCGCTCCCCATCGCTGCCCCCATCGCCGAGTTTGAGAGCGGTGAACCGCAGCGCCTAGCCGCCATTGACCTGGGCTCCAACAGTTTTCACCTGCTCGTTGCCAACTACCAAAATGAGCGTTTACAGGTTGTTGCTCGAATGGGTGAAAAAGTCCAGTTGGCGGCAGGCCTTGACGAGAACGGTTACCTCAGCGAAGCCGCTATGCAGCGTGCGCTGGATTGTCTGGGCCGTTTTGCGCCATTTTTAACCGATATTGAAGGGCCCAACCTGCGGGTCGTGGGCACTAACGCCCTGCGCGATGCCCATAACAGCCAAGCCTTTATTGAGCGGGCAGAAGCCCAGCTTGGTCACGCCATTGAAATTATTGCCGGGCGCGAAGAGGCACGCCTGATTTATTTAGGTGCCGCCCACGCCCTAGCGGAAAGCGGTCGCCGCTTGATTGTGGATATTGGCGGCGGTTCCACCGAGTTCATTATCGGTGAAGCCTTTGAACCCAAGGCGCTGGAAAGCCTGCGCATGGGCTGCGTCACCTTTACCGGGCGCTTTTTTGCCGACGGCGAGTTGACCGAAAAGCGTATGCGTCGCGCCGAACTGGCCGCGCTTTCTGAGCTTGCCAATATTCAGCGCCCTTATCAGCGCCTGGGGTGGGATGACCCCGTCGGCTCCAGCGGCACCATTAAAGCCGCCGCCAGCGTGCTTTACGCGTACGGTGACACGCCTCAAGAAGGGGTCATTACCCGCAGCGGGCTGAAAAAGCTGCGCGAGCGGCTGTTAAAGTGCAAGCAGTTGGATAAGGTCGAGCTGGATGGTCTTAAGCCAGATCGTGCCCGCGTATTCCCCGCAGGCATTGCGATCTTGAGCGCTATCTTTGAAGCCTTTGACCTGCATCAGATGCGCTTTGCCGACGGCGCTTTGCGTGAAGGCGTGCTGTATGACATGGCGGGGCGCAACAGCGCCGAAGACACCCGTTCCAAAACCCTCGATATGCTTAAGCGGGTGTATGACGTCGATACCCGCCAAGCAGAAAACGTGGCGGAAACCGCTAAACGGCTGTTTTCCGAGGTAAAGCAGCCATGGGGCTTAACCACTGAACAGGGCCATTACGTCAGTTGGGCGAGCCATGTCCATGAAATTGGGCTGGCGATTTCCCATAGCCAGTTCCATCGCCATGGGGCTTACTTGCTAGAGCATTCGGATCTCGCCGGGTTCTCCCGCCCAGAGCAGCGCTTGCTGGCGTTTTTAGTGCGCGCTCACCGGCGTAAATTTCCGCTGAAGGAGTGGCAGGCGCTGCCCGTATCTCAGCAGCACAGCGCGGCTAAACTGGCCCGGCTGCTACGCTTGGCCGTTTTGATCAACCATTCACGTCCAGAAGGCGCGCCCTCCCTCCCCGCTATCGCTGCCGACAGCAGCAGCGATGCGCTGACCATTACGCTGCCACCCAGCGAAGAGCCGACCCTGCTTAGCACCGATTTAGAGCAGGAACAGGCGTTTATGACCAGCGCAGGGTTTACGCTCAACCTAGAGACTGCCTCCTAGCGCTCAACCTGAAACGTGAACTTGAAAAGTAGCCCCTTCCGCCTGCCACCGCACGTTGGCAGGCGGTTGGAGCACGCCAAGACAGCGCTCTCCCGCCATCACTACCATCATCCGCTCGCGCTCCCAGGGCGGTATGTCGCCCTCTTGTAACAAGCGCTTTAGATCGCGCCGACCACGGCCAGGCAGCACAAGCACCTCCCCACCCTGACGCCAACGCAGCATGAGCGGTTCTGTTTGGAACGCACCGCCTTCCAGACGAAGCTGCAGCGGCCCAAGCGGAGTGCTCACTCCCGGCTCTCCGTTCCAAGGCGTCTGCCAATCCGGCAACGCAGCCAACGCCGTCATAAGATACAGCCTGCGCCGCCACACCCGCGCCTGAACGCCGGGCCACTCTACCAATACCTGAGCATCTTGGGACGCCATGAGCTGGCGAATCAGGCTATCAAGACGCGCCTGGGGCGGCGTGGGCAACTCTAACTGTTGGCAGAGCGTGCGTATCAGCAGCCGCTGGCGGGGCAACGGCAATGCGGCCAGCGCCGCTGCATTTAAGCAACCATGGCTCAGCGTCAGCGTTGCCAGCTCCTCGCTCGCATAACTGGCGAGCAGCGCATCGGCCTCACCGGCCAAGCCAGC
This sequence comes from Vreelandella lutescens, assembly GCF_014640815.1. GTDB lineage: Bacteria > Pseudomonadota > Gammaproteobacteria > Pseudomonadales > Halomonadaceae > Vreelandella > Vreelandella lutescens. Next base: position 94,484 of record NZ_BMHM01000001.1, on the reverse strand, counting down.
GCTCTGCGCCAGCGAGCGCACCGCACCCGGCCAGCGCTGAGTCAGCGTTGGCAGCACGTCATGGCGTAAGCGGTTACGATCCAACGCAAGATCACGGTTGGTAGGGTCTTCGCACCAGCTAAGCGATAAGGCGTGAGCCGTATCCGCCAGGGTTTGGCGGCTGACGCTCAGCCAAGGGCGCAGCAGCACGATGCCTTGCCACTCACGGCGATACGGCATGCCTGCCAGCCCACGAATACCACTACCACGCAGCGCTGCCAGTAAGAGGGTCTCCGCCTGATCATCCTGATGCTGACCAAGCCAGAGCGCCTCCCCGAGGGCGATGTGGCGTTGAAAGGCAGCGTAGCGGGCACGCCGGGCCGCGCCCTCTACGCCGTCGCCCTGCACTTCAACCGCCACATGCTCCGTGGTCAACGGTACGCTCAGCCGCTCACACAGCTGCTGGCAGTGGGTTTCAAAGCCAGCCGCTGCGGCTTGTAATCCGTGATTGACGTGGAGCGCATGCAGGCGATGGCCGCTGATTTGGCAGGCCTCAGCGGCTAGCGTTAACAACAGCGAGGAGTCCAAGCCACCGGAGAGCGCGACCCAAACGCGACGCCCCGGCGGGGTTTCCGCCAGGGCGTCGTTCAGCAGGCTTGAAAGCGGATTAGGCGGCTGGGGCGCCATAGCTCATCAAGCGCTTATAGCGACGCTCAAGCAGGGCATCGGTATCCAGCGCCTGCAGGCGGCCAAGGCTTGCCGTCAGCGCCTCTTTCACACGCGCTGCGGTATCCACCGGATGCCGATGGGCACCGCCCAGCGGCTCTTTGATAAGCGAGTCTACAAAGCCCAGCTCTTTTAAGCGCTCAGCGGTAATCCCCATGGCCTGGGCGGCATCGGAGGCTTTTTCGGCACTCTTCCACAAAATCGAAGCGCAGCCTTCCGGCGAAATGACCGAGTAGGTGGAGTACTGCAGCATATGCAGCTCATCACAAACGCCAATGGCCAGCGCGCCACCAGAGCCGCCCTCGCCCACCACGGTGGAGATAATCGGCGTTTTCAGGCGTGACATGACGGCCAAGTTATAGGCGATGGCTTCTGACTGGCCACGCTCTTCCGCATCGATACCGGGATACGCACCGGGCGTATCGATAAACGTCAGAATGGGCATTTTAAAACGCTCGGCCATCTCCATCAGGCGGCACGCTTTGCGGTAGCCTTCAGGGCGCGGCATGCCAAAATTACGGCGCACTTTTTCTTTAACATCGCGGCCTTTTTGGTGGCCAATTACCATCACCGGCGCATCGTTTAGGCGCGCAACGCCGCCAACGAGGGCGGCGTCATCGGCGAAATTACGGTCACCGTGAAGCTCATCAAAATCGGTAAAGACATGCTCCAGGTAATCCAGCGTATAGGGGCGCTGGGGGTGCCGCGACAGCTGAGACACCTGCCAGGGCGTCAAGTCTTTGAAGATCGACTCGGTTAGCTTGCGACTCTTCTCTTCTAAGCGTGAAATCTCATCAGAAAGATTCACCTGGCTGTCGGAGCTAACCAAACGCAGCTCTTCAATCTTTGCCTGGAGTTCGGCAACGGGCTGTTCAAAATCAAGATAATTTGGATTCATCGGCTCTGCCTGTAAATGAGCATTCAATGGAGGGTATTATCGCACCCTGACCCCGCCACGCAAGGCACTGGCTCTTCAATTCACGCGCGAACCCTGTGGCAGGGCTCGCGCGGCGTCGTTAACGATAGCGAAGCTGCACGCCCACTTGGCCCTGCACATCCCGCAGGGCCAGCAGCAGGTCATCGCTGGGCGACACCTTCCACTCATCGGCCAACGCTAACCAGGCCACGGCATCTGGGTGACGGTATTGAAGGCGAACGGGTAAGCCTGCTTCATCCCGGAAGGGGGTGAGGCTATCTCGCAGGCTCTCTACCAAACGCCCGTTAATCTGCCCGGCATCGAGGGCCAGCTCAACGGCTTGGCCGTAGCGTACCCGCGCGGTCACCATGGGCGTGACATCTTTGCCACGCAGGCGCAGGCCACCGGAGAAATCATCGCTGGAGACTTCGCCCTCTACAATGATGACTTGATCAGATTCAATTTGGCCGCGCAGTTGTTCAAAGAGTTCACCAAACAGCGACGCTTCAATGCGACCAGTACGGTCATCCAGGGTGATAAACGCCATGGTATCGCCGCGCTTGGACTTCATCGTGCGCATGGCGACCACGAGGCCAGCGACACGCTGAGGCTCGCGGGAGGGTTTTAAGTCGCTGATACGTGTGGAGACAAAGCGCTTCAGCTCGCGCTCATACTCATCAATAGGATGCCCGGTGAGATACAGCCCCAGGGTGTCTTTTTCACCGGATAAGCGTTCACGATCCGTCCACTCACGCGCATGTAGGTACTCGGCGTAGACATCGCTGGCCTCTTCCTCGTTAGAAAAGGCATCGCCAAACATGTCCAGCATGCCCAGATTCTGGTTGGCGTGATTCTGAGCGGCGGCTTTGAGCGCATCTTCCATCGCCGCAAATAGCACAGCGCGGTTGGGGCCCAGGTTATCCAGCGCGCCAGAGCGAATCAGCGCTTCCAACGTGCGCTTGTTCATCCGCTTCGGGTCGATGCGACGGCAGAAATCGAACAGATCTTTGTACGGGCCATCGGCTTGTCGCGCTTCCACAATCGCGCCAATCGGCCCTTCACCAACGCCACGGATAGCCCCTAGGCCGTAAACCACGCGGCCTTCCGTATCCACGGTAAATTTATAGCCACCTACGTTGACGTCGGGTGGCGTCACGGTGAGCTTTAGGTGGCGACACTCTTCAATCAGCGGCACTACCTTGTCCAGGTTATCCATCTCCGTGGACATGACCGCCGCCATAAACGGCCCTGGATAGTGGGCTTTCAGCCACGCAGTTTGATACGACACCAGCGCGTAGGCCGCCGAGTGCGACTTGTTGAAGCCGTAACCGGCAAACTTCTCTACCAGGTCGAAGATGTTACCGGCCAGATCTTTATCAATGCCGTTGGCCGCGCAGCCCTCCATAAAGCCTGCCCGCTGCTTGGCCATCTCTTCGGGCTTCTTCTTACCCATCGCACGGCGCAGCATATCGGCCTGCCCCAGGGTATATCCGGCCATCACCTGAGCAATCTGCATGACCTGCTCTTGGTAGAGAATGATGCCGTAGGTGGGCGTTAACACCGGTTTTAACAGGTCGTGCTGGTAATCCGGGTGTGGATAAGAGACTTCTGCCCGGCCATGCTTACGGTTGATAAAGTCATCCACCATGCCCGACTGCAGCGGGCCAGGGCGGAACAGCGCCACCAGGGCGATCATATCGTCCAGGGAGTCGGGCAGCAGGCGCTTAATAAGCTCCTTCATACCGCGGGATTCCAGCTGGAAGACCGCCGTGGTCTCTGCCCGTTTGAGCATCTCAAAGGTTTTGCCGTCATCCAGCGGGATGGCGTCAATATTGAGCGGCCCTTGGCCGTTCACGTCACGTACCTTGTCCACCATCTCAAGCGCCCAGTCGATGATGGTGAGGGTACGCAGGCCCAAGAAGTCGAATTTGACCAGCCCGGCGTCTTCGATATCGTTTTTATCGAACTGCACCACTAAGCCCGCGCCGTCTTCATCGCACAACAGCGGTGAAAAGTCGGTGAGCTTGGTCGGTGCAATCACCACGCCGCCCGCGTGCTTACCGGTGCCACGGGTCGTGCCCTCAAGTTTGAGGGCCATTTCCCAGATCTCTTCGGCCTCTTCGTCGTTGCCAATAAACTCTTTAAGCGCGGGCTCTTGCTCAATGGCCTTGGCCAGCGTCATGCCCACTTCAAAAGGAATCAGCTTCGAGAGCTTGTCGCCCAGCGAATAGGGTTTGCCCTGGGCACGGGCCACATCTCGCACCACCGCCTTCGCGGCCATGGTGCCAAACGTGACGATCTGGGACACTGCGTTACGGCCGTAACGGTCGGCCACGTACTCGATGACCTTATCGCGTTTCTCCATGCAGAAATCGACGTCAAAGTCGGGCATGGAGACACGCTCGGGGTTAAGAAAGCGCTCAAACAGCAGGTCGTAGCCAATAGGGTCTAGATCAGTAATTTTTTGCGCGTAGGCCACCAAAGAGCCTGCACCGGAGCCACGCCCCGGCCCCACCGGCACGTTGTTATCCTTGGCCCACTGGATAAAGTCCATCACGATCAGGAAGTAGCCAGGAAAGCCCATCTGGATAATAACGTTCAGCTCGAACTCCAGCCGGTCGCGGTAGCGCTGGTCAATCTCGCGGAACGCTTCGCTATCACGAGGGTACTGCTCGGCAGGGAACAGAAAATCGAGCCGCTCGGTGAGGCCATCGTGGGAGACCTTGCGGAAGAATTCATCCTGGGTCATGCCCTCGGGGATACCGAACTCTGGCAGGAAGATCTCTCCCAAACGCACATTGACGCTGCAGCGCTCGGCAATCATCACGCTATTTTCCAGCGCCTCGGGGATATCGGCAAACAGCGCCGCCATCTCCTCTGGGCTTTTCAGGTACTGCTCTTCGGTGTAGCGGCGCTCGCGACGGGGGTCGTCCAGCGCCTTGCCCTCGCCAATCGACACGCGGGTTTCGTGGGCCCAGAAGTCTTCCCGTTCCAGGAAGCGCACGTCGTTGGTGGCAACAACTGGCGTGTTCGTCTCGATAGCCAGTTGAACGCTGGCATGCACACAGTCCTCTTCCAGCGGGCGACCGGTGCGAATCAGCTCTAAATAGAAGCGGTCGGGAAAGGCCTGCTGCCACTCTTCTAGCAGTAGCCGTGCTTCCCGCTCATGCTCGGAGAGCAAGTGGCGGCCAATCTCGCCCTCTCGACCACCCGACAGTGCGATGAGCCCTTCGCTTTGTGCCAGCACCCACTGCTTATCAAGAATCGCCCGCCCCTGGCGTTGCCCATCGGTCCAGCCTTTAGAGATCAGCTCGGTGAGATTGCGGTAACCCACATCGTTCATCGCCAGCAGCGTAATACGGTACGGGTGCGCCTCATCGTGAGGGTTCGAGAGCCATAAATCGCTGCCGATGATGGGCTTGAGCCCTGCGCCCTGGGCGGCTTTGTAGAACTTTACTAAACCAAACAGGTTCGTCTCGTCGGTGAGCGCCAGCGCTGGCATCCCGCGCTCAGCGGTCGTACTGACCAGCGACTTGAGCTTAACCAAGCCATCGACCAGGGAGTATTCACTGTGCAAACGAAGATGAACGAACGGAACCGTCATGAGACTCTCAGCATAAAACGCTAGATAAATAGAAAAAAGCTTACAGCAGCGCTAACTGGCGCTGCACCGGAGCAAAGCTTTTACGGTGCTCGACCAACGGGCCGTGGGCTTGCAGGGCCGCTAGGTGCTCTTTCGTCGGATAGCCCTTGTGGCGGGCAAAGCCATACTCAGGATAGCGCAGATCCAGCGCCACCATCTGTGCGTCACGCACGACTTTCGCCAGAATAGACGCGGCGGCAATGGCCGGATGTCGGGCATCCCCCTTCACCACCGCTTGGCCCGGCAGCGCGTGTCCCGGTAGCCGGTTGCCATCGACCAGCAGATACTCCGCCTGGGGCGCTAACGCATCTACTGCGCGGCGCATGGCCAGATGCGTTGCATGATAGATATTGAGCGAGTCGACCTCTTCTGCGCTGGCCTCTGCCACCGCAAAGGCCAGCGCATGCTCACGAATCTGCACATCCAGCGCTTCGCGCCTGCGGGCAGTGAGCTTTTTAGAGTCTGTTAAGCCGTCAATGGGAGCCCTGGGGTCCAGTATCACGGCGGCAGCGACCACGCTGCCTACCAGCGGCCCCCGGCCGACTTCATCAACACCGGCCAGGAAGTCACCCGTGTACTCCACCACCAGCGGTGGAAAATCACTCGGCTTAAGCGCCATCGGCTGTCGCCTCCAGCGGTTCGCCTGCTACCAGGGCCGTAATGGCCTGCGCGGCGCGCTCACTTGCCGAGCGCTGTAGGTTCGCATGCATCGCGGCAAAGCGTGCTTCCAGGGCATGGCGCATCTCGGCATCGCTGAATAACTGGCCTATTTGCTCGGCAATCGCTTCTGGGGTGGCCGCATGCTGGATCAGCTCGGGCACCACGCTCTCCTGGGCAATCAGGTTGGGCAGCGAGATCCACTGCGTTTTCACCAGCCGCTTGGCGAGCCAGTGGGTGGCAGGGGCCATTTTATACGCGACCAGCATGCCGCGATGGCACAACATAGCTTCTAGTGCTGCCGTGCCTGAGGTCAACAGCACTGCGTCGCTGGCCACCATCGCCTCGCGGGCTTGCCCCTCTAAAAGCGTTATCTGCTGGGCTAATGCGGGATACTTTGCCAGTAGCTGGCTTAACTCGGCATGACGCTGCGCGGTCGCCGCTGGAATGACCACCTGCAAGCTTGGATGGCGCAGGCAGAGCAGCGTGACCGCGTCTAAAAACGTAGCGCCCATAAAGCGAATTTCATTGCCACGGGAGCCCGGCAGCAGTGCTAACACCGGCGTATCTGGTGCTAAACCTAGCGCCTGTCGAGCACCATCGCGATCATTCTCTAGGGGCAATTCATCGGCTAGCGGATGACCAACAAAGGACACCGGCACCTGATGGCGATGGTAAAAGTCGGCTTCAAAAGGCAGCAGCGTGAGCATGAGATCCACGGCCTTGGCGATTTTTTTCACTCGCCCCTGGCGCCATGCCCATACCGATGGGCTAACGTAATGTGCCGTTTTCAGCCCTGCTTCCCGTAGCTGCTTTTCCAGCCCAATATTGAAGTCGGGAGCATCGATACCGATCATGATATCCGGCTGCCAAGCCAAAGCTTCCTCACGCAGAGTACGACGCACGCGCAGCAGCTCAGGAAGGTGCTTAAGCACCTCCACCAGCCCCATCACCGAGAGGGTTTCCAGCGGGAAGCGGCTTTCAAGGCCCTGCGCTTCCATACGCGGGCCGCCCATGCCGCGAAACTCCACCGTAGGATGACGGGCACGCAGCTCACGCATTAACCCAGCGCCTAAGATATCGCCAGAGAGCTCGCCTGCCACAAGATATACACGCTGCAATGTCATAGTGACGGGGAAACCGATTAGGTGTAAGTGTTAACGCACAATGCCGCGTGTCGAGCGCTCAATAGAGTCAGCAAACAGAGTGACTTCAGGGATGTCAAAGCGGCTACGCATATCGCTGATGGCCTGCTCAACCGTTAACCCTTGGCGGTACACCAGCTTGTAAGCCGCGGTGAGTCCGGCAATGGCTTCGCGGCTAAACCCACGACGCTTTAAACCGACCAAGTTAAGTCCACGGGCTTCAGCGGGGTTGCCGTTGATCATGACAAAAGCGGGGGTATCTTTGGTGATGATCGAACCACCGCCTGCCATGGCGTGGTCGCCAAAGTGACAGAACTGATGCACCGCTGCCAGGCCGCCCAAAATAGCGTGGTCGCCCAGGGTCACGTGCCCCGCCAAGGTCACTTGGTTGGCGAGAATACAGTCATTGCCTATCACGCAGTCATGCCCCACATGCACGTAGGCCATAAACAGGTTGCGTGAACCAATGGTGGTTTCGCTACGGTCTTGGACGGTACCGCGATGCAGGGTTACCCCCTCACGAATCACGTTATCGTCGCCCATCACCAGGCGCGTTGGCTCGCCTGCGTACTTTTTGTCCTGACAATCTTCCCCTACCGAGGCAAATTGAAAAATACGCGTGCGCTCACCCAGCACCGTGGGGCCTTTCACCACCACGTGGGGACCAATGACCGAACCAGCGCCAATCGTGACGCCGGGCCCAATCACGCTAAACGGGCCGACCTCAACGTCGTCAGCAAGCTGAGCCGACGGGTCAACCAGTGCAGTAGGATGTATCAAGCCACCTTCCTCTCAGCACAAATGATTTCTGCTTCACACGCCAGCTCACCGTCTACCGTGGCGCGACAAGCGAATTTCCAAATACCACGCTTACCACGAATGACGTTGGCTTCCAGCGTGAGCTTATCGCCAGGCATCACAGGACGCTTAAAGCGCACGTTGTCACTGCCCACAAGGTAATAGACGTAGCCATCAGCCGGCAGTTTATTGACGGTTTTAAAGCCTAAAATACCGCACACCTGTGCCAACGCCTCCACTACCAGCACACCCGGCATAATGGGGTGATGAGGAAAGTGGCCATTGAAAAAAGGCTCGTTGATGCTCACATTTTTATACGCAACGATGGATTCGCCCACGGTTAACTGCGTGACTCGATCCACCAGCAAAAATGGGTAGCGGTGGGGCAAGTATTCGCGAATTTCGTTGATATCCATAACCATCGTAACGACCTCTAAAATGACAAAAGGCCTGAGCAGTATCAGGCACGCACCAGTATGCCTACTGGTAAAAAGGCAGTGGATTATAACCTGCTGCTATTCAGCCTCAAGCCACTGCCTCTGGAAATCCTTCTTTCTTCACGATTCTCGCTGGCTTTTTTCCACGCGTGCCAACCGCTTGGCAATATCGTCGAGCTGCTTAAAACGTACCGCGTTCTTACGCCATTGCGTGTTGCTCATGGCACCGGTACCCGAGGAGTAAACCCCCGGTTCGTGAATGGAGTTGGTGACAAGGCTCATGCCCGTCACTTGAACCCCATCACAGATCGTCAGGTGGCCCGACAGGCCCACGCCGCCACCCAGCATGCAGTGTTTGCCTACCTTGGTCGACCCGGCAATACCCACACAGCCCGCCAAGGCACTGTGGTCGCCAATCGTCACGTTATGGGCAATCTGTACTTGGCTATCGATTTTGACATCGTTGCCAATCACGGTATCCCCTAACGCGCCCCGATCAATGCTGGAGCAGCTGCCCACTTCCACATCGTCACCAAGCACTACGCCGCCTAACTGGGCAATTTTGTGCCAGCCAGCGCCATCGTGGGCAAACCCAAAACCGTCACCGCCAATCACACAGCCGCTTTGCAAAATCCCGCGCTTACCCACCACGACGCCGTGACATACCGTCACATTGGCGTGCAGCCGCGTATCCTCGCCGATAATGCTATCAGCGCCAATGACGCTACCAGCACCAACGACAACACGGTCACCCAGAACGACGCCTGTCTCAATCACCGCATGGGCTTGGACACACACTCCCTCCCCCAGCGTGACTCCGTCAGCTACCACAGCGGTCGTGTGAATGCCCGGCACGTCACGTGCAGGTAGCGGATCAAACAGCTGAGAAAGCTTGGCATAGCCTAAGTAGGGATTGCTCATTTCCAGGCGCGGCACCGGGCAGTTTTTACCATGCTCCGGATGTAGCAATACGGCCGCCGCTTTGGTAGTAGCCAGATCTTTTAAGTAGGCACGGTTAGCGAGAAAAGCGACCTGATCTGACGCTGCTTCCTTGAGCGTTGCCAAACCGCGAATGGGCTGATTGGCGTCGCCCTCGAAATCAACGTCCAGATGGCGTGCGATGTCCGCAAGGGTGAGGTAGTGAGAAGCGTGCGTCATGGGAGCCCAAGGAAGCAGTGGTGCGGCGAAGCCGCACCAACAGTCATTAAATTAGTTCAGCGAGTCAAAAATCTGAGTGACTTCGTTCGTCACGTTGGGCAGGTCTGTTGAGGAGTGCAGTACGCCCTGTGGCTCAACGAGCACATCGATGTTGTGACGCTCGAGCACCTGTTCAACCGCCTGCTCCAACTTAGACTCTGCACTTTCAAGAAACTGCTGCTCAGAGGCCTGCTGTGCCTGCAGCACTTCACGACGCAGTTGCTCAAAGCGGCCGCCCTTCTGCTGAAGTTCGGCAATCAACGAATCACGCTCCGACTGAGACATGGTCTCGCCCTGCTGCTGTAGGCGGGTTTGCAGCTGCTGCAACTCGCCGCCTAGCGCTTCAGCTTCTCGCTGCTGGCTACCGATTTGACCTTCCAACTGGCTCAGTGATGACTGGGCCGATTGGGTATTCATCAGCGCAGCGCGCCAGTCCAGCACGGCGACTTCAGCAGCGTAGGCAGGTAGGGTCATCGCCCCAAACAGACACACAGCGGCGGTCAGTTTACGCATCATTGTGTTACTCCTTAAATTAGAACGTTTGACCCAGCGAGAACTGGAAGAACTGCGTATCGTCACCACTTTCGTCGTTCAACGGCTCAGCCACGCTAAACGTCAGCGGGCCCACTGGCGTCAGCCAAGAGAGGCCAATGCCTACACTGTAGCGCAAGTCGCCAAGGTCTACGCCGGAGCTGCACTGCTGACGACCTGCATCTTCTTCCAACACGTCGTAGCAAGAGCTTAAGAAGGTGTTACCTGCATCCAGGAACAGCGAGGGCTGCACCGAGCGCTGGTTTTCTACAAACGGCATGGGGAAGAGTATTTCCGCCGTGCCTTCTAAGATGACGTTACCACCCAGAGTGCGGTCACGACCGCCTTCACGGGCAGGTGTTGTGCGCTGGCCCAGCGTATTCGACGTAAAGCCACGTACCGAGCCTAAACCACCCGCGTAGAAGTTTTCATAGAACGGGTAAGGGTCGTTACTGCCCAGCGTGTCAGCGTAGCCTAGGTTACCGCTAAACTTCATCGCCCAGGTTTCGTCATTGTTAAACGGGAAGAGCTGTTGGGCGCGGGCCTGGAGCTTGTAGTACTCCGCATCGCTGCCCGGCACGCCGGTTTCCAGCGATACGCGCTGGTAGTTACCGGCGGTAGGCATAATGCCGCGGTTCAGGTTGTTACGCGTCCAGCTAGCGGTCAGCTTGAGGCTTTGCGCATTCTCGCCCTGGTCTTCCACATAGCGACGGATCTCCGAAGCAGTGTCGAAGTAGGTCTTCACCGTGACATCTTCAACGCTGGCACCAAAGTTCAGACGAGACAGCTCGCTGATGGGGTAACCAAAGTTGATACCGGCACCGTACGCGTCGGTCGAGAAGGTCGAGATATCGGAGTCGGCGTAGTCGGTTTCGCGGTAGAACAGGTTGTACCCGCGAGAGATGCCGTCCAGCGTCCAGTAGGGGTCGGTGAAGGCAAAGTTGACACTGGTAAAGGTGTCACTGCGCTGAGCACCGATATTGACGCGGTTACCGGTTCCCAAGAAATTGTTCTGCGCTAGGCCAACCCCGTAGATGACACCCGCACTTTGCGAGAAGCCGACGCTGGCCGAGACCGAACCAGAGGGCTGCTCTTCCACGTTATAGGTGACATCCAGCAGGCCAGGCTCGCCCGGTACCGGCTGTGTATCCACTTCCACCTGACTGAAGAAGCCTAGGCGCTCCAGACGCTGGCGGGACTGGGTGATCGACTCGGTCGAAGCAGGTGCGCCTTCTAACTGAATCATTTCCCGGCGCAGCACTTCATCTTGAGTCGTGGTGTTGCCATAGAATTCGATGCGGCGAACGTAAGCGCGCTGCCCTGGGTTAACGGCAATAACAAGATCGACGGTTTCACCGTCATCCGCCACTTCAGGAATGCCTTGCACCTCAGCAAACGCGAAGCCCTCAGCCCCTAAACGCTGGCGCAGCGCTTCGGTGGAGGCATTGACGTCACCGCGGGAGAAGATATCGCCGCTATTGATTTCCAAAAGGCTACGCGCTTCGTTCTCACTGACCTGCAGGTCGCCCGCAAAACGAATATCACCCACGCGATACTGACTGCCTTCATCAATATTCAGAGTAATGAAGATTTCTGATTTCTCAGGCCCAATAGATACCTGAGTGGAGGTGACATCAAAATTGACATAACCGCGATCTAGATAAAAAGAACGCAAACGCTCGATATCACCGGAGAGCGCTTCACGAGAGTACTCATCTTTTGAGAACCAGCCAAAGATGCGACCCGGACGGTCATTCAACTCAAACACTTCTCGCAGCGTGTCATCATCGAAATCTTGATTACCAACGATGTTGATTTGGCGAATTTTGGCCACTTCACCTTCGTTGATATCGATGTTGACCTGAACCCGGCCTTCATCAATTTCTTCGACTTCTACATTGATACTGGCGCTGTAGCGGCCTTGGGACTGATAAACGCCCTCAAGCTCACGCTCGATCTCTTCTAGCGTCGAGAGCTGTAGAACCTGGCCCTCGGACAAGCCGGATTGGCGCAGACCGTTGCGCAGGTCTTCATCGGAAATCTGGTCGTTGCCTTCAATGTTCAAGCGCGCGATGGTTGGACGCTCGACCACTTGGATCACCAGCACGTCGCCTTCCCGGGCTAATGAGACATCTTCAAACAGCCCGGTGGCGAACAGGTCGCGAGCGGCAGCGGCTAGCTGCTGCTCGTCAACGCGGTCGTTAGCGCTAACGGGGAACGCATTAAAGACCGAGGCGGCGGAAACCCGCTGCAGTCCTTCCACACGAATGTCTGAAACATCAAAAGATTGTGCTTGGGCGCCGCTGGCGCCTACCAGCAAGAGTGCCGCCATTCCAAGGGTCTTGATTTTCATGCAGTCAGTTCGCTCGCGTTGGTCTGCCCGTCGGTTGAGACAGGCACCATATACATTTGTGCAGGCAGATGACAAGGCATCCTGCGCGCTACACGCGTTATTACCACAGGCGCATCAAATCGAAATAGAGCGCCATCAGCATCAGGGTGCCAACCATGGCAAGCCCGATGCGCAGCCCTATCGCTTGTGTTTGCTCAGATACCGGCCGCCCACGCAATACCTCGACAAAATAGTAAAGCAGATGACCGCCGTCGAGCACCGGAATGGGCAGCAAATTCAGCACACCTAAACTAATCGAAAGATACGCTAGAAAGCCCACAAAGGCTTCTACTCCAGCGCGCGCCGAATCACCCGAAATTTGCGCGATGGTAATCGGCCCAGACAGATTAGAGGGTGAAATGAGCCCCACCAACATCTTGCGGATCGCATCCACTGTCAGCAGTACCATCTCTCCGGTACGTGACAGCGCCTGGCCTACGGCCTCAATTGGCCCGTAGCGGATTTCGCGCTGCAATGACTCAGGCCAGCTAAACGGCTGTGCACCAGCACCAATGTACCCAACCTCGTCACCACTCTCCAGCGTATTACGTCCTGGGGTGAGCGAAAGGGAGCCTTGCTCGCTATCGCGCTGGTAACCCACGGTCAGCGTCTCACCGGCGCTATCGCGAATCACTGCCACAAACTGCATCCAGTCACTGATGGATTCGCCATTGAGAGAGAGTATACGATCCCCCTCCTGAAGCCCCGCTTCTGCGGCGGCCTGCCCCGCCACCACTTGCCCCAAAATGGGTGGGACGTCAGGACGCCAAGGCGAGAACCCAAGGCTCTGAAGCGGCTGCGGCGGATCCTGGCGAACCATGTAGTTACTCAGAGGCAACTGATAGCTGCGCGAGGCGCTGGCCCCTTCAGGCAGCGCTTCAATGGTTAAGTCGCCGCTAAAACCAATCATCGATACAAGCTTTAAATTAATCTCTTCCCAGGAGCGCATCGCATCGCCCTGGATAGCGGTGATTTCACTGCCCTGCTCAAGCCCCGCTTCTGCTGCAGGCGAGCTGGGAGTAATGTCGCCCACCAGCGGCGCTACGGTGGTCGTACCCGCCACAAACAGCGCCCAGTAGGCCACAATAGCCAGCAAGAAATTGGCAATGGGGCCAGCTGCCACAATGGCAATGCGCTGCCATACGGTTTTACGATTAAAGGCTTGGTCTAGCTGCTCTTCCGGCACGGGCGCTTCGCGCTCATCGAGCATTTTGACGTAGCCGCCCAGCGGAATGGCCGCCACCGCAAACTCGGTTCCGTGTCGATCCACCGTCGACCATAACGGCTTGCCGAAACCGACGGAAAAGCGCAGTACTTTAACGCCGCAGCGGCGTGCGACCCAAAAGTGGCCAAATTCATGAAACGTCACCAGCAGCCCCAGCACGACGATGACGGCTAAAATATTCTGTATCAGGCCCACTTGTTGCTCCTTTGCACGACGCGTTGCTCAACGATAGCTGAAGCTAAGCGGTTAACTGGCGTATGGTGAGTGCCGCTTGCTCTCGCGACCAGCGGTCTGCAGCAAGCACACGTTCAAGGGAATCCGCCTGCCCGGGATAAGGCATCGCCATGACCTTCGCTACGACGTCTGGAATTGCACCAAACGTAATATCACCGGACAAAAAAGCATCAACGGCAACTTCATTGGCAGCATTCAGGACTGCCGGGGCTGCCCCGCCCGCCTGCATCGCTTCACGCGCTAACCGCAAGCAGGGAAACCGCGTTTCATCGGGAGCTTCAAAATCAAGTCGCGCCACTTGAAACAGGTCAAGTGTCTCCACACCCGCGTCAATGCGCTCGGGCCAAGCAAGCCCATAGGCAATCGGTGTACGCATATCGGGATTACCCAACTGGGCGATTACGGAACCATCGTCATAGGCCGCCATGGAGTGGATCACGCTTTGCGGGTGTACAACGACCTGAATTTGCTCGGGCGTGGCGTCAAACAGCCAGCACGCTTCAATAAGCTCAAGGCCTTTATTCATCAGCGTCGCGCTGTCAACTGAGATCTTACGACCCATGGACCAGTTGGGATGTGCGCAGGCCTGTTCTGGCGTGGCGCTGGCAATCTCTTCCGCTGACCAGCCACGAAATGGACCACCCGATGCCGTCAGGAGCAACTGCCGAACGCCGTGCTTGGCTAACCCACCACGATGCTCGCTGGGTAGACACTGGTAAATGGCATTATGTTCAGAATCAATCGGCAGAAGCGTCGCACCGGAGCGCGCCACGGCATCCATAAACAGTGCCCCACTCATCACCAGGGCCTCTTTGTTGGCCAGCAGCACGCGTTTACCCGCCTCGGCCGCCGCCAGTGCAGGCAACAGGCCTGCCGCCCCTACAATAGCCGCCATCACAGCATCGACTTGAGGCGCACGGGCAACATCACAAAGCGCCTCCGGCCCTGCGGTAGCCACAGTAGGCAGTCCTGCGTCGTTCAGTGCCTGCTGTAACCACTGCGCATCCGCCTCGCTATCCAACACGGCAAATTGAGGGCAGTGCGTGCGGCACTGTTCCAACAGCGCCTCTTTGGAAGTGTGTGCTGTTAGCGCATACACCCGGTAGCGCTCAGGGTGGCGAGCAATTACATCCAAGGTGCTTTTGCCAATGGAGCCCGTCGCGCCCAGCACGGTAACCAACTGAACCGTGGGCTGGCTCATAGCGCACTCACCTGAAGATGCAGCACCTGTAGATAAAACAGCGCGAAGATGGGAATAGCCGCGGTGAGGCTGTCGATGCGATCCAGCACACCGCCATGGCCCGGCAGCAGCTGGCTAGAATCTTTGATATCGCGATAGCGCTTTAGCATGCTTTCAAACAGATCGCCCAGTACGGAGGTGAGCGTCACCACGGCGGTAATAATGACCAACGCAAAACCGCCCATTAGCCCAAGAGGCTGCCAAAAGGCGAATATCAGCGCTAGCAGCGTTGTCGCCGCAAGCCCGCCATACACGCCCTCCCAGGACTTACCTGGGCTAACCCGCGGGGCCAGCTTGCGCTTACCCCAGCGGCGTCCGGCGAAGTAAGCGCCAATGTCTGCCGTCCATACCAATAATAATACGAACAACAGCCACACCGCTCCGCTCTCGCGCAGCACGTTAAAGCCTACCCAGCATGGCAGCAGCACCCAAACGCCCATCAGCAGACGACGTGAGCAGGCTTGCCACTGCCGGCTGCTATCTGGGTAATGCGTCACCCAATAGAGATTCAGCAACCAGCCAGCGGCGGCCAGCCACAGCGGCCATACCGCAAAGGCCGCACCGCTGAACCACAGCAATGCCATCAGCGCCGCCATAGCGGCGACTAACGCCAAGCGCATGCGCGTGGCGATAACCCCCGCTAGGTTCGTCCATTCCCAGGTACCTAATAGTACGATCAGCGCTGTAAACAGCGCGAAGGCACCTCCCTGTAATCCAAACAGACCCATTAGCGTGACAGGAGCTAACCAGGCTGCGGTGATCATCCGCTGTTTAAGCACCTTGCGCCTCTATTTGTTCGTCGGTCATTCCAAAACGGCGACGTCGTAAGCAAAAATCGTCGAGCGCTTTGTCGAAGGCCGCCCCATCAAAGTCTGGCCATAACAAGGGCGAAAAGTGCAGCTCAGCATAAGCGAGCTGCCAGAGCATGAAGTTCGAAAGCCGTTGCTCGCCGCTGGTACGAATACACAGATCCACGGGCGGCACCTGCTCGGTATTCATCGCCGCGTCCAGGCGCGCCTCATCAATGGCATCCGGCGTTAACTCACCGGCAGCCACCTGCTCGGCTAACTGACGCGCCGCCCTGGCAATGTCCCACTGGCCGCCGTAATTGGCAGCAATCACCAGGTGCATGCCGGTATTACCGGCCGTAAGCCCTTCAGCACGCTGAATATGCTTTTGTATCGCATGGGAAAACCCACGCTGCTCGCCGATAATCGATAGGCGAATATTACGCTCATTGAGTTTTTTGACTTCGCGCTTAAGCGCCATCAAAAACAACTCCATGAGCGCATTCACCTCGGCGGCCGGGCGCTTCCAGTTTTCACTGGAGAACGCAAACAAGCTCAGGGTCTTAATCCCTCTCTCCGCCGCACGCTCAATCACCGCTCGCACGGTTTCAACACCCGCACGGTGGCCGCGCACGCCAGAAAGACCACGTGCCCGCGCCCAGCGGTTGTTACCATCCATAATGATAGCAACATGGGACGGCAATGCTTCCTCGGATCGAGAAAGCGTCGTGCCGCCCGGCTGCTCTTGGGGAAGCTGCGGAGACGTCATGGGTTCTCGCACCAAAGATCAGTCATAAGTAAGCCAAGCGATGGCCCACGGGCAGTCACACTGCCCGTGGTTAAGTGAATGCAGGTGTTATACCTGCATGAGATCCTGTTCTTTTGCGGCAAGAGCCTTATCGATCTCAGCAATATACTTATCGGTCAGCTTCTGGATCTCGTCTTCACCCTGGCGCTGATCGTCTTCAGTAATGTCTTTATCCTTGAGCAAGGATTTGAAATCACCGTTAGCGTCACGGCGTACATTGCGCACGGCTACGCGGGCATTTTCTGCTTCGCTACGCGCTTGCTTAATGTAACCCTTGCGCGTCTCTTCGGTCAGCATCGGCATCGGTACACGAATCACGTTGCCTGCGCTTGAGGGGTTAAGGCCCAAGTCAGAGGTCATGATCGCTTTTTCGATCTTGGCCACCATGGACTGCTCCCAAGGAGCCACCGCCAGGGTGCGGGCATCTTCAACGTTCACAGAAGCCACTTGGTTTAGCGGCACTTGGCCACCGTAATACTCAACGGTCACTGCATCCAGGATGCTAGGGTGAGCACGACCCGTGCGGATCTTGTTGAAGTTGCTGTGCAGCGCCTCAACGCTCTTCTTCATGCGAGACTCTGCATCTTTCTTGATGTCGTTGATCACGTTGTTACCCTCTGTCTATCAGCGTGCCTTCCTTGCCCCCTACTACGAGGTTCAGCAGGGCACCAGGCTTGTTCATATCAAATACCCGCACCGGCATATTATGGTCACGTACCAGGCAGATTGCGGTCAAATCCATTACTCCCAGCTTCTGTTCCAGAGCGTCGTCATAGGAAAGCTGGTCATATTTCACGGCGTCGGGGTACTTCACCGGATCCTTATTGTACACGCCGTCCACCTTAGTGGCCTTGATGACAACGTCTACGTCCACTTCAATGCCGCGCAAGCAGGCAGCAGAGTCAGTGGTGAAGAAAGGGTTACCGGTGCCTGCAGAGAACAGCACCACGTCGCCAGACGTTAAATAGCGGATGGCGGTACGGCGGTCATAGTGCTCCACCACACCGCTCATGGGAATCGCTGACATCACCCGTGAGCGAATATTAGAGCGCTCCAGGGCATCACGCATAGCGAGGGCATTCATTACCGTTGCCAGCATTCCCATGTGGTCACCCGTAACACGATCCATGCCGGCTTCGTTTAACGCCGCACCACGGAACAGGTTACCACCCCCAATCACAATACCTACCTGTACGCCAATACCGACCAGTTGGCCGATCTCTAGCGCCATACGATCCAGCACTTTCGGATCAATACCAAAATCGTGCTCACCCATTAGCGCTTCGCCCGACAGTTTCAGCAAAATACGTTTGTATTTCGACTTCGACTTATCGATTTTGGTGGCAGCAGTAGGGGTGGGCTCTTGAATCTCACGTGACATGGCATCTCTCCTGAGGCAAACCTGGGCACAGGTGGGCGAGCTAGCGCCTGTATTTCACAGGGGCCGGATACACGAAGGCGTGCGCTCGCGCGCACGCCATCTTATTGCTAGAACCTCTGACCTTAGCGACGGCCAGCCTGTTCCATGACTTCTTTAGCAAAGTCGACTTCTTCTTTCTCGATGCCTTCGCCCACTTCAAAGCGAGTGAAGCTAACCACTTCGCCGCCAGCTGCTTTAACAAATTCAGCAACGGACTGGTTCGGGTCTTTAACGAACGGCTGTTCGGTCAGGCTGTTCTCAGCCAGGTACTTCTTCAGACGGCCTTGAACCATCTTCTCAGCAATCTGCTCAGGCTTACCGGCCATGTCCGGCTGGGCCAGAATGATCGCTTTCTCTTGGTCCAGCTGCTCTTGCGGCATCTCTTCAGGATGCGCAACGGCCGGATTGATGGCTGCGACGTGCATGGCAACATCTTTGGCTGCTTCGCTGGTACCGCCTTTCAGAACGGTCAGAACGCCGATGCGGCCGCCGTGAACGTATTCGCCCACCAGACCACCTTCAGCGGCATTCACAACAACGGCACGACGCACGCCGATGTTTTCGCCGATTTTCTGAACCAGCTGCTCACGAGCGGACTCAAGGTCACCTGCCATCACGGCAGCAACGTCTTCGGTCTTCGCTGCAAAGAACGCATCAGCGATCTTGTTAGAGAAGTCGATGAAGTTGTTGTCACGGGCAACGAAATCAGTTTCAGAGTTGATTTCGACCATAACGCCGTAGCTGCCATCTTCTGCTACGCGAGTAACCACCGCACCTTCTGCAGCGGTACGATCCGCTTTCTTCGCGGCTTTAAGACCAGAGCTTTTACGCAGGTTTTCGATCGCGACATCGATATCACCGTCGGCTTCGGTGAGTGCTTTTTTACACTCCATCATGCCAAGACCGGTACGTTCGCGCAGTTCCTTAACCTGAGAGGCGCTGATAGCTGCCATGAGATTTCACCTCGGAAATGGTTTTAACTGAGAGTTAACGCGCTACAGAGTATAAGCACGATAGATGACCGTTGCGTATCACTGTGCAGAGCGCTTGCCGGTATTGATCCGGCATGTTCGGCCCGCCTGGGCGAACCCAAAGCGGGAAAAAGGGGGCATAAGGCCCCCTCTTAACACGATGCGGCTCAACCTGCCCGCCGCACCACTGCAGCCTTACTCGGCAGCAGCGTTAGTGTCGGCAGAAGCGGCTTCTTCAGTCTCTTCAACAAACTCGTCCGGACGACCTTCTTTCGCGCGACCACACGCATCGGCAATTGCCTTCACGTAGATCTGGATAGCGCGGATGGAGTCATCGTTACCCGGGATAACGTAATCAACGCCATCTGGGTTAGAGTTGGTATCTACCACGCCAATGACCGGGATACCCAGCTTGTTGGCTTCGTTGATCGCGATGCGCTCGTGGTCAACGTCGATCACGAACAGTGCGTCCGGCAGGCCGCCCATGTTCTTGATACCACCGATAGAACGCTCAAGCTTCTCTTGCTCACGCGTAGCCATCAGGACTTCTTTCTTGGTCAGCTTCTCGAAGGTGCCGTCTTCACGCATCACTTCCAGATCACGCAGACGCTTGATGGACTGACGAATGGTCTTGAAGTTGGTCAACATGCCGCCCAACCAGCGATGGTTGACGAACGGCTGGTTAACGCGGTTGGCTTCTTCTTTGATGATCTTGCTAGCGCTGCGCTTGGTGCCAACAAACAGAATTTTGTTGTTGGATGCCGCCATCTTCTCGACCACGTCGATCGCTTCGTTCAGCGCCGGCAGGGTGTGTTCGAGGTTGATGATGTGAATCTTGTTGCGCGCGCCGAAGATGAATTTACCCATCTTCGGATTCCAGTACTTGGTTTGGTGACCGAAGTGAGCACCTGCTTTCAGCAGGTCACGCATATTAACGTGAGACATGGTAAAACTCCTGAAACTCGGGTTAGGCCTCCACGCACCCCATGGATCCGACCAATGACAGCGCTAGGCGTTATCAGAGGCACCCGGGACCATGTGCCGGTGCATGTGTGTTTTCAAGGCTTGCTGTTAGGCAATACAGCGTCGCTGCATTGCAATGTCGTTGCCCTTTCACGCACCGCCGCCCAGTAAAGAAGCATTGGATGGCGATTGCAGGAAAGCGCGCGGCTTTATACCATAGATCATTGCCAAGATGAAGTCGCGGCCGCGTTTCGGTATTTAATTTGCGACCCATCACTTACCCAGAAGCCACATCGAGAATTCATGAACGTTCCTATCAAGACGCCTTCTGAAATCGAGAAAATGCGCGAAGCCGGTCGCCAGGCGGCCAGCGTTATCGAAATGATCACTCCCCACGTTAAAGCGGGTGTCAGTACCGGCGAGATCGACCGTCTGTGCCACGAGTACATTGTTAACGAACTCGGCTCTGTTCCGGCACCGCTGAACTACCACGGCTTTCCCAAAGCGACCTGCACGTCTATTAACCACGTGGTCTGCCACGGTATTCCTGATGACGCCAAAAAGCTGAAAAACGGCGACATCATGAACCTGGATATTACTGTCCGCACGCCAGACGGCTACCACGGCGACTCCAGCGTGATGTTCGTGGTGGGCGACACCATTCAGGGCGAACGCCTGTGCCGCATCACCCAAGAGTGCTTGTATAAAAGCATTGAGCTGGTCAAACCCGGCGTGCGCCTTTCTGAGCTTGCCCGTGTGATTCAGCAGCATGCGGAATCGAACGGCTACTCAGTAGTGCGTGATTTCTGCGGCCACGGCATTGGCGCGGACTTCCACGAAGACCCGCAGTTCCTGCACTACGACGGCTATGCACCAGATGCCGACATCCGCCTGGAAGCGGGCATGTGCTTCACCATTGAGCCGATGATTAACGTGGGCGGCTACAAAACCAAAGTGCTGCGCGACGGTTGGACCGCCGTGACGAAAGACCGCAGCCTATCGGCCCAGTGGGAACACACCCTGCTGGTCACCGACACCGGCGTTGACGTGCTCACCGCACGCAGCGACGAAGACTTTAGCTTTCTGAACGCCTGATGCTCCTTCACCACTACCGGTTCGAGCCGGACACGTCGCTTTATGATCTAGACCTGTTTCGCACCGAGCTTGCCGGGTTGCGCTCCCCTATCGCCCCGTTTAAAGCCGCGCTGCGGGAAATCCAGGCACGCCTGGATGAACGCTTTCGCGCCGGTAGCGATATTCGCGACCTGGTACGCGGCAGGGCTTGGTATCTTGACCAGCTGCTCGCCATCGCCTGGGCCCAACATGCCTGGCCCGATGACGGCGTTGCGCTGGTGGCCGTGGGCGGCTACGGGCGTGGTGAACTGCATCCTCACTCGGATATCGACCTGCTGTTGCTGCTTGAGCACGACGACGACACGCCTTACCGAGAACCCCTCAGCGCCTTTATCACCTTTCTCTGGGATATCGGCCTGGAAATCGGCCACAGCGTGCGCTCGCTCAACGACTGCGAGCGGGAAGCCGAAGCAGACGTGACGGTGATTACCAACCTGCTGGAATCGCGCCTCATCGCCGGACCGGAAAGTCTGCGCGAAAAGATGCGCGAACGCCTAAGCACACCGAACCTGTGGCCCGCCGACCGTTTTTTTGAAGCCAAGTGGCAAGAGCAAATTACCCGTCACTACCGCTACAACAACTCCGAGTACCACTTGGAGCCCAACTTAAAAAGCTCCCCCGGCGGCCTGCGGGATATCCAGATGATTGGCTGGGTGGCCAAGCGTCACTTCGGTACCGAGCAGTACACTGACATCGTCGCCAACGGCTTTATGAACGACGCTGAGCTGCGCATTCTTAGCCAAGGCCAAGCGTTTCTCTGGCAGGTGCGCTACGCCCTGCACATGCTGACCGACCGAGCCGAAGACCGCCTGCTGTTTGATCACCAGCGCACCATTGCCGAAATGTTTGGTTTCAAGGACACCCCCGAACGTCTCGCGGTCGAGCAATTCATGAAGCGCTACTACCGCCACGTGACGGCCCTTGCCGGGCTCAACGACATGCTGCTGCAGCACTTCGATGAAGTGATTCTGCGCGGCAAAGAGTCGCTGGAAACCGTCAAGCTGAACGAGCGGTTTGAAACCAAAGGCGGCTATATTCAGGTACGCTCTCGTCACTTGTTCCGCGAGCGCCCAGCGGCCATGCTGGAACTGTTCCTGCTGATGGCCAAGCATCCGGAAATCGAAGGCGTGCGTGCGGACACTATTCGGCTGATTCGCGATCATCGCCACCAGATTGACGACCACTACCGGGAAGACCCGCGCCACCAGCGGCTGTTCATGGCCCTCATGCGGGCACCGGGCAACGTTCCTCGCCAGCTTCGCCGCATGAACCGCTACGGCATTCTTGGCAAGTACCTGCCGGAGTTTGGCCGCGCCGTGGGGCTAATGCAGCACGACTTGTTCCATATCTACACGGTGGATGCCCACACCCTGCGCCTGCTGAAGTTTCTTCACGGTTTCCGCAAACCGGATGCCAAAGGCGATTTCCCTGTAGCCGCGACGCTGATTCACCAACTGCCCAAGCTCGACTTACTGTGGATTGCTGGCCTGTTCCACGACATCGGCAAAGGGCGCGGCGGCGACCACTCGGAGATTGGTGCGCGGGATGTCGAGCAGTTCTGCCAACGCCACCATGTGTCTCAGCACGATACCAACTTGGTCAGCTGGCTGGTGGAGCACCACCTGCTGATGTCCATGACCGCCCAGAAGCGCGATATCAGCGACCCGGATGTGATCCGCGACTTCGCGCTGATCGTGCGCGACGAAACACGCCTGGACTACCTCTACGTGCTCACCGTCGCCGATATCAACGCCACCAACCCGACGCTGTGGAACGGATGGCGGGCCTCGCTGCTGCGCCAGCTCCACGCAGAAACCAAGCGGGCCCTGCGCCGCGGGCTGAAAAATCCGCCGGACCGGGACGACTGGGTGCGCGAAACCCGCACCGAAGCGCGCTCGCTATTGCAAACGGTCGGCGTCGATAGCGCGCACATCGACCAGCTTTGGGAGTCGCTGGGGGAAGATTACTTCCTACAGTACGCGCCCAGCGAAATTGTCTGGCAGACCCAGGGCATTCTGGCGCACCAGCCGTCACCGCTGCCGCTGGTGCTGATCAGTGCTCCCACCGCCGACATGGCCGAAGGCGGCACCAAGGTGTTCATCCACACTCGCTCGGTGGATGACCTGTTCGCCGCCACTGCCGCCGCCATGGAACAGCTCGGGCTCTCGATCCACGATGCCCGCATCGCCACGTCGCACAACGACTGGACGCTCAACACGTTTATTGTGTTGGATAGCCACGGCCAGCCGATTCGCGACTCAGAGCGCATCGAAGAGATGCGCAGCCACTTGGTAGAAGAGCTGGATGACCCGGACGACTACCCCGAGATCGTCACCCGGCACACGCCGCGCCAGCTCAAGCACTTCAAAGTGCCTACCGAAGTCGTGATCGAGCAGGACCCGGCCAATGAACGCACCCTGCTAGAGCTCACCGCCCCCGACCGCCCCGGCCTGCTGGCTCGGGTGGGGCGCATTTTCATGGAGCAGGATATCTCGCTCTCAGCCGCTAAAATTGCCACGCTAGGCGAACGGGTTGAGGACGTTTTCTTCATCACCACCAAAGCAGGTGAACCGCTCACCGACCCCGAACGCCAGCAGCAGCTTCGTGAACGGCTGATTGAGGTATTGGGGGTTTAACTTCGAATAAAGGCACGTCCTGGTGGTTAGGTTTGAGCCTGCACCAGGGCTTGCCTATAATCGGCGGTTCTATAAATGGTTTTGCCTACCGCTCCCGCCCTTAAGCTCTCAACGGACGCACCATGAACGCTGATCTCAATGCCCTACATCCCTATCCGTTTGAAAAGCTGGCCGCTCTCAAAGCGAGCCTAACGCCACCGGCGGGACTGACGCACATTCCGCTTACCATTGGCGAGCCCCAACATGCCCCCTATCAAGGCGCGCTGGACGCTCTCATTGCTCACCAGCTAGAAATGGCCCGCTACCCGGCCACCAACGGCCTGCCCGCGCTGCGCGACACCATCGCCGCCTGGGCGACCCAGCGCTTTGGCCTCGCGGGGCTGGACGCCGAACGCCAAGTGCTGCCGGTGAACGGCACCCGCGAAGCGATCTTCGCCTTTGTGCAGGCCGCGCTAGATCGTACTCGCCCGGCCAGCGTGGCCGTGCCTAACCCGTTCTACCAAATTTACGAAGGCGCGACGCTACTGGCAGGCGGCGAGCCGCTCTACCTAGACTGCACCGCCGAGAACGGCTTTCGCCCCGATTTTTCAGCGGTCAGCGCCGACACCTGGCGCGACGTGCAAATCGTATTCATCTGTTCGCCGGGTAACCCGACCGGGGCCGTCACGCCGCTGGCCGAGTTCAAACAGCTGATTGCCCTGGCCGATGAGCACGACTTCATCATCGCCTCCGACGAGTGCTACTCCGAGCTTTACCTAGACGAGAACACGCCACCGCCAGGGCTTTTGCAAGCCTGCGCCGAGCTTGGCCGCGATGACTACCGCCGCTGCGTGGTCTTCCACTCGCTCTCCAAGCGCTCCAACCTGCCGGGCCTACGCTCTGGCTTTGTGGCAGGCGATGCCGACCTACTCGCCCCATTTAAGCGCTACCGCACCTATCACGGCTGTGCCATGTCGCTGCCGCTGCAGCACGCCTCCATTGCCGCTTGGCAGGATGAAGCCCACGTGCGCGCCAACCGCGACGCCTACCGCGAAAAATTCAGCGCGGTGACGGATGTGCTTGCCCCAGTGATGGATTTTCCCACTCCGGAAGCGAGCTTCTACCTCTGGCCTGCGGTGCCGGGTGGCGACGATATCGCCTTTACCCAGCGGCTATTTAGCGAACAGCACGTGAGCGTACTGCCCGGCAGTTTGATGGGTCGCCCAGGGCAAAACGGCCTTAACCCCGGCGCGGGTCGGCTACGCTTAGCGTTAGTGGCGGAGCTTGAGCCGACCTTAGAAGCGGCCAAGCGCCTTCGCCAACTGGTCGAGCGCGGCTAACGCGCCGCTGAAGACGACGAAAGGAGGCTCTATGCTGACGCTCTACATGATTCATAACTGCGACACCTGCCGCAAAGCGCGCAAAGCGCTGGACGACAAAGCGCTGATGTATAAAACCCACGACCTGCGCAAAGATGGCCTTTCTGCGGCGCTGCTGGAACACATCTTGAATCGCGCACCGTTGGTTGAGGTGATCAACAAGCGCAGCAAAACCTGGCGCGATCTTTCTGACGAAGAGAAAGATTTCGATGCCAACTCGGCGCGCCAGCTGCTGCTCACCTACCCGACGCTGCTGAAACGGCCGCTACTGGAGCTAGACGACGGCTCCCTTCAGATCGGCTACCGCGACGGCGACTATGACAAGCTAAGCGGCTAACCCTGACTCACTTTCTCACTCACATTCTCTCACTCACTTTCTCTCACTAACCTCTAAGGAATACGCGTTATGCTGAGCTTCGCGCTTGGAATCGGCACCCAAAACACCCAGGGCGACTGGCTGGAAATCTACTACCCGGCCCCGCTGCTCAATCCGGACGCGAGCCTGGTCGCCGCCGCCAAGGAAGCGCTGGATGCACCGGCAGGCAATGCACCGGTGAGCTTCCTGCCGGAAGATTGCACCCGCCTGGCCAAAGCGCTGGAAGCGGCAGGCCACTCCGAGCAGGCCGCCCTGGCCGAGTCGCTGGCCGCTAGCCAGCGCCCGCTGGTGGCGATGTTCCTGGAGAGCGACCAGCCGCCGCAAACCGCACCTGAGGTGTACCTGAAGCTGCACCTGCTGTCGCATCGCTTAGTGAAGCCTCACGGCCTGGACTTAACCGGCATGTTCGGCCTGCTGCGTAACATCGCCTGGACCAACGAAGGCGCGATCGATATCGAAGAGCTGCCCACGCGCCGCCTGAAAGCGCGCCTAGCGGGCCGCACGCTGTCTGTCGACTGCGTGGACAAATTCCCCAAAATGACCGATTACGTAGTGCCCACCGGCATCCGCATCGGCGACGCCGCTCGCGTGCGCCTGGGCGCTTACCTGGGTGAAGGCACCACGGTCATGCATGAAGGGTTTGTTAACTTCAACGCAGGCACCGAAGGCCCAGGCATGATCGAAGGCCGTATTTCCGCAGGTGTTATGGTCGGCAAAGGCTCTGACCTGGGCGGCGGCTGCTCCACCATGGGCACGCTCTCGGGTGGCGGCAACATCATCATTAAAGTGGGTGAAGGCTGCCTAATTGGTGCCAATGCCGGTATCGGCATTCCGCTGGGCGACCGCTGCACCGTGGAAGCTGGCCTCTACATCACCGCAGGCTCCAAAGTGACGCTGCTGGATGACCAGGGCCAGGAAGTGAACACCGTTGCCGCCCGCGAGCTGGCGGGCCAAGACGACTTGCTGCTGCGCCGCAACTCACAAAATGGCCGCATCGAGTGCCTGACCAATAAAAGCGCCATTGCGCTGAACGAGGCACTGCATGCCCATAACTGAGCCTGCCTCACTGTCGCCTACGCTGAAGCTGGCCTTCGAGCTGCTTGGCCGGGCGTCGGTGACACCCGACGACGAAGGCTGCCAGGACCTGATGATCGAGCGCTTAACAGCGCTCGGTTTCCATATTGAGCAGCTGCCGTTTGGCGATGTGAAGAATTTTTGGGCGATTCGTGGCCACCACGGCCCGGTGCTGGCGTTTGCGGGGCACACCGACGTAGTGCCCAGCGGGCCACACACCAACTGGGAATTTCCGCCTTTCGAGCCCTGCATCGATGACCAAGGCATGCTCTGCGGGCGCGGCGCGGCCGATATGAAGGGTAGCCTTGCCGCCATGCTCACAGCGGTGGAACGTTTTGTCGCGCGCTACCCTGATCATGATGGTCGCATTGCGTTTTTAATCACCTCCGATGAGGAAGGGCCCGCCGTCGACGGTACTCGTGCTGTCGTCGAGCACTTGCGCGAACGTCACGAGCGCTTGGATTACTGCATCGTTGGCGAGCCCTCATCCACCTCACGCCTGGGCGATGTGATCAAAAATGGTCGTCGTGGCTCTTTGGGCGGCGTGCTGCATGTTAAGGGTATTCAAGGCCATGTGGCCTACCCTCACTTAGCGCGCAATCCGATCCACCAAGCGATGCCCGCCCTGGATGCGCTCGTTAACGAGCACTGGGATGCCGGCAACGACTTCTTCCCTGCGACCAGTTTTCAGATCTCGAATCTGCGGGCCGGTACCGGGGCGACTAACGTCATTCCTGGCGACGTGGAGGTGGTGTTTAACTTCCGCTACTCCACCGAAGTCACCCATGACGAATTACGGTCGCGCACGGAAGCGATTCTGGACAAGCACGGCCTTGAGTACCATATCGACTGGACGCTGAACGGCGAACCGTTCCTGACGGCCGAAGGTGAGCTAGTGGAGGCGGCCATTCGTGGAGTGGAAGCCGTCACTGGCGAACGCCCAGCACTTTCTACCAGCGGCGGCACCTCGGATGGCCGTTTTATTGCCACTCTGGGCGCGCAGGTGGTAGAGCTTGGCCCGCTGAACGACACCATTCACAAGGTGAACGAGCGCGTGCGCGCTAGCGACTTGGATGCGCTGAGCCGTATCTACGAAGCGACCCTTCAAGCGCTGCTGACCACCGACGAGGTAAGCGTATGATGGAGCGGTTTCCGGATATAGAGGTGTATCTAGCGCAGATCACGCTGGATGACGTTAACGCCTGGTTGGCCGATGTGCTGAGTGCACCGCCCCTGAGCCCGGCTGGCAAAGGCAAGTGGAAAACCCGCGGCCAGCACCAGGGCGATAGCGTCCCGGTGCTACTGGTGGACAAAGCCGCCGATGGCTTTGCCAGCCTCTGGTTCGACAGCAGCCATACCCCTTGGCACACCGACCAAGAGTGCGCCCAACACGCCGCTGAAGCCCTGCAGGTAGAAGTCCGCTGCTCGTTAGGTGGCTGGCACCCTGGCGACGACCCGGACCGCTTTTGGCAGGTACTGCCCGATGGCCAAGAAAAAGCCATCGAATGGCCAGACTCAGGCCGTTAAACGCAAAAACCCCCGCAGGCGCGGGGGTTTTCTTCTTTAGCACTATCACAGCTAATTTCGCACGACAGTACCTAAGCGTTTACTCAATAATGCTGACGTCATCGGCCTGAAGACCGCGATCATTTTTAATCACGTGATAGCGAACAATCTGGCCTTCGGCCAGCATACGCGGGCCACGACCACGAATCGCACGGAAGTGAACAAACACATCTTCACCGTTATCGCGGGTAATAAAGCCATAACCTTTATTGGTGTTAAACCACTTTACCTCCCCCTCTTCACGGCCATCGTTGGGGTCGATGATATCTTCCTCTTCTTCATCATCTTCCACCGCAGGTGCCGCTTGAGGCTGACGCGGCGCTGGTTTCACGCGTGCTACATCGGCTTTCACTACCATGGGAGGTGCCAGAGCAGCCGCCGCTAACGTGCCAATCAACAACATGATAAAACAGCCAACCGCGACAGCGGCATACACACTGAAAGCAGCTTCGGCTAACCACTGTTCAGCCAGAGGTGCATTGGTTAAATGAACAATCCCCGCCAGAAGAAGCGGCGTGGGGGCGGCCAGTAAGATACTGATAAAGAAACAGCGAAAAACAACTTTTGGGTTCATAGATGGTAAAAGCTCTCTTGTTGTATGGGTAACAGACGAAGGACAATACTCGAACTACCAGGCCCATTCCTAACAGTACCGAGCATACTACACAAGGTGACGATGTTATCATGACAAACGAATTATCGCCTGCTGAGCTCTCTCAACGTCTTGAATCGATGGAGAGCAGGCTGGCTTACCAAGAGCACTGGCTGGATACCCTTGATCAAGCGGTAGCCCAGCAAGAGCGCCGCCTGGAAAAACTGGAGCAGCTAAGCGCGCTGATGCGCGAACGCCTACGCGAGCAGCATCAGGCGCTCCAGGCGGGCGATTCTCAGGGTAGTTTCCGCCCAGAAGACGACATCCCGCCTCACTACTAAGCCACGTCACGAAGCCACGTCACGAAGCCACGGCAAGCGGCTTCTTGTCCGCCTAACCGCTGCAGGGGTACCTCACGAACTATTTCACCAACTATTTCACGATGCTGGCCGGATCGACGCTTTCTAGCCCAAAGGCCTCCGCCACGGCGCGATAGGTGACCTTCCCGCTATGGACGTTAAGACCGGGCAGGAAGTGTGCATCGTCGGCTAATGCTTTCTGCCAGCCTTTATCCGCTAGCGCCAGCACGAAGGGCAGCGTGGCGTTGGTCAGCCCTAAGGTAGAGGTACGCGCCACGGCACCGGGCATATTGGCCACGCAGTAGTGCACAATACCATCCACGATATAGGTGGGCTCAGCGTGGGTGGTGGGCTTGCTGGTTTCAAAGCAGCCACCCTGATCAATCGCCACATCCACCAGCACGCTGCCCTGCTTCATATCCGCCAGCATGGCGCGAGTAATCAGCTTCGGCGTAGCGGCGCCTGGAATCAGCACGGCACCGACAATCATATCTGCCGTTCTTACCGCGTGATCCAGCGCATCCGCCGTGGAATAAACCGTTTTGATGCGCCCCTGGTAGCGGTCATCCAGCACTTCCAGCCGGGCAATCGATTTATCTAAAATCGTGACATCCGCCCCTAAGCCCAGCGCCATGCGTGCCGCGTTCTCACCCACCACGCCGCCGCCAATGACGGTCACACTCCCTGGCGCTACCCCCGGCACGCCCGGCAACAGCACGCCAGAGCCGCCCTGCGCCTTTTCCAGGCTATGTGCCCCTGCCTGCACCGCCATACGGCCCGCCACGGTGCTCATGGGGGCTAATAGCGGCAGGCCACCTTTCGCATCGGTGATGGTTTCGTAAGCAATGCAGGTAGCACCGCTCTCCATCAGCCCTTGGGTGAGCGACTTTTCAGCGGCTAAGTGCAGATAGGTAAACAGCGTATGCTCAGGGGTGAGACGCGCGACTTCCTCTGGCTGCGGCTCTTTGACTTTCAAGATCAGCTCGGCGTTTTGCCACAGCGCATCAACATTTGGCTCGATAGTCGCGCCTGCCAGTTGGTAATCGCCATCTTGAAAGCCAGCGCCTTCTCCAGCGCCAGTCTGCACGCTCACCGTATGGCCACGCCCGGTTAGCTCGCGCGCGCCGGTGGGCGTCAGTGCAACGCGGTATTCATGGTTTTTGATCTCTTTGGGGACGGCAATTTTCATGGTTGGCTCTCCTGATTCAGGCACATGTCGTACGTTGCTAAGTGCATTACAGCACAGCAAACAAGAACCACCACCCCCGGAGAGAAAAACAAAAAAAACGCCGCTTAAGGCGTTTTTTAGCAGAAGAATCTAGCGGTTAAGGGCGTTAGGCGAAAAAATCAACGCCCTGAATTGCGTTACCCCTCGACCACGACTGCCCCACCATAAATACGCTGATACTCTTCAGGCAGGCGTTTCGGGCGGCCGCTTGAGAGCGCGACACAGGCAAACCGAGTGCGGGCGTTCAGCAGCGTTTTACCATCCGCAACGCGCTTGAGCTGAAAGCGGCGCGTGAGGCTAAAACGGCCGTCGCACGCCACGATCCACGTCGCCAGCTGCAGCGCATCACCCGCAAAGGCGGGCGCGAGATAGTCCAGCTCATGGCGGTGCACCACCATCGCCCGATCAAGGGTTTGGTAGCGCTCAAGGGATAGCCCCAACGCTTCGGAGTGCGCCCAGCTAATCTGCTCAACCCAGCGCAAATACTCGCTGTTATTAACGTGCTGGTAGGCGTCTATCGCCTCAGGCAGTACGTTTAGGTCAATGACAAACGGGTCTGGCAACGCCCACTCCATGTGGCTATCTCCTTTCTGTAACGACCTCGCATCCGTTAACCGCTAATGGCCGTGCTTAGTCACGGAAAACGCGTACGCCCAGCGCCTTCAGGTAAGACGTTTCCGGAATGGCCGGGTGTACCGGGTGATCCGGCCCTTGGTGGCCCTGGAAGATCACTTGGCCCTGGCGGTCCTGGTGGCGCACTGCACCGCGCACCACATCGACCAAACGATCAGTCGCAAGGTGCATGGAGCAGGAGGCCGACAGCAGCAGGCCATCGCGACCCAGCAAACGCATCGCCTCACGGTTAAGACGCGAGTAGGCGCGCTCACCGTTGGGGATATCCTTACGCTTTTTAATAAACGCGGGCGGATCCAGAATCACTACGTCGAACTGTTCGCCATCTGCCTTCAGCGCCGCCAATGCCTCAAACGCATCGCCTTCACTGACAGCTACCTGCTCTTGGACGCCGTTGAGCTCGGCGTTACGCGCCACCTGCTCCAGCGCAGCGCCCGAGGAGTCAACGCACAACACTTCAGACGCACCGCTAGCCGCCGCTTGAACGCCCCAGCCACCTACGTAACTAAAGACGTCCAACACGCGCTTACCGGCTACTTGGCTATTGAGCCAAGCGCGGTTAACGCGGTGGTCATAAAACCAACCCGTTTTTTGGCCGTTCATTACCGGCACCGCAAAGGTCACGCCGTTTTCGACCAGCAGCACTTCGTCGGGCAGCGTACCTTTAACGACTTCCACGTGGGCTTCCAGGCCCTCCTGACGGCGGCCACCGGTATCGTTGCGGAATACAATCGCGCTAGGCTTCACGACTTTTTCCAGCGCATCAACGATATCTTCTGCCAGCGCCTGCATACCGGCGGTGTTGAGCTGCACCACCAGCACGTCGCCAAAGCGGTCAATCACCAGCCCAGGCAGCAGGTCACCTTCGCCGTGAACAAGACGGTAAAACGGCTGATCAAACATACGCTGACGCAGCGCCAGCGCCTGATTAAAACGGTGAACAAACAGCGAGCGATCCAGGCGCATCTCCGGG
Organism: Vreelandella lutescens; assembly: GCF_014640815.1. Taxonomy (GTDB): domain Bacteria; phylum Pseudomonadota; class Gammaproteobacteria; order Pseudomonadales; family Halomonadaceae; genus Vreelandella; species Vreelandella lutescens. The sequence continues at coordinate 62,485 of NZ_BMHM01000001.1, read as the reverse complement.
TCGCGGGACATGATGCGGCCGCAGATCAGCGAGTGAGGGTTAACATAAGCAACGCCTAACGTTTTACCGTTGGACGCCTCTACCAGCACAGGCTCACCCGCTGCGAAATTTTTCAGGGGCGTTTCTTTGATGTCTACTTCGTTGGAGTAGATCCATAGATGGCCAGCTTTCAAGCGGCGATCAGCGTTTTTATTCAAGCGCAGGCGTTGGGTCACAACAATCTCCAAAAGAGCCAGCTTACCAAGCACACAGGCCCAGTAAGGGTAAGCAAAACAGTTCACCGCCCAAGGCGGTCATTAACGCTGGCAGCTAGGGCAAAACACGCTCGCTCGCTGGCCAAGTGTTATACGTCGCAGCTCGCTGCCACAGCGTAAGCAGGGCTGGCCGTGGCGGCCATACACATTGAGCTGCTGGGCAAAGTAGCCCGGCTCGCCCTGCCCGCTGACAAAATCACGCAGCGTGGTGCCGCCCTGGGTAATGGCCGCTGCCAACACCTCTTTAACCGCTACTGCCAGCGCTTCATAGCGCGCCAGCGAAATGCGACCTGCAGCACGGCGTGGGTCGATACCCGCCATAAACAGCGCCTCTGCCGCATAGATATTGCCAGCCCCCACCACCACTTGGTTGTCCATCAAGAAGGGCTTCACTGCCACGCGCTTATTGCGCGACAGGTTAAACAGCCACTGGCCATTAAAGGCATCATCAAGCGGCTCTGGGCCTAGGTGGGCTAAGCGTTTGTCCTTGCTGCCATCGCCTTGCTGCCAATCGACAAATCCAAATCGGCGCGGGTCATGGTAGCGCAGCACGTAGCCACTGGCGGTCACCACATCGACATGATCATGCTTTTTTGGCAGGTCGCCAAGGCGTGCAATGCGCAGGCTGCCCGACATACCCAAATGCCACAATAGCGTCGCACTACCGTCCGCGAGGGGAATTTGCAGATACTTTGCTCGGCGGGCAAGCGGACCTATTGAAGCCCCCACTAAGCGCTCCGCTAAATCCTCGGGCACCGGTACGCGCAAACGCGGCTGGCGCACCAGCACCTCGGTGATCTCCTGGCCCTCAATATAGGGGGCGATACCACGCCGTGTGGTTTCCACTTCAGGCAATTCGGGCATGATGAAAGCCTATGATGACGACACAGTGACAGGGATGCCCACGACCCGGCATGTCACTGCCAAACGGCCAATCTGCGCATGCCAGCGCCGTAGAACCCTAACGATCAGATATGCAAAAACCCGGCTTTGGGCCGGGTTTTTCAACAGGCGCTCGCCTGCGGTGAAAGCCGATCATCGTAATCGCGATTACTTGATCTTGGCTTCCTTGTAGATAACGTGCTTACGGACAACCGGGTCGTATTTCTTGAATTCGAACTTATCCGGAGTGTTCCGCTTGTTCTTATCAGTGGTGTAGAAGTGGCCTGTACCGGCACTAGACACCAGCTTGATCTTATCGCGCATGGTTTAACTCTCCCAAAATGCTTTGTAAAAAGCTGGCTTAGATAGCGTCGCCGCGTTTGCGGATGTCAGCCAGAACCGTTTCGATACCTTTCTTGTCGATGATACGCATTCCTTTAGAGGAAACGCGCAGCTTGACGAAGCGGTTTTCAGATTCAACCCAAAAACGATGGGTATGAAGGTTCGGCAAGAAACGACGACGTGTCTTACGCTGGGAGTGAGAAACGTTATTACCAGTTACCGGACGCTTGCCGGTAACCTGACATACTTTGGACATGAGAGCCTCCAACCGCTTGGCGAGTTGTTCAAAACTGTCGGGCAAACCGGAGCAGGGAGGGAGTCGACGCAGTTAACCGCCTAGCTGTACCCAAATCCGTTATTCAACCCAAGTTCAAAGGTGGCACTTTATACCAGAGCACCTAGCTACCAGCAAGCGAAACCGCCCAAAAAGGCCAAAAAAGCGCGTTTTTGGACAATTTACTTAGAAAAAGGGCAATGACCTGAGGGTCGAGCACACGTCTTCTGCTGCTGAAAATTACTGCTATAGCCAGCCACGCTCGGCAAATGACACCACGTCACCGTCTCCCACCACAAAATGATCGAGTACCCGCACATCGAAGAGTGCGAGGGCATCTTTCAAACGTTCGGTGATACGTCGATCAGCATCGCTGGGCTCAGCCACACCCGATGGGTGATTGTGGGCCAGGATGACAGCGCCAGCGTGTAACTCAAGCGCACGCTTGGCAACTTCGCGGGGGTAAACGGATGCGCTGTCTAGGGTACCGCGAAACAGGGATTCATAGCGAATAATTCGGTGCTGCGTATCCAAAAAAAGTACCGCAAACTCTTCATGCCCCAAATGACGCAGCTGTGAACTTAGGTAGTGACGCACTAGCGCAGGTGAGGTTAACGCATTGCCACGCGCCAGCTGACTGGCTAAATGCCGTCTTGAAAGCTCAAGCGTCGCCTGCAGTTGCGCAAATTTAGCGCTCCCCAGCCCCCGGGCAGCACAGAACTGGGTTTGGTCGGCTTCCAGCAACTGCCTTAAACCACCAAAGCTGGTCAGCAGGTCCCGCGCTAAATCCACCGCAGAGCGCCCCTGCACGCCTACGCGAAGAAAAATAGCCAGAAGCTCCGCATCCGAAAGCGCCTGAGCGCCCATATTCAGCAGCTTTTCCCGTGGCCGCTCACCCTCAGGCCAGTGATTAATTCCCATCGACGCCTCCCTGCCTCTTCACTTAATGAGTGATGCCTACCGCACGCCTCACTATACCTAGCTTTATTAGCGCTCGCCTGAGCATGCCAAAATAAACAGCCAAATGGTATGGTAAGCCCCTTTCATGTTGGTCACATTGGACTCTTCCCATGGCATCACTAGCGCAATCTTGTCTATCGTCACTGGCCGGTAAACGCCTGCTATTAGGCGTCAGCGCGGGGATCGCGGCGTATAAAAGTGCGCTCATTGTGCGTTTGCTGAAGCAGGCAGGCTGTGACGTGCGGGTAGTGATGACCGACGGAGCCCAGGCGTTTATCACGCCACTCACCCTTCAAGCACTCTCCGGTGAGCCAGTGCGTACGTCGCTGCTAGACCCTGAAGCGGAAGCAGGCATGGGGCATATCGAACTGGCCCGCTGGGCAGATGCCATTGTGATTGCGCCAGCCACCGCTGACCTAATCGCACGGCTAGTACACGGCATGGCCGACGACCTGCTGACCACGCTGTGCCTGGCCTCTGAAGCGCCCCGACTGATCGCCCCTGCCATGAATCAGGCCATGTGGCGCCACCCCGCCACCCAACGCAATGTGACTCAGCTCGCCGCCGATGGCTGGCAGTTAATCGGCCCCGCCGCCGGTGATCAAGCCTGCGGCGACGTTGGCCCAGGGCGAATGAGCGAGCCTGAGGAGATCATTGAGGCGCTTCGCCGCCATTTTGCCCCACCGCCCATTGCCTCCCAAGATGCCCCACATGTGGTGATTACTGCTGGCCCCACCCGGGAAGCATTAGACCCAGTGCGCTACTTATCCAATCACAGCTCCGGGAAAATGGGCTACGCCTTAGCAGCCGAAGCCGCCGCCCAAGGCGCTCGGGTGACGCTGATCAGCGGGCCGGTAAGCCTGCCCACACCACCGGGCGTTGAGCGCATTGAGGTAGAAACCGCCTTACAAATGCACGCCACTGCGCTGCGCTTAGCCCCTGAGGCCACGGTATTCATCGGCTGCGCCGCGGTCGCCGACTACCGCGCGGAAAGCGCCGCAGAGCACAAACTCAAGAAAACCGACGACCGCGATACGTTAACGCTGACCCTAGTCAAAAACCCCGACATCATTGCCGACGTGGCCGCACTGCCAAGCGGCCAGCGGCCTTTTGTAGTTGGCTTTGCAGCGGAAACTCAGGACGTAGAGCGCTACGCCCAAGATAAACTGGCCCGTAAGGGGCTCGATATGATCGTCGCCAACGATGTTTCCCAACAGGGATTGGGCTTTGGCAGCGATGATAATGCGGCGCTACTACTGTGGCGTACGCCGCAGGGCAATGAGCAGCTTAGCGCGCCGCCGCAACCGAAAACGCAACTAGCCGCGCTGATTATTCATCAGACGCTGGCGCAACTCTCTTTGATTTCTTCTGGAGCTTCATCATGAGCAGTACCCGCCCACAACTGCAGTGCAAAGTCTTGGATGAGCGCCTGCACGACTACCTGCCCTCTTACGCCACGACAGGCTCTGCGGGCATGGATTTAAGGGCGCTGCTGGATGAGCCGTTAACACTTGCCCCCGGCGAATGCCAGCTCGTACGGACCGGCCTTGCCATCTATATTGAAGACCCGGGTTTAGCGGGAATGATTCTGCCCCGCTCTGGCCTGGGCCATAAACATGGCATTGTGCTGGGCAACTTGGTGGGGTTAATCGACGCCGACTACCAGGGCGAGCTGATGATATCGGTCTGGAACCGCGGCCAGGACAGCTTCACAATAACGCCTTTTGAGCGGCTCGCTCAGTATGTACTGGTACCCGTGGTGCAGGCTGAACTCACGCTGGTGGATAGCTTTACCGACTCCGCCCGCGGCAGCGGCGGTTTCGGCAGCACCGGCCGCCAATAAGCCCCCTTCGCCTTACGCTAACGTGTTGCTCAAGGATCGATAATGACCGTACCCGCTTCGATATTTCGTGCCTATGATATTCGTGGCATTGTGGATGACACCTTAAGTGAAGCCACCACCGAACTGATTGGCCATGCAGTGGGCTCAGAAGCCGCCGCGCGAGGTGAGCACACCGTGATCGTAGCGCGGGACGGTCGAACCTCGGGGCCACGCCTACAGGCCGCACTGATTCGCGGTTTGCGGGCGGCTGGGCAGGATGTCATCGATATTGGCATGGTGCCCACTCCGGTGCTGTACTTCGCCACTCACACCCAGCCCGAAAGCTGCTCAGGGGTGATGCTCACCGGCAGCCACAACCCACCGGACTACAACGGTTTTAAAATCGTTCTCAACGGCGAAACGCTGTCGGGCGATGCCATTACCCGCCTGTATGAACGCATTCAGGCAAACGACCTCACCCACGGTGAAGGCCGTTTACACACCCGCGACCTGCGGGAGATTTACCTCGCCCGCATTCTTAGCGACATCAAACTAACGCGCACCTTAAGCGCGGTAGTGGATTGCGGCAACGGCGTCGCTGGCGAGCTTGGCCCGCAGTTGATTGAACGCCTGGGGGTTTCGACCACGCCGCTGTTCGCTGAGATTGATGGGCGCTTTCCCAACCATCACCCCGACCCCGGCAAGCCTGAAAATCTGCAGGATTTGATTCAGCACGTGCAGCAGAGCGGAGCGGACATCGGCCTTGCCTTTGATGGCGATGGCGACCGCCTGGGCGTGGTCACGCCCCGCGGCCGGATGATCTACCCCGACCACCTGCTGATGCTGTTTGCTTCCGACATGCTGTCGCGCAACCCCGGCGCGAAGGTCATTTTTGATATTAAGTGCACAGGCCATCTCGCTCGCGTGATTAGCGAAGCAGGCGGCGAGCCGGAGATGTGGCGCACGGGGCACTCGCTGATCAAAGCCCGCATGAAAGAGACCGGCGCACTGCTGGGCGGCGAGATGAGTGGTCATATCTTTTTCAAAGAGCGCTGGTACGGCTTTGATGACGGGCTTTACTCAGCGGCACGACTGCTGGAGATTCTTTCCCAGTACCCAGGCGACGCCGATGCGTTCTTTGACCAGTTTCCTCAGGATGTTAGTACGCCCGAAATTAATGTCAGCGTCACTGACGAAGAAAAATTCGCCATTGTCGAGACGCTTGCCAGAGAGGGCGACTTCGGCGAAGGTATCAAAACCACGCTGGATGGCATCCGCGTTGACTACGCCGACGGCTGGGGGCTGTGCCGCGCCTCCAACACAACGCCTGCACTAGTCCTTCGCTTCGAGGGAAAAGATCTCGCTGCCTTGGAACGCATTCGTGAGCGTTTTGAACAAGCGCTGCACAACGTAGCGCCTGCACTCACCATACCGGCCACCACAACAGCATGATCGCGCCCTTAGAACGCGCGACGTGTTAAAAAGGCTGTGATTGCTGCCCGCACACAGTGACGCAACAGACATTAAAAAAGAGCAAAGGGACATCGTCATGAGTTCAGCTAGCCGCGACCCTCAGGTCGTTGTGGAGGTGCTGTCAGAAGCGCTTCCCTACATCCAGCAATTTTCCGGTAAAACCGTCGTGGTCAAATACGGCGGCAACGCCATGACCGAAGACACGCTGATCGACTCATTTGCTCGTAACATCGTGCTGATGAAGGAAGTCGGCATTAACCCGGTGGTGGTACACGGCGGCGGCCCGCAAATTGGCAGCCTGCTGGCAAAGCTCAATATCGAATCCCGCTTTGTGAACGGCATGCGCGTCACCGACTCGCAAACCATGGACGTTGTAGAGATGGTGCTGGGCGGTTTGGTGAACAAAAGCATCGTCAACCTGATTAACCAAAGCGGTGGCAAGGCGATTGGTTTAACCGGCAAAGACGGCGCACAAATTCGCGCCCGCCAGTTGAAGGTTGAGCACCAAAGCCCGGAGATGACCGCCCCCGAGATTATCGATATTGGTCACGTGGGCGAAGTAGAGTCGATCTCAACCGACCTGATCGAAATGCTCGCCGCCCGAGACTTTATTCCGGTGATTGCGCCGATTGGCGTGGATGACAAAGGCAATAGCTACAACATCAACGCTGATCTAGTGGCCGGCAAGCTTGCCGAAGCGCTGAATGCCGAAAAGCTGATGCTGCTGACCAACGTGGCAGGCCTGATGAACAGCGAAGGCAAGGTACTGACTGGGCTCACCACCGCTCAGGTCGACGGCCTGATTGCCGATGGCACCATTTACGGCGGCATGCTGCCGAAAATCCGCTGTGCGCTGGATGCTGTCAAAGGCGGTGTTAACAGCGCTCATATTATCGATGGCCGGGTACCCCACGCCGTACTGCTGGAAATCTTTACCAACGCCGGGGTAGGCACCCTAATCACTGACGCAGAATAACCGCGACGGAGGGCAAGAGTCATGAGTGACGATCGCAAACCTCGCCGCCGCGAGCAAATACTGCAAGCACTGGCCGTGATGCTGGAAGAAGATAGCGGCAAACGCATCACCACCGCCGCGCTAGCACGCCAAGTGGGCGTCTCGGAGGCAGCGCTTTACCGCCACTTTCCGAGTAAGGCGCGCATGTTTGAAGGGCTCATCGATTTTATCGAAGAGAGCATCTTTGCTCGGATAACGCGCATTCTGGACGACATTCCCGACGCCGCGACCCGCTGTGGCACGATTTTATCGCTGCTGCTGGGGTTCGCCGAGAAGAACCCAGGACTTGCCCGCGTATTGGGCGGCGATGTGCTCACCGGAGAAACGGCGCGACTTCGCCAGCGGGTGCATCAGCTGTTTGAGCGCCTGGAAACGCAGCTTAAGCAGGTACTGCGAGAAGCTGAGCTGCGTGAAGGCCGTCGTACCAGCATTCCCTCCTCCGCCGCTGCCAATCTGCTGATCGCTCAAGCGGAAGGCCGCATCTCCCAGTACGTGCGCAGCGACTTCAAGCGCTTGCCTACCGAGCACTGGGAAGACCAGTGGGCACTGCTTTCTAGCCAGCTATTGAGAGAAACCACTCAGCCTGCTTAAAAGCCTTTTTAAGGGCCTTCTTAAGGACCTTCTTAAGGACTCAGCCCCGCTCAATAAAAAACGCCCTGAAGGCAATACCTTCAGGGCGTTTTGACGAGCGCCGTACTGGATTACGCCGCGATAGCGGCATCGCCCATTTTCTGACGCAGCTTCTTCATCGCGTTCTTTTCAAGCTGGCGAATACGCTCAGCGCTGACGCCGTACACGTCGGCCAGATCATGCAGCGTGGCTTTGTTATCGGTCAGCCAACGACGCTGCAGAATATCCCGCGAGCGTTCATCCAACCCTTTGAGCGCCAGCTGCAGACGACGGGTGGAGTCTTCTTCAAAATCGCTATCTTCAAGCTGCGTTGCTGGATCAGCGGAGGCATCATCAAGAAAATACGCGGGCGCTTGATAGGTGCTCTCTTCATCATCGCTTGGCGAGGCGTCGTACCCTGCATCAAATGCTGAGAGACGACCTTCCATATCGCGCACGACGGCAGGTTTCACGTCGAGGTCTTTGGCAATGGCATCCACTTCATCGTTATTCAGCCATGCCAGACGCTTCTTCGCGCTGCGCAGATTGAAGAACAGCTTGCGCTGGGCTTTGGTCGTGGCGATTTTAACAATCCGCCAGTTACGCAGCACAAACTCATGAATTTCTGCTTTGATCCAGTGAACAGCAAACGACACCAAGCGCACGCCTTGGTTAGGATCAAAGCGCTTGACCGCCTTCATCAAGCCCACGTTGCCTTCCTGGATCAGATCCGCTTGAGGCAAGCCGTAGCCTGAATAACTGCGGGCAATGTGCACCACAAAACGCAGGTGTGAAAGCACTAGGCGGCGCGCAGCCTCTAGGTCGCCTTCGTCGTAAAGCCGGAATGCTAACTCGCGCTCTTCTTCAACGCTTAATACGGCAATACCATTAACCGCTTGAATATAACCTCCCAGGTCGTGACCTGGAGAGATTTGTCCCACCGGTAGAAGACTAGTGCTCATATGCAGGTGGTCTCCCTTAAAACCTATCGTGGTTGACGTTGTGGCGTAACATTGCCAGACGTCTTACGTTAACCCATAAGACCTTAGTTGCAGCGTAAGGTTCAAAGCGACCAATACGATGACTCGGTATATAGCGCTAAATGGGGTGGAAATTCCTGTTATCGCCCGCATAACACAGCATACTGCTAGGTAGATGACTTAACGCGGACGAATACTGGTGAGGTGGCGTGTTACTGCAAGCCATGCCCCCAACCAGCCTAGTAGTGTACTGCAAGATAGCAGAATTGTAGAGCCTGTCACATCCAGCTGCGGCAACGTGAAGCTGGCACCATAACTTGCCGCCAGCGCGGCCACGGGCAGCGAAAGCCAATAATTGCCGAGCCCCAACAGGCCTAATGCCAGTAACCCGCCGCCCACACCATACCACGCCCCGCTGTATAAGAAGGGTCGACGTACAAACGCATGGGTGGCACCAATCAGCATCACCACTTCAATTTCCCGGCGGCGGCTCTCTACCGCTAAGCGGATCGTGTTGCCTACCACCAGTAATACGCCAAACCCAAACAAAACCCCTAAGGCCAGCGCCACGCGACGGCCGAGCTCTGCCAAATGCCGCAACCGCTCGACCCAGGCTAAATCGAGACGCACTTCATCTACGCCAGCCAGCCCTTCAAGCCGCTGCGCCAGCCCCGCCATGGCCTGCGGGTCGACAGTTTGCGGCGCAATCACAATACTGGTGGGCAGCGGATTATCCTCAAGCCCTGCCAGCGTATCGTCGACGCCCAATGATTCCTGAAATTCCGCCATGCCCTGCTCTGGGCTAATCCGGCGCGTCCCAGCAACGCCTTCATCGGCCACCACGGCCTCTTCAATGCGTACCGCCTGCGCTTCATCCACGCTGACATCCAGGTACACCGTCAACGTTGCGCTCTCATCAAGCTCCGTATTGAGCAGCTTGGCACTGTCCAGCGTGAGCCACAGCGCGGCAGGCAATACCAGGGCAATGGCAATGGCCAACATCGTCAGCAGATTACCCAGCGGATGCCTCACTAACCGGTAAAGGCTATCTAGCGCCATGGCCCGGTGGTGTCGCCCCCAGGCGCGTAAGCGGCTGCTAAAACGCGTTTGCTGATAGCGTGCGCCACTGCGTGACGCGGTATCCGGAGCGGCGGCTTCCGGTTTGGCCAGCGAACGCTTGCGCGCCGCGCCGCCTTGGCGCGAGGTCGCTTGCCGAGGCGTGGCGGAAGGAGTGGTCGTGGAACGAGGAGATGAGCGCTTCATACGGCCCCCTCATCGCCGACTAACCGGCCGTCCCGCAGGCGCAGGATGCGATGACGCAGGCGCGCGATCAGCGCGAGATCGTGGCTCGCGATCATCACCGTAGTGCCAATGCGGTTAAAGTCCTCAAACAGCGCCATGATATCGGCAGAGAGCTGGGGGTCTAAGTTACCGGTGGGTTCGTCAGCCAGCAGCAGCGCAGGCTTATTGACCACGGCACGGGCAATCCCCACCCGCTGCTGCTCACCGCCAGACAGCTCCACCGGCAGCGCTTTCTCACGGTGTAGTAGCCCGACTTTATCCAAGGCTGCCCGCACCCGCCGCGCCGCTTCACGGGGTTCAACGCCTTGAATCTCCAACGGCAACGAGACGTTATGAAACACGCTGCGGTCAAATAGCAGCTGATGGTCCTGAAACACCACGCCAATCTGGCGGCGATAGAACGGCACCTGGCTGGCATGTAGCTGGGCAATATCATGCCCGGCTACGACCACTCGTCCACGGCTAGGCTTTTCCAGCCGCATAATCAATCGCAGCAGAGAGCTTTTGCCCGCACCAGAGTGGCCAGTGAGAAACACCATTTCACCTCTTGCCACGCGAAAGTTCAGGTGCGCCAGTGCATCAAAGCGCCCTCCGTAGCGCTTACTCACATGCTCAAAGGCAATCATGCGCGGCCATCGTCTCCTTGGCGGTCAAACAGCGCGGTGACGAAGTCATCAGCATTGAAGGGGCGCAGGTCATCCAAGCCTTCGCCCACGCCGATAAACCGAATCGGCGTTTCCAGCTGTTTCGCTAGGGCAAAGATAATGCCGCCTTTAGCGGTACCGTCGAGCTTCGTTAAGGTAATACCGCTAATCGGCACGGCCTCATTGAAGGTACTCGCCTGGGCAATGGCGTTTTGCCCGGTGCCCGCATCCAGTACCAACATGACCTCATGGGGAGCCGTGTCATCGAGCTTCTGCATGACGCGATGCACCTTTTTCAGCTCTTCCATCAGGTGGCTCTTGTTATGCAGCCGCCCAGCGGTATCCGCAATCAGCACATCAACACCGCGAGCTTTAGCGGCCGCGACCGCATCGTAAATCACCGAAGCGCTATCGGCCCCGGTGTGCTGTGCGATCACCGGCACGCTGTTGCGCTCACCCCATACTTTCAGCTGTTCTACCGCTGCCGCACGGAAAGTATCCCCCGCCGCCAGCATGACGCTCTTACCTTCACGCTGGAAACGCTGGGTTAATTTACCAATCGTGGTGGTTTTGCCCACGCCATTGACCCCCACTACCAAAATGACGAAGGGGCCATCGCTCTCTTTTTCAAAGCTCAGCGGCGTGGAGACTGGGGCCAACAGCGCGGCAAGCTCTTCCTGCAAGCCGCGATACAGCGCCTCAGGGTTATTCAGCTCTTTACGGGAAACCCGCGCCTCCAGCCGTTCAATGATGTCGCTGGTGGCTTCGATGCCCACGTCTGCCATCAGCAGCTGGGTTTCTAGATCTTCCAGTAGCTCATCATCAATATGCTTTTTGCCCAGGAACAGGTCGGCAAGGCCATCGGTGAGATTGGCGCGCGTTTTCCCCAGGCCCGATTTAATACGCGCAAACCAGCCTTTCTTCTCACTTTTATCCGATACCGGCTTCTCTTGCAGCGCAGGCTTAGGCTCTGGCTCTGGCTCTGGCTCTGGCTCTGGCTCTGGCTCTGGCTCTGGCTCTGGCTCTGGCTCTGGCTCTGGCTCTGGCTCTGGCTCTGGCTCTGGCTCTGGCTCTGGCTCTGGCTCTGGCTCTGGCTCTGGCTCTGGCTCTGGCTCTGGCTCTGGCTCTGGCTCTGGCTCTGGCTCTGGCTCTGGCTCTGGCTCTGGCTCTGGCTCTGGCTCTGGCTCTGGCTCTGGCTCTGGCTCTGGCTCTGGCTCTGGCTCTGGCTCTGGCTCTGGCTCTGGCTCTGGCTCTGGCTCTGGCTCTGGCTCTGGCTCTGGCTCTGGCTCTGGCTCTGGCTCTGGCTCTGGCTCTGGCTCTGGCTCTGGCTCTGGCTCTGGCTCTGGCTCTGGCTCTGGCTCTGGCTCTGGCTCTGGCTCTGGCTCTGGCACAGTTTCCTGGACCGGAGCGGGCACCACCTGCTCTTCTGCCACGGCAGGCTGAATCTCTTCTTCGGCGACCGGTTCTGGAGCCGACTCAGCGGCGCTTTCAGGCTCGGGCTTGGGGGGCTGAGCTTCTTTAACCTCGGCCTGCGCCTCTGCTGGCGTCGAGGCTTCAGGAGCAGGGGTCGCCTCGTCAGCAGGCGTGCCTTCGGGTTCCTCTGGCAGTCCCTGCTGCTCTTGGGCGTCATGGGGCTCCTGCTGGGAGTCGTGCTTTTTCTTACGTTTGAAAAAACCGAACATAGGTGTCATCCGACTAAATAGGTGAACATTGCGATTATCCTACCACCGCAGACCAAGACTTTGGATAAGTAGCCCGCTACAATCCGCGTTATGAAACGACAACGCTCTTCTCACTCATCTTCTCGCCCATCGACGGCTCGGCGTGGGTCTCCTCAACCGCCGGGTAAGCTGCGCATTATCGGTGGCGATTTTCGCCGCCGCATGCTGCCGGTACTCGACCTTCCGGGCCTACGCCCCACACCGGATCGTGTGCGTGAAACGCTGTTTAACTGGCTGGGCCAAGCGCTTTATGGCAAGCAGGTACTTGACCTATTTGCCGGCACCGGCGCGCTCGGCATTGAGGCGCTTTCTCGGGGCGCTGCGCACGTTACCTTTGTTGAGCGCGACCGGCAGGTCGCCTCTCTGATCAGCGACAACCTCGCCACCCTAGGGGCAACGCAAGGCCATGTCGTGACACGCGATGCACAGGTGTATCTTGCCGAGCCTGGGCAACCGGCCGACGTGGTCTTTCTCGACCCGCCGTTTAATCAGGGCTTGGCAGCGCCGTGCTGCGCGGCGCTGGAAGCAGGCGGCTGGTTAGCCAGTGATGCCATGATCTACCTGGAAACCGAACGTTCGCTCGCGCCTACAGTGCCCGCTAACTGGCAATTACACCGCGAAACACAGGCGGGTGAAAGCATGGCACGACTCTATCAACGCCTGCCTGCGTAAAGCGCTTGCCGACATCTTACAGCAGCGTTACGCTCGCCCCACTGATTGGCAGGTTAATTCGCATTTTTGATGTCCATGAATGACAGGCCACTGCCTGTCACTTGTTACCGGAGGTAGGCATGAGCCTTGAGCTTTTTAATCAGTTAGAACAGAAAGTCACCGACACCGTTGAGGCGTTGGAGATGATGAAGCTGGAAAACGAAGAGCTGCGTAACGAAAACGCCCAGCTGAAGCAGGAGCGTGAAGAGTGGGAGCGTCGTTTACAGGGCGTGCTGAGCAAGTTCGATGGCATGGACGACAGCAGCGCGTCTTAAGCCAACGGCCGCGACATTAATAGTGCATCCTCACGCCCGGTCGTGCCCTTTGCGGCCGGGTAGTAGCCCTTTCGACAACCATCTTCCCCAAACCCCGCCTGACGATACAGATGAATGGCTCGCTGGTTACCGGCGCGCACTTCCAGCAGCAGCCGCTCCGCTTGCCACTGTGATGCCACCATCGCTACATCGTGAAGCAGTCGTTGGCCAATGCCTTGTCCTTGGCAGGCAGGCAGTACGCCAATTGCCTGTAGCTCTGCGTCAAAGGGCAGCTTTGCCACCAGTGCGTAGCCAACAAGCTCCTCCTCCTGCCACGCTCCCAGCACCACCGTATCATCATCCGCCAACTGCTGCGGGCGCATACCGCTGCAGGCGACGGCTTCCAGTGCGTGCAACAGCGCTGCGTGATGAGCCTCTAGCCTACCGATCACTCACCGCCCCACTGCTTGCTGAGTGCCGCCAAACGCGGCCATAACGCACGCTTAGCGCTGGCCTGCTGGATAAGCGAGGCCAGCCGTGGGCCTTGCCATACCGGCAGTGCCAGGGTGCTGCTTTGCCCGTTTGCCAACGCTATTACTTGAGCCAGCGGGGAATCCTCCGGGGTTTCTTCTGCGCCCCACCAGAGCACCTGCTCCAATTGCCAACCCTGGCGGCTAGCGGCCCCAGCGATAAATGCGGCCACCCCTTCTTGCGCTTCTTCAAGCGGCTCTTCGGGGGTAAAGGAGGTCGCCATAGGAGGCCATTTGAAATAGGTCACCTTGGGCATGTCGCCCTTATGCACGCCCGCTGCACGCAGTATATTCGCCAGCAGTTGCTGCTCCACCGGTGACATCTCGCCTTCACAAATACTTAACCAGCGCCCGCCGATACACAGGCACGAAAAACTAAAGTTAAGCGGTTTGAGAGGCTCGGCAACGCGCGCACTGGGTGCAGGCGTCGCGCTGACTTCCGGCGGTGGTTCAGCCGCTGGCGCATGACCCAGCAGTGCCCGTACCGCCGACGGCGATGCAATGGTTGAGCTAGGCTCCGCAGCGGGTGCTTGGCTGCGCGGACGCGGCGCAGGGGCATCATCTAATAACGCATGCAGCCGCTCGCGGGGAGGCGTCTTGGCAGGCGTTTCGTCCCACTCGCAGGCCTGCGTAGGGAGTGCGTTGGGCAACTGATAACGGGACGCCCAGGCAGTAATGCCCATGGCATCAAGGTAGTGCCGACGCGCAACCTCTGGGGTCACTGGCCGCCGCCACGGCAATTAGGTGAATTAGGCCGTGCAGCGCCACGAGCTTGCCACTCTTTAGGCGTATACAGATGCAGCGCCAGCGCGTGCACCGGCCCCGATAACTCATCGGCTAGTAGCGCATAAATTTGCTGGTGGCGCTTAACGGGCATCATGCCGTCGAAGCTGTCGCTCACCAGGGTGACTTTGAAGTGAGTTTCAGAATTCGCCGGCACGTTGTGCATATGGCTTTCGTTTTCGACCTGCAGCACGTCAGGGGCTAAGGCCGCTAACTTCTGCTCTATCTGTGTCTGCATCGTCATGGAAGGCTCCTTCAATCAGCAACTCACTTATTGTACGCCCTTACCGGCCAGCAGACGATGCCCGCCGCTCAACCAGAGCGCGCTGGGCCACGCGAACCCGCGATAGACTCGCCAACAAGGCCAAGAACGTTGTTCCGGCCCCTAGCCACAGGGTAACTTGGATAGGTGCCCCCAACGCGAGGGCAGCGCCCACCAGAGCAACCCCAAACGACTGCCCTACCGTACGCGTGGTACTCATCACCCCTGAGACGTTTGCGCTGCGCTCCGGCGGCAGGCTGCCCATCATTTCGCGATTATTCGGCGGCTGGAAAAGGCCAAAGCCAATACCGCACAGCGCCGTGCGCCACAGACTGCCCGCCACCCCCGTGCTTTCATCCACCAGCGCCAGCGCCACCAATCCCACAATCAGCAATACCAGCCCCACGCTCGACAGCAAGCTAGGGTTAATGCGGTCTGCCAAGCGTCCGGCAAGGGGCCCAATGACCATAATGGCCAGCGGCCACGGGGTGAAGAGCCACGCGGTTTCTAAAGGCGAAAACCCCATCTGCTCTTGGTAAAAGAACGACAGCGCCACAAAGGTTAACCCCTGGCCGATAAACGCCAGCCCCGATGCCGACACCGCCAGCGTAAAGCGCTTCTCAGCAAACACACTCAGCGGTAATAACGGGTAAGGAGCACGACGTTGGCGACGGATAAACAGCCCACACGCCGTCACGGCCAGCAGCGCCCAGCCGCCACTTTGCCAAACAGGCGCGGCGTGCCCAACGGCATCCATGGCGACAAAAAAGCTCGCCAGCATCACCATAGAATACACCGCGCCCAGCGTATCGAAGCTGCCCTGGCGGGGTGTATCCCGTGGCAGCGCACGGTGAGCTAGCCAAAGCGAACAAAGCCCTAACGGCACGTTTAGCGCAAACAGCCACGGCCAGTCGGCAAATGAGAGAATCACCCCGCTGAGCGTTGGCCCTGCTGCATAGCCTCCCGCCACCACCAGTGCGCTTAAGCCCAGGGCGCTGCCCAGCAGCCTAGAGGGAAAAATAGCCCGGTAGAGCGATGGGCCAATCGAGAGCGTCGCTGCCGCCCCCAAGCCCTGCAGCGCACGAAATACCAACAGCGTTTCTAAATTGCGTGACAGCGCTGCCCCCAGCGCGGCCAGTACGAAGGTCGCCAGGCCAAATAGGTAAAGCCTCCGACGGGTAATCAGCTCACTCACGCCTGCAAAAACCAGCAAAAACGCCGCACACACCACCTGGAATAAGTTGGTAATCCAGACGGCCCGCGAGGCAGACACATTCAGATCAGCGGCAATCGTAGGCAGGGCGAGGTTGATCATGGTGGTATCCACCACGGCCATGAGCGTACCGGTAACCAGTGCTAAGACAGCGAGCAGGCGCTCTGGCCCTGGCAGGCCATCGTCGCCGGGGCGAGTTTCAAACAGTCGCATGGTGATGAGTTCCTAAACAACACCCTCTGAAACGGCGAAACCGGCCGAAGCCGGTTTCACAATGCGCTTACGCTAAAAATAATAGCACGCTAATCTTGTTCGCTGTCGAGCAGCAACGCGTCGTCCACGTCTGAAATTTCCAGGGCGGTTTCGTCGTCTAGGTCGATGGCTAAGTAGCTGTGTTCAACGCGCAGGAAATCCTGAAACAGTGACCAATCCAGCTTCTCTGGCCACTGGCGCTCATCCTCTTCCCAAGCACGCAGTTCGGTTTCGAGAATTTCAGCGTGGCGGTCTCGGACAAACGTTTCCAGCGCCTCAGGGGTATCCATTTCAGGAATGAGGTACACCGTACTTTCACGTTCGACGTCGTCCAGGGTCAGGTCGTCGTCTCCCATGGTGGGTTCGAGCGCATTGATCCAGTCCACGAAGGTCTGGGTCGGCCTGACGCTCAGGGCAGAGCGATTTAGCAGTTTCATTGGATTCTCCTCGCCGTCGAAACGTTGACCATTATGGGCGCTAAGTCGCGCCCTTACCAACTTTTCGTCCGCCACCGCCAAGTTTAGCGTTAATCGACCTCAGGGCGCATCGCCGGGAACAGCAGCACGTCGCGAATCGAGGCACTGTCGGTAAACAGCATCACTAAACGGTCAATACCAATCCCCTCGCCTGCCGTGGGCGGCAAGCCGTACTCCAGTGCGCGCACGTAGTCGGCGTCAAAGTACATCGCTTCTAAGTCGCCGGCGTCTTTTTCCGCTGCCTGCTCACGGAAACGCGCTGCCTGGTCTTCGGCATCGTTAAGCTCGGAGAAGCCGTTGGCGATCTCGCGACCACCGACGAAGAACTCAAAGCGATCAGTGACGAAGGGGTTGGCATCGTTACGACGCGCCAGCGGGCTGACCTCTGCCGGGTATTCAGTGATAAACGTGGGCTGGTCCAGCTTGTGTTCCGCCACTTCTTCAAAGATCTCGGTTTGAACTTTACCCAGGCCCCAGCTCTCTTTGACTTTGATGCCCAGTTTTTCCGCCGCAGTGCGGGCAGCATCCAGGGTATCCAGGTCAGCGTCGGTGATGCCGTCGCCGTGCTCAAGAATGGCGTTGCGCAGCGTCAGGCGCTTAAAGGACTGGCCAAAGTCATAGCTTGTCCCTTGGTAGGTAATCAACGTGGTGCCCAACACTTCCTGCGCGGCCGTGCGCAGCATGGCTTCAGTCATGTCTAAAAGGTCGCGGTAATCTGCGTAAGCCCAGTAGAACTCCACCATGGTGAACTCAGGGTTATGCCGCGTAGACAGCCCTTCGTTACGGAAGTTACGGTTGATTTCAAACACTTTCTCGAAACCACCCACGACCAGACGCTTCAGGTAAAGCTCCGGCGCAATACGCAGATACATATCAATATCCAGCGCATTGTGATGAGTGATAAACGGGCGCGCCGCCGCGCCGCCGGGAATCGGCTGCAGCATCGGCGTTTCCACTTCCATAAAGCCACGGGCTTCAAAGAAGCGGCGCATGGAGCTGATCACCGCGGCACGGGTCTCGAACACCTTACGCGACTGCGGGTTCATGATCAGATCGACGTAGCGCTGGCGGTAGCGCGCTTCTTGGTCGGTCAGACCGTGGAACTTGTCCGGCAGCGGGCGCAGGCTCTTGGTCAGCAGCTGCGCCTCTTCCATCATGACGTACAAGTCGCCTTTACCCGACTTATGCACCGGGCCACGCGCCGCCACGATATCGCCGATATCCCAGCCTTTGATGTCTTCCAGCACGTCTTCCGGCAGCCCTTTTTTGTCTACGTAGAGCTGAATTTGGCCTGCCACGTCCTGGATGACGATAAACGGGCCGCGCTGACGCATCACGCGCCCCGCTACAGACGCCTGATGGCCCAGCGCTTCCAGCTCGGCTTTATCTTTCTCACCCAGCAGGTTGTGGAGCTCAACGGTTAAGCTGTCGCGGCGAAAATCATTCGGAAAAGCGCTCTTACCCTGCTCAGCGGCACGCTCACGACGGGCAGTGAGCTTGGCACGGCGCTCGGCAATCAGGTGGTTTTCGTTGTCGAGAGAAGACGCGTCTTGGTTAGCCATCGGGCACCCTATTTATGTTCAAACGCTAAAAAAGATTACAAACCCTGCTTCAGGCTGGCGACGATAAACTGATCCAGATCGCCATCGAGCACCTTATCGCAGTTGCTGGACTGAACGCCGGTACGCAGATCTTTAATGCGCTGATCGTCCAATACGTAAGAGCGAATTTGGCTACCCCAGCCGATATCGGCTTTGGAGTCTTCTGCTTCCTGCTTGGCCGCATTGCGCTTTTGCATTTCAAACTCCCACAGCTTCGCTTTTAACTGCTTCATGGCGAAGTCGCGGTTGGCATGCTGGCTGCGCTGGTTCTGACACGCCACCACAATGCCCGTGGGCTCGTGGGTAATCCGCACGGCTGAGTCCGTGGTGTTAACGTGCTGACCACCGGCACCGCTGGAGCGGTAGGTATCGACGCGCAGATCAGAGGGGTTAAGTTCCACCTCAAAGCTATCGTCGATTTCAGGTGACAGAAACACCGATGCAAACGAGGTATGGCGGCGGCCGCCAGAATCAAACGGGCTTTTACGTACTAAGCGGTGAACGCCGGTTTCCGTGCGCAGCCAACCAAACGCATGATCACCCTGAATATGGATGGACGCCGATTTGATACCTGCCACTTCGCCCGCCGAGATTTCGATGATTTCGGCTTTAAAACCATGGCTTTCTGCCCAGCGCAGGTACATACGCAGCAGAATATTAGCCCAATCCTGCGCTTCGGTGCCGCCAGAGCCCGATTGAATATCCAGGTAGGCGTTGTTCTCGTCCATTTCTCCGGAGAACATGCGGCGAAACTCGAGCTTTTCTAGCGCGTCTTGCAAGCCGTTAAGCTCTTTACGCACTTCCTCGACGGTGCCTTCGTCCTCTTCCATTTCAGCGAGTTCCAGCAGGTCGCGGCTATCGGCCAGGCCCTGATCTAACTCGTCGATGGTCGCTACAATAGCTTCGAGGGAGGCACGCTCTTTGCCCAGTTTTTGGGCATAGTCTGGGTCGTTCCAGACGTTAGGATCTTCGAGTTCGCGGGAAACTTCTTCTAGCCGATCTTTACGCTCGGCATAGTCAAAGATACCCCCTAAGAACGTCTGTCCGCTCAGACAGGTCCTTGATCTGGTTATGAATCGGGTTGGTTTCCAACATGGATCGCCCTAGCCTTGTTCAGTAAATAGCGGGGTCTCATGCGCGCTAAAACGCGGCTTAAAAGAGACAGGCGCCGCTGAGGTGACTCGCAGCGTGGCACTTAACAACTTCGCGAGCCACCCCAGCGGCGGAATTCTGGCACACATTGTAACGAAACCCAGCGCATACCGCATCCATCCAGCCCTTCGTTACTCACGTAAAAAACCCGGCCGAAGCCGGGTCAGTAGGTCGAAAACCGATCAGTAAGCGCGAGCAGCCGATCAGAACCGATAGGTCAGCTGAGCACCAATGCCATGAGCTTGGTTTTTGTAGTCAGCAGAGTAGTTAGACGTGACCGGCGCAGTGGACTGGCCGGCTACAGTGAAACTATCGGTTTTAGTCTGATCAACCTGGGTGCTGCGCTCCGTCAGATAAGAGTAGGCAACATCCAGCGTTAGGTCAGGCGTGGGGCTCCAGCCAGCACCAATCGAAAAGATACGGCGATCATCTGATGGAATACGTACGCTACGAGTCGAATCTTGAGTTGGCGTAAAGTCCAGCGTTACACCTGCACGCAGTGCTAATGTTTGTGTTAGCTGATACTCACCACCTGTTGAGAATGCCCATGCATTTGAGTAGTTCTGCTGCTCGTTGGTAATCTGTCCGCGCTCATCACCGGTGACCAATATCTGATCAAAACGGCTCCAACGTGCCCAGGAAGCTCCAAACATGAGCTTCAGATTGTCACTCATTTGCTGGGTCAAGGAGAAGTTAACGGTTTCCGGCGTCGTCAAATCAAGTGCAGCTGTATCAGTAACGGTACCAATACCCAACTGATCCAATACAGGCGAGCTCGCAGTAAAATTAC
This sequence comes from Vreelandella lutescens, assembly GCF_014640815.1. GTDB lineage: Bacteria > Pseudomonadota > Gammaproteobacteria > Pseudomonadales > Halomonadaceae > Vreelandella > Vreelandella lutescens. The sequence goes on along the minus strand of NZ_BMHM01000001.1, from coordinate 42,183 downwards.
CCTCAAGGTTGAAATCTACTTTTGAGCGATAAGTTAAGCCTAGTGTAGTTTCTGGAACCGGCTGATAAATAACGCCTAGGTTGTAGCCCCAAGCCTCGTCATCACCCTCAACACGCGAATCTACTTCAGTTACTAAAGGGTCTAACAACGGGTTTCCAGGCACAGAAACAGGCACTTGCCTCCTCAGCTCACCCTCGACTTGGTTATAAGTTACGCCTGCACCAACTGACCATTGCTCATTGAAGCGGTATGAAACAGTTGGCTGCGCCGTCACCACTTTCAGCTCTGTATAATTGCCTTGATTACGACCTTGAGAGCTATCCTCGTACTCAGTTTTTGAGCCAAATGGCGCATATACACCAAAACCAAATGCCAAGCGCTCATTTACAGGATGCGCATAAAACGCAAAAGGCACCAGAGTACCCGGTACCATGTCACCATCGTTAGTGCCCACCACAGAACTCCCAAAAGGAGTAATACCAGTAACGCCGCCCGCGCCATCCGTGTTAACAAGCGCCCCAGTTCTAGAAGCACTCACATTACTAATATCCGTATCGACACTTAGGAAAGTACCACCCGCTGTAATCTGCGCGCGGTCAAGGAACGACATACCCGCCGGGTTACCGTACACAATGGTGGCATCGTTGATATTAGAGCTACGCCCTGCATGGCCGTACCCCTGCCCACTGACGCTCTGCTCGTTGATTTGATATCCGCCTGCGTTGGCTTGGCTAGCAAAAGCAACTGCTGCTACCGCGGCCACTAGGGTTAGTTTTTTGAAGTTATTATGCATTGTGGGCCTCTCTCCCGATGATCCGGCGGACTGTGCCATCCACCCGCGTTGTTCCTACACCTCAGTTTTCGCCCAATGTAGGGTTTGGTTCAAGGGCAAACGAGCGTTTTATTTTGTTTTTTACTTATACATTAGTCGCACGACCGTTTTAAATCAGTGTTTTAGTCATTTTGGCTGATGCTGACACGCACGCTTGACCTATGGGTAACCCATAGGTTTTACACTATTTTAAATAACATTAGATGGCGGCCTGGGAGCAAAACAGTGCTGAACGACTTAAAAGTGAGCGAACTTGCCAAACGTGGCAACGTGACTGCTGAGACCGTTCGCCATTACACGCGCGAAGGACTGCTCTCGCCCACACGCCACCCTGATAATGGCTACCAACTTTTTTCAGCTACCGACCTTGAGCGGCTGCACTTTATTCAGCGGGCGCGAAAGCTGGGCTTTAGCGTGGCGGAAATCCGCGACATTCTGGCCCATGCCGACCAAGGCGACTCCCCCTGCCCGCTGGTACGCGACCTGCTCGCTCACCGGCTGCCGCAAATACGCGCGCGCATTGCCGAACTCGAAGCGCTCGCCCAGCGAATGGAGCAAGCGCTAGAAAGTTGGCAAGACATGCCCGACGGCACCCCCGATGGCCACAGCCTGTGCCGCTTAATCGAAAGTTTTCCTGAGGAGGCCCCATGCAGCGCAACGAGCAGCCGCCAACGCTAACGCGTACCGTACCGGGCATGAACTGCCAGGGCTGCGTTAAGCGCATGCGCGAGGCGATTCAAGCCCAGGACCCGGCCGCCCAAGTGGAAGGGTTTCCTGGCGAAAAACGTCTGGAAGTGACCAGCACCCTCGACGACCAAGCGCTGGATAGTGCGCTCAACGAAGCGGGCTACCCACCCAGCGACGACGCCATTCACGCTCCGCCCCCGGACAAGCCTGAGCTCGCTGAATCGCAGAACGCCCCCGTAAGTGCGCCTCCACTGCGCCTGCTGATTAGCGGCATGACCTGCGCAGGCTGTGTCAAAAGTGTCGAAAAAGCGCTGGCCAACACGCCCGGGGTGAACAGCGCCTCGGTGAATTTTGGCACCCACACCGCCCAAGTCACCGGCAGTGCTACTCAGGAAGCACTAATGGACGCCGTTGCCAAGGCGGGCTACCGCGCCGAACCGATTGTGGATATGCGCGAAGCCGAGCGCACTCGCGAGGCGCAAGAGGCTGTTACCTACCGTCAGCGCCTCAAAGGCAGCGTGCTGTCGCTCTCTCTTGCGATTCCGCTGATGCTGAGCATGTTCATCTATCACCCCCACCCCATGGGCTTGGGCCGCCTGTACTGGCTGGTAATTGGCCTGCTGACGCTCGCTATTTTGGCCTTTCCTGGGCGGCACTTTTTCACCAACGCCTGGAAACAGCTCAAGCATCATCAGGCCAATATGGACACCCTGGTGGCGATGGGTACCGGTACCGCCTGGCTCTACTCAATGATGGTGGTGCTCTTCGCCCCCTGGCTGCCGGAGGTGGCCCAGGGGATCTATTTTGAAGCGTCGGCCATGGTGATCGGGCTTATTCTGCTGGGCAACGCCATGGAGTTACGCGCCCGTGGCCGCACCAGCAGCGCCCTTAAACGCCTGCTCGACCTACAGGAAAAAACTGCCCGAGTAATACGCAACGGTGTGGAGCAGGAAGTCGCGGTGGACGAGGTAGCGCTGGATGATCATATCCGCGTACGCCCCGGTGAACGGCTGCCGGTGGATGGCGTAGTGCTTGATGGACAGAGCTATATCGATGAGTCGATGCTCACCGGCGAACCCGTGCCGGTGCACAAAACAGCGGATGAAGAGGTAAGCGCAGGCACGGTGAATGGCAGCGGCAGCTTGGTGTACCACGCCACGCGCATCGGCCGCGATACCCGTTTGGGGCGCATTACCGAACAGGTCGCCAGTGCACAAAACTCCCGCCCGCCGATTGGCGAGCTGGCCGATAAAATATCCGGCGTGTTCGTGCCCGCCGTGATGATCATTGCAGTGCTGACGGCGCTGGCTTGGTACAACCTGGGGCCTGCCCCGGTGGTTATTCACATGCTGGTGACCGCGACCACCGTGCTGATTATCGCCTGCCCCTGCGCGCTGGGCTTGGCCACTCCCATTTCCACCATGATTGGTGTAGGCAAAGCCGCCGAGCATGGCGTGCTGGTGCGCAGCGGCGAAGCGCTGCAAACCGCTAGCCGCCTGACTACCCTGGTTGTCGATAAAACGGGAACGCTGACCGAAGGCAAACCGCGTGTGACGGAGGCAACGGTGTTGCACGACGATAGCGCTCAAGTGCTGGCCTGGGTGGCGGCGCTAGAGAGCCGCTCAGAGCACCCGCTGGCCAAAGCGCTGACGGCCTACGCTGAGGAGCACAACGCTCAACCAAGCACACTCAGCACCTTTGAGAGCGTGACCGGTGGCGGGGTGAAAGGCACCAGCGCCGATAATGACACGCTGCTGCTGGGCAATGCGCGGCTACTGAATGAGGCTGGCGTCGACCTTTCCCCGGCAGAAGAGAGCATTCGTCAGTTGGAAGCCAAGGCGCGCTCGCTGGTCTATTTAGCGGTGAATGGCAAGCTGGCCGCCCTCTTCGGCGTTAGCGACCCGCTGCGCAAAGATGCCGCCGCTGCCGTGAAGCGTTTGCAGGATGATGGGTTAACCGTGGTGATGTTGACGGGCGATAACGAGCATACCGCCGCTGCGGTGGCCCGCGAGGTCGGCATTAGCGAGTTCAAGGCAGGGATGACGCCCGACGACAAGCACGCCGAGATTGAGCGCCGCCAAGCAGCAGGGGAAGTAGTCGGCATGGTCGGCGACGGCATTAACGACGCCCCCGCACTGGCCCGGGCCAACGTAGGTTTTGCGATTGGGCAAGGCACCGATATTGCCATGGAGAGCGCCGGTATGACGCTGATGCGCGGCTCGCTGCACGGCGTGGCCACGGCGATTGAGCTTAGCCGGGCCACGCTGACCAATATTAAGCAGAACCTTGTGGGCGCGTTTGGCTATAACGTGCTGTGCATCCCGATTGCCGCTGGCGTGCTCTACCCCATTACCGGCATGCTGCTGTCACCCATTATTGCCGGCGCGGCCATGTCGCTCTCTTCGATTACCGTGGTCAGCAACGCCAACCGCCTGCGGCTATGGAAGCCCAGCCAACAGGAGGCCGTATGAGCGTAGTGATTAACTTGGCGGGTATCGGTGTGATTGGCGTTATCGTTTGGTGGTTTTGGCTTAACTAGCCACCGCTTAGCTAACCCCTATGTAACGCCCCGGCTTATGGTTCAAGGCGATAATCAGGTTAAGCGTCAGCGCGCCGAGCACCGAGTAGCCTACGCGGTCTAGAGGTAGCTGGGTCAGCGCGATCAGCAGAATCACGCCATCGATGCCAAGCTGCACATAGCCCGCCCGCAGGCCGTGTTTATCCTGCAGGTAGAGGGCAAGAATGTTGATACCGCCGAGGCTGGTGCGGTGGCGAAACAGCATCAGCATGCCAATCCCCATTAATGCGCCGCCCATCAGCGCCGCGTAGAGCGAAGGCACGTTGGCAAACTCGACCCACCCCTGAGTGAGTTCGGAGAACAGCGATACCAAGCCGATGGCCGCAAAGGTGCGCAGCGTAAAGCTCCATCCCATGCGTTTGATCGCCAGATAGTAAAACGGCAGGTTGATAGCAAAAAACCAGATACCAAACCCCCACCCCGTGACATAGTTCAGCAACAGCGCAAGCCCTGCGGTGCTGCCGGTGAGCAGCACCGCGTGGGTGTAAAACGTCACCCCCAGCGCCACAAACAGCGTGCCCAACAGCATCGCCATGATGTCTTCATAGGGCTTATGGGGGTCTTTAGGCAGGTCTTCCATGCGCATGAGTGCGTCCTTTTTTAGGATTATTAGAGCGGCCGCTTAAGCGGCCAAGGACGCGAGGATAGCGGAGAGTATTAAACGGGGCTAGCGTGCTCCACCATCAGCTGCAATGACTCGCGGCCGCGCCAGCGGTTGCGATTGAGCTTGTAAGCGCAGTGCAGCGTATCGCCCACGCTAAACGAGGGCAGCTCCCCCGGCGTCAGCGCGCGAAACCAGATCGCTTTGCTGGTCACGGCCCCCATGGAGAGCTCCATCATCAGGTGTGAGCCCTCTGCGCCTACGGGGCGCAGCGCCTCGACAATAAAGCGCCCTTCAAATAGCGGCGGGTCGAACTCCCGCCCGTAGGGGCCTAACGTCTCGATTTCCACCAGCGTCGTCAGCGAGAGCTGGGCGGTCGAGAGCTCGCCATCGGTCCACAGACGCGGGTAGAGCGGTGTGTCGCCCAACTGCTCGCCAACCGCTTGCAAAAACGCGGCTTTAAAGGCCGCCAGCTGCTCCCGTGGCACGCCTACACCTGCGGCACCACTGTGCCCCCCAAAGCGCGGCAGCGCCTCAGGAGCAAGCTCAAAGGTGCGTTGCAGGGCATCTCTTAGGTGCAGCCCCTCAATGGAGCGGCCGGAGCCGGTGAGCATATTGGGTGCCGCTGCCCGCGTGAGTACCACGGCTGGACGTCCGTAGGCCTGCACCAGCCGCGAGGCGACGATGCCCTGCACGCCGGGGTGGCCATCTTCCAACAGCACCACGACGGCAGGCTCGTTGGCCTCCAAGGCGGGAACGGCGAGCGCCCGCGCCTCCTCGGCCATATCCGCCTCAATCGCCTTGCGGGACTGGTTATCCTGGTCAAGCACTTCAAGCTGACGGTTCGCGACACCGTCGCTCTCTGCCAGCATAAAGTGCAGCGCCGCGTAGGGGTCATCTAGCCGCGAACGGGCGTTGATCCTCGGGCCCATCTGAAACGCCAAGGTTTCAGCATTGAAGGGCACGCTGTCGGCCCCTAAGCGCGCGGCCATAGCCCGCCAGCAGGCGGCATCCATACGGTTGATCAGCGTCAAACCGTAGTTCACTACCGCACGGTTGGCGGGGCTTCCACCCAGCGAGACGCAGTCCGCCACGGTGCCTAACGCCACGTAGGAGAGCCACGGTGAGAGCTTCGGCGTGGCCTCCGGCAGAGCCCCCCACTCCACCAGTACGCCGCGGGCGAGCGACATCAGCAGCCACGCCACCATGCAGCCTGCAATGGTTTTATCCGGGTAAGCGCAGTCGCTGCGGGTCGGGTTCACACAGGCATACGCCGAGGGCGGCGGGCCTTCCATAGGCAGCGCGTGGTGGTCGCTGACCACCACATCGATACCGGCCGCTTTCAAGCGCGCAATGCGCGGCTCGTCGGAGCTACCGCAGTCGGCGGTAATCACCAGTGTGGGCAGCGGTTTTAAACTGAGCGCTCGCTCCACCAGCGGCAGGCTGATGCCGTAGCCATCGTGAATACGGTGGCCAATTAAGCTGTGCAGCTTGTGTTCGGGCACGCCAAATAGCTCGACCAGCGTGCGCCGAATCACCACGTGGGAGGTGATACCGTCCACGTCGTAGTCGGTGAGAATACCAATAGACTCGCCTTCAGACACCGCCTGAGCAATGCGCTCCGCCGCGCGGCGACCATCGGCGAGTTTTTCAGGATGCACGAGATAGCGCAGGCTGGGCGACACCAGCGGCGCAAGCTCCCCGGTATAGCCGGGCAGCCGCGACGCCAAAAGCCTTGCCTGAAGCTCGCTCAGCCCTTCAGATTGCGCACGCAAATAAACAGCCTCGTCCAGGGGACGAGGCTCTAGGCGGGGCTGGCTACTCTGCTGAGAAAGTGCTGACACCTGGGTCATATCACCTCAGCGGCGGTTGTCAGCAACGAACTGCTGTACCGCGCTTAGCTCGGCGGGCAATACCGTGTAGCGCTCTTCACGCTCCAGCAGGTCGTCCATGTGGGTCGGCAGCGGCACGCCCTGGAAGCCCGCTTTCACCACCGCCTCGGCGAATTTCGCCGGATGGGCGGTGGCCAGGGTGATCATCGGAGTGGAGGTGTCTACACGCGCCCGCTCGGCCGCTCGATAGCCGGTAGCCGTATGCGGGTCAAGAATCTCGCCGGTGCGGTGGTGGGCTTCACGAATCACTTCCAGAATCGTTTCGTCATCGACGCTGTAGCTGGCGAATTTTTCGCGCAGTTTGGCCAGCGGCGCATCGGCAAGCGCGGTGGGCTCTTGCTGGAAGCGCTCCAGCAGGGCTGCCACGGCGGCACCATCACGGTCGTAGGCATCGAACAGCAGGCGCTCAAAGTTGGACGACACGACGATATCCATCGAGGGTGCTAACGTGGCCGCCAGCTCTTTCTTGGAGAAGTCGTTGGCCGCCAGGGTGCGGTGCAGGATGTCGTTTGCATTGGTAGCGATGATGAACTGTTTCACCGGCAGGCCCATCTTGTAGGCCATGTAGCCTGCAAACACGTTACCAAAGTTAGCCGACGGAACGCAGAAGCTCACTTCCCGCTGGGGCGCACCGAGAGCAACGCCTGAAGCGATGTAGTAAACAATCTGAGCCATGATGCGCGCCCAATTGATCGAGTTCACCGCTACAAGCCGCGTGCCGTTCAAGAAGTCTTGATTGGCAAAACTGGCTTTCACCATCGCCTGGGCATCGTCGAAGTTGCCTTCAATGGCGATGTTAAAGACGTTATTTGCCAGCACAGAGGTCATCTGGCGGCGCTGCACTTCGGACACCCGGTTATGGGGGTGCAGAATAAAGATATCCAGGTTGTCGCAGTGGCGGCAGCCTTCGATGGCCGCAGAGCCGGTGTCGCCCGAGGTTGCCCCCATGATCACCGCGCGCTCGTTGCGCTTCTTCAGGAAGTGATCCAGCAGCCGCCCCAGCAGCTGCAGCGCCACGTCTTTAAACGCCAGCGTCGGGCCGTGGAACTGTTCCAGCAGGAAGTGGCTGGCATCTAACTGCTTAAGCGGCAACACCGCGTCGTGGTTGAACGTGGCGTACGCCTCGGTCACCAAGCGGCGGAAGGTCTCGTCGTCGATTTCACCGTTCACAAACGGCTTCATCACCCGAAAGGCGATCTCGGCATAGGAGAGCCCGGCCATGTCGGCCAGCTCTTCTTTAGAGAATTCAGGCAGTGTTTCCGGTACGTAGAGGCCGCCATCGCTGGCCATACCGGTGAGCACCACCTCTTCGAAAGAGAGCGCGGGGGCTTGCCCGCGCGTGCTGATATAGCGCATCGGTTACTCTCCTTCGTCCAGGCTTTCCACGCGAATACGCGTGACGGGGCCTGCGATATCCGCCATGGCTTCGATCTCGCGGATGGCTTCGTTCATCTGCTTCTCTTTGGTGCGGTGCGTCAGCAGAATAATCGGCACCAGCTCGCCTTCGGTGGCTTCTTTCTGAATCAGCGCTTCAATGGAGATGCCCTGCTCTGCCAGAATGGTGGCCACACGGGCCAGTACGCCGGGGCGGTCTACCGCCAGCAGGCGCAGGTAGTAGGCCGTGGTGATATCTTCCATCGGCATAATCGGCAGTTGGCTGACGTCTTCGTCAATGCCGCTAAACGCCAGGTAAGGCACCCGATAGTGGTGGTCGGTGGTGATATCACGCGCCACGTCTAACAGGTCAGCGACCACCGCAGATGCCGTTGGCTCAGCACCCGCGCCCGCACCGTAATACAGCGTCGGGCCGACGGCGTCGCCCATCACCGCAATGGCGTTTTTCACGCCGTGTACATTGGCCAGCAGGCGCTCTTTCGGAATCAGCGTGGGGTGAACCCGCAGCTCAAGACCTTGATCGGTGCGCTTGGAAATACCCAGGTGCTTGATGACGTAACCGAGGTTATCGGCCTGCTCCACGTCTTCGGCGGTGATGCGCGAAATGCCTTCGGTGAAGGCTTTTTCAAACTGCAGCGGCACGCCGTAAGCAATGGAGGCAAGAATAGTGAGCTTGTGGGCCGCATCAATTCCTTCCACATCGAAGGTGGGGTCAGATTCGGCGTAACCCAGCGCCTGCGCTTCGGCCAATACGTCTTCAAAGGCACGGCCTTCGTCACGCATGTGGGTCAAAATGTAGTTGCCGGTGCCATTGATGATGCCGGCGACCCACTCAATACGGTTGGCACCCAGGCCTTCGCGCAGCGACTTGATGACCGGAATACCGCCAGCGACCGCCGCTTCAAACGCCACGATGACGCCCTTTTCGTGGGCCGCACGGAAAATCTCGTTACCGTGAACGGCGATCAGCGCCTTGTTGGCGGTAACCACGTGCTTGCCGTTGGCAATCGCGGTGAGCACCAGCTCGCGGGCAATGTCGTAACCGCCAATTAGCTCAACCAGCACATCCACATCGGGGTTGTTAGCGACTTCAAACACATCGGTCGTCGCGTTAATGCCGGTAATATCGCAGTCGGGATGAATACTGCGGTGGGCAACCTGCTCAATCACAATCGGGCGGCCTGCGCGGCGGCTAATATCGTCCGCGTTGCGCGTCAAGACGTTAAAGGTGCCGCCACCGACAGTGCCTAACCCACAAATGCCTACTCTTACCGGTTTCAAAATACTTCCCCTTTCGTGTTGGGCACCCGCAGGTGCCGCCTCTTAATTCAGTGTCTCAGCGTGATCGTTCGTCACTCAGGTGACGTTATTCATCTTCCAAGCCTAACATGGCAACGAGCCGGTCGGGGGGTACAAACCCAGGTACCATTTGCCCGTCAGGCAGAAGGATAGCGGGGGTGCCCTGCACGCCCAGTGCTTGCCCCAGGGCGTACTGGTCTGCCACTGGGTTATCGCAGCTTGCGCTCGCGGCAATCGCCTGCCCCTCTTTGGCCTGATTCATCGCCTCGCTGCGATTATCAGAGCACCATACCTGCTGCAAGGTAGTGGCAGCGCCGCTGCCCATCCCTGCGCGAGGGAAGGCTAGATAGTGTACCGCAATCCCCCGCTCATTGAGCTCAGGGATGGTCTCATGCAGGCGCTCGCAGTAGGGGCAGGTGGGGTCGGTAAACACTACCACCGTGGCTTTGGGTTCATCGACACCCCGAAAGACCACACGCTCGCTCTCTGGAATCGCCGCCAGCGCTGAGGCGCGCTCTTGATTGCGGGACTGCTCGGTCAAATTTACCAGCCCATTATCCGCATTTTGGTAGAGGTCCCCTACCAAAAAGTGGCTACCGTCCGCATTGGAATAAAACGACTCACCGCTCTCGAGGCGAACGTGATACACCCCTTCCATGGGCGTAGCACTCACCTGCTCCACAGGCATCGTCTGACCATTGACCTGTAAATTCTCAGCCAAGCGCTCGGCAACATCGTCGGCGTAGGCAAAAGTCGGCAGTAAACTGCCTGCCAGCACCAGCAAAGGGGCACAGGATTTCGCAACTGACGGCATACGTTGGCGCATTCTTTGATTAACCTCGCGGATGATGTTCAGCATGCAGCTGCTCCAGGCGCGCCTGGGCAACGTGCGTATAAATTTGCGTAGTGGATAGGTCGCTATGACCTAGCAGCAGCTGTACGACCCGCAAATTAGCCCCATGATTCAATAAATGAGTCGCAAAGGCGTGCCGCAATGTATGTGGCGACAGCGGCCGCGATATGCCTGCGGTGATGGCATGGGCTTTAATGCGGTGCCAAAACGTCTGCCGCGTCATGGCGTTATCGCCTCGCCCAGGGAACAGCGCCGGGCGCGTGGGGTCTTGCATCAACGCCGGGCGCGCCGTTTTCAAGTACTGCGCTAGCCACTCGGCGGCTTCTTCCCCCATCGGCACTAGGCGGTCCTTATCTCCTTTGCCACGCACGCGCACCACGCCTTGACGCAAATTCACCGCATCGCCGGTCAAGCCAACAAGCTCAGACACCCGCAGCCCGCAGGCATAAAGCAGCTCCAGCATAGTGCGGTCACGCACACCCAGCGGTGTGCCCACATCCGGGGCTAGCAGCAGGCGCTCAACCTCCTCTTCTTCCAGCGTATTGGGCAGGCTGGGGCGCACTTTGGGCAGCGTCACATTCGCCAGCGGGTCGCTGTCGATATGCCCATAGAGCCGCGCCCAGCGATAAAAGCTGCGCAACGACGATAACACTCTGGCGTTACTGCGCAGCTGGTAACCTTGCTCGCGACGCTGCTCCATCCAGGTGCCAAAGCGCTCTGGCGAGGCGGTGAGTAACGTTTCATCATCGCGTTCAAGCTGCTGCTGCCAGGCGGTTAGATCGCGCCGATAGGCCGCTAGCGTATGGTCGCTGGCCCCTTGCTCTAGCCAAAGAGCATCCAGATAGGCATCAATCACGCTCATAGGCTAACGGTCTCACTGGAAGGCAACAAACAAAAACCCCGCCCCGCAAAGCGGTGACGGGGTTTTCCGTATCCGAGCGCTACGCGCCCGTGAAAAGCGGCTATTAACCCAGCTTTTCTTTGATACGCGCCGACTTACCGCTGCGCTCACGCAGGTAGTAAAGTTTGGCTTGACGAACATCACCGCGACGCTTGACTTCAATAGAGTCAACCAGCGGGCTGTAGGTCTGGAAGGTACGCTCAACGCCAACACCGTGGGAGATTTTACGCACGGTGAAAGCGGAGTTCAGGCCGCGGTTACGCTTGCCGATTACCACACCTTCAAACGCCTGCAGACGCTCACGAGTACCTTCTTTTACTTTAACCTGAACGACAATGGTGTCGCCCGGTGCAAAAGCAGGAATCTCTTTGCTCATTTGCTCGGCTTCGATCGCCTGGATCACCTTATTCTTGCTGCTCATCTTCATGCTCCTAAATAACGTAATGATTTGCCACGCAGTTGTGGAAGGGGCAAACCGTGATCCCGGCGCTCGAAGCGAGCCACGCGGGAGTCGTTATGGGTGACACAGGTGCGCTAGCTGCTGCTGTCGCCCTGCACCGCCGCCCTGGTCTACTTTGTTTCTGCTAACAAAGCGGACGAGGCGTGCTCCTCGATAAACTCGTCTAGCAGCTGCTGCTGCTCAGCGGTTAATGTACGTCCTGCCAACAAATCAGGACGACGCTGCCAAGTGCGGCCCAAAGACTGCTTCAACCGCCAGCGCTTGATGGCTGCATGATTACCGCTTAGCAGCACGTCAGGCACATGACGCCCGTCAATCACTTCAGGACGGGTATAGTGCGGACAGTCTAACAAGCAGTCATTGAACGAGTCTTCGATAGCGGAATCCTGATGGCCCAGCACGCCGGGTATCAGCCTTGCCGCTGCGTCAATCAGCACCATCGCGGGCAGCTCTCCGCCGCTCAGCACATAGTCACCAATTGACCACTCTTCATCGATGTCACCTTCTACCACCCGCTCGTCGATCCCTTCATAGCGCCCTGCAACCACCACTAAAGGGCCGGCTGAGGCGAGCGCTTGAACCCCTTGCTGATCTAACTTGCGCCCTTGGGGCGACAGGTAGATCACTGTTGGCGTAAGCCCAGTTGCCTGCTCGGCACGTTGGCGAGCATCAAAGATAGCAGCCCGTAGGGTGTCTACCTTCATTAGCATTCCGGGGCCGCCGCCATAGGGGCGATCGTCCACGCTGCGGTGGCGGTCAGTGGCGTAATCGCGCGGATTCCAAAACTCTAGCGCAATTCGCTGTTTCTCTATTGAGCGACTAATGACACCCTGCTGGGTAATCGCGTCAAACATTTCGGGAAACAGCGACACTACGCCAATCCACATCGCCGGGGCGTCTGTCGGCTGACTCGCTTGCGCGTCTGTTGCTACCGTTGCATCTGTATCCATCAGTTTATTCAAAGCAGGCTGGCTCATTAAAACTCAGGATCCCAGTCGACTACCATGCGGCGGTCTTCCAGGTTGATGTCAACGATCACATCGTTGGGCAAGAAAGGTAACAGTCGCTCGCGCTTGTCGATTGCGTCATTGTCACCACGCACCACCATGACATCGTTCGCGCCGGTTTCAAACAGGTAGCTGACCTGCCCTAACCGCTCGCCTGACTGAGTAAAGACACTCATGCCTTCAAGCTCATGCCAGTAGTACTCATCGTCGGAAAGCTCAGGCAGTGACTCTTTCGGCATTAGGATATCCGCTTGCGCCAGCGCTTCGGCTGCCGTTCGGTCATCCACACCTTTTAACTGCACCACCAACCCTTTACCTTGCCGACTCCCCTGAACCACGGTCATACGCGTGAGGGTTTCCCCTTGGCGCACCCACCATTCGGGGTACTCTAGAATGCTGTCCATGGGGCTGGTATAGGAGTACACCTTTAGCCAACCTTTAATCCCGTGAGGGCTGGTTAGCTTACCAAGCACCACGTGTGTGTCGTCAGTATGGCTAGTTTCAAAACGCGTCATTGACGACCACTCCTGCTACCACAGCATCTATTCTTACGCGATCAACAGGCTTAGGCCTGTTTGCGCGCTTCTTTAACCAGCTCAGCAACACGGCCAGACAGCTGGGCGCCTTGGCTCTGCCAGTGAGTTACACGCTCAAGATCAACGCGCAGACGTTCTTCTTGACCACGGGCAACCGGGTTGAAGAAGCCGATACGCTCGATGAAACGACCGTCACGGGCGTTGCGAGAATCGGTAACAGTCAGGTGATAAAAGGGACGCTTTTTGGCGCCACCACGTGCCAAACGAATGGTAACCATACGATAACTATCCTTCGGTTGAGGTTACGAGAGTGTGAAATAACAGATCGTTATCAGAACACTCGTCATACTGTTTTCTTGGCGCGCTGCCTGCTTATATAAGCCATTGCAGCGCACTATCAGGACCTTCACTTACAGGAATCAGTGGGCGTACTAACGCACGTTTTGCCAACACCTGCACATGAAGAGGCCGCATTCTACGCAAATGCGCTCGGCTTGGAAAGCCTGACAGCCAGAAAACTCACAGGCCGTCAACCTCACCAAGCGTCTCCAAACGCGATGAACGGTAGCGCTTAACGCCAGGGCAGACCGCCACCGCCGCCCATACCGCCCATGCCACCGGGGCCGCCAGGACCACCGCCGCCGCCCATCATGCCCGACATACCGCGCATCATTTTTTGCATGCCGCCTTTTTGGCCCGCCTTCTTCATCATCTTCTGCATCTGCTTATGCTGCTTTAACAGACGGTTTAAATCAGGCACCTGCAGACCTGCACCCGCCGCGATACGGCGCTTGCGTGAGCCGTTGATGATATCCGGCTTGCGGCGCTCTTTCGGCGTCATGGAGTTAATCAGCGCCTCAAGCTTGCCCAGCTCTTTTTCAGGGCCAGGGCCTTGAGCCATCTCTGCCATTTGGCCCATGCCGGGCAGCTTGCCTAGCAAGCCGCCCATGCCGCCCATTTTCTTGAGCTGCTGAAGCTGGTCGCGGAAGTCTTCAAGATCAAAGCCATCGCCCTTCTTCACCTTACTGGCAAGCTTGGCGGCCTTGTCTTTATCCACCGTGCGCTCAGCTTCTTCGATCAGCGACAGCATGTCGCCCATGCCAAGAATCCGCGACGCGACGCGATCCGGGTGGAACGGCTCCAGGGCGTCGACTTTCTCACCGACCCCCATGAACTTGATCGGCTTACCCGTCACATGGCGAACAGAGAGCGCCGCACCGCCGCGGGCATCACCATCGGCCTTGGTCAGGATCACGCCGGTCAGGGGCAGCGCTTCATTAAACGCCTTGGCGGTATTCACCGCGTCCTGGCCGGTCATGGCATCGACAACAAACAGCGTTTCCTGGGGCGCAATGGCTTTATGCAGCGCCTGGATTTCCGCCATCATCGCTTCATCGATGGCTAGGCGGCCCGCGGTATCCACCAGCACCACATCGTGAAACTGAATCTTGGCGTGCTTGATGGCCGCGTTTGCAATATCGACTGGCTTTTGATCAGAGCGGGAGGGGAAAAAGTCGACCTGGACTTCTTTCGCCAAGGTTTCGAGCTGGTCTATCGCCGCCGGGCGATAAACGTCTGCCGAGACCACCAGCACTTTCTTCTTTTCGCGCTCGCGAAGGTAACGCGCCAGCTTGGCCACCGAGGTAGTTTTACCCGCGCCCTGCAAACCCGCCATCAGCACAACGGCAGGAGAGCCTTTTAGGCTCAGGCCTTCATTGGCCTCGCCCATAATCGCTTCCAGCTCTTGCTGGACGATTTTGACGAACTGCTGGCCCGGCGAGAGACTTTTAGAAACCTCTTGTCCCACCGCCCGCTCGCGCACCCGCTCAATAAACGCTTTCACCACGGGCAGCGCTACGTCGGCTTCCAGTAGCGCTTTACGCACTTCACGCAGGGTGTCTTTGATGTTGTCGTCGGTTAGCCGTGCTTGGCCTTTGATCGACTTCAGCGTCTGGGAAAGACGCTCGCTCAGATTCTGAAACATGGGGCCTCTGCCTCCGTCGCTGTCGCCGGGCGTATTCACCGGACGAATGTGGACGCGATTATACGCGCTCGCGGCGTGAGTCTCCATGGCCGTCAGCGTTGGCGCTCGATGGCTGTGCGACGCCGCCTTGATTGGTTATAGTAGGCAAGCCGCTCTAGAGTGAGCGGAGAATACGCTTAGGCGTCTTACTTCGAGTATCACTATTCGAATACCAAAGACGCTGTTTTAGCTCTATTTTCTCAACAACGCGCTGCAAGGCGCATGGATAGCATCATGCAGGCGCTTCCGCTCGCCACGATCGCTTTTATACTCTATGTCGCCGCTGCTATTTGGCAGGGGATGACGCTATTTCGCCGAGTGCCACCCCGCCAGGGCATGGTTCGCCTGCTGGGCGCACTAGGCTTACTGCTGCATATTCCCGTCGTGGTGCAGTTGGTAGGCGAATCGCCAGGGCTACTGCCTGGCTTCACTATTAGCGCCACGTTGCTCATGGCGGTAGCAGTGAATGTGGTGCTGGTGGCCAGTCTATTCAAGCCGGTGTTGAATGCTGGCATTGTGCTCTTTCCGCTAGCGGGCATTGCCTTGATTGTTGCCACCTGGCTACCTAGCCAGGGCAGCCATGGCGGCTTGACCCCCGGTATTTTACTGCATGCGGTCAGCTCAGCGCTCGCCTTTGCAGTACTGGCCATTGCGGCGGTACAGGCGGTGCTGGTGGGATTACAAAACAAGGCGCTGCGCCACCACCATATTCGCGGCATTGTTCAGTCGCTGCCACCGCTGACCACCATGGAACGGGTGCTGTTTGAGCTGGTATGGGCAGGCATTGTGCTGCTCACCCTGTCGATTATCAGTGGCTTAATCTTCCTCGATAACCTGTTTGCTCAGCATCTGGTTCATAAGACGGTTCTCTCACTAGGCGCTTGGGTGATTTTCACCACGCTACTGGTAGGGCGCTACCGTTTTGGCTGGCGCGGTATGCGAGCGGTGCGCTGGACGCTAGGCGGCTGTGCGCTCCTGCTGCTGGCCTACTTTGGTAGTAAATTCGTGTTGGAAATTCTGCTTAACCGCTAAGCCTGCGCGCTTGGCAGTTAATGCGTTAGTACGCGCACGCTTGACACACCACTGCCATACTTCTACAAAACGAGCTTAATACGCCATAAAGGAACTTTCGACTTGAGCGACGACTTCCCCCTGGGGTTACTGTTCGGCCTGCTAGCCTTACTCATCCTGCTGTCTGCCTTCTTTTCTAGTTCTGAAACAGGCATGATGTCGATCAACCGCTATCGGCTAAGCCACCAAGCCAACAGCGGCGACCGCCGTGCCAAACGCGTGATGCGACTGCTCACACGCCCAGATCGCCTGATTGGCGTGATCCTCATCGGCAATAACTTCGTCAATAACCTAGCGGCCTCTATTGCCACCATTATTGCCATTCACTTTTTCGGCGATGTCTCCGGCCCTGCGATCTCCACCGCGCTGCTGACCATTACCATTCTGATTTTTGCGGAAGTGACGCCCAAAACGTACGCCGCGATCAAGCCTGAGCGTATCGCTTACCCCACTTCCGTGGCGCTGGAACCGCTGCTCAAGCTGCTCTACCCCTTGGTGTGGCTGGTCAATGTGATGTCGAACGGACTGCTGCGGCTAGTGGGCGTCAAAAGCGTGGATAACGGCGGCGATAGCCTGACCCGTGACGAGCTGCGCACCGTGGTGCATGAAGCGGGCACGCTGATCCCTTACCGCCACCGGGCCATGCTGCTATCGATTCTTGACCTGGAGAACGTGACGGTGAACGACATCATGGTGCCCCGCCATGAAGTATTGGGTATCGACCTTGATGATTCGCTGGAGGATATTCTCACTCAGATCCGCACCAGCCAGCACACTCGCCTGCCGGTGTATAAGGGAGATATCAATAACATTATCGGCATGTTGCACCTACGTAACGCAGCGCGCTTTTTATCACGCAGCGAAGTCACCAAGGCAGCAATTGTTCAAGAGGCACGGGAGCCCTATTTCATACCCGAGTCCACGCCGCTGCATACCCAGCTGCTCAACTTTCAGAAGCAGAAGCGCCGCATCGGCATCGTGGTGGATGAGTATGGTGATGTAGAAGGGTTGGTGACGCTGGAGGATATTCTGGAAGAGATCGTGGGTGAGTTCACCACCGATGTTTCCGAAGATGATGAGATTCATCAGCAGGACGACGGCAGCCATGTCATTGAAGGCACGGCGAACATTCGTGAAATTAACAAGATGCTGGGATGGCAGCTACCCACCGACGGCCCTAAGACGCTAAACGGGCTGATTCTGGAGCACTTGGAGGCCTTTCCGGAAGGTCCAGCCTGCCTACAAATCGGCAATACGCGGATGGAGATTCTGGAAATCCGCGACAACCTGATTACCTCTGCACGCTGCTGGCAAAAGCTGCGCCTGCCCCGCCGTTAATCCTTATGACGCTGTTGGCAGCGCGTGATCTCGCTATCGCCCGCTGCCTTCAATGCTCTGACTCGGCTCTCTAGGTAACGCCGCAACGCCATATCTTCCACTTCATGCACAGCAATAGGCGGGCCAAAGTGCAGGCTAACTGGCGCTCGAAACCGAGAAGGCCACTTCTTGAGTGCTTTACCACCGTAATGAGAGGTCCACGACCCCCACAACCCTGCGAGCCCAGCGGGAATCACCGGCACGTTATCACGAGCGAGAATGGTCTCAAGACCACGACGGAAGGTATGAATATCGCCATCAGGGGTTAAGCGCCCTTCTGGAAACACCATCACCACATCGCCCTGACGCAGCGCTTTGCTGACTTCATCCAGCGTGCGCCGAAGTGCGCCGGGGCTATGGCGCTCTGACTCGATGGGGATAGCACCCACCAGTTGAAACCACCACTTAAGCCAGCGAGACTCAAAGATCGGCTGATCCATAACAAATCGCAGCGGCCGAGGGCTTCCGCCCCCTAATACCAGCGCATCCATAAAGCTGACGTGGTTACACACCACAAGCGCCGCGCCCTGTTTGGGCACATGTTCTTGACCGTGCACAGAGAGCCGATAGCAGCCACGCATCGCCACGTAAATCACGCGGCGCAACAGGCAACGGGTGGTGTTGATCCCCCATGTCACGTCACCGCCCCCCGGTGTCGCAATCCGGCCAATACCGTGCTCATCAGCTGCTCTAACAGCTCGTCAACCTTGAGCTGATGCCCCTGCCAATAGCCGAGTCTCTCGTTCAAACCTAACTGCACCAAACCATGGACACTGCCCCATAGGGTGCGGCCAAGGCGGCGAGCCTCCAAATCATCCAAGGCAGGCTGATACTGCTTTAACGATGTTTCCACTTGCGTGAACAGGGCTTCAATGAGGTCGCTTTGACGCTGATCCAGCTCACCTTCCTGAGCCAGCGGATAGTCGAACAGCAGTTGCCAGCGATAGCAGTCTTGTTCTGCAAAGTGCCAATAGGCGTGCGCCAGTGAACGTAGCCACGGCTCGGGGTCATCCGCAGCCAAACTGGTAATGGTATGCTGCAAACGTGCGAGGGTGTCTACGTTGACGTGCTGCAATAAATTGTTAAAGCTGCCATACAGTTTTAGCAGCGTACTGGGCGCGCAGCCCACCTCTCTAGCCAGGGCACGTAGTGATAAACCATGGACTGGCTGCTTAGCCAACCACTCATCACAAGCGTTCATGACCTGCGCGTGGAGGGCATCGGGCGCATGCTGTCTAGGACGGGCCATGGCGATCTCTTCAGGTCAACGGCAAACAGGGAAGAATGCCTCATCGCGCTTTAGCGTGAGCAAGGTATACGATAGGATACCTTACATCGAACACTGTTTTCGACACTAAAACGCGACATTTAACGTATTACTCTTCCCCTCTGCCATTTTGTACCCGCCTAATAGGCATTGCGCATTTAAGGAGATCGGCATGACGGGACGCCTACACGTGCAGCGCCTATCGCTCGCCCGCCTTGCGCCAAACCTTATGGGCACTGAACCACTTATCGAATCACCTAATTTATCGCCACGTCAGCCCGTCTCTGCGCTGCGCTTTGAACAGGGGCACATCACACATCGCCCTCTTTTTTGGGGGCTAACGCCGCCATGGCTCAAAGTGCTTGACCATGCCCCCCACTGCGCGCGGGCAGAGACACTGAATCAGCGAGCTATGTTTCATGAGGCATTTAGCGCACGCCGCTGTGTCATTCCGGTGAGCGGGTTCTATGTATGGAAACCCCAGGCCCGCAGCAAACAGCCGTTTCTTGTCACTCACGTCAACCGTACACCGCTCTTACTGGGCGCGCTGTGGTGCCGTTACCACACGACATTAACGGCCTTTACGGACTCGACAGCACTGATCAGCGTGCCCGCTAACGCCTGCTTGTCGTCACTGACCGACCGCCTACCGGTGATTATCCCGCCAGAGGCGCTATCACACTGGCTCAACCCCAACACTGATTTAGCGTCGCTAACACCACTATTGATGCCGGCACCATTGGAACTGTTGGGTGCTTTTCCGGTATCAAAGCATGTGAACAATCCCGCCTTTCAGTCACCCTCTTGCGCGCACCCAACGGGGCCAATGCTGCGCTGGACCGTGTCACAGGAGTTTTAATGTTGCGAACCACGTATGCTATTTCGCCCCGGCCTATGGGGCGGCGAGCCGCTCTCGGCCTAGCCATCAGCTTGCTATGGGCACCTGCTTCCAGTCTCTGGGCGGAAGAGAGCCCCGTGGCCGACGTCACTACGCCCACGGTCAGCCCGTTTGATGACCGCGACTATCGCGTTGTGACTCTCGATAATGGTCTGCAAGCGCTACTGGTCAGCGACCCTGATGCCGATAAGGCCGCTGCCTCCATGAACGTTCGCGTTGGCAGCGCCCAGGATCCAGACGACCTGCAGGGGCTAGCGCACTTCCTGGAGCACATGCTGTTTTTAGGCACCGAGCCCTATCCGCAATCGGATGCCTACCAGCAATATATTTCCGACAACGCTGGCTCACATAATGCCTTTACGGCACAGCAGGACACTAACTACTTTTTTGATATCGAGCCTACAGCGCTACCCGGCGCGCTGGACCGCTTTAGCGAGTTTTTCCTCTCACCGCTGTTCAACGCCGACCACCTGGAGAGCGAGCGCAACATCGTTCACTCCGAGTACATGGCGCGTATTCGCGATGAGTCCCGCCGTGAAAACGATGTGTTGAACCAGCTCCTCAACCCGGAAAACGCCACCACGGGCTTTGCGGTCGGTAGCCGTGAGACGCTCGCCAACCCGCCGGAAGGCGAAGCCACGCTGCGTGAGCGCGTCATCGACTTTTATCATCGTTATTATGACGCCAATGTGATGAATTTGGCGGTGGTCGCCCCTCAACCTCTGGATGAGCTGGAAGCCCTGGTGGTAGAGCGTTTTGCCGACATCCCTGATCGCGGCCTGAGCGTTCCTATCATTGAAGCGCCGCTGATCGACCCGGATACGCTGCCTCGCTACATTGAGCGCCAGTCATTGCAGGATCGTCGCCAGCTACGCTTCTACTTTCCGATTCCCGATCCTACTGACGAGTATCGCACCAAGCCTACTCAGCTCATTTCCCACCTACTGGGTGATGAAGGTGACGGCAGCCTGCTGGCGGCCCTGCGCGAAGCGGGCCTAGCGGATGGCCTCTCTGCGGGTGCCGGACGCGGCGATGGCAACGAGGCGCTGTTTACGGTGTCTATCAGCCTGACACCGGCAGGTGCCGAGCGCCTGGACGATATCGAAGCCACGCTGTTTGCCGCTATCGAACAGATTCGCGACGCAGGACTGGCACAATGGCGCTATGAGGAGCAGCAAAGTCTCAGCGAACAGGCCTTTCGTTTTCAGCAGCATGGCGCGCCCCAGCAAGAAGCCACTCGGCTAGCCATGAGCCTTTCGCGCTACCCGGTTGAAGATGTGCAGTACGCCGCGTACCGGATGGACGGTATGGATAGCGAGCGCCAGCAGCACTATTTAGACGCGCTAACGCCCGACAACATGCTGCGCTTTTACTCGGCACCGGATGTCGAGAGCGACACCGTATCGCCATGGTTTAACACCCAGTGGAAAGAGCAGCCGCCCACGGCCGCGGGCCAAGCGCTAAGTGGCTTGGCGCTCCCCGAGCCCAACCCCTTTATTGCCAGCGACTTGACCCTTCAGGCGGGCCAGGATGAGCAGCCTTCCGCACTCATTGAGGCTCCTACTTTCACGGCGTGGCACATGCAGGACAGCCGCTTTAACACCCCAAGCGTTGAGTGGCGGGTGAGCCTGCAGCACCCCAGCGCCAGCTACTCGGCGGAGGAAGCCGTACTAGCTCGCCTGCTGGCAGGCTGGCTCAATGACAGCTTAAACGAGTCGCTCTACCCCGCCTGGATTGCTGGGCAAGCGTTTAGCGCCTATGCCCACGCCCGTGGCATAACGCTGTCGTTCTCAGGCTGGCGCGACGGTCAAACGCCACTGATTGAGCAAGCCCTTGAGCAACTGCAGCAGGCGGATATTTCTTCTGGTGCGTTTGAGCGCGTGCGCTATCAGCTACAGCGGGAGTGGCGTAATGCGCCTCAGGCTTCACTGACCGGACAGGCCAGCCGCACCCTGGGCGAAGCCCTGCTCACGCCACAGTGGTCGACCACGGATCTACTGGAAGCCAGTCAGCGACTTGAGAAAGGGCATCTGGAAAACTTCCGTCAGCGTTTCTTAAACGGGCTCTATATAGATGCGATGGCCGTGGGCAACCTAACGGCAGAACAGGCACGCGACCAGGCAGACCTCATCCGTGGCACGCTCACACCGCGTTTGACGCGTGACGATATTCCGGCTCTTGAGCCGCTGGAGGTGAGTGAAGCGCCTGCGATCCTGCATCCTCACAGCACCCGCGAAGAGTCACTGGTGCTGCGCTATCTGCAAGGCCGCGACACCAGCATTGAAGAGCAAGCACGTTTGAGCGTGCTGGCCCAGTGGCTGGATACGCCGTTCTATCAGCAGCTACGCACTGAAGAGCAGCTTGGGTATATCGTCAATGCAGGCTACTCGCCGCTACTGGAAGCACCCGGTATTGGTTTAATCGTACAGTCACCGGATGTGGATAGTGGCACCATTGCCGAACGGATGGATGCCTTTATGGAAGCCGCAGAAGCCCGCCTTGGGGCGCTGAGCAATGATGAACTGGCCGCCCACCGCCAAGCGGTTCACGACCGTCTTCGCCAGAGGGACACTAGTCTTCAAGGCATGGCAAACCGCTACTGGCAGGCCACTGCCCTGGATGATGTCCGCTTTGACCGCCGCGCGCAGATCGCTGAGCGGGCGCTGGATGTCAGCGCAGAGGAGCTTCAAGCACTCTGGCCATCTCTGCTTTCCCATCAGTTAGACATTCGCTTCAACCCCGGCGACTCGCCCAGCGACATTGCCACTTACCGTGAGGCGCTCACCCCCTTTGACGGGCGCTAATCCACTCACCGGCTCAGGCATCAAATGCCTGAGCCGGCATCATCGCTTCCACGAACATCACCAACTCTTCCAGTATCTGCCGCTCACGATCCGACAGCGTTTGTTGGTTGTAGCGCTCAATTTCACGTGCGAATGACTTCAACGTAAAGCCCGATAGCGCCGGGTCATTGATTCGCATCCAGCGAAACGCCTCCCACTGCTCTCGCTCTTCGCCCTCTAACGTGTCGGGATAGCTGCGGGCACGAAAACGAAACAACATCTCTTCCAAACGCGGGTCTTGGAAGGCGAAGCGCTGGCCGACTAAATCCCATGGGTCCATCGCCAGCGCCCGCTCCATTTGCTGACGATCCGCTGCAGAGAAAAAGCTGCCAGAATAAAGCATTAAATCCGGGTCTTGGGGCGACTCTTCATAGCCACCGTTAAACACCTCGGTCACCTTCTGAGCCACACCGCTAGCCTCGCGCAGGGTTTTCCAGTGGCCTCGGCACGCAGCGATATCAATACCTAAGCGCGCAACAATCGCGCCGTACTCGCCCTTCTGCTCGCCCTCAACATCTCTCAGCACCGTGGCCGGGAAGACCACCGGGCAGCGGTTAATATGAATGACTTTCAGCGGAATGCGCGCCTCTCCTTCAGAGAGATCCTGCTGACTGACGAATACCCGCTCGCGGATTTGCTCGGCACTAAGCGACAGCAAATCGCCAGGGTCGACGCTTAAATCATAAACAATCACCCCATTAGGGTTGGTGGGGTGTTCTGCCAGCGGCATGACCAAGGCACTGCAGCCTCGGCTAGCGGGGTAGCGGCGAGCAATATGCAGCAGCGGCTTGGCGCTGGGCAAATCTAACTGCTTCGCCACGGCACGCTTACCGCGTAGACCCAGCAGGTAATCAAATAGTTTAGGGTTACGCGCTTTTAGAAGCCGTGCCAGCGCAATCGTAGCGCGCACATCCGACACCGCATCGTGAGCCCCTTCATGAGCAATGCCGTTGGCAGCGGTCAGGTGTTCCAGTTTAAAGCTGGGCGCACCATCCTCCCGCAGCGGCCACTCGATGCCCTCTGGGCGCAGCGCATAGAACGCCCGCACCACATCAATTAAGTCCCAGCGGGAGTTGCCGTTTTGCCACTCGCGGGCATAGGGGTCGAGCAGGTTGCGGTAAAACAGATGGCGGGAGACTTCATCATCGAAACGCAGGCTGTTGTAACCTGCCACGCAGGTGCCGGGCTCACTCATGGCACTTTGCACTTGGCGCGCAAACTCGGCTTCAGGCAGCCCACGGCGCTGTGCTTTTTGAGGGGTAATGCCGGTGATCAGGCAGGCTGCGGGATGCGGCAGATAATCATCGGCGGGCTTACAGTAAAACTCGATGGGATCGCCGATTTCATTGAGGTCGGCATCGGTGCGTAATGCAGCAAACTGAGCGGGCCGATCGCGACGCGGATCAGCACCAAAGGTCTCATAATCGTGCCAGAGAAAACTGGCAGGGGCGGCATTCGGTGGCGCCATGGATGCAAACTCCCTTGAGCGTGACAGCCCATCCATGCGCCGAGGCATCATTCGCTGGATGGGAACAAAAGCCCAAGACTAGCACACCCGCGGCGCTTCTCGCCGCCCCTCTCAGCGTCTGTTAACGGTTAGCTTTTAGGCAGCGTCACGTTAAGCTCTAACACCGAGCAGTTATCTTCGCTATCCAGCGAAATTTGAATGGCGTCGTCATCCACATGCACATAACGACGAATCACTTCGAGCAGTTCGCGCTCAAGCAGCGGCATGTAGTCAGGCTGACCACGCTGGCTACGCTGATGCGCCACGATGATTTGTAACCGTTCTTTGGCCACCGAGGCGGATTTCTTGCGCTCACGCTTCAAGAACTCCAGCAGTTTCATCGACGACTACCCCCAAACATCCTGCTCAGCAAACCCTTGCGCTGAATTTCATGAAAACGCAGCGGCATCTCTTCGCCCAGCAAACGAGACACGGTATCGGTGTAGGCTTGGCCCGCATCGCTTGAGCCATCATGAGTGACCGGCACACCCTGGTTAGACGCACGCAACACCGCTTCGGATTCAGGGATCAAACCCAGCAGGTCGATCGCCAGAATCTCACGGATATCGTCCAGGGTCAGCATATCGCCTGACGTAACGCGGGCAGGGTTATAGCGAGTAATCAGCAGATGCTCTTTTACCGGCTCTAAGCCTTGCTCAGCACGCTGCGTTTTTGAGCCTAAGAGCCCCAGAATGCGGTCAGAGTCACGCACCGAGGAGACTTCCGGATTGGTGACCACAATCGCTTCGTCGGCGTAATACATGGCCAACTGCGCGCCGCGCTCAATGCCGGCCGGGGAGTCGCACAGGATGTAGTCGAAATCACCTTTCAACTGCTCCAGGATCTTCTCTACACCCTCTTGGGTGAGCGCGTCTTTGTCCCGAGTTTGCGAGGCGGGCAAGATAAACAAGTTTTCAACGCGCTTATCGCGGATCAGCGCTTGATTCAGGCCAGCTTCACCCTGAATCACATTAACGAGGTCGTAGACCACCCTACGCTCGCAGCCCATAATCAAATCCAGGTTGCGCAGACCTACGTCGAAATCAATCACCACCGTTTTTTTGCCACGCAGCGCAAGCCCTGTCGAAATCGCCGCCGCGCTGGTGGTTTTACCGACCCCCCCTTTACCTGAGGTCACAACTATAATTTTGGCCAAGAGTCACTTCCTTCTTGAAGTCGTTCATTGCGGGCGCGATCGCGTTGCGCTGCCCGCATAACGGGAACATCAATGTCATCAAAACAACACACTGTAACGGATCGCAGCCTTGGCGTCGCTAGGCATGAAGCACTAACTGCTACTCAGTCATGTGGCTTATCCCAGCGGCTTAATGTCTAACTGCTCTTTGATAAAATGAACCTCTGCAGCTCGCCCTAAAAGCTGCGAGTCGATATCTTCCAGACGCTTATAGTTACCCGCGACAGAAAGAAGTTCGGCTTCTAATTCGCGGCAGTAAATCCCCGCGTTGGTATTGCCATGAATACCCGCGAGCGCGCGCCCACGCAGCGCCCCGTAAACATGAATGCTGCCTGCCGCAAGCACTTCAGCCCCTGCGTTCACCGCGCCAATGACAATCAAGTCGCCTTCTGACGCGCTCACCTGCTGGCCTGAACGCACGGTCCCCCGATAAAGCCGTGTTGCAGCAACGTCTGAGACAGCCGACGCATTAACGTCCTCTTCTGGTTCGACGAACGGGGCCACGCTTTCCAGCGCCCGCGCCCGGCCTTCTTCTACCGGTGCGAACCAACCAAGCCCTAACGCCCATGCCGACTGACGAATAGGCTCTGCACCGCCGCGCACGGCCACGGGCAACAGCTTATGGTCGCGACAAACCGCACAAATTCGCTCTAAGGCAAGATGTGGCTCATCGAGTTTTTCCACGCTAAGCACAACGGGTGTATGCTGAAAGAACGCGGGAGATTGCGACAGTTTGCCAGCAAGCTGCCGCCGGATACGCTCCGGGTCAGCGCTCGTCAACTCCATGACGGTCATCGGCAGCATGCCGCCCTTGAAGGTGAAGGCTACGTCGGCACTGTTGGCGTTGAGGCTCATGGCCGAACTCCATGTCATGTTCAGGTAAGATAAGAGTAGCGCAATCTCGCGCCTTGCGTTGTGACTCGCTGGAAAACTCACAGCGCTACGGCAAAGCTAAGCGACAGCGACGAGGACTGCAACCGCCTGCTCATCGATGTCTAATTTTTTTCACGTTACGCACCTCTTAGCAGGATGATCCATGCACGGACTGTTACGACGCCTGTTCGCTCCTCGGTGGCAACACCCCGATCCCGAGGTGCGCCGCAAGGCACTTCAGCAGCTTGACCCGCAACAAACAGAGCAGCGTGAGGCCTTAATGGCCCTCGCTAACGATAGCGACAGTGGCATTCAATTAGCCGCCCTCCTCGCCCTTGACGACCTCAACGGCCTGCTCGCCGCCTATCCCCAGCACGCTCAGGACGAAGCGTGGTTCAACGCGCTTTGCCAACGCATCACGGGAGTAGAAGGCCATGTGGATTTGCAGCAGCGCCAAGCGTGTGCGTCGACACTCACCGATCAGCGCCTGCTCAACGCTATTGCTATGCAGGGTGACAACCTAGGTCTGCGGCTCGTTGCTTTAGAGCGCCTGACGGATGAGGAAGACCTCGTTCAACAGGCATGTCATAACAGCGTCGCGGCGGTGCGTCATCAAGCGGCAGAGCGAGTGAACGATGAAGAGCAGCTAAAGCGACTGCTGCGAGAAGCACGTCGTGACCGCCAGGTCGTTCGCTTCGCTAAAGAGAAGCTTACGCAGCTGCGTAACGATGCCCAGTGGCTAACAGATCAACAGGCCCAGCGTGAGCATCTGCTGGCCCAGCTAGAGCAGCATGCCAGAGCTCCTTGGGAGCCGCTTTACGGCGGACGCTTCCGCCACTTAGAGCGCGAGTGGCAACAGCTGAGCCACCCGCCTAGCGTCAGCCAGGAGCAGCGCTTCCACCAAGCCGTGCTGAGCTGCCGAAAAACGCTCCACGACCACGAAACTCAAGAGCAGGCGCGCCAGCAGAGCCTTGCCCGTCGCGCAGAGGCAGAAAATACCCGCGACCAGCTTCTGGAAGGGTTAGAAGAGACCCTAGAAGGACTGACCCACGCCAGCGAGCTCACCGCTCAAGATATTGATAGCCTGCGCGCTCAGCGCCAGCTACTGGGCCAGCGCTGGCAGTCACTGTCGGATCTTCATCCGCCTAACGAGACTACCCAGAAACGCTATAGCCAGGCGCTAAAACAGTACGAGCAAAGCATGGAGGCCTGGCAGCGCTGGCAAGCAGTGAGCCCTGCGGTAGAACACGCGTTAGTGAACAACGCTCACGATGAGCTGGCAGAGCACGTCGCAACATGCCAATGGCCAGCCACTCTGAGCCCCCCGGCCTTACTTGTCCAAGCACAGAAGCAGCTTGCCGCGCAGCAGACAGCCCCACCGCCGTCTGGGCTTTCGCTGAACGCTATGACGGCTGAGCTGGACAACTTTGAACACCTACTGGAACGCGGCGCGTTTAAAAGCGCCAGCCGCCTGCACCAGCGATTAAAGCCCTCGATTGAGGCTCTGACTGGCAACGATGCAAAGCCGTTAAAAAGCCGCTTAAAGCATCTAGGTGCACGGCTTGCTGAGCTGCGCGACTGGCGCGGCTTTGTAGCGGGCCCTAAACGTGAACAGCTCTGCGCCAGCATCGACGCCTTGGCCGACGATCAGCATATGGCGGAGTCAGCGCTGGACCGCCACCATCGTCAGCTGGTGAAAGAGTGGAAAG
Organism: Vreelandella lutescens; assembly: GCF_014640815.1. Lineage (GTDB taxonomy): Bacteria > Pseudomonadota > Gammaproteobacteria > Pseudomonadales > Halomonadaceae > Vreelandella > Vreelandella lutescens. The sequence goes on along the minus strand of NZ_BMHM01000001.1, from coordinate 14,379 downwards.
CGCTAGGCGATGCGGCGGCTAACCGAGAGCAGTCCGCCCGTTTTCGCGCGGCGTCTGACCGGATTCATGAACGCCTTGCTCCCTGGCGCGCGCAGCTAGACCAAGAACGGGAAGCCAACCTGCATGGCCGCGAAGCGCTCTGCGAACAGCTGGAAACGCTGCTTTCTCAGCCCGCAGAAGACGCCGACCCGGATGTACTGCGGGAAATTCGTGACAAGGCTCGCCACCAGTGGCGCCATTACTCGCCGGTACCTAGAGAGCACTCTGAAGCCATCGGCCGCCGCTTTGGCGCTATTCGTCATCGGCTGCAGGCGCTCATCGACCAGCGCGCGGAGCAAATCGCCGCGCACAAACGCGCCCTGATAGAGCAGGTTCAGGCACTGCAAAGCGATACTGAGCAGCCGCTGGCCGCACGTATTACGCGTACCAAGCAGCTACAGCAGGAGTGGCGCTCGCTAGGCCGAGCCCCCAAAGGGGAGGAGCAGGCACTGTGGAAAAGCTTCCGTAGCGCCTGTGATCAGCTGTTTGCCCAGCGTGATGCTCAAAAACATGAGCAAGCGACACGTCAGCAACAGACCCTTGAACAGCTGCAGACAATCATCGATGAAATGGAAGGCTGGCAACCGTCTCACGCCCATGAATCAGCGCAGTTGGAGACCTACCTTGCCAGCATCAACCAGCTAGAGCCGCTGCCCCGCAACCGCCGTAGCGAAGGCATGCAGCGCCGTCTTAGCGGCATTGTTCGCGCCAAGCGTGAACGCTTAAGCCGTCTGGACATTGTGAGTAAAGTGCAGCAGTGGCATGCGTTATTACCGCTCGTCAATGCACATTTAGAGGCTGACCAGCGGGCGCTTAATGGCGAAGGCATACAGGAGGTAGAGATCCCTAACGAGATAACTACGCATCTGTCTACGGCATTTAATGAGGCGCACCAGCAACGCAATCATGCGCGCCTGTCGGCTACCCTGCCTCTTCTTGATGAGCAACAACGTGCCTTAGAAGAGCAGCTGGCACGCCTAAGGGTTCACCTCTCTCTACTAGCACTAGGCAGCGTTAAGCAGCGTGACGAGCCACTCCGGCTTGCCATACAAGTCGAGCGTTTAAACAGTGGCCTGCATACTGAGCGCAGCAAAACCGATGAGCTGGATGAGGTACTGGTGGCACTGTTGGCGCTGGGGCCAATGCCCTACCGTTTATGGCAGCAGGAAGTTAACGAGCTAGACAATCTGCTAGGCCGCTTAGCGCGACCACCCCAACCCTAGCCGCTAACGCACTGGCGGAGCATCGCAACCGCCAAATCGCAAACGGGAGGCATATCGCCTCCCGTTTTCGCTCTCTTTCTTGTGAAAAGATCGCGTATTCTGCCCAAAAGGCTTAGCCCATAAATTGGCCGCCGTTAATGTCGATATTGGCACCCGTAATAAAGCCAGACTCTTTGTCGGCCAAGAAGGTAACCAAACGGCCAATCTCTTCTGGCGTACCGTAGCGTTTGACCGGAATCGTTTCACGAATCGCTTCGCGCACCTGCTCCGGAATTTTCATAATCATATCGGTGGCAATATAACCAGGCGAGACGGTATTAACGGTAATGCCTTTCGTGGCCGTTTCCTGCGCCAGCGACATGGTTAACCCGTGCATGCCCGCTTTAGCCGCCGCATAGTTCACTTGGCCAAACTGACCTTTACGACCGTTGATGGATGAAATATTGATGATGCGTCCGTAGCCACCCTCCAGCATCATTTCAATCACGCTGCGGCACGTATTGAAAACGCTGTTCAGGTTAGTATCAATGACTTGATACCACTGCTCGTACGACATCTTTTTCATGGTGCCGTCGCGGGTGATGCCTGCACAATTCACCAGCACGCTGATCGGCCCATGTTTTTCATGGATCTCGCGGGCACCTTCGATACAGGCGTTATGGTCGGACAGATCAACACCCGATAGTGCGATGTTGTCGTAGCCGTCGGCTTGCTGGGTTTCCAGCCAGGTTTTGGCTTTGTCAGGGTTGTGATACCCCGCCACTACCAAATAACCCGCATCCGCCAACGAACGGCAAATTGCCGTTCCGATTCCACCAGTTCCACCAGTTACCCAGGCGACGGGGGCTTGATTGGCCATTGACTACCTCCCTGATATGACAAATGGCTTGGACTTTAAGCACTGTTATGGCGTCGCAAGCCATTCTGAATAAGCGCTTTCACGCTTCTTTCACTCACAGCACGCCGCTTGTTTTATTGGGCGACACACCGACAGTACGCTTTTTGTTATGCCTATTGGAAGCATAGCTTTACTCTCTCAATGTTGCAGCACGATGAAGATGACTACCAGCAAGGAAGCGTTTTATATTAAGGGTTGACTTAGCGTCAAAAATACGTAGAATACGCCTCACGTTGATGCGGGGTGGAGCAGTCTGGTAGCTCGTCGGGCTCATAACCCGAAGGTCATCGGTTCAAATCCGGTCCCCGCTACCAAACATAGAAAAAGCCGATTCTTTAGAGAATCGGCTTTTTTGTGCGTATACAGTAGGCAGTGCTGGGGGGAAGCAGCTCGTCGGGCTCAGCTCTTCATCACCCCAGGAAGGTCATCGGCTCAAATCCGGTCCCCGCTACCAAACATAGAAAAAGCCGATTCTTTAGGGAATCGGTTTTTTTGTGCATATATGATAGGCAGTGCTGGGGGAAGCAGCTCGTCGGGCTCAGCTCTTTATCACCCCAGGAAGGTCATCGACTCAAGTCCGGTCCCCGCCACCAAACATAGAAAAAGCCGATTCTTTAGGGAATCGGCTTTTTTGTGGGCGTTCGTCAGGCTCGGTGCTTTATTTCCCACACGTTCCTTGAATCCCTGCGGGGTTGCCTGCATATCATGGAGTAACCTTTTTTATGCGATGCAGAGTTTACCCATGTCCATTATTGATCCCCGTACCGGCAACCCCATGACTGCCGACCCGGCTGCGAGCAGTAACGCGCCAGCCGGTGGCGAGCGCCCTAGCGTGACTCGAGAAGAGGTCGTTATTGAGCTCAACGCAGGTAATATTCAGCAGGTACTGGAAGCCTCTATGCAGGTGCCGGTGCTGATGGACTGCTGGGCTCCCTGGTGTGAGCCGTGCAAGAACCTGATGCCGGTGCTTGAGAAACTGGCGGTGGAGTACGCCGGTGCCTTCTTGCTGGCAACGCTGGATGTGGAAGCCAACCCAGAGATCGCCGGGCAGTTGGGCGTGCGCTCAGTGCCAGACGTGAAGCTCATTAGCCAAGGCGGCTTAGTAGATAGCTTCCAGGGCGCACTGCCGGAAAAAGAAGTGCGCGAGTGGTTGAACCGCTACTTCCCTGCGCCTGGTGACGTGCCGCCTAGCCCTGAAGAGCAGGCGGAAGAAGCCTTGAGCGCCGGCGATGCCGCAGGCGCGCGAGAGATTTATCAAACGCTGATCGGCCAATACCCCGAACACTACGCTTACCAAATTGGCTTAGCCAAAACGCTGGTCGCTGAAGGGCGCGGTGACGATGCGCGCAGCGTGCTGGACAATTTACCGCCAGAGGAGCGCGATGCCGCGCCTGCTCGCGGCGTCCGCGCCAGTATCGAATTCAGCGAACAGGCGCTCTCTGTTGAAGAGATTGCCGCGCTGGGTGATCGCACCGACAGCGAAGCCCAGTATCAGCGTGCGCTACGCCAAGTGGCCGATAGCCAGTACGACGCTGGCCTGGAGGCCTTGTTGGCGCTAATGAAGCAGGACCGCGCCTACAACGACGACGCAGCCCGCAAAACGCTGCTACAGGTATTCGATGCGCTAGGGGCAGACCATCCTCTGACCGTCACCTACCGCCGTAAGCTGTTTGCCCTGCTCTACTAGCACCACCGCCTATCTTACGCTTTTAACAGCGTATCCAGCCGTTCCAACGCCGCTTCCAATTGGGAAGCGGTGGTTCCAAAGTTCAAGCGCACAAAGCCCGGGCAGCCAAACGCAGCCCCGTCGGATAGCGCAACGCCCGCCTGTTCTAACAGCGTCTTTGCCGGGGACTCTCCCAGCCCTGCTTCCCGCATATCCAGCCATGCTAAATAGGTCGACTCTGGCGCGCTAAGCGACACGCCGGGCCACGTAGCCACACGCTCTTCCAACACTCTACGGTGGCTGCACAGCACCTCTAACAGCGCCTGACGCCAAGGTTCGCCGTCACGGTAAGCGGCCTCAGCGGCAACTAAGCCCAGCACGTTGCCATCTGGCAGAAAGCCTTTGGTGGCGGCGGCAAAGCGTTGGCGAAGCGTAGCATCGGGAATCACGGCACAGGCGCTGGTGAGCCCGGCTAAGTTGAAGGTTTTCGACGGTGCCCACAGGGTGATCGTGCGTTTGGCTAGCTCAGGAAACATGGCCGCCAAGGGCTGGTGGCGCGCCCCTTCATCCAGCAGCAAATCACAGTGCAGCTCATCGGAAACCACCCATAAGTCATGTCGCTCAACCGTGGCGGCCAGCTGTTCTAGCTCGCGGGACGTCCAGACGCGACCGGTAGGATTATGCGGATGGCACCAGAGCAGTAGCCGCGTTTGTGGCGTAATGGCCGCCTCCAGTGCAGCGATATCCAGCTGCCAAGGCTCGCCAGGGGCCGCTGGCTCGGCTAACATCGCCTGCTGCGCTAAACGCCCAGTGCGCTCGGCTACGGCCAAAAACGGCGGATAAATGGGCGCAATGGTGAGCACGCCCTCTCCCGGCTGGGTCAACGCCATGGCAGCAAAGTGAAGCGCGGGCACCACGCCCGGCAGCCACTGCTGCCATTCAGGCTCAATGGGCCACGCATAGTGGCGGGCACTCCACTGGCACAGAGCATCGGTAAGCGAGGCGGGCACTTCTCCGTAACCGTAAACGCCGTGGGCCACCCGCCGCTGAAGCGCATCGATCACCGCAGGCGGCGATTGGAAATCCATATCGGCGACCCATAACGGCAGCACATCCGCCGCATAGCGGTGCCATTTTTGAGAGGCGTAATGTCCTTCTGGGGCGCGCCGCTCAACGGGCGTGGCAAAATCAAACGCCATGACAAATCTCACTTATTTCCACGGGAGTAGACACTGAGCATGCCGCAAGATGACTTTTATACCAAGATGCGCGCGGGCCTATCGGCGCTGTTGCGGCAGTGGCGCTCGTTAGGGCAAGCCGATGCCGACCAGCTCGCGCTGATTTTAGCCGAAACCGCCCGAGTGGCGAAGCTCGGCACGCCCGATGCCACGCCCAGCGGTGCCACGCTAGAGCAGTGGAGCCAGGACCAGCAGGGCGAGATGCCGCTATGGGCACCGCGCACTGCCGTCTTCCTGCTGAATCAGATGCCCGCCAGGCCAACGCCGCAAAGCGATGAAGAGGCGTGCGCCTGGGCGTACTGCTGGCTGCGTAACCGCTCGTTTGACTCCCTCGACGCTGCCCAGGCCGCCTTGCCTGCCCACTTAGCAGCCCCCCTCGCTGACGCACTGGAAGCCGCGTGGCGTGACCAGCAAGGGCTGCGACTAGTGTGAGATTTAGTGCCGTTTGCGCACCGGTGATTTCGGCTTGAAGCCAGGCGGCTTCGTCGCCAGCCAGTCGACAAAAGCGCGGATGTCCGCATCCGCCATCAGCGCCTCTATTGTGGTAAACCGGTCCGCGAGTTCACGCTCGCTATATAAGCGATGAATATGCTTATGGCAGGGGTGGCAGAGCCACACAATCGCGGTTAAGCGCTCTTCGCGGCTGTGGCGCTTTTGATAGCGCGGCTTGTTATGCAGCGTTCTGGGGATGAGGTGATGTTTGGTCAGCGGTGACTCCCGCTGGCAAAGTTCACAGCCGTTGGGTTTAGGGGGTGGGGAGAGCGCATGGGCGCCTGAGTCTGACGAAGGGGTCACGATAAAATGCCTCAACGACTAAACGGTGATAAAGGCTGATTGCGCTGCCTGTCAGTAGCGTCTTTTTAGCAGCGCCTTTTTTGGCAGCATCATGATAGTAACCACATAATAAAGGTAAGGAAAACGCCTCATGGTAGACGTTCCGCTCACGTGGCAACTGGCAAAGCTTGGCCTCTCTATCAGTATGGTGCTTGGCTTAGGCACTATTGCTGTCCGCGCAAGCCCTCGCGTTGCAGGGCTTTTGTCAGGCTACCCCTTGGGTACTGCGCTGGCGCTGTTTTTCATCGGTTTAGAGATATCGCCCACCTTTGCCACTCAAAGCGCGGTGCACACGCTGGCCGGGTTTACCGCCACCATGGCGCTAGGGGCAGGTTATTTACTGACCGGCCGACAGCCTGGCGTTAAAGGCATCGTGAGCGGCGTGCTAGGCGGTTTTGCCGCGTGGCTGGCGGTCAGCACCCTGCTAGCACAGTTCAACTTTACTCGCCTTAGCGGCACGCTGGTTACCCTGTGCGCGATTGTGGTGTTTAGCTGGCTGTTCCGGCGTATCCCCGATGTCAAAAGCACGGCGAGTCGCGCCTTTTCATGGCCAGCGCTCGCGGCACGCGCTGGGCTTGCCACGGTGATTATTTTTGCCATTACCCGTATTGCCCACTGGCTGCCCCCTGAGTGGGCAGGCACGCTGGCCGCGTTCCCTGTCACCATGCTGCCGTTTTTGCTCATTCTGCATTTCAGCCATGGTCATGCCCCCGTGGCAACGGTCATTAAGCATTACCCTATGGGCCTTGGTTCGCTATTGAGCTACACCCTGTGCGTTTCGTATACCTACAGCACGCTAGGGCTTCTATGGGGAACGCTAGCGGGCTTTCTCGCCGCCACCCTGTGGCTACTGGGCTGGATGCAGCTAACCGCTTGGTATCAGCGCCGTAACGCTTGACCAAGCGCTCGCTTGGGTTAATTCTGAAGCAGGTCTCATACCGTTAACCGCCAATAATAAGGAGAGCGCCATGTTCACTCGCACCATTGAGCCTGCTTTTTACGATACCGATGCATTAGGCCATATTAACAATACTCGCCTACCGGCATGGTTTGAGCTGGCGCGTAACGACCTGTTCAAACTCTTCACGCCCGACCTTAACCCCAAACAGTGGCGCTTGATCATGGCGCGCATGGAAGTGGATTACCGCGCTGAACTGTTTTACGGCCACGATATCGAAATCCGTACCTATTTAACGCGCCTAGGCAACAGCTCGTTTACGGTCACCCAAGAAGCGCGGCAGCATGGTACGCTAACCAACCTAGGGCATACGGTGATGGTGCAGTACGACCATCAAGAAAAGCGAGCCGTGCCTATTGAAGGCGCGCTACGCGATGCGCTTGAAGCGCATTTGGACACCGCAAACGCCCCGGCTTAATATTTCCCCGCCTAGCGGGGCATTCCAGGAGCACCCATGGCTATCCGCTATAATCTCTGGATTGATCCTGACAACACGGCGCAGCACCGCGCCGTGGAAGCTGACCTTGAGCGCTACTTTATTGAGCGCTTCGCCGATTACCCTCATATCCGCTTGTTCGGCGCAGACCCCTACGATTATGATGCCCCGTTCAATCGACTTTACGACGTGCTGATGGCCCGCGCGGCCGAGTACTGCGAGGAGAAATGGCGCTACGTAGCGTCTCCTGAGCAGCTCAACCGCTGCTTCTTCCGGGCCGTTGGCCGCTCGACTAAATTTGTTCAAGACGACCGAAAGTGAGACTTCTACGCAATGGTAATTCGTACCGACCAAGCACCCGACGAACGCCAACTGGCGATTATCACCCAACAGCTCGGGCGAGCACCTCGCGGTATTGAAGCCGTTGCAGCCACAGATGCTAACGGCACGCCGTTAGTGTTACGCATGGCCCCCATTGTGGATGGCAAGCCTTTTCCTACGCTCTACTGGCTCTGCTCTGACCTGCTGAAAGTCGAAATTTCCCGCATTGAAGCCGTGGGCGTCATCAAGTCGCTGGAACAGCGCTTGCAAGAAGAGCCTGATTTTCTCGCCGCTTACCAGCAGAGCCACCACGACTATGTCGCTGCCCGCTGGCGCTTTATGAGCGATGCCCAGCGCGAAGAAGTGGCACGGTTAGGCTATACCGATGTGCTCACTGAACGCGGTGTTGGTGGCATCAGTAACTGGCAACAGGTGCGCTGCCTACATACTCAGTACGCCCACCATCTGTGCGGTAACAATGTGATTGGACAGTGGATGGACGAACACTACGACGTACAGCGCTGCCTGGGCTAAATGGCCCCGCTCAGCCACTCGCTGACCTCTTACTCTTCTGCGATAAGGACGCCCCACCATGTCACGTATTTGTGTTTACCTCGGTTCTCGTGAAGGCAACAGCCCAGCATTTCGCCAAGCCGCCCATACGCTTGGCACTACCCTTGGGCAGCGAGGCCATACCTTGGTATACGGGGGCGCGCGCATCGGGCTCATGGGTGAGCTGGCCAATGCGACACTTGCTGCAGGCGGTCACGTGATCGGCGTTATGCCCGTCCACTTGGTAGAGCGTGAACAAGCACATTTTGGCTTAACAGAGCTGATTCGCGTGCCCAATATGCATGAACGTAAAGCCACCATGGCAGCGAATGCCGACGCCTTTATTGCCCTGCCCGGCGGCATTGGCACTTTTGAAGAGCTGTTTGAGATCTGGACCTGGGGCTACTTAGGATTGCATAACAAGCCGATGGGATTACTGGATACCGATGGTTTTTACGCCCCGCTGCTGGCGTTTTTAGACAGCACTGTTAACCACGGCTTTCTTGCCCAAACAACACGCGATATGCTGCTCGACGCCTCGACGCCAGTGCTTTTGTTAGATGCACTGGAAGCCCAACTGGGTTAATGCTCAGACTGATGTATACGTATCAGATTTTGGCGGTCAGCGTGCGAGTGCGCTGATAGGTAAGCTGAAGCAAGCGGGCATCTTCCCCGGCACGATGGCGGTGGATGCCACGCTCGGCCACCATGGCCTCTTTGGTATCGCTCCAAAGCGCCTGCTGCTCTTCACTAAGAAGGATGCGCAATGCCTCCAGACGAAAGCGTGGCAGCATACCGGCGTGGTGAAACAGTAACGAGAGCCAAGTATTATCGTATCCCCAGCTATCGCTATAAGCCTTACCCAGCTCCCGTAATTCATCATTGAGCCACTGTGCGACTTGCCGCACCGGATAGCCCTCTTTTATCAGCCGATCACGGGAGATTCCGTGCAGAAGCTCTGCTTTTGGATCCCAGTGGACCCACTCCTCTAACGGCTGAATAAGAAACGCACAGCAGCTACCGTCGGCACGGGCGATGCCCACTTCAATCGGGTAGCTGCCGCGCCCGAATCCGGACGCTTCAATATCTAGCACTGTGGGTAGCGTCTCGGACACTGACTTCCTCTTTTACGAATCGCAACCTGGCGTACGCATTAGGCGGCGGCCATTTCTACCACTGGCTGTCGCTCTGCCACACGCTGCCAGTAGTCGGCCTGTTCATTGTCTACCGCTAGGCCCAATTCACCTAAGCGATAGGCGCGGACTAAGCGCTCGGCAGCTAAATAGTGCCCTGCCTGCGCGGCACGAGCGTACCAAGTCACCGCATAGTCTTCACGGCGCGGGTACTGAACGCAGCCGTGCTCATGAATTTGCGCGACCTGATACTGCGACTTTACATCGCCCGCCTGGGCGGCTTCCAGCACATAGCGTGCACCACGAGCTTTATCCTGAGGAGATAAGCTGCGATGAAACAGCATATGCCCATAAATAGATTGCGCATCAGGGTGCCCCGCTTCTGCACACCGTTTAAACAGACGCATAGTAAGACGCTGCGTACGCGGTGAGCGCGGTAGTAACCAACGCGTGTGAAACAGCTGCTCGGCTAGACGAAATTCCAACCGGGTAAACAACGATGATGCCTGCGGCATGGCAAACCACCCTGCCTATCTGTTGAGACCTTCGGCTAACCATCTCACCTACAGCGACGGCTAACCATACGATAAACCGGCACTTGGCCGGTCGATGGGCTGGCAAGCATACGCCTGCCTTCGCCCCGACTCAACCCTATTGATTTGCTGCTTTTGTAGACCCTCGCTAACATGCCTTCCACATACGGTCATTGGCGGTGTTAAACACCCCTGTGACAGTCATCATTTTGCCTTAGCGAGGACACAATCATGCAAACGCGCCCACTGGGTAGAACCGGAATGGAGGTTAGTCGGCTCTGTTTAGGCACGATGACCTTCGGCGAGCAAAACAGCGAGGCCGAAGCCCACGAACAGCTCGACCGAGCTGTGGCGTTCGGTATTAACTTTATCGATACAGCCGAGATGTATCCGGTACCGCCAAAAGCGGAAACGCAAGGATTAACAGAAACTTATATCGGCAGTTGGCTAAAAGAGCGTGGCGCTCGTGACGATGTCATCATCGCCACCAAAGCGGCAGGGCCAGGATTAGATCATATTCGTGGCGGCCCTAAGATGAGCCGTGAGCACCTTCATCAGGCCATTGATACCAGCCTGGAGCGTCTGAAAACTGATTATGTCGATCTTTATCAGCTGCACTGGCCTGACCGTAACACCAACTTTTTTGGCAAGCTGGGCTATACCCACTCAGAGCAAGAAGACGCCACACCGCTTGAAGAGACGCTCTCCGCGCTTAAAGAGCTGGTGGATGCGGGCAAGATTCGCGCCGTGGGCCTTTCAAACGACACGCCTTGGGGCGTAATGCGCATGCTGCAGCTCTCTGATCAGTTGGGCTTGCCACGCGTCGCCTCTATCCAAAACCCGTATAACCTACTGAACCGTTCGTTTGAGGTGGGCTTGGCAGAGATCGCCCACCGTGAAGATGTGGGTCTGCTGGCCTACTCACCGCTAGGGTTTGGCGTGCTATCCGGCAAGTACCTCAATGGTGCCCAACCGCCCAAAGGCCGCTTGACGCTCTATGAGCGCTTTAAGCGCTACACCTCACCAGAGGCAGAAGCAGCGACCCAGGCGTACGTTAATGTGGCCAAAGAGCACGGGCTTGATCCGGCGCAGATGGCGCTGGCGTTTGTTAACTCACGCAGCTTCCTCACCAGTAACATCATTGGTGCCACGACCATGGATCAGTTGGAAAGTAACCTTGCCAGCGAGAGCCTGAAGCTGGATGAAGAGGTGTTAACCGCTATCGACGATATCCATCGCCGTATGCCCAATCCTTGCCCTTAACGGCTCCTATTACACCGATAGCCTCGGCCATTGCCGAGGCTTGATATAATCGCCTCATCGACAATTCTTTTTTGTCACGGCCCTAGGAGCACGTCATGCTGAGCGTTATTTCCCCTGCCAAAACGCTAGATTTTGAAACGCCCTCCACGACCAATCATGTTACCCAGCCCGATTTTCTCAACCATAGCCAGCCGTTGATTGATATCTTGCGCGGTTACTCGCCACAACAGCTGAGCGAGCTTATGGGTATTAGCGATAAGCTGGCAGGGCTGAATGCCGCCCGCTTTGCCGACTGGCAGCCACCCTTCTCGCTTGAAAACGCCAAGCCTGCGGTTCAGGCCTTTCAGGGGGATGTGTATACCGGGCTTGAAGCGGAAACCTTTAGCGAAGCGGATAACCAGTTCGCCCAGCAGCATTTACGTATTTTGTCAGGCCTTTATGGCTTGCTGCGTCCGCTGGATCTGATCCAGGCATACCGGCTGGAGATGGGTACTAAACTGCCAAACGAAGCAGGCAAAGACCTTTACGCTTACTGGAAGCCTACGCTCACGAAGGCACTGAACAGCGCTCTCGCGGAGAGCGGCTCGAAAGTGTTGGTCAACCTGGCGTCTAACGAGTACTTCAAAGCTGTAGATGTGAAAAAGCTGGACGCACGCGTCATCACGCCGGTCTTCAAAGATGAGAAGAACGGCACGTTCAAGATCATCAGCTTCTACGCTAAAAAAGCGCGCGGATTAATGAGCGCCTGGATTATCCAGCAACAAATCAACAACCCCGAAGCGCTCACAAGCTTCGACGTCGCCGGCTACCGTTTTGATGCCGCCGCCTCAGAAGGCGATACGCTGGTCTTCACACGCCGTGAAACGGATCGCTAATATCAGTAGAACGTGACCGCCTGAGCAGAGCGCGGCTTTAAAAAGCGCTGATGCACCTCTTTAAAGGTGGCCGTGTCGCAGCGGTAGAGCCATTCATAGGCCACCATATCCGCCGTCACCGCCACCGCGCCATTGGCACAAGCACGCTCTCGCGCAAGACGCGCTTCTTCTGGGCGGCGGCTGGCGGTGGCTTCACTTAGCCAAAACACCTCGTACCCCGCTTCCAAGAGCCCAAGCGCGCTCTGCAGCACGCAGATGTGCGCTTCAGTACCACACACCACCACCTGTTTACGTTCAAGCGCGGCGAGCGCCTGCGTAAATGGTGCTTCTTCTGTCGCACTAAAATGCAGCTTCTGCCACACCTCGTGTTGTCCTAAGCCATCCAACAGCGCTGGCGCAGTACCGCCTAGCCGTTCGGGATACTGCTCGGTCAGCCATATCGGCACCTGCAACTCACTGGCAATACCAGCCAGCCAAGCGGCCTCTTTTATAGCCGCTTCACCACCTTCAATGACGGGTAGCAAACCGGCTTGAAAGTCGATCATCAGCAATACGCTTTGAGCCTGATGTAAACGCACTTTTTGCTCCTATTTTTGTCTTTATAGTGACTACCACCATAACCCACCCAAGGCGTTACACGGTAAACTGATGCCCGACTACTTTCTATGCACTTCTTGCAGAAGTGTGAAACATCCCTGCCATCTCATTGGAGAATCAACATGTTAAGGCAATTTTTTGTCATGCTGCTAGTTAGCGTTATGGGCTTTAGCGCTGCGATAGAACACGCGGAAGCCCGTCGGCTAGGCGGTGGTAGCAATATGGGCAGCGTCTCACGCTCAGCAGACCGCCCGGCCAGCACGCCCGCACAACAGCAGGCACAAGGCACCCAACAACAGGGCGCAGGCGCAGCTACTGCTGCTCGCCGTGGTGGCATGGGTGGAATGATGGGAGGCCTGCTCGCCGGTGGTTTACTGGCAGCGCTCTTCTTCGGCGGCGCGTTTGATGAGCTGCGCATTATGGATCTGCTAGTGATGGTCGGTGTAGCTGCGCTGGCTATCTTCGCTTTCCGTGCGTTTATGCGACAGCGCCGCCCGGCGTCGGCTACTACTGCAGCAGGCTATCAGCGTGAACGTCAAGAGACGCAGCATACACCGACTAGCAACTTCACAGCAGCGCCTGGGAGCCTTGCGAGCGGTTTGCAGAGCACACCAGATTGGTTTGATAAAGAGCGCTTCCTCGGCGGTGCGAAAGAGCATTTTATGACGCTCCAACGCGCTTGGGATAATAACGATTTCAGCCAAATTCAGGAGTATGTGACCCCTGAACTCTATAACCTTCTGCGCCAAGAGCGTACCGAGCAGCCTGCTAATAACCAGACTGAGGTTGTGAAACTGTTCGCCGAACTAGGTGATATTAACGAGTATGATGGCCATGCTGAAGCTACCGTGATTTTCCACGGCGTGTTGGACGAGAACGGTGAGCAAACGGAGTTCAACGAAACGTGGCACCTGACCCGCAGCATGCGCGACCAAGCACCCTGGTACCTACAAGGCATTGAGCAAAACCCAGGCGCATAAATAAGCCCCTTAAAATGCAAAACAGCCGCTTCTTAGCGGCTGTTTTTGTATCGATACTCTATTGTCACACGGCATCAACAACAAGGATCCGGTTCGTTTAATCCTCTGCAGCCTCTTCAATATTCTCGCCCATCTCTTCTAAGCTCTCGCCTGCATTTTCCATGCTCTCATCAATGTTTTCACCTGCCTCTTCAGCAGGGCCTTGATTATCGCAGGCCGCTAAACCGCCCATCATCATGGCCATTAGTAGTGCTACTGCAAGCTTCTTCATCAACGGGGTACTCATATCGCCTCTCCTCCTGAGATGGTGCTTCAATAATAGGTACTCATCCATACTAGTTGCTCGCCACGTCTACCGCCACCACAGCCTAGTAACTCCTTGTTATTTAATTTCTTAAAACGCTTGTTTCAAGGAAGCTTTGTGCATATCGCTGTATAAATTAGAGAACGCAAAAAGCCCCGAGCACGCTGTGCACGGGGCTTGGGGAATGACGCACTTTTCTTGGGAGCAACAAAAAACCCAGCCTATTGGCTGGGTTCTTTGCAGTATAAGTGCCTGACGATGACCTACTCTCGCATGGGGAGACCCCACACTACCATCGGCGCTAAGCGGTTTCACTTCTGAGTTCGGCAAGGGATCAGGTGGTTCACGCGTGCTATGGTCGTCAGGCGTAACTTGTCATGTACATCATGCTGAATCGTGTGACGTGTTGTGTGATCGTCTCTTGTCAGCAAGCGCCTGGGCTTGCTGCTGCGTATCCGGTTCTCTGAGTGCGTTCACACTCGTCGTTATTACTGCGACCAGACCCCTTGGGTGTTATAGGGTCAAGCCT